>NZ_CP170465.1:0-131888 GCF_042604625.1 Azospirillum sp. A29
ATGAACGTTGCCCCGAAGGACCACTGGTTCGGCGAGCCCCCGCCGGACAACACGCCGATCCGCGGCGCCTTTGGCGCGCGCGCCATCCTGGAGAGCCGCTACGGCCGCCAGACGCTGGAGTTCTTTCCCGACCGCAAGTCGTTCTTCCCGGCCGAGGCCCCGTTCAGCCCCGACTTCCAGGCGTTCCTGGACAACGAGGTGACCGCCTGGCTGAAGACCCTGTGCGGCCAGACCTGGATCAACCCCAACGGCGACCAGCCGTACACCCTGGAGCACCCGGTCAACCCGCGTCTGCGCGCGAGGGCCAGGGCCAAGGGCGGCTACCTGTATGTGGGCGCCTACGAGATGGCGTAGCAGTGAGACAGGCCCCGCTCGCTCCTGAGCGGGGCCCTGTCCCCACCGCTGTGCGCCGTCAGTTCGCGTCCGGCTTGCGGCGGAACAAGCGCTCGGTGGGGTTGTCGCGCCAGCGGTCGGCGTGGCGGATGTACTTCACCGCGACGTCGCTGCTCTGGTGCCCGGTCTGCTCCATGATTTTTTTGAGCGACGCCTCCTCCTCGGCGGCGGCGGTGGCGAAGCCGCTGCGCAAGGAGTGGGCGGAGAAGCGGCTGCCCAGGCGCTGCGCCATTTCGGGTCCCTGGGTCCAGCGGATCAGATCGGCATCGGTTTCACCGATGGCCTGACTGGTCTCGCGCACCACCCGGTCCACGCTGCGGTCGGAGAGCCGGCCGCCAAACGCCCCGCCCTTCCCCACCGACACGAACAACGGCGCGTCGGCGTCCTCCATGGTGTAGACGGCGCGCCAGCGGCGCAGCGCGTCCACCGGACACACCGCCGGGTCATCGGCGGCCCAGATGGCCGCGGTGCGGCCGCGCTTGGTCTTGCCGCCGCGGATCGTCACCTCGAGACCACGCCCCGGCACCACCACCACATCCCCGACGTCCAGCCCGACCAGCTCGCTGCGCCGGGTGGCGGCGCCGAAGCCGAGCAGCAACAGGAGCACGTTGCGGCAGCCGATCACGCTGTCGGGCTGGGCGGCGACGAGCCGGCGCAGCAGATCCGGCAGGATGGGGGCCGCCTGTTTGACCTTGCGCCGGGCCTGCAGGGCGGCGACGCCGGCGAGCTGGTCGGCGATCAGCGGGTGTTTGGCGTCGAGCGAGCGGCCGGCGAGGCGGTGGGCGAGCAGGATGGCGGAGAGGTGGACCTTGAGGGTGGGGAGCGCCAGGCGTTCGGAGGCCTTGGCGAGGTACATGCCGACCACCCGCGGGTCGGCGCCAAGCGGTGCGAAGCCGAGGCTGACCGCCCAGTCCCGGTAGCTCGCCCAGGCGGCGCGGTAGGCGCGTTCGGTGTTCGGGCTGTAGCGGGCGGCGACGGTGCGGGCGGCGGCCTTGGCCAAGCGGGTGATCTCGACGATCTGCTCGGACGTGTGCGTGCCGGGCAGGAGGAGGTCGTCGAGGATCTCGAATTCGATCACCACACCGGTGTCATCGGGAGCGGCCGTCACAACGACGGAGCTGACGAGCTCGGCCGCGCGGTCGGCGGGGTGATCGGCGGGCGGGCTGAGCGGCATTCGGTTGGCTTCTCCTTTAGGGAGAGAATACGGCGTCTTGCACTCTTTTTTCAAGACCGACAACATTGCTTGTCGGACGCAATCCGCCAGCGTCGACGCCAACGCCGCAGCGCCAGGGCCGCCCGTGGCCGGCGGCAGGGGCCAACTCCAGCAAACTCAAGGATTTCCAGGAGGTTCGCGCCCCCCGGCCGCCGCCGTGCGCCAGCGGCCCTTTGCTCTTGTAAAGGGAATTCACCAACATGAAACGAACTACTATTTTACTTCTATAAGTGTCTCCGCTGTCGCCGTGAAAGGATTGTCCGTGCTCGGGTTTTCCGCCCTCGAAAAAACCGACCCCGCTGTCCGCGCCGCCGCCCTCGAGCGCGCCACCCTGGCCGTCGCCCGCCTCGATGCCACCTTGGACGGCCATCCGCTACTCCCCGCCTGGCAGCACTGGGTGCGCCTGGAGGCGGTGCGCACCCACGCCGGCCTCGACGGCCACCGCGTCGACCCGCAGCGCCTTGCCGCGTTCCTCGAAGGGCTGCGCCTGCGCGCGCCGGACACGCCGGCGCAGCACGAACGGGGCGCCGACCTCGATGCGCTCTCCCACGCCCTGCGGCTCTATAACCTGATGCTCGCCGCCGCCGACCGCCGCCCCGAGCGGGACCTCGATGCCAGCACCGAGGCCCCTGATCACCGGCGCCTCGCCGAGGACGCGCTGTGGGCGCTGACGCAGCCCGGCTCGGGCGCCCGCCTGCCAGCGCTGGCGCGGGCGATGCGGGCGTGGATCGTCGACGACCGCCCGCGCGGCGCGGTGCGCGCCGCCCTGCCGGTGGCGCTGCAGGCCACCGGCGTGACACGCGCACAGCTCCCCATCCTCGCCGGCGCCGACACGCTGCGCCCGGACAGCCCCCTGGACCCGGACGGCTGGACGTGCGCCTTCGCCCGCAGCCTGGAGCGCGAGGCCGCGGATGGCCTCGCCGTCCTGCGCCGGCTCGAGCACGCCTGGCGCGGCGCCCGCGCCGCCATCGGGCCGCGCCGCTCGAACAGCCGCCTGCCCGCCGCCGTCGATCTGCTCGCCGCCGCCCCGCTGCTCGGCCCGGCCCGGCTCGCCACCCTGCTCGGCTGCTCGCTGCGCGGCGCCGGCATGATGCTGGAGGAGCTGGTGGCCTGCGGCGGCGCCGTCGAGGTAACCGGCCGCGGCTCGCACCGCCTGTACGGCCTGCCCGGCACCGAGAGCATCCGCGGCGAAACCGCCGGGCCGCGCCGTTATGGACACCGGCGAGGACGGCCGCCGAAGATCCTGGTGCCGGAGCCGCTGGCAGCGACCGAACCGTCCCCGCCGCCACCGCCGGTGCCCGCCCGCCTCGACCGCTTGGAGGTGGATTACACGGCGCTCGACGCCCTGCTCGCCGACACCAATCGGGTCGTCGAGCGCGTGCAGGCGATGCTGAAGAAGCGGTAGGGCGAGACCCGATTGTGCGACTGCCGGTACAATCTGCGCGCGCATGATCTGTATGCGCTCTGTTCTATGGGTTCTTGTTCTGGTCTGTTTTTAGGGTGCCACTCCCGACAAAGGCCCCGTTGTCGGCCAGGACCCACGCGGCGCCAGTCCGCCGATAAAGAGATCGACCAGCGATGGGCGCCGCTCCGAACCGAGCCGGCGCCCATCCCTCAGCCGATCCGCGCCTAAACCGACATGACTAACTCATGCAGAATCGGCCCGGCAACCCGCCACGTCGCGTAATCAAGCACACCGTACGTCTCGGTCGCTGCGAGCACGCGGCAGGTCACCGATGCATCAAGCGCGACACCGAAGTAGGCGGTCCGTTCGGGCGTCCGCCACGTGGGGTCGACCACCGTCCCGGACTCCGTCACGCACCAAGCGTGCTCGAGGGGGACGCCACCGTCCTTCTCCAGGGCGTAGCCCTCCGCATAACAGTAGCGACGCGGGTTGGACATCATCAGCTGGAAGGCGTTCTGGAAGCACATCTTCCGCGTGCCGAAGGGGATGTCGGGCGGCAGCGGCGCCGGCGTCCAGAAACGGCCCTTGCCGAACAGAAAGGCAGTCGGGAACGGCAGACCCGGACGGCGCTGCCCCGGCATCTTGGAAGGATCGATCAATGAGAGGAACTCGCGGAGCTTCGTCTCAGCGTCCATGTGTTGATACTCCCAGACATTACCCCCCAAGAGGAAGGTACCACCCGCCCCTCTTAGGCGCCCCGGTCAACGCGTTGCGGCGGCGTGTCAGCACGAAAAAATTTTGGCCATCCGCAGCACGCGGCTGCAGATCAATCCCATCGCGAGCAGTGCGTTCGGGAGCTCGGCTTCGCCCTGCGCCGTCAGCCCGCCGTGATCGTGTTCGAGGTCATCCTGAGCCACACGACCGAGCTGCCCCGGCGGTGCCGACCGTACGCGGCCATGATCGCGAATTGCTAGGCGGCCATGGCCTGCGCCCGGACGGTGCGCAGCATGCGGCGGGGAACCAGGTGGCGCTGAGGGGTGGAGGTGTTGTTGACGGCGGCGTGCAGAGAGACGAAGCGCTGGGCTAAGCCTGGAGACTTGAAGCGCTGCATCTTCCTTGCGCGTCGCCGGAGTGGCTGGTGCGAGACTTCGGCCCAGTTGTTCTGGCGCCGGCCTTGTTCATGGTGCGTCATCAGGCCGATCTCACGAAACGCGGCCCCAGAGGAGCGCAGCTTGTCGGCGGAAACCCGGGCCGGGGCAAAGCCCTGCTTCTTGAGCAGCGTACGCATCAGCTTGCCAGCGGCGGCCTTGTCCCGTCGGCGTTGGATGAAAACCTCCAGCACCTCGCCCTCATCATCGACGGCCCTCCACAGGTACCTGTATTGGCCCCGGTGAAACTGCGCCAGGCTTCCCGAGCGGGAAGTTTTCGATCCCCAACTCTGTCAAACCGGGCATTCCTTCCCGCTCGGGAAAATCCGCCTTGACGCGGGCGAGAGGAGGCATCATCTTCCCGAGCGGGAAGAACGGTGCGCGCCATGGAATTCATCGACACGCCGGGACGCTTCGGCAGCCTCGTCCGCTCTCGGCGGCAGGCCCTCGGCATGACCCAGCGCGACCTCGCGCTGGCGGTCAACGTCGGCGAGCGGTTCATCGTCGATCTCGAAAGCGGCAAGCCGACGTGCCAGCTCGGCAAGGCCCTCGCCGTCGCCAAGGGCGTCGGCATCCGGTTGACCGACCAAGCCCCTGTTCCGTCCGCCGATACACTGCCCGACCTTGGCCCCGGCGATGCCTATCCAGACCTCCCCGACCTCGGAGACGAGGCGTGAGCACGCTTCCCGTCCATTACGAACATCTCGTCATCGGCGCTATCACCCTCGCCGAAGAGGGGCCGTCCTTCGCCTACGACATCCGCTGGCAAAACACGCGGGGGGCGTTCCCGGTATCGCTGGGGATGCCGCTTGGCGGGGGGCCCTTCGGCCCAAAGGTCCTGATGCCGTGGCTGGCCAACCTGCTGCCCGAGGACGCCAACCTGCTCGCCGTCGGACGGAACCTCGGCGTCTCGCCGCAGGACGTCATCGGCATCCTTGAGCGGATCGGCCGCGACACGGCGGGAGCACTGACCATCGGGCGTCTCCGCGCGGGGGAGGCTCCCGATTACCGTCCGATCGACGGCGAGACCGAGCTTGAGAAGATCATCGAGGAGCTGCCAGCCAAGCCCTTCCTGGCGGGCGACGACGGCGTGTCGATGTCGCTGGCCGGCGCCCAAGAGAAGCTGCCCGTCGCCTTCATGGCGGACGGACGAATGGCAATTCCGGTCAACGGAGCGCCGTCCACACATATCCTGAAGCCCGACGCCCGCCGACGGCTGTGGGGCAGCGTGCAGAACGAGGCCCTCTGCATGACGCTCGCCCACCGTTGCGACCTGAAGACGGCGGCGGTGACGACGGGTAAGGCGGGAGAGCGGAGCTACCTTCTGGTGACCCGCTACGACCGGGTGCAGCGGAACGGGCGCTGGCTGCGCGTCCACCAGGAGGACTTCTGCCAGGCGCTTGGCAAGCCGCCTGGGGCGAAGTACGAGCGCAACCGCTCGGGCATGAAAGGGCCGCGGCTCGTGGACATGTTCAAGGTGGTGGACAACCACCTGACGGCGGCCGACCGCATGCGGCTGCTCGACGCCATAGTCTTCAACGTGCTGATCTGCAACACCGACGCACACGCCAAGAACTACAGTATCCTGCTGACGGGCCGGGGGTTCTCGCTGGCCCCGCTCTACGACCTCATGTGCGCGGCCGCGTGGGAGAACGTCACGAAGAACCTGTCGCAGACAATCGCCGGCAAGGATCGCGGCGATCATCTCAAGGGCCACCATTGGCAGCGCATGGCTGACGAGTGCGGCTTCAACCGCACAATGATCCTGCGGCGGATCGAGACGGTCGCGGAACGGGTCCGGCGGGAGCTGCCCGAGGCGGTCGCAGCGGTCAGGGCGATGCCGGGCGGGGACCACCCGCTGATGGGCGAGTTCGCCGCGGCGATCGAGGCTCGTTGCCGGACCGTCGTGCGGCTCCTCGCCCACGTCGAGGAAGACGCCGAGGACGAGCATCCGCGGTGAGACCGCCGGGCCGGCACGGACACCGACGGGGACGGCCGCCGAAGGTTGTCATGCCGGAGCCGCTGGCCGCGACCGAACCGCCGCCGTCACCACCACCCATGCCCGCCCGCCTCGAGCGCCTGGAGGTGGATTACACGGCGCTCGACGCCTTGCTCGCCGACACCAACCGGGTCGTCGAGCGCATCCAGGCGATGCTGAAGTGGCGGTAGAACGGGAGTGGACGGGGTGGACGGTGAAGCTGTCGATCGCGGTCACCGACCGGTACGACCGTTCCGTCCGTGTTCGCGTGAAGAGAAGGGCCCTCGCCGACCAGTGGCGCGAGGGCCTGAAGTCGGACTCAGCGCAACCGGCAGCAATTCACGACGTGCAGCACCACCGCCCAGGCTTCGTCCTGCGGCCGCTCGCGATAGCCCTCAATCACGCGTGCCAGCGTCGTCGCACCGGCTTCCGGATCGATGCCCACCCCGCAGCACCAGCTCCGGGTGCCGTACGAGCAATTGCCGACGGCTTCACTGTCGTGCAGGGTCACCGGCTCGTCGCCAAAACGCCGGGCAAAGGTTGCGAGACGCCGCAGACGCCGTTCGGCGCGCTCGTCCGGCGACAGGGAACGGCGGACCGTCAGGCTCATCTTGCGCGTCAGTCCGGCAACGGCCCGGGCGACATCCGGCCCGTGATAGGAGACTGCACCCTGCCGGGCGATCACGCCGCGCTCGACCCTCACATCCAGCCCGCGCGCCTGCGCCGCCCACGTCGCCGCGTAAACCTCTACGCCGGATACCGGAGACAGCAACGGCTGGGCATCGAGGGTCATGAGACCGTCCACGACCGCGAGTTCTCGACAGTCCACCCGCGACAGCCAACGCTGGGGAACCGTGATGGTCCACGACGAGCTGGGCGCGGCATAGCTCTTGTACCGGCCACCGTACGGGTAGACCCGGCCTAAGCTTACGGTGAAACCAACCGCCGCAGGGTCATCCGTCAGCCAGACCTCGCAGGAGGTGCCGTGCGCTGCGCTGCGGAACAGCGCTCGCGCCACCTCTTCCACCCGCCGGACCCGGCGGGCCCGCAAACGGTCAGTCGGCATGCCGACCGGCAGAGCATGGCCCGGCCGCAGGGCCGACTGCGCGCGCCGCTTGAGAGCCTGCAGCACTCCCAACGCCATGACCAACGCCCTGCCCTCCTGCTCGGCCGCGCCCTTGGTCAAGCCGTGCGCCGGCCCGGCGTTCCGCAGCGCCTTCACGAGGTCGGAAAACTTCGCCCCGTCGTGCGTGCGCATCAGCCCAGCAACAGCGTGCAGAAACCCCGGACGGATGGCGGACGCCCGCGCGACCGTGTCAAGGGCGGTCAGGGCGCGGTCCACAAGCGGCTGATCGTACCAGGGCGGGTTCGCCAGCAGGCGGGCGCTGAGCCGCGCCACCGGTCCGCCGTTGCGGCCAATATGCTTCGGCAGGCTGCTGGTCAGCACGGGCGACGCCGCGGCAGCATCGCGGGAACCGAGAAAAATCATGAAATCCCCTGCGCAATCACGCGTCGCGGCCGGCGGGATACCGGGGCGAGGCGGTGGCCCCGGCGGATATGGTCCGAATTTTGCGTGGCAAGCCCACGACCAGTCAATTCCGCAACAATTTTGCCGGACGGCCCCGCCACGTCACTGGGGATCAGGCGTTGCACCAGACCGATGGGATGGGGCGCTCCGTTCGGAGTTCGCTCGGGCCCGACGTGCCGGTTCCCGGTCGCGCCCTCCCGAGCCGCCGCTCAGCCACACGTATGCCCATCCTGCGTGCCGCGGACGGACGCAGCGGGCAGACTGGGCCGACGAAGGCCCCTCTGCGCCGGATCAACATCATGACGATCCGCGTTGAGGGATCGATCGGGCGCTGATCGGTACGTTGGTGGAGCGGACGACGGGGTTCACGATGCTGCTCCATCTGCTCCGATGTTTGCGCCGGATTTCCGCTTGTGACGCTTAGTCGATAATCACATCAGCGATGCGGAGAAACGTGACGCCACTGCCCTGACCTTGGCCGCAACAGGCTTGGTCTTGACTTATGTCCGGTTTATGGGGAACAAAAAGGGAACATAATCCTCCTCGGCCTGTCTCAAGAGACATGTATCCTGACCAGCCCACTCGACCTGCCCTTCAGGACCTGCGCAACCGCATCCGTCAGCTGGAACGCGGCGGACAGCGCGTCATGCGCGTGCTGCCGTTCGGGCTCACCGAGATCGACGATCGGCTGCCAAGCGGCGGGCTGGCGTTGGGGGCCGTGCACGAGGTGGCCGAGGGCGGCGACCTAGGCGTGATCCACGCCGCGGCGGCCACGCTGTTCGTCGCGGGGATCCTGTCCAGGATGACGGGGCCGGTGCTCTGGTGCCTGCGGGCGTCGGACCTGTTCGCCCCGGCGCTCTCCCAGGTCGGCTTGGACGCGAACCGGGTCATCTACGCCGAGGCTCCGGATGAGAAGATGCTGCCTCTGCTGATCGAGGAAGGCCTGCGCCACCGCGGGCTGGCAGCCGTGGTCGGCGAGCTCGCCAAACTGCCCATGGTGGCGTCCAGGCGCATGCAAATCGCCGCGGAGCACTCTGGGGTCACAGCCATCATCCTACGCCGGTGGCGCAGCCCGGCCGCGGCCGCCGCTGAAGTCGGCCAGCCCACGGCCGCCGTCACCCGTTGGCGGGTCTCCGCCCTGCCGTCCAGCCCGCTGCCAGCGCCGGGAATGGGCCGAAGGCGATGGCGGGTGGAACTGGTGCGGTGCCGTGGAGGTGGGGCGGGTGAGTGGGACATGGAGGGCTGCGATGAGAAGGGTCGTCTCGGTCTACTTCCCAACTTGGCCGACGGATCGGCTTCGCGCCAGGGCACGCTCGTCGAAGAACCGCCAAGGCAGGCCGGGCTCCGGATCGGCGCCTGACGCCGACGAGCCGACCGACAAGCCCTTCGTCGTCGCGTCGACCGGTGCGCAGCGCGTCATCACGGCTGTAGACATGGCCGCCCATCGGCTCGGCTTGCGCCGGGGCATCCCGCTCGCCCAGGCGCGGGCAATGGTACCAGACCTGATGGTCGCCGACGCCGATCCCGAAGCCGACGCCGAGGGTCTGCACCGACTGGCGCTGTGGGCACTCCGCTATAGCCCGATCGTGTCCGTCGACCTGCCGGACGGCCTGTGGATCGACATCACCGGCGCCAGCCATCTGATGGGCGGCGAACGCCCGTTGCTTGACGACCTGGTCGGCCGCCTTGCTGCAATGGGCGTCGCCGCGCGGGCTTCCGTCGCCGGTACACCGGGCGCCGCCAATGCCATCGCGCGCTTCGGTCACCGGCCTGTGTGTGTGGTGGATGATGCGCTGGAGACAGTGTCCGCCTTGCCGCTCGCCGCCCTGCGGCTACCGCCAGAGATGACGATGGAACTCCGGCGTCTGGGCTTCAAATCCATCGGTGACCTGGAGGCGACGCCGCGCGCACCGCTGGCCCATCGGTTCGGTACGGTGCTTGGCCGACGGCTGGACCAAGTCTTCGGCAGCATCGCTGAACCGATTGTGCCTGTTGTCCCGACCGAAGCCGTCCGGGCGCGCCACAGCCTGGTCGAGCCTATCAGCACGGCTGAGGCACTCCAGGCCGTCATCGGGGCGCTGGTGAAGGACCTCTGCGGACAGCTGGAGCAACGGGGGCTGGGCGCCAGAACGCTGGACCTGCTCTGGCATCGGGTTGACGGCACGATGCAGGCCATCCGGGTCGGGACGGCCAAGCCAGTCCGCAGCGCGGCGCACCTCATCCGTCTGTTGGTCGAGCGAGTCGATAAGGTCGACCCTGGGTTCGGCATCGAAAACGCCATCTTGATGGCCGCGCTTGCCGAGCCCCTGACGGCCGAGGAGGTCGGCCGCCTGGTCGGCGCTGGAACCGAACTTGCCGCCCCCGATGACGCGGCCACCATCGCCGGACTGATCGACGTCCTGGGCAACCGAATCGGCCATGACCGGCTCTATCGGTGCGCACCCTTGGAGAGCGACGTCCCCGAAAGGTCGGTCACGCGCATCCCCGCCCTGGCACCGCCGGTAACGACCGGTTGGCCGTCCCAGTGGCCACGGCCGGGACGGCTGTTGACACCGCCGGAACCCATAGAGACGCTGGCCCTGATGCCTGATCACCCGCCGATGGCTTTCACCTGGCGGGGAGTTCGTCGGCTCATCAAGCGGGCGGACGGCCCAGAGCGCATCCATGGCGAATGGTGGCGACGAGATCGCGAGATGGCGGCCGCGCGCGACTACTACGCCGTCGAGGACCATGCAGGCGAGCGCTTCTGGCTCTACAGGTCTTGGGAGGGCTCGCCGGAGACCAGCCCGGTGCGCTGGTTCATCCATGGGCTGTTTGGATGACGGCCGAGGACACGGGGTCTGGCTCCTCGAATACGGCATACGCCGAACTCCAGGTGACCACCCACTTCAGCTTCCTGCGCGGCGCCTCATCCGCGGAGGAGTTGTTCGCGCAGGCTGCGGCCCTGGGCATCCCGGCATTGGGCATCGTCGACCGGCACTCGCTGGCTGGCATCGTGCGCGCCTATGAGGCCGCGAAGCAGACCGGCGTGCGGTTGGTGGTCGGCTGCCGGGTGGACCTGAGCGACGGCACGGCCCTGCTGCTGTATCCGATGAACCGGGCGGGCTACGGGCGGCTCTGCCGCCTGCTGACCATCGGCAAGGCCCGGGCTGGCAAAGGAGCCTGCGAGCTCACCTGGGAGGACTTGGCAGACTGGGCTGAGGGACTGCTCACCATCCTGATGCCGGAAGAAGCGGACGAGCACTGTGCCCGGCAGCTGGAACGCCTGCGCCGATTCTACTCGGGCCGCTGCTATGTGGTGCTGACCCTCCGGCGGCGGCCGGGAGATGCCATGCGCCTGCATCAACTGGCGGCTATGGCGGCCGCGCTACGCGTGCCGACGGTGGCGACCAACGACGTGCTGTATCACGCGCCGGAGCGCCGGATCATGCAGGACGTTGTCACCTGCATCCGCGAGGGATGCACCATCGACAGCGCTGGCTTCCGGCGGGAACGGTTCGCCGACCGTCATCTGCGGCCACCGGCGGAGATGGTGCGCCTGTTCACGAAATACCGGGAGGCGGTGGCCCGCACGCTGGAGATTGTCGATCGCTGCCGCTTCTGCCTGTCCGAACTCCAGTACCAATATCCCGAGGAGGTCTGTACGCCCGGCCTGACGGCGCAGCAGTCGTTGGAGCAACTGACCTGGTCAGCAGTTGCCGACCGCTATCCCGATGGCGCGCCGGAAAAGGTTCAGGCCGTGCTCCGGCACGAGTTGCGGCTCATCGGGCAGTTGGGCTACGAGCCCTATTTCCTGACCGTCCACAGCATCGTCCGGTTCGCCCGGTCGCGTGGCATCCTGTGCCAGGGGCGGGGCTCGGCGGCGAACTCGGCCGTCTGCTTCGTATTGGGCATCACCAGCATCGATCCCGAGCGCCACAACCTTCTCTTCGAGAGGTTCGTCTCGGCAGAGCGCCGGGAGCCACCGGACATTGACGTCGACTTCGAGCATGACCGACGCGAAATCGTAATCCAATGGATTGACCAGACTTATGGAAGGCACCGCGCTGCTCTGACGGCCGTGGTCAGCCGGTACCGGGCGCGGGGTGCCATCCGCGACGTCGGCAAGGTCATGGGGCTCACCGAGGACATCACGGCCGCGCTGGCGGGGCAGATATGGGCTTGGTCCGACGAAGGCGTCGACGAGCAGCACGCAGCCGAACTGAAGATGAACCTAGAGGACCGGCGTCTCAGGCTGACCCTGGAGCTTGCCCGACAGCTGATGGGCACGCCGAGGCATCTGTCTCAGCACCCGGGTGGTTTTGTGCTGACGCAGGGTCGGCTCGACGAACTCGTCCCCATTGAACCCGCCGCTATGGAGGACCGGCAGGTTATCGAATGGGACAAGGACGACATTGACGTCCTCCGCATCATGAAGGTCGACGTCCTCGGCCTCGGCATGCTCGGCTGCATGCGCAGGGCCTTCGAAATCCTGGAGGAGCACAAGGGCATCCGCATGGACTTGGCGGGAATCCCGGCCGAGGACCCGGCGACCTACGCGATGATCCGGCGGGCCGACACATTGGGCGTTTTCCAGATCGAGAGCCGGGCGCAGATGGCCATGCTGCCGCGGATCAAGCCGCGGACCTTCTACGACTTGGTCATTGAGGTGGCCATCGTCAGGCCGGGCCCGATCCAGGGTGACATGGTGCATCCGTATTTGCGCCGTCGTGAGGGGCTGGAGCCGGTGGAATACCCGAAACCCGAGCTCGAGGCCGTGCTGGGACCGACCTTGGGGGTGCCGCTTTTCCAGGAGCAGGCGATGCGGGTCGCCATCGAATGCGCGGGCTTCACCCCCGGCGAGGCCGACCAGTTGCGGAAGTCGATGGCCACCTTCAAGTTCACCGGCGGCGTCAGCCGGTTCCGCGACAAGCTGGTCAACGGCATGGTGGCGCGCGGATACACCCAGGAATTCGCGGAGGCGACCTTCAAGCAGTTGGAGGGCTTCGGCAGCTACGGTTTTCCGGAAAGCCATGCGGCTTCCTTCGCCCTGATCGCCTACGCCAGCAGCTGGATGAAGTGCCACCATCCCGAGGTGTTCTGCGCCGCTCTGCTGAATGCACAGCCAATGGGCTTCTACGCACCCGCCCAGATCGTCCGGGATGCGCGCGAGCACGGCGTCGAGGTCCGGCCGGTCGACGTCAACGCCTCGCGCTGGGACTGCATCCTGGAGCCAATGGGGGACAGCGGGCTGGCCGTCCGGCTCGGTTTCCGGATGGCCAAGGGGCTGGTCAATGCCGCCGCGGCCGGAATCGTTGCCGCCCGCGGAGACCGGCCTTATGGCAGCGTTGAGGACTTGTGGCGCCGGGCGGGTGTGCCGGTGGCGGCTCTTCGCCAGTTGGCGACCGCCGATGCCTTCGCTGGCCTTGGCCTGAGGCGCCAGGAAGCGATCTGGGCCATCCGGGCGCTCCGGGATGAGGCCCTGCCGCTCTTTGCGGCCGCCAGGGCCGAGCGGGAGGCTGACGAGCCGGAGGTCGCCCTCAGGCCCATGAGCGCGGGCAGCGAGGTGGTCGAGGACTACTCGACGACGGGCTTGAGCCTGCGCAGCCATCCGCTGTCATTCCTGCGCAGGGATTTCCGACGTCAGGGCATCATCCCCTGCACTGACCTCGCTCGCACGCGCGACGGACGCCGGGTCACGGTGTCCGGCCTGGTGTTGGTCAGGCAGCGGCCGGGAAGCGCCAACGGGGTCTTGTTCATCACGCTTGAGGACGAAACCGGCATCGCCAACGTCATCGTCTGGAAGAAGCTCTTCGAGCAGCAGCGCCGGGTCGTCCTGGGCGCCAACATGATGGCGGTGAAGGGCCGTGTACAGGTCGAGGGCGAGGTCATCCACCTGATCGCTGAGCGGTTGACCGACCAGACGGACCTGTTGCGGTCGCTTGGTGGTCGAGGGGAGCCGATGCCATTGAAACAGTGCCGGGCTGATGAGGTTGGAATGGTCGCGGCTAGGCCGCAGATGCCGCAGGCAAAGGAAATGTACGACCCCAACCTGCGGCTCGGGTCCGGCATCAAGCCGCAGACGAGGGACTTTCGATAGGCCGCCTGAACCGAGTTCGACCCAGTCGAGGTTGGGCAGCCGCGCAGAGCGATCCGCTCTCGAACTGGAGCAACGTCGCGAGGCTGGAGGAGGGCGCGCACCGCGGTGGAATCGATCATCACCTGAGCCGGTAGGCCCCCGCCACCGCCAAGGCATGGAAGATGTCATCCCACACGCCCTTGGCTGCCCACCGGACGAAGCGGTTGTAAAGCGTCTTGCGTGCAGTCGCTCTTCAGACCGCGGATCACGCGGCGACGGCGCCCTCGTCCCCGACGAGACGCTCGACTGCCAGAACGGTGAGGGTCTTCGCCTCGCCCTCCCGCGTGTACCATGTGATCGACTGTCCTTCCGCAACGCCAATGAGCGCCGCGCCAATGGGGGTCAGCACAGACACCCGACCGGCCGCGAGATCGGCGTCACGCGGATATACCAGGGTGACGGTCCGTTCCTGTCCGTTCACTTCGTCCCTGAACGCCACGCGCGCGCCCATCGTGACCACCGCCATCGCGAGCTCACTGGCATCGATCACCGCGGCGCGATCCAGTTCGACCGTGAGGTACTCGTAGACATCGGGCAACCTCTCGGAAACAGCCTCGACCAGGGCCGAAAGGCGGTCATGGTCGGTGGCGGTCAGAACGATGGGCGGAAACTGGTCTGCGGGACGCATCGATGTCTTCCTTCGCTTTTCTCGACATGCACAACCAGCTACCAGGCGGCGTCCCCCGGCGGACGCCTCATCGGTCATGCAGCGGTTGCACGTGATAACTCCGCGGCCGCATAGATGCGGTTCGAGAGGAACTCTTGGATTGGGAGATTATGTTGGCCCCGGACGGTCCAGGAGCCTTGCCTCAGGCGACCAGATCCGGGGCGGGCGAGCCTGCGTGAACGCGGCCTGCACGCAGGAGGTTACGGATATGGCAGCGCGGCAGTGTCATGGTTCCCCGAGCTTGGACAGGTTCGCTCTGGAATTCAAGGATTACCCGATCACAACGGGGGCTCGCGCGGCCTCCCACTCTCTGAAGCAAGCCCTTCCGGAGCGAACGTGCCCCCTTGGGCAAGAGGAAGACGTTCCCGCGCCAGTCAGGCCGATTTTGCCAGAAGCCATTCCTTCAGCTTCGACCACCGGCGCCCCTCCTGCCGTGCCCGCACAGCCATCCCGAGCGCCTTCCGCTGGCCCACAACGACGACCAGCCGCTTCCCGCGGGTGACGCCGGTATAGACAAGATTGCGCCTGAGCATCGTCCAATGTTGCATCGCCAGCGGGATGACGATAGCCGGGTATTCCGATCCCTGGCTCTTGTGGATCGTCGTTGCGTAGGCCAGCGATACCCTATCCAGTTCGCCGAAGTCGTAGGGAACCTCACGACCGTCGAAGTCGATCAACAGTTCACTGTTCTCCGGTTCCATCGCGGTGATGACGCCCAGGTCGCCGTTGTAGACCTCCTTTTCGTAATCGTTCTCGGTCTGCATCACCTTGTCGCCGACGCAATAGGTCCAGCCGAAGCGCTCGACCCGGACATCGCCTGGCGGGTTCAGGACCGCTTGGAGTTCCACGTTCAGCGACCGGGCGCCGAGGCCTCCGCGGTTCATCGGACAGAGCACCTGGACATCGCGTACGGGGTCCAGGCCGAAGCGCTTCGGGATCCGGTTCCGAACGACCTCGATCAGCTTGCGAACACCATCCTCGGGCTCCGCCGCTTCGACGAAGTAGAAGTCCGAGCCCTCTACGGGTGTCAGATCCGGCATCTGGCCCTGGTTGATGCGATGGGCGTTGACGATGATGCGGCTGGCCGCCGCCTGTCGATAAACCTCGGTCAGGCGTACCACGGGCACGGCGCCGGATGCGATCACGTCGGCGAGCACCTGCCCCGGCCCCACCGACGGCAACTGGTCGACATCGCCGACCAGGATCAGGGCCGACCTGTCAGGCGTCGCCTTCAGCAGCGCGTTCATCAGCGGCACGTCGACCATGGACGTCTCGTCAACGACGAGCAGATCGCATTCCAACCGGTTCTCCTCGCTGTGCTTGAAGCCTCCGGCAGCCGGGTCGAAGGCGAGCATCCGATGAATGGTCCTGGCCTCCATTCCGGTGCTCTCCGAGAGCCGCTTGGCCGCCCGGCCGGTCGGGGCGCACAGCAGGATCCGGATGTGCTTGGCAGCCAGGATCTTCAGGATGGAGTTGACCAAGGTAGTCTTGCCCACGCCCGGGCCGCCGGTGATGACCATGACCTTGGATGCCAGGGCAAGCCGGACAGCCTCCCGCTGGCTTGGCGCCAGCGTCAGTCTCGTCTTTCCCTCCACCCACTCCAGCGCCTTCTGCATGTCGATGGCGGGCCAGGGCAGCGTCCCGGCCGCAAGTCCCCGCAACCGGGCAGCGATGGCCTGCTCGGCCCGGTACAGTCCGGCCAGGAAGACGCAATCCCTGCCCTCCAGCTGATCGGCGATGACGGCGCCGTCAAGAAGCTCGTCCGCCAGCGCCTCTTCCACGAGATTGGTGCCGACTTCCAGGAGTTCGCTGGCCAGCTTCTCCAGGTCCTCCACCGGCAGGCCGCAGTGCCCCTCGTCCATGGCCTCGGCCAGCGCATAGCCGATGCCTGCCCGGACGCGGACCATGGCCGTCTTCTCGATGCCCAGCTTGGCCGCGATGGCATCAGCGGTCTTGAAGCCGATGCCGCGGATGTCCCGGGCCAGCCGGTATGGGTTCTCGGTGATCAGCTGGATCGCCTCCTGCCCGTAGGTCTTGTAGATGCGGACGGCCCTGGAGGTCCCGACGCCGTTGGCGTGCAGGAACAGCATGATCTCCCTGATCGCCCGCTGGTCGGCCCATCCTTTGACGATGCGGTCGGCCCGCCTGGGCCCGATGCCCGTGACCTCGCGCAGGCGACCGGGTTCGGCCTCGATGACGTCGAACACGGACTCGCCGAACGCCTTCACGAGCTTCTTGGCGTAGACGGGGCCGATGCCTTTGATCATGCCGGAGCCCAGGTACTTCTCGATGCCCTCCAGCGTGGTCGGCTGCGTGGCCTTCAGGAAGGTGGTCTTGAACTGGAGGCCGTGGGTGCGATCGTTGACCCAGTTGCCGCTCGCCTGGATCCACTCCCCGGCCGAGATCATCGCCGCATGGCCAACGACGACAACCAAGTCCCGATGTCCGCGGACCTTCACCCGGAGCACGCAGAAGCCGGTCTCGGCGCTGTGGAAGGTCACGCGCTCCACCAGCCCGGCCAGGGACTCCGTCGATGACGCGATGGCTTGCCCGCTCATGCCGGGATTGTGCTTGATTCCGGAGCTCTGGGCCAGTCGCACATGCGAAGGCGGTCCGGTGCCGACGTGGGTGACGAAACGGACTGGCAGACGGGACGGACACTCGCCTGCCCGACCCTCGCCCTATGGTCACTGCGCAATGACCTCGAGGCGCTCTATAGCGATGTCCTCTCGGTCTGGGGGCTCTGGGCAACCGATCTGCGTGGTCGAGGTCTGGACTGCGGGCACCATATGGCCGAGGAGGCGCCGGAGGAGCTTGCTCGGGAGCTCCTGGCGTTCCTGGCGACTGAGAGTGGCAGATGAGTCGATAGGCCCGACCGAAGACGACAGAGATCGTCTTGTCAAGCCCAAGCAGCAGACGAATTACGCGTCGAAGGACCGCGAACAAGGCACTCAGGCACGCTTGAAGTCGGATAAAGCGTCTGGAAGCCCAATGGAACGCGACAAAGCAGTCGGAACCGGGTGGCTTTGGCGCAAACTCCCGGGAAAGACGGCGAAAAGCGGCGTTTAAGAATGCATTTAGAGCGAATGCATACAGGTATACTCGCACAGTCTATCAACTAGACCCCATCGTGCTGTCTGCCGAGGGGGCTTTGACACGATAGCTGGTTCACGTGTTTGCCCGGCCGTCCTTAGCTTCATGGTGCTGCGCCGGTGGATCAGCGGGAAGGGTGCGCCAAGAGGCGATGGCCCTGACCGCCTGCAAGGCGTTGGCGTTGTCAGCGATGTGGACGTGGCGGCGCAGTTCCGCTACGGCGGGCCATTCACCCTGCTCATGGAAGACTCGCTGCACGGCTTCCGCCATCTCCTTGCTCACGACGAACACCAGCAGACCCCGCGAAAATGTACGCCTGGACAATGAACAGGCCCTGGCAGCCAAGCAAGCGACCTTTTGGCGGGCGCTTGGCGGGAAGGAGAAGTTCCTGCATGACGAAGACGTGGCTGTTCGGTAGCATTAAGCCACAGCCATTCCCTCATGAGTAGGCGCATGAACCTGCCTCCTGCAGCGCTCCGCAGATTTCACCGAATTGCTCTGACCGCCCTGCTAATGCCTTTGGCCGGTCACGCAACCCTCGCGGCCGAGATCTCCGTGATCGCCGGAGACCGGATCGAAGTGGAAGGACGGGACATCCATCTCTGGGGCGTCCGTGCACCGGAGGCCGATGCCCTGTGCCATGGAAATGGCCAAGGGGAGCCGTGCGCCAGGGTATCCCGCCGCCTGCTCGAGGCGCTGATCGGCAAGGACGAGGTCATCTGCATCGTGAAGGACGGCAGCCCGGACAAACCGCTCAGCGCCCAATGCTCGGTCGAGGGCGCCGATCTCGGCCACCTGATGATCACCTCGGGATGGGCGACGGACGACCACGCCGAGAGCGCCGGGTTCTACGAACTCCAGGAACAGGCAGCGCGCACCGAACGGGTGGGGATGTGGAAGTATCGGTGAGGCCAGCGTCTGATCAGCCGTCGATAGGGATTCTGGTCTCGAACTTGACCCGGCTGATGACCGTGAGAGTGATGAACCGCTTGATCAAGGGGTTGGTGTAGAGCGTCGCCCGGGCGAATTTCTCGAACTCGCTCATGTTCCTGACGCAGACCATCAGGACATAGTCGGTCGATCCGGTGACCAGATAACACTGCGTCACGCAGTCCTGGGCGTGGATGGTTTTCTCGAAGGCATCCATCAGCACCCGGTCGTCGCCCTTGAGCTCGACGGTCACGATCAGCTGGATGTGGCTGCCGAGCTTGCTGGGATCGACGATCGAGACATCCTTGGCGATGACCCCAGCCTCGCGTAACCGGCGGACCCGACGCAGACAGGTCGGTGGCGACACCGCAACCGCGTCGGCAAGCTCCAGATTGGTGATCTGGCTGTTCCCCTGAAGCAGGTTGATGATCTTTCGGTCGATCTGGTCGAGTTCGATGTCAGGCATGGGGCGAATGCTCGTTTGAGGCGATTTCACACTTATGAGTGTCGCGCTCTGCGTCGTCAATTTTTCCATCGTGACAAACTGGGTGGCAGAATTAGAAATTTCATACCGTCCAGATGGCGCTACAGTCTGCTCATCACGACGCAATGAACTGCGCCGCGGCGCAAACAACTTCCCAGTAGTAGCTAATTATCCCCGTTAGAGCGGGGACACTCGCCTAAACATCAACAATAGAAACTGACCCATTCAGCGAAGAGGTTTCGAATGCCCGGAGATGTGATCTCTCGGTTTGCCTCCGTGCGCCTTGGCACCAGGGGAAATCAGCAAAAAGAGCGCGGTTTGGGCCGCGTAAACGGCCATCACGGCGAGATCCTTCAGGGGGTCTTCCCGGACGATGCAGGCCGCCTGCATCGCGGTCTCGTCACGCTCCCGTGCGACATAGTCTCATCCACTGCCGTCTTCCGCCCGGCGCCGGGAAATCTGGTCACCGTCCCGGACGACAAGCTGAAGGCGGCCGAGGCCGCGCGGCTGACGCTGGACAGCCTCGGCCTGCATGACCAGGGCGGCCACCTGACGGTGGAGAGCACCATCCCGGTCGGCCTCGGCATGGGGTCCTCGACCGCCGACGTGGTGGCTGCGATCCGCGCCGTCGCCAACGCCCACGGTGCGGTCCTCGCCGCCGAAGAGGTCGCCCGGCTGGCGGTTCGAGCGGAGACGGCCAGCGACAGCATCATGCATGGCGAGCTCGCCGTGCTCTTCGCCCAGCGCGAAGGCATTGTGCTGGAGCATCTCGGCCCCGCCCTGCCGCCGCTGGAGGTCCTCAGCGTTAACACGGCTCCCAGCGCCCTCGTGGACACTGTGAAGCAGCCTCCGGCCGACTACGACGACTGGGAGGTCCAGGCCTTCCGGCCACTGCGCGGCATGCTGCGGCGGGCGATCCGCACCGGTGACGCGGCTCTGCTCGGCCGGGTTGCCACGGCCAGCGCCCGAATCTCCCAGCGCCACCTGCCCAAGCCCGCCTTCGAGGAGATCAACGCCATTGCGGCCTCCACTGGGGCGCTCGGCATCCAGGTCGCCCACAGCGGCACGGTCGTCGGCCTGCTCTTCGACCCCCGCAACCCGGCCACGGCCCGCCGGGTCGCCGAAGCGGCCGCCCGCCTCGAGGCCTTCGGCCTGCCCCCCGCTTTCCACTTCCGTACCGATGTCGCCGAGGTCCGCCATGTCGCTTGAGATGACGATGTCCCAGCCCCAGTCCCGCGAATCCCGTGGCTTTCCCGACTATGAACTCCCCCGATTGGTGCGGCTGACGGACAACCTGCACGGCGCCGCCTTCTTCCTGATGAAGCTGCTCCCGGCCCGTCACATGCTGGACCGTGCGGCGGCCGACGGGCGCCTGAAGCCGGGCGGCACCATCTGCGAGACGACGTCGGGCACCTTCGGGCTGGCACTCGCCATGCTGGCTGCGGTGCGCGGCTACAAGCTCATCCTGGTCAGCGACCCGGCCATCGACGAGCACCTACACAAGCGCCTGATCGAACTTGGCGTCACGCTGGAGATCGTCGAGAAGCCCTATGAGATCGGCGGCTTCCAGACCGCCCGCCTCGACCGGCTGCGCGCTGCGCTGGAGGCCAACCCGGGCAGCTTCTGCCCTTCCCAGTATGGCAACGCCGACAACCCGCGTGCTTATGCCGAGGTCGCCGAGCAGATTGCCGAGCGCCTCGGTCATGTCGACTGTCTCGTCGGCACCGTCGGGTCCGGCGGCTCGATGTCGGGTATCGCCCGCTTCTTGCGCCACCTCAACCCCGATCTCCACGTCATCGGCGTCGACACCCCCAACAGCGTCGTCTTCGGCCAGCCCGACGGCAAGCGGCTGCTGCGCGGCCTCGGCAACAGCCTGGTGCCGCCGAACGTCGACCACAGCCAGTTCGACGAGGTCCATTGGGTCGGCGCCGCCGAGGCGTTCCTGGCCACCCGCCGCCTGCACCAGCACCATGCGCTCTACCAGGGCGGCACCAGCGGAGCGGCATACCTGGTGGCCGATTGGTGGGCGCGCACCCATCCCGACCGCAGGGTGGTGACGCTGTTCCCCGACGAGGGCCACCGCTACGTCGCCAGCATCTACAATGACGACTGGCTCGCAGCGCTGCCGGGCTGGACCGGCGTGCTGCCCGAAGCCCCGCAGCCGGTGGCGCATCCCAGCGATGTCCGGCCCAGCTGGAGCAGCTTCCGCTGGGACCGCCGGACGCTGGACGAGGTGCTGGCGGCAGGCACCCCGGTTGCGCGCGACCTCGCGGAGGCCGCGTGATGCCGCGCCTCCTGCTGTTCATCGAGAGCAACACGTCCGGCACCGGTCGCCTGTTCGCCCAAACCGCCCGTGCCCTCGGCTTCGAACCGGTACTGATCAGCCGCCAGCCCAGCCGCTATCCCTATGTCGTCGAAGACGCCATCCGCAGCATCGAGGCCAATACCGCCGACCTGACCGTCCTGCGCTCGCTGGTGCGCCAACTGGCGCGCAGCGAGGGGGTGGCCGGAATCACCTCCAGTTCGGAGTATTTCATCGCCACCGCCGCTCGCCTGGCCGCTGACCTCGGCCTGCCGGGGCCGGATGCCGACGCAGTGGCCGCCTGCCGCAACAAGGCAACCCAGCGCCGCCGCCTGGACGAGGCCGGTGTCGACCGCGTGCGCCATGCCGAGGTCACCGACGCCGCCGATGCCGTCCAGGCCGCCATCGGCATCGGATTGCCCGTTGTCCTGAAACCGGTGGCCGGATCGGGCAGTGTCGGCGTCCGGCTCTGCGCCACGGTGGCCGAGGTGGCGGCCCACGCCAGATCGCTGCTCGCCGACCCGACCTGTGGCGCGCTGCTGGTCGAGGAAGCGGTCAAGGGCGACGAGTATTCGGTGGAGATCTTCCACGACGCCGTCATCGGCGTGACCCGCAAGCACCTGGGCGCCCTGCCCCACTTCGTCGAGATGGGCCACGATTTCCCGGCGCCGCTGGCCTCGACAGCGGCAGATCGGATCGCGGGCTTCGCGCTCGCTGCGACGCGGGCGCTCGGCCTCACCTGGGGGCCGTTGCATGTCGAGCTTCGCCTCGGCGAGGACGGCCCGCACCTGATGGAGGTCAACCCGCGGCTGGCCGGGGATTCATCCCCGAGCTCGTCCGCCAAGCCACCGGCATCGACCTCATCCGGGCGACCGTCGAACTGGCCGTCGGCCGGACGCCGGAGGTGACGCCGACCCGCCAGGAGCACGCGGCGATCCGCTTTCTCACGCCGCCCGACGACGGGCTGTGGTTCGCCACCGAGGGTCTGGAGGCGGCACGGGGTGCGCCCTTCCTGCGGGACCTGCGGCTCTACCGCGCATCCCCGCTGCTGATAGCCCGCCGCGGCGATTTCCAGGACCGCCTCGGCCACGCGCTCACCAGCGCCCCCACCCTGGAGGGCGCAGTAGCCGCCGCCGAACTGGCGCGCCGCGCCATCCGCTTCCGTGTCGCGGCCGACGGCACCGGATCCCTTGCCACCGTCGCCTGACCGGAACAGCAGCAGGAGCCCCCTTCCATGACCTCAACCTCCATTGCGGCCGCCGGACCGTCGCGAGCCGGGGCGAACCCGGCGCTGCTCTCTCTGCTGGCGGGCGCACTCGCCATCGCGCTCGCCCCCATCCTGGTGCGGGTCAGCGAACTGGAGCCGATCGCCACCGCCTTCTACCGGCTGGTCATCGCACTCCCCTTCTTCTGGCTCGGCATGCTCGCCGAACGGAAGGCGCCCCAGGCGGCCAGCGCGCGCGTCACCGCCGCCGACATGGCGCTGATGGGGGTGGCCGGGCTGATGTTGGCGGGCGACCTCGCACTCTGGCATCTCAGCATCACCATGACCTCGGTGGCCAAGGCGACGCTGTTCAACAACTGCGCCCCTGTCTTCGTCGCCCTGCTCGGCTGGCTGCTGTTCGGCGAGCGGATCGGCCTCGGGCTGATCGTCGCCCTGGCGGTCTCGCTGTCGGGCATGGCGCTGCTGATCGGCGACGGGCTGTTCGCGTCGGTGGGAAGCGCTGCGGAGGGGCAATGGCAGGGTGACGCCATCGCAGTCAGCACCGCCGCCTTCTACGCCGTCTACCTGATGGCGGTGAAACGCCTGCGGGCCAGCCACTCGACCAGCGTCATCATGGCGGGATCGAGTGCTGCCGCCGCCATGGTTCTGGCGGTGGCCGCCTTACTTGAGGGCGGCCCGCTGCTGCCCGCAACCGCTTGGGGTTGGGCCGCGGTGCTGGCGCTGGGCGTCGCCTGCCATGTCATCGGCCAGGGCCTGATCACCCATGCGCTGGCCCACCTTCCGGTCACCTTTTCGTCCATCGGCCTGCTCATCCAGCCGGTCGCGGCGGCTGCGCTGGCCTGGATGCTGTTCGGCGAGGACCTGGGGCCGCTCCAGTGGCTCGGCGGCGCGCTGGCACTGGTCGGCATCACGCTGGCCCGCCGGACCTCGAGCCGCTGACCTGGCGACCAGCCACCCTCCGACCAGCCATACACCCGAAATACTTTCTCACCGGGAGCCACCCTCATGGTGATCAGCAACGCCCAGATCCTGGCCCACCTCGGCGACACCGGCCGGGTGGCTGGGACGCTCAACCCGACGGCCCAGTCCATCCTGTTTGGCGACGTCGCCGATGACGCCATCGACCGTGACCTGCCCTGGATCACCCAGGTCGACCGGGCGCACCTGGTGATGATGGCCGAGACCGGCCTGCTGCCGGTGGCGCAGGTATCGCCGTTGCTGCGGCGCATCGACGAGATGGAAGGGTCGGGCTTCGCCGTCTTGCGCGGCCGTTCTGCCCCGCGCGGCGTCTACCTGCTCTACGAGACCTATCTCATCGCCGATCTCGGCGAGGAGATCGGCGGCGTCCTCCAGACGGCGCGCTCGCGCAACGACCTGGGCGCCACCGTGCTGCGCCTTCGGTTGCGCAACGTCGTCGCCGACCTTCTGACCGGCCTGACCCGTCTCCAGGCCACGCTGCTGCGCCGCGCCGCGGCTTGCACCGACGCCGTGTTCCCGATCTACACCCACTACCAGCCCGCCCAGCCGGTGACGCTCGCCCACTATTACGCCGGGGTCGCCGCGGCGCTGGACCGCGACGCCGAGTCCCTGCACGCCGTGCTGGCCGATCTTGATCGCTGCCCGCTCGGCGCCGGTGCGGTGGGTGGCACCGGGCTTCCAATCGACACCCGGCGGACGGCCGCCCTGCTCGGCTTCTCCGCACCCTGGGCGCACTCTATCGACGCCGTGGCCTCGCGCGACGCCGTCCTGCGCCTGCTGGCGGCGCTGGGCATCCTCGGCGTGACGCTCAGCCGCCTTGCCCATGACCTCCAGCTGTGGACCACCGGCGAGTTCGGCTTCCTGACGGTGGCCGACGATCTGGTCGGCACCAGTTCGATGATGCCACAGAAGCGAAACGTCTACATGCTGGAGCACGTCAAGGGCTTGGCAGCGGCGCCGATGGGAGCGCAGACGTCGGCAGCGATGGCGATGCACGCCACCCCCTTCTCCAACTCCATCGCCGTCGGCACCGAAGGCGTCAAGCCGGTTTGGTCGGCGGCCTCGGGAATGCTGGACGTGCCGACGCTGGTCCGGCTGATCGTGGCCGGGGCAGAGCCGAACCAGGGCGCCATGCGCCTCAGGGCGGTGTCCGGCCAGACCAACGCCACCGCGCTGGCCGATTGGCTGGTCCGGGAGCATGGCATGCCGTTCCGCCGCGCCCACCATGAGGTCGGCGACATCATCCGCTCAATGATGGTCCAAGGGGTGGTCGATCTGGAGACCGCCGCGCGCGAAGCCCGGCCGGAGTGGTTCCGCGGCACCCGGTCGCCCGTGCTGCGGCCGGTCGACATCGCCGCAGCCCAGGAGCATGGCGGAGGCCCCGGTCGCGCATCCACCACCAGCGAGATCGAACGGGTGCGAGCCTCGCTTCGCAGCCGTCGTGGCGCGCTGGTGGAACAGCGGCGGCGCTGGCGCCAGGCAGGCCGATCCCTGCGTACGGCGGTCGACGGCGTCCTCGGCATTGCCGTCCTCGACCGGACAGGCCGTGGCCGCTCCGGCCAAGCGTAAGCGGAAACGAGAGGTCGACCATGCCAAGCACGGCCAAGGTTGCGTCCAGAGCGAGGGCCGGGAGACCGGCGGCCGCCAACAGCCCCCGGCCGTTCCCGGTGATGAGGAACCCGAGAGTTGGCGGCAGCCTGGAAGGGATACCGGACGAAACCCTGCTGTCCTCTTTACTCACGATAGCTGCCCCGGACGCCGACGGGGATCTCCTGGCCCTGCGCCTGCTAAGCGGGCATGGCTCATTGGAAACGGCCATCGCGGCGGCATCAGCGGGCAAGCTGCCCGGCGGCATCCTCTGGGACAATTATGCATCGCTGCGCTTCCAGGCCGTGCTCGAGTTGGCGGCCCGCTTGGCAAGGCCTGTGCTGGAGCAACGCCCACTCCTGTCCTCTCACCAGGATTTGGTGACCTATGCCCGCCTCCGCGCCGCGTGTTCGACGGTCCAGACGCTGCGCCTGCTGTTCCTCGACCCTCAGCGCCAGCTGATTGCCGATGAGCTTCACCAGACCGGTTCGGTTGGTGACGTCGCCTTGTATGTGCGGGAGATCATGGGCCGCGCGCTGACCATGGACGCCAGTGGATTGGTGATCGTCCGCAGCTATCCCAGCGATGACCCACCGAGTCCAGCCAGCGTCAGGGTGTCCTGCGCCGACATTCAGAAGGCCGGGAGCTTGCTCGGGGTCGAGTTGGTGGAGTACCTGCTGATCGGCAGACGCTCCTACGTCACTCTGCTGGGCGAGCCTGTCGTGAAGCGATTGACCCGCCTCGTCGCAGCGGAGCGGGACAGCGTCACGGCGTCGCCTGAAGGCGCCGTTGGCTAGGCATCGGTTGCGGCCATAAATGCGTCTGCCGGGGCGTCAGCTGCGGCAACCGCCCTGATCAGGTCCAGCAGCCGTCTGCGCAAGGCTCGATCCTCAATGCGGTAGTAGGCTCGGACAAGCTCAAGCGTCTCTCGTCTTGCCATCGGGTTCGGCTCTCCCGGTGCGCAGAGATCGGCTTCGAGCGTCACGTCCGGCATATAGTCTTGGTCGGCAAGGCCGTCGAAGAAGAAGGACACAGGCACATCCAGCGTCACCCCGAACTGCCACAGGCGGGATGCGGAGACCCTGTTGGCTCCCTTCTCGTACTTCTGGATCTGCTGGAACGTGAGCCCAACAGCCTGCCCCAACGCGGTCTGGGTCATCCCCAGAAGCGTGCGACGCAGCCGGATGCGGCTTCCAACATATTGGTCTACCGCTGTGGCCGCTACAACTTCGTCTTTAGCTTGCGTTCCATTCCTTCGACGCGACATGCCGCCTAACCGATCCATTTGCGTGAGCAGATTAAATCATTATACAACCCCCACGTCCGCACATCCAAATGCACTTTCACGGACCTGGGTCGGGCACAGTGGGCAAGGAGTGCTTGTTGGCATGTCCCGAGGGTCAGCGGGACAGCCAAGGCTGTGAACTCTGTGTCCGCTGCCATTCACTTGAACGGGTTGTCGACCGTATCCGTCGGCTTCGGGGGAGGGATTTGGTCGGGAAGGTCAGTTTCGGTCTCCAGGGATTTCACGACGGCAGCCAGCAGGTCACGCAGCTTGCGGGCATGTTCCAGTCCTTGCTTATCCCTGGTCAGATCGATTGACCCATAGAGCGCCACCCGGTCGGTGCCGTTCTCGACCCGGAGTTCACCGATCTGCATGGCTCCGGCGTCGTCGGCATACGGCTTGATCATCGCATCAACTCCTTCAGGAACTTCAGCACGTCGCGTTCAGAGAAACCGGGCTCATCCTTCTTCCGTCCCCGCCCCGAGGCCTGAGGTTCCGGCAGAGCCAGTACCGTCGACCTGGCCGTGGCCGGGATGCCTGGAAAGACCGAGATGCCGGTGACCTCCTCCAACTGTGCAATGGGGATGCGCTGGTAATCGTTCCCTGTCGCGTTGGGTACGAGATAGGCGGCGGCCTCACGGCGACGCGGATCGTAGATGGCCTTGAAGACGTGGGTCGGCACGAGAACCCGGCCGCCGATACGCTGGAGGTTGGCGCCCTGGAAGACGGGACCAGTCACGACATAGACCTCGCCGCGGGTGTTGGCGAGATGGCGGGTTGCCCCTTCGATGGCACTCCAGATCCCACGGTTGCTCTCACCGACCTGGGGGATCATGTTGGCCAGAGTAAAGCTCTCCTGCTGGGCCTTCGGCGTCGGCATGTCGCCGTTCGGCGCCATGTGGCCGCGGTCGAAGCCAGAGCGCTTGAAGTCGGCCAATTCGGAGCGCTCGTCCGGCGGCAAGGCCGTTTCGGCGTGGAAGGCGCTTGCCTCCGGACGCTCGAGGCCCTTGGCGGCCGCAACGCTGTCGCGGGTCAGGTGCTCAACCGCATAGAGAGGAGTCCGTGTCACACCGGAATGAAGAACGGCGAAGGCTGAGTAGCAAAGCTCCCGCGTCTTCGCAGCCAGCTTCTGATTGATCAGGTCCGGCGCTACGGCCGCAGCATAATGATCAGGGCAAGCAGTCGATGCGGCGTCAGCGGGAGCAGAAAGGGCGAAAAGGACGAGAGCCGGAAGCGAGCAGGCAACCCCCCATCGGGCAACGGCATATAGTCCGCTAAGCATGGTGTCTCCCATTCCCAGAAAGGGCCGAAGCTACGACAGCTTGCAGTGCACTGTCAGCCGTTGTGCACTTCCAACAGGAGCAGCCGCTTGTCGAAATCGATGCCCAGAGGTTCGTCGCTATCGTACTCCTGCACGCCTCCGAATCGGAGAATCTCGACCCGAATAGGCACGTATCTGCCGGGCGTGTAGGAGGAAGCAGAGGCGGCCGTCTGGGCGGGCGGCGTCTGGGCGGCGGCGTCCACCAGGAGCGGCAGCAGGTCTTTGGCGACGGCCTTCGACCACACCGGCCGGTTCCTCCGGTACCAGTCGAGCAAGGACCGCGCCTCATCCGTTCCCAGGGCGAAACGGCGCGTTCCGTCCGCGTCCAACCCAACCGGCCGACCACTGACCAGATCGGCCAGCAGACTGTCCAGGGAATGGAGATGCAGGCTGCGGACGTCTGCGGTATCCAGCACGAAATTGTCCAGTTCGGCAACGATCGGACGAAAATTAGCGTGGCCTTGACCATTTACGCAACCGGGGAGAGCTGGACTTCACGAACCCGCGCGCCGCACGGAATGGTCCGACGCCGGGATTGACCGTGACGGGTCGAACACCCGACACTGTGACCATAACTCCTCCCTTCCGGCTATTCAGATCGCCATTTTCCATGCCGACCTTCGTCCGACGTTCACCGACGCAATGTCCTGTCCTCGTGACGCGCCGCCTCAGGCAGGTTCTGCCCGCATCCGAAGACGGCCAGCCGCGCGAGGGGGTGTTCGCGGACTTCCTGGACAACCGCCTCGTCGTGCTGCTGGGCGAGCCGGGGCTCGGCAAGACCACCGAATTCAAACGGGCCGCGGCGGGTGAGGCGGATGCGGAGGTGATGCCGGTCGGCCGCTTCCTGAGCCGGCCGGCATCGGCGATGCAGGGCCGCACACTGTACCTTGACGGGCTCGACGAGCACCGGGCGCGCACCGGCGGCGGGCGCAGCGTGATGGACCACATCCTCGGCAAGCTGGAGGAACTCGGCAGCCCGAAGGTCCGGCTGTCCTGTCGCACCGCCGACTGGTACGGCGGCAGCGATACCCGCATGCTGTCGCAGCTCGGCAGGGAGCCGGTGGTCCTGGAGCTGCTGCCGCTCAAGTTCGAGGATGCCGTCGTCATCGCGGCGGCGCGGCTGGACGACGCCGGGGCCAGGGCCCTCATCGCCGGAGCCAGGGCGCGCAACCTGGACCCCTGGCTGCTCAATCCCGAACTGCTCGGCCTGTTGCTGGAGGCCCATGTCGGTGACGGCGGCTGGCCCGCCACCCGCACCGCCCTGTTCGAAAGCGCCCGTGCCCAGCTGCTGACGGAACTGAACGACGAGCATGCCGAGGTGGTGGGCGATTCCGTGTCCGATCCGGCGCTGTCCGCGGCGGCCGATTGGCTTACCGCCGTGGCGCTGCTCGCCAACCGGATGGGCTTCGCGCTCCACCCCAACCAAGCCGATGCCGAGTTCACCGCGATCCAGTCCCTTGGCAGTGATGTCCCGGCTCTGTCCGCGGCAGCGCGGCGACGGCCGTTCTCGCCGGTCGAGGGCCGGCGGGTGGTGCCGCGCCACCGCATGATCGCCGAGTATATGGCCGCACGCCACCTGCGCGACCGGATGCGGGCGGCGGGCCTGCCGCTCGGCCGCGTGCTGGCGCTGATCACCGGCTGGGACGGCGGCACCCTGTCGGACCTGCGCGGCGTGTATGCTTGGCTGGTTGCCCTGATGCCGGAGCATGCCGAGCGGCTTCTCGGCAGCGATCCGCTGGGAGCCATTCTGTATGGCGATGCCGCGTCGTGGAGCGTGGACGTCAAGCGTTCGGCGTTTCACCATCTGAGGGCGCTGTCGGATGAGGACCCGTGGTTCCGGGCACAGGAGCGGACGCTGGGCTGGCCGCGCATGGGCACACCGTTCGGCGGCTTATCCTGCCCGGAACTCGTGCCGGATTTCCGCGACGCGCTTTGCGAGACGGTCAAGCCCCATCTGCTCGCGACCGTGCTGGACATTATCGAGAGCGGTCCGCCACGGCCGGAACTCGGGGACGATCTGCTTGCCGTCGCACGCAACGACGGTGTCAGCGATGCCTTCCGTTCGCACGCGATCGACGCATTCTCCCACGCCAGTCCGGATCGGCAGGACGATCTGCTTGCCCTACTGGACGCGGTGGATGACGGTGTCGTGGCGGATCGCCGGGAGGACATCCGGGCCTCCCTGCTGCGGCGCCTGTATCCGGGGCTGCTGACACCGGATCAGCTTGTCGGATACCTGACGGGAAGGCGTGCACAGGATTATGTCGGGCACTACAGCATGGACCTGCGCCGCGGCATCGTCCGGCGAACGCCACGGGACCAGCTGGTGCCCCTGGCCGACGCACTGGCCTCGCGCGGCGCTCCGCGCGACAGGCGCGCGCAATTCGATCATTCCGGGCTGGTGATCGGACTTCTGGAACGCATCCTTCGCGAAGTGCCGGAAGACGTCACCCCGGAGCGCCTGTACCGCTGGCTTGCCGCCGGGCTGGACGATCGGCATCAGACTATTCGGCCACCCGATGCCAAACGGCTACAAACACGTCTCGCCGAACCCGCCATGGTTCGGGCGATGTTCCGGACGTGGCTGTCGGAGACACACGACAATTACTGGCGCGGTTATTGGGACTTTCAGGAGCGCATCCTCAACACGCCACTTCCTCCTGGTTTTTCCTTTGATCTGGTGTCCTGGGCAAGGGAGGCAAGCGGGCCGGAAGAGGCCGCGTTCCTGCTCGACTTGGCCGTTCGTACGGCCGGTGGTCGCGTCGGCGATGGTTGTGAGGTGACGCTCGACGAGTTGTCGGCGCTTCCCGACGAACGGCCGGACCTAGAACCGGCACTCGCCGCGGCCCTTACGACGCGTGTGCATGAGCGGCATTCCGAGCATATCGCGCTCTCCCGCCGCTTGCGCGATGCCAAGCAGCTTCATCAAGCCGAGGGCGCTGCCGAACTGGCCCCGCATCTCGAGGAAATCCGGAGCGGAGCCGCTTTCGATACGCTCGACTGGGCTGCGGGGTTCGGGTCACTCACCGGGCTGGAGGGCGAAAAGCTGAACGCCTTCCGCACGCGCATCGCCGAAGATGTCGGAGATGAGGCAGCCATCGCGATCATGGCCGGCTTCCGGAACATTGTGCTCCGTGACGATCTGCCGAGCCCGAACGAACTTGCCGACACGACCGTGACGGATCGCCGTCACTTCGCAGTGCTCCCGCTCCTGGTCGGCATGGAGATTTTGGCGACAGAGGGAAAGGAAGCCGTTCTGGGTCTGCCGGATCGCACCTTGGACGCGGCGTTATGCGGTTCCGTGATCGAGGATCAGTACTCCGAACCGTGGATCCTATGGATTCTAGCCGAGCGCGCCGAGTTGGCCTCGCGAAGCCTGGCGGCGTTCTGGCGCATCTGTCTTGAGCGGAGCTTGCAGTGTCCGCCGGGGTTATTCGGCCTGAAGGGGCAGGAGCCCCTTGGACACGTCGCCGGCGGCATGGCGGTGGCCTTGCTGCGGGACTTTCCGAAAGCTCCGGTCCGGGCGGTGGACGGCCTGCTGAACGCCGCCTTGTGGCATGGCGACCGCGAAGCCCTGCTGGACCTCGCCGTTCACCACCTTGCCGGCGACGATCCGGATGACGAGCGGCTCCTGCTGTGGAGCGCCCTGGCCTTCCATCTCGCACCGGACCGCTTCGCCGCCGATTTCGAAGACCGGCTGTCCCGGTGGGAGGACATGAGCTGGGACGTCATCGCCCCTGTCCTGCTGTTGGCCCTGGGTGGCCGCGCCGAGGGGTGGAGCTTTTCCACCCAGCAGGCCATGGTGCTGATCCGGTCGCTGGCTCCACATTTCGACGACACTGCGTACAGCGTCGAGAACGGGCGCCGGGTTCGCGGGGAGTCCGAGTTCGCACGCCTCATCCGCGCCTGCATCGACCATCTCGCCGCCGACCCCTCAACGGACGCGGCCAACGTCCTCGCCGCTTGGCGCGACGATCCCCGGCGGGCCTCCTGGCATGACGCCTTCGCCCATGCCGCGGCACGACAGGTGCGAGTTCGCCGCGAAGCATCGTTCCAGCACGCCGACGTCGCGCAGGTGGTGGCGGCGCTCGACGGCGGGCCGCCGGCCAACGCCGCGGATTTGCAGGCGCTCGTCGTCCAGCATCTGGAGGACATCGCCGAGGAAATCCGCACCGGCTCCGGCGACGGCTGGAAGACCTTCTGGAACACTGAAGTGGAGAAGCACGTCAGACCCAAGGTGGAGAACATCTGCCGCAACGCCCTGCTCGGCCTGTTGAGCCCCCGCCTCATCCGCCACGGCGCGGTGGCGAAGCCGGAGGGCCATTACGCCGGGAGCAAGCGCGCCGACATCGACGTGACCGCCGGCACCCTCGTGTTACCCGTCGAGATCAAACTGCAGATGCACGATGCGCTGTGGACGGCGGCGGAAGGGCAGTTGCAGCGGCTCTACACGGCCGATCCGCTGGCGGGCGGACGGGGCGTGTATCTTGTGTTCTGGTTCGGCTCGACAGTTGACCTCACGTCCCCACGCGACGGCTCGCCGCCTCCGGCATCGGCGGGAGACCTGAAGACGGCGCTCGTGAATCGGCTGACGGGCAGTGCGCGCGAACTGCTGTCGGTGGTGGTGATCGACGCAGCGCCGCCGGACCCTACTCTTCAGCACCAGCAGGTCCGAAGGCGGCGTAAGGCGATCCTTCGGGTACCTCGCCCATCATCTCCGACAGTTCGGGCCTAACCTGTTGGGCGAGGCTCTCTCTCCAAATTCCAGCTGACGACCAACGCCACCCCTACTCGGCCAAGCCGATGCCCGCAGCCTTATTCACAAGGTCGTGGGACAGAGCGCCCTCCACTGCTTCCATGTCGATTTCGACAGCTTTCGCGCCAGCTTGGCCGTCCTGGTCGGCTGCAGCGTCCGCCGCGCCGGGCTGAGGCTGGAGGATTCGGTAGCCTGCGGCGATGCCGTCGAGGTGACCGGCCGCGGCAGCCACCGCTTGTACGGCCTGCCGGGTACCGAAGGCATCCGTGGCGAAACCACCGGACCGCGCCCCTTGGGCGGGAACTTCGTTCCCCTGTTCAAGAATACTCTGTTCTAAGATTCCGGAGAGCCGGAACCCCGCACCAACCCTGGACGGAGACGGGATGTCGGGGTGAGAAGTACGGGGCTACGGGATCGCGTGTGCGGAGGGCCAGCCGCCGACGGGGTGACTTGTACGGGGTTGCGGGGTGCCTTGGACGGGGCGGGCACGACGCAACATGCCGATGCGGACGCGCCATGCAGCGAGTCTTCCACCTAAGCGTTTGGGCCAGCAGGGATTCTGGGGTGCCAATGCATTGCGAACGCTGATGCCTTCGCAGTGCATGGCCTTGGTGCCCGCCCCAGGCTGAGCGGCGGCGAGGCCGACGGCGGGCCTCACCCTGGGCGTCCTCATCAGTTCCAACAGGCCGCTCCCACCCCGGCCTCCTCTCCGGTTCATGTGTTCCACGCCAGGCCGAGCGAGGGGGCGTGCCCGGCGGTGGTTGATCCCCTCAGGCGTGGGCCTTTGCCTTGAGCTTGGGCTGCAACGCCAGACGAAGAACCGGCCGGTCAAAATGGGGCATCAGAGCCAACCCGTCCTGCACGGCCGCGTCCAGGTCGCTGACGGCCGTAAAGATGTCGGCGCATGCGACGCCCACTTGGTAGCCAAGGGATCCGGCCACGAGAAGGAGGTTCTCGATCTGCTCGCGCGCAGCGGGTGAGTGATCGCCGTGCGACCAAGCATGCACCGCATCGCGCAGAAGCCGGCACAGGCGGTTGGTGAGATAGGCGGTGTCCGGCTGCAATACCCTGACGACCGCATCGGCTTCGATGCGGTTGATCAGCTCGGTACCGTCGTGAACAATCGTCATCATGGCTTCTTCCTGTCGGAACATCGTTGTCGTGCCGACCGCCCGGCGCGGCGGCCCGCAGGGCCGGCCGGCGTGCCGGGACGGGCGGCCGATTGGGTGTGCGGTTTGCTGGGCGGCGCGACGCGGGGGCGGTCAGCGCACTGGCTTGTCCTCGAGCAGCTCCGCCGCGCGCCGCCGCTGCGCGCGGGCGCGGTCGCGATGCCGCTCCGACAGCGGGTACCGGGCACTGACGAACAGCCGCATTGTCCCCAGCCCACATTCACGGAACCAGGAGCGCTGATCGTCGACGGCCGCAACGGCCACGCTGTTCATCGCGTCGACCATCGCGGGCCAGCGCTCGTCCTCGCTGCGGTGGTCGCCCCAGCGATTGATCGAGCACACGACGCTCGACGCGGTTGGGCGGTCTGCTCCACCCACTCCATTGGACGGAAACGTCACCGCGGTGACGCTCTCGATCCGCGTGTTGCCCAGCCACACAGGCCGGTTGAGGACAATCTCCGCTTGCAGACATGCCAGAAGAGTTCCCAAGCGCCCGAGATCCAGCACGCCGCGAGCGCCGACCGGAACGGTTGCGGTGAGATCGAGGACCCCGACACCGGTACCGGCCTCGAAGCGGCGAATCCAGCTGTCGACCGGTGCGCAGCGCGGGTCCTCACGCGGAATGACGGTTCCGTTCAAGCGCAGGCGATGGTCCAGCCAGAAGACGTCGAGGGACGCGGTCTCATTCAGCGCTTCAGACAGGGATTTGAGGATCATCGAAAAATTCCGCGTGGTTTCGCATGCCCGAGCGATGCCTGGCCCCTTGCGCGTTGGGCGGGCGCCGCCGCGGCGCACAGCCGCGCGGCGGCGCCCGCCCAACGCGCGACGGTGCGGTCACCCCGGCACGTCATGCCGCTCCTGCAGCCGATGCTCACCAACCGGCGGAAGAGCGGCCGGGGCGGCAACCGCAATGGAGCGACACGCGGTGCCTCTGCAGACTGATGGGAGACCCGTTGCCTTTGCGGGATGCCGATCGCCCCGATCCCGGACCGGTCAGAGAGTGCGGCCTGGACCTCGTCGGCATGCGCTCGGCACGCTACTCTTAGGAAGAGCCTCCAAAACAAGGCCCCATCCATGCTGGACTTGCCATCGCTCCGTGCCGAAACCGAGGTGCTTCGCGCGATCGAGAGGCTTCGCGCCGATCTGACCTCCCTTCAACGCGGCAGCCTCCCGACGATCAAGCCGCGGCCGAGCAGGCGCGCTGCAGAGCCCTCCCGCCGAACAGAGCCTTCCATGTGCAAGCGTACGTTCCACGTGGATCCGGACGCCGTCTCCGCGCTGTCCGACGGCGCACGGCACCATGGTGGCCGGCAGATGGACCTGCCATTTCCGGATCCGGAACGATAACGCTCTCGCGTGTCCGTCACAGCGCCCGGCAGGGTGATTTGGTAAACTTGAACGGTCATCCGGGCATATCAGGGTAACGGCAGGCTCGATCCGGCTTGGCCGTCCTCATCACGGTCATCTTCTGCCGATCATCCCGTCAGCTAACCCATTGCCTACAAAGTGGGAATCCGCGACCGGCGCCAAGATGTTGCCATGTCTTCGCCGATCCTGGCTCCGGCGCCAAGTCATTGTCCGAGCAGGGTATTCTGCCGTCCTGGCCCGCCATCCTTGCCGATCTTTCCAAGGCGCCGGTGGAGGCAAGGCAGCCTTCTCAGGAATCTCACGCGCCGGCCACGACCAGCCGAAATGCCCGGTTCCCTTCCACACGATGTCCGGACGGTCGGTGACGGAGACCGCATCCCGGGTTTCTCCCATGTCCGCCGTAAGAACGAACGCTGCCACCACCATTCCGCTTACCCGGCTGTGTCCTGAGGCGCTCGGGCACAGGCGTTCCACCCTCACCGGCCGACCCGGCAGGTGTTCGTGGAGTCTGGCCAGCCTTCGGCGGCCCGCCGCCATAGGGTTGGGAGACGTCCAATCTCGCAAGCCCCGCATCGGCGTGCAGCATCGGTCAGCAAGCGTATACGCATGACAGTGAGCGACCGCTTGCGCTGACGGTCGGACTCGGTATCCTTCCGCTCTGAGGGGGCTCAGCCAAGCAATGCGCGAGGACGCAATGGCGCAGCTTCCGATTCTGAAACTCCACGATCCGACGTTCCTGCCCGCCCCCGTCACGATCACGGTCGCCAACATCAAGGGCGGTGTCGGCAAAACGACGTTGGCCACCAATCTCGCGGTCTGGGCAGCGATCCGACGCTTTGCAAAGACCGCTCTCATCGATACCGATGCGCAGCAGTCGGCCGCGACCTTCGCCAACATGCGCGCCGAGACGCTCGGCGATCCGCTCTTCACCTGCGTGTCGATCCTCAACGCCGAGGCCCTGAAGGTCCATGCCAAGCGCATCGCCGCGTACCATGCGGACCATCATCGACGCCGGCGGCCGCGACACGGCGACCCTGCGTCACGCGCTCCTGATCTCGGACGCCGTGCTCATCCCGCTCGGCCCGCGCGCTTACGACGTCTGGGCCCTGCAGCAGATGGTTGACCTGATCGCCCAGGCGAGGGCGTACAACCAACGCCTCCAGGCCTTCGCGGTCCTGAGCATGGCGGACCTCCGTGGCGCCGAGAGCCGGGACGTCGCCCGGATGCTCACCGATCTCAATGGCTTGGAGTTTCTCGATACCCCCATTCGCAAGCGCAGCGCCTGGTTCCGGGCAGCGGCTGACGGCAAAGGCGTCGTCGAGGCGAAGCCCCGGGACAACGGTGCGATCGAGGATTTCGAGGTGCTGACCGGAGCCCTCTTCGAGCGTGTTCGGGCGTCAGCAACGATCCGCGCCTGACCACGCCCGTAAACCATCGTCAACGCACGTAGACGCGAGGAACTGGTTATGCGCATCAAGATGCCAACCACGAAGGCCGTGCCAACCATCACCGAGCCGAACGAGGACGCGAAAACGGCCGAAGCCTGGGCAAATGGCCCCCCTGCCGCGTCGGCGAGGAGGCGTTCGCAGCCGAAGCGGAAGACCCCACCCAAGCTGCTCCGCTCGTACCGCCTGCCACAACGTCTGCTGGATCGGATCGGGCTGGTGTCCAACGAGATCGGCCTTCCCGAGTACACCATTGTCGAACTCCTGCTCAACGAGGCCCTCGCCGCCCGAGGTGTCCCGAAGACACTCGACAAGCCCGGATGATCTCGGCTCCGGCCGGCCTGAACGGCATCGCAACACACGAACCCGTCCGCGCGTCCCCGCCGGTGCTGTTCGGACGCGAGCTGATTTGCCTGGTCACGACGCCGGACAAGATGGTGACGGAAGCCGCACCTTAACCGTCCTTCGGAATGCCCTCATGATGATCCGCCTTCGCAATGGCCCGCGCCGCCAGACGATCCAGTTGATCCGCACGGTCTACAGCCCGGAAAGGGGCCGCGGTGCGCAGACCGTGGTCGCCCGTTTGCCCGCTTCGGCGACCGCGCTCCCGCCGCGGGTGTCGGATGCCTGACCGCCGACGAGCGGGCGCAGGTCGAAGACTTCTTCGAGAACCGCCGCAAGCGCCATGCGGTGCAGCTCGCCGACTACAACGCCGTCCACTTGAGCGCTTGTGCGGACATGATGGTGCTCGCTGCGTCCGCCTCCGGCGGATTGGCGACGGTGCAGGCCGCCGCGGAGCGCGCCGGCATCGGGACTGCTCTGGGCCGCCTGTTCACGGCCTTGTACGGCGACTTCGTGCGCGTGGTCGTCCGTCGGCCGGCGCTTCCCCGCGCCAACAGCGGGTGAGTTGGCGCTACGGAGCCGCACTCCAGCGGCGGCTGCGCCTGCAGATCGCCCCGAGCGCGCCATGAGCCACAAGCCCCCGGCGTCAGACGATTCAGCCGGACCCGTACATGGCAGCCCTTGGCAGCCAGATCGGGCCCCGTAGCGTACGATACAAACGAGATCAGGCATGACCGCCATCACCGCCGAGCAGTACGCCGCTCTCCAGCGTGCCTTCGACCACTTCAACGCGACGCTGTTCGGCGGAACGTTGCCCCAGGTGCTCATCACCTTCCAGCGCAGCAAGCGCTTTAAGGGCTACTTTTCCCCCGAACGCTTCGAGAGCCTGGCGGCATCTGGCGAGCGGCGGCACGAGATCGCCTTGAACCCGGATGTGTTCGACCGCGACCAGGCCAAGATCCTCTCCACTTTGGTCCATGAGATGGTCCATCTGTGGCAAGAGGAGTTCGGGAAGCGCTCGCGCGGCGGCTATCACAACACGGAATGGGCGGCCAAGATGAAGGCCGTCGGCCTGCACCCGAGTGACACGGGCGCGCCGGGCGGTAAGGAAACGGGACAGAGGATGACGCACATCATCGTCACGGACGGCCCCTTCGACCGTGAAGCAGCCAAACTGCTGGCGGACGGTATCGCCATCGCCTGGAAGTCCGACGTCCGGAAGGCCGGCGCCGCGAAGAAGGACAAGGTTGCCTATGCCTGCGGATGTGGGACGAAGGTGTGGGGGAAACCGGGCCTCAGGGTAATCTGCGGCGATTGCGTGGAACTCCTCGCTTCTCTGGCGGCGCAGCAGGGTGACGGCGTCGAGTTGGCCCAACCGCGTGCCGCCGGCTGATCGGGGTCCTCCTGCGCAGCTATAGTATCGGCACTGGCGAGACGGTGCTGCGGTCTGCCTGCAAGCCCGTCCGCAGGGACTCCGGGGCGGCGTTCCGGAACGCTCGGTTCGCCCTCGCGGCAGAGACGTCTCCGCGGGCACCGGTGCCCCCTGTGTACAGGCACGAGTCCGCAAACCAGCACCCGTCGCGTCCGCCGAGGACCCATCGCCGTCCTACGGGGGACATGCCGATCGCCGCTTACCAAGCCTCCTGCGCGACGCGGATGGCATTGAAATCACTTCCGTCGCCGAATCTCCCCTTAAACACAGCACCGCCATGCGGACCATCGTATGTTGGCCGACGCAGGAGGTCGGAAGGCCGTGTCGGTTCAGCCCTGATCGGTATCCGCAGATCTCCTGGCCGTTCATGCCTCGGGCAGGCACTCCCGGATCATCCTGATCCTGTGGTAAAGAAGCCCAGGATTCATCGGGAACACCAACGTGCCGAATACGACAACCTGGATGACACGCCACGCGGTGACACGAGCGTATGGCTGCGATCTCGCGGTGATGTGGCGCGGGCCCGATGTGTGGGCGTGGCTCATCACCGTGGCCGGCGAGCACATCGCCTCCGGCACGGCGCGCACCATGGAGGGCGCTCAGGGTGCCGCGCTGCGCGCCGCCAAGGCTCATAGTGACAACGGTGGGCGCGTCCAGCTTCCCCTCCTCTGAGGCCTCGTCCTCGGTGCAGCGGTGTGCGGGCGCAGAGTGGCTCGATCATGTCCGCAGGCGGACATCGTGGCCCCGTTATCATCCGCCTAGCTGCGGTATCCGCTGATGCGGTACATCGGCGTTCCAAGTGAACGTGGAGCCGCCATGTCCCCTTCCGACGATCCTGACTTCGGCGCCAAGGAACGCGACCTCATCCGGCGCAAGTTCATGCAGCGCATGTCCAGCGCCCGCAGCATTCATGACGGGTTCCTGCTGCGGCGGTGGTCGACGGGCGAGCGCAAGGGGCAGCCGAAGGTCCCGGCCGCCGTTCAGAGCATGCTGGACCGCGGCCTCGTGGCGTTGGACGACCTCGACAAGCACTGGCCCGTGGCGCGTTCACGACGGCGGGATTCCGTGCCTTGCGGCGGATGGCCGCCGACCGCCGGGCCTTCACCCCGGAGCGCCACGCACGTCTCCTCGAGGAGACTGCCGCGCTGACGGGGGTGGACGATGACGCGTAGGCATCGGATCGCAGTCGGCGACCGCTACGCGCGTGCCAGTACGCCCCGGCACAGATGCTCTGGTGGACAAACCCGGACACCCGTCGCACGCCCGGCTGCGGGCAGAAGATGGCACACCGTATGAGGAGGTGCTGGTTGGCGTGTCCGCGCTAACCGATTCCACCACATGGCGGCGGCTGGACTGAAGCCACCAGCTCCGGCCATCGGCATCCCCGCGGCTTTGTGCCGGGCATCGACGTCGCTCGCGACCAACCGTCGTGATGAGCAGGTCACAACGAGGGCTCCGTCCTGATCCTCCTGGTCATTGCCGGTGAAGACGCCGGTGACTGGCTGCAGCTTGGCCTCCGCCAAGAACGCGAGCAGGCTGTCGATCTCCTTCAGCATCAGCGTGGTGGGCAACAGATGGATGATCGCGGAGTGGACCTCGGCGCGGAGGCCGCGCGCCTGGGCTGCCAGGGGCTGACTTGCCGCGGCAGCCGGCCACGCCCCGCAGCCCACATGGCGGTCCGGGGGGCCAGGGCCGCCAGCCGGCAACACGCGTCGGACCTTGTGCCCGTCGATCACAAACCATGCGGCAGAGATTTCCTGAGAGCAGGGTGGACAAGGCGCCCGGGCGGCGAAACATAGGGTGGAAGCTCAGTCCTTCTCGGCAAGCATCCTGCCTCCGCGGGAGGAGGCAGGATGCTGCGCGGTTCGGCGCCCGCCTCGTACAGCACGATCCGATTTGATACCTTATAAGGTATGCAGCACATCTGTTATATCATATAGCGCATTGCTGTTGACTAAGATTTGATACTGTATACGGTATGGATGGGGCTGATTATTCGCTTAACGAGGTGATCGTGATGCAAGCACGTGAACGGTTTGGCGCGCGCATGCGCTCGTTGCGGCGCTTGCGCGGTTTCTCCCAAGCAGCCCTTGCCGAACGAACGCGGCGCACACAGGCACGTGTCGCTGCCGTCGAAGGGCGCGGTGACCCCCAGCTCACAACGATCCTGGCGCTGACGGAAGCCTTGCGGGCGGTCCTCGTCCCGGTTCCGGTCGAGCGTTTGGCGGAGGTCGAGCGTCTGCTCGACCTGAACGACCGCCAGGCCAAGCCGGACGAGCGCGTGCCGAGTGCGCTCGAGGAACTCTTCATCGCGTCCGACGAGGATGAGCCATGAGCCGCAAGGCCGAAATGTTGGGGGTCTACCTCGAGCCAGCGGCGAGGGCTTCGGTGCGAGTTGGGAGCCTGCTGCTCGACAGCAAGCAGAGCGTCCGCTTCGTCGTCGACCAGGGATATATCGACCTCGGGGCGGAACGTCCGATCCTCAGCGCAGCGTGGTGGTTCCCGGGTGACGAGGAGCGGACCGTCGCACGCCTCTCGGACACGCGCGACAAGACGGGCCTGCTGGGTCTCTTGCCCGCCTGGTTCCGGAACGTGCTGCCGGAAGGCGCCCTGCGGGTCGCCGTCGAACGGCAGATGGGGCCGGGCATCCACACCGACTTCGACATCATGAAGCGCGTCGGGCACGATCTGCCTGGTGCCGTCGTCGTCCGGGACGAGGGGTACGCCCCGCCCGCCAGGGTGGCCGAGCACACCGCCGACGACCTGCCGCCGATCCGCTTCGGTCTGGCCGGCGTGCAGATGAAGCTCTCCGTCCTCAAGGAGGGTGAGGGGCTGACGGTGCCGGCCGAGGGCCAGTACGGCTCCATCATCGCCAAACTGCCAAGCCGGCAGCGCGGATTGGAGTTCCTGCCCGAGTTGGAATTCTCGGCAATGCGCCTCGCCGCGGCCGCTGGCGTCACGGTCGCGGCCTGCGAACTGATCCCGCTGGGCAAGCTGCGCGGAATCGGTCCCGAGCACCGCAAACACGGCGAGCACGCCCTGGCGGTGACCCGGTTCGACCGCGCGTCCGGCGCACGCGTCCACATCGAGGACTTCGCCCAGATCTTCGGGGCGGTGGACAATCAGAAGTACACGATCGCAAACGAGGAAACACTGTGGAACGGTATCAAGCGCTTTGCCACCGACCCCAACGGTGATCTGCTCGAAGCGGTGCGCCGCTTCACCGTGAACGTGCTGCTTGGCAACGGCGATGCGCACCTCAAGAACACCAGCCTGATCTATCCTGACGGACGCACGGCCCACTTGAGCCCGGCGTACGACATCGTTCCGACATTCTGCCTGGATGGGGACGACACGCTGGCCATCCCCCTCGGGCGCGCCAAGACGATGGCCGACGTGACGTTGGAGACCTTCCGCAGGCCCGGCATGCTGCTCAGCCTGGATCCCCGCCTGCTGACCGACGAGGCGAAGCGCACGGTGGAACGGGCGGCCGACGAATGGCCCGCCTTGCTGCCCAACCTCCCGCTCGTGAAAAGCCACGCCGAGAAGCTGCGCGGGCGCTGGGAGGCGGTGGCGCTCGCGGAAGGACATCGTCAGGTCTTCCTGTCCGGGTTTGGTGCCAACCGTTCGTCCTGATCACTGCCGCGCCTCCGAGGGAACGCCGGCCGGTGCCAAAGAAACGTGAGCACGCCACGCTCAGCGTCCTAGAGGGCGGGTACCGTGCAGCCGCAGATCCGAAGTGTGGCGGATCGCTCCGGCTATCTCTGATCCGCCGGCCCCGGCAGCCGGTCAGCCGCCCGACCGGTCGTGCGTCCCCGCGACGGCTGGTCGAGGAGATCGTCTGTCGGCCCGCGGGGTGCTCTACCCTGCCCGTCCACACCGGCTTGCCATCGCACGCGGCCTGGACCAGCCGGGGCGGCACGGCTCCGGCATCCCCGACACCCATTGCGCAGAGGTAAGCGAAGGCATTGCGTTCGCACCGCGATTTCTGTGGACGATCAATCTTTTAGTGCGATTTGAGAGCTCGACACGCCCTGGCCCCTAGCGCGTTTCACGGCGATGGGGCTCCGCGCCCTGCGGCGGACGGCCGCCAACGACCAGGCCGCTTCCGCAGAGCCCATGGTCGGCTCCTCCTCCCTCAAGGCGGTCGTCGCGCTGATGGGGTGGACGATGACGCGTACGCATCGGATTGGGGGCGGCGACCGCTATGCGCGTGCCGGCACGCCTCGGCACAGCCGCCTTGTGGTGGGCGCTGGTAGACAAGCCCGGACACCTGTCGCGCGGCCAGCTGAAGGCCGAGGGTGGGGTACGCCCCGTGACTAAGTGCTGGTCGGCATGTCGGCCTTGAGCAACCCCGCCGCATAGCGACGGCTGGGCCGACGTCAGCATCGGGCAATCCTGAAGCGCAGGGCAGCCGCGCCGCAGCGGCTTCATGTCCACTCTCCGTCCACCCTGCTGCCGGCGGGTGCCGCGTCCTTGCCCATGCGGCTCTCCTAGGCGGCAGCGGCCTGTCCCTGCCTCGCCCCTGCCTGCAGGGGTGAGGCAGGGACAGGCGCGGCCACCATACAACCGGACGGACCTGTCTCACCGGTCCCTGTTGTCGTTCGCGCCTTGTTCCTTTGCCTCCGGTACCACGTCGCGCGGCTGCATCCCTCGACCTTCCATGGTTCCTCGTGAGACAGGCTGTTCGCCTCGTACTCGGCACGCGGGGAGGCACCCGCGGCGCGGCGGTCACGCTGCTTCCGCTGCCGCTCGCGCTCCCTCTTGATCTCGGGGCTGGCAAAGTGGCGGAGGTCGAGGTCGATCATCTCCCGCTCGGTGATCTTCAGCCGTTCGATGATGGTCGCGTCCCGGAACGCGTATCGTGGGTCAACGTCGTGGCCCCGGTAGTCGACCTTCTCGCCCCGGAAGGCACGTTCCGCCCGCGCCAGCACCGACGCCATCCGGGAGCGCATCTCCGATTCCGACCAACCGGCCGCCTCGTGCGCCAGCGCCTCGGCTTCGCGGAGGAGCACCGCAGGCGGCACCAGGTAGGCCATGGCGGTCGTGGCAAGAAAGAGCCACTCGTCACGTGATCCCGACGGGATGCCGTCCGGCCAGCGCCCGGCACGGAGTTTCTGCAAGTCGGTCAATCGCCCTTCCCACAGCGTCGCAATCGAAAAGTTCGCCGGCGCCACTGTCTTGATACGATCGTCCTTCGCAGCCCGGCGCTTCGCCCGCTCGGCGCGCAGCGCGACCAACTCGGCGCGCGGCAGGGGCAGGATCTCGTCCGCCAGGGTATCGAAATCCCAGGTGTCACCGAGATCGGTGATCGCCTCGACCGGGTTGCCGGATTTGGCGTTGATGGTGCCGATCAGGCGCAGCACGCGCGCAGCGTCGGTCGCCGCCGGGTCGGCGCCGAACGACGCCAACGTTGCGCCGAGCACCTTCTGGCACGCTCGCCAGCGGGGCAGCGCGGCGCGCGGCGCGGCGGTGTGTCGCCACACCAGAGCGAGACCGCGGCCGGTGGATACGGCCAGCGAGGGCGCCGGCAGGTTTTCATCGTCCAGGGCCATACGGGTCGCCAAGAGGAACTGATCGGGGCTCAGGTTGGCGTAGCGGCCCTTGTAGTAGTCGAGATCGACGAACAGTGCGTTCAGCTCGGCAAGCTGAGCCACGACCCGGCGCACGCCCCAGAAGCGGTTTTGCGAGATGAAGACTTCAGGGCGTCCGGCGAACTCCTGCACTGCACCTCCGAGATCGGCGATGGGGATCGAGCGCTCCTGCCAAGTGCCCACCGTACGCGTGGCGATGGTGACCCGCCCCCGGCCACCGGCGTGAAGCGCTATTCCATGTGCCGCGGGCGAGTCGATGCGACCCGGTCGATCCGGAATGGTGGAAACAGACATCATGCGGACGCTTGGCTCCCAACGTGAGCGTTCGTTTACGCCGTTCCACCATAGCGCGAGTCAGATGCCGCCATCCTTGTCAGCAGCCTCTGATGTGCATGGGAGTCACGACATCTGCAGGGTTCATATTGTCCGGTTCCACAGGACGTGAAACGAACCTCGACCGAGAGGCTCGCCATTCGTCCGCTTCCAACCGTCCAGCCTGTGCCCAGCAGGGCGGGGCAATCGGATGCCCCCTGCCACGGGCGTGAAAAAGCCGGAGGATTTGACCGCTTAGCGACCGAGCGAGGGCCGGTTGAGTGCGTGGCGCAGTGGAACATCGTCCGCGCGTGTTGGGGCGCGTGCAGCCCCGGCGCCTCGGAAGCGCCGCCGAACGTGTAACGCTGTAATGTATTACATTACAGCGTTACCGTTACAGTGTACCGCCGTATACGGGTGTCCACGGGAAACGCGCCCTCGTCGTCTCGCCCTCTCTGCCACCGCCATGGGCGGCCAGGATCAGTCAGTCCCTGTCGACGCTACCGCGCGCGCTCGGTCGGCTGCGGTTGCGCGTGCTTGTCGGCCACCGTCTTGAGTTGCGCGAGGTCGACGCGCAGACTGCGCAGCACGTCACCGCCATAGCGGTGGGACTTTTCGAACAGCGCATCGGCCAGACGCTGCAGTGTGGTCGCATCCTCGTGCAGGGCCATCTGCTTGGCGTTCAGGTGCTGGTCCTTGATGGCCACGCGGGCCAACTCGGCGCGTACGCGCTGGTCGTGCCGCACGGCATGATCGTCGTCGGCAGCGTCGGCCTTCAGGTACTCGCGCAGCGCCAGGCGGGCGCTCTTCGCGTCGGGGGCAACACGGTATATCTCGATGGTCTGATCCTCGACAGTCAGGGCGGCCATGCGCGGCATCACAGCCTCGATCAGCACCGCCAACTTGCTCTGCGCGCGTTCTTTGACCGCGCTGAACCAGATGCTCAGGACACGCACGGCGTGTTCGACCACGCTGGTGAGCGTCCGCACCTGACGACGCAGCAGGGTGTTCTGCGCTTCCAGGCGGTCGGCTTCCTCGGTCCGCAGTTGCGCCTCTCGCCGGGCCCTCGTCAGTTCCTCGTCCTTGGCGCGCATGGCGCCGGCATGCACGCGGATCACGCCGGCCATTTCCTCGGTGCGATCGCGGTTGATCTTGTCGATACGGGCCCTTACCCGGGCCTCAGCCGCTTGCTGAACACGGATTGCGCGGGCGCCGCTGTCCATCACCGCCCACAGTTCGTCCTGCTCGCAGCCGTACGCGCGGCAAAGCACCGTCAGCGTCTCCTCGAGCGATGATGCGCGTTGCGCGGCCGCTGCCTGGGCGGCCCGCTCGGCCTCAAGCTCCTTCCTGGCAATCTCCCGCTCGGCCGTGACCGCATCGCGCTCCATCTCAGCGTCGGCAACGCGCCTCAAGGCGTCCAGGGCACATCGGCGCCATTCGTCACCTCGTCCTGCCGCGAGTTCGGCGGCCCCGGCGGCGACAATGGCGGCCTGCTCCGCCTCAAGGACGCGCTCGCGGTCGCGGTCCTGTTCGGCTTGGCGGGCCCGCAGGTCGGTCTCCCATTCAGCCAGATGCTGCTGGCGCGCATCGAGTTCGGCAACGGCCATCTCCAGCTGCTTGGCTTGGCGATTGTGCACGGCCTTGTTGGCGTCGTGCGGTTTGCCCTTCTCAGCCGCGACAGTGGTGCTGGCTCCGACGTGGCGCTGCGGCGCCCGGTCGGTGATCCCCAAGTTTTCGAAGGACTCGACCTCCAGGCGGACCGGCGCACCCCACGTCTCGAGCATCGGGTTCACATAGTCGCGCCAGTGCCGGCGGATCGCGAACTTGCCGGACCGGTCGGCGAAGGTGTCGATGACGTACTGCCGGCGCGCGCGCGTCCGCTTGTCACCGTTGCTGCGGGCCTCCGCGCGCTTTCGCGCCTCGTGTTCCGTCTCAAGCTCGTTGATGACGATGACGTGGGCGTGGGGATTTCTGCCCCGGTTTCGGTGAATGGCGCACACCGCCACCGGCTTACGATTCTTCCCGCGCGGGCTGCGTTCTCCGTTGCGGGTCAGGCTTTCCATCCAGCCCTTCATCAGCTCGCGCTGCTGGTCATCGGTGATGTCGCGCGGCAGCGCCAGAATGAAGCCCTTGATGATTCCGCTACGGCGCTTCGTCACGAACCCTTTCCACTCCCTCAGCTGCTTCTCGATGGCGGCACGGCGCTCTGCAGTGAGCGACTTGCGCCCGCTTTCCAGGAGTTTCTTCTGTTCATCGCGATGTGCCCGCTCCCACGCCTTCTGATCGGCGAAGGACGCCGACAGCGCCTTGCTGGTGGCATTGATGACATCGCCCGAGGGTGCATCCTTCGGCAGGTCGAGGCCGGTGTGGATCAGATCGCGGTCGTGCATCTTGTCGCCGTCGACGTTGTAGTCGAGCTGCCGCATGGCGCCCTTGTGCGTCGTGATCCCTTTGATGTTGACGGTCAGGTGCAGCATCCTGGTGGTGAAGGGTGCGGTCACGGCATCATCCTCTGAGCTCATGCGCCGCGGGCTCCCGCGTAAAGAGTGACCGGCCTGCCGGTCACGCCCCGAAAGGCCGCTTGCGGCCGGAGGGCTTAACGCGAAGTGCGCTGGGGTTCATCCCCGGTGCGACGCTAAGCAGGAGCGTGGGCGCAGAAGCTTCAGCCCGCAACGGGGGCACCCGGAAAAGCTGTACGATCCGAGAAAAACTCGGCCAGCCCCCTCATCGCCCCCCGAACTCCACACCCCAGCGGCGCCGGAACGGCGCGCGGCCTCGCTCCGCTCGGCCGCAGTCACGTTTCAGGTCGGCGCCGTTGGCGCCCTGCCACGCCCAACTGGTTCCCGGCCCCACGGCCCAAGTGTCCTCCCCACCTCTTCCAATGCAACCATCCGGGGGCTGCTCCGCAGCCCCGAAGCAACCATCCTGCGCGGCTTCGCCGCGCCGCTGGCTCAGGCTTGGTGCGGCGGTCCCTGCAACGCCTGGGCCTCGCCCTCGCTCAGCTCGCGGATCGGCGCCCAGTCGCGCGCGCCGACCCTAGTCAGACCGCCGATCGATACGTCGACGAAGGCGCGGTTTGGACAGGAGCACATCCGGCTCTCGTGTATACGCTCGCACACGATTACGGCCCCGCAAGCAAGGCACTGCGCCGCCACGATCACCGGTCGTCCTCCATAGTTGGGGGCTGTATATTGAAGCGCTCACAAGGAGGTGCAATGGCCGAGGAACCGCTGTTTGTGCCGACTCCGCGCCCGGTGCGGTTCGCCCCGGACGGCACCCCGTGGCCAATCTGCCCGTGCGGCGAACACCAAGCCTCGGAGCCCAACTGGCACGGCTGGCGCGGTTGCCCCTGCGGCGGCGCCACGGGCGAGATCACGAGCCTCGGCACCGCGCATTGGATCCTGCAAGACAGGCCCCTTGTCGAGCAGCGGCGCCAGGCCCGGCACACACGCACGGAGGCTGAAATAGCAGTCCGGTTGCAGGCCAGAATCCGCTGAGGCGGACCATATACGTCAGCGAGATCACGTTCCGCTATGGGATGGGGTCGTTGTAGCGCCAGACTTCAGGGCGGCCAGGCGCAGACCGGGGCCGCCCTTTTTCTGTCCACACTCGTATACGCCGTGGGGTCCGTCGATCAGCTGAATTGTTCCTTATTCATTCCATTGGTGCGTAGGAGCACCGTAAGCGTTGCGTGACGACACATCCAACGTGATCGAGGTTCATGAAATATTCCGCTGGTCGCAGCTCAGCGGGGTAAGAGGATGTCGGGTCAGGATTTGGAGAGCTATTGGCGCGGTCATTTTGAGGCCTGGAAGGGCAGCGGGCTGACGCTGAAAGCCTACGCAGTCAAACGACATTAGGAAGGGGTTCCCTGGCGACACGAGGAATGGGCCCCCGGTTGAGCCCAGCGCCACAGCCGCTTGCAATCGATGGTGAGCAACGACTCCCGCGGGGCGGGTTCGGTCAAGCCCGAAGCCGCCGGAGGCGGAGGCCCGTAGGGCGTGGCTTGAGGGAGCCCGCCCCGCGGGAGATCATCCAGCCTGGATGCAGGCGGCGCTGGTCGGCCGGACATAGGACGGTTCCACGGCATGGTCATGCGGAGTTTTGCGCGTCGGTGGCGAACGGTATTGGCTTGATCAGACCGGAACGGCACTTTTCGCGCAGCCGATAGCTGTCGCCGCGGATGGTGATGACGTGGCTGTGGTGAAGCAGGCGGTCCAGGATCGCCGTCGCGGCCACGGGGTCCCCAAACACGCTCCCCCACTTGCTCACATTGCGGTTGCTGGTCACCAGAATACTGCCGCGTTCATAGCGGCGGCTCACCAGCATGAAGAACAGGTGCGCTGCATTGGTCTCCAGAGGCAGGTAGCCGAGTTCGTCCACAATGAGCAGCTTCGGCTTGGCGAAGTGCCCCAGCCGTTCGTCCAGCCGCCCATCCGCGTGGGCTTTGGTCAGCATTGTCAGCAACGTCGCCGCCGACACGAACAGCACCGAGTAGCCGCGCCGGATGGCCTCGCGGCCAAGCCCGACAGCCAAATGCGTTTTGCCCACGCCGGGCCGCCCGAGCAACAAAAGCGCGTCGCCGTTAGCCACCCACCGGCCGGTTGCCAGATCGCGGATCTGCTTGGGGTCGAGCGACGGTTGGGCGTCGTACTCGAACTCCTCCAGCGTGCGCACAAAGGGGAACTTGGCGATGCTCATAGCCGTCTGGATGCGCCGCTCGTCCTTGCGCGCCACCTTGGCTTCGCACAGGAAGGCCAGGGCCTCGCGCAGGCTCATCTCACGCCGCGGCTTCAGCCTCTTCGCCGTCCTGGAGGCGGGCGACTTCGAGGACGTCCGGCTCGACGAGCCGTTCGACCTCCGGGACCGTGGCGCCGAGCGCTTCGTAGCCTTTGAGACTGACCGCGACTACAAGCTGACGCTGAACGACCACCAGCTTGCCTGGGGCAAGCCGGCGATCAATGGCAACACTCTTTACGCGTTGGCCAAGGTCGGCGTGGACGACGTTGTGTTCCTTGAAGTGCGTGGCGGCGAGGACCGGTTGATCGAGCCGAGCGAGCTGATCGACCTGACAGCTCCGGGGATAGAGCGGTTCATCACCGCGCCGCGGCCCGTCCCGACCTTTGAGATCATCGTCAACTCCCGCCCGCGGGTGGTGACGGGCCCCGTCTGGTCACGTTCGAGCAGATCGTGCAGCTGGCGTTCCCTGGGTCGCACGAGGCCAACGTCCTCTTCTCGATGACGTTCCGCCATGCCGCCTCCAAGCCTCACGCTGGCGAACTGAGCGCCGGCGGCTCGGTCGACGTGAAGAAGGGGACCGTGTTCAATGTCACACGCACTGTTCAGTCGTAACGCCGACCTCAAGCGCCTGCGCGACGATGGCTACTTTGTGCAGGTACTGGGCGGCTTTCTGGTCATGCGCGAGGTGCCCTACGTGGATTCGCAGCGCCGGTTGCGAACGGGCACGCTCTTCTCCAGCCTCACCATGGCTGGGGAGGAGACCCGCACGCCGGATACGCACGTCGTCTACTTCAATGGCGAGTTTCCCTGCCAGCCCGACGGCAGCCCCATCCAGCAGATCGCGCACCAGAGCAGCAACTTCGATCTGGGGCACGGTCTCACGGCGAAGCATTCGATGCAGGCCGGCAGCTTATCCAAGAGCTCCTGCAGCTTCTGTCGGGAAAAGGCCCTGTTGAACAGCGTCTTGCCCGTTTCATCCGTCGCGCACACCTGAAAATGCCGCTTCCCCAGATCAATCGCCACCAGATAGGTCTCAGTCATGCCGCCCTCCTTCAGCAAGGCCAGACAAACACTGCTGTCAGGTGACATCCCTATTTCCCTGGCGACACGAGCGCTGCCCCCTCTGCCATCGTTACCGCAGCATGGGCTTCAGGTTGTCCCGGTAGTCCATAGGCTTGATCCGACGGGCAGTTTTCCAGCCCGAGGAGGATCAAGCCTGTGGGCCCACCGGGGCAACCGGGGGGCAGCCTTCGTGTCGCCAGGGCGGCAGTTCTAGGGGGCGCCTGACAACTGCATCCTGGCATACTCCGATGCCAAGGATAGGGGGCATCCACACCATCAGTTCAGTTCCTGCTGGAGCTCCATTGTCGAGGACCATCCCCGCCAACTCGCCTCACACCATAGCCGCGGCGCGTGTCGTCGGGCTGGATGCCGCTGTCCTTCGTAATGTCGTCAGCGGCCCGCTGCAGCGCCCTGTACAGCTGAGCGCGTTCGCTCCCTGAAAGATCCGGACAGGCTCGCTCCACGACGTTGCCCGTGTCGTGATGGTGCAGGAGAGCCAGTGCCCGCAGCCTCACATCCTCAGACAACAGCGGCTGATAGTGGCTGGGCGCCTTCGATGGATGCAGATGCGCACGGCTCGCCTGCCATCCCAATGCAGCAAGCAGCGACAGCGACCGGTTGATCCTCCAACAATCGTCCTCGTCCAGCAAGAGCCGGTCGAAGAAGCGGACTCGACCGGCGGCGTCGAGCCACAGAACTCCCTCACCCGCCACCTCGCGGATCCTCTTGCCCTGGCCACCCTGCGGGCCGCACACTACGCGGTTGACCAGCTCTGGAAAATCGGGGTGAACTTCATGGAACTCGCACTCCAGCACCAGCCGCGTGACGGCGGCCCGGTCGAGCCGGTTCAACACGCCATCGCTGATCACCGGCAGCATGTTTGCGCCCCAAAAACTGAAGGGCCCCAACGGCTCGTCCTCATAGGGGGAGTAGATCTCGGCCATCCGCGCGCTAAGCGCCATGGCGACCGTGCGGGCGGCGCCGGGCAGCTGAGGAACGGACCGAAGGGTGGGTGCCATGATACGGATCTCCGAGGCGGGCGGCCGATGGCGCTGTATGTGGACTCCTTGCACCGCAGGTCAATCGCGCCCGCCAAGGTGAAGCCCGACGACGGCTCCGTTGAGGCTGTTGCCGAAGCGGCTTCATCCTGCCGGAGGCAACCCCTATTGCCATCAGTCCGTTTTGGGCCAGCGGCAGATGAGCCGCTCGGTGGTGGGGCCTTTCGAATGGTCAGCATGGTGAACGTAGCGCAGGACCTGTCCGTTTCGCGGCGGGCGGTTCGGTTTCTGATCGTTTTGCGCGGCGCCTCGGCCCCGGTGATGCCGACGGCGAAGCCGCCGCGCCACCTCAAGACGCTGGTCCCACCCGCTTGGCCCCGCGTCGGTCACGCCGATCCTGCCGGCGGCTTCCGGCACCACCCACGCCACGGCCTTGCCGGACGGCCGGCCACCCATCGCCCGCCTTGCGTCAACGCCACGCTCTCCGGCGCACGCGTGTCGCCGTCCACCATCAGACAACCCACAGAGCAACCCGGCGCTGATCCGCGGCGGGTGGCGGCGTAAGTGCGGTGTTCCGGATGGCCCTGCGCCACACCACGCTCGGCCGGCGTGCACGGACCGTCGCCTTGCTGGCGCCACAGGCCAGCGGCGGTGCAATCCGTCTGCTGGTCGACAGTACCGGATTGACGTTGTGCGGGCCCGGCGAATGAGTGATCGAAAAACACGGTACGAAGAAGCGGCGATCCTGGCGGAAACTGCATATTGGCATGGATGCGGTGACCGGCCGTATTGTCGCCGCGCCCATGACCGGCCGGGATGTCGATGACGCCGCACAGTCCGGCCCTCTGCTGGATCAGGTGGCCGACCCGGTCACCGCGTTGCTGGGCGATGGGGCCTACGACCGGAACAGCATCTACGCCGACATGAGGGCGCGCTACCCGGAAGCCGCGGTGATCGTGCCGCCGCACGCTGACGCCGCGTTCAGCGACACCGCCGAAACCGCCCCCACGCAGCGCGACCAGCACCTTCAGCAGATCGCCGAAACTGGGCGGCTGAGCTGGCGACGCGACAAAGTATATAATTTGCGCGCATTAGTGAGGCTTAGATCGGGCGCTTCAAGCGGGTAGTCGGCGATGCTGTTGCGCTCCCACAGCAATGAGGCGCAGGCCACTGAAATCTCGGTCGCCGTGGAGGTCCTTAACCGAATGTTTGACCTTGGGCGCCCGAAGTCCATCCACGTCGTATGAGCAGCGACCCGGAAAGGGATTTCTCGGCCTGCCCAACCTTGCTGCAATATGCTGATGCATCACGACAAGCTGCTCTGCCTCAACATCGAGACGATGCCGGACCGTCAGATTCTCCCGCCGCACTGTCATCAGATCGTCGCGATCAGCTTCGTCGAGGTGGCGCTCTCAACAGGCAGATCCCGCTGCGAACAGGTTCTCACACCCATGAGCCGGTGAGGTGCGTCGGCTCATGGGGCCACCCAAATTCTGTCCCGGGACAGAATTTGCCATCAGGCCGTGTCGTTGCCTAGGCGTTCTTTCAGCTCGGCGATTTCGGCATCGATCCTGGCCCGCTGCCCGATCAGCGAAGCCAGCCGCTTCCGATCCCGCACGCGGGCGTCTGCCTCATCGTCCTGGGGACGCATCCGCTTCTTGAACTCTTCGATGGCCCGGCGAGTGACGGCGGGGGTGACGAGCCCTTCTTTCAGTGCCACTGGGCGCTCGTGCTCGTACAGCGATACCAACTGGTAGGCGACCGTGTAATTCGGCGGCAGCGCATCCGCGGGATAAACGCCATCGTCGACAGCGCGGGCGATAGCCATTAGCCGGTCGGCGATGTTGTGTGAGAAGGGCAGGCGCTGCGACGTGAGCACCATGAAGTCGCCGTGGGCCAGCTTCTCCTTGGCACGGTTCAGCGCCCGGCCCGTCTCGATGAACGCCCGGCCAGCGTCACCCCACAGCCGGCTCACTTCGCCGGAAAAGTCCTCCACCGTTTCAAGATCGCGCTCGATGTCCAACACTAGGTCGCCCGTGCCGTTGTCGATCGTTGGCGGCTGGGCGGCCTGCTTCGCAACACTCGGCAGCTTGGTGGCGAACGGGTTTATCTCGCTGCGGATTTGCTCCGGGTCGAACTCCTCGGCCTTGAAGGTGCGGCGCTTCGGCTTTTGGACCACCTCCACGCCGGCCATGGGGTTCTTACGCGGCGGCATGGCCAGCCTCCATCAAGTCGGCGATCTGGTCGGCCAGGGCAGCGATGTCTTCCTGGACCGCTTTGTCGGCAATCGGCACGCCGGTATAGGACGCCTGCTGGTAGGCGGTCCGCATGGGGATGTCCACCGTCAGCATCGGCACCTTGAAGACCGTCAGCTGGTCTACCGTCTCTGCCGTCACCTGGGCGCGACGATTCACCTTGGTCAGCAGGACCGCGTGCGGGATTGACCGGCCTTTGATCTCCTGGGCCTGCTGGATGATCATCTGCGTCTTGACCGCCTCGATCACGTCGTTGCGGTCTGGGCTGCACGGGATGATGACTGCGCTAGCCGCCGCCACGGCATAGAGCATGCCGCGCGTCAGCACGCCGGCGACGTCTACCACGACGATCTCGGCCTCTGCCTGCGCCGCCTTGATGGCTGCCAATAGCCCCTCCTCCTCAACCACCTCCACCGGCACGTCTGACTTGCTAAGCCGCTTCACCAGATTCTGGTTGGGGTCGCTGTCGATTGCCTTGACGGTGTGACCCTCGCGCAAGAAGTGATGGGCGATGCAGGCCGCGGTCGTGGTTTTGCCCGGCCCTCCCTTAGTCGACGCAAATACGAATACAGCCATGGTGTCCTCGCGGTTGGGTCTCGTTTGGCGTCTGGCGACCGAAGCGCCTTTGGCATCTGGCGACCGTCATGCCGCGGTCAGCTTTGGCACTGGCGGCGGAGACGGGATCAGAACGAGACCATTGCTGTCAAGATCGACGCGCGCTTCAGGATAGGCGGCGAGTGCTGCCCGCAGGCTCTCCACGAACCGCGGCTTGAAGTGCTTCATCTGGGCGAACCCGCCGCCGAATTGCTGGTAAAGGGCCGGCCAGGAGATTGGCATGGGCTTGCTAAGGCTGTGCAGACGATAGGCGAGCCACACATAGGCGTCGAGCGCCATCGACTGCGAGCACAGTTCCTTCAGCGCGGTGTCGCGGACCGGGACGGGGTGATCGCGCAGGGCGGCGTAAAACCCCTCCGACAGGTGGACAACCTCCTCGAACAGCTTCCCCTGCCGGCCGTCAATCGCCTCGCCACCCAGATTGAAAGCGCCGTCGACGATGCCAAATTGGACATGGTCGGCGCTGTCGTTCCAGTCGAAGGTCAGAATGCAGCGACTGATCCGGCGCGCCTGATCGCGGATCGCGGTGAAGCTGGTGCCGCCTACGGATACCCCCATTCGGCCGAACCACTCATTCATCGACCTGCCAAGCACCACCTCGCGCGTGCTGCGCTTCAGGGCCTCTGATTGCAGGTAGAACAGGATCATCCGCGCCCGGGCGCCATACGGCACACCGATCGGTACGGTTTTTCCCTGGTCACGCACATGGCCGGGGGCGATCATCAGTGTCACGCGGGCGCCGGGGCGCGTCCACACCTCGTCTGGCGGACGAGGCTTGTGGGGCAAGCTGGTCAGGCAGAATCCGGCGTAGGTGATGCCTATGGCTAGCCGCTCCTCTTCCATCAGGGCGGCGGCAATGTCAACGTAGCGCCGCTGCTCGGACGGCACCATTTCGCGGGCACGCTCAGCGCCGTGATGAATGATCAGGTCGTGGATTTCAGCCATGGCTCACCTCTCGCTCCGATGGTGCACACCGGACCGGTCTTGGTCAATTTGGCATCTGGCGACCGTGTGGATTGGCATCTGGCGACCGGTCTATTGGTAGTTACTAGAGATCTCTTATCAGTATGGTCGCCAGATGCCAGTGGAAGAATCAGGATTCCGCCGAGTCGGCGGTCGCCAGATGCCAAGAACCGGACGCCAGATGCCAAGGGATAAAGGTGACGGTCGCCAGATGCCAGGGGATAAGCATCATCGGAAAGCCCGGTCGCCAGATGCCAAAGCCGAATCGGAGTCGTTCAGCCGCAGCCACTGGGCCCTGAGATTCGCAATCGGGCCCTCGACCCGCTCGGCGTGCCAGCAGCAATTGGCTGTGCCGCTGCGCGAAACTGTCCCAGAGCGCCAGCAGCAGGTCGCAACGATCCACCATCGACTCGTTCCGCACCTGCATCTTCCACGGTTCGTACCCGCCCGGCGACACCACAACGACGTTGGCTGACAGCGCCAGCAGGCGGCGGTAGTAGGCCTGGGATGGTGCCAGCCAGCGGCTCTCCTGGGCATCGCACGGCACTGCGGCGGTGAACGGAACGCCAGCCAGCACCGCAGCGTGTGCAAGCGCCAGATCCCAGCCCGGCGCCATGCCGGTCACCACGCGGGTGATACCCGTGCGGCCGGTGAGCCAGCGTGATGCCAGCACCAGCAGGCGGGCTTGACGTTGGCGCATAAAGCGTCGGGGGCTGGCGGTGTGCGGCTTCTGGCGGGTATAGAGGCGTCCCGCTGAAGCCGAGAGCCCGATGCCTTACAAGGCCAACGAGAGCCGTCGTCACAAAATCCCGAAGGCGCGCTACCGGGTCGAGAACTGGTCGAACTACGATGCGGCGCTGCGTCGGCGCGGCGACCTGACGCTCTGGGTGACGCCGGAGGCGGTCGCCGCGTGGACGTCGCCCGCCACTGGGCGGCGTGGCCGACCTTCCCGCTACTCGGACTTGGCGATCGAGGCCGGGCAGATGCTGCGCCTCGCCTTTGATCGTCCGTGGCGCCAGACCGAAGGCTTACTGGGCTCGCTGATGCGCCTGCTCGGCCTGGACCTACCGGTTCCCGATCATACGACGTTCTCCCGGCGCAGCGCTGACCTGAAGGTCGCGTCGGCGCTGGCCCGGACGGGCCGGTGACGGTGGTCATCGACTCCACCGGGCTGAAGGTGTTCGGCCGGGGCGAGTGGCACCTGGAAAAGTACGGCAGCCACGCGCGCCGGACGTGGAGAATGCTGCACTTGGCCGTCGATCCGGATAGCGGTGTGATCCTCGCCTCGGCGTTGACGTCCAACGAGGAGGGGGACGCTTCGCTGGTCGGCCCACTGCTCGACCAGATCGCCCGTCAGATCGGCACGGTGCTAGCCGACGGGGCGTATGACGGTGAGCCGGTCTACCGTGCGGTCGCCGCCCACAGCCCTGCGGCGGAGGTGATCATCCCGCCGCGCTCGACGGCGGTGCCGAGCGCCACGACCGGAAATGCCTCCAGCCAACGCGACCGCCACATCCAGAGGATTGGGCTGCACAACAGCCCTCACCTCGCGCCGTCACGCTGGAACTGCCAAAGTAGTGCTAGTCCACCGCCGATCTCGTACGCGGCCTTGCGGCTTCTTTGGTCGCATCACTCGCACCTGAGGGTGGAACTGAGAAATAGTTGCGTGCCAGGTGGCCCGCGCCCGCCCACTGCGGGCTTTCGTGGGGCCGCAACCAGCATTTATGGCATCATGAGGCTGATGCTGTTATCGATGGTAATTGACGATGCGTGAGTGCGTATTTATGGTTGAGGTAATCCGCTAAAAGGTTTGGAAGTGCTGCCGGCAAAAAGGCTCGATATCGCTGTGCACGTGAGAGATTGACTGGAGACAGGATGCCGACGCCTTCACCCGATGTTGCCTTCGTTATGCTGGCGGGCGGGCTCCTGGACCTTGCGGACGTCGACCGGGCGGATGCGACGGTCCGTCAGGACCGGACGATGCCGCCGCGCCTGAGGCGGGCGCTCTCGTTACTCTCGGGCCTCTACCTGGCCGAAGGCGTCGACGATCTCGGCTGCTGCGTGCATGAGACAATGGCCATGGCGGCGCGTCCGGCGCGCGACTGGGGGCTCGCCGCCTTCCGACCGCCGTTCATCCACGCGGACGTCGTCCTGGTCGATAGCGGCCTCGGCGTGCCGACGGACGACTGCGTCGAGCTCGGTCGCGCAGGCGGCGAGACGGAAATACTGCAGGAACTGCAGCACGAGCGGCTGCGCGCGGTGGTCGCCGGGTTCCCAGCGCCGCGGCGCAAGCAAGCCTACAGCGACGTTCGCGAGTTCATCGTGCGCCGACCGGTGGTCGCGATCTCGGATTTCAAGAGGTTCTGCGCGAGCGGCGGCCGGGCCGCGGCCTCGCGGACGATTGAGGGGTTCTACCGAGACATCCCCGCCGCGGCCGTATGGCCGGACCGGTCGATCAAGCTATGCGCAGGGTGCGGCGCCCTACCAGCGGTTCGTCCGCGACGTTGTCGCCCAAGAGGCGTCGTTTGGTAACAGGCCACTGGTGCTGGTCGACGCGACATCGTCCCGCGACCTCTGGCGGTGGCTTCGGAACGACGCGGCGGGTACGCCGATGGCCTTTCCACGCCTGCCCGCCGGCGAGGTCGACGAGACGGCATGGCGGCACGTTCGGGTCGTGCGAGTCGACGGGACCTGCTACCTCGCGCGGTTTGTCCTCGACGACGAGCGCGAGGGCGATCTCGATGCGGTCGACGAGCCCAAGCCCGAGGAGGCCGCGGCGCCGGCCCGACCCGGGCGGCGCAAGGTGCCGGCGGAAGGGCCTGTCGTCGAGGAGGCCGTCGAGGAGGGGCCGGTGCCGGCCACACCGCGGCCGGCCGGGCCGAGCCTGGTTCAAGCGCGCCTGGAGCGCGCATCGTTCGGGGGAGAGGACATGGGCGGGATGGATGGTTTGGTCACCGAGAGAATCCAAATGCGCGAGCCGTGCTTGGCGCTCCCGGAGTTCGTGACCCCGGAGTGGGTCCGTCGCGAGATGGCGCTCCTGAAGTGCTACGTGCGCGGCGCAACGGCCGGCCGCAAGGAGATCGCGCGGATCTCCGGCTTCAGGGGCTGGCCGGACCGGGTGCCCGAGGCGGGTGAGTGGGAGCGCCTGGTCGTCGAGGGGATGCGCTATCCGTTCTTCCTGCGGGCGTTCTACCGCGAGGCCGTTTTCCACGGCATCCCGAACCCGAGCAAGAGGCACGACTACACCGCTTTCCGAGGGCTCTACACGGCCGTGATGGGCGGGCCGCCGGCGCGCCGCGGCAAGAAGATTATGTACCACCGCTACCGCGGCCCCCAGCCTCCCAAGGAAGCTCCCAAGGCGCCGAGGGGCGGTAGGACGGCCGAACCGCCATTCGCCGAAATCCGGGCCATGCTTGACAAGGACCCCGCGAAGGCGACCGAGTTCGCCTGGGTCGCGGCGTTCGTGTACACTAAGTTCGACCATCCGGCCCTGGCCGATCTAGTTGCGGAACGGCGGGCTTGCTTCGGGGCTTCGGCGGAGTCGATTCTCGAGGCGTGCCAAGTATTGGCCGCCTATCCGCTCGACTGGAGTGCCGATGTGACAGGACACGGCGCGAGCGCATCGTGGATCCCGGAGGGCAAGCCTGAGGAGGCCGACACGGCCATGGGCGTTGAGACCTTCGACGAGTCGTGCGAAGGGACTGGGCGGGACGGCGAGGCGGACGGCGACGAGGGCAAGCGGGAGGAGGACGGCCGCGAGGTGGGGCCGGCGGTCGCCGAGGCCGTCGCAGCAGCGGCGCTCCGTCCGGGGCCCGACGTGGCGCCCGGCGCGCTGGTCGAGGGGATGAGCGAGGAGGACCTGGCGCGATCTTGGCGGCGGGAGCTTCAGGAGCTCATTGAGGCGGCCAGGGCAATGGAGGCTGGCGCGCCGGACGGCTCGGACGTGGAGACGGTCGCCGCGAAGGTCGCGGTGCTGAAGCACTATGCCGACCTGTGGGTGGTCGTTCGCCCGCCCCTCGCAGATACGGGCGACCTGTTGCGGCGTCTGGAGATCGTCCTCGGGAGGCTCTCGGTGCTCGGCAAGGCGGAGCCCGCCGAGCTGGAGATTGGGATACTGGTCGGCGAGGCGCCTTCCTGCGTCCCGCGCGCCGCGCTCGCCGAGGCAGAGACGGTGGTGGGCCGGGCCGAGGCCAAGACAACGCTAGCGGAGGAGGTATTCCAGTCGGGCCAGGAGGCTCGGCGCACGATTGAGGACTTCGACGAGCTCGGCGCTGTCCTGACCCGCATCGGTGCCCGCCTCAAGGAGACCCGCAGCGCGGGGTACGACGCCGCGCGTGAGGCTGCGACCGTGCTGATCGATGCCGCTCCGTCGCCGCCGGACGTCGCGCCGGCCCCTCCAGTTCGGCCGGCGCCGTTTTCAGATGCGGAGAGCGTAGCCGGAGGGACAGAGGCCCCCAAGCCGAAGTCGCCGAGCAGTGACGGCATGGCCGCGCTGGGGATCAGGGTCGAGGCTCCGACAGCGCCCGCGGAGGTTCCAGAGCCCGAGCCTGCGCCGCGGAGCGCGGCGGAGGAGCCAGAGGTCGTCGAGTTCGACGACCCGGAGGAGGCGGCGCCGACCGAGGCCGGCCCGGCTGGGCAGGCGGAGCTGGACGCGACGGCGGAGGCTGTGCGCTTGGAGCGGGCCGCAGCGGAGGCGGCCATTGCCGGGGCGGCCGCTCTGGAGTCGGCCGTGCCGATGGCCGGCGATGTAGCGAGGCGCTTAGAGGAGCTGTTCGCAGCCGGCGAGTTCGGCGCGGCCTACCATCTTCGCCGGGCGGCCGGCATGTCGATGCCGGACGCCGGGATGCCGTTCACGGAAACCGAGCTCAGGCTGGCGGCTACGGCGGGCATCGGCCACGGGCTCTCCCACGTGGAGACGCAGCGCCAGATCGCCATGTTCGACGAGGCGGCGACGATAGCCCAGGAGATGACCGGCTCGCCCGCCGTGCACTCGGACCTAAGGACGGCGCGCCGCATCGCCATGCTGGCCTCCCTCATCGAGCCCGCGCTGTTCGGCGGAGCGTCGCACCGGACCCTCGTGGAGACGATCGGGACTCTCGTAAAGAGCGGGGTCGGCAACTGTTTCTTCGATCTCGCCAGGGCGGTGACGCGCAACCGCGACGAGGGCTTCCCGCTGACGGTCGCGAACCTCTATGCCGCCGCGCCGTCGAGCGACGGGCGGCACGCGGAGGAGGTGCGCCGCCATGTCGTCGAGAAGGCCAAGGTCATCGGCTCGGGACGGTGGGACATCAAAGCCGCCACCAAGGTCCGCAACTGGCTGAGTAGCAAGGCTGGCCCGGTCGGCCGTCTAGAGGCGGCGATGCTCCGCGGCGATGGCCTATCGGAGGCGCGCGAGATAGTTGATCTCTGCCTGAGCTACGAGAAGGCGAACAACCTCATCTCGGTCGGTGAGGAGGAGTCCGGGGCGGCGGAGCTGTACGGCGACGTGCGCGAGCGGTTCATCTCAAACCTCGGCGAGCTTGCCAGCTACTGCAAGGCGTGGGTCGAGGCGGCAAGCCCGATGGACGGGCTGGGTCATCGCGAGAAGGTGGTGCGCGAGATCGGCGGCATCATCGTCGCCGGCTCCGACCGCGCCCGGCGCGAGTTGGCGGCGCTAGCGGCGGAGCGGGGAGCGGTCGTCGCGGCGGCGGTCGCCCTGGCTGATGGGGTCCTCGCCCGCCTCAAGGGCATCGCCTCGGGCGAGGAAACGCCCAAGGTCGAGCCGGTGCGTCATTTGGTCGCCCTGCATGGCCCGCTGCTGTGGATCCCCGGCCTCCTCTACGCGGGCGGCTGGACGCCGTCGCCGTACGAACCGGATGCGATCATCGGTGCCATGCTCGACGACCTCCCGCCGGCCCTGGCCGAGCGCTCCACCGAGCGGTCCGTGCGCTCGGCCATCGAAAAGCGCATGCGCGAGGGCTCGTTTATCGCCGCCCGGCTCCTGGTGTGTGCGGGCCGCTGGTACGGCCTGCCCGCCTCGTTCCTTAGAGAGATGGCGGATGACATAGACGGAGGCATGGCGGTCCGGCGGGGCGCGCTCGAGCAACGCGTAGAGGAGGCCAAGCGCGAGGTCATGCGCGCCCAGCGGTTCGGGCCGCCGGGCGCCGAGTCCCTGGATGACCTCGTACAGCGCCTCGGGGAGGTCGACATTTCACGTCTGCCGAGCGACATCGATTCGATGGCGCCCGATACCGGCGCAGCCGAGCGTCTCCTCGACTTCGCAGCAGTCGAGCGTCGCGTCGCGGACGTTAAGGACCGTGTGGCAGCGCTGCTCGCGGAGCCCCGCGAGGTACTCGGGGCGAGGCTTGCGTCGATCGCGGCGGCGCTGCCGCCGGAGCGCGCCGACGAGCTGCGGCGTGGCATCGGCAAGCTCCTCGACATGGCCGATCTAGCAACGGCGGAGGAGATGCTCGACCACGTTGAGAAGGATGGCAGCGAGGCGGCAGACGGGATGATCCGTCCCGCAGACTTCAACGAGTACTTCCCCGCAGTCCCTGACGCGCTGCCGGAGAAGGGCTACACGCTGGACGAGGTGATGGCGGCGATCGCCGAGCGGAAGGACTTCCGCGGCCTGCACTTCTCGTCCATCGAGGAGCCGGACGAGGCGAGCAAGTTGCTCCGCCACTGGCGCGACTTCCGACAAGTCGTCCGCGGCGGCGGCGGCAACGTGGCGGGCGTGCTGGCCGGTGCCACATCGATGCTGACGGCGTTCGGCTTGCGCTGCGATCTCGGCAATGAGATGGACGCCGGGCGCTCGAACCAGCGCAAGGCGATGTTCGTCGGCGACATCACGATGCGCCTCGGCGGGGAGGGGAGCCTTATGCTGCCGGACTTCGGCAGCAAGACGCAGAGCGCCTGGCGGCTGTGCGTGACGGAGCGAATCCCCGAAGTCGGCGTGCTGCTGGAGCTGTGCGGGGACGCCGGCCACGTCGGCGTGCTCTTGCTTGTCGCGGGCGCCGTGTCCTCGCGGCAGCGCGAGGAGGCGGCGCTGCGGCTCACGGCCGAGGGGCGCCGGCTGCTCATCGTCGACGAGACGCTGTTCCTCTACGCCCTGTCGAAGCGGCGCTTCCGACCGCTGACGATTATCGAAGTGGCCCAGGCGTTCAGCGCCGCCGACCCCTACGAGGACTCGGGAAACGGCGCCGTCCCGCCGGAGATGTTCGTCGGCCGCGCCGACGAGATCCGCAAGATCGTCGGCCTCGACAGCGGCTTCCTCGTCTACGGCGGGCGCCGTCTCGGCAAGACCGCGCTGCTGCGCTACGTGCAGTCGCGCGAGCACGATCCGTCCAACGAGCGGGTCTGCGTCTACGTCTCGCTCTACGAGACGGAGGCCAAGAGCATCTGGCAGCTCGCCTCCGCCCACATGACCGATATCTTCGGGCCCGGGCGCGAGGTGCACGACGGCGAGATGTTCTGTGGCCGCATCGAGCAGTGGCTGGCAAAGAATCCCAAGCGGCGCGTCCTACTGCTGGTCGATGAGGCTAACACCTTCGTCAGCGAGGACGAGCGCAAGCAGTTCGGGACCTTTCGCCAGCTGCAGGGCCTGATGACGCGTACCGGACGGCGCTTCAAGGTCGTCCTCGCCGGCCTGCAGAACATCGCCCGCATGGTCCGCAACTCCGAGAACTCGCCGGTCAGTCACGTTGATCGCGACGTCCTGCGGATCGGCCCCCTGATGGGCCGCGACGCCGCGGACGCGGAGCGTCTCGTCACCCGACCGCTCAGCGGGATGGGCGTGACCTTCGAAAACCGCGACGACGTCTGGCGCATTCTCAGCGCCTGCAACTACTACCCCGTCCTCATACAACTCTTCTGCAAGAACCTTGTGCGGACGCTGCGGGAAAGGGCGCGGACAGAGCGTCGCATTGTACGGCAGGTCGATGCGGAGACAGTGTCGAAGGTGCTTGAGGATAAGAGCACACTGCGCGACATCAAGGAGGCGTTCGACAAGACGCTCAAGCTGGACCAGGGGCGCTACGAGCTGCTGACCTACGTGGTCGCGCAGCACGTCGTCGAGCGCGGGTCGGCCGGCTTCTCCGACGAGGGGCTCACGGCGCGCGAGGTCCGGCGCTTGGCGGGCAGCTACTGGAAGGAGACGTTCGGCGACGGGGTGGTCACCGACGACGATGTTGCCGGCCTTCTAGACGAGATGGAGGGGCTAGGGCTCCTGCGGAAGGCGTCGGACCTCAGCTGGACGCTGCGGTCCCGCTCGATCCTGCGCTTTCTCGGCGGCGCCGACGGAGTCGTGGACGGCCTGCTGTCCTTCTCCGGCCGTCCGGCTCCCAAGGTGTTCGACCCACGGGTCAAGCGGCGCTTCCTAGAGCCGACGTCGAAGGACAGGGATTCCGTTCGCTCGCCGCTAACGGCGGGCCAGGAGTACGACCTCCTGCGCTCCGACGGTGAGCCGGTGCGCCTCGTCTTCGGCGTTCCACTGGCGGGACTGGACCGAGTGGCGGAGGCCCTGCGCACCGCCCCGGTAGGAATGGGCAGCAACGGCCCAGAGATCGAGCTCGCGCGCAGCCGCGGCGTAGCCGAGTTCGTCTCCGAGATCAAGTTCCTCAAAGCGACCGGCGAGCGCCGCAAGGTCCTCGTCGTCCCGCCGCAGTGCCGCTGGACCGCAGAATGGGTGCAGAAGGCAGCGGCGGCGACGTCGGTGCGCGAGGGGCGCAGTCACGTCGTCTTCATCGGCGGGCCTTCTGAGGCGTCGACCTGGGTGTCCTCGGACCTGCGGCCGCGCTTGGCGGAGATGCCGGTCCACACGCTGTTGCCGTGGCGCATTATGATGACGGAGACGCTCCTCAACCAGTCGCAGATCCTCGACGCGGCGTTCCGCGCCGCCGAGATCCACGCGACGACGGGCGGATGGAACGGGCCGATATGCGCGGTGTTCCCCGATGACGCACCCAGCAAGACGCGCCTCGAGGCGAACCTGCGCAAGGTACGCGACAGGCTCGCGACGCACGAAGGCTTGGCCGCCGAGTTGGGGCTCTCGGAGGCGCTGGGAGCGGCGCTGCGCAGCCTCGTCGCCTACCTCGGCGCGGACGGGCGCTTTACGCTGGCCGACCTCGCGGAGGAGCTCCGAGGATCCGATAGTCCTGATCCGCACCGCGTGCTCGATTACGCGCTCTGCCTTGGCCTCGTCGAGGCCGTTGCAGAGAAGGGGCGGAAGGGAGTCGACGGCCGCTGGCAGCACGAGCTCAACGCCCTCGTCCTTGAGGCGTTGCGCCGGGCCAAGGAGACCGTGGCATGAGCGGGATGGATTGGTGGTCGCTCCCGGGGCCGCGCCGCTTCCTCGACGGCGTCCTCGAGCGCCGTGCGCGGCATGGCGTGGTGGCAGTGTCCGCCCCGGCGGGGCTTGCCGGGCTGAACGATGCGCTGGCCGCGCGCCTACGCGAGGCCGACGCGATTCGGCCGGAGGTCGCCGAGGACGGCGCCGACGTCCGCTCCCCGGCGCATCTGCTCGGCGCGCGCGCCGGCGCCCGCCTCGGCATCCGCAGCGTCGAGGATCTCGTCCGGGCTCCGGAGCTCGACGGACGCACCTTCGTGGTGCACGGCATAGACCCAGCGCGATGGCGGCGGTGGCAGCTGTTCGTGTCTGAGTTCCGGCGTGCCAAGCTCGAGCCAGGCCTCGGGCCGCGGCTCCTGGTCGTGGTGCCGGGCGGCCTGCGGCCGGAGGAGACGGCGGGCGTCTTCGGCCCGGCGGCCGTTGCCAAGTGGCTGGGCTACATCTCGCGAATTGATACGGAGACCTGGGCGGCGTCGCTAGCAGCGGCGCCGACCGGCCTGATCCCGCGCATGGCGCGGGCGGCCTCGGTCGAGCTCTCGGGATGGAACCGCGGCCTACTCGAGGCGCTGCTCGGCCTCGATGACGAGCTCCAATTCGACCCGCGCGGCGTCCTAGAAGCTGCCGCGGCCGAGGGCGTCGGCGGTCGCGCTACGTGCTGGGAAGACGGTCTCGTCGACGTCTGGGAGGACGATGTCCGGGTCGATACGCTCGCGCTCCTCGCGACGCGGCGGTGCGAGGAGGTCGCGAAGAGGATTTGGCGCGGCCACGTCCGCGTGCTCTTTCCCTTCCTCGACGACGTCCGCACGGCGATCGTCCGCCGCCATTTGCCGGCGTTGTCGCGGCTCGTTTCGCCGGCGACGCCGTGGTCTCGGCCGCCGTCGGCGAACTATCCGACGCCGCCGGTCCGCATCGACCCCTTCCAGCTCGAACTCCCGGAGATCCGCATGGTCGGCGGGCATCTGCTCTCTGGGAACGAAGTCCATCTATGCCGCAAGGGCAACGCGCTCCGGGCTATGATGGCGCATCTCGACCCGGCGCCGTTGGCGAAGGTGCAGGAGTTGGCAGATCTCGGGAAGCCGCCGACGAGTGGCTTCCCAAGGAGGAGGTTGGCTGGGACTGGCCGCGGTGCGGGCAGCGCCTGACGCTCATGGTCGGACCACCGGGCGCCGGGAAGAGCACCTGGGCGGCGCGCAACCACCCCGAGGGTATAGTCTCGACAGACGCTATCCGCGAGGAGAGCCCGCGGCTGCTCGAGCCCCAGGTCTTTGCGGTGGCGCGCGAGCGCGTCCGGAAGCTCCTTGCCTGCGGGCGCGACGCGCTACTCGACGCGATCAACCTAGAGGCGGCGCATCGAGCCTTGAACCGGTCGGTGGCGCCCCCGTGGGTGAAGGTGCGCTACGTCGTTGTTGATCGGCCGCTCGAGGAGAAGATCCGTGACGGCGGCTGGCGCAACGCGCCGGACAAGCAGGGTATGATCGAGGAGGGGCACGAGGTCTTCGCGACGGGCGTCGCCGAAGCCCTCGCTGGGGACGGCGTCCCTGGCATCGAGGTGGTGGACGCGGTGCGGCACTCAGTTAATGCTTTAGCTTGAGGGAATATGCGGTCATGCGATGTCGGAGTAGCGCGCCGGCCGCATCGGCCGGTAGCGGGCGGCGTCCAGGCGGCGATCGCCATCGGCGTCACCCACACGGTGTTGTCAACTTCGTTGGCGGTTGATGAGATGAGTGTCTGAACAACCATAAGCGTTGCGTGACGACATATCCGACATGATAATGGTTCATGAAATATTCCGCTAGTCGCAGCTCAGCGGGGTAAGAGGATGTCGGGTCAGGATCTGGAGAGCTATTGGCGCGGTCATTTTGAGGCCTGGAAGGGCAGCGGGCTGACGCTGAAAGCCTACGCTGAAGCCCATGGAATTGGACGTCGGGCTCTGGGCCGGTGGTCGCGCCGCTTTGCCGCTGCGGAGGAGGTGAACGCTCGCTGTCATAGGGATAGTCTTGGTGCTGTCCCTATGACGGCGAGCGCTCCCTTGGTGATGGAGATCGTCGAGGCGGCACCCCGCCGGCGGTATTGGTCGCAGGCGGAGAAAGAGCAGTTGGTGGCGGAAACCTACGAGCCGGGCGTGAGCGTGTCGCTGGTCGCCCGGCGGCGCGGGGTCGATCCCAGCCTGCTGTTCCGCTGGCGCCGCCAGATGCTCACCCCAGCCGAGCCGCCGCCCGTCTTTGCGCCGGTGGAGGTGGCGGACACCACGCCGGCTCTTCCCCTCACGTCGCCAGTTCCATGCGGTGCCGGCATGATCGAGATCGAGTTGGCCGGCGGACGGCTGCTGCGGGTCGGTCGGAATGTCGATGCCGAAGCATTGCGCCAAGTGATCAGCGTGCTGGAGCGGCCATGATGCTGTCGATCCCGGCTGGTGTGCGCATCTATCTGGCGCTGGAGCCCTGCGACATGCGCCGCGGCTTCGACGGGCTGGCCCTGCTGGTGCAGCAGTCCCTCGGCAAAGATCCGTTCTGCGGCCACCTCTACATCTTCCGAGGGAAATGTGCTGGACGCGTGAAAATTCTCTACGCCGATCAGAACGGCATGGCCGTCGCGGATGGTCTCAGTGAAAACTAGGTTTCGGGCCTGCCGTCGCTGGCATCGAACTTGCCGACCGTGGCTCCAACCACCTGGCCGGTGACCATGCTGCCGTCGCGCAGGATGGCAGACTTGAAGGTGCCCGTGATAATGGTTTCGTTGCGGGAGTTGTAGAAAGAGACCATGGCGGCTTGCTCTTCGCGTCGAGTTCCTGATGTTCGGCGAAGAGGCGCAGCGGAGCGCCTTCGATTGCTCCGCCGCCCGGTGCGATCTCAGCGCCAGCCGCGCGAGGTCTGCATGTGCTCCCAGCTCGTGCTCAGGTCTTCGTCCTCATAGATGACTTCGGGGGCGAGCGGATCCCTTACCTCGGCAGTGATTCCGTCGTCATCGAGCATCTCGTCTCCCTTGATCGGCAGACCCTCAGCGAAGGACGGAACGGCACTGCCGTCGGCGTCGCGCAGAATGCGCAAGGCCGACTCCCGCACCAGGGTCGCCGGTTCGCCGTTGATGATCGCCTGCACTATGTCCGATCCCCTGGTTCCGGCGTCGACCACCGCCTCATGGACGTTCCACGCGAACATGCCGGAGGCGACCTTTCCGCCGAACTCGGCCAGCCGGGCACGGAAGGCGGCGTCGTTCACTTCGACGGTGACCGGACGGGTTTTAAGGGTGTCGAGTGCGGCCGTCCTGTTCGGGAAACCGAAACCCCGGGCGACGGCTTCATCAAGGTGGCCGAGCTTCACCCCGTCGATCAGCGGACGAAGCAGATGCTTCACGTCGCGGAGGAAGTCGGCGGAACGAATCTGATATGAAGTACGGATGATGGCCATGCTGTCGGTCCTCTGGTGGCCGCGGTGCCTGCGGAAACCTCACCGGGCCTCTACTGAGGTCCGACGACATTCCATTGGAAGTCCGGGATAATCTCCCGATCACCAGATTCGACCCCGCAGGAGGCCAGGACTGGGAACCCTAGCCCCTTCATAGCCGATCACGCACTTTTGCGTCAACAAAAATGCGAGCGGCGCTGTGTGACGGAGTCGGATGGCTGCCCCCGCAGGTAACCTCTCAGCCGCGAAACACGTTGCGCCGATGCCATTCAATGTTTTCTGACCGGGGCCGGTGCGCCGACTGTGTTGGCAAGGAAATCGGCTGACCGTGCAGTCGGTTGAGTGCCTCGGCCGACCCGCCGTTCACGGTTCCGCTCACCTCGACGTGGAAGTCGGCCGAGAGGGTCAGCACCCCAAGGTCCAGCAGGCGGTGGTGCAGGACGCACAGGGCGAGACCGTTGCCGAGCTCGCACGCACCACCCAGGGCATGCCAGCGCAGATGCGCCGCCTCCAGGCCGACCAGGGCGTCGTCGCTGCGCAGATTGAACCGGCAGATGGCGCACTCGCACCGGTACGCCCGCAGCACGGCGTCGCGGAAGCCGGGGGCCCGGGCGGTCCCCTCGCCCGGCCCAAGGTCAAGGCCCACCGCCGCGGCGATGTCGTCGTGCAGGCCCGGCGGGAAGTTCGCGTCGAGGAGACGGCGGGCTGCCCGGTCCACAAGGCCGGGGTCGCGCCGCAACAGGTCAAGCACCTCGTCCGTGAACCCCGCTTCCGGATCGGCGGCGGCCATCGCGGCGGGGCGTCCCTGCCCACTGCCGTCGAAGAGGTCGGGTCTGGCATCCAGCTGCCAGATTCCGTCGGAGCGGAGCCGGACGAACGGGTCGGCCACGCGCGCCCTTGTCCCTGAGGGACCATAGGTCCGCAGGAGCCGCGGCAGGACGTTGTCGGCCTCGCTGTAGCTGATCGTCGCCTTCCCAGCCTTCAGGCGCGCGAGCGCGAACAGCAGGAGCAGAGGCTTGTGAGGAGCCCTCACGCCGTTGCCGGTATGGCGCCGTAGCCCGTCAATTCTGTTGAGGAAGTCCGTCGCGTCCACAGTTGCTCCGCCCGTGCGTGTTCAGTGGTCGCACGCCCGTTCTAAACGGGCAGCACGTGCTCGCTTTCCAGATGCCGGTCGGCGCCGTCGGTCAACCGGATGACCGGCGGTTCGGACACCAGCAGCGGCATGCCGCGTCGTGCGGCGTTTTCGGTCCATATGTCCAGAAACGTGCCCAGATGGACACGGTCACCGCGTTCATGGGCCAGGAGCTCGAGCAGGCTCTCCAGGCTCCGGTTGTGCCCGGCGGGCGTGGTCCGGCCGGAGAGCAGGGCGTAACGGACGTAGAGGGCGAACGTGTTCAGCACGTCCCCTTCGCAGTACGCGCGCACATCCGCGATGCGCCCCTGCGCCACCATGTCGGCAACCTCGGAGCCGTGCCCGCCGATCTTGCCCGGCAGGCCCATCGACCGGCACACATCGTCGAGCCCGCCGAGATTGCGTGTGGCGCCGAAGTCGCTGAGTACGTCGAATAGGTCGCAGTGCCAGTCCGCGCTGTAGCGCTGCCCATAGGTCGACCACCTGTCGCCCGCCCTGTACCAGGAATCCGCCGCAATGCCGTGGAAGAGAGCGCGGAGCTTGAGCAGCGGCAGGTCGAAGCCCCGTCCGTTATACGTCACCACCCGCGGTTTCCGGTCGGCGAACCACCGCCAGAACGCCTTCAGGATCTGCGCCTCGGTGTAATCCTCGCGCCCGCCGCTACGCACGCCGGTGACCCGGTACCACTCGGTCCCGCCATCCTCGTGCACGATTTCCGCCTCGACAAAGGAGACGGCCACCACACGATGGTACGGCAGTTTCGGGAACGCTGCCAAATCGGTATCGGGCGGGAGCAGGTCGTTTTCGGGAACGGTCTCGACATCCAGGCATGCCAGCACCGAGTGTGAATACTGCACCATGCCGCCGCTCGCCTTGGTTGATTGCAGCGCTGACGCTACGTCATCTGGCTCGCGGGCGGCAATCAGACGCTATTCCTAACCTGACCGTGAGCATGAGCACCTTGAAAGGAGGGCGCCCGTTGCCGACGGTTCAGGCCGGAGCAGTTTCTGCTGAGGGATCAGCACAACGCGGGAAGACGGCATGGCGCGACGAAGGACGGTTCGGCTCGACGAGGCGGCCGAGGTCCTTACCGAGGCGCAGCGCATCCTCCAGCAGAGGGACGCGGCGGCGCTAGCCGATGACTTCGACGAGACTTACACCGCAGAGGTCGCTGCCGGCCTGCTGGCCTCGGCCGCTTGGCGCACGTTGAAGAACTATCTCGCCCAGCGCCGGTCCAACCAACGCATCATGAAGGAGGGCACGGCTCCCGTCCGCGTCCGCCTGCCCGCCGATGTCGCGCAGGCCCTCGCCGAGATCGCCCCTTCGGCGGGAGGTGTCGTGCTTCCCCGCAGTCCCTGAGCGCCAGGATTGATGCCCAACTAGGAGATTTTCAATCGCCTAATCTTTGCGCGACAGGCACAACAAGTCGGCGGCACCGGCACCGATGGCACGGCAGGCTGGTGAAGACGTGAACCACCTCAATCGCGGTTTCGCCTTGGATGGTGCTGCGTGAAAGCCGCATCGGCGGTGATCACGGTGCCCTTGAAGGTCGTCGCTCAGGATCAGTGACCAGGGCCCGTTCGACGGCCCGGTCACTGATCATTCCGTGGGTCAAAACGGCACCTCGCTCTCATCGCAGCGGGCTCACATCCGACGCTCACGCGCCTGCACACTGCGCCGCTCCCGGTGTTCAACGACCCGCCTCTCGTCCACCTGCGCGGCGTAGAGGTAGCGGGTGGTCCCGTAGTCCGTCCCGATTGCTGCGACGATGCGGCAATGCTCCGGCCGCAGGCCCAGCTGCTCGACTTGGTAACGCCGGAGCCACTCGGCTGGGAGGTGGTCCCGATGGCGGGGGCGGAAGCGGGGCACCACCCCGGCGGCCGCGGCGGCGGCAAGGATGTTCGCAACCTCGCGGCACCGCTGCTCGTCGCGTCGAGCGGCATCCGTGGCTCGGCGGCGCTCCCGGCGCGTCTCGTCGGTGCGCACCCACTCATCGACAATCGGCGCGAACGCCTCGGTGGCCTCGGCGCGCCGATGCTGGATGTGCCCGTTCTCTTCGACGTCTTCCAGGCGGAACTCCTGAGGCCCCAGCCACGGGCGCTTCGAGGGCTGGCGGTGCTTCCTACAGTCGAGCAGGCCACGCCGGTACTCGATCCGGGGCTCGCCGTCGGTGATCACCTCCGGAAGCATGACCGGGACGAGGTCCCAGCTACACCCTGGGAACCGCTCGGCGAGCACGTGAGCGGCCTGCTCCAGATGGCGCTCCTCGGCATGCGCGGCAGCGCGCAACTTCTCTACCAGCCGAGCGCGCTCTCGCTCGGTCATCAGCTTCGCTGCAGCCGCCTCCGCGGCGGCGCCTTCCAGCCGAACTTCGACGGACCAAGCGCCATCTCGGCCACCGGAGTGGAAGAACACGTTGAGCCCTTGTCCGGCATCGAGCAGCGGCGCCAGATGCCGGGCCAGCCCCCGCTCAATGTGTCCGAGCTGCCAGCACAGCTGATCCCGCAAGCGGTCGTCGATCAGGTCGAGGAGCTCGCAGCGGGCTGCCACGTCCCTGTCCAGCCAAATCGAAACCGCGTTCCCGTCCGCAGGGTTGTCGGGGTCGCGCTGCGCGCGGAGCGGAGTGCCCTGCTGAAGCGCTTGGCGCAGCGAGCGGAGATCGTAGAACTGCAGCCCCGCAAGCGTCGTCGTGATCTTGTTCATCGCCTCGCTATTCCTGTAAGAAGTCACGACACACGCGCAATCGATTAAAAAAGGGATATTATTCGCTGAGCGCAATCCAGCAAGTCTTTAGATAACTGCCGTTATTCTGCATTCGCAAGCGCTCGCCTATACGCGCATCATGCGCACTCTATACTATACATGACGCGCAAGGCATGCATTGGTCATGAACAACGGTGCATCGGCATCGGTGATCTTCCGTTCTGCCGTCCCAGAGCGGACGCTTGGCTACCGAGCGTCCGCTCCTTGAGGGCATGTTCATAGGGATGTGGAAGGATCGATATCCGCTCTGCGCTCAGTCAACGCGCCCCTGCGGCGACGAGGCCCTCAGCGTGGTCCATTTGGGCGGCCAGCAGCGCTGCGAACAGGCTGGCGCGCACATGGCCGGAGATATCCGGACAGCAGCGCGTCACGATGTTGTCCACACCGTGATAGTCAAGAAACGTCAGCGCAAACGCCTTCTCCTCCCGATCCGACAGCGGATGGTACAGGGCGGGCGCTCTTAACGGATGCAGATGCGCATGGCTGGGCTCCCACCCCAATGCGGCCAGAAGGATCAGGCAACCATCAATCCAATGTTCCTCCTCATTGCTGAGCGGGGCTTCCTCCAAAAGGCGAACATGGCTCGTCTCGTCGAGCCACAGTAAGTCATGGTCCCTTGTGATGTTGCGGACCACGATGGCTCGCATCTCAGCTGGATAGCTCGCGATGACATCGGCCAAGCCATAGACGTCAGGCCTATCGGCTTCAAACGAGCCCGCGCTGTCCCGCACGTCGTCCAGCAGCTGCACGATAGCGTCCCGGTCGAGCCGGCCTAGCACGCCATCGCTGACCTCCGGCAGCCTTTCGTCGACCCAAAGAGTGAAGCGAGTGAAGCTCTCCCCGAACAGGGCAACGATTGCCGGGATCCGCGTGTTGAGCGCATCAGCAACGATGCGGGCGGCGGTGGGAAGCTGAGAGACGGGCACAGGGGCGGGCGCGGTCACGTGGATCTCCGAAGCTTGGAGGTGATGGTGGTGTGCGGATCCTTGGCTCCGCTGTTCAGATGCGGCTCGGGCGTTGCGTGGTCCTGGGCTCTCGGTTCGAGCGGATCGTTCCCAGAGGCGTGGAAGCCGTACGGCCGGCCCGGATTGCAAGCACCCCGTACCGACCCGGTTCTTCCACTGGGTGGCGGTAGGGGCAGCGTGGACCACGCCGCCCCCAAGCACACTGTCCGCGCCGCCCGCACGGTAATCAGCCCGCCACCACCGTCTGTGCGGTTGCTGCGGACCCCGCTCCGGCTTTTGCGTCACGGCAGACGGTACAGATCGCGCGGCCGAGGCGGGCGCTGACGGGCGCCTCTCCGGCCTCAAGAGACACGAGATGCTGGCGGGTGATGCCGATCCGATCGGCGAGGTCCTGCGGCGTCAGCCCCGCGTCCTCGCGCATGGCCAGCACGTCCGCGCCGGCCATCGTCTCCAGAACCTTGCCGCAGAGCCAGCGCACCAGGGCGCGCATCAGCCCCTCCGTCAGGGCATCCGGCTGCCGGCGCGCCTGAATGTCGCCCAGAAGGCGCAGCGCCACCATGTACGCGTTGTCGGGAAGGGCGAGATCCTGGAGACCCACAAGGGGCGCCACGGTCGGCTGCCGGCAGGCCAGGGCGGTATACGTCCTGATCGTCGCCTCATTGGCCAGCCCGTATTCCCGCAGGCGGTGTGCGGCCTTCAGCATGGCCTGGCCGACGTCCACTGCCTGGTCGTCGGCCTCCGCCTCGTCCTCAAGCGTGTGCCAGTCCATATCGGTGACGACGCTTGCCAACGCCTCACCGGCATCGGGCACATCGACGGGGAAAGGCACGCCATTGAGGGCGAAGGGCAGGGCGTACTCCATGTCGCCAGTCAGAATCTTGGCGACGAACGCCCGCCGGACATGCGGTTCCGCGAGAGCGTACTGCTCCAGGAACAGGGCGTTCCCCGCCGCCAGCGTCGGCGGCGGATTGGCGATGGTGAAGGCGCCATGCACGAGGCTCTCGTAGGCGATCTGAAGGTTGTCGGCACTCTTGTGAGCGTGGCGCAGACCGTCGAGGAAGGCGGAGAGAGACGTAACGAACCTCCCTTCGTCGGCCTCGTTCCAGTCATGAGCGAGGTCCGGCTGCGTGTTCGGCTCCGGCGCGATCGCGCCTTCGGTCTCCGCAAGGATAGCCGCGTGATCGCGCTGTTCGTTCTGGATGTTCCGGGTGGTCATGAGGGCCTCTGTTGGTGTCGCCGGTGGGCGGACCCGCTCAGATATTTTCCACCGTCAGCGCCAGGAAAGGCCCCTGGGAATACAAATCGTCACCGTCACGTTCGGGAGCCGCGCCCCTGGGCTTCAGCCGGTGGACATTCCCTCGTCGTCCACAGCCGTCCGATTGCGTCCGCCCATACGTTGAGCAGGCCGCTTGATTCTTGCGGTAGTCCTGGGTGGGGTGGCGTTCCACTGGGCATCATCGCGGATGGCGCGTGGCGTGAAACGGTGGCGGCGGCGGGCGAAAAAGACGGCCCCGACCGGTCACGAGCCCGCGCCGTGTGTGCGAGCCCATTGCCGGCGTTTCCATCGTCGAGAACCAACGCGATGGCCTACGCGTTTCACGCCACGGTCACGGCGAACGCTCCGTCAGGCTGAACGTCGCCGTCCTTCACAATCTCTTTGGCAGCGTTCTGCAACGCTCTGCACAGCTGAGCGCGTTCGGTAGCCGAAAGATCCGGACAGGTCCGCTCCACGACGTTGTCCGAGTTGCGAAGGAAGGTCAGCGCCCTGACCCTCACATCCACAGACTGCAGCTGCTGAAAGCATCTGGGGGCTTTCGACGGGTGCAGATGGGCACGGCTGGCCTGCCAACCCAAGGCTGCCAGGAGCAAAAGAAAGTCCTCAAGGCGCCAGAAATCGGCCTCATCGAGCTCGACCCGGTTGAAAAAGCGGACACGGCCGTTCTCATCGAGCCAGAGAATCCCACCGCACGCCCGCGCGGTGTCATGGATGCACGCGCCCACCTCCTCCTCGGAACGCCCCAGCACATGATCAACTTTCTGGGAAAAGTCAGGCAAGCCGGGATGGCAAAAGCCACACTCCACCAGCAACTGTTTGACGGCAGCGCGGTCGAGCCGATTCAGTACATCGTCGGGGATCTCCGGAAGGTGCTCAGTGCGCCAAATAACGACGGGGAAGCCTTCCTCGTCGAACGGCGCCGAGGCTTCAGCCATCCAGGCGGAAAGCACGTCGGCGACGAGGCGCGCAGCAGCGGGCAACTGATCGACGGGTACAGGAGCGGTTGCGGTCACGGGATTCTCCGAAGCGTGAGAACGGTGGCGGACTATCTGGATCGCCCGGTAGCACCGGTCAAACTCGCGCCTCATCGTCCCTGCCCCACCGGTCCTGAAGTCCCGGTCGCGGCGAGCGGCACCGCGCCGTATCCGCCGGTCGGCGTTGGGCTCTTGGCGGTTCGTCGTTCGGTCGGGCTGCCCGACCAGCAGTCGGCGTGGTGAACGTTGCGGGGCGGTTGTTGGGGGCGTCCGTTTCACGACGGGCGGTCCTCCCCTATTGTCGTGCTCGGCGCCGCGGCCCCGGCGGTGCCGACGGCGAAGCCGCCGCACCACTCCGGATTCTGGCTCTATCCAGTCGGCGCTGTACCCGTCGCGCCGATCCCGTCGGCGGCTTCCGACACGACCCACGCCACAGCCTTGCCGGACGGCTGGCCACCAATCGCCCTGTCCTTCGTCAAGGCCACGCTCTCCGGCGCACGCGCGTCGCCGTCCGCCGCCGGACACCCCCACCGAACAGCCCCGCAGTGATCCGCGGCGGGCGGCGCAAGTCGGCGACCAACCCGGCCTGCTCGGACGATTGGTCTGCGCGGATCGGACCATATCGGAACCAACATGAACGTGGCCGTAGGAGCACCATGCCTGACTATCCCTACTTGCCGAGCGATCTCGCCCTCTTCGCTTCCGCCGATTCCCCGTCTTGGGAAGCGGCTTACGCCCCGAATGGCCCAACCAGCACCGCACCGCTGACCGGCAAGAAGGCGCCGCGCCATATCGACCTCTCCGATCGTCATCCCCGCGTGCAGGAGTTCTGGGACCTGCTTCCCAAGACTATCCTTGCCTTTGAACGGCCTCTGACCCGCGCCGAGGCGCGGGCAGGGCTCAAGGCCTCGTTCAAGCGCTGGAAATGGCGGGCTGATTGGGCGGCGATTCCCGGGGTCGGCACCGGCACCCCCGCCTACACGCGCTTTGTCGTCGTGGATTGCGACCATGCCGACGTTGACCGCTGGCGGACATGCGGGCTGCCGGCGCCGTTCCTCACCATCGTAAACGGCGAGGCGCATCCGGAGGTGGCGCGGCGTGGCTATCATCATCACATCTGGCTGCTGGAAGCCGGTGTCGCGCTCGGGCGAAAGGCGCGGGCAAAACCGCTGGCCTTTCTGGGCCTGGTCCGCCGCGCCTTGGCCATCACCCTGGACGGCGACCTCACCTTCGCCGCGGCCGCGACGGGGCGGACGGTGAAGAATCCGCTCCACCCAAGCTTCGACGTGCTGTGCTGGCCTGAGGGGAACACCACCACGCTCAGCGATCTGGCCAGCCACGCCGATATCGCACTTGCCCTGGAGACCGGTCGCGGCCCTTGCCGCGGCGGCGCTGCGGAGGACCCGGACAGCCGCAATGTGCACCTGTTCAACACAGTGCGGGAACTGGCGTATGCGGAGGTCCGGGAGCGCTGGGAGGAGTATCACGGCGCCGCGGCCAAGGAAGGCTGCTGGCGGGTTCTCGAGGATTTTGTGCGCGGGTGGCTCGAGGAGCAAAACACGTTTGCCGAACCCCTGCCCACCTACGAGATCGCCGCCCTCGCGCGCTCCATCACGAGGTTCTGTCGCGGGAAGCTCCAGCGGCGCGCGGACACGGCGATCCGACCCCATCGCGGCGTCATGAACGCGGATCGCTCGCTGCCGCCGGCCGACCGGATGGCGGCGGGTGGGCGGTATGCCGCGGCACGGCGGCAGCAGAGGACGTGCGATGCGATCGAGGCTTGCGTGCGGGCGCGGCGTGCGGTTGGCCTGCCGGTGTCCGTCGGCACGGTGGCGGCAGCGCTGCGCATGGCGGAGCGCACCGTCCAGCGGCATCTCAAGAGCGTGGTGGCGGTTCTACCTCCGAAGGTCTAGGCGTTCAGGCCCATCAGATAGTCCCCTGGCGGCGCGCCTCGGGGGAGGCGCCGGGGTGCGGCATGGAGAGGGCCGACGGCTGCGTGGCCATGGAGGCGGGGGCAAGCCGTCGCGCGCCCCACGCATGGCTGCCCAGCGCCGGGCGGGATAGTCCAGCGCGGAGCTGAACCACATCCCAGCGTGGCGGCGCGCGACGCCCGCCCCGGTCCTCAGGATCGGTCCCTCCGACCAGGAAGGCTCCGTCTCAACATGCACTTCTCGATGTCGCTCCCCGTGACGCATGGCGTCTGCGGCGCGTCCACCCGCCCGCCCGTCCAGAACCGCGTCAGCGGGACCGACGCTTGGTTCAGCGAGGCCGCATGAGCACCGCCATGAAGCCGACCCATGTCCACCATGTCTGCGATGCCCTGCGTCAGGCGGCGAAGCGAATCGTCAACGCCTCCGGCTTGAACCGTCCGCGCCTGCTGCGCGACAGCGCGACGCTGGCTCTCGCCTTCCGCAAGATGCCGCTGTACGTGATGCAGGAGGACATCGACGCCTTCTGGGACGGCGCGCTGTTCGAAACGGCGATGGACCTGCAGCAGGCCGGCGAGCTGCGGCTGCCTTTTCCGGCCATGCTCATCGATGTCACCCTGCCCGACATGGCCGATCCGTCCACCGGCGAGATGGACCTCGTCGACATTTACATCATCCATGCGGTCCAGGAGCCCGACACCGGCCACATCCTGTTTGCCCTCTACACGACCGGCACGAACGACCTCGGCACGTGGCTCGGCGGTCTCGGCACGGGCGAACTGCGGATGGGCGAGCGGTGGATGCTCCTCTGGGGCCAGCCGCCGGACGGTACGGACGCGGGCGACTACTGCCGTGCCGCGCTGTCGACCGCCGGCTCTTTCCTGGCTGCGCTGCTGGCGGTGATCAACTTACCGGCCGTGGAGCGTGAGGCCGTTGCGGCGCCCACGGCGATGAACAAGGCACGGGTGAGCCGCGGCACGGCACCCATCCCCGCTTTCGAGGCGGTCCGGTTGCTGCTGCCGAAGACGGTGGCGGCACCCTCCGATGGTGCTGATGACGAGCCGGCCGGTACTGGCGGGCGCGGACGTCGGACGCCGAAGCCGCATTGGCGCCGCAGCCACCCGCGGCGCTGCCCGTCCGGCAAGGTCACGGCCATCCCCGCCACCATCGTTGCTTGGTCGGGTGAGGGCGCGCCCTAAGCTCCGGTCGTCCAAGTGACGGTTGGTGGCAACGTTGTGGCGCTGCATCGCGACTGAGCACCGGCTGAGTTGCGCGGCCAACCACAGTTCTCCGCGCATAACCCGACAGTGTCCGCATCAAGGCGGGCTTCGGTCCGCTCCGCCAGAGGGCTGCGGAACTCTTCGATTGCCGTCACCCTCTGGCAGAGCATGGCGTGCTGGAGCGGAATCATTACCAGCTTCTTGAAACCCGTCGGCGTCGGCTCGGCAAGTCGGGACCTCTGCCGGCGATGTTCGAGCGACCGTACTGATCACCTCCTCAACCGACATAACCTTGCTGTACACGACGCTCCCCTGATCCAAGGAGCGGCCAAGCTCATCGGCTCCGGTATGAAGGGCATAGGGCAGACGTAGGGCGCGGCGTGCTTGAAAACCGGTTCGGGCTTTTCTCCAGATCGTCGTCGAGACGACGGTGGTCGAGGTGTCGGTTGGAGAGCGTGCGCCGCACCCTCCGGCGGAGCGTCAGCGCGATGTCGCGGGCGCTCCCTACGCCCTTGAGATCACTGAGATTTGCAGGTGCCAACGCACAGCGAACGCAGGGACGCGGAGGAGGCTTCTCCGCGTGATGTTGGCTGCGCTGATGCCCCTTTGGATTGAGGGCAGCGACTTGGCGATCCTTCGGAAGGAGACGGATGTCCGTCGCCGGATGACGATCCGCGACGGTGAGGAGCCGGAAACCGCCTGGATGTCGGTCGACCGTCGAGTTGTCCGTCGGCATCCGCATCGTCGGTGCCGGATGCACACGCGCGGTTGCGTGGGTGCCTTCCTGGGCCAGTCCGTCAGGCGGTGCGGCGCTACGGGGCCGATTCGCGGGAAACGGAGATGCCGAGCATCGGCCAGCGAGGCTTGCGGCGCCGGCCGGGGATGCCGTCGAGGAACAAAGATGCAACCAACATACCCTCGTATACTGGTTGTCGAGGCGATGGCGCTCGGCATTCATCAGTAGTAAATTTGTAACGAGTTGTTAAGAACTGGATGGTGCTCTCGTCTCCATGGGGTGGAGATTGGAGGCGTCGCGTTGACGGCATTCAAGCTTGCATTGGAGATCGCCCAGGAGTGCGTGCAACGCGCGCCGGTGATCGTGCTTGGCAGCGGCGCGTCGGCCGCGCACCGGCTCCCTGGCATGCCGCAGCTGCGTGACCATCTCGTGGCCAGTACGTTGCCGGCCGGTCTCGCAGCGCGCGAACTCGATCTCTGGCAGGATTTCCTGAACGCGGCGGCGACCCTTGATCTCGAGGAGGCGCTGACCGCGGTGACGCTGACGGAAGCGCTGACCTCCCATGTCGTCGCCGCGACTTGGGATCTGCTGGCGCCGGCGGACATGGCGGTGTTCGACCAAGTGGTCCGCGACCGCCACCATTTGCCGCTCACGCGGCTGTTCCAGCACCTTCTGAAGAGCACCCACACCGAAGTCAACGTGGTTACCCCGAACTACGACCGGCTCGCCGAGTACGCCGCCGACGCGGGCGGCCTCTGCCACCACACCGGGTTCGGCCACGGGTATCTGCGGCTGCGCCAAACGGACCACCCTCTGAAGTTCACGCAGAACCAGCGCCCGGCGCGCACCGTCAACGTCTGGAAGGTTCATGGCTCGCTTGATTGGTTCCGTGATCCTGAAGGCACCACCGTGGGGCTGCCGATCCTGCCGAGCCGGCCGGCCGGCATGACCCCGGTCATTGTGACGCCGGGCGTCGAAAAGTACCGGATCACACACGACGAGCCGTTCCGCACCATCTTGGCGGGCGTCGACACCGCACTCTCCACAGCGCGGGCATACCTGTGCATCGGCTACGGGTTCAACGACGGGCACATCCAGACGAAGCTTCTGGAGCGCTGCCGGGCCCAGCCGGTGCCGTTGGTGCTGATCACCAAGGCCGTGTCGCCCATGGCCAAGGACTTCCTGCTCAGGGGAGGGTGCCGGCGCTTCATGGCGCTGGAGGAGAGTGGCACGGGTTCTCGCCTCTACAGCGCGGAGCACCCTGGTGGCGTCGACATTCCGGATCACGCGGTCTGGCGCCTTGACGAGTTTCTCAAGATGGTGATGTAGGGAGAGCATGCGTGAGCATCTTCGACTTCAAGGACTCCGACGCTCTCGGCAGCGTGCTGTCCGTCGACACGACCATCGTGGTCGTCAGGGTCGCCGACATTGATCGCCTGCGGCAGTTGCAGGTGAACCGCTTGGCCGTGCTGCAGAGCAGCCGGCCAGGTCAGCATCTGGTTGGCATCATTCAGAAGATCACGCGTAGCGCCGCGACGCCGCGCGCCCGGGGCAAAGGCGAGATCGGCGCCGATGAGGACGAGGTGGCGCCGGAGCTGAATCTTGTGCGCATCGCGCTGATCGGCACCCTGGTCGACCGGCTCGGCGAGCAGCGCAACGTGTTTTTGCGCACGCTGGAGACCGTCCCTGAAATCGACGCGAACTGCTACGCCGTCGAAGGCGAGCGCCTGACCAACTTCATGCGGGTGATCGCCAGCATCGCCAGCGACGGGCAACGCCTGTCACTGGGCTGCTACACCCTCGACGACCGCGCGGAAGCCTTCCTGAACGGCAACAAGTTCTTCCAACGGCACGCGGTCATTGTCGGCAGCACGGGCTCGGGCAAGTCTTGGACCACGGCGCGCATGCTCGAACAGGTGGCGGCGCTGCCCAACGCGAACGCCATTGTTTTCGACATTCACGGCGAGTACCAGACGCTGCAGGCCGATGGCATTCGGCATTTCCGGATCGCCGGGCCGGGCGATCTCGACCAAGCGGATTCGCTGGCGGAAGGCGTCCTCTACCTGCCGTACTGGCTGCTTGGCTACGAGGCGCTAGTCACCATGTTCGTCGACCGCAGCGACCAGAACGCGCCCAACCAGACCATGGTCATGCAGCGCGCCATAACCGGCGCCAAGCGCGCTTATCTGGAGCGTGGCGGGTATCAGGACGTCCTCAACAACTTCACCATCGACAGCCCGGTTCCCTTTGATCTGAGCGCTGTTCTCGATGAGCTCGCAGCGCTCAACGCCGAGATGGTGCAGGGCGCGGGCGGTAAGGAGAAGCAGGGCGATTACCACGGCAAGCTCAGCCGCCTCATCGCTCGCCTGGAGAACAAGCGGTCGGATCGGCGCCTCGGCTTTCTGTTCCGCCCAGGCGCCGACGCGATGGCGTTCGACTGGCTGGAACGGCTGGTGTCGGCGCTCCTCGCGGGCGGCCAGGACCAGGCGGGCGGAAAGGGTGGTTTGAAGATCATCGACTTTTCCGAGGTGCCCTCCGACATCCTGCCGCTCATCGTGAGCCTTGTCGCCAAGCTCGCCTTCTCCGTGCAGCAGTGGACCGCGCTCGGGCGCCGGCATCCGATCGCCCTGTTCTGCGACGAGGCGCATTTGTACATTCCCGAGCGCGCGGGCGCCGGAGCGGCGGACGACATCTCCGTCGGAATCTTCGAGCGGATCGCTAAGGAGGGCCGCAAGTACGGGGTGGGGCTGGTGGTGATCAGCCAGCGGCCGTCGGAGGTCAACCGGACGGTGCTCAGCCAGTGCAACAACGTGGTGGCCATGCGTCTGACCAACGGCGAGGACCAGAGCGTGATCAAGCGCCTGTTGCCGGACAGCCTTGGCAGCTTCGGCGACCTGCTGCCGATCCTGGACACCGGTGAGGCGCTGGTGGTCGGCGACGCCAGCCTCCTGCCGAGCCGCATCCGCATCGCTAAGCCGTCCCACTCCCCCAACAGCGGCACCATCGATTTCTGGGACAAGTGGGCGGATGCGACGCCCGTGGGCGCCGCTGCCGAGGCGGTCAGCGGCTGGCGGCGGCAGACGCAAGGCGCCGCGTGACCACAGCCGTCGTGTCGGCTGCAGCACCCAGTCCACCGTGTAAAATGCCGCCGTGGCCTCTGTCATCCGTCCCCCTAGAATGCAACGCGGCTCACCTATGGATCGGCGTGAATGACGGGCGGACAGACGGCCATCGCCGGGTTTCTCTATCAGCTCATACGCACTCTGGAGTTTGCTGCCTCGTTCGCGGCGCAGGTCCGGCTTTCTCCCAAGCAGGATGGGTTTCAGGCCATCCTGGAGACGGAACCCACGCGCGGCGGAGACCTGAGCATTTGTCAGCCGGGGCGGCGCACCGTCATCCAGTTTAAGATGCGCCGCGGAGCGACACCTTGGGGACAGGGTGATCTCATCCGGGAAGTGCTGCCCGATCTCTTCAAAACGGTCGAGGACGGCGCGGCCAAGTGCGTGTTCTCCACCGATGCCGCCGTCGGCTTGTCCGAGTTCCGTACATTCCTTGACCTCTTCCGCGACCGCCCCGTTCCGAACCGTCCCGTGATGGCGCTGGATGACACCCGGCGCGATTACAAGATCGGCCAGAAACGAGTCACCGCCCGAGCGCTGTTCCTCCACATCGGCGAGAGGCTGGATCGGTCCCCGAAAGTGTTCGCCAGGGTGTGGCGGCTCCTCGCGCAGTTCGAGATCCAGGACGGAATGACGGAGACCGATGCCCTCCAGGCCATCGACGCGCTGTTGCGGATCATAGCGGAACACCAGGAGGACGTGCGGAGCAAGCGAGACGAACTGATCGGTATCCTTCTGCATTTTGCCAGGGACGGCCGGCGTTTTACCCACGAAGAGCTCTTCCGGGCCGCCGGACTTGACCCGGACCGCGTGAGGCACGCCGTGCGCCTGCCTTCCCTTCTGGGCGAACGGCTCGCCGAGGACATGCGGGCGCTCGGGTACGTGCCAGGAGACGACGCGCGCCGTGCCGAAATCGACTGGCCGCGGGACAAGGCGCTGCTGGCGCTGGCCGGGGAAAGCGGCACCGGCAAGACGTGGCGGCTCTGCCGGGTGGCGCACCGGCTGTCCATGGATGGCCATGCAGTGACAATTCTCCCGGCCCGCTTCGGTCTGGCGCGCATCGAGCAGGAGGTGGTCCGGCGCGTCTGGCTGCCCGGCTACGACGCGCCTCTCGACCTTGAGGTCGTCGCCCGCCGTGTCGGGCCGATGCTGCGGGGCGAGAACGGATTCTGGCTCACCTTGTGCGTCGATGACGTTCAGGATCGAGTCCTGGCCGATGAGCTGGCGGCGCCCCGCTGGCGGCGCATGGGCATCCGGGTGGCTCTCTCCGCGCAGGATCGCATCGGCGGCGGGCTGCGACCGTTGAGGGATGCCCAAGTCGAGCCGGTGAACCCGTTCTCCCTGCCGGAGTTGCGATGCTATTTGACCGCGGCCGGGCGCGACTGGACCCGGTTGCCGGACGATGTGCTTGAGCTGTTGCGTCAGCCCTTGATGGCGTGGCTCTACCGCGAAATCGGCAGCGGCTCGGGTTGGGTGCCGGTGAACGAGTATGCGCTGATGGAGCGCTATTGGCAGCATAGCACCGCGGAGCGGCGCGGCCAGGACGACTACCGCGCCGACGTCGAGGCCATGAAGAAGTTGGCCGGAACGGTGCTCGGCGACCAGCCTGCCTACCCTTGGCCGTATCGGATGTTGCTCAGCCAAGGAATGGACGATGCCATGCGCCTGCGGCTGGTCGCCGCCGGGCTACTGCAGAACGAGGCCGACGGCGTGGCGGCCGTCCACGACAGGCTGCTGAACTGGGCGGTCGCCGAGCATTTGGCCGACCTCTTCCAGGACGGTCTTCTGGACATGGGTGGGCTGACAGCCGTTCTGCGGCGCATCACCCGCATCGACGCGGACTGGAGCCGGGACTTTGCCGCCCGGAGGCTTCGTTATGTGCCGATGGACCTGCTCTGGCTGCTGGCGGGCCGCATCGCGCCGGAGCGCCTGGTGCCTGTTCTGCTCGCCTTGGTGCAGGACCGGCACTCTCACTTCGGCGACAATGGGCTGTTCGATGGCGGGGCGCTGGACACGCTGGGCGCGCGGATCGTCCCGGCCTTGGTGCTGCTGGTGCAGCAGCCGCTCGGTAGGAATGAGGATTGGTCGCTCCCCCGCAACGTCGGACGGTGCCTCGCCGCCATCGGCCGCAACGAACCGGCCTCCGTCGTGCAAGCCGCGCGGCAGCTGCTCGATCTCGGCACGCCGGAAGCCAGGACGGCGGCGCTGGTCGCGCTCGGCACCGTTGCCGCCCCCGATCTGCTGGACCGGCTATGGGCCATCCATCTGGAACACCATCGGGCCTTCGATGAGCACACGCACGAAACCTGGGCCGAGCACCACCATAGGACGGAGCTGAGCTTCGACGCTCTGGCGAGTGCGGTGCCGGCGGACCCGGAGTGGATCGTGTACCGGATCACGATCCCAGGGCCATGCGAACGGGCTGACCAGCTTGTCTACCTTCTGACGAACATGGACCCCACCATCGGCGAAGGGCTCTGGCGGCGGAGCAAGGCGGACTTCCTGGAAAAGGTGGATCGCAACCGCCGGTGCCTTGCCGAGGCGATCGGCATCTTCCGCGATCGCAGGGAGATCGGGCGCCTCGAAGCTTGGGCGCCCGGCGAGGATGAGCCTAGAGCTTACGGTCATGCGCTACAGGCCTTGGCACGCCTCGCTCCCGAGCACGCGCTCGCTTACATGCGCACGGCGCCACGCGACGAACTGATGCTCACCAGACATTGGTGGTTGCCCATACTAGCGCACCGCATCGGCGAGGCTGTCGGTCGCGAACTGCTGGCGATCCACGCCGATGGCGACTGGGAACGCCGACGCGATTTGGCATTGGTCTTCGGTGGCCTCCGCATCTACCTGAGCGCCCCCATCGTTCGAATCATCGTGGCCGCTCTGGAGGAGCGGCTGGCCATCGCCGACAACGACCCCGACTGGGAACCGCGAGGGGAAGGCCACCTGCTGAATTGCCTCGCTTCCCTCCACCGGCCCGATCTGCTGGCCGTGCTGGAAGAGCAGCGCGGCAGCCGCTTCGAAACACTGCTGGTTCGGCGCGCCTCCCGGCGCCGAGGGCGCGTGTGTCTGGGAGCCGATCCTGATGGCGATGCGTACCGCCACGTGCTTCTCGCGATCGGTGGTGAGGGAATCGGCCAGCTTGTCGACGCCGAACTGGCGCGGCCAAGCCCCTTCGCCCGCATCGACGGCTTGCGCGCGGCATTGTGGTGCCCGACCGAAGCCGTCCGCCGACGGCTGCGCGCAATGGCCGAAACCGTGCCCTCCAATGAGCAGGAGGCACGCCTTCTCGGCTACGCTCTAGCAGCACTCGGCGAGGACGACGCGTTTGCCCATTTCGTGCTCAACGGGGCTCCGGTCGTGAAATCCATCCTCGATCTCCGCCGCGGTCGCCCACTCCTGAGTGCGGCGGTGGTCGCGAACGCACGCGCGGCTTTGGAAAGCAACGATCCTGCCCAGAGGGAGCGCGCGTTGATCCTGCTCGGCGTGTCCAACAACGCCGGGGCGCTTCCGGACCTCGCGGCGACGCTCGCGCGGCATCCTCCCGACAGCCGGGAAGCCGGCTTGGCGGTGTTCGCCCTGGACGCGCTGGAAAGCTTCACGCCCGACCTGCTGCCGCGCCTGACGGCCATGCTCGCCACGCCGCACCGCCTGCGATCCCTGAATTACCTGCTGCGCCATGGCGGCGTGGAGGGACGCGCCGCACTCGTCCGGGATCTCGAACGCCACCCGCTCCACAGCCTGAGCCACACGGATTCCGAACTGGCCTTCATCCTCGCGCGCCATGAGGACAGCCGGACCGGCGCGTTGACGTTCCTGCGCCGGGTGCTGGAGCGCGGGTTGGGCTTCGGCATGGAAGGGCAGATCCTGCGGACGCTGCACGAGAATGGAGACGCTATGGTTCGGCCGCGCCTGCACGCGTGCGCGGTTCAGCGCGATGGGGAGCACGGCGGGTGGCTGGACGCCATTTGGACCATCGCAAGGGACGATCCCGAGGACGCATTCTCCCTGGCCCGCCGGCATTTGGATCAGCCCGACCGTACCGCGCTTTCGGAGGCGCTGATGCGCATCGATGCGGAACGCGGTGTGGAGGAGCTCCTGCGCTGGATGCCGGGGTCGGGGTCGAAAGCCATGCGCTCAGCGGCGGCTCTCGCACTGCGGCAGCATGCGGATCCAACGGTGCTGGCCGAGCGCTTGACCGCTATGGCCGCCGGAACGGAGACACAAGTTCGCGAAGCGGCGGCGGAGATCATCGGCTGGCAGACGCCCGAATTCATGGCGGAGGTGCTATCGCGCCTCGCCGACGACCGCGCCCGCCCCGTCGAGGCCGCAGCGCTCAGAGCCCTGGACCGCCACCGGAGGCAGACTGCGGCCCGCGCGCTTCTCGACGCGATCCCGGACGCGGGCAGCACCCGCCGCTGGAGCCTGCTGACGGCGCTGATCGAGGTCGCAGACCCGCGCCTGCTTACCCGTAACGGCGATCCGCTGTGCCTATGGTCCGCGTTGCGGTCGCTCCCACCAGAATACAGGCTGTGGGCCGAGGAAAGGTTGGGTGAGCGGCGGAGGAAGGTTGAAGACGACGAGCGAAGGCGAGCCTGAGAGATAACGTCGCAAACCTGGGGGAGTCGGGTGCATGGCTGCGCAGCCCGACAGCACGCCAGCATTGCCCCGGCTGCCCTTCAGGCTGACGGTTGCTCCCTCATGTCGCGATGGCGACACGCACCGTCTCTAAAGTCCGGCGCATGTTACCCGAGAGAAACCTTGAAGGGTTCACAGCAAAGGCGCGGCAATTATGCTTGCATAGTCCTAAGAGAAGATTTATCTGTGTACCATACACGTTCAGGTTGGGGCATTCATTTCATGTCCGGCGGAATTAGCGCAATCAAAGGGTTCGATTACCAAGCAACTGTTATTCTGGACCGCATTTTCGGGCATTTCGATCAGCATGGTGAAGAAGCGGAAGTGCGACCGGAGGGCGATGACGACCTCGATTTGACGTGGATGGTGGGCGCGCTCAAGCGACGACGCTATCTGCAGATCAAAAAGCCGTCCGAAGACCAGGATGGAAATCCCAAGCCTACGGTCTGGACGCTTTTGGATGTGATCGCCGAACTGCTTCCGAACACGATCAAGCGTCTGTCCGGCAACGCCGACGAGCAGGTCTGGATCCTTGGCAATGAGGTCGATCCTGCGGTCCAAGCGCTTGTCGATGCCGGTGCGCACGCTCCCACGGCCTTGAGTGGATCCTACTGGAAGGCAGTGCACGGACTTGCTCGCAACGAAGCGCTCATCGCTCTCAAACCGAAAGCGGAGGTTCGGAAAAAGCTTCTGCACTGGAGAGCCCCAGCCGCCCCTCCGATCGATCCGGCGCATACCCCGTCGTTAATCGCCGACGCCTTTTGCGGCTTCGCCAAAAGCATCGGCGCCGAGGACATCGGTCGACATTACCGCACTAGGTCCGCGCATCTGCACAGCTGCCTGCCGGACGTGCTGGCCAGGATCCGGATCGAACCCACGTACGGCACCGAGCAGGACGTCAGGCAGCGCGTTTACGACCGGCTGGAACAGCAATACGCGCTCCAGCGGGCGGTCATCGAACACACGCTGTTCCGGAACCTGCGCGGCTTCATCAGCGACATCTCCAAACAACCGGGGCGAACATTCCGTCAGGAGGAGTTCGAGTTCGAACTGCGCAGCGTCTGGCCGACGATGAATCCCGTCAAGGAGGCACCGCCGCTCGCGGCGGAGCATGTCGCCAGGCCGAACCTGACCAAACGCTTCACATCGCGCTGCTCCGGCCGAGCGATCGAGGCGGTCGGACTGTCCGGCTCTGGCAAAACGAAGCTCGCCGGCGAGGTTGCGCAACGGTCACGGACCACCGATCCGGAACGCTTCGTGTATTATGCTGAAGTCCGGCCAAGTGTCGGCCTGCGGGACGTGCTGACGGGTGTGGCCTTCCACCTCCGGCGCACGGGCATCAGCGAACCATTCTCTGTTTCCGTTAACGGCCATCTGGCGTGGGAGGAGATATTATCGCGGCTCGCGCGTTCCTTCTCGGGCATTCCGCAAGCGGTTCTGCTTCTGCTGGATCTGGTCGAGGGCACGTGCACCGATACCTTCGCCCACGATCTCGCCACGTTCGTCTGCGGCCTGTCATCCCCGGTGTGCCGGGTCGCCGTGTTCGGTCAGGAGAGCGCTCTGCGCACCCTGAGCCAGTTGGACCGGAACGCGCACGGCATCGGCCGGCTGGATATTCCGGGTTTTCGGTATGAAGAGTTCGTGGCTCTGGTCGCGCGCCGCCATCCCAAGCCCGACCGGAGCGTGCTTCGGGACATCTACCAGCGTGTGACGGCTGGCCGGGCGGCAGGGCTGCCCGCCGGCTTGGCATGGTCGCTCGCCCGGGCGTCGTCCATGGAGGAGATGGCTGAAATGGCCGCTGGTCCCATCGAGAACATGCTTGCGCACGCGGACCAGAGGCGCTTTCGCCGGATCAGCGATGATGCCCGGCGGACTGCCGAAAAGCTGGTGTGCTTCGCTCTGCCATTCAGACACCGCGACGCTGCCGAGATTTTCCCCGACGACCATGTCGGACTGGCCATTCGCGAGTTGCTGGAGCAGGGACTGCTTCGGTCGCACGACGGGGACTCGTTCGAAATGCACGAGACAGCGCGCGCGGGGCTCGAAGACCTGGTCCCCCCAGGTATCCGCCGCTCGACCCATCGCGCGCTCGCGACCTGGTATGGCGCTCAGGGATTGGCTCCCGAGGAAATCTTCCACCTGAAGGCGGCGGGCGAGACGGATCAAGCGCAGGTGCGGGCGCGCGAGGAATTCCTCCACGGGAAGCATTGGGCAGCGCTTTCCTCCTTTGTCCTCGGCCGCAAGTTGGTGTCGGCCGACGAGGTCATTGGTGCGTGGGCGGGCGCCGAACCCGTCGAATACGGTTGGCTTCTGCCCAGGATACTCGCCGGCCTGGGGGAGCAGGCGCCCGCCGACCGACTGTTTCAACTCCTCCAGCAGCAGCCGGAGCGGTTCAGTGACCACCGATGGGCATCGCCGATCGTCGAGGCTATTCTCGCATCCGACCCTTCGCGCTTGCACGATCTCATCGTTCATGCAGCAATCGCCGTGCGCGATCCGGCCGCAAGGGATTCGGCGCTGGCCGCGCTGACGATCGGTATGCTTCGCCGGCGAGTCCCTGTTGATTCGCGGACGATCGACTTCTTCAACTGGCAGCCGCCGGAGACCAAGCGGCAGCTTCTCCGTGTTCTGACGCTCGACCGGCGCCGGGAGACGCTACGGCACGTCTTTCAATTCCTTGTATCTGATTCGGAGATGATGGAGCAGCCGGGCCATGCGCGCCGACGCCACCTCATTTCACTGAAGATCGACAGCCGGGATGACGCCGTCGAGTTTCTCGCGGCGCTGCCCTCCGCGAAGCCATCCGACATGTTCCTTGCGCGGTCGGCCTTGCTGGGCTCCCTTGAAAACTTGGTGTGGGAACAGCGAGCGGCGCTCCGCACGCACGCCATCGACATTCTCCAGGATGGCTCCATGGAGGGCCGGATCCTGGAGAACGCCATCCGCGTCCTGATTTTCCTGGCTGAGCCTTCGGTCTGTGCCCTGTGCGATCCGCTGATGACCAGGACGGATACACTGGCTGCGTTCGCCAAGCTAGTTCCGGCGCTGGTTCCCGCCCTGTATGACCGCAGCCGGTACGAGGCGCGCCTGCTCGACAGCAACGCCACACCCGAAGACCGCGCGTCATCTCTTTTCGTCCTTGCGTCGTCCGGTGCGGATCTCGGTGAAATTTACCGGAAATTGAAGATGATCGAAGCCGATCCACAGAAGCTCAAGTTCCTGGAATTCTGGTTTTTGATGTTGTGCGTACAGTCGCCCTTCCCAGACGCCATCCCGTTGCTTGAAGAGGCCCTGCGATCTGCGGATGGAAAGAGTAGCCTTCCCCTGATCGGGGCTCTTGCCAGCTTGGGCAATCTACCTCTCCCGGCAGCCACGGACATGCTCCTGGGTGCGGTGGATCACCAAGACCCGCAGGTTCGTCGCTGCGCTCTCATCGGGCTCCAGGCGCGGCGTTCCCGCGCGGCTTTGAGGCGGCTGGTTGATCGCTACGCGCGCGAGGACTCGGAGGAGCAGGCGGTCGGGCTTGCAACGGCGATTGTGGCCTCAGGTCCGCGGTCCATGTCGGATCTGCAAGGCCGTCTTGACTTGCCGGTGATCCAGCTCTGGCAGTGCATTCTTGCGATGCGGCTGCGCGACGTGAGCATGGCGGACCGGCTCGTAGCCATTGCCTGTGACCCCGCACGGCACTGGCAGGTCCAGCGGGCTGCCGTCTTTGCTGCGGGGCGGCTGCCCTATGAGGAGGCGATGACGAGAATTGCGCCCGTCGTGTTGGCGGAGCGTTCTCCACTTGTAATCGACAGAAGCTGGAGTTTGCGTTGCCACGCCTCCTTGTCCGCCATTCTTCTGGATGCGGCTCCGATTGTCACGGAGTACGTTACTCTGGGAAGAGAAGGTTTCATCGGATTCTTCAAAGATCTTATAGAAGAGTATTGGAAGGATGCGCTGTTTACGGAAGACGTTCCTTCCGGGAGTGAGGCAGCGGCTTGGCTTTTCGAACGGCTGGTCGAGAAAGGCTGCCCAGCGAACCCGAAGGCACCCGACCTCATCCTCGACGAGTTGCACGTCCCCATGCTGCACAGCGCCGTGCTGCGCTCGTTGCGCACCAGCGGGCGCCCCGACCTGATCGAGGAACAGCTTGCCGCCGCCGATCACCTCTGGTTCGCGACGAAGTGCGTGAAGGAGTGTTTCCGGGCCCAAGGAGAGGATCCGGAGCTCGCATCGAGGTTGACGGCGCGGGTCGAAGCATCACCGTGCAAAGGAAATGCGCGGCTGCACAACGTCATTGCCGATATCGACCAGCGGCGCGCGGCCCCGCTGCGGAGTCGACCGGATGCATTTGCCCAACAGGACATGTCGAGACCAGCGTCGTATCTCAGTTACGACGACGCGGTTCGCGTCCTTTCCGATGCGGATGCCGAGTTCACGGCGGCGCCTCCTCTGGTGCTGAAATCGATCACGGCCGAACAGTGCGAACTGCTTATCAGGCTGGCGGACCCGGCGAACGACCATAGCCATGGCATCGAAACCTATGTCCCAGGCATCCGATTCACTGCGGATGGCCACGAGGTCGCGCAACTGCAACTGTCATACTCAGGGAGCAGCCGGTCGGCGGGAGCGCTCATCAGGCCCGCGATAGCGGCGGCCAACCGGTTCGGACTGCCAATCCCCTGGCACGAAGAACAGATGGCCGGTTTCCTTGCGGAGACTTACGTTCGGGATTTCCTGGCCTGCTTGTGCGCCGAGAACGATAGCAACCGGTTCTATGACGAGCTTGCCCTGCACGAGCATGTACTGTTTCCATACCTGTGCGGACAAGGGATGCCGCTGGTATCGAAGTATGTCGATACGCGCATGATCCCGTTTCTGGCACGTCACGTGTCGTCCGGCACGGACGAGTTGTTCGAAGGTCTGTGCGCCTTGGCGCTCAGGGTGAACGCGCCGGAGATCGACACGGTCTTGGCCGGTCTGCTTTACCGTTGGACGCAGCGCTTTCAGCCGAGAGCATCAGCCTCCCCCAACGGGGATGACATCTCACTCTGGCGGGGCTTTCGGCTCCTCACCGAACACCTCCGCTTCGTCAGGATCAAGGGATGGCAACCGCGCCTTGCGGCGGTGTTGAGCGCACCCATGCAGTGGATTCACCGCGAGGATATCGTGCGGGTGCTGGAGCGCGATCCACGATCTTACTTGCTGATCGAATCCCGATTGTTCAATGCCACGAACTGGGAGCACTACCCTCGAGACGAGATCGACCGACTGGACGAAGCCAGCGAAAGGCTGTTTCACGAACTGCTGGAGGAGTGATTGAACGAAGCCGCTGACGCGGCATAGGGGCAGCAGAGGGGAACCTCTGACCCATCGGAATGTGGGCATGGGATTGATTCCAGACAGGAGGTCCCACGATGCCCCGGATCAGCCCCCTTCGGCAGCGGATGATCGAGGACATGACGCTGCGCAACTTCTCGCCGGCGACCCAGCAGTCCTACGTCTATGCAGTGGCCAACTTCAGCCGGCACTTCGGTCGTCCGCCCAACGCACTGGGCGCCGAGGAGATACGCACCTGCCTGCTTCACCTCACCCAGCAGAAGCGGTCTTGGGGCCACATCGACCAAGTCGCCTGCGCCCTGCGCTTCTTCTTCGGCATCACCCTGGAGCAGCCGGCCTTGGCCGAGCGCATCGCCCGGGCGCGCGAGCCGCGCGCGCTGCCGGTCGTGCTCAGCGCCGAGGAGGTGGCGCGGTTCCTGGACGCCGTGCCGGTGGCCCGTAGCCGCGTCGCGCTGACCACCGCCTACGCCACCGGGCTGCGCGTCTCGGAGGTCGCCACGCTGAAGGTCGGCGACATCGACAGCGACCGCATGGTCATCCGCGTCGAGCAGGGCAAGGGCGCCAAGGACCGCTATGTCATGCTGTCGCCCCAACTGCTCGCCATTCTGCGCGCCTATTGGCGGGAGGAACGCCCGGAAACCTGGTTGTTCCCCGGCCGCCAGAAAGGAAGCCCCGTCAGCCCCGCCACCTTGCAGGACGCCTGCCGTGTGGCCCGGCATAAGGCGGGGCTGACCAAGCCGGCGACCATGCACACGCTGCGGCACAGCTTCGCCACCCACTTGTTGGAAGCCGGTACCGACCTGCGCATCATCCAGGTGCTGCCGGGCCACCGCCGCATCGCCACGACGGCCCTCTACACGCAGGTTACTCCGGCGCTGATCGCGCGCACGGCGAGCCCGCTGGACCGCTTGCCGACGGGGCACCCGGGCACGGCTTGACGCCGGCCATGCGGCCCGCCCTGGAGGTGGCGGACATCGTCCAACAGCACGGCGCCGCTTACCGCGCCGCCCATGCCGGCCAGCTCAGCCGTTCGCAGCGTCGCGTCCTGGCCGTCATCGAGGCGTGCCGGACGGCGGCGCTCGGCGGCCATGCCGAAGCCTGTGCCGACTGCGGCGCGGTGCGCATCGCCTACAACTCCTGCCGCAACCGCCACTGCCCCAAGTGCCAGGGGCTGGCACAGGCACAATGGCTGGCGGACCGCCAGGCCGACTTGTTACCCGTCCCCTATTTCCACGTGGTGTTCACCGTGCCAGGACCGGTCGCTGAACTGGCGCTGCGCAACAAGGCGATGGTCTACGGCATCCTGTTCCGCACGGCGGCGGAAACGCTGCGGACGATCGCCGCCGATCCGCGCCATCTCGGGGCTGAGCTCGGGGTGATGACCGTGCTGCACACCTGGGGCCAGACCCTGCAGCATCATCCCCACTTTCACTGCATCGTCCCCGGCAGCGGGCCGGCGTCCGATGGGCAGCGCTGGGTAGGCTGCCGGCCCGGCTTCTTCCTGCCGGTGCGCGTCCTGTTCTAGCTGTACCGGCGCCGCTTTCTGGAGGAGCTGGCGGCCGCCCATCGGGCCGGCGCCCTGATCGGTGCTGGTGATCCGGAGGCGTTTACCGCGCAGCTGGCCGCCTTGCACCGGGTCGACTGGGTGGTTTACGCCAAGCCGCCGTTCGGCGGACCGGAAACCGTGCTGGAGTACCTGGGCCGCTACACCCACCGGGTGGCGATCGCCAACAGCCGGTGCGACGACGGGAAAGATGCAGCGCTTCAAGTCGCCCGGGTCCGCCCAGCGCTTCACTTCCATGCACGCCGCCGCATACAACTGCTTCAACCTTCAACGCCACCTGGTCTCCCGCCGCACCCTGCGCACCTTCCGGGCGCAGGCCAGGGCCGACTGGCAGGCCGCGACCGTCGCAGCGTAAGCAGAGCTGCGAATTCCGGGAGTTCTGCACCCCGGCTCGGTTCCCGTGACAATGCCGGTACCCGCTGTCCTCCTCGATCACCAAACTCCCAATTTGCGCTCCAATGCCACGTAGTGCCGGTCCTCCTCGTAGCCTTGGTGTCGTAGGGGGGCATCGACCGTACCGAAATTCCTTTGCAGAACTCAACCCAAAATGATAACGGCCATGCCGTCAGACAACGAAATTGCGGCAATACGTGGGATTGTGATGATCGTTCAGCCTTCGAAAATCGGGGCCTATGTGTCTTTGGGGCATTGCGAGCGCTTTCTGCACTTCACAGCAGCTGAACAGCCCGGACCGGGCAGCGGCAATCAGGTGGATGCCGAAGGGGAAACTCATGCCGAGCGCCGGGGCCGGGAAACCGAGACCATGCTCACAGATCTTCTCGAAGAGAGGCACTTCGACAAGAAGGACTGCTACGGACCCCATGAACTGATCGCAAGCGCCATGGAATCAGGGCGACCATGTTATACGACACAATGTCCTGCCCGCGGACGCTTCGTGGTCGGTTCGAAGACCGTTGAGGTTTCCGGCCTTATCGATGTGCTGACGGCTGAACCCGACGAAGATGCAGGCCACATCCGCCTCACGGTGTTCGAGTGCAAGAGCTCCGGCCGGGTATGGAGCGCGGCGTTGCTGCAGACTGCACTGTACGTCAAGCTTGTGCGGGATGAGCTTTCGGACAGGGCGCAGGTCCGGGCAAACATCGTGGTACGCGATGCGGACACCGATCAGGTAACGGACGAGAGCGTATTCGAAGCGAGCCTGTCAGAACTGGATCTGGAGGTCGGGCTTGCCGACGCCAAGTCGATCATCGGCCAGCAGATCGAACTGGTCGAGAAGGAGCGGCCAGCGCCGCATTTTGCCGAAAGATGCGAGTTCTGCCCCTACATCGAGCCATGCTTCAAGGAAGCGATCACCGGCTGGCTGGATTGGGCTGTCCTTGGTTTGCCGCCCGCCGAACGCGACGCCCTGGTGCAGGAGGGTGCACCCCACGCCGAAGCAGTAGTAGATAGCGCCAAGGTCAAGGCCGCCTTTCGCCGTGGCCTTCGCCGAAACAAGGCACAGCTCGAGCGGCTGTATCGCCTGCGCAGCGCTTATTACACTTCAGCTGCCGATGGTGAACGGCGGCGCGACGAAGTACTCCCCCGGGGAAGTGGCCGCCTTCCCTCGGCTGGAGAAGAGCCGTTGAGAAAGGTGTTCTTGCGGGTCGTGCCCGACGCCCAACGGCGGCGGATCGCCGCGCTGGGGGTTCGCGTGCTGGTCGAGCCGCGCGGCGAGCCGGCGCAAACTGTTCTGGACAGGTCCTGGGGCGGCTTCTGGGATGACGCGTCGGAGCGGCAGGCGCTGATCACGATAGCCCAATGTCTGGAAGAGGCGCTGACGCCGGATACGCAAACGGGCAATGTATGCTTTCATGCGTATTTCTGGTCCGAGGATGACTTCACCTTTCTCGTCGATCGGCTTCATGCGTGTGCGCAAGGTCAGTCCAACGATCCGCTCCTCATGCTGGCCGCCGGTCTGACTGAGCGGGATGCGTTGGAAGGCTATCTGGGCACCCGCCTTCCGCGAGTCACTTATTTGAGGACATACGTTCAGCAAAGAACGAACGTAGCGAGCATCGGCGTCTCGCTTCTCGAGGCTTCGTTCCTGAACTGGCCCGGCCGTGCCGATTCTGCTTGGCTGGCGGAATGGCCGGTTCTGGCGTGCTGCTTGGGAGTTGACGAAGCGGACCATTCGCTGGACGTGGACGCCGTGCGACAGCGACTGCGCCAGCACCCGCACTTCTTCGATCGCCTTGAACCGACGATGGTCGAGCGCATACAGGAGGAGGAGGCTTTCCGCAAGGCGTTCATCAAGATCTGGTTCGACGCGCTCGCAGCAGTTGAAGCCGCCCTGATGAAGTTCCACAGCACCAATACCATGCCCGCGGTTCCCGTGCACCGGACGAACCCCGTGCGGACCCCACTTACGGATGCCGCACGGCCCCTGGTCGAAGCGGCGCGACAGTACTTGGAAGGCTCGCAGGACAACGTGCGTCGCGCATGGTATGCGAAGCACTTCAACAGCATCGAGGAACTCATCAGTTCGGGAACGGCGATCGAACTGACCAACCCGGTATGGGCGAACTACAAAAGGGGCGACGAACGGCTTCGGCTGGAAGCCGACGTCGACGCGGAGGCCCTGGTTGCGCTTGGAGATGTCGGCGGAACGGACGAAATTCAGGCGGCGCAGCTCAAGGCGCTTGGCAAGAAGGCCACCCAAAAGCTCTCTGAGCTGAAACTGCGCACCGACCTCCGGGCTGTTCCGGTCACGCCCAACCAGGACATTTTGTCGTCCGAGGACATTGTCGACGAAGGCATCGAACTGACAGACCTGAAGATCGAAGAGCTGCGATTGGGCAGTTGGGCCGTGGCGAAGGCAATCCCGCGCCAGTCGCCACAGGCGAACGGCGTGCCAAGCCGGGAGCATGCTTGGCGGGGCGCTGAGCCGGGAACGCCCCTTTTTCGTACCGATGGACAGGAAGTGAAGCGACTCGTCGTCATCAAGGATTTCGAGCCGGTCGACCCGCGCGTCCGGGCTGCGCTGGCGAAGCTCGCGGACGCTGGCTTCGACACAACGTTGGGCGCGCTCGACTGGTGGAAATCCGACGCGCCGCCGAAGGACGTCGAGCTGACCGACGTGGAGCGGCACCGTCTTGAAACGACGTTCAAGGCTTACGCCCATCTACGTGAAGCGTGCAACAACGAGTTCCTTGCATTCCGGACTGCGCTGGAACGCACCCGAGATGCCGATGCCGTCGGCCAGAGCCTGGCGACACTTGAAGCGGCCATTACAATAGTCGTCGAAGGGTACGACCCGGACCGCTCCGGGGGGTCTGGAGAACCAACGTACGAACAGACCGCTGCGGCTGCCGCGCAGCGCGTTGTGATCGAAATGCTGCCCCGCCGCCTCGGCCTCGTGCAGGGGCCGCCGGGAACAGGGAAGACAGAATTCGCCGCCTTGGCCATACTCGTCTGGGCGTTAATCCAAGTTGAACGTACCCCGGACGATCTCCCCGCAGTTTTCGTGACCGGCGTTTCCCACCAGTCGGTTTCGAACGTTCTCCGCCGTTGTGCGATGGTCGCCCCGCTGCTGGCAGGCGCTTGGCGGATGACGTCACCGCTGACCGGTGATAGGGAAGCGACAGGGCGAGCCGCAGCGGCCATCCGCATCGACCGGTGGTCCATCAAGCCGGACCATAAGTTGCTCGACGCGCCCCTCGCCGGGCCGGAAGGCCGCCTTTCGATTGTCGATTCCCGTATCGCCGCTGTTCAGGGACATGTTCAGGCGGAAAGCTACGACGAGCAGCCGGATGCATGGTCGGAAATCCGAGCCAGGGCCGCCATACGCATCGTCGGGTGTGTCACGGCGCAACTGCCCAATCTGGCTGCAGACGCCCCCATCGTTGAGAAGCCCTTCCGCTACATGGTCTTCGACGAGGCGAGTCAGACGAAGCTTCAGGATGCCCTCCTCGCGCTTCCCCTGCTCGACCACAAGCGCGGGCAGGTGCTCGCGGTCGGTGATCACCGGCAATTGGGCCCTGTGGAGAAAGGCGTCGGCGACGCCGACCTTCGCTACCTTGTACGCCTTCACCGGCCATACGGCAGCTTCTATGATTTCGTGGGCAATCATGTCCGCCCAGAACCGCTGTCTTACACGTTTCGCCTTCAGGAAGACGCTTGGCGTCTGATCGCTTCCATTTACCAAGCCGATGGGGTGCGGCTCCATGGACGTTCTCGGGGCCATGCGCCGCATCCCACCAGTGCAACCGAACTGCTGAGCGGCACCGTGGACTGGGAGGGTGTGTGCCTGTTGACCTACGACGCGGTGCGCTGGTCGGGCGATTACAAAGTCAATCCGATCGAGATCGCCATTATCGACGCGCTGTTCCAGAATGGCTCCGATGCGATGCTTGATCAGACGGTCATTCTCGCACCATTCAGGGTGCAAGAGGATGCATTGGAAGCAAAGTTCGGGGAAGCGCGTGTCGGAACTGTGGATTCCATGCAGGGAGCCGAGCGGCCGACAGTCATCTATTCGGCAACGGGGGCGGCAGCAGCCTTGACGCGCTTCGAGGATTTCATGATCGATCTGCGGCGCTCCAATGTTGCGATGTCGCGGTCGAAGAAGCGCCTCATCGTCATCGCTTCCAAGGATCTCCTCAGCTACACGCCGTCGACTCCCGAAGCGTTCGAGGTGATGCGGATATGGAAGCATCTGCGTCGGTACGCGGACAGGCAGCTGGAGGGTTCGCCATTCCACGTAACCGTCAGTGATGAGGACGGAACAGCGCGCAGTATCGCGGTGGACGCACTGCAGGTCCGTCTTCCAAATGTGGGTGAAGAGATGAGTGTGGATTCGGACCCGTTGCTCCGCCAAGCCTAGCCGGTTGAACAAGAGCGACCAGCCCCGGCCGTCATCTGACGTCGGGGCTGGCTACGACGACGCGCTCCTCGATACGAACCTCCAGCTCGATGAGCCGCGTTGCTCTTGCACGGCTTGGCCTCGGCGCTCGGACCCGAGCGGGACGCCGTCCTCACGCCTGGGGACGTTGCTGCTGACCGCCAGCGATCCTGGCGTTCCGCGGCTGTCGCTGCTTCGCGACACCCGCAGCCTCGACGACCCGTTCGGCTCGTTCCTCGGAGCGCGACCGGAGGGATGGTTCGACGACGTCAACTGTGGCTGGACGCGGATCGAGGAGACCAAGGAGGCCACCCGCGCCGCGATCGCCGCGCAGCCGGAGGATGCCGACGGCCTAGGTGTGGGCGCTCGTCACCAGTCTTGACCGCGACCCCGCGTGCACCAACCTCGCCGATGCGCTGGCGTGCCTCGACCTCGTCGCGCTCTGCATCGAGGCGCCCGGCAGCGATAGGGAGGGGCTGCTGTTCCGCTACCCGATCGTTTCCCGATGCCGCACAAGGCTAATGCTGCCCGACGCCATATTCCGCGACCTAAGCAGCGCGTGATCAATTCAGCCGGGTACGATGCGGCGTTGCGGCAACGCGGCAGCCCGACCGTCTGGTTCACGGACGCGGCGATCGCGGCGTGGAAGGCGGCACCACGGACCACGCCGGGCGGGCAGCCGTGCTACTCGGATCTTGCGATCACGACGGCGCTGATGCTTCGTGCGGTGTTCCGGTTGGCCCTGCGCTAGAGCGAGGGGCTGCTCGGTCCGATCCTGCAGCTGCTCGGCCGGGATCTGCCGGTGCCCGACCACGCCACGCTCGGCCGGCGCGCACGGACCGTCACCTAGCCGGCGCCACAGGCCAGCGGCGGTGCAATCCGTCTGCTGGTGAACAGCACCGGATGGACGTTGTGCGGACCCGGCGAATGAGTGATCAAAAACACGGCACGAAGAAGCGGCGACCCTTGCGGAAACTGCACATTGGCATGGATGCGGTGACCGGCCGGATTGTCGCCGCGACCCTGACTGACAGGGGCGTCGATGACGCCGCGCAGGCCGGCCCTCTGCTGGATCAGGTGGCCGACCCGGTCACCGCGTTGCTGGGCGACGGAGCCTACGACCGGAACAGCATCTACGCCGACATGACGGCGCGCTACCCGAAAGCTGGAGTGATCGTGCCGCCGCGCGTCGACGCCGGGTTCAGCGACACCGCCGAAACCAGGCGGTTAAGCTGGCAACGCGACAGTGGATACAATTTGCGAGCATTGGTGGAGGCCTAGATCGGGCGCTTCAAGCGGGTTAGTGGGCGAACCGCTGCGCTTCCACAGTGATAAGGTGCAGGCCACGAAAATCTCGGTCGCCGTGGAGGTCCGGACGCCCGAAATCCGTCCGCGTCGCGTTCCGGCTGCGCGGCGATCGCGGCGCGGGTGGCCTTCTTGATCTTTTCGATCCGCGTCCTGCTCTACCTCGACATCGAGACGATGCCGGACCGCCAGATTCTCCCCCCGCACTGTCACTAGATCGTCGCGATCAGCTTCGTCGAGGCGGCGCTCTCGACAGGCAGATCCGCAGTTTGCCGGCACCATCCGGGCGCTCTGGCCCGGATGGCGAGGCGACGACGGGTGACCTCCTCGCCGCCGCCGCAGTCCGGCCGCGCCGGCCGGACGGAGGGCTCGGCCCGGGAGTGCCGCAAAATGTCGAAGTAATATGGCCTTCCCCGATAAGGCATGTCCCGCGGCGTCATATCGTCTTGTCGTTGTGCGGGCTCTTGTCTACTCACCCTCGTTTTGCGAGGATCGGGCGCTTTCCGGAGGTCGCGCCCCATGCTGAGGATCATCCACACCGCCGACATTCACCTCGACAGCCCGCTTGCCGGCTTGGCAGCGAAGGCCGGAGACAGGGCGAACGATCTCGTCGGCGCCACGCGCCGCGCCTTCACGGCGATGATTGACTATGCCATCCGCGAGGCTGTCGACCTGGTCCTGATCGCGGGCGACCTCTACGACGGCGATTGGAAGGACTTCTCAACCGGTCTCTTTTTCGCCGCCGAGATGGCCCGGCTCGAGCGGGCCGGCATCCGCGTCATGATCATCAAGGGCAACCACGATGCGGAGAACCTCATGACGCGATCCTTGACCTGCCCCAGGAACGTCAGGATCTTCGAACACCGCAAGCCCGAGACCTACATCCTTGAGGACTTAGGGGTCGCCGTGCACGGCCAAAGCTTCCCCAAGCGCGATGTCACCGACAACCTAGCGCACGCTTACCCGGAACCGGTTGCCGGACTGCTCAACATCGGTATGCTGCACACCGCGGCCGACGGAGGCTACGGCCACACGCCCTATGCGCCCTGTTCCGTCCAAGATCTCGCCGGCAAGGGCTACGATTACTGGGCCCTGGGCCACGTTCATAAGCGGACGGTCCTCAGCGAGGATCCTTGGATCGTCTTCCCCGGCAACCTCCAGGGCCGCCACGCGAACGAAGTGGGAAACAAGGGCTTCACCCTCATCACGGCGGACGCCCAATCGATCGCATCGGTGGAGCACGTGCCGATCGACGTCGTGCGCTGGGCCCAGGTCCGCGCCGATGTCAACGATTGCGCCGACCTCGAAACCGTCCTCGACCGTATCCGCGAGCAGCTGACGCGCGCGCTCGATGAGGCGGACGGGCGGACGCTCGCCGTCCGGCTGACCATCGAAGGGAAGACGGCGGCGCATCGTCGGATCGCCGGCAACATCGCGCAGATGCATGCGGAGTGCACCAGCCTGTTGGATCAGTGCGGCGGGGACATCTGGCTGGAGAAGGTCGTCATCGGCACGGCGGAACCAAATGCCCCGGCCGCCGCGTCGGCCGATGCTTTCGCGGAGCTCTTCCGCACGATCCAGGAGCTTGAGGCCGACCCGGCCCTGACGGCGGCGCTCGCCGCGGAGTTCCGGAGCGGCCTCGACAGGATGCCGCCCAAGGCCCGGGAGCTCGCCGGCCTCGCCGAATTTGACGACGACCAGCTGGCTGCCGTTCTCGAAGGCGCCGGGGCCACCCTGCGCCACTATCTGTTCGACGCGCGCTGAGGGGCCACGATGCAATTCCAGACTCTCAGCCTCGAAAAGTACGGCCGGTTCGCCGGCCTGTCTCTGGACTTCACCGGCAAAGACGTCCTTGTCCATATCGTGCACGGCCCGAACGAAGCGGGCAAGTCGACGGCGCTGTCCGCGATCTGCGACCTGCTGTTTGGCTTCGGCCACATCACGCCGTACAACTTCCGGCACGAGAGCCCCACCCTCCGGATCGGAGCCACGCTGGTGAACGCGGCGGGCCAGAGCCTCTCCTTCAAGCGCCGCAAGGGCAAGGGCAACACCCTCATCAAGCCGGACGAGTCTGGGGAATTCCCGGACAGCGCTCTGTCCCGGTTCCTCGGCGGCGTTGATCGCGACAAATACGAGCGGCTGTTCGGACTGAACCACGAGCGCCTCCGCCGCGGCGGCAAGGCCATGTTGGAAGCCGACGGCGACATCGGGCGCAGCTTGTTCGAAGCAGGAAGCGGAACCACCGGATTGGCCGATGTCGTCCAGGCGCTGGCCAAAGATGCCGATGGCCTCGGGTCGCCTGGCGGCAGGAAGGCCGGCGGGAAGCCCTATTGGTTCGCGCACGAGCGCTTCACGGATGCACTGGGCCGGATCCGATCGGACGCGATGAAGCCGGAAGCGTGGACCGCCGCGACCCGCAAGCTGCGGGAAACGGAGGAGCAGCGCCAGGCCATCGTCGACCAGCTCGCGCGCATCGCCTCCGAGCGCAACGCCGTCGAGCGGATCAGACGCGTCCTCCCGCTGCTCCGCCGCATTTCGGAACTCCGAGACGCTCTCCAGGTACTCGAGGGCGGCGCGGACCTGCCGGATGGCTTCGAGGACACCTGGCGCGACGCGGTCGAGGAGGAGCGCAGCGCGCGGGAGAGGTGCGAAGCCCGCCAGGACGACCTCAATGCCACGCGCGAAAGCCTGGAGGAGTTGGGCGACGCCGGCGTCTGGCCTCTGCACAAGGCCGCGATCGAGGGCCTGATCACCGCCCTTGGCGAATACCGCTCGCACGAGCGGTCGCTTCCCAACAGGCAGCGCGAACTCATGGAAGGACGCAAGCGGATGGCCGATCTCCTGCGCCGCCTGGGACTCGCGCACGAGAACCCCGACCAAGTTGTCCAGCTGATGCCAACGGCCGCCGCGACCTCAAAGGTCCGGACGCTCATCACCGAGCACACGCGGCTGGACACCGCGTCGCAGTCCACGCTTGCCGAGCTGAAGTCCGCCATCGAGCGGCGCGAGGCCGCGGAAGCCGATCTCTCAGCCGCCGCTACCCCGGCCGACCCATCGGTCGCGGTGGCGACGCTCGACGGCCGCCACGGTCTCGCGGATTCAGCGAGACGCGTCTCGGAAGCGAGGGCGGAAGTCGCCATCGCGCAGCAAGCGCTTTCCGACCAGATGGCGAGCCTCGGGCGCGGAGCCCTCAGCGCGAATGAGCTCGCGGCCCTTGCGCTCCCCTCCGACGGGGTCGTGCTCCGCTTCGAGCGGGAATTCGACGCGCTTGAAACGGAGCGCAGGGACGCCCTGTCCAGCCGCAAGGAGCACGAGGAAGAGGCCCGACGCCTCGCCGCGGAACTGGAAACTCTCAAGGCGGCCGGCGAGATCCCGACAGCCACCGCGATCGCAGCGGCCCGGACCCACCGCGACAGCGGTTGGCGCCTGATCCGTCGCCGCCATGTGGACAATGTCCCCATCGACGACTCGGAACTCGCGGGGTTCTCTTCCGATGGGGACATCGCCACGGCTTACGAAGCCGCCGTCCAGACCGCCGACCACCTCGTCGACAGCAAGGAGCGCGAAGCTGCCCGGGTCCAGCGGTACGCCAGCCTGACGGCGCAGCTGTCGAAGACCCGCTCCGATATTGAGGTGGACGACCGGGACCTCGACGAAATCGCAAGGCGCCATGAGGACACGCGCCGCCGCTGGGAGGAGCTCTGGGCGTCGACCCGCATCGAATTCGGGACCCCGACCGAGATGCGCGGCTGGCTGGCCCAGAAGGACGCGGTGCTCAGGCTCCGCCAGGCGCTGGTCAAAGCGGCGAGCGCCCTCGATACCCGCACGCAGGAGGAGAAGGACGCGCGCGATCTCCTGATCTCCTTGGCGGAGCAATTCGGGGTCGCCGACCCGAATGCCTCCACCACCGATCTCCTACTGGCTCGGGTGAAGGCCGCCTGCACCCGAGCCAAGGACGATTGGACGGTCCTCATCGCTCTTCGCAAGGCCGCGACCGACTGCGCCCGCGGCGAACAGGCCCGGCGGAAGGCGCATTGGGACGCCGAGGCGAAGATGGCCGAATGGCAGACGGCGTGGTCCGAGACCATGTCCCAGATCGGCTTGGCCGCGACAGCATCCGTGGCCGAAGCGGAGGGGGCCCTGGACGTCTGGCGGGACATTGAGGTCCTCGAGGCCGACCTGGCGCAGACGCGTAAGCGCCGCGACCAACTGCAGGACGCCGTCGGCAGCTACCGGGAAGCGGTCCGCAACCTGATCAAGGACCTCGGGGATGGGGCGGCCGACCTCGATCCCGAGGCCGACGTGACGACAATCGTCCCCATCCTCCAGGAGCGGCTCCGCGACGCTGGCAGCCTGACAGCCCGGCGTGCCGACGCCCAACGCCGCCTGGCGGATGCCGAAGCCGCCCATGCCAAAGCGCTGTTGGACCTTGAGGACGCTGCGGAGAACGTTGCCGGACTGCGTCTGAGGTATGGGTTGACCGCGGACGATGACGTGGTCGCGCTGTCCCGCCGTGCCGCGGACCGCCGTCAGAAGAGCAAGGAATTGGAGGCGGTCCTCGCAGACCTCTCCAGCCAGGGTGGCGGCCTGGGCGAAGAAGAGCTCCGAGAGGAAGCCGACGCCACCGACGCCGACGGCGCCGCGGCGAAGACCCTCAAGCTCGAGGCCGACTCGCGCCGGCTGCAGGAGGAGCTCGAAGCCGTCGCCCAGGCGCTGGCCCATGCCCGGAACGAGGTGAAGCGGCTCCTGGAGCAGCAGGGCATCGGCGACGCCGTGCAGACAATGAACGATGCCGCAGCCGAAATGGGGGCTCTGACTGAGCGGTGGATGCGGCTGCGCGCGGCGTCGGTGATCCTGACGGCAGCGATCGAGCGCTACCGCGCCGCGAACCAGGATCCGCTCGTGACCAGGGCCAGTGCGATCTTCGCGGCGATGGCCGGGACATCGGACAACCCAATCACGCGCCTGTCGGTGGACTACGCCGACGAGGCCCGCCCCTCCTTAGTCGCCTACCGTCGCGATGGCAGCCAGCTGCAGCTCTCTGGCATGAGTGACGGCACTCTGGATCAGCTGTACCTCGCCCTGAGGATCGCTGCGATCGAGCGGTACGTCGAGACGGCCGAGCCCCTCCCCTTCATCGCCGACGACCTCTTCATCACGAGCGACGAGGAACGGACGATCCCGGGCATCCGGGCGCTGGCCGAACTCGGCAAGAAGACCCAGGTGATCCTCTTCACCCACCACCAATATGTCGTGGATTCTGCGGTGAGCGCCCTGGCCCCTCATAACGTGAAGGTCCATTCCCTCGCGGGCGAGCGGGTGGCCCTGGAGCCGGCGTAGCCCGTTCCCAGTCGGGCGTCTCTCGTTCCGGCCGATCGCGCGCGAAGTCGCGCGATCGGCGCCGCGGGCTATCACCCCCACCAGGCCGGAATGCTTCCGAGCTCCACCTTCAGGGCCTTGACCCACTCCGGCGGAGCGTAGCCCTATGCGGCTGGGCGTACACACAAACAAGCCGTTCGCCGACGGCTACGACGACCTGAGCGCCCTCGCCGCCGCCGGACTCGACCTGTCGCGGGACACGCGGGCCGCCGCGGTCGAGCGGGTGCTCGAACGCGTCCAGGCGCTGGTTGAACTCGTCCAGGAGTGTCCGCCCCGCGGGGCTTCGCCGGCTGACCGATGCGGCCCCGCCGTTGAAGCCGTCGCCGGAGTGCCCGACAGCCGGCGACGGAAACCTGCCATGGCCGACCAGCCGCACATTGACGGGCGACGGGTGCCTTGGCACCGTCGCTCCGAGCACCACACGGCAGCAATGGCCGGCACCGCGGCCATCTCGATTACGGAGGTCCCCATGGGTTCGAGCCGGATCTACGTCGGGTATGGCGCGACAATCACGGTGAGACCGGCGTCAATCAGGATGAGAATGGAATGCCGCCGTCGTGACGGAGGACGGGCGTAGCCCGGCCGAAGACACGACGGCGGCATCGGCGTCCTTCCGCTTGGAAAGGACGCTGCTGGCGGGAGCGGTGAACGCGGTTAGGATCGAGGGTCTTCACGCCAATGAGGAACCCCGACCTTGCCGGGCCTACACATCGCCGAACGGCATGGGCGGGCGTTCCAGGAGTGGCAGTGCAGGACTCCATCCGTTCAGTCGGCCAACAGCCTGCGGGGATCCATGCTGTTCCAGGGCATGGCGGCCGCCATCCGCCTGCGCGAGCGCTGGCCCGCCATGCCGATCACCGAGACCCATCCCAAGGCCCTGCACTTCGCGCTCCGCAAGGCGACCTACCCGGAGGCAGAAACGTGGGAGCCCGAGCAGGACATCTGCCGATGGCTGTTGGACGCGCTCGGCCACCCGGAGGGTGCCCCCATCAACACCTCGGACCAATGGGACGCGCTGGCGTCGGCCTGGGCGGCGTACATGGGCCACTCAGGTGCATGGAGCGCCGATTTGATGCGTGCGGCGCGGCGCACAATCCTCCCGGCCGAGCCGGTCCATTACTGGTGGCCAGTCGACCTTCGAGACGGCAAAGGGAGGCGGCACTGGCGGTGCCTGCGTGAGCATGGACCACAGCGGCGATCCGCCCCACTCCACTTCCGGTGGTGGCGTCACCGCACTCTCGCCATACGGGCGCAACACCCTTATAGTCGCCTACTCGCGTGGCATCGGAGAAACGCAGCATGACCAAGTACATCGTCAGCAAGTCCGACGGCGAGGATCTTGATGCCGTGAACCGCGGCATCACGTGGCTGCTCACCCAAGACAGGGATATGCGCCTCATTTACGGCACCAAGGTCTCGGTGTTGACCGACATCCTGGCCAGCACCGCCGGCATGCTGCGGACAAAGGCTGGCGCCCTGTCCACGACGGCGCCAGCCGACGCCAAAGTGGCGCGCGGCGTCGCCGCGGTCCTCGACGACCTGTGCAAACATCATCGCACGGCTCTCGGCGACGCCGGCGAGATCCACCTGTGCTACGGCACCGGCACGGGAACCAAGAGCGGTGCCAATCCAGCACCAGAGCGCCCAGTGCTGGCGCTCTACGCCGGAGAGGAGCAGTTCGCCTGGGTGGAGACGCGCGTCGGAGAGGACACCCCGTTCTGCGTGATTCCCTGGAGGAACGCGTATGTCGCAAACTGGGTGTCGACACACACGCCGACCACGATTTGAGGAGCAGACACCGTGGAGCCCGACCTGCCGGCCATCACGGCCGAGTTCCACGCCGCCGTGCGCTGCGTCGCCACCTGTGCACACCGGGACACCTGCCTGCGCGACTGCGGCACCATGATCCCTGAGCGGCCGCCCAGCCCGGACTACATCGGCCCGCGCTACGCCGGCTTGGTGATCGTCGGCGCCAACCCAGGCAACGGGTCCAACGGCGCCCAGACGGCGAACGACACGCTCATGGAACGGTTGATGCGGCAGGTGGGTGAGGAACCGGACGCCGCGGCCTTCCACGCCCTAATGAAGTTCCTGCCCACGTCGATGCTCGAGTGGAAGCAGGTGGTCAGCGCCTCGCACCGCCAGACCCTCGGATTCGACATCGAGGAGATCGCGTACATCAACGTGGTGAAGTGCAAGACCACGTCCGCCAGCGCCGATCCGTTCGACACCGTTGGCGAAGCCGTAACGCAGCGCTGCTGGGAAACCTACACGGCCTACCAACTCCTACACCTTCGACCGAGCCACGTCATCGGCTTGTGGAAAGGCATCGACGCCGTCCTGGAGACCCTTGGCTACGACATCCAGGGCAAAACGTTCCGGTTGCCCAGGGGCGGTGACACGGAGGTGATCGACGTCGTGTACGGCTACCACAACGGCCAGCGCAGCCTGACGAAGGACCAGCGGCTGGCCGACGCCAAGCGCGTCGTCGACGACTTCCTGGCACAGCAGGCCAGGCACCGGACCGATGTGAAACGCCGCGATGCCTGACCCCACGGCAGCCAACCTCGAAGGGCTACGCATCTGGACCGAGGACCCTCCGCGCATCAGGACCGCCGCGCGTCCTGAACACGTTTTCCAGCCGTGGCTGCGCACCATGCACCGCATGGAGTGCGCGCGGGCGGGCGCCTGCCACTACGTCTATGTACTGTGCGCCCCGGACGGGGTACCAATCTACGCCGGCTACTCCGGCACCGACGACCGGCCGCTTGATCACCGCAACCGTGCGACATCGTGCAACGGGATGCTCCTGCGGGAGATTCGCCGCATCGAACGGCAGGGTGGCGAGATCCTGTACGAGATCGACTTCGTCAGCGCGTCCAAGATCGAGGCGAAGCGCCGGGAGCAGTTCCTGATCCGCTGCTACGGCCGCCGGGACCGGGATCCTGAAGGGATCTTGTGCAATCTGCGCGAGGGTGGCGACGGGCCGCCGGCCTTCTCGGCCGAGACGCTGGCGCGGCGCGGCGACACGCTGAGGGGGCCGTTCCACGCGATCTGGGCGCATTGGTTCCGCGAGTTGCCCGGCATGAGCATGGATTCCATCCCCATCGACCACACCAAGCGGCCGCGGCGATGCTTCGCCCGCGCTGCCACCGACATCCGCCGCAAGCCGATCCAGTCCACCCGCCGGCCGCGGCTGTTCGCCGCGCTGGCGCTGAGCGCCTGGGCGAACGGCATCGTCCTGAGCCCTCGCTGCCGCGTGCCGCGCCGGCTAGTCCTCGACGGCCGGGAGGTGTTCCTTGGCAAGGGGGTCTGCAACGACATCCTCGAGCAGCCGGGCGCGCGCCTGTGCGATGCCCGCCGTGCCGAGAATCAGGCATTCGAACTGTCCCCGGCCGTCATCGCCAGGATGATCAACATCCTGGGCGCGCCGCTGCTCCGCCGGATGGGCATCTGCCCCAGGGTGTGGCGGCTGCACCGGCACTGGCCACCCGCGGCAACAACCCTGTGACCGCGTGATCCGCAGGGCTTCCCTGCACCTTCAGGCGCGGCGCTTCCATTGCGATGTCCCAACCTGTCGTCGACGGATTTTCGCTGAGGGCTTCGATCCGGATGTTCTGAAACCATGGGCCCGCCGAACGGCGCGGCTCGACGATATCGTCTATCATCTCGGTCTCGCCCTCGGTGGACGCCCCGCGCCCCGCTTGACTGCCCACCGTCGGCGGTTTTGCAGACGTGGCGCTATCTCAGCCGCAGAAACGGATCAGGTCATGCCCGATTCCCGTTCGGTCGGGAACGCTGCAACAGCCCTCACAGCCAAGAGGTGCAGATTACCTCCAGCGTACATCATTGAACACTTCCTTGCGCCGCCCGACCCCGGTAGAATCAGCAACATGCCGGACAACCCTGGGAAAGCTTTTGGGATTGGCAGCCTACGAACGCCACGCTCCCCAGCGCCGCAGTGCAACGCTGACCCGGTCACGTGAAGAAAGGATCGGTATGGATTGGTTTGTCCCCTCCCCTACCGTGCTGCCATCGACGCGGATGGATCTCAGCCTGGGACTGCGGGCCGCCATGCGCTGGCACCAGGAACGTGTGGTCCCCGGGGTGGGCGGTGTCCTCTTCGTGCGCCAGCTCAGCTGGGCAGTTGCCGGGTTGCAACTCGCGGGGATCGATCATGGCCGCGCCAAGGACCACGCCAACGCCATCGAGGCGCTGGCCTGCAAGCTGCACTTCGTCGTCACGGGCGATGCCGAGGACGCGCCGCGCTACAAGGGGCGGCGGCGCTTCGGAAGCGAAACCGGGTCCCGGCGCTGGACCTACCGGGATCTAGCGCAGCGATCGAACTACGTGGTGCAGACCTACCGTCAGGCCACGACGCGGGCGTTGCCCCTGCATGGGCTCGGTTTCACCGAAGGCTCGGGCCGCTTCGCCACGATGACGCTCACGCCGTCGGGCGAGGCGCTGGCGAACGCTTTTCTTACCCAGCGCTACGGGCGACACCTGCGTCATTGGCTGGAGCCCTGGCTGGCCGGTGAGGCCGCCATCGACGAAGACACGGATATGAGGAAGCTCTGCCGGCTGCTAGGGCCGGGAGACGCGTCGCTTACCGAACGCGGGATCGTTGCCGAACGCTTGCGCAGCTGCTCCGAGCTGTCGGACCCTGAACAGCGCCGCCGCCATCTGATGGATCTTCTGCTTCGGACCGGCGGCGATGTTGACGTCCAGGCGGTATGCGAGGCGCTGGAGGCCAGGGACGAGAACGGCCGGCGCCACGCCCGTGACATCCGCACCGCCATTCTCTTCGAGGAGACCCGCGACGAGGCGGTGCGCGCCCTGTCAGCCACCGCGACGGCTCTGGTCGACCGGCACGCCGCGGTGTCCGCCGACGCGCTGGCGGCGAACGCGGAGATTGCCGCGGCGCTCGACGCCTTCGCCGCGGCGTCCGGCCGTCTGCTGGACGCCTTCCGGCGGAACGGCGAGGCGCATGGCGACGATCGGCGGTTCGCTGAGCTTGGAACGCTTGCTCCGGCCGATCGTCTGCTGGGGCTCGTGCGCTGCGACAGCCGCATCCTCCTTGCCTTCGACCGGAAGATCACCGGCGGACCGGCCTTTCGCACAGGGTTTGGTCCCGCCGATCCGGATCGGACGGCCTTGGAGGACGAGGATGCGGACGACACTGGGGGTGGAGCCCTGCGGCCGTGGCGACTGCACCAGTTCACCACCCTGGTGAGGGAGGCGACCGCCCATGACTGAAACCCCCCGTCCCAACCTGTTGGACCTGTTCACGCCGCCGGAGCGGATGACCGGAACCTTCGGCCTGCTTTGCGGCTACTCCGCCACGCCCCGCTTCCTAGAACAGGTGCTGCAGGCGTTCACCGGCGATACGGAATCCACGCGCCGGCGCCGGGGGCGCTTGGCATTGCAGCTGTTCCTGGATCCGCGCGCGCCGCGGATACCGCCGCACCAGGCCGCCGGCCTTTACCATGCGCCGGCACGGGCTGTGGTCGACTGGCCGAAGCCCTGCCATTCCATGCACGCCAAGGTCGCGCTGCTCGGGTTCGGGCGCGGCGACCGGACGGAGTGTTTCCGCCTGGTTGTCTCGACTGGCAACTGGACCGAGGATTCGGCGAACCGTCTGCTCGATCTGGTGTGGAGCATCGATGTCGGCGCCGAGGCGGATGAGGCGGACCGGGCCGATCTCCAGGCGGTCGCCCGGTTCTTCCGCACGCTGCGCGGAAATTACCTGGAGATCCGGCCGGCAAGCGGCTCCGCCCCTGCGGACGCCCTGCTGGCACGGGCCGGCGAGATGGCCGGGCGCCCAACCGCGCCGACACGGTTTCTTTCCTCCATCGACCAGCCGCTGATCGAAGGATTTACCGCCAAGCTGCGCGAGCGGCAGGCCGGCGGATGCAACATGCTCGTCTGTGGCTCCGGCTTCTTCGAGAGCGGAACCGGCAGCGGGGACGAGGAACCGCAGGTGCTGCGGATCCTCGTGGACGGGCTCAAGAATGCCAAGGCCATCGTCGAGTTGCGCCGAGAGGACAGGCAGGTGGTCCTCAATCCCGGCACCTGCGGTGTCCTGCGCGGCTGGATCGCTGAAGGCGGGCCGCGCGCGAGCGGTTGGATCGTCCGCAGCCCGGCCGATCCCGGCGGGCATGAGCGCACCAGCCTGCACGCGAAGTTCGTCTTCCTCGGGCGTCGCTGGGGGCGAACGCTGAGCGACGGATGGCTGTTGCTGGGTTCCGGGAATCTCAGCCGGCGGGGGATGATCCTCCCGCCCGGGAAAGGGGGCAACATCGAGGCTGCTGTGCTGCTGCCGGTGCCGCGCCTGCCTCTGGCGGATCTCCAGCACCACCTGCCACTCGGCACGGTGCTGGACGGCCCCCTCAAAGCCGACGAGGACGACGATCAGGAGGATTTCGAGGGACCGCCGCTGCCGCCTCCGCCGGTGCTCGGGTTCGTGCACCGCGACGCGTTGTTGACCGTGCAGTGGGCGGACGGAGTAGCGCCGGTGCCGGTGTTGGTCATCGCCGCCGACGGGGGCGCCGTCCCGCTCGCCGCCGGCGCGCCGGTCCTGCCATGGGCGGGCACGATGCCGGCCGTGCTGACCATACGCTGGGCGGGCGGGGAAGCGGTGGTGCCGGTGCTGGAGTCCGACGGCAGCTATTGCCGCGTCCCGGCCGCTCCCCTGCCCTTCTCCGACGCGTTGGACCGGCTCCTGATGTACCCGGCCGCGCCGGACGATGACGGGCCGGACGACGCGCCCGACGACGACTTGCCGGAGCCGGCGCCCACCCCACTTGGCAGGGGAGCGGACGGAGCGGACTGCCGTGACGGACTGCCGGTCTATCGGGCCATGACGCTCGTGGAAAGCATCGCCGACCGCAACAACCGGATCCCCCCCGAGGCGCTGGCCGGCTGGGTGCGGCATCTGCACTGGAACCTGCGGGAGGGCTTGCTGCGGCAGGATGTGGAGGCGTGGCAGACCTTGCGGGTCGATTTCCTCGACTGCCTCGCGGAGCCCGGCTTCGCCCCGCCCGTCTGGCCGGACGACGAGACGCGCGAGGCTTACGCGACCATGCTCGACGAGGTGCGGGCGGCGTGGGGCTTGACCGGCCTGCCACCGCTCGGCCGCATCCACCACGCGCTATCACCGGAAGAGGCCATGCCGTGACCGCTCGCAACCGATCCCTCTTGTGGACCGCCGTCGCCGAAGCCCTGCGGACGCGTTCCCGCAACCCATCGCTGAGGCGGTCGCAGCGCCGCAGCCTGGAGTTCATCGCCGAGCGCCTGCCCCATCACGGCGTGCTGGTGGCGGACGAGGTCGGCCTGGGCAAGACCCGCATCGCCTGTGAGGTCATGGCGGCCGTGATGGAGTGCGGCGGCCGGACCGCGGTCGTCGTGCCGCCGGGGCTGATCTATCAATGGGAGGCGGAGTTCGAGCGGTTCATCACCATGAACCCGCGCCGCGACGTACGGCACCTGCGCCGCTTCGAGGACCTGTTCGGCGGCAGTTTCCCGATCCTGACCCGGAACCGCTTGGCGCTGATCTCGCATCAGTTCCGCGTCCCGGTCATCCGCGCCAACAGCCCGACCCGGCACCGCCTGCCGTGGATGGTCCGCTGGTGCCTGGGAGAGCGTTGGTTCGGTGCCACGGGCTGGCAGGCGGGCTGCGCCGATCGGGAGGAGGAGTGGGCGGCGGCCGAACATCTGGCGAGATGGCTTTCCCAGGATGTCGAGGACATGCTGCGAGATTTGCCGGACCTGCGGCCTTGGCACGAAGAGCATCGCCGGCTTCCCGAAAAGATCCGGGGCGAGGCGGGCCGCCCGCTGCTCGGGAAACTCATGGGATCGCTGATCGGCCCCGTAGACCTGCTGGTCATCGACGAAGCGCACAAGAGCCGGGACGACGCCAAGCAACCCTATAAGCTGCTGGGCCGGCTGCTCCAGGACATCCTAGTGCGGTCGAAGGCGAGCCGCAGCCTCGCGCTGACGGCCACCCCGGTAGAGCTGAACGTGGACCAGTGGCACGACCTGTTGGAGCGCGTGGGGTTTCCCCGCCACCACACCGCCAGCGCGGGCATCGGCGAGGCCATCGCCGGCTTCGGCAAGGCGCTCCGGCAGGCGTCGGAGGCGCCGGACGTGCCCGAGCGGCTGGAGCGGTTGGAGACCGCGTCGGCGCGCTTCACCGAAGCTCTGCGCGGCATCGTGTGCCGCCGCCGCCGCATCCGGGAACCGGACATGTTGGCGCTGCTGAAGAAGATGCGCGACGCGCGGCTGGACGCCACGGGAGCCCACCCACATCGCCAGTACAGCGTCGAGCCCATTCTCCTCGAAAGCCTGACCGAGGAGTGGCGCCATGCGGCCGTGGCGTTGGAGGCTGCGGGCGCGGCATCGCGTGGGGCGGGCGACGGAACCTCGTCCCGCCGCATTGACAGCCGCTATCCCAGCGGCCTACCCTGCTTCGACGTCGAGGTGGATGCGCCGCCCAAGCCGCCGGCCCAAGCCGACGCCGACGCCGCCAAATCCTATCGCGCGCAGTACTGGCGGCATGTGGCGCAGCAGGCGGTCACCACCCCGGCCCACGCCGGGGACAATCCTTTGTGGCGGCATCCCCGCGTCCGCGCGGCGCTGGCGCGCATCGAGCACTGGCTCGGCACCGAGTGCGCCGGCACGCCGGAGAAGGTCCTGGTCTTCGGGCGCTTCACGGCGCCAATGAAGGCCTTGCAGACGATGGTGAACGCCCGCCACGTCGTGCGCTGTCTCGACCGCGGGCAGCCGGTCCTGGTCCACCACGACCTACGGCTCGGCGCGCTGCTTGCCGCCTACGCGGAGCTGCGCCGGGAGGACGAAACGAAGAAGGAGGAGGAGAAGAAGACCCTGACCGGCACACTGGCCGGACGGGAGCTGTCGGACGAAGCGCTGCTCGACATGGCGGATGTGGCCCACAAGACCTACGGCGATCTGCGCGATTCCCTGGCGCGTACCGTTCAGGAGGAGTTCCTGTCGACCCTTCCGGGCGCCTCGCTGGTAAAACAGCTGAATCGGAAGCAAGTGGGCCTTGTCCTACGCCAGCTCCGCACGGATGTGCTCGACCACCTGCTGACGGCTTCCAGGGTTCCCAAGTCCACGCGAGCCCCCATCATCCGCGACGTGGCGCGCGAGGTGTGGATCGGCTATCTGCGCGGCTCGCTCGATCCCCATGCACCGCGCCAGGAAGCGGAGGAGGCCGCGGCGCGGCGGAAGGACGACGACGACGGCGACTTGAACCGGAGCGCCGGCACGCTCTGCCCGGACACCTTCGTCGACCTCGTCGTCGGGGGGGAGGAGGCCGGCCAGCACAGCCAGCTCTGCCGCCTGATGGACGGCGAGATGGCCCAGTCCCGGCGCCGGATGGTGCAGACGGCCTTCAACCGCACCTACAGCTATCCCCGCGTGCTGATCGCCCAGAGCATGGTCGGACGCGAGGGGCTGAACCTGCATGAAGCCTGTCGGGTGGTCCTGCTGTTCCATCCGGAGTGGAACCCGGCGGTGATGGAACAGCAGATTGGCCGCGTCGACCGGATCGGCAGCCGGTGGGAACGCCTCGCCGACGTCTGGAAGAGGGGCAAGCTCGCGAAGTTTCCCTACCTCCATGTCGAGTCCCTGGTGTTCCAGGGCACCTACGATCAGTACCAGCACGATCGCCTGGAGCAGCGGCGCAAGGCTATGAACGCGCAACTCTTCGGCGCTCTGTTGGACGAACGGGTCCTCGACCGTGTGCCCTCTCGCTGGAGGCAGCGCTTGGCGGATGCAGCCCCCGACTTCACCAAACACTGATGCGGGGTTCCGGATGAAATAGCAAGGTTCCCGCACGGGATCGCCGCGCAATGCAGTATCACCCAACCTGAGCTTATGGTGGCTTCAGAGAAGCTTGCAACCTACTTGGCTGCGGCCTTCAGCGACCTGGGCGGCCGCTACCACCACCGGCGCGGCGCCTCTGGCGCTGGCAACGGCCGATCCCCCAACAGCCCTTGCGCCACCGCTTGGACGGCCTCCGTCGGACGCATCGACGCCTTGGGGGCTAGCGAGCGGGACCGCTGCCACCTGGAGCGGATCGCCGGAGATGGCGACGCCCGCGTTATCCACGTCGAGCAGGACGGCCGCACCATCGTCGCGCGGCGCCGGGAGGGGACGAGACGATCGACAAGCTGCTCGCGCACTGGTCGTAGAAGTGGCTGGCGGCGTCATTCACCGTCGCAGCGGCTTCCTTGCTCGTCGCCGACATCGGCGCGCCCCTGGCCGTCGAGCTGCCCGCGTACGCCGTGCTGACAGCGATGTGAGTGGTCTGGCTGATTCGCAGACCCGCTGGTACGAGTTCGACGGCTGGGTGCGTAGCGGCTCTTCGAGCGCCACAGCCCGCTGCCTAACTCTGGGCGCCACTCTGCGATGCGTGGACGACGCGGACGGGCTGACCGTCGTTCCGCTGGCTACGCTGGAGGCCCTCCGTGCCGAAGGCGAGCGGATGGACCACGGCGGGTCACGTCGTCTCCTTATGCGATGCAGGCGGCGACCCGCTGGCGACCGCCGAGATCGTCCTCGGCAACGCGGCGGACGCCGAGCGGGGTATCCGCGTCGAGCAGGTTCGCGGCTGGCAGAACAGGGAGCCGTCCCCGGACACGGCCGCCGTCTTCGAGGCGTTCGTTGCCGGGATGCGTGACGGCTCGCTGCCGATGGACCGCGCGGCGCTCGAGGCCACCCCGGCGGCGCACCTGATGCATCGCCAGCGGATCACCGCTGGGGCGACGCCCGGATGGCCATTATCGGCGCTGTTCGTAGAATCTGAAGGAAAGGGCCGCCAGCCCCGCCTCCATTATCTCAGCGAATCTCCTCGCGGAAGTCGCGCCCGCCGCACCACGCGATGAAGTCCATCAGCCCGGTGTCGAAGTCACCATCAAAGAGCTCCTCGACCGCTGAACGGTACCGGGCCTCACCCGAGCGGTCTAGGGTGAAGTCCTTCTCTTCCTCCCGCCGCGACAGCTTGACGACCAGCACCCTGCGGAGAGCTACGCTGCGGAACGGCTCCTCGAACTCCTCGTCGACCGGCGGTCCGATCTCGTACCGCTCGACGTACCGGCCCCAGAGTAGGTGCAGCCTCCTCACGCCCTTGTCCTCGACCTTGAGATCCGCCGACCACTCCTCGAGGACCTTGGCAGCGCGAAATGTCTTCCCGTCGGCGTGCAACTCGCCCGCGAGACGCAGGCGGCCCTCCATGTCGTCGATGAGGTCCGCCATCTCGAGCGTGGCCTCCTCGGCCCGTGGCTCCTCGAGCTTCAACCGTACGTCCGGCGTCGCGAGGGACTCGGTTAGGGCCTCCCAGGAGGGTGGCAGGGTCAGCGGCAGCTTCCAGGCGCACATCTTTGTGCGCCACCCCAGGTCCTGCCTGCTCTGGTACTCCTCTCTGGCGTCAGACTCCAGCCGCTTTAACAGCGGCTTGGCCGCTTCGTTGATGATCACGATGTCCCTCACGGGGCAGCACAGCTTGCATGCCAGCTTGTGCGCGCCGTGCAAGCTGATCTTGTTCCGAGCCGAATCAATGTGCCCCCACGCGGACGAGGACTCCTGCCCGATCATCTTCATCAGGTCGCGCCGTGTCGGGTAATCCTTGCCGCGGCTGGGCTTCCTGCCATGCGTCCGCAACTGCGCGTGAAAGACGAGCCGCTCGTACTGCTTGGACAGCGCGCCTGGGATGGGCGTCACGCGGATGTCGTTCACGGGGATCTTCAGCATGGCGGCAGCCTTAGTCGTGGCGGGCGTCGTGGTCTCAGTCATCATTGTCCATCTCCTCGTGGTCTGCGCTCCAAGGCGCACGTGAAGGATGGCCGGGATGTCAAACCGCTACCTGCAGATTACCCGGTGCGAATGTGCAATTCGACAGGCGAAGTTGCACAAAGACGTCCGAAGCTGCACATAGGCCGTCCGGCAATATGGCGCTGGCACGCGCGTTACGCCGAACAGGGCGTGGACGGACTGTTGCGCGTCAAGACGCGTAAACCCGGCAATGCCCCGCTGCCCACGGCGACAGTCGCCAGGTTCTGGCGCTGACCTGCTCGGAGCCCTGCACCTTCCGGATGAGTCAGTGCAGTAGCGAATCACGCTGACCACCAAAATGGGAATCTCTCCGTTACGGAGGCACACGTCAAAGCCGCTGGCATCACAGCGCATTTTGGGGGATGACGTTGCTTTTGCGTCTTTCAAGCTGTGGAAAGTTAAATTCACGTTTACTAAAACGCCGATGCGCTGGCTAAAAATATCCATAATCTGTATGAGGGGCTATGGTATAAACCCTTGGACGCATGAATTTTTTCCCTTGAGAGAAATTTTGGTTGCTGCGAGTTGCTGAATGTTAGGATCCGCACAGTGGAACGAGCACGAAGACCCCGCAATCATCGCCGTAACCCGGCGTCCATTAGCGATTGTTGATCCCCTCCTGAGAGCTCCAGAGGCGGACAATCTTCCTCTTCTAACCAGATTGGTCCTCTTTTCCGCCGACAGCGGCCATCGCATTGCTGATGTCTGCACGGTGGGGATAATCGAAGAGAGAATCGTTCGGTTCGAGATTGAGAAACTCGCCCAACAGAATGTCGTCTCTCTATGCCCCGCCACCGACGGTTTGTCTCTGACCGGGGAGCAGGGAAGGCGCCTCTGGAATGACTTCAACCAAGTGCGTGCATTCCGCAAGGCCGGACATCGGATGATTTTTGATCCCCTTGCCCGTGCGCTGCGGTGGTTCGCCCCATCGGACGCATTCGCGGGCGAACCGGTCCAGGTGGCTCCCATCAGACTTTCCTCGCGGCAAAGAAGCGATCTTACCCAGACCCGGATCGAGATTCTGGCCAGGATGATGGCGGAGGTTTCCCCCGGACTGGCCGAGATGATGAGTGACCGCGAGGATGGGCCGGTCGAAGTGTCATTGATTCCCGGTTCCGGGACCTTGAACGCACGGCTTCCCTTGCCTTTCGGCATGGTGATGCTTCCCCATCCCCACACGGCGATCGATCCTCGGATCTGGCGCCAGGGGACGGAACGGCACGCCGTCCCCTGGAGCGGAGGGGATTCCATCCAAGGTCCTGCTCTCCGTGTCCGCGTTTCCGCGGCAGGGCGGGAGCGTCGGGCACTCCCTCCCGTAAGCTATCTCTTCGATCAGGTGACGGGCGTCCTTCACAAAGAAACCGATGTCGCTTCCTATGTCGTCGGTCCGGCGGTGGTGGATTCCAGTACTGACGGCGCCTTCCTTCTGCCGGAACGGCATTCCGAAGCGTCGCTGTGCGAAGGGTTGCTGTCCGGCCTTTTGGGCCATCTTCTGCCGGATCGCGGCCGGGATTGCCGGGACGTGCGCTGGGTGATCGATCCCGAACCTGTGACATTGAGGCGAGCCGCTGACGAGGCCGGAATGGCCGAATGCGCGAGCATCCAAGCGCGCAGGGAGGGGGGATGGTCATTCCTCTTCCAAACCCAAGCCGACGACGCGCTCGATGCGCGCGATCAGAAGGTGTGACCATGACGCAGGAACGAACCACGGCGCGGGTCATGCGAGCCTATAAGGCGCTTCGGGTGACCGGCAGGGTCGCTTCGCTGATGCGCTCCCAGGGACTGAAGGCGGCCGCCGGCGCGGTGAATCCGGCGCTCCTAGCCGTGGACGCCGCGCTGGCCGTCCTCGACGCCGGGCAGGCTTATTTCCGTTTTTCGGCCGAACGCGAACGGACCCGGCAGTTGGAGGGCCGCCTGAAGGTGGCGCGCGCGCGATGCGCGGCGCAGGCGGCGGCGGAAGCCGGCAAGATTGCCGCATCCAGGAAAAGGCTGGAGCAGGCCGCGAAGATCGGTCAGGCCATGACGGAACTGTTCCGCCTCCTGAAAGAGGCGGCCGAAGTCCTGGAAATTCAAATGTCCCCGCTGCAACGCCAAGCCGAGGGCGATCCTGCGCTCGTAAGCCTGGTGCGGCGATACGAGGTGTTCATGCGGCGCTATCTTGCGGTGGTGGATCAGATGTCGTTCAGGCCGGATACATCAGAGGAGGTTTGAGACATGGCGATGATGAGGAAGAAATCGGGTTCCGATTCGGGAAGCAGCAAGGTACGGCCGCCGGAACAATCCGCCAAGGATGGCGAGGTGATCCCCCCCTCTTCGGGGCCGCGTTTGCCGATGGGGTTGTCGATCGGTGACGTTGTTGCCCTGGCGCAGGAGGCCACGGCCTTCATGCGCGAGGCCTCCAGCTATCTGGCTGAGAGGGAACGAACGAAACAGGCCGATATTCACGCCCGGAACGAGTTGCAGCGCATCGAAGCCGAACTCCAAAAGACAAAGAGTGAGCATGACCGTGAAATAATCCGCCTGGGACAGGATGAAAAGATCGTCAACGAGATCCTTGCGCAACTGGCCGGATTGCGGGAAGGAGTCAGCCCAATGCTGTCGAATATCGCCTCGCTCGATCATTCCAGGGTCGAAACGCTGATGCGCATTCTTGATACCATCACAACGCTTCAGAGAAATCTTCTGGAGCAGTGCCGGCGCTGACCACGTCGCATCACCCTGAGCACGGAAGCGCCCCATGATCCCTCTAATCGTCGCCGGTCTGGCCCTGGTATCCCTGGGCGCCACCGCTTTTGCCTATCTGATGGATCAGAAATCCGAGGAGGAGGTGAAGCGGCGCAAGGAGCTCAGGCGCGAGCATGAAGCGGCGATGGCTGGACAGACTGCCGAAAGGGGCGATCGGATACGGGCGTATGTCCGTGATCTGGCGGCCGAAGCCAATTGCATCGCGACGCGGCGGATGGAGGTGTGTGCGGCGCTCAGCGGTCATGTCAAGGCGTTGAAGTCGGCCCTCAAAGGCGATGCGTTCACCCCCAACAGGCGCCGGGCTCTCACCCTGCTGCTGCGCACCATGGAGGAGAAGCTTCAACAAGCGGATCACGAACAACTGTATTTTGATCGGCTTTCCGTGAAGCTGCGAGCGGCGGCGAGGGACCTGAAGGATGACCAGCTGATTGAGAGCCATTCCCAGTTCGACGAGGGGCTGCTGCGTTTCCCCGAGGATTGGCCATCGACGGGACGTGTGATCCCGTTCACGGAAGGGGGAGACGGGGAGGACAACCCCTTCCGTCCGATGCGTCCCGCGCTTTTGGTCGAGGGTGAAGAGTGCGTCGCGGATGGAACCCCCGTTTTCGTGGGGCCGTACGATCAAAGGCGGAAGATGTTTTCCGTCTCCGCGTCGAAGGCGCTCCTCAGGGAAGAAGTTCTGGCGACGCCGGGAAGCGGGACCTTCGCCACGGTTCGCCGAGTGGAGGAGAAGGGGGCTTGGCTCGACGTCTACGGCGTCCGGGGCTTTCTGCCCTGGAACGAGCAGGAGCGGAGCGCACTCGTGGTCGGAACGGAACTGCTGGTGTACCCGCTCGAATGGAAGTTCGATCTTTCCGCCATACGCTTCCAGCCGATCCCCTATTTCCTGACGGTCACCCAACACCGCGCGTCCGCCATGGACGAGAATTGCTTCGACAGCGTTCCGCTTCTGGTCCACGACGACATGAGTGAAGCCTTCGCCGAGCATTGCCGGCCGGTGGCGGACTCCTCGGATCCCTGGATCATCGAACCGGCCGCCCCTGATGCGCCGCTGAACGGCCGTTTCGTCCTGCGCAACCGCGACGTCGCCATTCGGGCGTGCCTGGATCAGCATGACGGGCATCATGTCATCCGCGTCGAAAGCCTCGTCCCCTCCGCCGAGATCATACCGGAGCAGAGCATCTATTGCGTCCTGCCCGTTTCGCTGCTTCAGATCGATGAAGGCTGGTTCGAGACCGCTTCCCCGCCCGAGTCCGTGGAGACGAGCGAGCAATGCCAGGAATTCGCGCTGTTCATCCACAATGAATTTGTGCGGCAGGAACGGCTCATCGCCAGCGAGGTCGGCCGGGTCTATCTCAAGCGTTGGTTAGACGTCGCCCGAATTCTGGTGGATGCCAAGGCCAAGGCCGATACCGGGGTGGGCGTCCGCCTGCTCGAGATCGCCTCGCAACGACCGCGCGCCGTCGAGTATCGGATCGATGCCTGGGAGAAGGTCGAGCGTTACATCAATAAATGCCAGGAAGGCGGCACGGCGCGGCGTGCGCCCGAGTTCATGCTTCTGCTCGGAAACGTTGTCGTCGGCACCAACGCGAAGATCACGGCGGAAAAGTTGCTGAAGGTGCGGCCGGCTGTGGCCAACCTCGTCCTTGCGGAGGACGAGCCGGCCGAAGCCCTGTTCGTGGCGCGCAGCCATCCGCACACGGACATACAGCAGATGAAGGCGCTCGATCTGGCGCGGCGAGGTGAGGCGAGCAATTTGACGGTGCTGGACGCCGTCCTCGCCCCGGAGCGCGTCGAGCCGTCTTCCGACATCCTGTGGGACTTGACCGCGGTCTCCCGGGAATTCACCGATGGCCGGCCCCGCGCGCTGCTCGAAGCGGCGCTGAGGGAAAGAAACCTGTTCTGCATCCAGGGGCCTCCCGGTACGGGGAAAACGACCCTGATCGTCGAACTCATCGATCAGCATCTTGCCCGTTTCCCAGCCGACCGGATTCTGGTCGCTTCCCAGGCCAACGTCGCGGTGGATGAGGTGCTGACGCGTCTTGCCATCAAGCGCGGCGCGGAGGCCCTGGTCCGCATCGGCAACCCGGAGAAGATGTCGGGCCAAGTCACGGAGAGCGGCATTGATGTCGGAGCTAGGCATCGCCAGTATCAGGAGGAGCTTCGGGCCGTTGACGTCCCCGACCGCCTGAAGGGGATGATGCAATTCTGGTTGGAGGAGTGTGGGGAAGAGCTGAACGCCGACCTTGTGGAGCTTCTGCTGACGCGCCATCAGATTGTGGGCGCCACCTGCCTCGGCCTGACGCGGCGCCAGCTCAGTCTGGTGCGGCCTTTCGATCTTGTCGTCATCGACGAGGCGGCGCGCGCCACGCCCGGAGAGTTGCTGATTCCCATGCTGCGCGGTCGCAAGGTGGTAATGATCGGAGATCACAAGCAACTGCCTCCGACGATCGACCCGGTCTTCCGCGATGAAGGCGCTCCGCTCGCCATCGGACCCGTAGACATCCGGAGAATGTATCAAGAGACCCTGTTTGAGCGTCTTTTTACTGGACTGCCACCGGGCATGACCGGGCGACTCGCCATGCAGTACCGCATGCCACCCATGATTGGGAGGATTGTGGAGGATCTCTTCTACCATGACGAGGGACTGTCGACCTTCAAGGGCGACGAGCCTATGCTTGCATTCCGGCGCCCCCTCGTCTGGCTGGACACGTCGAAGGTAGGCGGGTGGCATGGCGAGCCGCCCAAGTCGGGGCAGAGCCTTGTCAATGCGGCCGAAGTAGCTATCGTCGCCGGGATTCTCGACGTGATCGCGATGGCGGCGACTTCCATGACAGAACGGCCGACCATTGCGATTATCACCTGCTACAGTGCACAAAAGCGGGAACTGGAGAAACGGATCAAGACGCCGGCGCTTCCGCATGGATTGAAGGTGGAGATCGACACCGTCGATTCCTTTCAGGGAAATCAGGCGGACCTCGTCATCTTCTGCACAACCCGTTCCCGTGGCAGTACCCGTTTCCTCAACGATCCGAACCGGTTGAATGTCGCGCTTTCACGGACTAGGCGTGAGTTCCTGCTGATTGGAAGTGCTCGCCTGTTGTGCGCTCCATTGCGCAATGGAGAAATCAACCATTTTGCACGCCTTCGGGATGCGATGCTGCCCGAAAAACCAATAGAAGCCCGCAGCATAGACGAAGCGGTCGGTGCGGTGCTCTTGGCGCCCGCAGCATCGGTGCCCGCGCATCGGGAAGGGATTCACGAGTTGGCGGAAAACTGATATGTCCCGGCGATCCCACGCGCCCTTTGTCCAACATTTTTACAAAGCCATCGGCAACCGCAAATATACCCACCTTCGAGGCGGTTCGGCTGCGGCCGCCGGAAACGGTGGCGGCGCCCCCAAATGGTGCAGATGACGAGCCGGCTGGTACTGGCGCCGCGGTCACCTGCGCCGTTGCCGGTTCGGTCAGGGGCTATCGGTTCTTGAGCCAGTTCTCAAGCGCCCGCTTGCGCCTGGTCTGCTCGGCATCGTCCAGCGGCGCGCTGGGGGCGCTCAGGCCGCTGGCTCTCACCTGGGTCATCCGCGTCCTGGTCCACTGCGGCACCATCATCGCCGGCGCCGCGGCCTTCGGCTGTTCGCCTCCGTCCAAGGCAACGACCGACTTGCCGTCGACGAAGGTGAGCTTCCACCCCAGTTCGCCGAGCAGCTTGCGGATTCTGTCGTCGCTTTTGGTCTCCCGCAGCAGGGTATACGGCATCTGGCGCTCGTACCGAAGCTTACTGATGTAGTAAACGAGTGCCTTCTCGGTGCGGGTTCGCTCCCAGACATCACGAATCAGCAAAGCCTGCAACTCCTGACGCTGGCGGGACACCTCGGCCCGGTACACAGGAGTGGTCGTAAGCTCGCTCAACACCTCCTTAAACGATATCTCCTCCCCCGGAATCGTCGCCAACTCCGGCGGCAGTGGAGGCGGATTGCTCTTGAAGGCTTCGGCGGCAAGCGCGTCTTCGGCCAAGGCGAGGACTGTGGAGGGCTTCATCCGGCTCAGAGCTTCGCGGATCAAGGTGCGTAAAATCTGCCGCTGCTGCCTGCGCAGCAGGTTCCCAGCCTGTTTAAGGGATTTTCGGGCACTCTGCGGCGCCACATGCGTCGGTTTCTCCCTCCGCCTCCTCGGCTCATGCTGCTCGGCAGGGACGATGAACGGCGAGGCGCTGTGCACTTCATGCAGCAATTCCGGTAGCGGGCGGGCTGCATGTCCGTCAACGATGCGCCGGAACAGGGCCAAGGCCTCTCCGTCGGGCAGCGAGAAGTACTCGTTCTTGCTCCAGTGGCTCGGCCGATGCGCGGCGAATACTGCCTTCAAGGCCGCTTCAACGGTGGCGGGCGCCTGCACGAGCGCGCCGTCGAGGACCAGCCAGTCCATGTCCGGATAAGCAGCCGCGATCTCTTCACGGCGTACGGCGACCGAGCGGTCGGTCCGTCCGATCTTCACGACGCGCTCCGTCCCGGGCACGCGGACTTTGGCTCTGCGGCTCATCAGGTAGACCCAGCCCCACCCGGCGCCGACGTAGCCGTCGGGGTCGGCCAGCAGCCGGTCGATGTCGATCTGCGCGATGACGCCAACAGTCCGTTGGGCCACCAGGACGCGCGCGAGTGCCTCCGGTGAGGGCGGTTCCTCTTTGAGGCCGAGGATCCCTCCCAGACGCGGATTGAGCTCGATTGGGCGCCCCAGCGCTTGGCCCTCGAGAACGGATACGAGGCAGCGCGCCTCCTCGCCAAGGTTGGCAAAGGCGCCGGGGTGGTACCGCTGCCGGTAACGGAGGTCCTCCCGAGCGCTCGCCCAGCCTGCGGCGAGCAGCTGGTCGAACGGACCGCCGCTGCCATCGTCAACGCGGGCCTCGCACAGGTGCCGGAGCAGCATCTGCTGACGGTCCGTCATCTCCGGTCGGTTCCGGGCGGCGGCCAACAGAAGATCGGCCCAGACGCGGCGGTTCGGCGCCAGGAAGTCCAGCAGGTCGTCGTCAAGAACGCGCCGGTGCATCTCCGGATCCCGTCCAAGAATGCCGAGCTCGCGCATGACCGGCACGAGGTTGACCGCGAGGACCCGGACAATCGAGAGCCGCGCCGGTTGGCCCATGGCGGACATAACGGCCGTCATAATGCGCGTGCAGTTTCCATGGTCCGGCGCTTCGGTGACGCGACGGGAGCACAGCCGGGGCGCCCGATCGAACGGAGTCGTGTGTCGGAAGTGCGCTTGGCGAGCCTTCGGGCTGACGTGGGCGACTTGGTCAACACACTCCGGGCAAACCGTGGTGGCGACGCGCTGCTCGGCGTCGTAACGGGCAGCCGATACCGATTTTCCCAGACGAATGTCCAGCGCCTCGTACACCTGCTGTCTCCCCGATAAAGTGAAGCGAGCGTAGCAGGTTTGCGGGGCGTTGGTCACGGTCTGGTAGCGCCTCACCGGCGGCACCGCACTTGGCGCCTTCCGAGGAAGTCCGGGTCCGTCCAAGATACGTGTAAAAAGTGGTCACAAGGCGGTTGGCCGTCCCGAGCGGATGCGTTTGGTGATCTCTCCGACGCCGCGGCTGGCCTTGCCGCCGATTTTCTCGTGGATTTGCCGGATGCTGAGGTCGGTTGAGGCGGCGAGCGCCTCGATCTCGGCGACCACCGCTCGGCGGATCGACGGATGCCCCAGGTGTTTGCCTCGGGCTTTGGCAGCCTTCATGCCGGCGGTGACGCGCTCGCTGATCAGCGCGGATTCCAGTTCGGCCATGGCCCCGATGATGGTGAACATGGCCCGGCCCGCAGGGCTGTCGGTGTCGATCTGATCCTGGACGTTGATGAAGCGCACGCCGAGGTGCCGGAACTCCTCCAGCGCCATCAGCAGGTGGCGGGTGCTGCGGGCGAAACGGTCGAACTTCCAGACGAGCACACAGTCGAACTCACGCTTTCGCGCGACGGCCATCAGCACGTTCAGCTCCGGGCGTCCTTCGTGACGGCCGGACACGGCGACATCGCAGTAGTCGCCGACGATGACCAGACCGGCCCGCTCGGCGTAGCCGCGCAACTCGTCGTATTGCAGGTCCGGCTTCTGATCAGCGGTCGAGATGCGCAGGTACAGCGCGGTGCGGCGGCCAGGAGGCATGACGGTCCCGTCCAACAAGGCATGCCTTCTCGGACGCGAACCGTCGCATTGTAAGTCTATGATAGCAAACAACGGTTTTGGCCGTCGGGCCGTACCTTTTCTGGACACCGACCTTGTGGTCCACTTTTACACGTATCTTGGATGGACCCGGAAGTGGTAAGATTCCTGGGGCCGTCGGTTCGAATCTCGCAGTGGATACCATCTCTTTGACCGTCGCCAGAAAAACGATATCCAGAACTGAAGACACCGCATGGGGACGCGGCGTCCGCCCCTCACGAGGAGGGGCGCACGCAGCCTGTCTCCACCCGCTCCCCGGCGGAGATGCAGATTGATGCTGAGGCAGTTAGGCGTGAGCCTGACCGCCTCTTAGCGTTCGAGGGACATTGAGGTGGCGCTATCTCCCTTGAGGCGTACCGCAGCCCGCCCGCGTTGGAGATCGCTTTCTTTGCGTCGGTCCCGGTTCCGCAGTCCAGAAGCATCAGCCCTCGGAATAGGTTGCCAGTCCCATCTCCTCGAGGAAACGAGAGGGCGGCTTTGACCAGCCACGATATTGCCCTGCCCACGACAAGGTGAGGCATTCGCGAGCGCGGGTGATCGCTACGAAGCAGTTGCGGCGCTCTTCCTCCATCTCCGCGCTGGCGTCGCCGGCGCGGCGGCTCTGGAAGCTCGGCATGATGTCCTCGGCGAGACCGATGACGTAAACGTGGTCGAATTCCTTGCCCTTGGAGCCATGAACGGTCATCAGCGTGACCGTGTCTGCTCCGACCGGTGCCTCCTTCGAGCGGATGGCGAGTTCCTGTAGGAAGCGGTCCAGCGGCGCATCGCGCCCGATCGTCTGGCCGATGCTGCGGACGAGGTCCGACCATGCCGCACGGTCCTCCGAGAGGTCACTCACGCCGCCGCTCGGCTCTTCTGCGGCGGCATACATCGGCAGAATCCAATCAATGAAGGCACGGAACCCTCCCGGGTCGGCGGCGAGTGCGAGTGCGGCTTCCGCGAGAGCGTTGGCTGCAGGATGGTGCTGAATCCTAGGGATCGTCAGTGCCCATTCCGCGAGGAACCCCCGCGACGAGCCTTCCGCTTCAGACGCTACCAATTCCGCCCGCACTTCGAGAGCGAACAGCCGGTTGAACGCTGAAACCAAGCTGTCGAACGCGCGGCGGTCCAGCGGGCGGGCGGCTTGGCGCAAGGTCGCACTCAGCCACTGAAAATGCGGAGATCGGAAGTCGTCCCGTCGCTGGGCAATGCTCGCGGGGACGTCCGCGGCACGAAGGGCCGCAAGTACGCCTTCAAGCAGGGCGCGGGTGCGCGCGAGGACGACGGTCTCGCCCCACAGCGCGCGGCCGCGTTCCAGGATGTCCGCGGCGACGCCAGCGGCCTCGTCGCCCTCCGTTGGGAAATGCTGCAGCCGGATGTGGCTTTCCGGCGGATACCGCAGGTTCGTCTTGCCTGCCTCGAGCGGCAGCTTCGAGGGCGTGCGCTGAGCGTTGTGGGTGACCAGCCGGTTCGCAGCGGCGACGATCGCCGGCGGGCAGCGGTAGTTCGTCGGCAGCTGGATCAGCTGAGGGCTGAAATCGGCCCGGAACCGCTGGATCTGCCGGTAGCTTGCCCCATTCCACTGGTAGATGATCTGATCATCATCCGCGACGGCGACGATGTTCCGGAAGTCGTCGCCGGCCAACGCCTTGATGAGTCGGTACTGGCCGTCGGTGGTGTCCTGGAACTCGTCGATGAGCCAGTGCGTGTAGGTGCGGCGGTAGCGCATGGCTACCCCGGGGGCCGTCGAGACCAGAGCGTAGGCCCGTTCGATGAGGGAACCAAAGTCGAGCGCGTTGGCTCGTGCCAGCTCGGCCTCGTAGACACGGTACGTGGCTTCGATCCTCTCGCCTTCGGCAGCGTCCTTGAATTGGCGGGCGCAGTCGTCCGGGGCGATCAGACGAGCCTTGAGCTTGTCGATCGCCGGCAGGTAGCGCGTGCACGCGTCATCAAGGCCAGGTGAGCGGCGGAGTCCTTCCCGTAGCAGTTCCTTGCGGTCCTCCTCCAGCGAGTAGATTGCGAAATCCGGACGAATGCCGATGTGCGAGCCGTGCTGCTGCAGGAGCTGCATGCAGAACGAGTGGAAGGTGCCGATGAGCGTCCGCTGCTCCAGCCCCGGAACGAGCTCCAGCACGCGGCCTGCCATCTCGTCCGCCGCCTTGTTGGTGAAGGTGAGCGCGAGCACGCGAAAGGCCCGTTCGCGCGATGCGTCCAGGATCCGGGCGATGCGCGACGTCAAAACCCTGGTCTTGCCGGAGCCTGGCCCTGCCAGCACCAGAAGCGCGCCGTCCTGCCAATTGACGGCCTCGCGCTGATGGGCGGTGAGCTTGCCGAGCGTCTCGGTGAGGGATGGCGTGGTCATGACAGCCCCTTCAGAGCGCCGATGGCGTCGCGGTACGCCGCGGGCATGCGCGCCGTCAACGCCGGATCCCGCGCGCAGCGCCGTCCAAGAGCGGCCGCGTACGCCGACTTCGTGGAGGTGAGCTTCACCAGGAGCGCTTCGTCGTCCAAAGTAAGAGCCTCCTTCACGCCCAGCTCGTCCAGGATCTCCTTGAGCTCCGCCTGGAGCCCGTCCTTAATGAGCTGCGCTTCGAGATTGGCTTCGGGGAGGCAGGCGCAGCGTCGGTCGGTTTCGACGGCTGAAAAGCCCCGCTTTTGGATTTCCCGGACGTATCCCTGCCCGGCATCGTCGCCGTCGAAGACGGCGACCCAGGGTATCCCGAGGGCACGCGCCAGAGCCGCGAAGCAGGATGCGTTGCCGTTGTTCTTGATGTCAATTACCGACACGCCGTGTTCGTCAAGGTTGTACCCTAGGCCGGCGCCGATGCCGTGCGCAATGAAGTACTCGGCCTGCCCTTCCACCAGAAGCCAGCGCTGCGCGAAGAAGATTTCGCCACGGATGCGTCTCGCGAACGTCTCCAGCTGTTCGAGATCCTCGTCGGGCATGTAGACCGCCGACTCTTCGTAGAGCCGTTTGAGCGCCTTGTGGATCTCTGCTCGGTCGGCATGCCTCGCGTAGGCGACCAGGAGTTCCCGGTATGGCTTCTGCTCCAGCTTGCCCTGAACGACGAGCTGTCCGAGGGAACCGTCGTAGCGGAGACTGCCGCAGGATGTCGCGATGAGCGGAACAAGTTCCGGCACGTGCGGCACCGCCACGGAAAAATGCGATGGCAGAGAGAACACCGCCGTGCCCGCCGCAGTGAGGCGCACAATGCGCAGATCGCGAAACGGCACGTGCTGCAGGAAGTAGGGGGAGTGCGTGGTTACCAGCTTCTGGCCCGGGAGTTCGCTGACATGCCGCCAGAGCGTCCGCGCGGCCTGCGGATGCAGGTGCGTCTCCGGCTCCTCGAGTTCGAGCACCGGACTGCTGTCGGGCTTGTAGAGCTCAGCCATCACCTGGTCAACGAAGGCGCGGAACAGGAACATGACCGACAGGCTCTGGACGCCTTGCCCGTGCCTCGGAAGGGGCAGCCACGGCTTATCGGTCTGGCAGCGATAGACGACCTCGGCGCGGGAGAGCAAATCCAACGGCCGCAGGGGCACCATGCGCAAATCCGCGCGTCCGGGATCGTCTGTCGCGGCGACGCGGCTGATCGTCGACAGGGTCGTCGCGATGCCGGATAGCCGGGGATGCGCAGCCAGTAGCCGGGTGTTGAGGAGATCGAAGACGCGCTTCGCGCGCCGCTCGAGGGCTTCCGGGATCTGGACGCTGCGCAGCAGTCGTCCCCAGAACTGCGAGCGCGGGGAGAATTCGTCCGAAGCGTCGCGGAGCGCGTCGAGGTAGAAGACCGGCAGGTACTGGAAGAACTCCTGGAGATTGGTGGCGCGAGCGGCGCGGCCGGTCAATGGCACGTGCTCCGCGTTCAGGAACTCCCAGCGGGGAACGTAGCTGCCGCTCGTTGCATCCCAGGCGCAGCTGACGCGAAGCAGGATCGATGCTTTTCCGGTGACCGGATCGGTCTGAACGATGTCATCGAGATCAGCCTGAAGGTCGACCGGCCATTCGCCGGAAACCCGCTCTTCGAATTCTACTTCGATCACCACGGGATCGGACGTCTTCGGATCGCACAGCTCGTCCGGCAGATGGATGTCGTATTCTGTGAAGCCGGTTCCCTTCTGGCCCCAGCGGCGCGTCAATGCGATTCGGATGGCCTCGAGGATGGCCGTTTTACCGGCGTTGTTCGGTCCGATGAGAACCGTCGTTCCACCAAGCTCAAGGTCGAGCGAGCGGATGGATTTGAAGTTTCTGATCCTAAGACGACTTATCAACATTCGATGCACACACGAGAAAAGCACTCGGAACTGTCCGCGTAGGCATACACCATATAGCGATATAAGGGTAACCCTTTCTGGCTCTCCCGGATGGCCTTACCACCCGACCCGACAAGGACGGTCAGGTCCCCATAGAGAGGGCAGCGCGATAAGTGTCATCTAAACAACGCCGCCATTATCAACCAAAGACAGCTACTGCTGATCGGATGCTGATTTGCCCTCCTTGGTCCGTCGGAGTTGGCGCCCAACAGCAAAACGGAAGACGGCCGGAAGCTGGAGGGCTGGGGGAACACGAGACCACAGGGTTTGGATCACCGTCCGCCCCCTGCGGGTGCGGCGTTGGGCCTGACCTGCCACCGTGCGCTGGGCCCAGCGGAAGCCGATCTCGCCAAAATACAGGCCAGCATGGTCGGGGCTGATGTGATGGACGACGCCGGCGATCATGCTCCGGACACGATCGTTGAAGCCCTCGGCCGAGTTGGCATGCACGCTGCCGCGAACATACTCGCGCTGAGAATGGCGGACAGTATCGTGCACAGCGAACGCGCTGCCGATGGCGACGAAGGCCTTCCATTCGTCGCTGAGACCGTCGCAAACCTGGGGGGAGAATGGTACGGCGTGTCCGGATGGTAGCGGTCGGGGGCACGATGAAGTGGCGGGTCATGGTTGAGGTGACGGGCGAGGATGGTGCGGTGACGCGGCACGTGAGCTCCGAGGATGAGCGCACCGAAGTGGGCCAGGCGGCGACGCTCGGGCTGAGCTTGGCTGAGGGAAAGGCAACCCTGTCCGGCCTGCAGCGCGTCCTGGTCACCGCGCAGGCCTATGCGCACTGTCGCCGCCGTCGCCGGTGCAGCCACTGTGGGGCATTGCGCCCGCTCAAGGACCACCGCACCCGCAAATTGGTGTCTCTGTTCGGCACGGTGGAGGTGCGCGCGCCCCGCTTCGGCCACTGCCACTGTGGTGTGGCCTGCCGGCGCAGCCTGACCCCGGTCGCGGAGATGATGCCCGATCGCTGCACTCCGGAGTACGAACGCGTCCTGGCCGAGATGGGCAGCGCGCTGCCGTACCGGCGGGCGCGGGCGCTGCTGGCTGAGCTGCTGCCCTTGGATACGGCTCCGGATGTGGAGACGATCCGCCGGCGTACACTCCAGGTTGGGGCTCGGCTCGAACGGGCGGCGCTGGTTCCGCCGGACGAGGGATCGCCGGCCCCGGCGCAGACGATCACGCTGGCCATCGACGCGGGGCACGTGAAATCGGTGCGGACCTACCAGATGCGCTCGTTCGAGGTGATGATCGCGCGGGCGGCCAACGATGAGGGGCAGGAGGTGGTCTTCGGCAGCATGCCGGCTGAGGCTGACCGCCAAGTGAAGCAGCTTTATCACGTCCTGCGCCGTCTGGGAGCGACGGCGACCACGCCGGTCACCATTCTCAGCGACGGCGCGGAAGGCCCCCGGTCCCTGGCCGGGGCGGCCAGTTCCGGCCCGGTGCGCCACGTCCTCGACTGGTTTCATCTGTCGATGCGGGTCCAGCATGTGGCGCAAGCGGTCAAGGGCTGGGCAGCGGCAGAGCCGGACGCCGCGGAGCGGACGATGACCATAGCCGACGCCGTATCCCGCGTCCGCTGGCGGCTCTGGCATGGCCAGACCGAGCGGGCGCTGGGCTTGATCGGTGACACCCTGACTGACCTCGACGTCCTGTTGAAAGCCGCCGACGACCGGCAGGCCCGGAAAGTGGCTACGCTGCTGCGCACCCTGGAAACCTACGTTGCCGGACAGGCCAACCTGATAATTGACTATGCTGCCGCCAGAGGCCAGGGCGATCCCATCTCCACGGCGACGACCGAAAGCACGGTCCAGCAACTCCTGCACCGGCGCATGGGCGCCAATCAGCAGATGCGCTGGTCGCCACGTGGCGCTCACCGCATGCTGAAGGTCCGCATCGCAGTGATGAACGGGACGTTCGCAGCGGATCACGCCGCCGCCGAGCCATACGCCGGCCGCCCCTTCCGACCCGCGGCGTGAAGGCTCCCAGGTTTGCGACGGTCTCCCGGTGGCATACCATCCAGACCGTGAACAGTGCCCACCACGCCTTGGACAGGAACTGTAACCCCCGCCCGGCTCGCCAGACCGGACCGATTTGCGAAAAATTTTCGGATCAGCCCCTTGCCTGCTTGAAACCGATCCATATCCCAGCGCGACGCCGGCCCCAACCCCCGGCCGACCCTAGGAGATGCC
>NZ_CP170468.1:0-50790 GCF_042604625.1 Azospirillum sp. A29
GTGACCGGAGAGGAACTGCGCGCGCTGCGCGAGCGACTGGGCAAAACCCAGCCCGAGTTTGCCGTGTGGTTGAATGACCTGCTCAGCCGGCGCTATGACAAGCAGAAGGTGAGCCGTTGGGAGACGGACCGGGAGAAGGTGCCGCGCGACGTAGCCGGCACCCTGGCCATTGCCGCTCTTGGCCTGGACCGGCCGCAGCGGCATGGACCGGCAGTGACCGTTGCTGTCGCACTGCAGAAGGGCGGCACTGCCAAAACGGCGACCAGCGTCAATCTGAGCTATGTGCTGGCGCGGGCCGACAACCGCGTGCTGTTGGTCGATGCCGATAGCCAGGGGAACGCCACGGTGCATGTCGGCGTGACGAAGGAGCGGGTGGTGGAGCTGACAAAACAGGGCCGCACCCACTATCATGCACTGACCGGCAAGACGCCGCTGACCGACGTCATTCTGCATACCGATGTGCCGGGCCTTGATCTGGTGCCGAGCTCCATCGCCCTGGCGGCGGCAGAGGCCGACCTCTATCACGAACCCACCGGAATCGGCGCCATGGCAGACATGCTGTCGAGCGCGCGGGCCGACTATGACTTTATCGTTATCGACTGCGCCCCGGCGCTGGGCATGGTCACCAGCAACGCGCTCGCCGCGGCGCAGCTGCTGCTGATCCCCTGCCAGACCGAGGCCCATGCCATTCTTGGTCTGGAACACCTGTTGGAGACGGTGGCGAAGATTCGGCGCCGGTCCAACCCGGATTTCCGCTTCCTGGGAATCGTGCCGACGATGTACACGGCCCGCCAGTCGCAGGACCGGGCTTCGCTGGACGAGCTACACAGCCAGTGGGGCGCGCAAATCCCGCTGTTCGAACCAATCCCCCGCTCCACCGTCTATTCCCAAGCGTCGGCCGCCAATATGATAACCCTGGCCGGCGACCCCGGCGCGCCTGGACTGGAGACGTTCGTCGCCATCGCTGACAGCCTGATGGTCACCGCCGGCCTGCGCGAGGTGCAGCATGCCACCTAAGTTCAAGCGCGCCGAGCGGGCGCCAGTCAGCGCCCCCGCCGAGACATCGGAGACCGACAAGCTGTTCGGCTTGTCAGGCACCCTGCCCCGCCTTATCGAGGCTGATGTGACTGGCATCACGCCAAATCCGGACCAGCCGCGGACGGTGTTTGACGACGTGGCCTTACAGTCCCTTGCGGACAGCATCGGAAAAATCGGCCTGCAGCAGCCCATCCTGGTGAAGACGACCGACAAACCCGGCCGGTACCAACTGGTGGCGGGCGAGCGTCGCTGGCGAGCCCACCAGCTGCTCGGTCGCGCGACCATCCCCGCCATCATTACCGAGGGGCGGTCGGAAGAGATCGCGCTCATCGAGAATGTTCAGCGCGTCGACTTGGATGCGGTAGACCTCGCGCGCAGCCTGCAGCGGCTGATGGAGACCCACGGCTATCGGATGGCCGAGGTCGGCGCGATGCTCGGCTGCGCTGAGGCGGAGGTGTCCCGCCGCCTGTCCGTCTTGCGGCTGCCGACAGATATCCTCGATACCTACCGCCAGGAACCCAGCCGCGTCAGCCGCTCCGTTCTGGTGGAGCTGGCGACGCTCGACGATGAAGACCGTATCCGGGATTTATGGGCGCAAGTCTTAGCCGGACTGACCGTGCGCGACCTGCGCGCCGCTAAGAAGGCAGGGCAGGCCGCCCCCAGCCGCGCCACCGGCTGGACGCCCCAGGCGATTGGCAAGAGCCTGGGCAAGATGGCCAGCGACCTCAGCCGCTTGCAAGAGGCAGCCCCGTCGCTGGCCGAGGAGCACCGCGCATATCTGCGCGCCATGCGTGCTCGCATCGACACCCTGTTGGGTGAGTAGGCGACTTACGACGTCGTAAGTTCTGTCGCAGAGCCGCTCAACTTACGACGTCGTAAGTTAGGGACGGAACGGCGTTCGCTGTCACCCCTTTTAGCGAGCGGGGTACCAGTGGCATAGCCGTAACCCCGTCTCGTTGTGCAGCAGGATTTGCTCCGGCGTGCCGTCCACGAGCGTGTCGGCACGGCTCACATAGATTGGACGGAAGGCCTTACCAAACAGGTGGCGAGTGGGAGGCTGTAGGCGAACTGCGCCGGCTGTTCACCGGCATCCAAGACAATGATGCAGCCCTCCAGGCGGTGCAGGCGATCGTTTCCAGGGCGAAGGCCCTCGATCGGCGGGAAAACCTCAATCAAGCTGAACCGCGTACAGACCGGCTAAAGGGCGGATGACCGTCGGGGCCCTGACGTCCCGTTGCCCTCACCAATTTCTTGTCGTTTCCGCTTGAGCGCCTCTGTGGTGCCCAAGTATATCAAGCGCCTTGCTGGCTATGATCAGCGAGGATGCTGGGGATCGATTTCCTCACCTGGCACCCTGTGACGGAGCGTAGCGCAGTCTGGTAGCGCATCTGCTTTGGGAGCAGAGGGTCGCCGGTTCGAATCCGGCCGCTCCGACCAAGGCGCCTGTGGTGGAATTGGCAGACACGCTGGATTTAGGTTCCAGTGACGCAAGTCGTGGGGGTTCAAGTCCCTCCAGGCGCACCACCCTCAACGGACCCGGAACTCAACGGTTAGAGCTGGCCGCTCATAACGGTCTGGTTGCAAGTTCAAATCCTGCCGGGTCCACCACTTATGTGGCCGCACGCTGGCCGCCTGAACCCGCTCTGCCCCCCTTAGAGGAACCGCCAGGCTGAAGCCTCGTTCAGGAGAGGGGATCAACGCCAAGGTGAGACGATGTCGTCATCGCACCGCAAGATCATGATCAACAGGGCACCGGTGCTGACGCTGTGGGCCGCCGTGGTGGCGGAACGGTTGGGCCTGGACCGCGATGAGGCCCTCACCCTGGGCAAGGCGCTGTCGGGCCTCACGGCGCAGGCCAAAGGCGTCCGGCTGGGGATTGATGAGCCGACACCAGAGACGGTGAGCGATAAGCGCAAGGCCCTCCAGCAGGGCGAGGAGATCCACATCGACCTCATGGGGCGATCGATCCCCGCCGTGCATACCAAAGACGGCCTGCGCGCGGTGCGCCAAGGTAAGCCAATCACGCCGGCGAGCGTAGAGCGGTACCTGGGCAGCAAGTTCGGAGAGGATCTTGAGGAGGTGCAACAAGCCATGACGGTGCTGGCCAACTCTCTCCCAGCGGCGGACCTCGCCCGGCAGGCATTCCGCCTGTACGAAGCGTTCCGGCCGGAGGTGAAGGCTGGCACGGCCGGCTGGGGCGCAGAGGGCGAATTGGATTTGGCGAAGCTCATGCGCGCTGCCCATCCCGCCTGATCAGCTGCCCCCGTCATACGCGACGATCCATGACGTCGTAACTTTGAAGCCGGAGGGCCAGCAGCATGATGCTGGTCTGGCGTTCCGCATCGAGCATCCAGTTCGTCCGGGATGGTTCAGCCAAGCGCGGCCACCTTGGCGGCGAGGATCGTGCGGGCCTGGAGAATCTTGTCGGCATCCACCTGGGTTGACAACGCCGCCCGCGGCTTGCGGCCGAGGAAGAAGGCGATGCGCTCGGCGTTGGCACCGCTCGGGTGGGGCAGGCCGGCGAGGACGCGGGCAGGATCGAGCACCCCCTGGCGGGCGAGGGCCTCCACCGCCTCGGCCACCTTGGGCCCGAGCGGCACCACCAGAGCCCCGGCCAGCGTCGCCAGCTCAGTGGCCAAGCCAGCCTGCAGCTGCTCGCGCAGGAGGGGCGTGGTCAGCATCGACGGCGCGCCGCTGTAGTTGGCGCCGTCGACGAACACCGGGTTGCGCAGCGCCGAGGTGAAGTGGACCAAACCAGCGTCCGCACCCCACAAGGAGGTGGTCGAGGCGAGCCCGAGCAGGCTATGAACCCCGATGCCATCGAGCAGGGCAACCAGGTTGCTGCGCATTGGGCCGGAGAAGCTGGCGAAGACCTTGGCCGCGGCGAGGGCGTCGGGGGCACTCAGGCCCTGGCGGAGGGCGCGGCGGGCTTCGCGTAGGGCGTTGCCCATCTGCTGGCGGCCTGGCGTCAACCCAACCAGGACGATCCGGGCGCCCGGGGTGACGTGCTCGAATGGGGCGTAGGCGACGTCGATGCGTTTGCCGCCCTGGAGACGGCTGTCGAGGAGCAGACGCTGCGGCTGCCGGATCTCCGCTTCGAGCGCGTCGTCGCTGAGGTCGCGGAGGAGGGGGGCGAAGCGGGTGAACAGGGGGGTGTCCATGACGACTCCTAGCGGAACAGGGGTTTGGGGGCGTAGGCGCAGGTGATGACCCGGCCGGCGGCGGCGATGACGTAGGCGTTGCGGCTGCGATAGGGCTCTAGTGCCTTGACGAGGGTGGGGCCGGCGCGGTGGCGCAGGGTGCGCATGCTGGCGCGGGTCAGGGCGTAGGTGCGGGCGCCATCACCGGCGTCGCGGGACTCGCCATAGTCGAGGATGAGTTCGGCCACCAGGGGCGGAAACGCACGCGCAGTGACGCGGTCCCGCGCATGACGGGTGAAGTCGTGGGGCTCAAGCATGGGGAGGGCTCCGGCAGAGGCGGCGCCGATCAGGCGCGGGACGTGTCCGCGGCGATTGGGAGCGGCTGGGCGGCGAGCATCGCGAGGTCGGTGGCGTCATAGCGGTCCCAGCTGATGCCGCTGACGATGCCCCAGTTCCCTTGGGTGTTGGGGCGGCGCCAGTAGGGCACCGGCATGCTCTGCAGCTTAGCAAGAGCTTCGGCGAAATCGGCGATCTGCCGCTCCTTTCCTTTGGGACCGATGGTGTAGCCGGCGCCGCGTTGCAGTCCTGGATGGAAGACAGAGCCGTCGCGGGCAACTGGAACGAACAGCGCCTCCTCCAATGGCGGACGGTTGCGATCTTCGTATTGCGGCAGGGGCTGCTCGCGCCAGATTGAGGTCCAAAACTCCTTTTTACGGGTAGCCAGCCAGGCCAACGCCTCAACGGCCGGGATGCGGCCATCCTGAGCAGTGAAGGCCCGGTTGGTGCCGGACATCATGTTGCGGATGCGCCCCTCGGAGACGCCGCCGAACTCGGCCAAAGCGGCCGGTTCGACCGGCCGGCCGGTATCGAGGGCCCAGCGGTTGCTGGCGAGGCGGACCAGACGCAGAAGGTGCGAGCTGGCGGGGGTGGCGAGGCCCCAGGCGGTGAGGGGAGCCTGGGCGGCGAAAACTTCAGCCTCCGTCACCAACTCCTCGAGGTGCTGTGCGCGCTCCTCCGCATCCTCGCTGCCATCGAGAACGATGCCATAGACGGCGTAGGCGGTCAGGTCGTGCAGCCGGGCACCGAGCGGCCATTCGGAAAAGCAGTTGCTGCTGGCCTCCTTGAGCGCGTGACGCCAGTCGCTTGGGCTGTCCATGGGGGTGCCGGACGTGGTGACGACCGGCTCGACAATCCGGGCCATACCGGCATCGACAGTGTCGGCTCCAATGATCCGGGTCAGGAAGTCCCCGGCGGCAATCACCAGATCGGCGAGGGTGGTGCCGGCATCAAAACCACTGTCATAGCTCTCGTGAAACATCTGGGCGCGCTCTTCAGCGCTGATGTCAGCGTTGGTCTCGGACATGAGGCAAATCCCGTTTTCTGTGTCTTCACACAAATTGGCATTTACCTCTTAGAAAGGCAATAGGCGTTTTCAAAATTTTCACGTCATCACGCTGTCCGGAGCGACCCTCGTCCCTCCCACCTGTGATAATGTCCTTTATCAGCAATAACCGGTTCCAGAGCTTTGAGCTCATAGCTATTAGCTCATTGCAAAGAGCTACGGCGTCGCTTACGCTCTCTGCATGGATAGCCCTGAAGGAGCCCTGCGATGACTGCCACCGAAGCCCTCAAGACCATCAAAGCAGCCATCGAGGGAGCACCGCGCAACGGTTACGTCGCCGAACTGCATCTCCAGGTGATCAAGTATGCCGAGGTCCTCCAGAACGTTTCCCGCAAGGAGTTTTGCGAGGCCCTTGGCATCGGTGATTCTTTCGGGACCGAGTTCATGAAGATGAAGAAGATCGCCGGACGGCTCCGGGCAGCCAATCTTGATCCGTCCAAAATCTAAGCACCGCATGACCCAGATCGACGCGCCGGCGGGACGCATGAAGAGGGAGGCGGGAATGCAGGGGCTGGACGGACTGGCGACCTATGATGCCGAGTTGACCCTCGATCTGCTGCGGCACATCGAAGGAAAACAAGGGGCGTCAGTCTTCGACATCGACCTGTGCAATGGCGCATTCTTCGGCCCCAGCGGCAAGGTTTGGTCGGCCGCCATGGCCCGCATGAACCTCATGCTGCTCTTGGAAGCTGGGTGCGTGCTCGGTCGCCATCAGGCGGCGTTCGTCTTCGCGATCGAGCGGCTGACCGGCAAAGGCTACGAGAAGCTCGCAGAGCTGAGTGCCAAGGATAAGGTCTGGAAGCTCGCCCCGGAGTATCACGGTGTCGGCATCAACCTGCCGGCTCTGTGGCAACGGCTGACCGCGTGGTGGCGAAAGGACTCCCGGTGACGCTCCCGGATGTTCTCTCCAATCACCCCCTGCCCCAAATCGTCATCGCCGCTGGCGAGCGGGCGAGTGTCCGGTTTCTGGAGTTCTTCGCGGCCGAGATCCGCAACCCGCACACCCGGCGGGCTTACGTGCGGGCCACCGGTGAGTTCCTGGCTTGGTGCGAGGCCGCCGGGGTGCCGTCGCTCACTGCGGTGCAGCCGTTGCACGTCGCGACCTGGATCGAGGGACTGACGCGCAGCCACACGGCCCCGATGGCCAAGCAGCGCTTAGCTGACGGCGGTGCGGCATCTGTTCGACTGGCTGGTGGTGCACGAGGCGTCGGCAACGTGTGAGCCATGACAGCGTTCGCTCAACCAGCCACCGCTTCGGAAGCACGACAAAGCCTTTGGCCTGATCGGAGCGTTTGACGATCTCCAGCCGCCAGTCGCCGGCCTCCTTCACCTTGCTGGCCGCGACGTCCCCCTGGTAGCCCCCGTCGGCGAAGATCACCTGGATGAAGGGGAATAGCGCGCGGGTTGTCTTGTCCAGGGCCAGGGCGGTGCCGTCGCGGTCCTGGATATCGGCACGGTGGACAGCGACGTTCAGGAGCAGTCCTAGCGTGTCGACAAGGATGTGGTACTTGACCCCCTTGATCTTCTTGCCCGCGTCGTAGCCAACTGGATCCGCCGCAGCCCCCTTTTTCCGCCGCGCGGACCCGCTGGTACAGGTCATGGTGGATGCGCTCCAGCGCTCCTTCCCAGGCCCATAGGTGCAGATAGTCATGCACCGTGCTGCGCGGTGGCAGGTTCTTGGGCAGGTGACGCCATTGGCAGCCCGTCTCCAGAACGTACAGCACGCCGTTCAGCACCGCCCGAAGATCGACGCTGCGGTGCCTGCCACCGCGCCGAGCCGGCGGGACCAGCGGCTCGACGATCCGCCATTCCTCATCGCTCAAGTCGCTCGGGTAGCGCAGCCCGCTGCGATCATGCCACTCGCGTTTCTCCGGCGTCCACATCCTTGCCTCCGTCCTGGAAGCACCTTTGCATCACAACTGATTCATTCGGTTCAACTTCTTCTCGGACAGGTTTTGAGCAACTGGACTGAGAGGCAGGAGTCAAGCCACCGTTCCGGTTCAATTCATCCTTCGCGTTGTTCAGCGAACACTTATCGCGCGCTTCTCCAATATAAGCAGTTTTGCCCGAGCCAAGCCATTTGTGGCCCGGTCCGGACAAAACTGCTTAGGTAAGGGCGTTAGAGTGCCGATCAAAACCTCTGGTGGGCTGAGCAAACTCAATGGCTTGAGCCCACGGAGGGGAGGTTTTGATCCGCGCTCTTAGTCGATATCCGGAGCTGTAATTCTTAAGGTCACAAAGGAGGTGTCAATCTCTTCAAAGGAGACTCAGCGGATGACACCTCGACGCTTCATTTCGTCATTCAGGCGCCAAGCGTCGCCAGCACCCGGAACGACGCTGTTGAGCCCCGCTCGGTAAGCGCTGTCGAGTGGACGCCCCATCTGGGCGTGCCGCCGATCCAGATCCTGTGCGGTTTCTTTCTTAATGATGCCCGCCCTGCAAGCAAGGTCCGCCAAGAACCCCGACGAACAGGCAAAAGCTGCCTGGGAAGAACCGAGAGTGGCGGCGAAGATGACAGTGAGGCAGGCAGTGCGAATGATCGACTTCATTTTATGGCTCCATCATTTCTCTGGAGAGAGACTTCCGTATTGGACTTCTCATCTCCCGTGTTGTGGTGAAGCTTTTATCCCACATATTAACGCTTTGTTCAAATTTCATTTAATTTGTTCTCAAACAATATTGTCGGAAGAAAGTATTTTATTTTGATCATCAAAAAAGTAAAAGGCTATCTACTGAAAAATTGTGCTTCTCCAATTTTTTTGGAGGTCTCCCAAATTTCAGTTTGTTGGTGTTGCTGGGATTTGGTATTTTTTTCGAGAATGATAAGGGGTTCGCGGTATGGCAACTAATGATTGCTTACTTAGCGCTGAGTTCTCAGTATTGTGCGCATTGGCAGATTGTAAAGCCAAGCTGGTTTCTGATATGATTAGTTTTGCAGAAAATTATATTTCTGGTAAAGATAACTCAGACTACGATAAAGATAAATCTGGATTAAAAAGATATTCTATAAAGAAAGATGATTGTTTAGATATAGTTAAAAAGGAAGAAAGCCGCCATTTTGCAGAGTGGCTTTTTTCAATACAAGAATTGGGTATTCGTGGTGATGTTAATATTAAGAAATATTTGGATAATCATAATTCAGCAATGATTAATCTTGCTGAAACGATAGATGCATCACCTACAAAAGAGTCCTCCAAAATCAATAATAGCAAAAAATACAAAGACAAAAATGGTAACACCTTGAAAAAGGTTAGTTCTTTATCAAATATTACGGCTGAAGATGCTAGACAAGCAATATTTTCTAGACAATCTATTGAGAAAATTTCGACATTTAGTAATATACCAGAAATGACAGGATTTAGTCAGACCGATATTGCAAAACTTCACATTGAAATCGCGTCTCAAGAGAGCTGGCGAAAAGTACTTATTGGGCTTGAGGCTGGTGGTTTCATTTATATGAAGGATATGGGGTCTAGTATAGTATGCACGAGAGGTATCCTTGAAAATTTCATTAAGACATATTTGAAAGATGTTTCAAGATATGTTTCGGAAATCTTAGGAGATTTACAATGAAAAGCGCACGATTTATATTAATATTGATTACCTATATATGTGCGCCGCATGGTGCTTATGCTACTGATCAGAAAATTATCTCCAGTGAGATTGATAACGGAGATGGGATTGAGTCTGCTTTGCTTTATGAAAGCGACAGACTTATCAGAGAAGGTGATAGAATTATTAGTGAAGCAAAACGACTTAGCGAAGAGATTATAAGATTAGAAGGAGAATCTGAGAGAATTAATAAAGAAATAGATCGAATTAATAAAATGTGGGAAATTGCCGAAAAAATAAACCCTGATAAATACAAAAATTATCCGGGGAGAGATAGAAGTCAAAGTATAATGAGAAGAGATATCAACGATATAAAGAGCAGTATTTCTGATATTAATGGAACAATATTTAATCTAACACGAGAGGCAAGGCGACTGTGGCATCTTGCCGCTGACGTTGATCCCCGTGCGCAAAAATCAATACTTGACAGATTGCGTGTATGTTGCCGGACGTATTAGGTATGACTATTATCTATTCTTAATACATAAGTGGCTCGTACACTCTCACGATGGCCGTAGGGCAAACCTACTCCCATGCCCCGGTACGCCTTTGTCTTAGAGCACCTTGCTCTGTCGAAAGCCTCAGGCGGAAATACCAAGGAGAAGTAAGCGTCGTCTGTGGGCTGCCTTGCAGGAGCAGTGTGCCGCGTGGTGAAAGCTGGACGTCGGCGGCACTGGTTGGTGTTGCCGGCTTGGCATCGTGGCAAGCAGCGTGGTTTGCACTGTGGCAGTCCAACGTATCGAGGTCATCACCGGCGCCGGTGGGCGGCGGACCTATTCGCCCGAGGAGAAGATCCGCTTGGTGGGCGAAGCCCACGGCGGCCGTGGCGCCGTCGCCGCGGTGGCGCGCCGCTACGGCGTGTGCACCAGCCTGATCTATCGCTGGCGCCGACAACTCGAGAGCGGGGAACTGTCCGCTGAGGCGCCGGGCTTTGTGCCCGTTCATGTCCTGGAGGCGGCACCCGCTGGCTTGCCGTCTCCTGTGATGACACCGTCGGCGCCGGAGACGCCGCCCGTCGAGCACCGTGCCGCCCTGGTCGAGGTGGTACTCTCCAACGGTCGCGTGCTGCGGGTCGCCGAGGACATTGCCCCCGCCACGCTGCGCCGGCTGGTCGGCGCGTTGGATGCTCCATGATCTCGGTTCCCGCCGGGGTGCGGGTCTATCTGGCGATGGGTGCCACCGACATGCGCAAGGGGATGGACGGGCTGGCCATGCTCGCCCAGCAGGTTCTCCAGCAGGACCCCTTCGCCGGCCATCTGTTCGTTTTCCGCGGCCGGCAAGGTCATCTGGTGAAAGTTCTTTACTGGGATGGCCAGGGCTTCTGCCTGTTTACCAAGCGCCTGGAGAAGGGGCGCTTCATTTGGCCGATCAGCCGCGAAGGCGTGGCGGTGCTCACCCCGGCTCAGCTCTCAATGCTCCTCGAGGGCATGGACTGGCACGCGCCGCAACGCCCGTGGCGCCCGGAGACGGCAGGGTGAGTCCCGGCCGCCACGCCCGCCGACGATCGGCGCCGGGACGGTGATCGTTCCTCTTCCGGGAGCCGCCGATCGGGTAGACTCCGGCCATGTCCGCCACCGCCGAGCCGCTGCCCACCGACATCGAGACGCTGCGCGCGATCATCGCCGCGCAGGCCGCGGAGTTGGCCGCCGAGCGCCAATGCCGTGAAGCCAGCGAGGCCGAATTGGCCGCTGCCAAAGCCGGCTTGCTGGCCAAGGCGCTGGAGGTGGAAAAGCTCAAGGTCCAGTTGGCCCGGCTGCGGCGCATGCAATTCGGGCGCTCCTCCGAGAAGATCGACCGCGAGATCGACCAGCTCGAACTGGCGCTGGAGGACCTGGAGGCTGCAGCGGCTGCCGAAGGGATGCCGGCCGTTTCCACCAAGCCGCCGGCATCCTCGCCGGAGGGCCGTGCCCAGGCCGGCCGCCGCAAGCTGCCGGAGCACCTACCGCGCACCGAGATCGTGCACGCGCCACATGACGCGTGCCCATCCTGCGGCGGCGCCCTGCGTCCGGTGGGCGAGCATGTCCGCGAGGTTCTGGATTACGTCCCGGCGCGTTTCACTGTGATCCGCCACATCCGCCCGGCGCTGTCGTGCCGGTGCTGCGAGGGCATGGTGCAGGCGCCGATGCCGTCGCTGCCCATCGAGCGCGGCCTGCCCTCGGCCGGGCTGCTGGCGCATGTGCTGATCGCCAAATACTGCGATCACCTGCCGCTCTATCGGCAATCGGCCATCTACGCCCGCGAAGGCGTGGAGTTGGAGCGCTCGCTGCTGGCCGGTTCGGTGCCGCACGCGGACGACACGCCGGTTCCTGTGCTCGATCCCGGACGCGGCAAGACCAAGACGGGGCGGCTGTGGGTCTACCTGCGCGACGAGCGCCCCCCCATGCCGGACAGGACCCGCCTGCGGTGCTGTACCGCTATACCCCCGACCGCAAGGGCGAACATCCGCAACGGGAGCTGGCCGGCTTCCGCGGGCACCTGCATGCCGACGGCTATGCCGGGTTCGATGTCCTGTACGAGGCCGCTGTCGCCGAAGTGGCCTGTATGGCTCACGTGCGCCGGAAGTTCTTCGACGAGCATGCCGAAACCGGCTCGCCCCTGGCCGCCGACACACTGAAGCGGATCGGCAGGCTGTTCGACATCGAACGTCCCCTGATTGGCCAACCGGCCGAGGAACGCCGCAGGGTTCGCCAGGCGGAAGCCCGGCCCATTCTCGACGAGCTGGCCGCTTTCCTCGACACCGCGTTGGCGCGTATCCCCGGCAAAGGCGATTTGGCCAAGGCGATCCGCTACGCCCGCTCGCGCTGGACGGCGCTGACACGCTACGTCGATGACGGCCGGTTGGAGAACTCCAACAATGCAGCCGAGCGAGCGATCAGGCCGCTGGCCATAGGAAGACGCAACTGGATGTTCGCCGGCTCCGATGCCGGTGGGGAGCGCGCCGCGGCGATCTACACCATCGTGGAATCCGCCAAGCTCAACGGCCTCGATCCACAGGCCTACCTACGCCATGTGCTCGGCTGCATCGCCGATCACCCAATCAACCGCATCGCAGATCTCCTGCCCTGGAACATCACCATTCCAGAGTAGGGTCAACGGCGACGGCAACCCATTCACGCCGCAGCCCACAGACGACGCTTACTTTACATCCACAGCAGCAATACCAAGTGCCGATGCTTAACTGAACACTGAAATTGCGAAACACATGTCTCGGATAGCTACCAAAGCCGAAAAATGCGACCCTATAGGACGTTGCAGTTGAGCTAGCTGCTCTTAGATTAATGGTTAACTCGCGAAAAAATCTGCACCTAGCTTTCTTGTTCGGCTTGTGCACCGACTAAAAAGAATCCATACTACGTTTTGGTTGTGTCAAGTCGATTGTGAGCTACTACGAGCATGACGGTTCCTCCCTCCCTTCCACCGCCGCCCTTTTGGAGAACGCGGTATTTTGCGTTGAATGTCCTCACTCGGCGTCCATATCTTTGCCAACTGACACAAAGTGACGTTTCCAACATCATGAAATTCCCAAAGCGTCGGGATTTTGAGACGGAAACTAAACGAACACGTTATTGGGGGTATGCGCCGAGCATTGAGCGCTTTATCCGGCTCATAATTGAGCCTGATGGGCAGACTGTAATGAACGCTTTCGAAGATATATGAAATGATCAAGCTCAACCACGATCCAGTCAGTGATGCAATTTACATTGAAATTCGCGCTTTGCCTTCGGCGCGGACAGTTGAAGCCTATCATAACATAATGGTTGATTATGGGTATGACGGGGAAATTGTTGGGTATGACGTTCAGGAGGCTATTAAAAATAGGCATTTCGTAGAGCAAATTATACGGTTACATGGAGGAGATGTTATCTACAACTTGTGCGGAGAAGACACCCCTGAGATTGAGGAGGTTCAAAAGAACACTTTTGATTTTTAAGGATTATTTCAAAAAATTATGTTTTCACAGGGTTAGAAGGCAACTTTCCTAATTATTATTATATTAAAAATATTTAGGAGTATCATTGAATCGCCGTTCTTGAGCGCTACAGTATCTGCGGTAACGGCCTCTCTGTCTGCCAAAATAAAGATAATAGGTGCTCTAGGCCGCACTGATATGGTCAACTACGCTTCTAACCCTACCACTCTGTACCACCACCGCTGCGGTGATTGGGCTAGGTCGTGTCGGCAAAGTTCAGAGCCATAGAAGGATCGCCGCGATGGTGATCATATCGAGATAGTTGGCGGCTCGCTTCTCATACCGAGTGGCGATCCGGCGGAACTGTTTCAACCGATTGATCAGGCGCTCGACGCGATTGCGTTCCCGATAGGCATCGCGGTCGAAAGCCGGGTCGGGCCGCTCGTTGCTCTTGGTCGGGATCACCGGCGTGATGCTCCGCCGTCGCAGGGCGGAGCGGATGACGTCGCTGCTGTAGGCCTTGTCGGCGGCCAGCCGGTCGGGCTTGGGGCGCGGTCGCCCGCGGCCCAACCGCCTGATCCAACCGGTCCCCATCAGCGTGGCGAATGCCTTGCTTTCGTGGACTTCGCCACCGGTCAAAGTGAAGGTTACCGGCTTGCCGAGACCCTCAGCGCGGATGTGGACCTTGGTCGAGAAGCCACCGCGCGATCGGCCCAGCGCCTCACCGTTGATCCCCCTTTTTCGCCGCTGGCCTTCCGGGCGCCAGCGGCGTGCTGATGAGCGCGGACCACAGTGCTGTCCACGAAATGCAGGCTCCAGTCCACCCGACCCTGGCGGTCGGCACGGGCCTGCAAGGCTTCCAGGATGCGCTGCCAGATGCCGGCCCGACACCGTGCCGAACGTCCCATAGCGCTCCGGCAAATCCCGCCATGGCGCTCATACCTTGTTTCCCGACATAAGCTGGAACATAATCCAATTTATTACAAAATTCCTGGGGTAAGTTGCTTCATGATCCCACTTAGCCTCATGACCCCTGGGGATGTGGCGCGGAGTGTGGCCGTCCGCGCCCGCGCCCGCCGGGTCGCTCTTGGGCTCACCCAGCAGGAGGTCGCCGACCGCAGCGGGGTGAACATCTGGACGCTGCGGCGGTTCGAGGCCAGCGGCAAGCTGGCGTTCGATGCGCTGATCCGCGTCGCCGTCGTGCTCGACGCGATCGAGGCGTTCGGCGCGCTGTTTCCGGAACCGGAGTTTCGCAGCCTCGATGAGGTGATCGACCGGCAGAAGCGGCAACGGGGCAAGCGCCGGACGGTGGCCAAATGAAGCATGTGGGCGTTCTCACGGTGTCGTTGCGCTGGGGGGAGGGCGACGAGGAGCCCGTCGGCCGCCTCGCCAGCCGCGACGGGAAGATCTATGTCGAATTCGACGACGCCTTCCTCGCCTCTGGCCGGATGCTGTCCTGGTTTCTGCGGAGCCCACGCCCAGGCGTTCTGCAAGGACCGGACGCGCCGTTCTCCGGCCTCCACGGCGTGTTCGACGACAGCCTGCCCGACGGGTGGGGGCGGTTGCTGATCCATCGCCGGGCCGCCGCCAGCAAGGTCAATCCCCTCTCGCTGACGCCCCTCGACATGCTGGCCTGCATGGGAGAATGGGCGATGGGCGCCCTGGTCTACCGGCCGGAGACCGAGGAGCCCGTGGACAGCGGCGCCATCGATCTCGACCAGATCGCCGCGCAGAGCCGCCAAGTCCTCAAAGGGGCGCCCGAGGCGCTCTTCCCCACCTTGCTGCGGGTGGGCGGCTCCCCGGGCGGCGCCCGGCCGAAGGCGGTGGTTTGCCGTGACGATTGCAGTGGCGACCTGATCCATGGCGCCCTGGTGGCTCCGGAGGGCTGGTCGCACTGGCTGGTGAAGTTTCGTGGCAAGGACGACCCGGCGGACATCGGTCCGATCGAGCAGGCCTATGCCGGGATGGCGCGCGCCGCCGGTTTGACCCTGCCGCCCACCCGCCTGCTGCCGAGCGGAAGCCCGAAGACGCCCGCCTACTTCGCAGCGCAGCGGTTCGACCGTGTCGGTCCGGCCGGCCGAACCCACCTCCACTCCGCCTGCGGCCACCTCCACGCCGACTTCCGGCAGCCGAGCCTGGACTACAAGACGCTGATGATCCTCACCTTCCAGCTCACCAAGGATCACCGGCAGGTGGTCGAGATGTTCCGGCGCGCCGCCTTCAACGTGTTCGCCCACAATCGGGATGATCATGGCCGCCAGTTCGCCTATCTGATGGACCGGACGGGCAGCTGGTCCTTGGCGCCCGCCTACGACCTGACCTATGCGGACGGACCCGGGGGCGAGCATTCCACCGCCACCCTGGGCGAAGGGCGGGATCCGGGCGAGCGGCAGCTGCGGGCGATGGCGGCGGAGTTCTCCATTCCGTCGGCTGACGTCACCGGCATCATCGACCAGGTGCGCGGCGCAGTGGACCGCTGGCGTGACTTTGCCGAGGATAGTGGGGTGGGGCGGACCTCACGCAGCCGGATCGGCGCCGTGATCGCGCCGCGGCGGACCGGCAGAAAACCCTGATCAACGACGACACTGAGAGGGACGATGAACATCACCTTGTCCAATCCACCGTCGCGGGCGCAGCGGCGCTTCCTGACGATCGAGGGCGTGCCGGCCTCGACGCCGGAGGAATCCCTCTACGCGCAGCATCCGTCGGGCACTCCGACGGGGGGGCCGGGCCAAGTGAAATGGCTGATCACCGACCCGACCCGGGACGCGCCGACCTCCCGCTGGCGTTCCTACCGCGAGACCTGCGTCAGGCTGGTGGAGCGCAACCCGGGCAATCCGCTGGCGGCGGCCTATTTGGAGGAGGCCGAGAGGGTCCTGACCTGGCGGGCGGCGCTGCCTGAGCACCTGCATTTCTGGCGTGAGGACTGATAATGAATACCAACGCCTTGACGCTATCGCTTCGGATGCAGCGGCGTTTGCTCAACATGCAGGGGATGCCGGCATCTTCGATGCTGGACTCGGTCTACGCACAGCATCCGCCGGGAACGCCGACCAAGCCGGTGACGGGGCCGGTCCCGTGGTTGCTGGACAATCCTGGGCGTGAAGCACCGACGGAGGATTGGCTTGTTTACCGCGCGAGCTGCGAGCAGCTCGTGGCCAGACACCCGAACAATCCGAGGGCGCAAGACTGCCTCGACGCGGCTCAGGAGGTCCTGACCTGGCGGGCGGCGTTGCCGGAGCAACTCCATTTCTGGCGTGAGGACAAGCGCGAACCGGGGACACGCTGACCAAGGGGGCCGAGCTGGAGATTTTCCGTTATCCTGACCTTCCTCGAACCGTTCTGCGAGGACGTCGGCACGCTCGCCAGCAGTAATCGCTTTCGGCGTGACCCGGTCGGGCGGGGGACGGCGTGCTGAAACTTTGTTGACGCGCGCACAGCGCTTTCCAGCGCCGCCCATGCCAGCAGTCAGGGCCGTTTCTTATTACGAAGCTTTTCGCCTCAACCTTCGCGAGGGACGCCTCCATGATGACGAAACCGCCCCCTTCACCGACCCCGGCCTTCAAGCCCGCGGGTCCGTCCAGTATGGGCTGGACCGAGACCTCGCCGGCTGGGTCGCAGAGGAGGTTGGAGCTTATCCAATTGGCGTCTGGGGTTCGGGAAGTGACGGCCGCGTTAACGCCGTCAGTGACCGGCCCGGCGAAGCAGCCGCCCTTCGGGCTGCTCTCGGGCAAACGTCCGGTATCTGGCGAAAGCTAGCTGGCCATCCCATGCGGAGACGCGCGCCTTTGCGCGCGCCGCATCAATGGTAAGGGCTAATAAGGAGAGGGACGCGTGAACGATCCGGCACTCAAGCGTCATCAACGGGCTTGCCTCACCCCACGGGGTGAGCCGGCCGCCTCTGTGGCGGAGTCGATCCTGGTACAGCACCCGCCATCCCTGCCGACTCCGCTTCCGCAGCCAAATCGTTATCTCTGCATCCTGACCCCAAGCAGCTGGTCCTCGACGGCAGAATGGTCCGCATGCCATGCGAGATGGCAGGCAAGAGCCGAAGCCGTCGACGAGGCCACCGACCCCGTGCCCGCTGCCATGGCGCACGCTGCACAGGCGGTCCTGGACTGGCGGGCGGCGCTGCCCGAACAGCTGCATTTCTGGCGTGAGGACACGCCTGCTGCGAGGAGCGCTGACCAGGGGTGCTGAGCTGGAGATTTTCCGTTATCCTGATCCTTCCCTCGAACCGCCCTGCGAGGAAGTAGGCACGCTTGCCGACCGTAAGCATCGTCCGGTGTGACCCGGTCGGGCGGGTGGCGGCGTGCTGAAACCCTGTTGACGCGCGCACAGCGCTTTTCAGCGCCGCTCATGCCGGCAGTCAGGACCGGAGACTGCGATGGACCGTCCTTTTTCCATCCCGCACTCCGTGTCGGCCTCAGGCGCCCAAAGGGTCGACCGTCACACTGCGGGGGCAGTCGCGGAGCGGCAGCCGGCGAGGCAAATGACGTCTCCCGTCCTGTTCAGTCCACCACAGCCAGAGCAATGGATGGCGGCAGGCCGCGTCGGACGAAGGCCGGTTCCTCGCGGTCCAGCCAAGTTGATGGAGCGCGGGCCCGCAGGATCTTGTGCCCCTCGGCAATGCACGCCAGCAGATAACCCTCGATCGATAGCCCGAGCTCGTCCGCAATGGCCTTCGCGCGTTCGAACGCAGGCCCCTCCTCGCGGAACCGCAGGGTCACACTCATCACCGCCTCCCTCCGACCTGGTCACGCAGAGCCCGTCAGCCAAACACCGAGCGATGCGCCCTGTCCAGCCTCGAAGGGGAGGCCAGGAGGCGCTTCGGGAGGAGGGACCGTCGGCATCCGGGAGGACGCGCTGCGAAGGGGGGAGGATTTCCCGATGACGACCGTCCTGACGCGCGCCGAACTCCATGCCCTGGTCTGGGAGCGGCCGATGACCAAACTGGCGGCCGAGTTCGGGCTGTCGAGCACGGCGCTCCAGACGCTCTGCAAAAAGCATGAGGTGCCGACCCCGCCCTGCGGCCACTGGATGAAGAAGGCCCACAACAAGCCGGTGCGCGTGATCCCGCTGCCGTCGCGGCCGTCCGATGGGACCGGTAGCGACCGCATCCTTATCCACCCGGGGCTGGGATTGGCTGTCAGTCCGGCCGCCGCCGCGGCACGCGAGGCGGTGAGGGCAGGAACGGAGCCCGCGACGGTTTCGGTTCCGGCGCCGCGCGACCGGCTGGTCGACGCCACTCTCGCCAAGTTGGCAAAGGCCAAGCCGGACGCCCAGGGCTTGGTGAGCGTCCGCGGCGCCGGCGTCATCCAGGTCACGGCCCGCCCAGTCTCGGTGGACCGGGTGGGCGTGGTGCTGGATGACCTCGCGCGCGCCGCCGCCAGCCGTGGCGTCGTCCTCGACGCCCGGGAGGGCTCCGCCCGTTTCGAGGTGGAGGGGGAGACGGTCACCGTCGAACTCGTGGAAGTCGCCGACAAGGTCGCGCACACCGCCACCCCGGCCGAGCTCCAGGCGCTCGCGGTCTGGGAGGCAAAGCAGGAGGCTGACCGGAAACGCTATGGCCATGCCTTCGGATGGGGACGGCCGCACATCCCGAAATGGGAGGAGTGTCATCAGGGCCGTCTCGCCGTGCGTTTGGAGGAGGTCCGCGTCCGTCGGGACAGTCCATGGGGACCGGCCATGCGCCGCACCTACGCCGACCACGGCCGGCGCAAACTCGAGGCGATGGCGGTGACGATCGTCGCCGAGGTCGTCGCCATGGCGGTCACCAAACGGGAGAACCGGGACGCCGACGAGCGGCGGCGCCGGGAGGCGGAAGAGCAGGCGCGCCGGCGGGCGGAGGCCGAGCGCCGTGCCGCGCTGGAAAGGCGGCGGAGCGCGGCGCTCGACGAACTGATCGTCGAACATGAGCGCATCCTTCAGCTTGAGCGGTATGTCATCGCCCTCGACGCGGCGCTTGCCGGGATGGAGATCCCGCCCCGGGTCGGCCGGTTCGTTTGTTGGGTGCGCGCCCGTCTTGATCGGCTGAAGGCCGAGATGGCACCCGCGGCCCTCGAGATGCGTCTCGAAAGCCGCGGCTTGTTTGCCGAAGACGAGTGAAGCGGTCAGAGCACCGGCCTCACATCTCGTACCCCCGGTTCCGATTGGTGTTGGCTTGCCGACGCCGTTGGACATCCTGCCGGAACAGCGCCTCCTCTTTTTGCCCCAGCGACTGCTTGCCAGAATCGATTATGCCCCGTGCGGCCATTTCCTGACGAACAACCGCCAAAGCCCGGACAATCTTTTGTTCGGCTGTCAGGCTCTCAGGGGCTAGGTTGAGGCGATCGCCCCAGATCCTCTTGATCCCCGCAACCTGCGTCAGCTCTTGCCGACGGATGTCCTCGTCGGTCACACTGAGCAGATGTTTCCGCAACCGCTTCAGGTCGCCATAGTCATCCGGCTCCAAGGTCAGCACTTGCAGCGGTGATTGTGCAGGAGGAAGGTTTGCGGGAGGGGGAGCCACCAGTTTCGCAGTTCGCGTCATCTCGGTGGCAGAAGGCTGAACAGGGCCATGGTCGCGGGTCACCGAACGCGGGGGCTCTGGCTGGGCGTCGCTCTCCCGGGGAGTGGGGTGAGCACGCGTTGAAGAAGCTTCCCGCACCTTCTCCAGATCCATGATCAGTTCGGCGCATTCGGACCCGGATCCCCCAAACGGGGAAAACCAGAACATACGGCGGAAGCGACGTTTCGTTTCCTTGCGAATTCCGGAAAGTGCGTCACTAAGGCGGTCGATGTTGTGTTCGAACATCTGACCACGCGTTGTCAGCAAGTGAACTTGTGCTGTTCCTTCATGATAATCCATCAGGCTATCCTCGTCGCAATTCTCCAGAATGACGAGGTTATATTTTCCGGATTTGGCTTCCTCTTCGGTAATCCGGATCAGATATCTGATTTTTTCCATCGCACTCCTCATTTATTAGCAAAAAGCGGGAAGCGCTTTCTTCTGAAAAAGGAAGAATCGGGAGTGACGACTAGGTCAACAGAATACAAGAGAATGGGGTATGAATTATTGACTTTTATTCTGTTCTGTGTTATGCCAGTTTCCCGGCAGTTCATTCAGGCATAACACAGACTGGCGCAGAGAGTTTTCTGTTCTCCTAGGCTTTCTTTCCGCTATTGAAGCTCCTTGGGCAGCCACGAGTGGAATTTTGGATAGTCCGTCCCCCGAGTCGCTCAGAGGGCCATAGTCTGGGGGAGCCACCCTGATGCAATGCAGGGAACGCCGATGCTCCTGCTGAATGCAAGGGGCTTCCGGTCGCTTCATTGTCTGGATGCTGGCCATGCGCCGACGCCGTCCGCCTCCTTCCGTCCGATCTGCCGAACTCCCTCTCGTGAGCGCTGCAAGGTGCGGATTGCCCAAGGGCCGACGGGCCGATGGCTGACATCTGTCTGAAAGCGGCACTGGCCTGGCGCGCAGTCTGGCTTGAGATCTTGCGCGTCGGAGTGGGCGATCGACCAAACCGTGGGACGGTCGCGCTCGTTCAAGAAGCTCTTGGTTCCGTCATGCGCACCTGGGCGGTGCCGCGCGGAACAGCCGCTCCAAAAGCGCCGGGGATCCCGCCGTTGACGAACGCACCGGCAGCGCCCAGCCGCGTCCCGGCTTTCTGCCCGTGCCACCATGCGGTCGGCCATCGGCCCGCCAAGACGCCGTGCGCGTCGACAGAATGCATCCCGGTCTGCTGGGCGGCGGTCCCCGCGCGGGACAGGCACCCGCGCCGCGGCGTCTGCGCGCGGGCGCGCCACCGGCGCGCGCCGGGACCAGCAAGGGCGCGCGCGGCAGCGCGCGTGCATCCGAGAGGCGCGCCGGGCGTGCCGCGCGATGACGTCTCGGATGTGGCCATACGCTGTGGCTGAGCCGTGAGACTGAGCCTCGTCCATGAAAGCTGCGCGCGTCAGCATCCGGCGCGCGCAGCTCCCGCCACAGCCGCGCGCACTATGGTCTTGGCTTCTGATCCCTCCTGGAATTGCATGCGATTTCGGTATAGCCTACCCCAACAGACAGTGATCCATGCCCAATTACTTTTTCATCAAAAAGGTATTTGGGCATGGATCACTGTCAAAACGGTCAAGGGTGGAGGAGCGCATGCCTGCGCGCGCCGAAGAGGACTGGGAAGTTGGCCGCTACCGCGAGGTCGCCGCGCGCGCGCCGAAAGCCTCCGGTCGTGTCGGCCGAGGCGGCCGGACCTTCCACGCGCGCGTCACCTCGATCACCCACGCCAATGGCGGCGCGCGGCGCGCGGCCGGCGGGCTCGACTATGACGCGCGTGTCGAGCGCCACCGCAGCCGCGCCGACGAGCTGGAGAGCGAAGGGGGGCAGGGGCGCGCCGAGATGCGCGCGGCACTCGACGCCTGCGCCGATGCGACCACGCGCAAGAACGGGGTGGTCGCCCGGCGCGTCATCGCCGAGCTTCCTTGCGAGATGGATGCCGCCGCGCGCCGCGCGGTGGCCGAGCGCATCGCCGCCTGGTTCGAGCAGGCCGGGCACCCTGCTCATTGGGCGGTGCACGCGCGCAACGGCAAGGGCGAGTATCAGCCCCACCTCCACATGACCGTCGCCGCGCGCCACTGCAGCCGGCGCGCCGATGGCGCCTGGGAGGCCGCGCCGGCCGGGCGTTCCGGGGTGAAGGGCGGCGGTGGCGCGCGTCCGGTCCTCGCCGGCCCGGCGGCGCTGCGCGCCTGGCGCCGCGAGGTGGTGGCTGCCGCCATCAACGCGGTGGCGGAGGAGCGCGGCATCCAGCTCGCCGCGGCGTGGCATGGCGGCCGCCTCGCCGAAACCGGCATCGATCGTCCGGCCAAGCGCCGACGGCCCGAGGTGGCGCTGCGCGCGCCCGACCGGGCACGCGCCAGCGACCATGGTCTCGGCTTGGCCAACCGGATGGCCGAGAGCGAGGCCGATGCGGTTCGCCAAGCCCGCGAGGCCCATGTCGCCGAGCAGCGGCGCTGCGCCGCCGGTGCGGCGGCGGCCGCGCGGCATGTCGCTCTGGCGATGGAGGTCGCGGCGGTCCGCGCCGGCCGCGGTAGGGTGTCGGCGGCCCGGATGAAGCCGATTCTCGATCAGCTCCTGGTGTGGAAGGACCGCGCGGAGCGGCTGCGCGCCACCATCGCCGAGGAGCGGGCGCGCACCAACGCGCCGCCGCCCAGTCCAAAGCAGCGCCAGACCGCCGCCGACCTGGCGACGCAGTTGGAGGTGGAGTTGCCGGACGGCTGGGACGTGACCGCCGGCGCCGCCGGCGCCGCGGTCCGGCTGCTGATGGCGCTGCGGCAGGCCCGGCGGGTGGCGCACGCCGACAAACAGGCCCGTGCCATGGCGGAACAGGAGCGTGACCGGGCGCGCCAGGAGGCCGCCGCGGTTTTGGCCCGCCCGCCCCTGGTGCGCGAGGTGGTACGGGAGGTCGAACGCACGGGCGTCGCCCTCGATGGGAAGCCGGCCACTCCGGACCAGCTCATTGCCCGGTTGCTGGACGATGAGGACACCATCCGCCGCCAGAAACGGGAGCTGGACGTCCTGCGGCAGCGGCCCGATCCGGCGGATCTGCAACAACTTGCCGGCCTGCTCCAGTATTTGAGGAAGACCCCCAACGGGAAAGGCGCATGGACCGCGGAGTGGGTGAAGAGCAGCGCCGAACAGCTCCTGGCATCGACGCGGTACCGCGGGATCGAGATGTGATCCTGCGGTGGTGGGGGTGCCGGAGCGGGGCGAGGTGATCTGCCGTTGGTTTGGCGACCATTGCGCCGGATCCGAGGCGCTTCACCGCTCTTTGGAGTACGAGGGGCGGTGACGTCCCCGCTTCACAGGCGTTGTTCCCGAAGTCTGCTTGGCGCGTTCACGTGGCCGCGGATCATCGCTCCAGCGCCGCGGCACGGGACACGATGGCCCGCACCGCCCGGAGGGCTGACGCGTTGTCCTGAATGCCGGCGAACAGCCGGCGCAGCTCGACGACCGCCGCCCACTCACCGGCTCTTCGATAGGCGGCCAGCACCGCGGCGGTCTCCGCCTCGGAGATGATGAACATGACGAAGCAGACGCCTTTCCAGTTGCGAGGGGCGGAGCGGGGGCGGCGACATCAACAGACGGATCTGTACCATGTCGCGGTGACGCCGGGGCTGCAGCCATTCGTGACCGTTGCTCATCGCGAGCTTGTCATCCATGTACCGACAGCGTTCCCGCCTCCCTCGAGGAGGGGCAAGCCATCAATCCGGAAGCGGTGGGCGTTCCGACGATGGCCACCACCGTCCATTCTCCGATTCGCCAGGCAAGGGTGGGAACAGCCACTCCAACGGCCTGCTCGCCGCTCTCCCGCTCCCCCGCTTATCCACAGGCTGGCGGCTTGTCCCGTGGGGTTGGGACACGGGTCCGTGGGGTTGGGACACGCGGAGCCGGGTTATCCCGTGGGGTTGGAACACAAAGCAACTAATAGAGAATCTACTATCTCCAACTGGCTTCGTGCCCCAACCCCACACTTGACGCAGAGTATCCGGAGGCGTCACCGTGTGTCGCCATGGGTGAATTACACGACGTGATCATCGCCGGCGGCCGGGAGGCTGCCCTTTCCAGCGCCGACGCCAACCTTGTTGACATCGCGGCAGGGGTTCTTGGCGATGAGCAGGGCACCCATGGCTACACATATTCGGGTTTGTGTTTGACCGCTCTCCCGCATCGCCGGATTCCCGACGATCAGGCGTGGGAACGTGTGGGACACAAGATGCGGCTGGTCGTGGAGCCTGGTCGGCTGCAGATCGGCGATCACCTCCGGCTGTTCGGTGTGCCCTATGGCGCCCGAGCCAGGATGATCCTGATCTATCTCATCACCCAGGCCGTCAGGACGAACAGCCGGGAGATCGCCCTCGGGCGGTCAATGCGGGCATGGCTGGAGGCCATGGGGGTATCGGTCGGCGGCGAGACAGCGAAGGCTTTCCGGGAGCAGGCGATGCGGATCGCCGCCTGCTCCATGAAGTTCTTCTGGGAGGCTGAAGGTGGTGCTGCCGGGTTCGATAAAGGCGGCGTTGTCCGCCGCGGCCTGATCTTCGATGACAACGACGACAGACCCCTGCCGCGCCTGTTCGACGAAGCCGTGATCCTCGACGAGGTGTTCTATCACACCGCCCGGCAGCATCCGGTCCCCCTGCTCGACGCCGCGGTCCGGCATCTGCGTGACCGCTCCATGTCCCTCGACATCTATGTTTGGCTCGCCTACCGGCTGCATGCCTTGGCCAAGCCGATGCCGGTGTCGTGGACCGCTCTCCATGCGCAGTTCGGCGGCGGCTTCAAGGAACCGAGATTTTTCCGCCGGCCCTTCCTCGAGGCTCTGACGGTGGCACTGGCAGCCTATCCCGATGCGCGGGTCGAGATCGCAAATAGCGGTGCTGGGGTGATCCTGCATCCGTCGCGACCACCGATTGGCAAGCTGCTGGACAGCTGATCCATTCTCCCAGCCAAGCTCTCCGTCAGGGTGAGACGCGGTGCCCGGCCAAGAGTGCGCACCTGCCTCAGGCTGACGCCCTCGGTCGTGCCTGCGCTGGGGCGTGTTGAGTCTGCGCGCACCTCTCCGTCATCATTGTAGGCGCGCGGTCGCTGAAGACTTGCGCGCTCGACAGGCAGAGGCGCGCACAGCGCGCGCCATGGTGCGCGCCGGCACTGCGCGCAGCGCGCGCGCACTCCGCGCCACCGGTGCGCGCGCGCCGCGCGCCAGCTCGGGATCGGAGCGCGCGCGGTCCGGCGCGCGCGTGTCCTAACCCCACAACAGGTCGCTGGCGCGCGCGCCATGGTGCGCGCCGGCACTGCGCGCAGCGCGCGCGCACTCCGCGCCACCGGTGCGCGCGCGCCGCGCGCCAGCTCGGGATCGGAGCGCGCGCGGTCCGGCGCGCGCGTGTCCTAACCCCACAACAGGTCGCTGGCGCGCGCGCCATGGTGCGCGCCGGCACTGCGCGCAGCGTGCGCGCGCTCCGCGCCACCGGTGCGCGCGCGCCGCGCGCCAGCTCGGGATCGGAGCGCGCGCGGTCCGGCGCGCGCGTGTCCTAACCCCACAACAGGTCGCTGGCGCGCGCGCCATGGTGCGCGCCGGCACTGCGCGCAGCGTGCGCGCACTCCGCGCCACCGGTGCGCGCGCGCCGCGCGCCAGCTCGGGATCGGAGCGCGCGCGGTCCGGCGCGCGCGTGTCCTAACCCCACAACAGGTCGCTGGCGCGCGCGCCATGGTGCGCGCCGGCACTGCGCGCAGCGTGCGCGCGCTCCGCGCCACCGGTGCGCGCGCGCCGCGCGCCAGCTCGGGATCGGAGCGCGCGCGGTCCGGCGCGCGCGTGTCCTAACCCCACAACAGGTCGCTGGCGCGCGCGCCATGGTGCGCGCCGGCGCGCGCGCTCCGCGCCACCGGTGCGCGCGCGCCGCGCGCCAGCTCGGGATCGGAGCGCGCGCGGTCCGGCGCGCGCGTGTCCTAACCCCACAACAGGTCGCTGGCGCGCGCGCCATGGTGCGCGCCGGCACTGCGCGCAGCGTGCGCGCACTCCGCGCCACCGGTGCGCGCGCGCCGCGCGCCAGCTCGGGATCGGAGCGCGCGCGGTCCGGCGCGCGCGTGTCCTAACCCCACAACAGGTCGCTGGCGCGCGCGCCATGGTGCGCGCCGGCACTGCGCGCAGCGTGCGCGCGCTCCGCGCCACCGGTGCGCGCGCGCCGCGCGCCAGCTCGGGATCGGAGCGCGCGCGGTCCGGCGCGCGCGTGTCCTAACCCCACAACAGGTCGCTGGCGCGCGCGCCATGGTGCGCGCCGGCACTGCGCGCAGCGTGCGCGCACTCCGCGCCATCGGTGCGCGCGCGCCGCGCGCCAGCTCGGGATCGGAGCGCGCGCGGTCCGGCGCGCGCGTGTCCTAACCCCACAACAGGTCGCTGGCGCGCGCGCCATGGTGCGCGCCGGCGCTGCGCGCAGCGCGCGCGCAGTCCGCGCCACCGGCGCGCGCGCCGCGCGCCAGCCGCTTCTTCGGGATCAAAGCGACCGCCGACTGCTCCTACGAGACCAAAGCTTGCAGTCATAGGCACGCGTGATGCAGCCCTACAAAGGGCCGCACGGACGCGCGTACTTCTTTACGAGGGGTTCATGCTGCCGACCCAGCATTGCTGGTTCACCTCGTTCCTGGCGGAGCCCAATATACCGCTGTTGGGCACTGTTCCTGCAGAGAGCGGCGCTGAAGGTTATGGCCCTACACCCGTGTGCACTGCTGATGCGCGAGGCGGCACATCCTTCACTGTGCCCATTCGAGGGCCGAGACAGACGACAGACAGTGTTGCATCGTCGGTGGTCCGTGGGGCGATGACCGAAGCCAAATTCTGTTCCAGCGCTTTGGTGAACCGTCGAGCGTCTAGGCTCCGTGACCAATCAAACATGGTACCGACGGCGCCGGCGAGCTTTCTGGTCGAACGCTGATACAGGCATTCTGCCGCACCGTCCGTCATCAGGGCAAATGCGGACCATGGCGCGCTGCCGCGGTAGACGCGAAAATGATCGTGTGCACTGGCATCGGTGACGAAGTAGGTCGAGTTCCCGAACTCTCCGTTTTCTGGCCGGCTGAGAACTTCAGGGCCCGTGCCAAAATCGGCAGCGATCACGCCATCCCCGACGTGGAACGCCAGCCAGTCCACCCCTTCAGCCGATTTGTGCGCGAGGACTGCCATCAAGGTGGAGGCGAGTTGACGAAGATCACAGCCGATTTCTGCCGCCCGCGCTGCCATGCGTTCCCGCACATGATCGAGAACATACCGATGGTCCGCCTGCGCCAGCACCGCGCGCGGATTCTTTTCCAATGCCTCGACCGCAGCCTTGACCGCGACCCGAGCACCATCGGCGGCATAGCGTGCGCTGCCGGCGCCATCCGCTACCGCGGTGACGAAGCCAGAACGCCTGATGCGCCGCAGTCTTGCCGCATCCTGACACGGCAATCCTCCGGCCTGATGGGCGCGGCCGATCTGCACGGCAAAGCCACCGCGTGGCACTAGGGTCGCCTTCATTGTTACAGTTCCGCCCAGCCCTTTATCCCCTCGACGTCCAGCTTCACTGTTTCACCGGGCGTCGAGCGCGAGGTCGCCGCCACACTCTTGGACAGCCACTCGAAGAATTCGGCGAACCGCAGTCCCTGGAGCCGCAGCGGTGGGCAGGTCGGGCTGAACATGGCCAGCGTGCCAAGCTCTGCCTCGGAACCGATGCCGATCGGGAAGATCGTCAACTTTTTCCTGTTGATGAGATCGACAACTTTTCTGGAAGCCTCGATGTGGGTTTTGTCCGTTGGCGCGCCATCAGTCATCAGCACCAGCCAGGGCTGGTAATAATCCACCCCCGTTTCCTTGTACTGCTGCTTACGTTGCTCCAGAAGATTGAGCGCGGCGTTCACCCCGCTTCCGATTGATGTGCCACCGCCATCATGGATATCGATGTGAGGAGTACCGCGCTCGACCGACCCGAAATCAACCTCGACCTTCGCCATTTCGGAAAAGCTGATGACGGCGACATCAGCGGAATACAGCGCGATCTCGTCGTCTGCGACAGCGTCGTAAAACGCCTTCACTCCGGCATTCAGCGCTTCGATCGCCGTCATCTGGTCGCCACGGTGCCGTTGGCTCATGGATGGACTGGCATCCAGTACTAGGCAAACGGGGACGCGGGCTGTGGGGTTCTCAATCAGCTCATGATGGCTGAGGATCAATTCGTTTTTGGACATCGATGTTCACTCGAACAATTTTCGGAGGAGTTTTATCAGCAGCCCTTCGCCCGGGGCGTTCCAGGAGGGCGGCGAGATTGGCGTCGGTCCCATCCGTGGTGGCGCGCTCCGAGTTGGATTGACATACGGCCTTGGCCGGCTCTGTGTACCAGTCGGCTGTCGCAGGGCGCCGGCAGTTGGTCGTAGAACCGACTTTGTCGGGCCCGAGGACGTAACATCGGCGGAGCTGGCATCACGCTGCAGGCGTGCGGCCTTCTTGCAGTCGGGGCATCGGTCTGGCGTGAAGTTCAGCCGGTCAACCCGCGAGCGGGCCATTTCGAAGGTTTTGGAACATGTCCGGCAGGAGAACTCGACCATCTCCTTCTGCTGGATGTTGAAGAGGCTTTGAACCTCTGCTGAGAGGCGTTTAATCCGGGTTGGGAAGATCTCGTTGCCTTGCTCAAGATCCATCTTCCCCCTGGTGATCGCCGACTCATAGGTCTTTAGGACCTTCATCCACTCGGCAGGCTCCATCAACACGCCCTCCGCAAAGGCGCGGTGAAAGGCTTCCTTCACTTTGTGTGAAAAGTGGCTCCAGATGAAGCGCCAGGGACCGTCAGGCACACCGTCGCTGCCCCGCTGGCCGAAAGGATAGGGGAAATGCCTCTTGCGGATGTTTTCACCTGGATCGCCGCCGCCTGCGTGCGAGTAGGGAGGCTTTCCAGGAACCAGGATCATGAACAGCATGACGGCGAGTGCGAACCGATCGTCGTCGAAGTCACGCAGGTACGTCGAATAGTCCCGGCCATGCCGTTCCGGACGTGTGAAGTTGATCATGCCAACGGGGCAGGGGTAACCATCGATCTGCGCCAAATCCAGATCAACGAACGTGACTGTTCCGTCAGGTTTCACCAGGATGTTGCCCTGGTTGATGTCACCCATGATCACGTTGCGGCTGTGCAATTCGCCCACGATCTCTGCGACTCGAATGGCAACACGCACGAGGTCTACGCGCTTCCATTCCGGTAGTTTTTTCTGCAGAAGGGGCTTCTTGAAGACGGACGTGTCCAGTGAAATGCCTTCTGCTTTGGGCATCAGATAACCGACCGGCTCACGACGGCTGTTGTAGAGCACGTCTTCCGGCCAGCACACGCCGCGGACGGACACTGGCTTAGCCGTCATGATCTTCAACTTGGCAAGCGTCCGATCTGTGAGGCGTTCAGCCTTGTAAATCTTGGCGACCTTTCCTCCACCCAATTCATGGATGGTGCCCTCACCACCATTCGCGAGCGCCCGTCCAAGGGTGAAGGCCATCCCTGCTTCTGTCGCAACGGTCTGACCCTCTCCGGGGATCGTAGACACCCGGATTGGCTGCGGCGTTCCCGCCACAATTTGAGCCGGGAGTGCGAAGGCTGCCGGTTTCGGCTTGGGCTGAGACTTGGACCTGGGAGCATGGTTGCTGGAGGCTGGCCCATGCGACTTCGTCCAGGCAGTGTCGGACGCCTGCCACTGTTCAAGCCCCGATGTACGGATACGGGCGATCGTAAGATCGAAACGGGAGTTGATTGCGTCGGCGTTTCGGATGCCGAGAAGGAGCTGAGCGAGGGCCCTGTCTTGTGTGATGACCAGCATATCGAGTTTGGTCCGGTACCGCGTTACCACCGAGGCGATCACTGCATCGGCGAACGGATCACCAGGGTCGCCAAAAACCTCTGCGCATCCGTCAGCTCGTAGCCGCTCAACCAAGGTCTTGGCCGCCTGCGCCAGACGCTCCCGATCACCGTCTCCGGACGTCGACAAGCGCTGCAGTTCCGCCCAAACCCGTTCTGGAATCACCAGCCTGCGAGACGATTGCTTGAGCAGCGGCCAGAGTCCCGTGGCGATATACTCTCGACCCACCGGGTCCATAAGCGAGCACGTGTCGATGATGATCCGGTGTTTCGGGATGAACTGCGCCGGGAATAGCATCACACGCTCTTAACCTAGTTGCACACTCTTGCCGTGCACCAGTTTCAAATGCCACAGGCGGCTATCGGAATGCAACCCGCTATATCAATCAGAGAGATTTTTGCGTCCACTCGAGATTGGTGTTGGTTAATTACATAACAGAAATGAACAAAAGAGAAATGAGAGTCATTCTCTAAGGTTGAAATTTAGCTTATCCATAAACTAGTAGATTTCAGTGTGCTGTCTGGAATTTGCGTGGATTGGCGGCAGCGCAACGGGTGCTCACTGAACAATGCGCTCCTCGGACCTACAGCAGGTCAACGGGAGGGTTCTGGTGAACGGAGCCAGTCTGGAAGTAACGGGCGGCGATGCGGTGGCTCTTGTGGCCGGAGAACCGCATCAGCAAGTGCGCAGGCGCAAGCGAGCATCTGCTCAGATGACCGCTTCCACATGGCGTGCTTACTGGCCACCGTCGTCCTGTGGTACAGCGAGCCGCAGCTTGTGGAGGGGCCGGCATGCCAACGACAACGACCTGGACGACACGCCACGCGGTGACGCGGATGCATGGGTGCGATCTGGCGGTGGTCTGGCGCGGGCCGGATTTGTGGAGCTGGACCGTCACCGTTGCTGGAGAGCCGGTCCGCTCTGGAAGTGCCCGGACGATGACCGGCGCTCAGGACGCCGCGGTGTGCGCCGCCAAAGCCCACACGGACGATGGCGGGCGCATCCAGCTCCCGCTGTTCTGATCAAGGTTTTACAATAAGGGAGTAGAAGGGCGGATTTGTGGTGCTGTTCACAGAGCATTAACGTGGAGAAGCCTATGGTCATCTCAGGTTCTCATCCTCCCCGAACCGAAACCTGAAAGGCCGCACCTATTTGGTGGCGGCCTTTTTCTTGACCGTGTTTTTTCGCCATCTGCGTCGCAGTCGTTGAGCTCCTCTCGACCTACAGCAGGTCGGCGGCCGGGTTCTGGTGCACGGTGCCGGTCTGGAAGTAGCGGGCGGCGATACCGTGGCGTTTGTGAAGCGACAAAGCGAGTCGGAAGCCAGACCTCCCGCAGCCGCGCGTCCAGCAGGTCCTGGATGTAGTGTGCGTTGTCACGGCCACCGGCAGCGTGCCGATGGCCCCCATTTCGTCGAACAGCGGCTTAGAAACATTCTTGGGTCACCCCGGCAAAGGGTCGGCTGCAGATGTCCCCCCGACTGACCAAGCTCGAAACTTTAAATACAGCTATACAGCTTAGCTGATTTGAGCCATGCAAATAGAGCCCTATTAGCTACTCAATTTCTTTTCACTCAACAGTGCCTTGGATGGCCGAGTATGGCGGCGAGTAGCGCAAAATCCTGCCGTTGGCGACGAAACGGAGGTTTGCCATGACGGTAATGACAGCGCATGCGCGGTTACGGATAGACGAGCGGGGCATCTCCCCCGTGGACATCGAGACGGTGCTGACTTGGGGGCGAGAGCTTCCGGTGGGCGGCGGAGCGCGGAGCGTGACGCTATCGCGCCATGCGGCGGCAGAGCTTGCTGCCGAAGGCACACCCCGGTCGCAGATCAATGCGCTGCGGCGTATGGCGGTCGTTGTGGCCGCTGACGGTGACGTGATGACCGCATTGTGGATGTGGCGGTCGAAACGGTCGCGGCGTTACCGCCGCGGGATTCGGTGAAGGGAGAGGAGCATGATGGATATGGACAAGAGTGCCCAGGATCCGGCAGCCGAGACCGTCGCCGATCTCGTGAAGCAGGCAGAAGACGCTCCGGCAGAGCGTATCCGCCGGGCGATCGAAAATTACAAAGGTAGCTTGCCATCTAAGGTGCGCATCAGCATCGCAAAGAACCTCGGACTTATCCTCGACCGCGTTAAGGAGAGGATGAAGTCAAGCAGCGGTAAAAATAGAAGAAATACTGTCCTGCGTGACATCGCAAAGAAGGCGGGCATCTACAAGACCAAGAAGGACGAAACCGACGACGGCACTGCGAAGGCGGAAAACTATCTGGCCTATTATCGGATCTGCCCTGACGATAAGCGCAAGATGAATGCGACGCTGCGTGCTGATCCGCGGGGATACTTGAGAATTGCCTTGGCGGCGGTGCCATACATCTCCGGCATGACGGAATCAAGAGCTATCCTGGAACTGACTCGCGATGTCAGCCACTTCGACCAAGCGGCTACCCGCATGGAGACCGAATCTGAACCCGCGGTCCGGGTGGCCGAATTGCTGCGCACTAAGCTGAGGGAGATCGAACTCCGCTATGGCTTGGAGTCCTATTTCCGCGACATATATGCCCTGCGCGCGATGCCGTCATGGGCTCACGAAACGGGCGAGGTCGTCGGATGGAAGTGCGATCTGGGCGGCGACCCTGCATGTTTCGAGCACTCCGAGATTTGGACGTGGCCAAGTGTGCTCCTGACGAGCATCGTGCGCTCCGCAGCGACGGCGCGTTTGACAGTCGATGGCGACGAGGTGGATGGCGAGATCGCATGGGTCGAGCACATCAGCTTAACCTTGGGCTTCCAGCACGGTTGCGTGATCCCTTATCTGCGCTTTGACAGTCATATAGGCATTTGGCCGACTGGGCAGGCCAAGTGGCGTTACCGTGACGCACCATGGTTCTGGCTAGGTTTCCCGCCGCCAGCAGGACGCGGCACAGGGCATGTGCTAAACCGCCACTCCGGGGTTCACGACGGCCGCAAAGCCTTGCGGACGGTTTCGTTTGAGATCGTTAACAACCAAACGGTAAAGATCCCAGAGGAGTTGGCTAATAACGACTCCAGACGCTATTGGGCATCAACACTGCCACCGATCATCTATAGAGCGCCTGTAGCGGTGCCTGGCAGCGATGGCAAAATAATTCAAAGAATGCGACTCGAGCGCATTGACGCTAGGACTCTGACAGAGTGGTTGACAGAATACAGAATTATGGAGATTGAAAACCAGTTCTTGCCATATAAAATTGACCACGCAGAAATTTTATGCCCGCCGAATATGTTAAATACGGTACTGGCGCTTGTCGAGGGCGTCCTACTTGACCGTAAGGCCAAATACGAGAGAAGTGCGAACTACAGCGCTCTAGAACTGGATCGTACATTTCTTGATGAACTGGACTATAGGGCGGCGCACCTTACGAGTTCGTTTAGGGCGTGGCGTGAAAACGCCCACAAGCAGGCGCTGGCAGATCATGAGCGCTTGTACGCCGAATCCCGGCAGCGGGCGGACGATGTGGCAAGGACGGCCGTCCACATGGAATTGGCAGGTAACGTAGCGACGGAAGATTGCGGCGTTGCTGCCTTGCTCTCGACGCTGGATGAGAAGGAGGATGATAATGTCGTCAAAGGCTGAAAAGGACATGAGCGAGGGCCTCGCGAAAGATGCAAGGGATTGGGCGCTAGCGGTGAAGGAGTGGCTGGGTGTGGCAACCGCAGCTGTGTCTTTGGTCGTTCTGATCCGTAGCCTGCGTGCCTAATAGCTCTTACTAAAACCCCAGCCGAGTGGGTTAAACCCCTTGATCTTCCTCATCTCTAATCGCTTTTGATCTGCACCCTAATGCGCGGGCGCGTCAAGAAGACAACAAGTTATTCCCGAAATTGGATGGAAGCAGGTTTCATCCGGCCCAATTTGACCATCTGTTCCGGTTCTGTCCGCTTGGCGTAGTTTTCTGCCCGTTCTATAGCGTCACCCTTTCGTGCTCGAACACCATCCGCATCGCCCGATCGCGGACTTCAGAGGCGTATTTGGGTGATGCCGGTTTTGTCATGATGCCCCCATTCTTTCAGAAAGGAGTCTCCGGGAAACTCGACGCGGTTCAGTCGAGCGTGCGTCAATCGCAATGATAACGCCCGCGCCCCTAAATCGGCAGCGCGGGCGTTATCACTGTGTACAGATTAGAGCCGAGCCGGGACGGCAACTAACTACTCGTCATCACTGAACGAAGCCGCCGCCTCCAGAGGGTCGATAACAATTTGTGACCAAATCGCTACAACCTGTCCCTCAACTTTTTTCAAGGTCGCAATTGCCGTCTGATCCTCTTCGAAATGGGCCTGGAAAATATCCGCGACGTTCACACGGTATCCTCCACCCGCTCCATATCTCGCCTCACACTGTGACCACATGGCGCTAGCTTGGATCAAGTGAGGCGCGAACAGAGTTCGACCCGCAAGAGCGGTACGGGACAGAAACTCCTTGCGCCATTCCGTGACGCTTTCTTTAAGGTTTTCAAGAAACTGCGCTATGTCCGCTAGATGCGAAAAGTTGGCCTTCAAGCCCTCTATCGTTTCATCAATACGAACGAAGATATCGCGGGTTCGGAGGTTTGCATCGATGCGAACACCTTGACCAAGTATGTGCGCGACAGGGAAATTTTCCCAGACCCCTCGACGGTTCACCGAGGCAGCCACAGAACTCTGGTGCGTCTTTTTGGCCTCTGCAACTAGATTGGCATGGGCTGGTCTAATAGCATTTGGCAACTCCCTAAAGCGTTCAGCAGATTTACTTATAGCTTCCGCAATGGTGCGTCGAGCTTGTCGCGTTTTAGCGACATCGGCGTTGATAACGAGATCTTCTGCCGCCATGACATGGCGTCGGATGCGCTCCACTTTTGCTTTTCTAATCGCACCAATGCGCGAGGTTAGCCACAGCCATACGTCTTCAGGCTCGTCCGTGCCGACCTGATAGAAATTCACCGGAATATTGACCAAGCCATCAGTGACAAACTGCTGATCAATTTGAGCTTCTCTAATCGCATATCCTTCTTCGGTGGTTGTAGGGGTAGTCCCGGAGTCATCGACAATCTTTAGGGCTTCATCTTCCCGGGGAAGAACGAGCAGGCACAAACGCTCGGCATCCAGTGCGTCAGACCCCGTCTCGACGACCTCCCGCATAATCGAAAGCGGCGTATTTCCAGGAGCGTCTGGAAATTTACAGCATAGAACGGTAACCGTTCTGGAGTCCTCAATTTGGGCCATCAAGTCTGGCCTCTGAGTAGTGCCTTCGACACCTTTGGTGTCGATAACGCTGATCAGGTAAGGTGTTTCCCTTAGCGCTTCAAGCGGCAATAGAACGGTTATCCGCTGCGGAACTGAGAATTTAGGGTGTTGCCCATAGTTTATCTTGCTGATGTTTTCAGCCAACCATTCCATACTTCCTTCAGTATCTTTTGACAGTATTAACTGCGTCTCAGTACGGCTTTCAAGTTTCATCCGAGCCATTACTTCGGCGATAATACCTTCGACATCGCTGAATGATTCAATGAGCTTCTTCAGATAATCGATAGTAGCAGGCTTTTCAGATGAGTTTTTAGCTCGGATAGTAATTCGACGAACATCCGCCATATTGCGTATAACGCGCTCGATCTCGCTTGGAGGGCCGTTTTTCCCACACACAAGCCCATTCACAAGGTCTGTCACCAACCCTCGGATCTGTTCTTCTGTCAGGCAATCCACTGCAATGCCAAACGCAGGAGCAATTTTAATGGCCACCTCACACACAGTTGTGCGGCCGCTCCCGGTAGGGAATACGCTTTTTTGCTTTTCGCTGTCGCCGACTACTAGATTGGTGACAAACGAGAGGGCCGTCGTCTTGCCTACGCCGATGTCACCTACAAATGCTATACCATGCTCCATGTGCCTGACGAAGTCGACTTCGGATAGAATTCTGGCACGTAGTTGGGTGAGGGGATCCCGAAGGATAACATCGAACTGCGCATCGTTTTCAAACTCGGCAAGCGCTTGCAAAGCCCGTTCCGCGCTCCAAATCACGTCCCGCTCCGGATGCAGGAAATCGGGCCGTTCAATATGACGCCACCGGTCTGTAAAAAACTGGATGATCTCAGCGGCGAGTTCCGTTTTCAAAGCAACGAGATACCGTTGCGCCATCTTCCCATCGGCTCGGTCAGATGATTCCAGCCGAGAAACCACACTTCCGCTTACACCCAGTTCCGCCGCCAAGGCTCCCTGGCTCATCCCAGATTTCTCACGCGCCATGCGCAGCAACGATGTCGGGATCTGCCCATCCATTTTTTACTCCATCAGATAAACAGCGCATCAAAGCCCAGCCTGATGCGTTCATAGCACGATAATTTGCAGGTTGATAGGGTGTTATATCTGAATTTTTGCGTAATAGGTGAGTGCAAGCGCCGGATATATGCTCTGCGGAATCCGCCATCAAAAGCAATTTTCGACCTCTGCGGCAGTGAGCGAGAGGAGGCCTAAGAGCTTGTTAGTTAGGGTCACCACCTCGGCGTTGCAGGGCTGACAATTTGGAAACCCGGCCAACCAGGGCGGGGGCTGTCAGCATTGCGAAGTCGTCTCATGAAGAGACGACATTCACAGATTCTTCTCGCTCAAAAGCCAGCTGCATTGCCATTTATCAGCACAACTTGGTCGCCGAAGATCGTTCCGTTCCCATCAACGCCTGAGACCGACAAATTCTACAATACCGCGTGCTCCTCTACAGCAGGTCGGCGGCCGGGTTCTGGTGCACGGCGCCGGCCTGGAAGTAGCGGGCGGCGATGCGGTGGCTCTTGTGGCCGGAGAGCTGCATCAGCAGGTCGAGCGGGATGCCGTCGCGCCCGCCGGTGGTGAGGAAGCCCGAGCGCAGCGAGTGGGCAGCGTAGGCGGCCGGATCCAGGCCGGCGGCCCGGGCGGCGCGCTTCACCACCTCGGCCACCACCCGCCCGTCCAGCGGCTTGGCCCCGCCCTCCGCGCCCCGCCGCCGCACCACCCGGCCGCGCCGCGACAGCTCACGGAACAGCGGCCCGTCGGTGATGCCCTGGTCGGCGAGCAGCCGCAGCCAGCGGCGCAGTGCGTCGGCGGCGGCACGCTTCACCGGCACGTCGGTGCCGGCGCCCTGCTGGTCGGTCTTCGAGCGGCGGATCCGCAGGGTAAAGTCGCGCCCGGCCGCGGTGACGTCGGCCAGACGCAGCGCTACCAGCTCGGAGCGCCGGCGGCCGCCGCTGGCGAAGGCGACGGCAAGAATGGCGCGGTCGCGCAGGCCGCGGGCATCGTCGGGCAGGGCATCGAGCATCGGCCCGAGCACCTCGTCGCGGGTGGCGGCGCGCTTGGCCTGGGGGGTGATGCCGCGGGCGGCCAGGGCGCGGCGGGCTTGGCGCAGCAGGTCGCGCACGCCGGGATGCAGGGTGGGGCTGGGCACCCCGCGGGCGCGGTGCAGCGCCGCCAGGGTGGCGAGCCGGCGTTCAGTGGTGGCCAAGCCGAGCGGGCCGGGCCGGCGCTTCACCCCGGCGGCGACCAGGGCGGCGTCGACGGTGGCCGGCAGGCTGATGCCGTCGCCGGTCAGGTCGACATGGTCGAGGACGAAGGTCACCACCGTCTCGGCCGGCAGCGGCAGGGCCGCCGGGTCGGTGAGGTCGAGCCCGAGCCGCCGCTCGGCCCAGGCGGTGAGGTAGCGGGTGTCGCTGCGCTGGGCCCGCGCGGTGTTGGCGGCGGTGGCCTCGGCGCGCAGCCGGCGCAGCCGCTCGGCGGCGTCGGCATCGAGGGCGATCGTCGGCGCCGGGGCGGTGTCCGGGGGCAGCGGAGCGGGAAGCGGCACGGGCAGGGTCTCGGCGCGGGTTGGGCGGGCGCGACAGGGTCGCCGAGGGCGGCGGCGGCGTCAAGCCGACGATCGCCGACAAAAGACACTTATCGGCGGTCGTTGGGATGATGAGGGCGGATGGCGGGCGTGGAGGCCTGATCGAGGACATCGCGACATTTGTTCGAACTTAGCGTTGTCTGCCGAATAAATGTCGCGATGTCCTCTGATCCAGGGGGGCGGCGCAGGACGAGAGGGTAGGTAACAAGCGCACGAGCGCGGATCATCTCCGCCAGCGTGTGCCGGATGCGCTTGGGAGTGCGCGGATCCTCGATGCAGCGCGCTAGGCGCTCGCAAATCCCGAGCCGCCGATCAATCTCGGCCAGCAGCACAACGCCGGCATCGTAGGCGGCGTGAACCAGCTTGCCGGCAACCGGTGACAGGCCGGGCAGAATCCCGGTACTCTCCGGCCATGGCGGGCATAAACTCCATTGATCCGTGGTGAGGCTGCTTCAGCATCAAAAGCATACCCGAATTCAGCGGCTTAAACTCACGCCCACCGCCGCCAGTTTCAGCTCTGGTGAATTGCCCAGGTTAGGGGCAATACCGTGTCTTTAAGGCATCAACACACAACATGTTGGAGCATTTTTAATATAATCCCCTGTATCTAGGGTATTGATTTCGGTTTTATCGCCTTAACAACACGGTGTTGGGGTTAGGGGGCCAGTTGCATACAAAGCTAAGAAAAAGTATTAACTCTCTTGCAGGGTGCCGTGGGTTTTTGACGCCATATGATTGTGAAGCAGGAATAAGCCGTTGAACAGCTTTTACGAGCGACCGATTCTGAACTCACCATACCGTGCGCCGGAATTGCACCATCCTCTCGACAAGGATGGTCAACCGCTCGACAGCGAGCCCCGGAAAGGCCGCCGTCCGTCCCGCTTCATCGTGCCTGTCCCCGCCTCGCGCAAAAGGCGGCCGGCCGGCCAAGGGTCGCTGAATATCGAAACCTACAGCGAAAACGCGCTGATCAACGAAATCCGCGGTTACGTCGAGCGTTGGCGCGCGCTGCGCAATCCCGCTGATTGGGGTGTGACCTTAGCGACTCAGCGGCTGCTCGAACACTGGCGCGATCATCGCTTCGCCGGCCCCCGTCCGTTCTTCTGCCAGATCGAAGCGGTGGAAACCATCATCTGGCTGACAGAGGTGGCGCCAAGGCGTGCCGTAACCAAGGGACTGCTCGATCAGATCGCCAAGGCCAACGAGGAGGCCAATCCCGGTCTGTTCCGCCTTGCCATGAAAATGGCGACGGGCAGCGGCAAGACGACGGTCATGGCCATGCTGATCGTCTGGCAGGCGGTGAACGCCGCCCACAAGACTTCCAAGAATTTCTCCCGTGCCTTCCTGATCATCACCCCCGGCATCACCATCCGTGACCGCCTTCGCGTGCTGCTGCCGAGCGAATCCGACAATTACTATGAAACGCGCGAGATCGTTCCGCCGGAGATGCTGCCGCACATCCGGCGTGCCGAGATTGTGATCGCCAACTACCACGCGTTCCAGCACCGCGAGACCTTGGAGGCGACCAAGATCTCGCGCAGCCTGCTGCAGGGCAACCAGCGGGAACCGATCAAGACCCTCGAGACCGACGCCCAGATGCTGGCAAGGGCATGCGGCAAGCTGCTGTCCTACGACCGCGTCACCGTGATCAACGACGAGGCCCACCATTGCTACCGGCACAAGGTCGGTGGCGACGACGAGGGCACCCTGACCGGCGATGACAAGAAGGAGGCCGCCGCGAACGAAGAGGCGGCCCGGCTGTGGATCACTGGCATCGAAACGCTGGATCGCGCCCTGCCGAATGGGGTCAGGGCAGTCTATGACCTGTCGGCTACGCCGTTTTTCCTGCGCGGGTCGGGCTATCCCGAGGGCTACCTGTTCCCTTGGGTGGTGTCGGATTTCAGCCTGATGGACGCGATCGAGAGCGGCATCGTCAAGCTGCCCCGTGTGCCGGTCACCGACAACCTCGCGCAGACCAATTCTGTCGTCTACCGCGACCTGTGGCAGCATATCGGCAAGGACTTGCCGAAGACGGCGGCGGCGGCCGGCAAGCTCAGCCCGTTCAGCCTGCCGCAGAAGCTCCAGACGGCGCTCAACGCGCTCTACAGCCATTATGAGGGTGAGTTCGAGCGCTGGCGGCGTGCCGGCATCGGGGTGCCGCCGGTGTTCATCGTGGTGTGCCAGAACACCGCGATCTCCAAGCTGGTGTTCGAATGGATCGCCGGCTTCGAGCGCGGCGATGCCGCGGAGGGCGAGCGCGCCTCCTTCCACGCCGGGCATCTCGAACTGTTCCGCAACTACGACGACCAGGGCGCCCGGCTGCCGCGACCGCGCACCCTGCTGATCGACTCCCGCCAGATCGAATCCGGCGACGCGCTCGACAAGAGCTTCCGCGACGCCGCCGGACCGGAGATCGAGCAGTTCAAGCGCGAGATGGCCATCCGCGCCGGTGCCGCCAGCGCCCAAGGCGAGGCAAGCGAGAGCGCCCTGTTGCGCGAGGTGATGAACACCGTCGGCCGCGAGGGCCGGCTGGGCGAGCGAATCCGCTGCGTCGTCTCGGTGTCGATGCTGACCGAGGGCTGGGACACCAACACGGTGACCCACATCCTCGGCGTCCGCGCCTTCGGGACGCAGCTGCTGTGCGAACAGGTGGTCGGGCGCGGCCTGCGCCGCCAATCCTACGACCTCAACCCGAAGACCGGCCTGTTCGACGTCGAATATGCCGACATCATGGGTATCCCCTTCGACTTCGCCGCCGCGCCGCAAACGACGAAGCCGGTCAAGCCGAAGCCGATAACCCGCGTCCACGCGATCAGGGAGCGCGCCGGGCTGGAGATCGTCTTTCCCCGTGTCACCGGTTATCGCCGCGACCTGCCGTCCGACAGGCTGGAGGCGGTGTTCACCGAGGACAGCCGGCTGGTGATCACGCCGGCCGATATCGGTCCGACCTCCGTCGTGATGGAAGGGATCGTCGGCGCCGGCGTCACTATCACCCCGCAGGTGCTGGAGCGTCTGCGCCCGTCGGAGATCAGCTACAACCTCGCCAAGCATCTGCTCTTCACCCATTTCCGCGACGAAGACGGCTTTCCCAAGCAGCACCTGTTCCCGCAGATCCAGCGCCTTGCCCGCCGCTGGCTCGACGGCGGCTATCTCGACACCCGCGGCGTGCCGATCGGCGCCATCCTCTACCAGGACCAGCTGGCCCGTGCCGCGGAGAAGATCGACATCGCCTGCACGCGTGGCAGCGATGGGCGGATGCTGGCGGTGCTCGATCCCTACAACCCGCGCGGTTCGACGCGCCATGTCAATTTCATCACCTCCAAGCCGTGCTGGACGACCGGTGCCCGTCCGCCCAAATGCCAGATCAGCCATGTCGTGCTCGACAGCAGCTGGGAAGAGCAGCTGGCGCTGACGCTGGAAGAACACCCCCGAGTCCTCGCGTATGCCAAGAACCAGGCGATGGGCTTCGAGATTCCCTATCTCGAAAGCGGCACGATGCGGCGCTATCTGCCCGACTTCCTCGTCCGCCTCGACGATGGCGGCGACACGCCGCTGACCCTGGTGCTGGAGGTCAAGGGGCTGCGCGACGAGAGCGACAAGGCCAAGGCGCAGACCACCCGCGACCTGTGGGTTCCAGGAGTCAACGCGCTCGGCGGCTGGGGCCGCTGGGGCTTCGCCGAATTCAGGGACTGGGCGGTGATGAAGGAAGACTTCGCTGTGCTGGTCGATCAATTGCTGTCCAAGGATACCGTCTGATGGCCCGCCCGCCCAAATCCGCCAAGGCAAGCTCCACCAAGGCGAACCCGACCAAAGCGAGCAAGACGGTCGACACGCTAAAGCATGAGGCTGCGACCCGGCGCAACATCCCGACGGCGGAGATGGAGAGCTTCTTCCGCCGCGACGAGGATTCGGCGCCGATGCCGCCCGCGCATTACCCGCGCACCCGGCCCCTGCCCGAAGGCGCGCGGCGCACAGAGCAGGAACCGAGCGTGCCCGAACTAATCTGGAACGGCGCACGGATCACCATCACCGAGCAGCAGATGGCCGAACTGGCCGAGACCGGCACGCTGACGCTGTCCGACGCGCAGCTGGTGTGGCGCGGCAAGGACCGGCAGGACTGGTCCGACCTCGTCGTCAACGTGCCGCCGCTCTACATCCAGGAGAAGATCCACCCGAAGGCGATCATCGACGACCTCAAGCGCCGCACCGCCCAGGCGCGCGAGGCGCGGACCGAGGCGCCCGACCTGTTCGCCGACTTCAACGGCGTCGAACCCGACCAGCGCGCCGAATTCTACCAGCACGACCAGCATTGGTCGAACCGCATGATCCTGGGCGACAGTCTCCAGGTGATGGCGAGCCTTGCCGAGCGCGAGAGCCTGCGCGGCAAGGTCCAGTGCATTTATTTCGACCCGCCCTACGGCATCAAGTTCAACTCGAACTGGCAGGTGTCGACCCAGAGTCGCAACGTCCAGGACGGCCGGCAGACCGACATCAGCCGCGAGCCCGAGCAGGTCAAGGCGTTCCGTGACACCTGGAAGGACGGCATTCACAGCTATCTGGCTTATCTGCGCGACCGCCTGACCGTGATGCGCGATCTGTTGACAGAGAGCGGCTCGATCTTTGTGCAGATCGGCGATGAGAATGTGCATCGTGTGCGTGCGTTGATGGATGAGATTTTTGGTGATAGAAATTTTTGCTCGCAGATTATTTTTAGAAAAACAACTGGAAAGGCTAGTGGTCTTCTCGACAACACTTTTGATGCCATATTGTGGTTTGCTAAAAATCGAGACATCGTAAAATATAGGCCTTTATTCATCGAGCGCTCCCATCTTGATGATATGAATATTAGATTTGTTCAGCTTTCTGATGGGGTTAGAAGGCCAATGGTTGCTGAAGAAATAATTGGGCGTGCTGCGTTACCAGAGGGATCAAAAGCCTATCGCCCAAATCCCCTTACCAGTGCTCGTTCTCCGCAGCCAAATGATGTTCGAGAGTTTACAGTATTTGGCCGTAAATTTACTCCAGGGAAGAGGACATTTAGCACAAACGAGAAAGGGCTGAATGCTCTTAAAAAGGCAGGTCGACTGCATGGTATTGGAAATACTCTTACATATCTTCGGTACGTAGAAGATTTCCCATATAAACCTCAAAGCGACATCTGGGAGGATACTCGCCAAAGTGGGTTTGGTGACGAGAAGTTGTACATAGTGCAGACAGCTACTAAAGCTATCCAGCACTGCATCCTGATGGCCACCGATCCCGGCGACCTCGTGCTTGATCCCACCTGCGGTTCAGGTACTACCGCCTATGTCGCGGAGCAATGGGGCCGGCGCTGGATCACCATCGACACCAGCCGTGTCGCGCTGGCGCTGGCGCGTACCCGCCTGATGGCGGCGCGCTATCCGTGGTACCTGCTCGCCGACAGCCGCGAGGGCCGCGCCAAGGAAGCCGCGCTCACCCAGCGCCTGCCGTCCGACAGCCCGGTCCACAACGACATTCGTCAGGGCTTCGTCTATGAGCGGGTGCCCCACATCACCCTCAAGTCGATCGCCAACAACCCGCTGATCGATGACATCTGGGAGAAATGGCAAGCGGTGCTGGAGCCGTTGCGCGCCGCGCTCAACACGGCCACCGGCGAAAGCTGGGAGGACTGGCAAATCCCCCGCGTGCTGCCCGATAACGCTCCTGCCGCCGCCGCCGAACCGCATGTCCGCTGGTGGGAGGCCCGCATCGCCCGCCAGCGCGAGATCGACGCCAGCATCGCCGCCCGCGCCGAGGTCGAATATCTCTACGACAAGCCCTACACCGACAATTCCCGCGTCCGCGTCGCCGGGCCGTTCACCGTCGAAAGCCTGTCGCCCCACCGCGCGGCACTGGCGGGCGAGGACGAGTTGATCGAGACCCTCGATGCCGCCGCCGGTAACCGCTCGCCCGCCGTCGCCGATCTCGCCGGCCAGGATTTCGCCGCCATCGTCATCGACTACCTCAAGGCCGAGGGCGTCAAGCAGCAGGACAAGGGCGACCGCATCGTCTTCGAAAGCCTGACGCCCTGGCCGGGAAACTTCATCGGCGCCAGCGGCATTTTCATCGAAGGGAGGACGGCAGACGGCGGGAACGGTCCCGAACGCCGCGCCGCCGTGCTGATCGGCCCGGAATACGGCACCGTCGGCCGCCAGGACATCGTCGCCGCCGCGCGCGAGGCGGTGGACGCCCGCTTCGACGTGCTGATCGCCTGCGCCTTCAATTTCGACGCCCACTCCTCCGAACTCGGCAGCCTGGGCAGCCTCAAGATCCTCAAGGCGCGGATCAACCCCGACATGCACATGTCGGAGGAGCTGAAGAACACCGGCCGCGGCAACATGTTCGTGGTGTTCGGCGAACCGGACGTCGACATCCTCGACGACGGCGGGCCGGAGATCCGCGTCAAGGTCAACGGCGTCGACGTGTTCGATCCCAACACCGGCGACATCCGCTCCAACGACACCGCCGGCATCGCCGCTTGGTTCATCGACACCGCCTATGACGAGGAAAGCTTCTTCGTCCGCCATGCCTATTTCCTCGGCGCCAACGATCCCTACAAGAGCCTGAAGACCGCGCTCCAGGCCGAGATCGACGAAGAGGCCTGGGCGACGCTCTATTCCGACACCTCGCGGCCGTTTCCGCGTCCGGCCAGCGGCCGCATCGCGGTCAAGGTGATCAACCACTTCGGAGACGAGGTGATGAAAGTGTTCGGAGTGTGAGCGCGATGAACTTCCTGATCGCCGACAGCTTCACCGCCTCCTTCAACCGGCTATCCGGCCCCGACCAGAAGGCGGTGAAGGCGAGCGTCTTCGACCTGCAGATGGACCCGGCCGGCAACGGCCTTCGGCTCCATCGCGTCGATCGCAGCAAGGATCCCAATTTCTGGTCGGCGCGGGTCAACCGCGATATCCGGCTGATCGTGCACCGGAGCGCCGACAGCCTGCTCGTCGCCTATGTCGGCCATCATGACGACGCCTATGGCTGGGCGGAGCGGCGGCGGATCGAGGCGCATCCGCGAACCGGGGCGATCCAGATCGTCGAGATCCGCGAGCGGGTGGAAAATGTTGCTCCGCCCGCCAGTGCACCGCCAAGTGTCAGGAGCGCGAAAGCCGATGCGCCGGGCCCGTTCGCCGGGCTGGACGACGACGCGCTGCTGTCCGTCGGCGTGCCCGCCGACTGGTTGGCTGATGTCCGGGCGGCGAGCGAAGACGGCTTTTTCGCGCTGACCGGCCATCTTCCGGCCGAGGCCGCCGAAGCCCTGCTCGATTATGCCGTCACCGGCCGGCTGGCGCCGCCCGCGCCGGCCCTGCGGCTTCCCGCCGATCCCTTCGCCCATCCGGACGCGCTACGCCGGATTCGCCTGATCGCCGACCAGGAGGAACTCGAACAGGCGCTGGCCTATCCCTGGGAGAAATGGGGCGTCTTCCTCCACCCGTCACAACGCGCGCTGGTCGGGCGTTCCTTTGCCGGTCCGGCGCGGGTGGCTGGATCGGCGGGGACCGGCAAGACCATCGTGGCGATCCACCGCGCCGTCGGCCTTGCCCGCGCCAATCCCGCCGCCCGCATTCTGCTGGCAAGCTTTTCACAACCACTCGCCGATGCCATGGCGAAGAAACTGCTGGTCCTTGCCCCCGAGACCGGCGGGGTGGTGCCCCGCATCGTCACCGCCTCGTTCCGCGGCATCGCAGAGGAGATGCATCAGCTTGAATATGGTGTGCGTCCCCGCATCGCCTCGGATGCCGTATTGAGGGAGCGGTTGCGTGCGGCGGTGGCCGAGGCGGGGCTCAAGGGCTTTTCCGAGCGCTTCCTGTTGTCGGAATGGAGCAACGTCATCGATGCCTGGGGGCTGACGTCGCTCGACGCCTATGCGACCGTCCCGCGCATGGGCCGCAAAAGCCGGCTCGGACCCAACCAGCGCGCGGCCTTGTGGCCGGTGTTCGCGGCGGTGCGGTCGGTATTGGCGTCGGAACGCTATACGACCTGGGCGGCGGTGTTCACCGGCTTGGCGGAAGCGCTGACGCGGCGTTCCGCTAAGCCGTTCGACCATATCATCATCGACGAGGCGCAGGATCTTGCCCCGGCCGAGTTGCGCTTCTTCGCGGCGCTGGCGCCGGCCCGGCCGGACAGCCTGTTTCTGGCGGGCGACATCGGCCAGCGGATATTCCAGCATCCCTATTCCTGGGCGAGCCTTGGCATCGATGTGCGGGGCCGTTCGCACACGCTCAAGGTCTGTTACCGCACTTCGCAACAGATCCGCCGGGCGGCTGATCGGCTGTTGCCGGCCGTGCTGCGCGACAGCGACGGGACGGAGGATGAGCGGCGCGGCATCGTGTCGGTGTTCGACGGGCCGCCGCCGCAGGTCAAACCCTTCGCCACCGTCGCGGCCGAGGCCGCAGGCGTCCGGGACACGGTCGCGGCATGGCTGGAGGAGGGGATCGCGGGTCATGAGATCGGCGTGTTCGTCCGCACCTCGCCGCTCGTCGTCCGCGCGCGGGCGGCGATCGACGGGTTGCCCGGCGCCGAGACGATGGTGACGGTTCCCATGAGCCTGGCCAAGGGTCTGGAATTCCGCGCCGTCGTGGTGATGGCTTGCGACGAGGGCATTCTGCCGTTCGACGAGCGCGTTGAAGATGCCGCCGACGAAGCCGAACTTGACGATATCTATGAAACGGAGCGGCGCCTGCTCTACGTCGCCTGCACGCGGGCGCGCGAGCATCTGCTGCTGACCGGCGTGATCCCTTGCTCAGAATATTTGGCGGATATTATACAATAGGAAGGAAGATAAAAAATATCATCCAGAAATTATCTGTGTTGGAAATAGATTTCCTCTGCGTGACAGGGGGGAACTACCAGAAGAGAAATGGTTAGGAATGCTTGTTCAGAGACGCGGAGAGCGAGCAACGCGCGGCAGAGTAGGTGATCTATAATATATTCTATAACGCTTACAGATTGTTTAGACAATCTTTAATACAACTGATTCGGCGGAGTGATGAAATCATGCGCAACAATGGAAGGTACTTCTTTCACAAAGCTGTGAGAAGGATAGCGTGCTGGAGAGGAGATGTCTGATACCTGTTTCAGAACACTCGAAAGCAAAAATCTAGAGATTTCGTTGGTTTAACTAACATGAAGGTGTAGAGCATGTTTAGGTTGAATAGGGTAGTTAGGAGAGTTACTGGCGCCGCCGGTGAGGATCTCTTCTTGGCACACGGAATAATTATGAATAATTCACCCACATGCAGTGTTATGGTTGGGAACAATGGCACCGGTAAGAGTCGACTTATATCTGATATAGCGCGGGTGTTTATTTATATTAGAAATCTTAAGGAACTTGGCGTGGTAGGGAAAGACAACAGAAAGGCTAGTGAAAATTTTGGGCGAAATTTCTCAATTTCAGAAATAGAATATATATGTAACGGTCATAAATTTCTCCTGAAAATTTCGGAGCAGGATAATATTAAGTCATTTAAAGACGAAGAGTACTGCGAAATTTCGGAGTGCGACGTGCCAGAAAGGGTTATCGCACTTACAACATCTCCATTTGATAAGTTTCCATTATCTAGAGATCGTCGGTCATTTGAACATCTGTACGACAACAGCGAATACGACGAGGATGTAGAAGGATTTTATCATTATATCGGATTGAAAGAACGTATGGGTCGCCTCAGTTCTCATGGGTTGATATTCAAGACCGTTGAAAACTATGCGCGGATCTACTGTTCACCAGAAGAAAACGTAGCTAGAATGGAAACTATTCTGAATTATCTTAGCTTAAGACCTATCATAAAGATCAGGTTCTATTCAAAGTATGGCCGCGAGATATTCGAGGCTGCAATGAGAGATGACTTCATTGAATATCTTCAGGAAAGGTCACATAACTCATTTTCCCTTAATAGCATACGCCGATTTGGAGGACTCCACCCTGAATCTTTAAAAAAAGTTCAGCAAGCTATTATTCGGTTTAGAAGGAGAAAGGAAACGGTCAACAAGCGGTCTGAAGTTGTTCTTGATCTTAATGACCGCGAGAGCTCCATAGCTGATCTTTTGACCTATCTCGACGATGCATATTTGCTTCGTCGATTTGGGTTGGTTGGCCTGCGTTCAATAGAAATACAAAACATTGACGGGGACGTGATCGATGTTATGGATGCAAGCTCTGGCCAAATTAATGTAATGATGGCTTTCTTTGGGCTAGCATCTGTAATCAAAGAAGATAGTCTCATACTGATAGACGAGCCAGAAATAAGCTTGCACCCGGAATGGCAAATGCGATATATGGAATTTCTTAAGCAAGCATTTGGTACTTATTTTGGTTGCCACTACCTAATTGCAACACATTCGCCTCTAGTTTTATCGGAGGTTCCTGAGTTAAATTCGTTTTTTGTTACTCTTGATAACCCGAAGCCAGCAGCTATACCAACCACTGAAATGTCAGGTCGATCATCGGACTATCTCCTCGTACAGGCGTTTAGATCCCCAGCACACAACAACTACTACCTGCGTGATGTTGTCGCAACGTTACTTAAGAAGGCAGCACGAGGGGAAATTGATGATAGTAAGTATAAAAATTTGATGGCTGTTGTATCTATGATACATGAAAAGCTAGATAAAGATGACCCGATGAAAGTTCTAATCGATGGATTACTAGAAGTTCATGAGGTGGAAAACCATGATTAAGCAGCCTGTAAAATTTGGAGATGAACATAATAAAACTATAAATTTGTTTTCAGCGTCCAATAAAGAGGAAAAGAAGTCTTTTTGGCAACGTGATGAAGTTGAAGATATCAGAAAGTTTGCGCGTGAACATTATCTTTTGCAACAGTCGTATGAGTGCTGTTTTTGTGGAAGAGTAAATCCAACCGATAGAGCGAACGAGTGGAATGTTGAGCATATAGTCCCTAGAGCAACTCACCCGCAATTCACTTTTGAGCCTAAGAACCTCGCTGTGGTATGTGCAGCGTGCAACGGGTTCAAGTCAGACCAGAATGTACTTCATAACAAATCTGTAAAAAGATATCCTAACAAAAAGGAATCTTTTGCAATTGTTCATCCACATTACGATGAATATAATGATAACATATGGAGAGTTGGAAAGTTTATATATATACCAATATCTACGAAGGGTGTTGAAACCATACATCTGTGTAAGCTTACAAGATTTGGACTGGATTTATTAGGAGTCGATGCATTAGAACAGGTAGAAGAGGAAATTGAAGAGCAAATGAAATCTTATCTAGAGACTAGCGATAAAAAAGAAAGAGAGTTACCCCTTTTAAAGATACAAGCACTGACTGACATAAAATTTAAAATAACCCGTAGATTGCGTCGCAGCGGACGTGAAAAGGTAAGGTGATCCAGCAGTGTATGGAAGAGTCTTGTCTGAGTCCAGGAGCTGCAATATGCAGTGTCTGACTTTGCAATTAGGCAACAACACAAAGTGCTCCTACCTCCTTTGCCAGACTATTTCGGCAGTCTGCTAGCATTTCTTTGGCAGTTCTACTGTCGCCTGTGTGGAACGAGCCGGCACTGAGTAATACCGCCGCGCCTAATCATTGACACATGGGAGCCAGGGATAATTGGTGAGGGAGCGCAGGCGCTCCGGTGTTGCGGTGAGAGCGTTCCAGGCATCACAGCATGCCTGGACGACGGCATCGTAGTCGTCCAGAAGCCGGGTGGGACAAAAAGAGGACAGCGCGATAGGTGTTCGCCAAACGACGCTAAGGGTGAACTGAACTGGAACGGTGGCTTGCCTCCTGGTCCCCAGGACAACTTTTCGGGAAATTGATATTTGACGGCAAGCTCCAAAACTGTCCGGAAGTGCCCACTTTCGATGGGCGTCCGGACATCTTGGATGCCGGACGGGATAACGGACAGTAGGTTCAGCGCCGGTGTTCTTCGTCTGTTTCACCTTGGCGTTGTTTGGCGCACAATCATCGCGCTCTCCTCTAATTACCCTACACCGCAACGCCCTACTCTTCCGCCTGGAGCTGCTGGTGCGCGCCCATGGCGGCGAACCGGCCAACTTTGCCTCAGCCGTGCGGACCTACGTGATCCACTACTACCGCGCCGCCCTCGACCCCACCGTGCCGTCACCAGAGTCCACACCACCCGAGTCGGACGATTTGCAATCGTGACAGAAGGCCAGCGGCAACTTATCCTGTGGACTCTGGTGACGGTCGTGTGGACTCTGGTGACGCACGACTCGCCATATATGGAGTTATCCCGTGGACTCTGGTGACGAAGCAAATAGTAAGATCCAAATAACTTCCAAATAGCTTGCGTCACCAGAGTCCACATTGATTTCGTCACACCGAGACGCCACAGTGCGGACCGGGAGGCAGCCATGAGCAACGTTCATCAGCTGATATTGCAGCACGGACACTCGGAAGCACGTCGACTGCTACCGGAAGGAAAGCAGCTCATCGACATGGCGGCCGCTGTGATGGCTGAGGACGATCCTGCGCTCTCCTTTACCTATTCAGGCTTCTGCCTGACCAGCTTCCCACACAAAAAGCTTGGCAACAGTGAGCGGTGGGAGCGGCATGGTCATAACGTCACCCTAACTATCGACCCCGGCAGCCTGCCCGACGCTGATGGCGTCACCAGAGTCCACGGCGTGCCCTATGGCAGCCGCGCTCGGATGATCATGCTCTACCTGCAAACCCGCGCCGTACAAACCAACAATCCGGAGGTCGAGCTGGGCGCCAGCATGCGCGATTGGCTCGGCCGGATGGGCATCAGCGTTGGCGGCAAGACGCTCAAAGAGGTGCGCGACCAAGCCGACCGCATCGCCGCCTGCAACCTCACCTTCACCTGGCGTACCGAGCGTGGCTCAGGATTCGTAAAGGGTAACATCGTCAAGGGCGGCTTCCGCCTGCAAGATCTTGAAGACCACAGCGAACAGCCGCGCCTCTGGGTCGATACAGTCCGCCTGTCCGACGACTTCTTCCAGGCCCTGCTCGACCACCCGGTGCCGGTCAACGAAACGGCGCTGCGCCAGATCGCCAACAACAGCGCCGCCATCGACCTCTACACATGGCTGGCCTATCGGCTCCATGCACTGTCCAAGCCGACCCCGGTGACCTGGGCGGCGATGCACCAGCAGTTCGGCGCAGGCTACAAGCTGGTGCGCCAGTTCAAGGCGAAGTTCGGCGCCGTTCTCGAGGCCGCTCTGGCAGTCTATCCAGAGGCCGTGGTCACGATGGACGACCGGGGCGTCACCCTCTACCCCTCCCCGCCCCCAATCCGTGAACGCGTCACCGCCATCCGGTGAGCGTCACCAGAGTCCACACCCCATCACCAGAGTCCACGGCGAACGGCGCCTAAGTTGATGATGGGTGGTGAGTAGATACTATTGACAGGGTAGAACCCACCAAATACCGTGCGCCTACACAAGAATGGAGGCACGG
>NZ_CP170470.1:0-607914 GCF_042604625.1 Azospirillum sp. A29
ATGACCCCAGCCGTCTCGCTGTCGGGGGTGCGGCACCGCTATGGCGGGACGGTGGCGCTGGCGGACGCCTCGCTCGACATCGCTCCCGGCACCAGCGTCGCCGTCATCGGCCCGGACGGCGTCGGCAAATCGACCCTGCTCGGCCTGATCTCCACGGCGAAGAAGATCCAGCAGGGCAGCGTCCGCGTTCTCGGCACCGACGTTGCCGACCGGCGTGGCCGCGCCGCCCTCCAGCCGCGCATCGCCTATATGCCGCAGGGGCTCGGACGCAACCTCTACGCCGACCTCAGCGTCGCCGAGAATCTCCAGTTCTTCGGCCGTCTCTTCGGCCTCGACGCCGCCGAGCGCCGGCGCCGCATCGCCGACCTGCTGGAGTCCACCGGCCTCGCCCCCTTCCCCGACCGTCCGGCCGGCAAGCTGTCTGGCGGCATGAAGCAGAAGCTCGGCCTGTGCTGCGCCCTGCTGCACGACCCCGACCTGCTGATCCTCGACGAGCCGACGACCGGCGTCGACCCGCTGTCCCGCCGGCAGTTCTGGGACCTGATCGCCCGCATCCGCGCCGGCCGTCCCGGCATGACCGTGCTGGTCGCCACCTCCTACATGGACGAGGCGGAGCGCTTCGACCAGGTCGTCATGATGAATGCCGGCCGCCTGCTCGCCCACGACACCGCCGCCGCGCTGAAGGCGCGCACCGGCGCCGCCGATCTGGAGGAGGCCTTCGTCGCCCTGCTGCCGGACGAGGCCAAACGTGGCCACGAGCGTCTGACCGTGCCGCCCCGGCCACCCGAACCGGCCGGTGCCGCCCCAGCCATCGAGGCCATCGGCCTGACCCGTCGCTTCGGCGACTTCACCGCGGTGTCGGACATCAGCTTCCGCATCGGCCGCGGCGAGATCTTCGGCTTCCTCGGTTCCAACGGCTGCGGCAAGACCACCACGATGAAGATGCTGACCGGTCTGCTGCCCGCCAGCGCCGGGGAGGCGCGGCTGTTCGGCCGGCCGGTGGACGCCACCGATCTGGAGAGCCGCCGCCGCGTCGGCTACATGGCGCAGGCCTTCTCGCTCTATGGTGAGCTGACGGTGCGCCAGAACCTCGACCTGCACGCCCGCCTGTTCGACCTGACCGACGCCGACGCCCGGCTGGCGGCGCTGGTCGAGCGCTTCGGCCTGTCCCCCTACATCGACGCGGTGGCCGACCGGCTGCCCTTGGGCGTGCGGCAGCGGCTGTCGCTGGCCGTCGCCATCCTGCACGAACCCGAGCTGCTGATCCTCGACGAGCCGACCTCCGGCGTCGATCCGGTGGCGCGCGACCAGTTCTGGCGCGACCTGATCGCTTTGTCGCGCGACCAGGGGGTGACGATCTTCGTCTCCACCCATTTCATGAACGAGGCGGCGCGCTGCGACCGGGTAGCCTTCATGAACGCCGGCCGCGTCATCGCCGCCGGCCCCCCCGACGAGCTGCGCCGGCGGCAGCAGGCCGACAGCCTCGACGATGCCTTCATTGGATTCATGGAACGGGCGGAGGGGGAGCAAATCGGCGAGAATCGCCCTCTCCCGCCCCGGGAGAGGGAGGGGACCCGCGCCGAAGGCGTGGGGAGGGTGAGGGGTGATCCAAGCGTCCCGAACCGCATGGCTTCATGCCCCACCCCTCACCCTTCCCATGGCGATGCCATGGGCCCCTTCCCTCTCCCGGGGCGGGAGAGGGAGTCTTCCCCCCTCTCCCGCCGCCGCCTGCTCGCCTACGCATGGCGCGAGACGCTCGAACTGCGCCGCGATCCCGTCCGCCTGACCGTCGCGCTGCTCGGCACCGTGCTGCTGATGCTGGTCTTCGGCTTCGGCATCACCATGGACGTCGAGAACCTGACCTTCGCCGTCCTCGACCACGACCGCTCCCCCGAAAGCCGCGCCTACATCGAACAGTTCGACGGCTCCCGCAGTTTCCGCGCCACCCCACCCGCCGTTGACGCGCATGACCTCGCACTCCGCCTGCAACGCGGCGAGGCGTCGCTGACCATCGAAATCCCAGAAGGCTTCGGCCGTGACCTCCGCCGCAGCCGCATCCCCGAGGTGGCTGTACGCATCGACGGCGCCATGCCCTTCCGCGCCGAGACCATCCAGGGCTACGTCGCCGGCCTGCACCAGCGCTTCATCCAGGACGCCGCCACCGCGTCCGGCATCGCCCTGCCCGCAGCCCCCGCCACGCTGGAAATGCGTTACCGGTACAACCAGGCCTTCCGCAGCCTCGACGCCATGGTCCCCGCCACCATCGGCCTGCTGCTGGTTTTCATCCCCGCCATCCTCGCCGCGTTGGGCGTGGTGCGGGAGAAGGAACTGGGCTCGATCACCAACCTCTACGTCACCCCGGTGACGCGGCTGGAATTCCTGCTGGGCAAGCAGCTGCCCTATATCGGGCTGGCCGCCTTCAACCTGCTGCTGATGGTGGCGATGGCCGTCACCCTGTTCGGCGTGCCGGTGAAGGGCAGCCTGATCGGGCTGCTGATCGGCGGGCTGGTCTATGTGGTGGCGACCACGGCGCTGGGCTTGCTGATCTCCGTCTTCACCGCGACCCAGACGGCGGCGGTGTTCGGCACCGCCATCGTCACCATGCTGCCGGCCACCCAGTTCTCCGGCATGCTGCAACCGGTGGCGACCCTGGAAGGCGGGGCGTGGCTGTTCGGCACGCTGTTCCCGACCACCCATTTCCTGAAACTCTCGGTCGGCGCCTTCACCAAGGGCCTCGCCCTGCCCGAACTCATCCCCTTCATCCTGGCGACTGCCGCCTTCGTGCCCGTCTTCCTGGCGCTCGGCGTCGCCTTCCTGCCGAAACAGGAGCGCTGAACGATGACGCGCTTCCTCCGCAACAGCCTCACCTTGGCGCGCAAGGAGTGGATCAGCCTGCTGCGCGACGTCTTCATGCTGGGCTTCGTCGTCTATTCCTTCACCTTTTCCGTCTACAGCCAGGCGACCGGCATCTCGCACGAGCTGCGCAACGCCGCCATCGCCATCGTCGACGAGGACCGCTCGACCCTGTCGCAGCGTCTGGCCTCCAGCTTCCACGGGCCGGAGTTCCAGACCCCGGCGATGATCGGCCATGCCGAGGTCGACCCGGCGATGGATTCCGCCCGCTATACCTTCGTCCTCGACATCCCGCCGAACTTCCAGGCCGACGTGCTGGCCGGCCGCGGCCCGGCGATCCAGCTGCTGATCGACGCCACCGCGATGATGCAGGCCGGCATCGGCGCCGGCACCATCCAGGGCATCGTCGACGACGAGGTCGGCCGTTTCGTCCGCCGCGAGGCCGACGGCAGCGCCGCCCCGGTCAGCCTGCAAGTCCGCGTCGCCTACAACGAGGCGCTGGATACGAAGTGGTTCACCGGCACCATGTCGGTGGTCAGCAACGTCACCATGCTGGCGGTGCTGCTGGCCGGCGCCGCCCTGATCCGCGAACGCGAACACGGCACGCTGGAGCATCTACTGGTGATGCCGGTCCGTCCGTCCGAGATCATGGCCGCCAAGGTGCTGGCGAACGGGGCGGTGATCCTGGGTCTGACGCTGGTGGCGCTCTATGTCGTGCTGCGCGGCCTCTTGTCGGTGCCGCTGGCCGGATCGGTCCCGCTGTTTTTGGCCGGGACGGCGCTCTATCTGTTCTTCGCAACCGCGCTCGGCATCTTCCTCGGCACGGTGGCGCGCTCGATGCCGCAGCTTGGCCTGCTGTTCATCCTGATCGTGCTGCCGATGAACATGCTGTCCGGCGGCTTCACCCCGCTGGAAAGCGAGCCGGAATGGCTGCAGCTGGCGATGCAGCTGTCACCCTCGACCCATTTCGTCGCCTTCGCCCAGGCCATCCTGTTTCGCGGGGCGGGGTTCGACGTGGTGTGGCCGCGCTTCGCCGCCACCGCCGGGATCGGCGCGCTGTTCTTCGCCTGGAGCCTAGCGCGGTTCAGAAGGCATCTGGCGAGTTTCCGGTGAGGGAGCGTTCCGCCCCCTCACCGTCGCTTTACCTCAGTGCGACCCGCCGCCCTCGAAGGACGGCGCCGACAGCCCGGAGGCCACCAGCTGCTCGATCAGCGCGCCCTTCAGCCGCTCCAGCCCTTCCGTGCTGTAGGACTCGGCGCGCGCCACCAGCACGTCCTGGGTGTTGGACGCGCGCAGCAGCCACCAGCCGTCGTCGGTCGTCACGCGGACGCCGTCGATGTCGTTGACCTTGGCGCCCGACGCCTTGACGCGGCCCTTGACCTCCTCGACCACGGCGAACTTGCGTTCCTCGTCGATCTGGAAGCGGGTCTCCGGCGTGTTGACCATGTCCGGCAGGCCGTCGCGCAATGCTGCCAGCGTGGTGTTCAGCTTGCTGACCAGACCGACGAGGCGGACGCCGCAGTAGAGCGCGTCGTCGAAGCCGTACCACTTGTCGGCGAAGAAGATGTGGCCCGACATCTCGCCGGCCAGCGGCGAGCCCGTCTCGGCCATCTTGGCCTTCAGGAGCGAGTGGCCGGTCTTCCACATCAGCGGGGTGCCGCCATGCTTGGCGATCTCGTCGAACAGGGCCTGGCTGGCCTTGACGTCGGCGATGATGGTTGCGCCCGGATGGCTCTTCAGCACGTCGGCGGCATAGAGCGCGACCAGCTGGTCGCCCCACACCACGCGGCCCTTGTGGTCGATGGCGCCGATGCGGTCGCCGTCGCCGTCGAAGCCGATGCCGATGTCGCAGCCATGCTCCGCCACCGCCTTCTTCAGGTCGACCAGATTGGCCTCGACCGTCGGGTCCGGATGGTGGTTGGGGAAGTTGCCGTCGATGTCGTCGAACAGCAGGACATGCGTGCCCGGCAGCTTGGCGGTCAGGCGGCGCAGGATCTCGCCCGACGCGCCGTTGCCGGCGTCCCAGGCGATCTTCAGGTCGCGGGTGCCGTCATAGTCCTTCAGCAGGCGGGCGACATACTCATCCTGGACGTCGATCTTCTCCGACGAGCCCTGGCCCTGCTCCCAGTCGGCCTTGGCCGCCATGGTGCCGAGTTCCAGGATCTGCTGGCCATAGACCGGACCCTTGCCCAGCATCATCTTGATGCCGTTGTAGTCCGGCGGGTTGTGCGAGCCGGTGATCATGATGCCGGCCGCCGCCTCGCGGTCGCGGGTGGCGAAATACAGCATCGGCGTGGGGCCGAGCCCGATGCGCAGGACGTGCAGGCCGGTCGAAACCAGCCCCTCGACCAGCGCCTCCTCCAGGTCCGGCGAGGACAGACGGCCGTCGTAGCCGACGCAGACCGTCTTGCCGCCCTTGCGCACCACCACGGTGCCGAAGGAGCGGCCGACCGCGCGGGCGTCGGCGGGGGTCAGCGTCTTGCCGACGATGCCGCGGATGTCGTACTCGCGCAGCACCGTGGGGTGGAAGGTATGGGCTTCGCTCATCGTCTCGTTAGTCCTCTGTTGGACGCCGTCTCTGGACCTTAGCCGCGGTCCATTCCGCCGGCCGGCGACGGCCGGCCGATGGAGGTATAGGTGAAGCCGGCCTTCGCCATGTCCTCGGGGTTGTAGATGTTGCGCAGGTCGATCATCACCGGCCGCTTCAGCATCGACTTGACCCGACGCAGGTCGAGCGCACGGAATTCGTTCCACTCCGTGAGAATAGCGACGCAATCGGCCCCTTCCAAGGTGCCGTAGGCGTCCTTTGCCCATTCCACGCCGGGAAGCAGCTTTCCGGCCTCGTGCATCGCCGCCGGATCGAAGGCGCGCACATGGGCTCCCGCCGCCTGCAAGGCCGGGACGATGTCGAGCGATGGGCTGTCGCGCATGTCGTCGGTGTTCGGCTTGAAGGCGACGCCCAGCACCGCGACGGTCTTGCCGTCCACCGACCCGCCGCAGGCGGCGATGATGCGCTCGGCCATCTGCTTCTTGCGCTTGTCGTTGATGTCCACCACCGTCTCGATGATGCGCAGCGGGCTGCCGACCTGCTGGGCGGTGCGGACCAGCGCCAGCGTGTCCTTCGGGAAGCAGGACCCGCCATAGCCCGGACCGGGGTGCAGGAACTTCTTGCCGATGCGGCCGTCCAGCCCGATGCCGCGGGCCACGTCATGGACGTTGGCGCCCACCTTCTCGCAAAGATCGGCGATCTCGTTGATGAAGGTGATCTTGGCGGCCAGGAAGGTGTTGGCGGCGTATTTGGTCAGTTCCGCCGTCTCCAGCGAGGTCACGACGATCGGCGTCTCGATCAGGTAGAGCGGCCGGTAGAGCCGGCGCATCACCTCGCCCGCACGGTCGGACGTGGCGCCGATGACGACGCGGTCGGGCCGCATGAAGTCGCCGATGGCCGAGCCTTCGCGCAGGAATTCCGGGTTGGAGGCGACATCGAACTCGGCCTCGGGACGGACACGGCGGATGATCGCCTCGACCTCGCGGCCGGTGCCGACCGGGACCGTCGATTTCGTCACCACCACCGTGTAGTGGTCGAGATGCTGGGCGATCTCCTCGGCGGCGCCATAGACGTAGGAGAGATCGGCATGGCCGTCGCCGCGGCGCGACGGGGTGCCGACCGCGATGAACACGGCGTCGACGCCCTGCATCGCCTCCTTCAGGTCCATGGTGAAGGACAGGCGGCCGGCGGCGACGTTGCGGGCGACGAGGTCGTCCAGGCCGGGCTCGTAGATCGGAATCTCGCCGTTTTTCAGCCGCTCGATCTTGCCGGCGTCCTTGTCGACGCAGGTGACGTGCACGCCGAATTCGGAAAAGCAGGCGCCGGAGACCAGGCCGACATAGCCCGTGCCGATCATCGCAATGCGCATCGCGTCCCCCTCATGTCCTTGAAAAAAGGAAAACCTGTATGTTTCCGGGATGCCCTGGCGGGTCTTCGCCGCGGGGCGTTCCTCACGGCCGGCCTTTTCGACGCTGGCCGGCTCTTATTGAAATGCAGTGCAAACGCATGCGCCCGCCCCCGTCCGGATCAGGGGACGGGGGCGGGCACCGCGTCAGGCATGCTGCCCGTCGGTCAGCAATATTTACGCAGCATGGCACGCACCTTGTCGGCCATGTCCGGCCGGTTCAGCGCGTGGGCGAGCGTCGCCTCGATGAAGCCGACCTTGTCGCCGCAGTCGTAGCGGGTGCCTTCGAAGCGCAGGCCGTGGAACGGCTGGTTGCCGATCAGGTTGGCCATGGCGTCGGTCAGCTGGATTTCGTTGCCGGCGCCGCGCTGTTGCTTTTCCAGATGGTCGAAGATTTCCGGCTGCAGGATGTAGCGGCCGATGATCGACAGGGTCGACGGCGCGTCTTCCGGCTTCGGCTTCTCGACGAGGCCGCGGACGGTGGCCAGACGGCCGTCGTCCTTCTCGACGTCGAGGATGCCGTAGCTGCTGGTCTTTTCGCGCGGAACGTCGACGACGGCGACGACGTTGCCGCCGACCTCCTCGTACGCCTCGACCATCTGCTTCAGGCAGGGGGTCTTGCCCTGGACGAAGTCGTCGGGCAGCACGATGGCGAACGGGTCGTTGCCGATCAGGGCGCGGGCGCACCACACGGCATGGCCGAGGCCCAGCGGAACCTGCTGGCGGGTGTAGAAGCAGCGGCCGGGAGCGATCTCGCTGTGGCGGACCTCTTCCAGCGCGTCCATCTTACCGCGCTCTTCAAGCGTGCGGTTCAGTTCGGTGTCGGCGTCGAAATGGTCTTCGATGGCGCGCTTGGAGCGGCCGGTGACGAAAACGAAATCCTCGATGCCGGCGGCGCGCGCCTCTTCGACGGCGTGCTGCAGCAGGGGGCGGTCGACCAGGGGCAGCATCTCTTTCGGGATGGCCTTGGTGGCCGGCAGGAAGCGCGTGCCGAGACCGGCGACCGGGAACACCACCTTGCGCACGGGTTTCCGCATTGGACGTCTCTTGTGGTTGAGGCGAAGTCAAATCCATGGCTCCACGGCGGCACCCGACCGCAAGCGAAGCCTGCGGAAGCACGACCGTGGTTCCGGCTTTCTGCCACGCCTTCCGTCACTGCGCAACAAACCTTCCGAGACCGGGCAAAAGGCTAGTCCCAGAGGCCGAAATCAAATGAAAACCGGCTGAAACTCCTCAATCAAGCCGATCTTTATCCGTTACGTCCAGGCCGGCACCAAACCTTTCTCATAGGCGGGAACGCTTGGAAACGCGGCGGAATCCACCGGCGCGACACCGTGCCGCTGCCTGTACGGTTCTATAGCTTCAATAACGAACTTTCCGTATGACGTTTTATTGCGAATACTTGCACGAAGCGTGCGTCCGCGGTCATGGTGGCGGCCATGATCCCCGACTCGCTTACCCCGACTCCCCCGACTCAGGAGCAGCCCGCCCCCGGCATGCTCACCGCGGACCAACTGCACGCCCGCGTGCTGCACCGGGACGAGCTGTGCTTCGTCATCGACAAGCCGGCCGGTCTGGCCGTCCACAAGGCCGGCCGCATCACCGACCATCTGGAACTGTACCTGCCCCACTTGGCGGAGCCGGACGAAGAGCCGCCGAAGCTTGCCCACCGGCTCGACCGCGACACCGCCGGCTGCCTGATCCTGGGCCGTACGCTTTGGGCGCTGAAGCGGCTGGGCCAGATGTTCGCCGCCGGCCATGTCGAGAAGACCTACTGGGCGGTGGCCGAGGGCATCCCGGAGGCCGAGACCGGCGTGATCGACCTGCCGCTGCTGAAGCGGATCGAACCCAAATCGGCCGCGGGTGCCGGCCGCTCCTCTTGGACGATCCTGCCCGACCCGGCCGGCCAGCCGGCGGTCACCGACTACCGGGTTCTCGGCACCGGCAACGGCCGTTCCTGGCTGGAGCTTCGCCCGCGCACCGGGCGCACCCACCAGATCCGCGTCCATTGCGCCGCCATCGGCTGCCCGCTGGTGGGCGAACCCTTCTACGGGCCTGGGCGCCGACCGCCCGGCAACCTGCACCTGCTGGCCCGCTCCGTCGCCTTCCGCATGGCCTTCGAATACCCACCCGTCAGCGCCGTCGCCCCGGCGCCGGAGCATATGCGCGACGCGCTGTCCGCCTGCGGCTGGCAAGGCGAGTAAGCAAGGCGGCCAGAAAGCCGCCGCGAAAAAGGGGGGCTGCCGGCCTCTTCTCCACATCCCACCTGTTGAAGGGAGCAAGCCCCACAACCGATGGAGAGCAAGGCATGGGACAGGCGGTCACAGACAACCGCGCGATGAACCGGTTCGAACTGGCGGTCGGCACCCAGACGGTGTTCGCCAACTACCGCCGCAACGGCCAGACCCTGGTGATTTCCTATGTCGAGGCCCCGCCCTCGCTGCGCGGCACCGGTGCCGCCGGCCGCCTGATGGAAGGCGTGGTGGCGACCGCCCGCACCGAGGGGCTGAAGATCGTCCCGCTGTGCAGCTACGCCGCCCTGTGGATGCGGCGCAACCGCCAGGACGATCTGCTGGCCTGAGGCCTGCCGTCCTCCATTGATAAAATCAATGGAAATACTGAAAACTATCAATTTCCCATGAGGAAGATACCCCGTTAGCGTCCGCCCCATGGTTTGCCGCAATGCGGCAAAACCCGTGCAGATGATCGAAACGAGGGACGATCCATCATGGACACGCTGCTGTCGGCACCGATTCTGTTCTTCGGCCTCGGTGCCGTCATCGCGCTTACCGGGGCGCGCATTCCGTTCCCGGACGGCTTCGGCAAGGCGCTCGCCGCCTACCTGTTGGTCGCCATCGGCCTGAAGGGCGGCGTGGCGCTGGCGGGCGCCGATGCCGGCGCGGTGCTGCCGCTGCTGCTGACCGCCGGGCTGCTCAGCCTGCTGATGCCGGTCCTCGGCTTCGGGCTGCTGCGCTCGGCGGTCGGGCTGGATCAGGTCAATTCGGCCGCCATCGCCGCCCATTACGGCTCGGTCAGCCTCGTCACCTTCGTCACCGCCACCAAGCTGCTGGAAAGCCAGGGCGTCACCGTCGGCGGCCACATGGTCGCGGCGCTGGCGCTCATGGAAGGCCCGGCCATCGTCAGCGGCCTGCTGCTGGCGGGCGCCGCCGGCATGGTGTCCGGCGTGGCGGCGGGCGGCGGAGGCAGCCTGTCGGTCCCTCTCGGCGTTTCCGGCACCGGGAACGGCGGCTCGATCAAGGGCGCCATCCGCGAGGCCGCCTTCAACGGCTCGGTCCTGCTGCTGGCCGGTTCGCTGCTGGTCGGGCTGGTCATCGGCAAACCCGGACTGCAAAGCCTGCACGGCCTGTTCATCGCGCCCTGGGACGGCGTGCTCTGCCTGTTCCTGCTGGAGATGGGCTATCTCGCCACCTCCCGCCTGCGGGAAGCGGTGTCGCTCAGCCCGCAGCTGATCGCCTTCGGCATCGTCATGCCGCTGGCCGGCGCAGTCATCGGCCTTGCCGCCGCCGCCGCCCTGGGGCTCGGCCTCGGCGACGCCGCCCTGCTGGTGACGCTGTGCGCCAGCGCCTCCTACATCGCGGTGCCGGCGGCGCTGCGCCACGCCCTGCCGGCGGCGGAGCCCGGACTGTCGCTTCCGCTGTCGCTGGGCATCACATTTCCTTTCAACATCCTCGTCGGTATTCCACTCTACCTCGCACTGAGCCGGGCGGTGCTGACCTGACCGGCCGAGCCGGAACCACCGCCATGCCTTCTCCACCTGCCATGCCCGCTCCGCTGCCGCCTTTCGACCTCGACCTGCTGCGCAGCTTCGTGACCATCGTGGACAGCGGCGGCTTCACGCGGGCGGCGGAACGGCTGGGCCGCACCCAGTCCACCATCAGCCTGCAGATCAAGCGGCTGGAGGACGGGCTGGGCAAGCGGCTGTTCCTGCGCGAGGGCCGCGGCCTCGACCTGACCCCAGACGGCGAGGTTCTGCTAACCTACGCCCGCCGCCTGCTGGGCATGGCGGGCGAGGCCTGCGCCCTGCTGATGGAGCCGGAGGTGGGCGGCGTGGTTCGGCTCGGCACGCCGGAGGATTTCGCCACCGCCCATCTGCCCGACGTGCTGTGGCGGTTCTCCCGGGCCCACCCCCAGGTGGCGCTGGAGGTGCAGTGCGACTTCACCGTCAACCTGCTCGACCGTTTCGCCCGCGGCGAATATGACCTCGTGCTGTGCAAGCGGGAGCCGCAGGGTCCGGCCGGCGGCGTCCGGGTCTGGCGCGAGCCGCTGTTCTGGGTGGCGTCGGACCGCCTGATCCTCGACGCGGCCGCCCCGGTCCCGCTGGTCCTCGCCCCGGCGCCGGACATCCACCGCAAGCGCGCCATCGACGCGCTGGACGCCCATGGACGCCCCTGGCGCATGGCCTACACCAGCCCCAGCCTCGCCGGCATCAAGGCCGCGGTGACCGCCGGGCTGGGCGTGACCATCCTGCCGAAGGACATGCTGGCCCCCGGCTTCCACATCGTGAACGCCGAACACGGCCTGCCCGACCTGCCCGACATCGAAACCGCCCTCTTCCGCCAGCCCGGCCCGCTGCCCAAGGCGGTGGATTTGCTGGCCGAGCACATCGTCCGCTCGCTGGAAAGAACGGCGGAGAGAACGGCGGCGGGGTAGAGGGGCGTTTCTCACCACAGCAGAGGCACCTCCCCGCGGTTCGCCCGGTCGCCCCAGTACAGCGACGGCAGCAGCTTCGCGAGATAGCTGAACTCGGTGTAGCAGTGCTGGAGCAGCCCGAAGCCGATGGCGTCGGGAAGCTCGTGCCCGGCCGCCTTCGCGGTCTGGCCGAGAATGAAGCGGCTTCTCAGCACGGCCCCATAGCTGGTGTCGCGCGCCACATGGACCATCTGGCCGTCCATCGGGTCGCCGTTGGCGTCGAGCGCCACATCGTCGCCGAAGCCGATGCGGGCATAGACCGCGGCGGACACCTGCCCGTCCGCCATCGCCAGACGGTAGGCATCCGGAGCGAACAGCCCGGCCGGATCGTGGAATTTGATGACGGCGGAGACCGGCGGAATGTCGCCCAGCGCCTCCACCGCACGGATGGTCGCACCGATGTAGGTTTCCCCCTTCCGCCAGTGGCGGTCCCAGCCGCGATGCTCGACATGGTCGAGCGGATGCCACCAGTGCAGGTGCCGGGTGGTGTCGAACTGCTTGAACCACCAGTCGAGCATCCTCCCTTTGCAGCCGTGAAGGTCGGTCCGCACGGCGACGACCAGCGCGCCGCTTTCCAGGCGGCTGATGCCGGTTTCCAGGCGGACCGGCGCCGGGTTCAGCAAATCGTCGATGTAGGCGATGCCCGCTCGGGCGGCATCCGGGGAACGCTCCGCATATCCGGTCATGATGGTGTCCTCACAATGGCTGGGCTATTTAGGAAACGTTGATCGTTTCCTAAATACCGGGTATGTCAGGCAGGCAGCTTTGTCAAACGGAGATTTCGGTGCCGGACGCCACGCCCAAACCGCAGAAGCCCCGCGGCCGGCCGCCGCTGTCGGAGGAGCTGCTGCGCGGGAAGGTGGCCGGGGCCGCCACCCGGCTGATCCTGAGCCAGGGATATTCGGCCATGACGATGGAGGCGGTGGCGCAGCAGGCCGGGGTCGCCAAGAAAACGGTGTACCGGTTCGCCGCGAACCGCGAGGAGCTGGTCGGGCTCATCGTCGGCAACTGGACCGACAGCCTGCCCCCGGCCTTCGAGGCTGAAGCCGCGGATCCCGCCGAGGCGATCCGCCTGCTTGAAACCATTCTGGTGCTGATTGCGGAGCGGGTTCTGACCGCGGAGGCCGTCGGGCTCTTCCGGGTCCTCGTCAACGACCTGCCGGCCCGCGACGAGGTTCTGGCGATCTATGGCCGCAGCGGCATCGAGCGGTCGCGCCGCATGCTGGCGGACTGGCTCGCGCGCCACCGCTCGCGCGGCGTCCTCACCCTGGCCGATCCGGTCGTGGCGGCCGATCTCATCCTGTCGATGGTCGTCGCCGAACCGTTGCGCCAGATCGCCATCGGGATCGCGGAGCCGCAGCCGGCCTGGGACATCCGTCCCCGCGTGCGTGCGGCACTCGACCTGCTGAAACTACAGCCCTGCTGACGCTGTCGGATTTCCGGTTGGGTCGAAGCGACGGAGCGACCACGCCGCCGCCTCTCACCCCAGTTCGAAGCTCGTGATCCCGAACACCCGCCCGAGGTCGGTTGCCGGAGCCGGCCCCAGATACATGCGCGCCGTCTCGAACTGCGGCGACAGCCCCAACTCCTCCGCCAGCCGCACCCCTGCCGCGTTCGGCTCCGGCACGTCGAGGAACACCGGCCCGGCCCCGGCCGCCCGGCCCAGCGCCAGCACCAGATCCCGCGCGACCGTCGCGTCCGCGGCATAGAGCGGGCCGATCTTCCAGCCGTCGTGGCAGGGCCGGATCGCCCCGAAGCCCGTCACATCGCCATCGCCCACCGCCGCCAGCGCCGTCGCACCGGGAAGGGCGATCCAGTTGGCGAGGAAGCCGGGACGGGGGGCCGGGAACAGCGCGGCGTCCAAGGCCGCCAGCCGGTCGAAGGGCACGGTCCGGGCGTCCACCAGCCTCGTCCCGCCGGCCCCGCCCTCCGGCGGGCTGCCGCCGAAGCGGATGTTGCGGTGGGACAGGGCGAAGCCGGATTTGCGGTAATTGTCCTGCTGGGCGACCACGCCGTCCAGGCCGACGGTACAGCCCTCCAGATGGCGCAGCCCGGCCTGCCACAGCGTCCAGCCATGGCCGCGCCCGCGCGCCTCCGGCCGCACGATGTAGAAGCCGAGGAAGCCGAAATTCCCCGGATAACGGACCACCGATAGCGAAGCGACCGGCTGCCCGTCCAGCAGCCCGACCAGGAAGCCGGCCGGATCGACGGCATGGAAGGCGCCGGCATCGTGCAGGCCGGGGTTCCACCCCTCCAGCCGCGCCCAGTCGACGGCCAGATCCAGCTCGGCCCGGCTCATCACGCGGACCCGATAGCTTTCGGTCCCCTGCCCCCCGCTGCGGTCCATCTCACGCCCCCTTCGACGATTTCCCGGCAAGGAGCGTAACCGTGAGCTTCGTCGCAACGCAATTCGCGGCGTGTTGGGGTCTATGCAGCGACACGGCCAAAGTCCCCTCTCCCCCCCGGGGAGAGGGTTTAGGGTGAGGGGGATGCATGGCGAGGATCTTCAAGCATCGCGCACTTCCCTCCCCCCGCTTCGGCGGACCGGGTAGGCAGGGAGAAGGAGCCACCCGCAATTTTCATCCACCCTTTCCCCAATCCGCGACAACCATGATAGGACTATCATCCTCGCCACCACCGGTCTGGAACCGCCGTGCCCCGCCGGAAGCCGTTCACCCGATCTGCGTTTCCCGCCGACGGCTTCACCCCCGATGAAACGGTGGAACACACCCGGATTCCTGTTCCACGCTGTTGCAAGCCTTCAGCGCGCCCCGGTACCGCCCCGGCTCCGCATGAAACAATGGAACACCACATGGAGTCCTGTTCCACGCTGTTCCAAGCCTTCACTCCGTCCCGCCCCCGGCGGCACCCCGGCGACCATGAAACGATGGAACAACTCCCGCAAACCCGTTCCACGCTGTTTCAAGCCTCCCGGACGCCGCCCGGCCTCCGCCGACCGCGCGCCGTTGCTTTCGGGGCGGGAGTGCGGTTAAGTCGCCGCCGGTTTCCGCTGATCCGCGTCAAGGTCATGCCCGTCGAGTCCCTGGACGCCACCGCGTCGCGCCCCGCCCCTCCAACCTCCCGTCCGTCTCCCGCCGGCCGCGGGGTCGATGCCGTGTTGCAAGGCGTGGCCGGGGCCGCCGCCCTGGTGCTGGGACCGCTGGCGGCGCTCGCCCCGCGCGGGCTGCCGGTCTGGGCCATCCTCGTGCTGGTGCTGTCGCTCGTCGGGCTCGCCCGGCGCGGGGCCTTCGGGCGCATCCTGCGACTGACGCCGGCGGTCGGCGCCGTCGGCGCCTTCCTTCTGCTGGCCCTGGCCTCCACCCTGTGGAGCCCGTCGGACCGCGCGCTCGCGACGGTGCTGGAGATCGGCTACATCGCGCTCGGCGCGCTGGCCGGCGGCGCCTGGATCGCCGGGCTGCCGGCGGCCGACGCACGGCGGCTGGCCGGGCTGTTCCTGGCCGGCGGGCTGGCCGGCGGGCTGCTGTTCGCGGTGGAGGCGGCGCTGGACTTTCCGCTGAACCGCTGGTGGAACGGCGTGCCCGACGACCAGCTGCCCAACCTGCTGAACGGCAATGTGCCGAAACGGACGGCGGCGCTGCTCTGCCTGCTGGTCTGGCCCGCCGCTTTGGCGGTGGACCGCTTCGGGCGCAAGGCGCTGGCCCTGCTGGTGCCGGTCGGCTATGCGCTGGCCTGTCTGCCGCTGACCAGCCGGTCGGCCATGCTCGGCATCGCCGCCGGGCTGGTCACGCTGGCCGCCGCCCGCGCGTCCGCCAAATGGACCCGCCGGCTGTTCAGCGCCACGGTGACCGCCGCCTTCCTGCTGGTGCTGCCCGCCGCCCTGCTGTTCTCCGGCCCGCTCGACCTCGACCATTCCGGCCTGCTCTTCCGCTCCGCCCAGCACCGGGTGGAGATCTGGGGCCATGCGGCGGAGCGCGCGCTGCGCACGCCGGTGTTCGGCCAGGGCATCGACGCCTCGCGCTCCCTGGCGCCGGAAGGCGCGGTGTCGGAGTTCTCGCCGATCGGCGACAGCCTGCTGCCGCTGCATCCGCACAACGCCTTCCTCCAGGTCTGGCTGGAGACCGGAGCGGTCGGGGCGGCGCTGGCGCTGGCGGCGCTGCTGCTGCTGCTGGCCGCCACCGCCCGGCTGGAGCGCCGCGACCAGCCCTTCGCGCTGGCGCTGTTCGCCACGGCGATGGCAATGGGCAGCACCGCCTACGGCATCTGGCAGCCCTGGTGGATGGCAGGCTTCCTTGCCGCCGCGCTCATGCTGCGGCTGGCGACCCGTATCGGGAACAAGACACGATGAGCAAGCGTCCGCTCCGCATCCTGGTCATCAAGCTGGGCGCCTTCGGCGACTTCTTCCTGGCCCAGACCGCCTTTGCCGCCATCCGCCGTCACCATGCCGGCGACCGGCTGACCCTGCTGACCCTGCCCTCGCTCGCCCCGCTCGCCCGGATGAGCGGCCTGTTCGACGAGGTGCTGGAGGACCCGCGCGACCGCTCGCTGTCGGCCTATCTGGCGATCCGCCGGACCTTGCGCGCCCACCGCTTCGACCGCGTCTACGATCTCCAGGCGCAGACGCGCACCGACCTCTATCACCGCCTGCTGTTCCCCGGCCCCTGGCCGGAATGGTCGGGCACCGCCCGCGGCGCCTCGCATCCCGACCGCTACGAAGGCCGGCGCAAGGTGCCGGTGCGCGACCGCTATGTCCGCCAGCTCGCCCCCTTCGGCATCGTCCCGGACCAGACGCCGGACCTGTCCTGGCTCGACGCCGACATTGCCAAATTCGGTCTGCCGGAGCGCTTCGCCCTGCTGATTCCCGGCTCCTCCCCCGGACGGCCGGACAAGCGCTGGCCGGCCCGCCGCTATGCCGAGGTGGCGGCGTCGCTGGCGGAGCGCGGCATCGTGCCGGCGGTGATCGGCACCGGCATCGAGCGCGACCTCGCCCGCGTGATCGCCCAAACCTGCCCGCAGGCGGTCGACCTGACCGACCGCACCAGCGTGCCGGAGCTGGGCGGGCTGGCGCGCCGGGCCTGGGGCGCCGTCGGCAACGACACCGGCCCGACCCACCTGATCGCCGCCGTCGGCTGCCCCACCGTCGTGGTGTTCTCCGACGCCTCCAACCCGATCCACAGCACCGGCCCGCGCGTGCTGATCCACCACCGCCCCGACTTCAACGACATCGACAGCGCCGGCGTGGTCGAGGCGCTCGACCGCGCGCGGGAAATGGGAGGCGGCTAACGGCAGAAGGGAAACGGCGCCACCTTGGGCATGTAGATCGGGATCCACTCGCAATGGGTCGCCGGATTCGGCAGCTTGCGGGTTTCGATGACCGGCCAGGCATGGGCCGCGACGACGACCAGCGCCACGCCGCCCAGGATCCAGCGCCGCGGCTTCTTGCCCTCCAGCAGCCCCGGCATCCGCGCCAGCACCCAGGCGGCCGACAGGATCGCCAGCGGGTCGGTGTAAGCGGCATAGGCGCGCTGGAAGCCGCGCAGCGAGAACAGCGACTCCAGCCCCCAGGCGACCAGTAGCAGGAACAGCGCCTGCACCGCGGCCAGCCTTTGCCCCCGCCGCCACAGCACCACGGCGCCGGCCAGCGCGAACCACTCCACGACGATGGTCTGCGGGATATTGTCGGGGTGCAGGACGATGGTGCGGATCGCCAGCGTCCGGCCGATGCCGGCCAGCAGCAGCCAGAGCGTCCCCTGCCCGACCACATTCCCCTGGCCCTGCAATTCCGCCCCATGCCGCCAGGAGGAGAAGACGAACATGTGCTCGACGAAGTTCGCCACGGCGATGGCGTTCTGCTCGTTCCAGCGGATGTCGAGGGCCAGCAGCCCGACCGCCAGCCCCAGCAGCACCGCCGCCGCCCCGGCCACCACGCGGGCCGCCGGCACCCGGTGGACCGCCGCATGGACCAGGATGCCAACCAGCACCCAGCCGGCGACGATGCTCTGGTAACTGCCGCCCGACAGCCCGCCGCCGGGCCAACTTCCAACCGGCGTGTAGGGATAGACCGCCCGCCCCCAGCCGGCCAGCCCGGCCTGGATCAGCCCGAAGGCCGGCACCGCAGCCGCCACCGCCAGCAGCCCGACCAGCGCGGCAACGCCCCAGCCCTTTTCCGGCACGGCCTGCGCCCGCCGCCCGAACAGGATCGCCGCCACCGGCAGCCCCATCGCCAGGAAGACCGCCTGCACCTTGGTCACCATGGCCAGCCCGACCAGCAGGCCGCCCAGCGCCAGCTGCAGCAGCGATGCGCCGCCACACGGCTTGCCGTCCGCCGGCCGCACCGCCCGCAGGACCAGCAGCAGCCCCAGCACGACGAAGCCGGCCGACAGCAGGTCGGTGCGCATCTGCCGTCCCTGCGCCGTCAGCCCGACGCCGAAGGCCAGCAGGATGCCGGCCAGCAACGCCACCCGCCGGTCCTCCACCAGCACGCGCAGCAGCGTGGCATAGCTGACGGCGAAGGCGGCGGTCAGCAGGATCGACAGCGCCCGCCCAGCCTGGACCAGCGACTGCCACGCGGCTTCGGTCGCGGCGATGTCGCTGCCCGGCGGCAGGGCCGACAGGCTGGCGACCGGCAGCAGCCCAACCGTATGCAGCAGCTGGTACCAGACATCGATCACCAGGAAATAGCCGTAGCCGGGATGGTCGAAATACTCCTGCGGCAGCCCGTCGCCGAACAGCAGCCCATGATAGGCCAGCACCAGATCCTGGTCGGAATGCACCCAGTAGGGCAGCCGGAACCCGACCAGCAAGACCGACAGCGCCATCGCCGCCGCCAGCCCGGCGCACAGCAGCCACCAGGGCGCCGCCGCGACGCGGTCGAACAGGGAGGGACGGGCGGCGGAGAGTGCAGGCATCATGATTGGCACGGCTCAAGGGTCAGGTCGGCCGCCTTGTGGCATGGAATAGACCGGTTGGGAACCATCTCCTGTTCCCCTTGGGAACCAGTCGCATGTTCCGGTGTTGCCCTCATGGAACGGCGGAGTCGGGAGTCTCCGCCTCTTTCGTGGTGCCTCGCACGAGTGGCTTTGCAACGTTGGCGGCTCGCTGCCAGAAAATACGGTATGGCAGACCCGCCGGGCAGACAATTGCCGGACAGACACATGGGGAACTCGATGGCCGATACCGACGATATCCAGGAGCGTATCCGACGCCGCGCCCACGAGTTGTGGGAGAGCGAGGGCCGTCCGCACGGCCGCGACTCCGACCATTGGACCCAGGCCGAGGCGGAAGTCCGCGGCGCCGGTGCGCTGGAGCCGACCGGCAAGGTCGCCGGCTCGCGCAAGAAGACCGCAGGGAAGAGCACCCGTGCCGCCGCCGAATCCCTGTCGGAGGTCGCGAGCACCCCGGCGGAAAGCGCCAAATCCCAAGCGGCCAAGCCTGCGAAGGCCAAGCCGGCCGCCTCCAAGGCGCCTGTCTCCAAGCCGAAGGCCGATGCCGCTCCGGCCGAGCAGGCCGCCTCCGTCAAGGCTCCGGCGAAAGCCAACGCCAAGGCGGCGCCCACCAAATCCACAGCCGCCAAAACTCCGGCTGTAAAGCCCCCGCGCAGCTCGAAGAAGGACGGCGGCAAGAGCGCCACGGCCGGCTGACCCCAGCCTTCCTTGCCGGAACCCAGCGTCGGAACCCAGCGGCCCCGGAGCCGGTTGTCAGGTCATCCCTGCACTCTTCTCCGGAGGACCCGTCATGGCCGGCACGCCGTCGATGGACGACTGCATCCGCAACTGCACCGACTGCCACACGATCTGCCTCGAAACCGTATCGCACTGCCTGACCAAGGGCGGTGCGCATGCGGAGGCCGGACATGTCCGCCTGATGCTGGACTGCGTCGACATCTGCCGCACCAGCGCGGATTTCATGATCCGCGGCTCCCGCTTCCACCATCTGACCTGCGGCGCCTGTGCCGAGATCTGTGCGGCCTGCGCCGGCCAATGCGACCGCATGGCCGACGACGCCATGATGAAGCGCTGCGCCGAGATGTGCCGACGTTGCGCCGAAAGCTGCCGGGCGATGTCGAGCATGGCCGCCTGACAGGAGCGGCGGCCCTACTCCATCACCGCCGCTTCCTTCGGCGCCGGGGCCCCTGCCTTCGGCCGCCGGAGCAGCAGCAGCATCGGGATGACCAGCAGGGCGACATACATCATCAGCTTGAAGTCGTCGATGTAGGCGATCATCGCCGCCTGCTGCGTGACCTGGGCGTTCAGCATCGCCAGCGCCTCGGGCGCGGCGGTGACCTGCTCGGTCATCGCCTGGGAAAAGGGCGTCAAATGCGCGGCCAGGCTGGCGTGGTTGATCTGGGTGTTCTGCGACAGCAGGGTCATCACCACCGAGATGCCGACGCTGCTGCCCAGGTTGCGGACCAGGCTGAACAGGCTGGCGGCGTCGGTGCGAAGCCGCGGCTCCAGCGTGGCGAAGGCGATGGTGCTGAGCGGCACGAACACCAGCCCCAGGCCCAGCCCCTGCACCACGCCGCTGATGATGATCGGCTCGCGGTCCATCACGATGGTGAAACCGGTCATGTACCAGAGCGACCAGCTGGTCAGCAGCACGCCAGCCAGGATCAGCAGCCGCGCATCCACCCTGCGCACCAGCCGGCCGACCATCAGCATCGAGATCATCGTGCCGACGCCGCGCGGCGCCAGCACCAGCCCGGTGGTGACCGTCGGGTAGCCCAGCAGGTTCTGCAGCATCGGCGGCAGCAACGCCATGGTCGCCAGCAGGATCACGCCGATCACGAAGATCAGAACCAGCCCGGTGACGAAATTGCGGTCGCGCAGCAAGGCCGGGTCGATGAAGGGCTCGGTCTTCGTGTTGCCATGGGCGGTGGCGATGTGGATGGCGAAGACCCAGAAGGCGCAGGCGGCCAGCGCCGTCTCGATCCAGATCTCGGTCGCACCGAACCAGTCCAGCTGCTCGCCGCGGTCCAGCAGCATCTGGAAGGCGCCGACCGCCAGACCCAGCATGGCGAAGCCGAAGAAATCGAAGCTGCGGATGCGCCCCTTGGTCTCGTGCAGGAAGACCGCCATGCCGGCGAAGGCCAGCAGCCCGACCGGCAGGTTGATGTAGAAGACCCAGCGCCAGCTGAAGCTGTCGGTCAGCCAGCCGCCCAGCGTCGGCCCGGCAATCGGGCCGACCATGATGCCGGCGCCCCACAGCGCCATCGCCTGCCCGTGCCGCTCCTTCGGGTTGATGTCCAGCAGCACCGACTGCGACAGCGGTACCAGCGCCGCGCCGAAGATGCCCTGCACCAGCCGGAAGGCCACCATCTGGGTCAGGCTGCCGGCAAGCCCGCACAGCACCGACGCCGCGGTGAAGCCCGCCACCGCGATCAGGAACAGCCGCTTGCGCCCGAACCGGTCCGCCATCCAGCCGGTGGCCGGCGTCGCAATGGCCGCCGCGACGATGTAGGAGGTCAGCACCCAGGTGATGGTGTCCTGCGCCGCCCCCAGGCTGCCCTGCATGCTGGGAAGCGCGACGTTGGCGATGGTGGTGTCCAGCACCTGCATGATGGTGGCGAGCATGATCGACACGGTGATCATGCCGCGATGCTTCACCTCATGCGGGGCTGCCGGGGATTGGGGGACGGCCATGGAATGCCTGCCGATGATGGGATGCGTGGTTGCCTTACCGGATCGCCGCGACCGCGTTGCCGATGGCGCCCGGCAACGGCCGGCTGTAGTGGGTGTCGACCTCCACCTCGGCGCTGAGGCCGGTGCGCAGCGGCACGGGTTCGCCCTCCGTCCGGTCGATGCGGAGGCGGACCGGCACCCGCTGCACCACCTTCACCCAGTTGCCGGTGGCGTTCTGGGCAGGCAGGACCGAAAATTCCGATCCGGTGCCGGCGCCGATGCTCTCGACATGGGCGGTCAGGGTGCGGGCGGAATAGGCGTCCAGCACGACCGTCGCGGTCTGGCCGACCGCCATGTGGGTCAGGTCGGTTTCCTTGAAATTGGCCTCGACCCAGCTCGACCCGCTCATCACCAGGCTGACCGACGACAGCCCGACCGAGGCGTATTGCCCGACCAGAAGCCGGTCGGTCTGGCTGACCACGCCGTCGGCCGGCGCCGCCACCACCGTGTGGTCGAGGTCGCGCTGCGCCGATGCCTTCTTTGCCAGCGCCTCCAGCACCGTCGGATGGCGGTCGGTGGGGATGTCGGGATCGCCGCCAAGGGCAGCGCGGGCGCTGATCACCGCCTGTTTCTCCGTGTTCAGATCCTGCTGCGCCGCCATCAGGTCATGGCGCACCGAATCGTAGGTGGCCCGCGCCGCGACGCCGGTCTTCAGCAGATCCTGCTGGCGCTGGAACTCGCGCTGCTCGAAGGAGACCTTCTCTTCCGCCGCGGCCTGCTTGGCCTGCGCCTCGCCCAGATCGGCGCGCAGCTGCTCCACCTTTAGCCGGGCCGAGGCAAGCGCGGCGTCCGCCTGCTGCAAGGCCAGCCGGTAGGGTTCCTCGTCGATGCGGAATAGCAGGTCGCCACGATGGACCGGCTGGTTCTCATGCACCGCCACCTCGACGATGCGGCCGGAGATGTCCGGGCTGATCGTCACCTTGTCCTGCTGGACATAGGCGTTGTCGGTCGAGACATAGCGTCCGCCCACGACATATTCATAGCCGCCGCCGACCGCCACCAGCAGCGGCAGGGCGGCCATCAGCAGCCAGCGGCGCCAGCGCGTCCGTCGGACAGGCTTGGCGGCCGGATTCTGGGCATCGGGGCGGGTATCGGTATCGCGGTCGGTCACGGCGGTCATGGCGGTCGGGTCCCGAAGAAAAAGGCGGGGTCGTCAGGCTTTGGCGGCGATCTTTTGAGCTGCGGTCTTCGCGGGCGGTTCGGCTCGGCGGTCGGAAAGCTTGGCGCGCATGTGGGACAACATCTCGACCAGCATGGCTTCGGCATCGGGCGGCAGGCCGGCGAGCGCCTCCGCATAGAGCCCGGTGGCGAGCGCCCGGCCCTGCTCCAGCACCGCATGCGCCTTCGGCGTCAGGTGCGGCAGCCGGGCGCGCCGGTCGGTCGGATCGGTGCGGCGTTCGATCCAGCCGCCCTCCTCCATGCGGTCGATCTGCCGGCAGAGCGTGATCGGCTCGATCTCCAGCAGGTCGGCCAGCGCCGCCTGCTTGATCCCCTCGTTCCGCGCCAGCGTGGCGATCACCGACCATTGCGGACGGGTCAGGCCGAGATGGCGGGCGCGCTGGTCAAAACGGACGCGCATCAGGCGCGCCGTGTCGGTCAAGACGGCACCCAAACTCATCGAATGGGGATTTGCGGAGCGGTGATCGGTGGGGGAGGACATCGGCATATCATAAGCTTGCTTATCGGTTCATTAAAACTAATAAGCATGCTTATAATCGGCAATCCTCGCGGCGTGCATGGCTGGGCCACGCCGGTGTCGCGCCTCCGACGCCCTGGACAGGATCGCGCCTCTGGCGCGCGCGACAGGAGATTGCTAAGGTGCCCACCCGTTTCGTTCCATTCCTTTCGCCAATTCGCCGAAATCGACCAGCTGAGGACCGATCCATGCCGCACTACCGTTCCCGCACCTCCACCCACGGCCGCAACATGGCGGGCGCGCGCGGCCTGTGGCGGGCAACCGGCATGAAGGACGGCGATTTCGGCAAGCCGATCATCGCCATTGCCAACTCCTTCACCCAGTTCGTTCCCGGCCACGTCCATCTGAAGGATCTGGGCCAGCTGGTGGCGCGCGAGATCGAGAAGGCCGGCGGTGTGGCGAAGGAGTTCAACACCATCGCCGTGGACGACGGCATCGCCATGGGCCATGGCGGCATGCTGTACAGCCTGCCCTCGCGCGAGTTGATCGCCGACGCGGTGGAATACATGGCGAACGCCCATTGCGCCGACGCGCTGGTCTGCATCTCCAACTGCGACAAGATCACGCCCGGCATGCTGATGGCCGCGATGCGCCTGAACATCCCGGCGGTCTTCGTCTCCGGCGGCCCGATGGAGGCCGGCAAGGTCAAGTGGCGCGGCAAGATCAAGTCGGTCGACCTGATCGACGCGATGGTCGCCGCCGCCGACCCGACCGTCTCGGATGAAGAAGCGGCGGAAATGGAGCGCGGCTCCTGCCCGACCTGCGGCTCCTGCTCCGGCATGTTCACCGCCAACTCGATGAACTGCCTGACCGAGGCGCTGGGCCTGTCGCTGCCCGGCAACGGCACCATCCTGGCGACCCACGCCGACCGCAAGGAGCTGTTCCTCGCCGCCGGCCGCATGGCGGTCGACCTCTGCCGCCGCTGGTACCAGGAGGAGGACGCCACCGCCCTGCCGCGCGGCATCGCCACCAAGGAAGCCTTCGAGAACGCGATGACGCTCGACATCGCCATGGGCGGTTCGACCAACACCGTCCTGCACATCCTGGCGGCGGCGCAGGAGGGCGGCATCGATTTCACCATGGAAGACATCGACCGGCTGTCGCGCCGCGTCCCCAACGTCTGCAAGGTCGCTCCCGCCGTGGCCGACGTCCACATCGAGGACGTCCACCGCGCCGGCGGCATCTTCGGCATCCTTGGCGAGCTGGACCGCGCCGGCCTGCTAAACCGCGAGGCCCCCACCGTCCATGCCCCGACGCTGGGCGAGGCGCTGGACCGCTGGGACGTGATGCGCACCCAGGACCAGTCCGTCCACACCCTGTATCGGGCCGCCCCCGGCGGCATCCCGACCGTCGTGCCCTTCAGCCAGGAACGCCGCTGGCCGGAACTGGACCTCGACCGCGAGAAGGGCGTGATCCGTAAGGCCGAGAACGCCTTCAGCCAGGACGGCGGCCTCGCCGTGCTGTACGGCAACATCGCGGAGAACGGCTGCATCGTGAAGACGGCGGGCGTCGACGCCTCCAACCTCGTCTTCGCCGGCCCGGCCCGCGTCTTCGAAAGCCAGGACGACGCCGTCGCCGGCATCCTGGGCGACGTGGTCAAGGCTGGCGAGGTGGTGGTCATCCGCTACGAGGGCCCGCGCGGCGGGCCCGGCATGCAGGAAATGCTGTACCCGACCAGCTATCTGAAGTCGAAGGGGCTGGGCAAGGCCTGCGCGCTGGTGACCGACGGCCGCTTCTCCGGCGGCACATCCGGCCTGTCGATCGGCCACGTCTCTCCGGAAGCGGCCCAGGGTGGCGCCATCGGGTTGGTGCAGGACGGCGACCGCATCGAGATTGACATTCCCAACCGCATCATCCGTCTCGCCGTCGACGCCCAGGAGATGCAGCGCCGCCGCGACGCGATGAACGCCAAGGGCATGGATGCCTGGAAGCCGGTCAACCGCGACCGTCTGGTTTCCCCGGCGCTCCGCGCCTATGCCGCCCTGACCACCAGCGCCGACCGCGGCGCCGTGCGTGACGTGACCCAGGTGGAGAACATCGCCGTCCGCCGCTGACATGGCTTAGGCGACGGGCGCCGACAGCGCCGCAATCAGGCACAACGGACATTCATCACAAGTAACAATCAAAGCGCCGCGCAAGTCGCGGCGCTTTCTTTTTGCCAGGAATTACATACACAGATATGTTACTTTCCGTTGGCGGGAAAATCTTCGGGTGTCGCATCGCTCGGATGTTCGCAAAATTCGAAATGCATGCTCTAATATGCCAACGCGAATTCCGCGAGGGGGGCGGACGTGGCGGACACCATGTTGGGCGCAGCGACGGACGAAGGCCGTCCCTGGCAGGAGGCATCTCGCCTGCCGGGCGATAAGCCGCGCGAACGCAAGGTCGTCACGGCGATGTTCGTCGACATCGTCCGTTCCTCCGCCATGGTGGCAGGCCGCGATCCCGAGGATGCGGACGATCTGCTCCTTTCGATCCTGAACCGTGTGACGGAGGCCGTGCCGCGCTTCGAAGGCACGGTGACCCAGATGCTGGGTGACGGCTTCCTGGCGACCTTCGGCGCCCCCGGCGCCAAGGAGGACCATGCGCTGCGCGCCTGCCTTGCCGCCCAGGACATCCTCAGCGCCACCCGCGACGAACAGGGGCGGCCTCTCTTCCACATCCGCATCGGCATCAGTTCGGGTGACGTCGTCGCCCATGTGGTGACCAATGGCCTGTGGACCGACTATCGCGCGGTCGGCGAGTGCGTGCATATGGCCGCCAAGCTGCAGCAGCGCGCGGCTTCCGACACCGCGCAGCTCAGCCGGGACACGCTGGACCTGATCCCGGTCGGGGTGGCGGCGCGCCCGATGGGAAGCCTGCGCCTGTCCGACGAGGTGGAGCCGATGCCGGCTTTCCTGCTCGACGGGGCGCGTGCCGTCCGCCGCACCGCCACCGACCTGCTGTCCGCCACCGACGCCCCGCATGTCGGCCGGGAGGAGGAGGTGGCGACCCTGTTCGCCATCGCCGATTCGGTGGAGGCCGGGGCACCCGCCCAGCTTCTGCTGCAGGGAGAGGCCGGAATCGGCAAGTCCCGCCTCGTCGGCGAGTTCCTGCGCGACCCACGCAGCCGGCGCTGGACCCTGCTGCAATGGCCGCAGATGCCGATCCGCCGGCTGGCCGATCCCGACGACCTTGAGGCAGTGGCGCTGAGTCTGGCCGAACAGGTGGCCGGCTGCGCCAGCGAGGAAGGCATCGGCTGGGTCTGCGAAGCGGCACGCCGCCGGTCCGGCTCGCTGGCCGGCGATGCCGTTCGCGCGCTGTTCGGCCGGCCCGGGCAGGATCCGCTGTGGAGCGGCCTGGACGCGGCGCAACGCCTGTCCTTGGGCATCGAAGGTCTGGTGGGAGCGACGCTGGAACTGGCGACACCGCTCGGAACCGGCGGTGGAAGCGACTCGGGGGATAGGACGGCGAGTGGGGCAGTGGGCCGACCGCTGCTGGTGCTGGTGGAGGACGCCCATTGGGCCCGACCGGTGATGGTGCGACTGCTGGACCGGCTGGCCCAAGCGCTGCCGGGGTCGAGGGCCCGGCTGCTGCTGCTCGCCACCCGGCGGCCCCCCCCGCTGGGACCGGAGTCGGAGGAGCGGGGCTGGAGCGGCCGTCCGGGCGCGCGCCACATCGATCTGGGCATGCTGTCGCCGGATCAGGTGCAGAGTTTCCTGGCCCACTGGCTCGGCCCCGACTGGTCGCTGGTGGAACTGAAAGCCCAGGTCGCCAGCCGCTGCCAGGGCGTTCCGCTCTATCTGGAGGAGGTTCTGCGCACGCTTGAGGCGTCGAACGCCATCGAGGGCACGCCAGGCGCCTACCGGCTGATCGATCCGCTGGTGGTCCACAAGCTGCCGCGCACGCTTCATGCCCTGCTGGCCGAGCGCATGGACATGATGACGCTGGAGCGGCGCCGGCTGCTGATGAATGCCGCCGTGATCGGCACCACCTTCGACGTCGGGCTGCTCCAGGCGCTGACCGGATTGCCCACGCCGGTCCTGTCCGACTCCCTGGCCTATCTGGAGCGCGCCGGCTTCGTGCTGCGCACCCGTCTGCTGCCCAATCTGGAATATTCCTTCAAGCATGCACTGATCCAGGAAGTCGCCTACGCCACCCTGACCAAGTCCGACCGCCGGGCGCTGCATGCCCGCGTGCTGGAGGCGTTGCGCCATCGCCGCGACCACGACCTGCCGAACCGCCTCGACCTACTGGCCCACCATGCCTTCATGGCGGAGAACTGGCCGGCCGCGCACCTGTTTGGCCGGCGGGCGGGCGAACGGGCCGAGGGCCGCTCCAAACTTGAGGACTCCAGCCGGCATTACGCCAACGCCCTGGCCGCGGTGCGGCATCTGCCGGATCATCCAAGGAACACGGCGCGTCAGATCGATCTGCTGATCGCGCTTCCGCGGTCGCTGCTGCCGCGTGGGTCGATGGGTGTGGACGACCACCTGCAACGGGCCATCGCCATGGCGCGGGAGTCGGACGACCGCATCCGCTATGCCCGCGCCTGCTCGATGCTGGCGTCGTTCCTGTGGACCTTCGGCGATCTGGATCAGGGGCTGGCACTTTGCCGGGACGGCTTGTCCGCGCTGGACGAGCGGGACGACCGCCGCACCCGCGTCCAGCTTCTGTTCCGGCTGGGCGGCCTGCAAACGGACAAGGGGCTTTTCGTCGACGCCCTGGAAACGTTCGAGCTTGGCGCTGCCATGCTCACCACATCCCGCCCGCACGACCGCTACGGACTGGCAACCGTCGCACAGGTGCATATGGGCAGCATCGCGGCACGCTGCCTTGCCCAACTGGGACGGGCCGAAGAGGCGGTGGAGGCCGGTCGCCGGTCGGTCGAGATCGCCGAGGAAAGCAATCACCTTTTCTCGAGACTGTTTGCCCTGACGCATCTGGGATGGACGCAGATCATCTGCGGGCATTTAAAAGACAGCGTCCCTGCATTCGAAACCGCATTGTCCATCGGGCACGCCATACACGCTCCGCTGCTGCTGCCGCTGGTTATGGGCGGCATCGGATATGCGTCGGTCCTGACGGGAAACCGGGAGGCCGGTTTCGCGATGTTCGATCGCAGCTTCGCGCTTTTCCACCAGCAGGGGGCGATTCGGGGCAAGCCGCATCCGCTAGGATGGTTGCCTCATGTCCAGATCTGGTATGCGGATGCCCTAGAATCTGTAGGAAAGCGCGTGGAAGCGCTCAAAATGGCGCATGTGGCCTTGGAAACCGCGCTGCTGACGACCCAAATCTCAAGCCAAGCACGTGCTAGGGAATTGCTGAGCCGCCTGAATGGAAGGAAAATATCCTCTCAAATTAACGAGAAAGTTTTTCTTTGAGATCCACTTAAGCGGCTTCAATTCCACGAAAATATTCCAGCACAAAAGTGCGGATTGTAGAGCTGAGTGCGGCTGTCTTCAGGCGCTTTTCCTCCAACTCAGCACACAACTGCTGTGTCGGCTTTCCTTCCATTCTAGCAATAGCATCCAGCCCTTCCCAGACCGCTTTTTCAAGGCGCAATCTAGATCTTGCTCCGTTCATGAAAACGACACGGTCGGAGAGCTGCGGCCAAACCATCAGGTCTTCGAGGTCGGCGGAGCCGTGACCGGATGCGATACTACCGCGCTTCTTGTTGGTGGCTCGCAGCATGTTCGTTTCTCCACTCAATCCGTCACCGCTCGTCACACCTGATACCCCGCCCGCCCCAGTCATGAAGTGAAAAACTTCACAGACCGAACCCGTTCGAATCCTAAGAATTGGCGGCATCAGCAAGCCAGATAGGAGTTCATTCGAAATGTCGCTCTCCATCTCCCAGTCGTCGATGATCCGTGGCGCCGACGGTCGCCTGTATGCCGTGTCCGCTCAGGGCGTCACGGAAATTGCCGAGATCCAGGCCTCGACCGCCCGGAATCTGGTCCGCTCGGGTGACCGCAGCACCTTCGATGCCGCCGATCACGAGGCCGGCCGCTTCAGCATCACCCCGGGCGCCTGATCGGGATCCCGGTTCCGGTTTTTGGACCGTGGCCACCAGCACCGATGAGGTGCTGACCGGCCACGGACCCGGGAACAGGATGCCTCTTCGATTTCCCTCCGCCCCGGATCAGCCGCGATGCCCTTCGATCTGCTCGATATCAAAGCCTCCGTTTCGGATGCGGTGAAGGCCCATACGGTCGGCACCCACCGGGTCGTGGCACCCGAACAGACCCTGGCGCGGGTCGCCCCGTTCCTGCCGATCATGGGGATCACCCGGGTCGCAAACGTCACCGGGCTGGATGCCGTCGGCATTCCGGTGGTGATGGTGACACGGCCGAATTCGCGCTCCATCTCGGTGTCGCAGGGCAAGGGGGTGACGCTCGCCGCAGCCAAGGCGTCGGGGGTCATGGAGTCGATCGAGAGCTACCACGCCGAACGCATCACCCTGCCGCTGAAGTTCGCCAGCTTCGAAGAGCTGCGCTGGACCCATCCGGTGGTGGACGTCGACCGCCTGCCCCGGCTGTCGACCGGAAGCTTCAATCCCCACAGCCCCATCCTGTGGATCGAGGGTCAGGACTTGCTGAACGGCGGCCCGAAATGGGTGCCGTTCGAAATGGTCCACCTGAATTTCACCGTGCCGATGGCCCCCGGCCACGGCGCCTTCCTGGCCGGCTCCAACGGCCTGGCATCCGGCAACCACAAGGTCGAGGCGATCAGCCACGCCGTCACCGAACTGGTGGAGCGCGACGCGACCACCCTGTGGCGCCTGCAGGATCCCGCAGCCCAGGCGGCGACCCGCATCGACCTGGACAGCATCGACGATCCGGTCTGCCACTCGCTCATAGACCGCTTCGAGGCGGCTGGCGTCGCCGTCGGCGTGTGGGAGACCACAAGCGACGTCGGCCTGCCCGCTTTCCTCTGCCGCATCGTCGAGCGGGAGGAACTGCCCCAGCATTCCATCCGCCCGGCCACCGGCATGGGCTGCCACGTGGCACGCGAGATCGCCCTGTCCCGCGCCCTGACCGAGGCGGCGCAGAGCCGCCTGACCTTCATCGCCGGCGCCCGCGACGACATGCCCCGTGCCGAGTATGAGCGCCACCTCGACCCCGCCCACCATGCCCGCTGGAAGGCGATGATCGTGGAGGGCGCCGGCAGGCGGCCCTTCCACCACTGCCCGACCGGCGCCGCCCCCACCATCGAGGCCGATCTCGCCCATCAGCTCGATAGGCTGCGCGCCGCCGGCATCGAGGAGGCGGTGGCGGTGGACCTGACCAAGCCGGAGTTCGGCATCCCGGTCGTCCGTGTCGTCGTGCCCGGACTGGAGGGTGCCGACGAATCCCCCGATTACCTGCTGGGTGAACGCGGCCTGCGCGCTCTCGGCAGCCAAGCCATGGAGAAGGCGGCATGAGCGGCGTCTATGTCTTTCTGGGCCCCACCCTGCCGCGCGAGGATGCGGCGCTGGAGCTGGACGCCACCTATCTGCCGCCGGTCGCCCAGGGCGACGTTCTGCGGCTGTGCGCTGAAAAGCCGGCGGCCATCGGCATCATCGACGGCTTTTTCGAAAGCGTGCCGTCGGTCTGGCACAAGGAAATCCTCTACGCCATCCACGCCGGTATTCCGGTGTTCGGCGCCTCCAGCATGGGCGCCCTGCGCGCGGCAGAACTGTATCCCTTCGGCATGATCGGAGTCGGCGCCATCTTCGAGGCCTTCCGCGACGGCCGGCTGGAGGACGACGACGAGGTGGCGGTGATTCACGGCCCGGCCGAGCTGGGCTACACCTCCCTGTCGGAGGCGATGGTCAACATCCGCCGCACCCTATCCGACGCGGTCGCCGACCGGGTGCTGACCGCCGGGACGGCCCTGCGCCTGGAGTCCATCGCCAAGGAGCTGCCTTACCGCGAGCGCGGCTATGGCCGGATGCTGCGGCTGGGCGGCGACATCGCTCTGCCGGTTTCCGAACTGGCGGCTTTTCGCGGCTGGCTGCCGCAGGGTCGCTTCGACCAGAAGCGCGAGGACGCCAAGGCGATGCTGCGCACCATGGCACGCCGGCTGGGCCGCGCGACGAGCGATGACGCGACGACCGAAGCCCATTTCCATTTCGAACACACCGTCCTGTGGGAGCGTGCCCTGCGCGATGCGGCACCGCTCGCGATGTAAGCGCGTTTTGGCTAGACTGATCGCGCCGGGGTGGCGATGACCGCTAGCCCGGCGCGAAACTGTGTCTGGACGGACGGATGAACGCGCCTGTGGATGTCGCATCGGTTCTGAGGCGCAACCGGCTGCTCGGGGAACTCGATCCCGAGCAGATGGCCGAGATGGTGACTCTGGGCCGCATGGCACGCTTTGATGCCGACCAGATCATCTTCGACAAGGGCGACCCCGGCGACAGCCTGTTCGCCGTGCTGAAGGGCCAGATCGCCATCCGCACCTCCTCGGCGGATGGCAAGACCATGCTGCTGAACATCCTGGAAGCCGGCGATGTCCTGGGTGAGATCGGGCTGATCGACGGCCGGGAGCGGACCGCCGCCGCGGTCGCCCTGCGGCCGGTCGAGCTGTTCCGGATCGACCGCGCCGACTTCATCCCGTTCCTGGAGCGCCACCCGCGCCTCTGCACCCGCATGATGATCGTCCTTTGCGACCGGCTGCGCTGGGTGTCGGAGAACATCGAGGACGCCGTGTTCCACGATGTTCCACGCAGGCTCGCGCGCCGGCTGCTGCTGCTGTCGGACAGTTACGGGCAGGATACTTCCGCCGGCCGACGGCTGACTTTGCCCCTGTCCCAGGAAGCATTGGCGAACATGCTGGGCGTCACCCGTGAAATGGTGAACAAGTGTCTTGGCGCCCTGCGCAGAACCGGAACAGTGACATATGCCAAAGGTTTTATCGTCATCAACGATCTGGCTTTGCTCAAGGACATGGCCGGGGATCCGGAACGCACCCCCTAGGGGGAATCCTTACATGCCTAAAGTTTTGTTCCCAAAACCCGTTGTGGTCGCGTTATAGTGTTCATGCGTTGGGGGCAATCGCACGGGTAGCACGAGGGCATACGAACATGTCGAGCGTTGGGGACAGCAAATCTCGCGTCGATCAATCTACAGGTGCCGCTTCTCTGGCCTCTCGCACGCTGAAATTGTCTGGACGTGACGTTTCGATCCGGCTTGAGCCTTCCTACTGGGAGGGGCTGGAGGAGATCTGCCGGCGGGAAGTTATGACGGTGGACGAGTTGTGCGACGATGTCCGCGACCGCATGGAACAGCAGGCCCGCCATTCATCCCGGTCAGGCGTCTCCCTTGCGAACGCCCTGCGCGTGTTCGTTGTCGGCTATTTCCGGCAGGCGGCGACCGAACGCGGTCATGCCCGCGCCGGCCATGGACAGGGCCGCCCCTTCATTGCGACGCCCTTCGACACGGTTCCGGCCACCAGCGACACCTGAAACCGGAAAGAAGCAGCCCCGGAAACGGAGCTTTCGATCCGCTCCCGGGACGCTTCGGTGCACGTTCAGCCCAAGCCGCTTTAAAGCCGCTTGGGCCGACGCTCCATTTACTGAGCGGTCCAGCCGCCATCCATGGTCAGAGCCGCGCCGCGCATGTTGCCGGCAGCCTCGGAGCACAGGAACACCGCCAGCTCGCCCAGCTGTTCCGGCGTGACGAAGGATTTGGACGGCTGCTTCTCGCTGAGCAGTTCGCGGCCGGCCTCCTCCACCGACAGGCCGCGCGTGGCGGCCAGCGCGTCGATCTGCTTCTGCACCAGCGGCGTCAGCACCCAGCCCGGGCAGATGGCATTGCAGGTGATGTTGGTCTCCGCCAGTTCCAGCGCCGTCACCTTGGTCAGGCCGATCACGCCATGCTTGGCGGCGACATAGGCCGACTTGTTGACCGAAGCCACCAGCCCATGGACCGAGGCGATGTTGATGACCCGGCCCCAGCCGCGCGCCTTCATGCCCGGCAGGGCGGCGCGTGTGCCGTGGAAGACGGCCGACAGGTTGATGGCGATCACCGCGTCCCAGCGCTCCACCGGGAAGGCATCGACCGACGCCACATGCTGGATGCCGGCATTGTTGACCAGTACGTCCAGCCGGCCATAGGCCGCCTCGGTGGCGGCGACCATCGCCTCGATCTCCTCGGGCTTCGACATGTCGGCGCCGTTGTGAGCGACGCGCACGCCGAACTCCTTGGACAGCGACTGGCACAGCTCGGCGATGTAGCCGGCATCGCCGAAGCCGTTCAGCATCAGGTCGGCACCCTGGCCCGCCAACTGCCGTGCGATCCCAAGGCCGATCCCGCTGGTGGACCCAGTGACGAGCGCAGCCTTCCCCTTCAGATTGGTCATTCTTCTTTATCCTTCGATCGGCATGGAACGGAGGTCCGGGGCGATGATCAGTTCGCACCCGGTGTTGGCGATCACCTGCTCCACCGTGACACCGGGGGCGGTTTCCTTCAAGACGAGGCCGGCGTCGGTCGGCTCGATGACGGCGAGGTCGGTCACCACCAGATCGACCCGGCGGACCGAGGTCAGCGGCAGGGCGCAGCGTTCGACGATCTTCGCCTCGCCCTTGGCGCTGTGCTGCATGGCGACGATCACCCGGCGGGCGCCGGTGACGAGGTCCATCGCGCCGCCCATGCCCGGCACCATCTTGCCCGGCACCATCCAGTTGGCCAGCCGCCCTTCGCGGTCCACCTGCAGGCCGCCCAGCACGGTGACGTCCAGATGGCCGCCGCGGATCAGCCCGAAGGAGAAGGCGCTGTCGAAGGACGCCGCCCCCGGCAGGGCCGAGATGGGCGAGCCGCCGGCATCGGTCAGGTCGTGGTTTTCCGCCCCGGTGATCGGGCCGGACATGCCGACGATGCCATTCTCCGACTGGAAGAACACATGGCGGCCGGGGGGGACATAGCGGGCGACCAGGGTCGGCAGGCCGATGCCCAGGTTGACGAGGTCGCCGTCCATCAGCTCCAGCGCGACGCGCTTGGCGATCAGGGTCTTTTCATCCATGGCTTTCTACTCCCCGATCAGCGCGGCGTTGCGGCGACGATGTAATCGACCAGCACCGACGGCGTCATCACCGCGTCGGGCGGGATGCAGCCGACGGGCAAGATGTCTTCGGCCTCGGCGATCACGGTGGCGCCGGCCATCGCCATCAGCGGGTTGAAGTTGCGGGCGGTCAGCGCGTAGGTGAGGTTGCCGTACAGGTCGGCCTGCTTGGCGGCGACTAGCGCGAAATCGGCCTTGATCGGCATCTCCAGCAGATAGGTGACGCCGTCGATCTCGACCGTGCGCTTGCCCTCCTCCACAATGGTGCCGACGCCGGTGGCGGTCAGAACGCCGCCCAGCCCGACGCCGCCGGCGCGGATGCGCTCGGCCAGCGTGCCCTGCGGCACCAGCTCCACCTCGATGTCGCCGGCGATCATCTGCTTCTGCGTTTCGGGGTTCAGGCCGATGTGGCTGGTGACGACCCGGCGCACCAGCTTCTCCACCACCAGCTTGCCCAGGCCGTTGTTGGGCCGGGCGGTGTCGTTGGCGATGATGGTCAGGTCGCGCTTGCCCTGGCGGATCAACTCGTCCACCAGCCGGTTGGGGCCGCCGACGGCCATGAAGCCGCCGATCAGCAGGGACGCCCCATCGGGAATGCGCGCGACGGCGTCCTCCAGGGAAATGAGCTTGTTCTTCATGATCAGACGATCCCGGTCAGGTAGTAGACGGCGATCACGAAGAAGACCGCCAGCGTCTTGATGCAGGTGACGGCGAAGATGTCGCCGTAGGATTGCCGGTGCGTCAAGCCGGTGACGCCCAGCAGGGTGATGACGGCGCCATTGTGCGGCAAGGTGTCCATGCCGCCGCTGGCCATGGAGGCGACGCGGTGCAGGACCTCCATCGGGATGCCGGCGGTATTGGCGGCGGTGATGAACTGGTCGGCCATGGCCGCCAGCGCGATGCTCATGCCGCCCGACGCCGATCCGGTGATGCCGGCCAGCGCGGTGACGGTCACCGCCTCGTTCACCAGCGGGTTGGGAATGGCGGCCAGAGCGTCACGGATCACCAGGAAGCCCGGCAGCGCCGCGATCACCGCACCGAAGCCGTATTCCGACGCCGTGTTCATCGAGGCAAGCAACGAACCGCCGATGGCGGCCTTGGTGCCTTCGGCGAAGCGCTGGGACACCGGCTTCCAGGCAAAGGCCAGCACCAGCAGGATACCGCAGAGCAGCGCCCCTTCCACCGCCCAGATGCCGGCGACGGCAGAGACCTGTGTCACCAGCGGCTTGGCGCCGGGGGTCAGTGCCACCTCATTCGTGGCGCCGTAGACGCTGGGGATCGCCATGGTGAACAGCTTGTTCAGCACGCCGACGGCGACCAGCGGCGACAGCGCCAGGATCGGGTTCGGCAGCGCCTCGGACGCTACGGCTTCCGGCTCGTTGGTGTGGCCGCTGCCATAGCCCTCGCCGCGCGCGATGGCCGAACGGACGCGCCATTCCAGATACAGCAGGCCAATCACCAGAATGAAGACCGAACCGATCAGACCCAGCCAGGGAGCGGCATAGGCGTCGGTCTTGAAGAAGGTGGTGGGGATGATGTTCTGGATCTGCGGCGTGCCCGGCAGCGCGTCCATGGTGACGGTGAAGGCGCCGAGCGCGATCACGCCGGGGATCAGGCGCTTGGGGATGTCGCCCTGCCGGAACATCTCGGCCGCGAAGGGATAGACGGCGAAGACCACGACGAACAGCGACACGCCGCCGTAGGTCAGCAGCAGGCAGACCAGGACGATGGAGGTCACCGCACGCTCGCGCCCGACCAGCTTGATCACGGCGGAGACGATCGACTTGGAGAAGCCGGACAGCTCGATCACCTTGCCGAACACCGCGCCCAGCAGGAAGACCGGGAAGTACAGCTTCACGAAGCCGACCATCTTGTCCATGAACAGGCCGGTGAAGATCGGCGGCACCGCGGACGGGTCGGTCAGCAGCACGGCCCCCAGCGCCGCCACCGGTGCGAAGAGGATGACGCTGAAGCCCCGGTAGGCGACCAGCATGAGGAACGCGAGCGCTCCCAGGCAGATCAGGAAACTCATTTGGACGATGCTCCCTCGGTTATTCTTTTCCGACGCTTGGCGTCTGGAGTGTCGTTTTCGCGATTCACGGATGAAGCAGAGTGCGGAGCCGGGCCATGCCGGCGTCGTAGAGGTCGCGGACGAACCGTTCGGCCTCCGCCTCCGTCCCCTCTTGCAGGTGGGAGGCGTAGGGATGGAAGGTGGCGGTCCAGTGAAGCACGGCCTGCCCCTCCCCATCGGCCCGCAGGCGGATTTGCGCCAGCAGGTCGGCGACCGGATACGGCCCCTCGATCACCGCATAGGTGTAGGCGTCGTCGACCCGGCTGACATGTTCCAGCCGGTGGACGACCGGCGAGCCGTCGTAAAGCCGCAGGCGCCTGAGCGCACCCTTCTCCGTCCCGTCCACGGTCATGGAAACCGCGCCGGGATACCACTCACCGACAGCGCCATCCCACCGCACCAGCGGCCACACGCGGCGCGCCGGGACAGGCAGAAGGGTTGTTGCGGTGACAAGCGGCATCGCGGCGTTCTTTCCTAGAAAATCCTGGGCCTGGAAATCCCGAGACGGGTGCATGAATCCGTATGAGCAAGGGCTATGCCAGGACGGCCTTGACAGGGTGTCGCAGGCGAAACCTTTGGAATAGCGGACTTTTTGCAGCGCACACTAAAATCGCCTCGTCCCGGTACTTCTCTTTTTCGAGATTATCGGTTGAAAGTCTGTCTCATTTTCAAGATTAAATCTTCTTTTCGAGACGACGCTTCGAAGCGTGACGATCAGGGCGGCGGGTGGTTGAGCGGACCTGCGGAATGCCGCTTGACCTTCCCGTTGCTGGAAGGTGCAGCCTTTCCAGATCATCCGCACCCCCAAGGGAGAGGTTCCATGCTGACGTTGAAGGTTTCCGGAATGACCTGCGGCCATTGCGCCCAGACCGTGACCAAGGCCGTAGAGGCACTACCCACCGTGGAACGCGCCCTGGTCGACCTGAAGGCCGGCGAAGTCGCGATCGAAGGCAGCGCTGACGAATCCGCCATCCGCCAAGCCATCGAGGATGCTGGCTATGAGGTACAAGGCCGGGCGTGAAAGGTCATCACAAAAAAGAAAATGGGCGCCGGACCAGTATGGCCGACGCCCATTCTCGGTGACGTTTTTCCCGGAAGGTTCTTTGAAGGTCGTTTTATTTGGTCAGGATCAGCTTGTTGGCGCGGGTCACACGCAGGCGGTAGCTCTGCCCGGCGTGCTGGATCACGATCTCGCGGCTGCCCGACATCAGGCGGCCGGATTCGACCACCGGCAGGGATGCGGCGAAGGAAGCGGGAACGGAGACGGCGCTGTCGTGCATGGCGAGTCTTTCTTGCTGGACGGACGTTGCGGTTGGCGATGTCCGGGCGTGAACCCTGGACAGGACCCTAACCCTGCCCGCTGTCAATTGCAAGTCATTCTCATTCGCTTTTGAAAATTGGCATCCTTGTCCCAGGATCAGTCCCGAACCGCGCGGCGGACCGCCCAGCGCAGCCCCACCACCAGCAGCTTGTTGTATTCGTTGACCAGCAGGTTGGCGGTGCCGGGCCACATCCACCAGTCGTCGAGATGGACGGTGGGGGCGACGACGGGATGGGGAACCAGCTCGACATCGGGCATCGCCATCGACAGCTCCAGCAGGCTGCGGCGCATGTGATAGTTGGCCGTCACCAGCCGCAGCGACCGGAATCCCTGGTCGCGCATCCAGTCGGCCGTCTCATAGGCGTTGCCGATGGTGCTGTCGGCGGAATAGCCCAGCGTGATGCAGCACTCCATTTCGGTCGGGGAGTGGCGGGACAGCTTCAGCAGTTCCTGCACATCCACCCCGTCATAGACGCCGGAGACGAACAGCTTCCTCGCGCGTCCGGCGGCGAGCAGTTCCAGCCCGGTGCCCAGCCGGTGGCTGCCGCCGGTCAGCACGACGATGGCGTCGGTCGGACGGTCGGCATCGGCGCCGCTGGGGGACGAGCGCGGCACGTCGGCCGCATACCAGAACAGCCCGCCCAGCCAGGCGGCCGCCAGCACCAGCATGCCGGCGATCACATGCGCAATCGCCCGCGCCATCATTCCGCCGCCGCGCCGCCGGTGACCGTGGCTCATCATGGTGCCGCCCAACCCCCGGTCCTATTCGTGGCCCCACTCATGGCCCCACTCATGGCATGGACTCCAGCGTGCGCAGCACGGTCCAGCGCGCGGTGACCAGCGCCAGAAGGGCCAGCCCCGCCGGCACCAGCAGCAGAGCCCCCCATTGCCAGGGCTGCAACGCCAAGTCGGGCAGCAGGCTGGCCCGCAGCCCCTGGGAGGCGCGGTGCAGCCCATACAGCGTGCCACCGGCCAGCAGCAGCCCGATCCCGCCGCCGCGCAGGCTGCGGCCCACCACGTGCCGCTCGAACTGGCGCGAGACATAGCGGTCGGTGGCGCCCATCAAATGCAGCAGTTCCACCACCGGCCGGTGGATAGCAAGGCCGGTGCGCACGGCGAAGACAACGGTCATCACCGCCGCGGCCCCGATCAGCACCACCACACCCAGCGCCGCCAGCCGGATCGCCCCGGCGAAGGAGCGCAGATCGGCCAGCCACACCGCATGGTCGTCCAGCGTCGCCCCCGGCGCGGCGGAGGTCAGGCGCAGGCGGAGCGCACCGACATCGACCGGCCCGTCGGCGACGACATCGATCAGCCGCGGCATCGGCAGCAGCGGGTCCGCCGCCCCCGCCCCCAACCAGGGCTCCAGCAGCCGGGCGATCTCCCCCCCGCCCAGCAGGGTGGCCGACCGGATGCCGGGGACGGAGCGCAGGACGGTCAGCGCCGCCTCCGCCCGCTCGTCCAGCGGGGCGACGGGAGCACCCGGCATCGGCGCCACCTGCACGGTCAGGCCGCCGGCCAGCCCGCTGTCCCAGCGCTGGGCCATGTCCGTCACCAGCATGGCGCCGGCCAGCGCCAGCGCCGCCAGGAACGCCATCAGCGCGGCGATCCAGCCGAGAAAGCGCGAGGAGGGATCGACCGCCAGCGGCAGGTCGGAACGGGGCCGCACCGGACGAAGCGCCATGCCGCTACTCCCACGCAGGGTCGTTGGCCCGTGCATCCTTCGCGCGGGCCTCGACGCGGCCGCGCGCCGGCAGCACCATCAGCCGGCCATTGTCGAGATGAAGGCGCGGATGGTCGAACCGGCGGATCAGCGCCTCGTTGTGGGTGGCGATCACCACGGTGGTCCCCAGCTTGTAGAGTTCCTCGAACAGGTAGAGCAGCCGCATGCCGATGCCGTCATCGACGTTGCCGGTCGGCTCGTCGGCCAGAAGCAGCCGCGGCCGGTTGATCACCGAGCGTGCGATGGCGACCCGCTGCTTCTGCCCGCCCGACAGGGTGGAGGGCGTGGCGTGCAGATGGTTGCCCAGCCCGACCCAGCGCAGGATCTCGCTGCAATGGGCGACCACGTCGGCCTCCGGCGTGCCGGCCATGCGCAGTGGCAGCGCCACATTGTCCAACGCCGACAAATGGTCGAGCAATGCGAAATCCTGGAAGACCACGCCGATCTGGCGGCGCAGTTCCGGCAGGTCGCGGCGGGTCACCATCGCCATGTCGCGGCCGAACAGGGTGACCAGCCCGCGCGACGGCCGGTGGGCCAGATACATCAGCTTCAGCAGCGACGATTTGCCCGCCCCGCTGGCACCGGTCAGGAAATGGAAGGATCCCGGCTGAAGGGTGAAATTGATGTCCCGCAGCACCTCCGCCTCGGTGCCGTAGCGCAGGCCGACATTCTCGAAACGGATCACGGTTCCACCACAGCTCGCCATCCCTCCACGCCGGGACAATGCACCCGGTGGGGAGCGGAGTCCACCCTGCCCGGCAAACGGCCGCCATCCGCCGGCCGTCCTCTCCCGCACTGCGCGGAATACTTGAGAAGTCGGTGAAGACCTGACAAGTTGCCGGCCATGATCTGGATCCGGTCCCTCGCCTTCAACATCGCGTTCCACCTCTGGACCGCGCTGATGTGCTTCGCCCTGCTGTGGATGCTGCTGCTGCCGCGTCCGCAGATGGTCGCGGTGGTGAAATGGTATCTCAGCACCGTCGGCTGGCTGGAGCGCACGCTCGTCGGCATCCGCTACGAGGTGCGCGGGCGGGAGAACCTGCCCGACGGTCCCTTCCTGCTGGCGGCCAAGCACCAGTCCGCATGGGAAACCATGAAGCTTCACCTGCTGGTGGAGGACCCCGCGATCATCCTGAAGCGCGAGCTGATGTGGATCCCGATCTGGGGCTGGTATGCCGCCAAGGCGAAGATGATCCCGGTCGACCGCGGTGCCGGCGGGGCGGCGATCAAGTCGCTGATCCGCAACTCCCGCCCGGTGCGGGACGAGGGCCGCCCCATCGTGATCTTCCCCCAGGGCACCCGCGTGGCGCCAGGCACCTACCGCCCTTACCGCATCGGCGTCGGCGTGCTCTATGACAGCCTCGGCATTCCCATCGTGCCGATGGCGCTGAATGCCGGCCTCTATTGGCCGCGCCACAGCTTCCTGAAGCACCCCGGCACGGTGGTGGTGGAGTTCCTGCCGCCGATCATGCCCGGACAGCCGCGCGCCGAAGCGATGCGCGACCTGGAGGAGCGGCTGGAGGCCGCCAGCGACCGCCTCGTCACCGCAGCTGGCGGTCCGCCCACCCTGCGCCCGCCGCAACCGGAACCGGCACAGAGCAAGCGGACGGCGACCGCCGTCTCCTGACGAAAGGCATAGGGGCCGATCGCGACGGTTAATCCCTTGAGCGCCGCCGCGTATCTGCCTACCCTCGCGCAACGAATCGCCGGGAGGGCCGGTTGAACCGGCTCCGGATGACGCGCGAGAGGACGGATGACGCAGACCGCGAAGCCCCCCAGGCCTACCCGGTATCAGGATCGCTGGACGGAGCGATGGCGCGCAGCCGCCGTCGCCCTCCTGATGATGGTGCAGCCGCTGGCGGCCCCCGTCGGCGCCATCCTGACCGCTCCCGCGGCCCCCGCCCCGCTTGCCGCAACCGTCATCGCCGCCGTTACCGCGGCGGTCATCACGCTGTCTCCGGACGAGGCCGAGGCCCGCGCCGGGTCCAGCAGCAGGTCGTCGGGCGGCTATTCGCGCCCGTCGCGCACCCCGTCCGTCGGCAGCAGCAGTGGCGGCAGCGGCGGATACTCCCGCCCCTCCACCTCGCGCACGCCGTCCACCGGAAGCGGCGGCTGGTTCTCCGGCGGGTCCTCCAGCTCCAGCGGCGGCTATGCCCGGCCGGGCAACAGCGCCCCGTCGGTCGCCGCCCCGCCAACCTCGGCGGGCGACCGGACCTTCAGCCAGCAGGGCTCGGCCGATGCGCTGAACCGCTACCGCACCAAGCAGGAGGCCGACCGCACCCCGCCGGCCCAGCCAAGTGCGCCGCCCCCCGCCGCCTCCACCCAGGGACGGACCGGCGGGTCGAGCAGCTCCGGCGGGTCCGGCTGGGGGTGGGGCGGGTCCTCCTACCGCACGCCGTCGACGCGCCCGGCGCCGGCCAACCCCTATGGCGGCTATGGCTGGAGCCCGCCGCCCTACACCGTCAGCGCCCCGCGCCGCTTCGGCGTCTGGGACGGGCTGTTCCTGTGGTTCATGCTCGACACGCTGACCCGGCCGGGTCATGCCGCCTTCTTCCACAACAACGCCGACGACCCCGGCTATCGCGAATGGCGCCAGGAGGCAGACCGGCTGGCCCGCGACAATGCGGAGCTGCGCGGCAAGCTGGACCAGCTCGACCAGTCGGTGGCGGCCCAGGCCGGCACCCCGCGCCAGGCCGGCCAGTTGCCGCCCGACGTGCCGGCGGATCTGGCCCGCGCCGATTCGGCCAGCTCGGCCAGTTCGGTTGACAGCACCAGCGCCGCGCAGGCGTCACGCAGCTCCGGGCACGGTTTCTGGTGGTGGGGCCTGCTGCTGCTGGGAGCGGCGGTGCTGTTCCTGCTGTGGCGGGCGCGGCGGCGGATGGATGCGCCATCCAAACCAAGTGCAGTCGCCAACAGCCCTGTCTCCAAGGGCTCTGGCTCCAAGGGAGGATCGGACGTGCCCCTGTTCGGAACGCTCGGCAACTATGTGAACCAGAAGCTCGGCGGCAAGACCTACAGCCCGTCGCTGTTCCGGCTGGGCATGACGGTCACCGTCGACCCCACCCCCTTCCTGCTGGCGGAGAGCGCCACCAAGGTCAAGGCGCCGGACACCGGCACCGACCGTCTGGTGTCGATCGAGGCGGTGGGAACCGTCACCTCCGGCCCGGCTACCGTCTACCGCCTGCATCTTCCCGGTGGCGGCTTCTTCCAGATCCACCTCGGTCCCGACGGGCAGCCGGACGAGTGCCGCTATTTCACCCCCATCGACAGCGTCACCCCGTCCGACGAGGGCGAGTGGGGCTTCTGGCTCGACGATGCGGAGGGGATGATCGGCTGGCCGGAATTCCAGACCAAGGACGGCAAGCTCTATCCCCGCATCTGGCAGCCGGGCGCCAGCCGCATCCAGCCCTTCACCCTCAGCGAGGCGCGCCAGACCCTGCGCGGGACCGAGACGGTGACCAGCCAGTCGATGCTGTACGGCGCCCCGACCAACGCCGGGGATCCGGCGCCCGCCACCGAATATATCCTGGTGGAGGCGGTGGAGCGGTCTGGCCGCGCGTCGGTCGAGATCGCCGCCGGCATCGACGTGAACCCCGCCTCCCTCTCCCTGTCCTAAACCCCCACACGACAAGAGTGCCGGCCCCATGGAAAGCACCTTCGGTTCCATCCTGACCGCGCTCGGCACCGGCCTTCCGGTGCTGCTGGTCCAGCTCGCCGTCACGCTGGCGCTGCTGGCGGTCGGCGTCGCCGTCTATACCCGCATCACCCCCTTCGACGAGCGCCGGCTGGTGGCGGAAGGCAATGCCGCCGGCGGCCTGACGCTGGCGGGGTCCATCGTGGCGCTCGCCATTCCGCTGGCGGCGACGCTGGCGACCAGCACCTTCGTGCTGGATATCCTGTTGTGGGGTGTGGTGGCGGTCATCCTCCAGCTGGTCGCCTTCGCCGTGGCGACCCTGCTGATCCGCGACCTGCGCGGCCAGATCGAATCGGGCAACGTCGCGTCGGCGGCGACGCTGGTCGGCGTCCAGCTCGGGGTGGCGGTGATCAACGCCGCCGCCATGGCCGGATAAGCGGGGCGGGAAAAGGCGGCCGAATGAGCCGGGCGGGACAAATCGCCCCCGAGAGGTAAGGATAGGGGTCTGGTTCCCGGATCGCCCCCACCCCATCTGTGCAGGCGAAGCATCCGCGGCCCCGTCCGCGGGCGCCTCCAACAACCCTCCTTCGACAGGAATCAGCCATGCTTGCCTTCATCCGCAACCTTATGGGTGTCAAGACCGACCAAGCCGTCCAGGGCGCCATGGAGGCCCTGGTGCGCTGGGATCCGAAGTCCGCGACCGAGGCGGAGCTGCGGACAATGGAGCAGCATCTCGACGGGCTGGGCCGGCAGGTGGCGGAAGCCCGCGCCATCCATGACCGCGAGCAGCGCGAGGCCAACGAGATCAAGGCCCTGTCCGGCCAGCGCATGGCCGCGGCCGAGCATCTGCAGCGCCAGATTGACGGCGAAACCGATCCGGCCCGCAAGGCCGGCCTGGAAAAGAGCCTGGAGACCATCGTCGCCATGCTGGAGGAGATGGCCCCCGACATCGAGCGCGAGGTTCGCGACGCGGTCGAGGCGCGCGAGTTCCTGGAGATGCTGGAAAAGAACTACGCCGATGCCGGCGCCAAGCTGAAGGCCGCGCGCGCCGAGCTGACCCGCGCCCAGCGCGACATGGGCCGCGCCGACCAGCAGCGCGCCATGGCCGAGCGTCAGGCCGAAGCCGCCCGTCAGGCCGCCGGCCTCGCCGGGGCCACCAGCGGCCTGACCGTCGCGCTGAAGGCGATGCAGGACACGGCGGCCAAGGATCTGGCCGCGGCGGAGGCCGCCAACGCCAAGGCCAAGCTGCTGCGCCCGTCGGCCCCGGAAAAGGAAGACCCCAACATCGCCGCAGCGCTGGCCGCCGCGTCGGGCAAGACCGCCCCGACCAACCTGTCCGACCGTCTGGCGGCGCTGAAGGCCAAGCAGGGCTGAGCGTTCGGGGGATCGGCGGGGGGAAGACTCCGCCGATCCTTACCTCCTGGGGGATGGAACAGCGTGGAACGGTTTCCGGCGCCTGTTCCATTCCGCCCGCCGGCCTGCCCGCCTCACAGCCGGTCGAAGGCGGCCTGTCCGCCCTTGCGCTCCAGCGCCGAGCCGAGGGTGGGATAGGGATCGTCGGGGTTGAGGGTGTAGGGATAGACGCCCTTCGGCCCCACCGCTTCCGGGCGGGCGAGGATGGCGGCGACGGCGCGCGGGTCCGGCGGAGTACGTTCGCGGAAGGCGCCGGGGATGCTGTCGTCGTCGAGATCGGAGACGATCTCGGTGGCAAGGTCGGTGGCAGACACGGCAGACAGGTCTTGCGACGGCTGCGGGGTTTGCGGCTGTTGTGCCGGGTGTGCGGCGAGCCCGTCGAGGATGCCGAGCCGGTCGGCCAGCCAGCGCACGGTGGAGGGATCGCCGGAGGAGACCAGCCGCTCGATCTGCTCGACGACCAGACTGCGCAGCGACGAGAGGCGCAGGTCGGCCTCGCGGTTCAGCGCCTGACGTTCCCACCACACCCTGTGACGGAAATCCTTGGAGCCGTAATAGGCCCGCCAGAGCGTGGTGCGGCTGCATCCCATGGCGCGGGCGACATAGAGGAAGCTGCTGCCGCGCGCCAGCATGCCGGCGGCCATGATCCACTGCTCCTCATGGAACTGCGATCCGGGGACCAGAGAGCCTGCCGACAGCACCGGCGGCTCTTGGGCCCAGAGGGGGAAATTGTCGTTCTGGAAGGTACGGCTGTCGAGGGCCATGGCGTCGCTCCGCAAGCTGGAAGGGTTGCGGGGAGGTTATAGGATTTTGATCCTTGCTTGGTGGATTTTGTGCAAAACCGGAGGCGCGCGACGCCAAGCCGGATCAGGCGACGGCCCTGTCATCGCAGGACAAGCATGGTTCATGCGTCGGTTCATGAATGTGCCAAGCTCCTTTGCCCATCTGCTTGGCACGGTACATCGCGGCGTCCGCCTGACGGAGAGTGCAGGGAAGATCGCCACAGTCGCTTGAGGTCAGCGCTATTCCGATGCTGCACCCCACCCCCATCTCCAGGTTGCGAACCTCTTTGACGATGCGGGCGGCGACGCTGGTGGCGACCATTCGGACATCGGGGTCATGCCCGCTCAGGCAGATGACGAACTCATCGCCGCCAAGGCGGCCGAGCAGGTCGCCGTCACGGGTTGTCCGGCGCATGATCTCAGCCACCATCGCCAGAACCTTGTCGCCCTCGTGATGGCCTTGCCGATCGTTCACGCCCTTGAAGCCATCGAGGTCGATATAGAGAAAGGCAAGGGCCGATCCCCGGTTGCCGGCGCTCTGCCGCATTGCCTCGGCCAGTTCGAGGAACAGCGCGCGGGCGGGCAAGCCGGTCAGAGGATCGCGCCGTGCCTGATGCAGTTCAGCTGTCAGTTGCACCGCGGTGCTTTCAGCTTCGAGCACGCGCAGCTGGACGCGGTGTTCGTTGCGGATCATCCTGGCTCCCCAAAGAAGAAGGAGCAGGACAAGCGTCACGGTGAGGGCCACTTCGCCAACGAACCAGAGTGACCGTGTCCGCCATGCGGCGAAAGCCGACTCCCCTTCGATGCCGGCATAGACGATGAGGTTCAGATCGGGGATCAGCCGGTAGGCGGCGAGCCGTTCCTTGCCGTCCAGCACCGATTGCGACCAGTAGACCCCGACCGCGGAGCGCGGAAGTTGTTCTTGAAAGAGCTGTCCTGTCCGGTTGTTCTTGCCGAGGTGTTTGGCGAGGTCCGGCTGCCGGGCGACGATCTCGCCGTCGGTGCGGAAGACGGTGACGGTCGTATCCAGCCCGAACGACATCATGGCATAGAAGTTGACCAGCCATTCCGTCTTCATCCCGGCACTCGCGACGCCGATGATGTCGCCGCTCCAGTCGCGGATCGGCCGCGAGATGGTGAAGATGATGCGGTTGTCCAGACGGCTGCGCAGCGCCGGACTGACCACAAGGTCAGCCCCCGCCATCGCAGCCTGGAAATACGGGCGGTCAGCGACGTTGAGCGGCTGATCCATCTGACGGCCGGTCCCGACCACGCCGTTCCCTTTGGCATCGATCAGCCACAGGGTTTCTCCACCGTCCACATTGGCGAGCGCATCGCGCAGCCGATGCCAATAGGCGGGGCTCTGTACGGCCTTCAGGCTTCCGGCCTCGTCGACCAAAGCGGCGGCCTGACGCAAGGCAATGTCCGCACCCTTTGTCGTGTGCAGGACGTGGGCCTCGACGACTTTGGCCATGTCGGCGGCAATCGCTTCCATCCGTTCAGCGGTTCGCTGCCGATCCTGCCAGACGAGGTGGCCCGTCATCACGACGACAACAGCCAGGGCCAATGCAGCAGCGAGCAAGGATCTGAGGTGTCGTGGCATGGATGCTCCGTTGCAACGGCAGGACGGTGAACGCAGGCACCACGTGCAATTAATGCACCAAGCGGTATTCCCTACAGGCTCAAGGTTCCGTCTCGCTTGGGGGCATCCACCTGTCGCAAACTGCGTCTCAGTATCGGAGGTACCCAGCCAGAATGCATAGGTCCTCCATACCTTAGGGCGCGCTTCGGAACCGATTGCCATGGGTCGTCTCGCCATGGGTCCGCCCCCTGATGGGCACGGCCGACGCGGCGTCTGTGGGGCCCTGTCGGCCGCCTTGCCGTTCGGCGACGGGCCGACCGCTCCGTCGCTATCGGCCTTGTGGCGATCGCCATTGACGGGGTGCTGGCGGACCGTCGTCGCAGCCGAAAGGGTCGAGCGACATCAAGTATTTGAAATAAAATACTTTTTCGTCGTCCCCGCGAAGGCGGCGATGATGGCGGGGAGAAGCGGGCGATGCGATCCCGATAAAACGCGGCTCGAAGGCCCCCAATCCTTACGTCTCGGGGGAGGCTGCTTTCGCCGCTTTCGCCTTGCGCGCCGCCACTTCGAACGCGACGTCCTCGATCAGCCCGCCGGTCAGCGAGGACAGGGCCGACTTCAGGCTCGGCCAGTGGTTCATGCGGGCGGTGTCGGCGACGGCGGCATTCCGGGCCATCAGGACGAGGCGGCGGCCGCCCTGCGGGGCTTCCTCCACCCGGTCCGGCTCCAGTTCGGCCAGCAGCGGGGCGGGGACCTTGCCCTTCAGGGCATGCAGGACGGCGGCCCACAGGGCGGTCACGTCGTCAGCGTCGGGCAGCGGGCCCAAGTCGGCGAGGCCGGCCTCCACCGGATCGGCAGGAGCCACGGTGTCGACCTTGCCGATGCGGCGAGCCCGGCGGCCGGCGCTGTGGCGTTCGCGCTCCAGATAGGTCTCGGCCGCTTCCTCCTCGTCCTTGGCGAGGAATTCGAGGGTCACCGCCTCGATCTTGCGGCCTTTCCGCTTCATCTTGTCTTCCGGCATGCTGACGCGGAAGGGGGCGAGCTGGTTCACCTCGGCGATGGCGCGGTCGATGGTGCGGGTGCGCAGGATGCCGAAATCCTTGTAGGCGCCCTCCGGCACATTCATCAGCTTGCGCAGCGTGTCGATGTCCAGCTCCAGCGACGGATAGTCCATCTGGTAGCGCTGCATGCCGATCTCGTACAGCTTCAGCGCGTAGGTGCTGGTGACCTTGACCATCGCCGGACCGGACAGCTTGGCCCAGAGCTGCGACGAGCGCTGGATTTCCAGGAAGGCGTCGGTGAACTGGAAATGGATGTCGGCGGCGTCGCTGTCCTCCTCCTCCTCCGGCCGGACATAGCTGGAGAGGATGCGCAGTTCAGCGCGCGACCGCCGGCCGCGGAAGGGGCCGATGACCACCAAACTGGAATCGAAGATTTCCTTCAGCGCGTCGAAGATGCGCTCGTTGCCCTTGTGGTTGCCGCGCACCACGCGCTTGGGCATCCGGTAGAGCTTGTTGGCGAAATTCTGGCTGCCGGCGAGATGGATCATGAAGTTCAGCATCTTCTGCGCCGGCAGCGACAGGCGCGTGCCGTTGGCGGGATAGCTGTAGACCGCCTCCGCCGCCTTGATCAGATGCTTGTAGCCGTCGCGCTCGAAGGTGGCGCTGGCGACGCGGGCGGTCAGGCCGGCGACCGGAGCCGCGGAGTCGGCACTGACGGCCGGCAGCGTCGCCGCACTGCCGTCGCCGTCGATCACCGCGCCGCCGGCCAGATCCTGCGGACCCAGCACCACCAGCCCCGGTCCGCCCTTCGCCGATTCCGCAATCCTGTCGGCAGTCATCGGGGCCGCCATGGGCGCAGCCGCGTCCGACGGGACGGACTCCTCCGCCACCGTGCTGCGCGCCTTCCTGCGCCCCGTCCCCGCCATAGCTATCCTCCGCCAGAATCGGGGGAGGCTAAATCAATCCTTACCAGAAAAACAAGTAAGGAAAGGGTCGCGTCGCAGAATCCTTTTCATCCTTACGCCATGGGGGCGGAACCCTTACGCCCCGGGGGGTGTGCGAATCGCCCCCACCCGGTAAGGCTGTTTCCCCCAGGCTGTAAGGAAGATTCGCAGCGACTCGCGGACTCGCCTGGAGATTCGCGCCGACGAATCCTCTTAAAAGGGAAAGGGAGTCGCAAAGGCTTGCCAAGTGCCGGATCCGCAAGGGCTTCCCCAAGGCTTCCAGAGTGCGAATCTCGCCCAAAGGTGCTCTTCCGCATCCTTACAGACCCCGAATCGGACCGACTCGATTCGCCAAAAGCGCCTCCGGGGGGATGCGTTCCATCCTTACTCCGTGGGGGAGCGACGCCAGTTTTGCTGTCCGGAGCCCTGTGGGCAAGCGCAATCCTTACGGCTTGGGGGCGCTCAAAGCCGGATCCAGGCCCCCAAGAGGTAAGGATCAAAGCATTCAAGGGAGCGCATCATCCGATTCTGGGCTGTGCCAGGAGTCACAGGCCCTTAAACGCCCCCAGGATGTAAGGAAGCCCGCCCCCAAGCCGTAAGGATCGGGGAGCGGGCCTGTCGTTCGCATCGGGGCGGAGTGTGGCCCCCAGGGAGTAAGGATAGGGAAGAAGGAACAGGATAAGAGTTTGTTATATAATGTTTTTTCCTAATGGGCCGCCAGCAGGAGAAGCCCCTGGCCGAGATAGACGCTGGCGGTTCCCATCACCAGATAGCGGCTCCACAGGCGGAACTGGGCGTCGCTCATGCGGTCGAGGACACGGCGGGAAAGATTCGTGCCGATCAGCGCCATGGCGATCGACATCAGGATCACCGTCGATTCCACCGTCTCGTCGCCGCTGCCGGCCACCAGCGGGGCGAAATAGACGATCTTGACCAGATGGCCGACCGATTGGATGGCGGCCTTGGTGGCGACCACGCTCTGCCGGGTCATGCCGCTGCGGATGAAGAAGGTGTCGAGCAGGGGACCTGAGATGCCGGCGAGCAGCTGGATGCCCATGCAGAGGAAGCCGCCCAGCACGCCATGCAGCGGCTTCTGCGCATTCAGCGCCCAACGGGCGGGGATGGCCAGCGCCAGGAAGGGCGTCAGTCCCAGGATCAGCAGCGACACCGCCCGGTCCGGCACGGCGCCGGCCAGGGCGAACAGCAGGCCGGCGACCGAACCGCCCAGCGCGAAGCGCAGGATGACCGGCCAGACGACATGGCTCCGCCACAGCCATGCCCGCCAGCCGTTGGAGGCGAACTGCGTCACGCCATGCAGCAGCATCGCCGACGGCACCGGCAGCAGGATCAGCAGCAGGCCCATCAGCACCATGCCGCCGGCCATGCCGAACAGGCCCGACAGAAACGAGGTCACGAGAACGGTGAGGCCAAGCCCCACCATCAGCGGAAGCGTCAGCATGAATCGCCCGAATGCCAGAGAGGATGCCCAGAAACTCTCACGCGCACGGTTGCGCCGCAAACGGCATTGTTCGATGCTCAGCCCCAGGAAAAGTTGGGGTGGGATCGGAGTGACATTGGGGATGGACGCATGCGCCGCCTGCCCTCGCTGAACGGACTGCGCGCCTTCGAGGCGGCGGCCCGCCATCGCAGCTTCACCGCGGCGGCGGCGGAGCTGCATGTCTCGCAGGCGGCGGTCAGCCGGATGGTGAAGCTGCTGGAGGACCGGCTGGGCTTCGCCCTGTTCGACCGCCGGGCCAATGCGCTGGAGCTGACCGAGCGCGGCCGGGCGCTCCAGCCGGCGCTGACCGACGCGTTCGACGGCATCGCCCGGCGGGTCGAGCAGGTGTCGGCGATGCGGGCCGGGCCGGTGCTGACGGTCGGCATGGGGGCGACGGTGGCGGTGCGCTGGCTGATCCCGCGCCTGTCGGGCTTTCACCTCGACCATCCGGAGATCGAGGTGCGGATCGCCACCGGCGGGGCCGGGGCGCCGATGAACGACGACTGGACCTGCGCCGTCCTGCTCGGCGACGGCCAGTGGCCCGGCTATGAGGCGGAGCGGCTGTTCTCCTCCAGCCTGGAGCCGGTCTGCGCGCCGCGGCTGGCGGCGGCGTTGCGGGAGCCGGCGGATCTGGCCGGCGCCACGCTGCTGCACGTCTCCCATTGGGGGGAGGACTGGCCGCGCTGGCTCGATGCCGCCGGGGTGGCCGATCCGATGCTGGCCTCGGGAACGCGGGGGCTGTCCTTCGGCAGCTATGCCATGACCTTGCAGGCGGCCATCGACGGCGTCGGGGTGGCGCTGGCGCCGTGGCTCTACAGTGCGGACGACATCGCCGCCGGACGCCTCGCCGCGCCCTTCGCGCTGGCGGTGCCGATGGTCCATTCCTGGTATCTGGTCTATCGCGCCTCGCGCCGGGAGGATGCCGGCTTCGGCGCCTTCCGTGACTGGCTCTACCGGCTGCGCGCGGAAATCGCGTGAGGAGGCGCATGGCCGGGCGGCGCAATTGACCGATGCGCCGGCCGCGGGTGCCGACATAGGCTGTGCGCTGTTCTGTCTCAGTTTCGACCCGTCATGACCGCACAGGACCGCGCGATGCCGCCCACCGCCGCCCCTCTCTCTACCGAAGACGCCGCCCACCCTGCTCTCTCCCGCTCGCTCGTCCTGCTGATGGCGCTGGCCTGCGGCGTGGTGGTCGCCAACATCTATTATGCCCAGCCGCTGGTCGGGCTGATCGGCCCGGCGGTCGGGCTGTCGCCGGAGACCGCCAGCCTCGTCGTCACCCTGACCCAGGTCGGCTACGGCGCCGGGCTGATCCTGCTGGTGCCGCTGGGCGACCTGCTGGAGAACCGCCGGCTGGTGGTGGTCACCCTGTGCAGCACGGTCGCGACCCTGCTGGTGGCGGCGGTCGCCCCCACCGCGTCCCTGTTCCTGACCGCGTCCTTCCTGATCGGCGTCACCTCGGTCGCCGTGCAGATGCTGGTGCCGCTGGCCGCCCACATGGCGCCGGAGGCCTCGCGCGGGCAGGTGGTCGGCAATGTGATGAGCGGGCTGCTGCTCGGCATCCTGCTGGCCCGCCCGGTGTCGAGCCTGATCGCCGACAGCCTGGGCTGGCGGGCGGTCTTCGTCCTGTCGGCGGTGGCGATGGTCGGCTTCGCCGTGCTGCTGCGGCGGGTGCTGCCGCAGCGCCGGCCGACGGGCCGGTCGAGCTATGGCGCGTTGCTCGGCTCGCTGGGGCGGCTGCTGGTGCGGACACCGGTGCTGCAACGGCGGACCGTCTACCAGACCATGATGTTCGCCGCCTTCAGCCTCTACTGGACCTCGGTCCCGCTGCTGCTGGCGGGGGCGCCCTTCCATCTCAGCCAGCGCGGCATCGCGCTGTTCGCCCTGTCGGGGGCGGCGGGCGCGCTGGTGGCACCCATTGCCGGGCGGATCGCCGACCGCGGCTGGACCCGGCCGGCCACCGGCTTCGCGCTGGCAATGGCGGCGCTGTCCTTCTTCGTCGCGCGTGCCGGCGAGGGCTCCATCGCGCTCCTGGTGCTGGCCGGGCTGCTGCTCGACATGGGCGTGCAGATGAACATGGTGCTGGGACAGCGCGCCATCTATTCGCTGGGGGCGGAGACTCGCAGCCGGATGAACGCCATCTATATGGCGATCTTCTTCCTGGGCGGGGCCGCCGGCTCGGCGCTCGCCGGCTATGCCTTCGCCGTCGGCGGCTGGGCGCCGGTGACCTGGATCGGCTTCGCCTTTCCCGCCATCGGCCTGCTGTTCTACCTGACCGAATTCCGCGGGCGGCCCGCCGCCTGACCTGAACTTCAAGGAGACGATGCAATGGATCAACGCCCGCTTGGCCGCAGTGGCCTGACGGTGTCCCCGCTCTGCTTCGGCGGCAACGTGTTCGGCTGGACCGCCGACGAGGCCACCTCCTTCCGGCTGCTCGACGCCTTCGTCGATGCCGGCTTCAACTTCGTCGACACCGCCGACGTCTATTCGGCCTGGGCGCCCGGCAACCAGGGCGGCGAGTCCGAGACGATCATCGGCAAATGGATGAAGAGCCGCGGCAACCGCGACCGCATCGTGCTGGCGACCAAGGTCGGGTCGGAGATGGGGCCGGGGAAGAAGGGGCTGTCGCCCGCCTGGATCCGGACAGCGGTGGAGGACTCGCTGCGCCGGCTCCAGACCGACCGCATCGACCTCTACCAGTCGCACTGGGACGATCCCGAAACCCCGTTCGAGGACACGCTCGGCGCCTACAGGGAGCTGATCGACCAGGGCAAGGTCCGGGCCATCGGCGCCTCCAACCTGACCGCGGCCCGGCTGCGCGAGGCGCTGGAGGTCAGCGCCCGCACCGGCCTGCCCCGCTACGAGACCCTGCAGCCGGAATACAACCTCTACAGCCGCGAAGGCTACGAGGCGGAGCTTGAGGGGATTTGCCGGGAGAATGGGCTGGGCGTCATCAACTACTATTCGCTGGCCGCCGGCTTCCTGACCGGCAAGTACCGCTCGGCCGGGGATGTGGGCAAGAGCGCGCGCGGCAACGGGGTGGTGTCGAAATACCTGAACGAGCGCGGCCGGGCGATCCTGGCGGCGCTGGACGAGGTTTCCGGCCGGCATGGAGCGACGCCGTCGCAGGTGGCGATTGCCTGGCTGATCGCGCGGCCCGGCCTGACCGCCCCCATCGCCAGCGCGTCGAAGCCGGAGCAGATGGGCGACCTGATCGCCGCCGCCGCTCTGCGGCTGGATGCCGACGACATCGCGCGGCTGGACCGGGCCAGCGCTTACTGAGGGCGCTTACCGGGGCGTCAGGTCAGGGCGAGGGGATCGCCGCCGCCTTGGGCGGGGCCGGCTTGCCGGCCTCGTCGCTTCGCAGAATCGCCAGGAAGGCGTCGGCCATGGCGTGATAGACCGAGTGCGGGCAGACCAGCCGGGACAGGGTGGTGGCGAGCGCCGCGCTCAGCATCAGCGGCAGCAGCATGTCGGGCGAGGCGCTCATCTCCGTGACGATGACGACGGCGGTCAGCGGCGCCTGCACCACGCCGGCGAAATAGGAGACCATCGACAGCAGCACCACCGCCTCCAGCGACGTGCCCGGCAGCAGCCCGCCGATGATCGAGCCGATGCCCGCCCCCACCGACAGCGAGGGGGAGAAGATGCCGCCGGGAATGCCGCAGATGCCCGACAGGGCGGTCGCCAGCAGCTTGGCCGGGGCGTAGTACCAGGGCAGGGTCTCCACCCCGTCGAGCACGGCGCGGGCCTGCTCGTAGCCGGTGCCGAAGGTCAGGCCGCCGGTGGCGGCGCCGATGACGGCCAGGGCGAGGCCGCAGCCGAGCGCGACGAACACCGGATGGCGGCCGATCCGCCCGCCCAGGCCGCAGCGGATCCAGCGCGACAGCCACAGCAGCAGGCTGCTGAAGCCGCCGCCGGCCAGACCGCCGACGAGGCCGGTCGCCAGCACCGCCTTCCAGTCCTGCCAGCTGGCCGAGGCGGCGGTGTGGCCGAAATAGGCGTAGTTGCCGAGCAGCGCGACGGCGACCAGACCGGCCGCCACCACCGCCACCAGCACGAGGCCGCTGGTCCGCCGCTCGAAGCTGCGGGCCATCTCCTCGATGGCGAAGACGATGCCGGCCAGCGGCGTGTTGAAGGCCGCGGCGACGCCGGCCGCCCCGCCGGCGAGGATCAGCCCCGGCTCCCGCCCCAGCCCGGCGAGGGAGCCGGCCATCAGCATGATCGAGGCGCCGACCTGCACCGTCGGCCCCTCCCGCCCGATGGAGGCGCCGCAGGCCAGCCCGACCAGGGTCAGCAGAATCTTGCCCACGGCGATGCGCGGCGACAGCAGCCGGCGCTTGGCCGCCGGATCCTGGACATGGCGGGCGGCGATGGCCTGGGGAATGCCGCTGCCCTGCGATCCCGGCACCACCCGCAGCGCCACCCAGGCCGAGACGGCCAGACCCAGCGGGGTCAGCAGGACGGGCAGCCAGGGCGATGCCGCCTCCGCCAGCCGGAACAGCTGCTGGGCGTAATCGGCGGCGCGGGCGAACAGCACGGCGACCAGACCGACCACGCCGGCACCGGACCAGAACAGCAGGCGCCGACGCCAGTTCCTGGGCGACATCCAGACATGGCGGGGTCTGCGCAGCCCCTGGGGCAGCCGGGGAGGCAGCGGGTGGCGCGGGCGGTTGGCGGAAGGCATTGGACGGGCCGGAAGCGGGGGGAACAGACGGGTGAAACGGCGGGAGGCCGAATTTAGGTCCGTCTTTCTCCGCAGAACCAGCCGCAGTCATGCAGATCTGGGGTCACGGTCCGGGTTCACATGCGTCCGGGGGGCACAGATCCGGCCCGGTCACGCGTGAGAATTGGGCATCAGCGGCGGACGACGCTCACCGTGTGGGGCTTCGCAGCGGAGCGGTTGCCGCGCGAGGCGATGGCGGCGCCTTGCAGGGTCTGCTGGCTGCGGCGCTTCTGCGCCTGCTCGACCTCGCGGCGGAAATTGGGGCCGAGCGCCTCGTAGGCGGCCTTCAGCTCCGGGTCCTTCATCCAGAATTCACGACGATCCATGGTTTCCTCTTATATTGGCTGGACGCCGGCCGAATGCCGGACAGACCTGCGACGTGCCGCCCCTGGAGACGCTGTGTAGAAACTGCGTCGCGGGCGGGTCATCCGTCGTTTTTATCAGGATGACGCCCGCGTTCCTTTTGGAAGGCGGGAGCGGCATGACGACTGACAGGTTGGGGCGGTCGGTCTTCACTTCAAGATACGCCCGGTGTCGGATCAGGCGACTTTTCGAAAGCCATAACGCCCCGCCCAACCCAAGGTTCCAGCCGGCGTCTTATCGGCCGCAGGTTCTAGGACCGGCGACTGATGGGAGCTTGTACAGAAGATCTCCCTCTCCCCCCTGCTCTCGCGCAAACGAAGTTTGCGCTGACGCGACAGGCGGACCTTTGGTCCGCCGAAAGCGGGGAGAGGGTCGGGGTGAGGGGGAATCATGGTGTGGATTGGTGGCGAATGGGGACTGCGCGATTCTTGAAGATCCTAGCGGCGCGTCCCCCTCACCCTAACCCTCTCCCCGGGGGGAGAGGGGATCTCGCCCGGGGAGAGGGGATCTTGTCGTGGGACAGAGCGGATCAGGCGTGCAGCAGGCCGATGTCGCTGAAGGCGATGTGGTCGAAGCCCAGGCCGTAGACCGGCGAGTTCGACGCCAGGCTGAAATCGTCCGCACCCGGATTGACGAAGGCCGGGTTCAGGATCACCGAGCCCTTGTCGTAGCCGGCGGCCTGCCAGTTCGACAGCGTGCCCCAGGCGCCGCTCGACATCACCTGCGGCCAGGCGTCGAACTCCTTCTCGGCGGTGTTCAGGCTGCTGTAGAAGTTGTTGTGGAGGTTGCCGACATTGGCCGGGCCGTAGATGTGGACGGCGGTGCCCTCGCGCACGTCGATGACGTTGCCCGAGATGTCGTTGCTGGTCATCGTGTGGCCCTTCCAGCCGCTCCAGGCGACATCCTGCTGGAGGCCGATCTGGGCGCCGCTGTTGCCGGCGATGACGTTCTCGGTGACCGTGTTGTTCCAGCCGCCATGCAGGAAGACGCCGCCGATGTTGTCGTGGACGACGTTGCCCTTCACCGTGGTGCCGCTGGTCCAGTCGTCGAGATAGATGCCCCAGCTCGCCACGCTGCTCGACGGGTTGGTCGCGGTGGTGCCCGACACGTCGTTGTTGATGACGGTGTGGTTGGCCAGATCCTGCTGGCGGTTGATCAGGTAGATGCCGCCGCCGTCGTTGGACTCCAGATTGGCGTCGACCACCTTGTTGTAGGAGATGGTCACGCGGTAGGCGGCGTCGCTGCCGTCCGTCTGGACCGAGCCGACGGCGATGGCCTTCTCCGGCGAGTTCTCGATCTGATTGTGGGTGACCTTGACGTCGGAGCTGCCGTTGATCCAGATGCCGGCGTCTCCGCGGTCGGCGGCGTTCGGATGCCGAATCAGGTTGTCGGACACCAGCGTGGCGTTGGAGCCGGCCTTGACGAAGATCGACTCGGCGCCGGTGTTGTCGAACTGGTTGCCGGTGACCTTGCTGTTGGCGCTGTTCTGCACCGTGATGCCGTAGCCGCCGCCCTTGACCACATTGTTGGCGAAGGTCAGGCCGGCCGCGTTGTCGGCGTAGACATAGTGGCCGCCGACAACGCCGTCGGCGAAGGTCAGGCCCTCGATGGTGACGTTCTTGGCGCCGCCGAGGCCGAAGGACACCGTGGCGTTGGAGCCGCCGTGGATCACCGCCTTCTCGCTGCCGTAGCCGACGAAATGCACGCCGCTGTCCTGGCCGTCCAGCCACAGACCGTTCTGGCGGTAGTCGCCGCCGCGGATGTAGGTGGTGTCGATGTTGGGGTCGGCGCGCATCGCCTGTTGCGCCTTCTGCAGCGAGGCGAAGGGACCGTCGGTGCCGTCGGCGTTGGGAGCCGCCAGCTTGCCCGACCAGCTGTCCTTGCCGTTGGTGGCGACGTAGAAGGCCGGGCCGGTCGGGGTGGGATTGGTCGGCGTCGTCGGGGTGGTGGGGGTGGTCGGGGTCGTCGTGGTGCCGGCCGGGAAATCGGAGGCCGGGGCGTTCACCACCAGCGTGCCGTTCCACCACATGCCCTTCTGGCCGGCGATCACGTCCTTGCCGTCGAGCGCGCCCTTGTCATAGCTGACGGCGCTGTCGGTCGCTGCGTATTTGTGGCCGTTGATCGCGATGCTGTTGACGGTCAGGCTGCGGTCCTGGCCGTTGATCATCGCATCGTTGTCGTACTGGATCTGCACCTTGTGCGCGACGCGGTCGGCGACGTCGGTGGTGAAGCTGAAATCCTTGGCGGCGGTGCCGGCGGTGCCCTCGCCGATCTGCTTGCCGTCGACCAGCACCTTGAAGTGGGCGTTGACGCCGCCCGCCGGGGTGCCGGAGGCGTTCACCACGATGGTGTCCTTGGCCGACGCCGGGGTCGCGGTGACGGCGGTGGGGAAATAGCTCTTGTCGGCGTTGACGACCAGCGTGCCGTTCCACCACAGGTTCGACTGGCCGGCGACGACGTCCTTGCCGTCCAGCGCGCCCTTGTCGTAGCTGACGATGCCGGCGGTCGGCGCGATCGTCTTGCCGCCGATGCTGATGCTGTTGACGGTCAGGCTGCGGTCCTGGCCGTTGATGACGGCGTCGTTGTCGTACTTGATCTGCACCTTGTGCGCGACGTCGCTGGTCAGCACGGGCGTGAAGACGAAATCCTTCGCCGTCGTGCCGGCGGTGCCCTCACCCACCTTCTGGCCGTCGACCAGCAGGGTGAAATGGGCATTCACGCCGCCTGCGGCCTTGCCCAGGGCGTTCACGACGATCTTGGTAGCGGAAGTGGCCATCGGTTCGGTGTCCTCGCCTGATGTGCCCGTCTGCCTTGGCCGTTGCTTGGGGGCCGGCTTTCGGGGCCTGATGTCCGTTTTGGGCCTGAACCCGGATGCGGGACGCAGGATGGCGGGGTGCTGCGGGATCTTTGTGTGATGTTTGCCCTAAAAAGAGCGGAATCCGCGACAAATTGCGGACATCCGGGCCGGGCCCCCGGTGCGGCCGTTGTCGTGATTGCAGTGCAGCATTTCCGCAACAGCGCAGGGTGCTAAACTTGCGGATTTCCCCTATTGATGAAGGAAGCCGTTGAACGAAAGGTGCTTTTCCCGGATTGTTTGGGGTGACTACAACTATTTGCCGCCGGAACGAGGCGCGGCGACCGCAAGGCAGCAGGCACCCCCATATGTCAGGCGACCGGAGCGGAACAAGGATTGACCGAGAGATGCACGAGTACAGCGAGCGGACGCGCCGCGCCGAAGACCACCCCGGCCACCGGCCCCTGCCGGCGGGCTGTTTCCGGATGCAGCGGCTCATTCGCTTTTCCCACTGTGACCCGGCCGGAATCGTCTATTTCCCGGTCTATTTCGACATGTTCAACGGGGCGGTGGAGGACTGGTTCACCCAGGGGCTGGACATCGACTATGCGACGATGATCCTGCAACGCCGCCTGGGCCTGCCCATCGTGCATGCCGAATGCGACTTCGTCATTCCCAGCCGGATGGGCGACACGCTGACGCTGGGCGTCCTCTTGGAGCGGCTGGGCCGCAGCTCCCTCCAGCTGCGCATCAACGGCGAGCATGAGGGGCAGGTCCGGCTGTCGGGCAGCCTGACCGTGGTCACCACCTCGCTGGACGATTTCGCCGCCGTGCCGATCCCGGACGACATCCGGGAGGCCATGAAGCGCTATCAGGCGGGCTGCGAGGGGTAAGGGGGGCTTGGGCCTGTTCCCCCTCTCCCACAAGGGGAGAGGGGATTATGCTGCGCCCTGCCCTGCTGTGACGGACCATCATGGACGATTTCGACCGCCGGCTGATCGATCTGTTGACGGTGAACGCCCGCACCAGCACGGCGGCGCTCGGCCGGGCGCTGGGGTTGTCGCGCTCGACCGTGCAGGACCGCATCGCCCGGCTGGAGCGGCAGGGCGTGATTTCCGGCTATACCGTGAAGCTGGGCGATCCGGCGCCGCGGCGCGGCGTGTCGGCGCTGGTGATGATCAGCGTGAATGCCCGGCTGGCCGACCGCGCCGTCCATGCCCTGCGCAAGATGCCGGAGGTCCTCCGGCTGCACAGCATCAGCGGGCAGTACGATCTGTGCGCCACCGTCGGCACCGAAACCCATGACGCGATGGACGCCGCACTGGACGCCATCGGCCGCCTGCCGGGGGTGGAGCGGACGATGTCGTCCATCGTGCTGTCGACGAAGATGGAACGGTAAGGCCCCCGCCCGGCGAAGGGCGGGGGATTTTCCTGCCCTTACGCCTTGCCGTCCATGTGGATGACGCGCAGGTTGTTGGTGGTGCCGGCCTGGGCGAAGGGGATGCCGGCGACGACCACCAGGGTGCCGGTGTTGCCGGCCAGCTCCTCCGCCCGCCCGATGGCGATGGCGCGGTCGACCATCTCCTCGTAGGTGCGGATGTCGTCGGACAGCACGCTGTGGGCGCCCCACAGCAGGCAGAGCCGGCGCGACACCGCGGTGTCGGGGGTGATCGCCAGGATCGGCACCTCCGGCCGCTTGCGGGCGATGCGCGCCGCGGTGGTGCCGCTGGAGGTGAAGGCGACGATGGCCGAGGAATGCAGGGTGTCGGCCAGATCGGCGGCGGCGGCGGCCACCGCGTGGGGCGGCGTGTGCTCCTCGCCCGGATGGGTCGCCTGGATCAGCGAGCGGTAGAGCTTGTGCTGCTCGGTGGAGCGGATGATGCGGTCCATCATGGTGACCGCCTCGACCGGATACTGGCCCGACGCCGATTCGGCCGACAGCATCACCGCGTCGGCGCCGTCATAGATGGCGGTCGCCACGTCCGACGCCTCGGCCCGCGTCGGGGTCGGGGCGGACACCATCGAGTCGAGCATCTGGGTGGCGACAATCACCGGCTTCACCGCGAGGCGGCAGGCGCGCACCAGCTCCTTCTGGCGGCCGGGGACGTCCTCGTGCGGGATTTCGACGCCGAGGTCGCCGCGCGCCACCATCACCGCGTCGGACAGGCGGATGATGTCGTCGATCTTCTCCAGCGCCTGCGGCTTCTCGATCTTCGCCATGATGCCGGCGCGGTCGCCGATCAGGCCGCGGCCTTCCAGGATGTCGCCCGGCTTCTGCACGAAGGACATGGCGACCCAGTCGACGCCCAGCTCCAGCCCGAAGGCGAGGTCGGCGCGGTCCTTGGCGGTCAGCGGCGACAGGTCGAGCACGGTGCCCGGCAGGTTGACGCCCTTGCGGTTGGAGATGATGCCGCCGACGACGACCTTCGCCTCGATCCAGTCGTCGCCCAGCTCGGTCACCTCGACGCGGACGCGGCCGTCATCGATCAGCAGATGGTGGCCCGGCATGATGGCGGCGAAGATTTCTGGGTGCGGCAGCGGGATGGCGCGCTTGTCGCCGTCGCTGCCCTGGAGCACGAAGCGGATCTGCTCGCCGGTGGCCACCGCGATCTTGCCGTCGCGGATGGTGCCGACGCGGATCTTCGGACCCTGGAGATCCTGAAGGATGCCGATGGGGCGGCCGACCTCGGCCTCCAGCTCGCGGATGGCGCGGTGGACCTTGGCGTGGTCGTCGTGGGTGCCGTGGCTGAAGTTCAGCCGGAAGGTGTCGACACCGGCCAGGAACAGGGTCTTCAGCATCTCGGGCGAGTTGCTGGCCGGTCCGACGGTGGCGACGATCTTGGCGCGGCGATGACGGCGCATATGGTTCCGGCCGCGGGGGCCGTCCTCTTTTGGCTGGGCCGTCCGGTGCGCCGCCGGGGCGGCCACCATGGGAGGACGGCGTGGTGACTGGTCAGCGGCGCGAGCGGCAGCGGTGGGCAACCCCTTCGGGAAGCCCGTCGGCCGGTCGCGTGCCATACCAGGGTGTCGCGATTGCCGCCGGAAAGCAAGGCGGCAGGCGGGGGCGGCCCCACGGAATGGTCGATCCGCAGGGAATTTATGGGGGTGGTTTCCCGTCCGGGGAGGTTTGTGCAATGCCGGCCGCCTTCGCCTTCGAGGCGATGAGCCGGTCGATGTTCTCCAGGAAGACCTGCAGGATGGGCGAGGGATTGTCGGCCCGATAGCCGGCGGCGATCTCGATCACCGGCGCATTGCCGGTGAGCGGTCGGCTGACCAGCGAGCGCGGCAGCAGCGGCTCGACATAGGCGGGCAGCAGCGTGACCCCGCCGGTGGAGGCCACCAGCGAGATCCCGGTGGCGATGCCGTCCAGCGCGTGGACCGGCGAGACGACCACGCCGCGCTCCCGCAGATAGCGGTCGACGATGCCGCGCAGCACATGCGGGGTGCCGGTGTAGCCGATGAAGGACTCTGGATCGATGTCGCGCACGTCGATGGCGGCGCAGGCGGCCAGGGGGTGATCGGCCGGCAGGATGACGAGGATCGGCTCGTGCGCGATGACTTTGTAGGAGACGTCCGGCTGCGGTTCGAGCCGGCAGAAGCCGAGATCGATCTCGCCGCGCTGGATCGCCTCGCCGATGTCGGGCGAGAAGTCGCTCGACACCCGGAAGTCGATGTCCTTCAGGTGACCGCGGAGCACGCTGGTGACGTGCGACAGCCATTCGACCTCCTGGCCGGTCAGGAAGCCCACCGAGAAGCTGGGCTTGGGCGGCCGGGCGGCGCGCCGCGCCGCGGCGACCGCGTCGGCCGCCGCCTGCAAGGCCCGCCGGGCATGGTCCAGGAAGGCGCGTCCGGCCGGCGTCAGCTCGACGCCGCGGGAACTGCGCAGCAGGAGCTGGGCGCCGACCTCCTGCTCCAGGTCGCGCAGCTGGCGGCTCAGCGACGGCTGCGCCGTGTGCAGACGCCGTTCGGCGGCGACCGTGAGGCTCCCCTCCTCGGCCACCGCGACGAAGTAGCGGAGGTGACGGAGTTCCATCCTGTGCGACCCCTGCCCGTGCCATCCCGCCAGGGCCATGCCTGAAAGGTATGGAGGATACATAAACGAAGTCGTTCCCGGCCGGCAAGCGGCTGGCTATCAAGGGGGTGTGGACGCGCATCCGCTGCCGTCCGGGCATGGCGCCCTGCCATCGCCCGCTCCGGCGGCCCCACCCCTCCCCGACCTTCCACGACCGGCACCAGGAGACGTGCAATGACCACCATCTCGATCGTGACCGGCGGCAGCCGCGGCCTTGGCCGCAACACCGCCCTCAGCATCGCCCGCCGCGGCGGCGACGTGATCCTCACCTACCGCAGCAAGGCCGCGGAGGCCGACGCCGTCCTGGCGGAAATCCGGGCGCTCGGGCGGCGGGCGGCGGCGTTGCAGCTCGACACCGCCGACATCTCCGGCTTCCCCGGCTTCGCCGGGCGCGTCCGTTCCATCCTGGAAGGCTGGGGCCGCGACCGCTTCGACCATCTGGTCAACAACGCCGGCCACGGGGAGATGGCTGCCTTCGCCGATACCAGCGAGGCGCAGTTCGACATGCTCTTCAACGTCCATGTGAAGGGCGTCTTCTTCCTGACCCAGGCCCTGCTGCCGCTGCTGGCGGACGGCGGGCGGATCGTGAATTTCTCCTCCGGCCTGACGCGGGTGTCCTATCCCGGCTTCTCGGCCTATTCGGCGGCCAAGGGCGCCGTCGAGATCCTGACGCTCTATCTGGCCAAGGAACTCGGCGCCCGCGGCATCACCGCCAACGCGATAGCACCCGGAGCCATCGAGACCGACTTCCTCGGCGGTGCGGTGCGCGACACCCCGGCCTACAACGAGGCCTTCGCGACAATGACCGCACTGGGCCGCGTCGGGGTGCCCGACGACATCGGCCCGGCGGTGGCGAGCCTGCTCGGTCCCGACAACCGCTGGGTCACCGCCCAGCGCATCGAGGTTTCCGGCGGCCAGAACATCTGACCCGGCCCTTCCCCCACACCCCGTCGCGCGCCCACGGCATCCTCGACGGGCGCGGCGATCTCGTGACGGCCGGAACGGCAGCCCGGAGTGGGTGCGTTCGCAGGACCTAGACCTGGGACGCAACGGCCGCCTTGTCGATGATCGACCAGACGGTTCCGATGCGGTCGTCCCGATACTCGTAAAAGACGTTCTCGGCGAACCGCACCCTCCGGCCGTTGACCGGGATGCCGAACAGAAGACCCGCCGGCGTGCAGTCGAACGTCAGGCGGCTTGCGACGCGGGGCGGCTCGGCGACCAGAAGGTCGATGGTGAATCGGAGGTCGGAGATCGCGCGGAAGTCCGCCTCAAGCATCCCGCGATAGCCGGACAGCCCGAGTCTCTCCCCGTTGTAGCGGACGTCCTCATGGACGAAGCTTCCCAAGCTCTGCCAATCCTGATCGTTCAGGCAGGAGATATAGGCGCGATAGAGGACGGAGAGGGTGCCGTCAGGCATGGAGGAACTCCCGGTTTTGCGTGCATGGCCGTCGAATGGAGGACGGGGCGGCATTCGCGGTCCCGGCGGACGGCATCCCATCCCAATATAGGCGGCTCGTCACGCTTCGCCGGCTGGACGCCGGCCCTTCCGCAGCCAGCCGATGGACAGGACCAGCCGTTCGCCGACCCCCTCGGTCACGCGGTGCGGATGGAGGTCCGGGCGGAAATACTTGAGGCGGGGCCTGTCGATGATCGCCTGATCGCACAGGAACAGGCCGCCCGACGCCGGCTGGCGCAGGATGATGTTGACGCGGTGGTGTTCGAAGCCGTCCGGCGCCGGGTCGACATGCTCGTCCAGCCCGCTGGTCGTCGGATAGCGCAGCAGATAGCAGTCGAAGCGCAGCCGGGCCGAGCGGGCCAGCAGCATCTTGAAATAGTTCCTGCCGCCATTCTCCTGGCGGCCGCGGTCCCACCGCAACCAAGCCATCGCCCTGCTCCCGACCGTGGATCGCGCCTCCGGTGGATGCTATCCGACCGCAGTCGGGGCAATAGACTCACAATTCGCCAAGCCGGTCATGCAGATCCTCGATGGCGCGGATGCGGGCGCGGCCGGACTCGCCGGTCAGCGGGATCAGTTCGGCGGCGAGCGCGTGGATCACCGCCAGGGCGGCGACATGGGTGTCCAGCGCGGCGAGGCTGCGCGTCTCGCAGCGGAAGGTCAGCGGCGGCGGCGGGGCCTCCAGGGCGGAATGGCTGTCGGCGATCAGGATGGTGGGGATGCCGCGCTCCCCCGCAATGCGCAGCAGGCGGACGATGGCCGGCGGGCGGCGGCGGATGCCGACAAGGAACAGCAGGTCGCCCGAATCCACATTGCCGGGGCCGAGATCGCCCGAGCCCAGATCGGCCAGCGTCTCCGCCATCGTCTCGCCGGTTGCCGCCAGCTGGTGGACCTCGCCGCGGACCTGGATGAACTGCCAGCGGGCATAGCCGGCCAGGAAGGCGCTGTTGCGGGCGCCGCAGACCCAGATGCGCCGGGCGTCGGCGAGCGCGCGGGCCGCCCGCGCCAGCATCGCCGGGTCGGTCTGGCGGGCGGTGGCGGCGAGCGCCTCCGCGCTGCGCTGGAAATGCGCGTCGAGCGGCGCGGGGTCGCCGTCGGAAACCGCTGCCGACGCGGGAGCCGGCCCGCCGGGCGGCAGCAGGAACAGCGGCGAGCCCCAGTCGCCGCCGCGCCGGGCGGCCAGACGCGCCGCCTCGAAGCCGGCATAGCCGAGCCGGCGGACCAGACGCGACACCGTCATCTTCGACACGCCGGCCCGGCCGGCCAACTCGGTCGCCGAATAGCCCGACAGCTCGCCCGGACAGGCGAGGATCACATCGGCGAGCTGTCGCTCCATAGGGCTGAGGTCGCCATAGCGGTTGCGGATGCGGGCGGTCAGCGACGGTTCGCCTGCCTCCGGTCCATCCGGGGCCTGTGCGGCGTGAATTGCCTGTTTCATGGGCTGATCGCCTCTGGGCTTCGGCATTTGCACAAAAAATGGAATTCAGGGATGCAACCAAAGCAGTGTTACATCTGTAACGGCTCCTTGCGTTGACGGGATAAGCGTAACATTCCCGCGCCTTTGCGGCACACCTGAATTCGTAGGACGAAAGTGGCACATGGTTTGAAAAGGAGGGTCCATCGTCTTTCGGTTCGGAGATCAGGTGCCATGCGGTTCGCGAAGATTCTGGGTGCTCTCGGCCTTGCCACGGCGGTTCTGGCCGGCGGTCTCACCGCCACCGCCCCGACATATGCAAAAGCCGACGCGCTTGAGCGCATCGCCAAGGAGAAGGTGCTGCGCGTCGCCGTCCCGCAGGACTTCCCGCCCTTCGGCTCGGTCGGCACCGACCTGAAGCCGGTCGGCTACGACATCGACGCCGCCACCCTGATCGCCAAGGAAATGGGCGCCAAGGTGGAGCTGGTGCCGGTGACCAGCACCAACCGCATCCCCTACCTGACCACGGGCAAGGTCGATCTGGTGATCTCCAGCCTCGGCAAGAACGCCGAGCGCGAGAAGGTCATCGACTTCTCCACCGCCTACGCCCCCTTCTACAACGGCGTCTTCGGCCCCGACGACATCAAGGCCGAGAAGGTCGAGGATCTGGACGGCAAGACCGTCGGCGTCACCCGCGGCTCGGTCGAGGACATCGAGCTGTCGAAGATCGTGTCGGACAAGGTCACCGTCCGCCGTTACGAGGACAACAACGGCACCATCTCCGCATTCCTGTCGGGTCAGGTGCAGCTGGTCGCCACCGGCAACGTGGTCGCTGCCGCCATCTTCGAGCGCAATCCGCCGCGCCAGCCGATCCTGAAGTTCCTGGTCAAGAACTCCCCCTGCTTCGTCGGGCTGAACAAGAACGAGGGGCCGCTCCTGGAGAAGGTCAACGCCATCATCGCCAAGGTGAAGGACGACGGCTCGCTGAACGACATCGCCAAGAAGTGGCTGCACGCGCCGCTGCCGAAGGATCTGTGACGTAAGGCTGCCCGATCCCCCCTCTCCCCCCGGGGAGAGGGTCGGGGTGAGGGGGATGCATGGGGTGGATTCGGTGGGGAACAGCAAGTGCGCGCTTCTTGAAGATCCTCGCCGCGCGACCCCCTCACCCTAACCCTCTCCCCAGGGGGAGAGGGGATCCTTTCCGCTTCGCGAGATTCCGGCATCATCAATCCGGCACGGGACATCTTCACATGGCCTACAGTTTCGATTTCTCGTCCCTGCTGGACTATACGCCCGTGCTGGTGGACGGGGTGGCGACCACCGTGGCGCTGACCGCGGTCAGCACGGTGCTGGGGGTGGCGCTCGGCATCGGCGGGGCGGCGGCGCGGACCTCGACGGTGAAGCCGCTGGCGGTCGTCGTCGGCGCCTATGTCGAGCTGATCCGCAACACGCCCTTCCTGGTGCAGCTGTTCTTCATCTTCTTCGGGCTGCCCTCGCTGGGCATCCGGCTGGCGGAATGGCAGGCGGCGGTGCTGGCGATGGTGATCAATCTCGGCGCCTATTCGACCGAGATCATCCGCGCCGGCATCGAGGCGACGCCGAAGGGCCAGATCGAGGCCGGGGCCAGCCTGGGCATGACCGGGCCGCAGATCTTCCGCTACGTTGTGCTCGGTCCGGCGATGGCGAAGATCTGGCCGGCGCTGACCAGCCAGATCGTCATCGTCATGCTGGGCTCGTCGGTCTGCTCGCAGATCGCGGCGGAGGAGCTGAGCTTCGCCGCCAACTTCATCCAGTCCCGCAATTTCCGGCCCTTCGAGGTCTATTTCCTGGCGACCGCGCTGTATCTGGCGCTGGCGGCGGCCCTGCGCTGGATCTTCAGCCTGATGGGGCAGCGGATGTTCGCCAAGGGGGTGTCGCGTGCTTGAGTTCACCCTGTGGGACATCCTGTCCAACCTGCTGCTGGCGGCGCGCTGGACGGTGCTGCTGTCGCTGATCGCCTTTGTCTCCGGCGGGATCGCCGGGCTCCTGCTGCTGGTCGCCCGCGTGTCGCCGGTGCCGCCGCTGCGCGTCGCGGCAAAGCTGTTCATCGAGGTGTTCCAGGGCACGCCGCTGCTGATGCAGCTGTTCATCGTCTTCTTCGCATTGCCGCTGATCGGCATCGAGACGACCGCCTGGACCTCAGCCGCCGTCGCGCTGACGCTGTTCACCGCCGCCTATCTCGCCGAGATCTGGCGCGGCTGCGTCGAGGCGGTGCCGAAGGGCCAGTGGGAGGCCTCGGCCAGCCTCGCCCTGAATTTCGGCGAGCAGATGCGCCACGTCATCCTGCCGCAGGCCCTGCGCATCGCCGTGCCGCCGACCGTCGGGTTCTCGGTGCAGGTGGTGAAGGGCACGGCGGTGACCTCGATCATCGGCTTCGTCGAGGTGACGAAGGCCGGGACCATGATCACCAACGCCACCTTCCAGCCCTTCCTGGTCTATGGGCTGGTCGGGCTGATCTATTTCGCCCTGTGCTACCCGCTGTCGCTGTCGGCCAAGGCGCTGGAAAGGAAGCTCAATGTCGCCCGTTAAGACGTCCCCCACCGGCCGGCCTCTGGTGAAGCTGTCGGCCATCCGCAAATCCTTCGGCCCGGTGGAGGTGCTGAAGGGCGTCGACATGGCGGTGGAGGAGGGACAGGTCGTCGCCATGATCGGCCGCAGCGGATCGGGCAAGAGCACCCTGCTGCGCAGCATCAACGGGCTGGAGCGCATCGACGGCGGCGTGATCGAGGTGGACGGCGAATGCGTCGATCCCGGCCAGATCGACCTGCGGGCGCTGCGCCAGAAGGTCGGCATGGTGTTCCAGCAGTTCAACCTGTTCCCCCACCTGACCGCCGGCGAGAATGTGATGCTGGCGCTGAAGGTGGTGAAGAAGCAGGACAAGGGCGCCACCCGCGCCGCCGCGGAAGCGGCGCTGGCCAAGGTCGGGCTGGGCCACAAGTTCGACGCCTACCCCTCGCAGCTGTCGGGCGGCCAGCAGCAGCGCGTCGCCATCGCCCGCTCGCTGGCGATGGCGCCCAAGGTTCTGCTGTGCGACGAGATCACCTCGGCGCTCGACCCCGAGCTGGTGGCCGAGGTGCTGGGGGTGGTGCGCAAGCTGGCCGAGGAGGGCATGACGCTGATCCTGGTGACGCACGAGATGCGCTTCGCCCGCGAGGTCTGCGACCGGCTGGTCTTCATGCATGGCGGCCGCATCGCCGAACAGGGACCGCCGGCCGAGCTGTTCGACCGGCCGTCCACGCCGGAACTGGCGCAATTCATCGGCATGGTCGAGGCGCGCTGAGCGGCGCGCCCTCTTCGGCCGGGGATCAGGCCAGAGATTTAGCCAGGGAGTCGAGAGCGGCGCCCAGCCGTTCGATCCCCTGGGCGATCTCATGCTCCTCCAGGCCGGCATAGCCGATCACCAGACCGGGATGGTCCGGTCGGTCGGAATCCGGGCGGCCGGACAGGGATGATGGGTCGTAGAGCGGGGTGATGGGGTAGACGCCCACACCCGCCGCCCGTGCCGCCGCCACGATCATGGCCTCCCGCTTCAGCGGGAAGCGGGTGAGCCAGGCGACGACATGCAGCCCGGCCTCGGCGCCGTCCACCCTGACCCCGTCGCCGAACCTTGTCCGCAAGGCGGCCAGCAGAGCGGCGCGCCGTTCGCCGTTGCGCCGCCGCACCCGGCGGACGTGCCGTTCATAGGCGCCGCTGGCGAGCAGGTTCGCCAGGGCGCTCTGTTCCAAGGCCGGCGTGTGGCGGTCCGCCAGCCGCTTCGCCGCGCGGAAGGGCTGGATCAACGGCCGCGGAACCACGAGATAGCCGAGCCGCAAGGCCGGCGAGAGCGTTTTCGATACCGTGCCGAGATAGATGACGCGTCCTGCGCCATCCAGGGTTCCATCCAGGGCCCTGTCCAGCGTTTGCAGGGTGGGGATGGGGGCGACGTCGAAACGGTATTCGCCGTCATAGTCGTCCTCGATGACAGTGGCCCCGCAGGACTGCGCCCAGGCCAGCAGGTCCCGGCGGCGGCTGACGGACATGACGCTGCCGAGCGGGAACTGGTGGGACGGCGTCACATAGGCCAGACGGGCGGGCGGCAGCCGTTCCGTGCGCATGCCTTCCCGGTCCACCGTCCGCGGGATCAGCCGGGCGCCGGTGGCGGCGAGGATGTCCCGCGCCGCCGCATAGCAGGGGTCCTCGACGACCGCCGGCTCTCCGGGATCGAGCAGCAGCCGCACGCACAGGTCGAGACCCTGCTGCGACCCGTTCACCACGACGATCTGGTCGGGATCGCAGCGCAGCCCCCGCGCCCGCCAGAGATAGGCCTGCAGGGCCGAGCGGAGTTCGGGCGAGCCGGACGGATCGCCATAGCGCAGGCGGGTGGGACGGCACAGGATGGCGGCATCGACGGCCCGCTTCCAGGGAAGGACCGGGAAGTCCGACGCGGCGAGTTCGCCATAGCGGAAATCGATGATGGGGGCGCCGGTTCCGGGTGGATCGGGCATGGGCAGGCCGGCCAGCCGACGCCCGAACTGCGAGAGCCGGGGCGGAGGCGCGCCGGTGTCCGGCGACACCGTCTTCAGGTCACCCCGTTTCAAGCCATCGGGCCTCAGGCCAGCCAGTCTCAGGCCTTTTGGGACCTGCGGCCTTGCGCCCTGCCTCACCTCCAGATAGCCCTCGGCGGCGAGTTGTTCATAGGCGGCCGTCACCGTCGTGCGGGATACGCCGAGGTCGGCGGCGAGCGCGCGCGACGACGGCAGGCGCGAGCCGGGCGGATATACGCCGTCGGCGATCTGGGCCCTGATCGCGTTGACGATCCGGGAGGCGATGGTCCGGACCCCATCCGGCTGCGGAAGCGTGGGCATCGACTGGACCGGTCGGAAAGAGGGAAACTGGCTGTTCAGTGTGGGCCAGTTTTCGCGGAAACTCCATCCCGACAAACCCTATCCCGACAGGGAGGCCCCAATGTATATCCCAGCCGCGTTCCGCGAGACCGACCTGCCCTTCATCCATGAGACGATGCGGGCCGCCGGGCTCGCCAATCTGGTCACGACCGTGGCCGGCAGGCTGCTGTGCACCCCCCTGCCCCTGATCCTCGCTGCCGACGAGGGCGAGATGGGCACGCTCTACGGCCATGTGGCGAAGGCGAATCCGCAGTGGCGGGAGACCCCGGCGGTCGACGCCCTGGCGATCTTCATGGGGCCGGACGCCTATGTCACCCCGTCCTGGTACGAGGGCAAGAGCCGGGACGGCAAGGTCGTTCCGACCTGGAACTATGTGGCGGTCCATGCCTATGGCCCGGTCGAGTTCTTCGAGGATGCCGACCGGCTGCTCGATGTCGTCACGCGGCTGACCGACCGTCACGAGTCCTCGCGCCCGCAGCCCTGGGCCGTCGGCGACGCTCCGCCCGACTTCGTCCGGGCGCAGCTGCGCGGCATCGTCGGCTTGCGGCTGCCCATCGCCCGGATCGACGCCAAGCGGAAGATGAGCCAGAACCGCAGCGAGGCGGACAGGGCGAATGTGAAGTCGGAACTGTCCAGGAGCGGATGCGACCGGGAGCGTCGGGCCGCCGCCCTTATCCCGGAATGACGCCGGATTGCGCCGCCCGGGTGATGTCATGCCAAAAGGGAACATAATCCTTTAACAAATCGCTGAACGCCGCGGTCGCGCGACACCGCGCCCTCACGAATGTTAACTTTTTTGCGGGCAAAAAAGGCCGTTTGCGATTTTGACCTACCCCCAAGGCTGTAATTCTGCCCGACAGGTGTCTATCAATCCAGTGCCCGAATGTGTCAGTATTTATGGATCACATCTGCAATCATCTCGCGGTATTTTTGAAAGAATGATGCGCGTATGTGGGAAGCGTATCGGGTACTTCCATCTATGTCTTTTGAGATCAACTGTGCAAACTCAGCAAGGGCAAAGTAAATATTGGCGTTATTAAAAGAAGACTGTCGTCGTGATGGCAAAGCCTGTGACCATGATGGGATATAGTGCGTTGACCTGATCCCCCCCCCTTGAACACCCCTGTGACGATCTGGGCCAAATTTGCCACAAGGTTCGAGAAAAGTTAACCGGATTTGGAAAGGTTTCGTTAACCATTGGAGCCCCAGCATGGCTTCAACACAACGGACATAGGATCGAAGTCATGAGCACGACCACCTCGCCGAGCAAGATTGTCGTCAACGCCTACGGCCAGTCCCTGGATGGCGTCACGCCGCATTTCAAGCTGCTGGTGGATGGTCAGGAGGTCGGTTCGGCCAATGCGGCCGACCCCTCGTCGAAGGCATACAGCTTCACCGCCGACCTTGCCGCGAACACGGCGCACAAGATCCAGGTCGTCTACGACAACGACACTGCGACCGACGCCTATCGCGACCTTTACGTCCAGTCGATCGAGGTCAACGGCCACACGCTGAAGCCGACCGACGCCATCTACGAACGTTATGACGATGCCGCCCCGGCGCCGACGCAGGCCGGCCAGGAAGCCATGTGGTGGGACGGCGCGCTGACCTTCAGCACCCCCGCCAACTACTATGCCGGTGCCCAGACCGCCGCCCCGGCGGCTCCCGCCATCCCCGCCGCCCCGGCCGCCGGCACCGCGCAGAACGTCATCACCGTGAATGCCGCCGGCAACGCGGCGGGCGGCGAAGGCGCCCACTTCACCGTGCTGGTCGACGGCAAGGCCATCGGCGAGGGCACGGCCACCAGCACCGACGCCAAGGATTACAAGTTCACCGCCGACCTGACGCAGGGCACGGCCCACGCGGTCGAGGTGAAGTACGACAACGACGCCATGGTCGACGGCGCCGACCGCAACCTGTACGTCCACAGCGTCAGCGTCGACGGCAAGACCGTGGCGGCGACCGACGCCGCCATGTCGGTCCAGCGCACCGCCGACGGCGCCGATCTGGGCGCGACCACCGACCTCTATTGGGATGCCACGCTGACCGCCAAGCTGAGCGCCAGCCATTTCGCCGCCTCCACGGGCTCGGCGGGCGGCTCGACCGATGCCGGCAAGGGCGGCACCAGCGGCGGGACCACGGGCGGCTCCACCGGCGGCAGCACGGGCGGCGACACCTCGCTGTCGCTGAAGGTCGGCAACGTCACGGTGTCCGATCCGGGCATGGTGCAGAGCAGCAGCTCGATCAACGGCTTCCTGCACACCAACGGCAACCAGATCGTCGACGAGAGCGGCAACAACGTCCGCCTGACTGGCGTCAACTGGTTCGGCGGCGAGGGCTACAACTACGTGCCGTCGGGTCTGTGGGCCGACAGCTACCAGCACCACATCGACAGCATGAAGGACCTGGGCTTCAACGTCATCCGCCTGACCTGGGCCGACGACATGTTCGACAGCACCGCGGTCACCAACGGCATCGACTATTCGAAGAACCCGGACCTGAAGGGCCTGACCCGGCTGGAGGTCTATGACAAGGTCATCGACTATGCCGGCAAGAGCGGCATCAAGGTGATCCTCGACCACCACCGCAACGATGGCGGCGCCGGCACCAACGAGCACGGGCTGTGGTACACCGACAACAACCCCGAATCGAAGGTCATCGAAGACTGGAAGATGCTGGCCCAGCATTATGCCGGCAACAAGGCGGTGATCGGCGCCGACCTGCACAACGAGCCGAGCGTGTCGGCCACCTGGGGTGACGGCAACCAGGCCACCGACTGGGCCGCGGCGGCCGAGCGCATCGGCAACTCGATCCAGACCGTCAACAAGGACTGGCTGCTGCTGGTCGAGGGCACGGAGTGGAGCAGCACGTTGGCCGGCGTGAAGAACCATCCCATCGAGTTCGACACCCCCAACAAGCTGGTCTATTCGCCGCACGCCTACGGCCAGAGCGTCGGGCAGTTCAGCTGGCTGTCGGATCCGAGCTATCCGGACAACCTGCCGGCCCAGTACGACAGCATGTGGGGCTACATCTACAAGAACAACATCGCCCCGATCCTGGTCGGCGAGTTCGGCGGCCAGATGACCAGCGCCGCCGAGCAGACCTGGGCCAGCACGCTGATCAAGTACATGAACGGCGACTGGAACCTGGACGGCAAGAGCGACCTGGCCGCCGGCCAGCAGGGCATGAACTGGACCTACTGGGCCTGGACGCCGGAATCGGGCGACGTCGGCGGCCTGCTGCAGGACGACTACAAGACCATCGATCCCACCAAGATGAACATCATCAAGGCGGGCCTTGCGGCCAACTCCGGCAACTCCGGCTCGGTCGCCGGCAGCGACGAGGCGGTCTTCACCGTGCAGCTGGCCAAGGCGGTCACCACCGCCACCACCATCGAGTATGCGACCCAGGACGGCACCGCCAAGGCCGGCACCGACTACACCGCCGCCCATGGCAGCCTGACCTTCCAGCCGGGCGAGACCACCAAGACGGTCACCGTGCACATCACCGGCGACAACGCCGCCAATGAAGGCACGGAGAACTTCCTGCTGCACCTGACCCACGACAACACCAACCTGGGCACCGCCACCGGCTTCATCACCGACCACGCGGCGTAAGGCGCAGACTCTCTACCGCACACCTCCATCGCACTGCCGGGCCGGCCCGCGTCGTCACTGACGCGGGCCGGCTTTTTTTGTTTTCAGCTTTCCCGGCCGTCGCGGTTCCGCGTCCGGAAGAAGCCGTTCAGAGCGTCGAACGGCTCGGCCCCGGCCAGCGCGTCGAACCGGCCCTCGTCGGCCAGCATCCGCGCCGCCCGCAGAAAGCCGCCCCAGGCGGCGCGGCTGAGCGCGCTGCCCAGGCTGATCCGCCGCACGCCGAGATCGGCGATCTCCGCCACCGTCAGGCCGATCGGCGCCGAGACCAGCAGGTTGAGCGGCTTCGGTCCCACCGCCTCGACCGCCGCCCGGATGGTTTCCGGCGTGCGCAGGCCCGGCGCATAGAGGACGTCGGCGCCCGCCGCCGCATAGGCCGGCAGCCGGCGCATCGCCTCCTCGATGGCGGCCGGATGGTCCACCAGCACGGCTTCGCAACGGGCGGTCAGCAGGACGCCGGTTCCGCGCAGGGCCTCCGCCGCCGCTGCGATGCGCTCGACGGCCAGATCGAACTCGTACAGCGGCTTGGCCGGGTCGCCGGTGGCGTCCTCCACCGACAGGCCGGCGACGCCGGTATCGGCGCAGAGCCGCAGGTTGCGGGCCAGCCCGTCGAGGTCATGGGCATAGCCGGATTCGAAATCGGCGTTCACCGGAAGGCCGGTCGCCCGGACGATGCCGGCGATGTGGGACAGCATGTCCGCGCAGGGCACCGCCCAATCGGTGTCGGGCAGCCCGCAGGAGAAGGCGAACCCCGCCGAGGTGGTCGCCAGCGCGCGGAAGCCGAGATGCTCCAGCATCAGGGCGCTGCCGACGTCCCACGGGTTGGGGATGACGAAGCAGCCGTCCTTGTGGAGGTCGGCGAAGGCGGCGCGGGCCTGCTGGCGGTCGGTCATTGCGGGTCTTTCTCTGAAGCGGCGGCGCGGATTCGGTGCAGGATAAGGCGGCGCTGCGGCATCGGACCGCAGGCGCCGCCCGTCCCTGCCCCGCCCCCTCCTTCCGGCCCGTCCTCAGGCGGCGAACAGGAAGTTGTCGGCGGTCAACTGGCTTGCCTGGACATTCTGCAGCTTCACCGTATCCGATGCCGAAAGCACGATTGTAAGGTCGTTGCCCTCCGTGATCATCGTCAAATCGGCCATCGAGTGCAGGTCGCTGAACTGCCCGATGGCGAGCCGGTCGCCGCCTGCACCGGCCTGGAAGTCGCCGATGACGTCCCAGCCGTCGCCATGGCCGAAGATGAAGGTGTCGGTGCCGCCGCCGCCCAGCATGTAGTCGTTGCCGCCATAGCTGATGATCAGCTCGTCCCCGACACCGCCGGCGAGGAAATTGTTCTGGAATGTGCCGATGACCTGTGCGGGGGCATCGTCGTTGCTGATGGCGACGTCGGTGGTCTCCGACGGGTTGACGGCATAGCCGTCGGACGGGTTCTTCAGCGAAACCTGGAAATGCTCCTTGGAGTACTCGCCATTGTCATCGGCCCACAAGGGCAGCCGGATGACGGCCCTGCTCTGGCCGGCCTCGAAGGTCACCGAGCCGGCGAGGGCGCTCTGCCCACCGACGAAATCGCTGGCATCCGCCCGCTCGCGCAGATCGCTGGGGCCTCCGGCGAAGCCGACGGACCATTCCACGGTCGCGCTGCCCGACAGATCGCCGGTGCGGGTGACCGGCACCTCGACCATGGTGGTGCCGCCGCCGCTGCCCTCGACGACGGTCATGGCCGTCTCGTTGAGGTAGATGGCATTGCCCGACGGGGCGTCGTGTTCCGGCGGATCGAGCAGCAGGCCGTACCAGCCGGAATCCACGCCGGTCTTGAACTGGGACAGGCTCACCCCCTCCAGGCGGATGGAGGAGTCCGGAGCCAGTGTGATGATGGTGTCGCCGCCGTCGGCGGTGGCGCGGGCAAGGACGTCCGCGCTGGTCTTGATGTCGGAATAGGCGGTGAGATCGAGCGTGTCCTTCTCGCCGCGCATGTTGCCGTCGAAATCGGCGATGACATCCCAGCCGTCGCCCGGACGGAAGACGAAGATATCGTTTCCGCCATTGCCGACCATGTAATCGTTGCCGCGCCCGCCGATGATGATGTCGTTGACCAGATAGTAGGTGGCATACCAATTGCGTCCGGATATATAGTCGCCCTCGTCGGAGCCGACGATATAGGGAAGTCCGGCCTTCAGATTATTGATGATCACTTTCGTTTCCTCTTATATGTGCTTCGCGGGGATCGTCGTGGCCGATGCGGCGTGAGCCGCGCCCGACTACCGGAGCTTGAGGATCGACTGCGGTTGCATTCTTTTCAAAAGCGTATCGGACTTACCTTAGGGCGTAATGGGGTGTTCGGCACGTTCTGGTGGTGGTCATGCCTTTGTCGGCCGGGCATTCCGAAAGAGGCCGGAACATCCACTCTCCACCTGCGACAGGACCGTGCGGCGTCGTCACACCAAACGGCTGACGCCCAATTTGCCGATGCCCGGCCACTCCAGCGCGGGATGGCCGGCCAGCCGGTCGAGCAGGCGGTCGAGCAGGTCCCAGATCGCCGCGTCATGCACGCGGTGGTGGGTCAGCAGGCCGATGGGCTCGTCCGGGATTCGTCGGCCCTCCCGGCGGTCGCGCAGTTCGCGGCACAGCTGGTCGAGCAGGGCATCGAGCGGGACGGCGGAGCGGCTGCCGCGCCAGTCGATCAGATCGAGGTGGGTGTTGATCCAGGCGATGCCGTCACAGGGCGCAGGCGACGGGCCGAAGGCGGAGACGGCGCGGTAGCCGGATGCCGACAGGCGGGCCGGCATGTCAGCGGCCATGCGGTTCCAGGGCGGGACGAACAGCGGCAGAACGCGGTCGCCGAACAGTCCGCGCAGGGTGGAGAGGCCGCGTTCGGCCTCGGCCTGCCGGATTTCGGGCGGGCGCTCCGGGCCGAACTCGCACTTCTTCCGGCCGGGGGCGGCATGGTCGGCGTGGGACCAGCCATGGACCAGTGGGGTGACGCACGCGTGGTCGGCGAGGGCCTCGGCAAGCGACGGTTCGGCATCGGCCGGGATGACGGCGAGGCCGAGCGGGATGCCGGCCTGGGCGCAACGCTTCAGCAATTCGTCGAGTTGCGGGCTGGCGGCGACCGCATCGTCATCGCGCAACCACAGCGGGCAGCGGCGGCCGAGGTCGGTCCAGCGGGCGAGTTCTTCGTCTACGGCGGTCCAGCTCGTCATGATGTCTTCTCCGCCAGCAGGGCTTCGACGATCTCGACACTGCGCGCCGCACCGGCCAGTGCCGAGGGGCTGAGCGGCGGGATGCGGGCGCCCAGCACGGACCGCAACGCGTGGGCGAGGCTGTCGGGGGTGAGGTCGGCCTCGCGCAGGGTGGCGATGCCGGGCTGGCGGGCCAGAATGGTGGCGCGGATGGTCTGCTCGACCTCCTTGCCGTCCTCGAAGGGGCAGAAGACGCTGGGCACGCCGGCCGTCAGGCAATCGAGCGCGGTGTTGTAGCCGCAGCGGCCGACGCTGGCGGAGGCCCGGCCCAGCAGGGCGCGGAAGTCGGGACGCACCGGCTCCACCAGCAGGCGGTCGGGCGGGGCCAGGACGCGCAGCCGGTCGGCCAGCGCCGCGTCACCCTTCGCAACCAGGAGGCGCCAGCGCTGCGGCAGGGCGCCGGAGGCAGCGCATTGGGCTGCGGCCTCGAAGACCGGGCGGCCGACCGGACCGCCGCCGGCGGTGACCAGGATCTCCCCCTGCCCGTCCGTGCCGTCGTCGGGGACGGGCGGCGGGACGACGAAGCCGGTGTAGCGCAGCAGCGGCATCATCGCTGGGGTCAGCGGCCAGCTGTCCTCCAGCGGGATCAGCGCGGGATCGGAATGGACCAGCACGCCGTCGTAGAGGCGCAGCAGGCGGTCTTCGGTCTCGGCCACCCGCTTGGGCTTGGAGGGCGGGGCCAGGATGTCGCGGACCGAGGCCAGCGTCAGCGGCGGGCGCGGCAGGGCGCGGGCACGCTCCAGCAGGGCGTCGAACTCGGCGGCCAGCGCGCGGCGGCCGAAGGGGAAGAGTTCGGTGATCAGAACATCGGGGCGGAGGCTGTCGAGCAGGCCGGTCAGCGTCGCCCGCCGGGCGGCGAACAGGCCGGCGGCGGCGGGGGTGCCGTCGGCGCCCAGCAGGGTGGCGAAGTCGGCGCCGTCGCTCGCCAGCGGCGGCAGCTGGTGCAGGGTGGCGCCGCCGCTGTTCAGGTGAGGGGCGGGACGGCCGCCGCTGGCGACATCGACGCGCCAGCCGCGGGCGGTGAAGGCCTCGGCCAGGGCCAGCGCGCGGCTGAGATGGCCGGTGCCGAGCAGATGGGTGACGGCGATCAGCAGCCTCATGACAGGCGCTCCCCCTCCGTGGGCCCGGCCGGGCGGAGCGTGCCGTCGGCGGCCAGAACCATGGCGTAGAGGCGGTTGCGCTTGACCGGCACCGGTGGCGGACCGCGGAAGTCCCAGCCCCAGGCGAGCGCCAGCGCGACGCGCATCACGCCGATGTGGGTGACGATGAGGTGGGGGGCTGTGTCGGAAGCGTTCTGAAACTCCTTCTCCCCCCCGGGGAGAAGGTTGGGATGAGGGGGTTCGGCGCAGTCGAAGAGATCCTTGCCGTGCGTCCCCCTCACCCTAACCCTCTCCCCGGGGGGGAGAGGGGATTGAGGTTGCGGTGGGGGGGAGGGCAAGTCCCCCAGCCACGCCGTCAACCGCTCCCGCACGTCGGCGGGGCTTTCGCCGTTGGGGGGGCGGAAATCCCAACCCCACTGCTCCATGTCGCGGTAGCCGCTGGCGGGGTCGGCGCGCAGGTCGCGGCCATGCAAGCCCTCCCAGGCGCCCCAGTCCATCTCGATCAGGCGCGGGTCGGTGTGGACGGGGCGGCCCTTGCCGAGGAGGGTGGCGGTTTCCACCGCGCGCGACAGCGGGCTGGCGTGCAGGGTGGCGTCGCGCCAGTCCGGCGGCAGGGTCAGGGCGGCGAGCTGTTCGCGGCTTTCCGGGGCGAGGGGAATGTCGGTGCGGCCCTGGATGCGGCCCTCGCGGTTCCAGGCGGTGATGCCGTGGCGCAGGAAAGCGAGGCGGATCATGACAGAAGCCCGGTCAGCAGGCCGCGCAGGCGTTCGGCTGCTGCGGTCAGAGCGTGGTGGGCCTCGACATGGGCGCGGGCGCTGCGGCCGAGCGCGCGCAGGGCCGGCGGGTCGGCCAGCAGGGTGGCGAGCGCGGCGGCGAAATCCTGGCGGGTGGGGCCGGTCAGGCGGCCGCCGACGCCGTCGCGGATGACGGTGCCGGTGCCGGCATTGTCGATGGCGAGCACGGGCACGCCGTGTCCCTGCGCCTCCAGATAGACCATGCCGAATGCCTCGTTCAGGCCGGGCCAGACCAGCAGGTCGGCGGTGCGGTAGTGGCCGGCGAGGTCGGCGGGGGCGCAGACGCCGTGCAGCGTCACCCGCGGGCCGAAGGGGGCGAACAGCGCCGCCACCTCAGCCGCCGCCGGGCCGGTGCCGACGATGTCGAGCGTCCAGGGCCTTGCCGCCACGAGCTGGAGGGCCTCGGCCAGCAGGCGGTAGGAGGCGAGCTTGTCGCCCGGCCGCATCATGGCGACAGTCAAAAGCCGGGGCGGCGATCCCGGTTCGCCGCGCTCTCGGGCCTCCGGGGCCGGCGGCAGGTCGAGGAAGGGGGGCAGCATCGCCACCTGCTGGCCGGGCGGGCCATAGGCCTCCACCGCCTGACGGTCGCGGGCGCTGACGCAGAGGACGAGGGCGGCGGCCTCGATGGCGGCCTCGGCGGCGGCGGCGAAGGCGGCCCAGGGGCCGGTCAGGCGCTTGCGGGCGCGGGTCGCCTCCACCACGACATAGGGGATGCCGAGGCGGCGGGCGATCACCGGGCCGATCAGGTCGGGCGCCTTGTAATAGACATGGTAGCTGAGCCACAGCGCCGGACGCCGCTCCGGCTCGGCGGCGTAGAGCGACAGCAGCCGGTCGCACTCGGCGGCGGCGGCGGCGGTCAGGCGGGATTGCGCGGCCGGGTCGCCGGCACCGTCATAGACGCGCAGCCCGCTCGCCACCTCCACCGGGCCGGTTGCCTCCAGCGCTCGCAGGATCAGCCGCGCCATCTGGCGGTCGCCGGAGGGGACCGGATGGTCGACCGGCTTCAGCGGGGCGTAGAAGGCGATGCGAGGAACAGGGGGGGCGGCGATGGGCGGATGGATCACGCCGCGGCCTCCTCCAGCCGGCGGACGAGGCGGTCGATGCCGGCGGTCATGCCGAACTCGGCGCAGAGCCGGGCATAGGCGGCGTCGGCCAGCCGAAGTCGTAGCGCCGGGTCGGTGGCGAGCCGTTCCAGCGCGGCGGCGATGGCAGGCGGGGTGCCGTCGGTCAGCAGGCCGTGGGTGCCGTCGGCGATGAATTCCGGGATGGCGGAGACGGCGGTGGAGAGGATGGCGAGGCGCTGGCTCGCCGCCTCCATCAGCACGTTGGGCAGGCCGTCGCGGTCGCCGTCGCCGGCCACAACGCTGGTCAGCACGAACAGGTCGGCATGGCGCAGCGCCTGGATCACCGTTGCCTGATCCTGGGCGCCGCGCCACTCGATGCGGTCCGACACCCCCAGCCGTTCGGCCTGGGCGCGCAGGGCCTGCTTGAGGTCGCCGGAGCCGATGTGGACCAGCCGCCAGTGCAGCCCGTCCGGCAGCGTCGCCAGCGCGTCGAGCAGCCGGTCATAGCCCTTCTTCTCCACCAGCCGGCCGACCGATAGGATCTCCACCACGCGGTCGGGGGCGGAGCCGTCGCGGGCGGGGGCGTCGCTGCGGTCCGGCGGGTCGGGGAAGCGCGAGAGGTCGAGGCCGTGATAGACGAGGTCGATGCGGGACGGGTCGGCGGCCAGCGCACGCAGATGGGCGGCCCCGACGGCGGTGCAGGTGGCGCCGAAGCGGGCGTCGGCCAGCTTCTCGCGCTTCTCCCACTCCGGCGTCGTCCAGATGTCCTTGGCGTGGGCGGAAAAGCCCCAGCCGATGCCGCGGATCGACGCGGCATAGCGCCCGACCGACGCCGGCGTGTGCAGGAAATGGGTGTAGAGGAAGGGCACGTCGGCCGGCAGTTCCGCCGCCAGCACCAGCGCCTGCCCGAAGCGCCGTCCGCGGTTGGCGGTGCGGTCGCGCCACAGGTCGCGCAGCCACCCCGCCGCGGTGCGCAGCAGGCCGGCGGGGTGGCGCAGGATCAGGCGGCCGAGCGCGCGCAGCACGCGGGCCGGCTCGTCGCGCAGATATTCCGGCAGGTAATGGACCGGTGCGGTGATGCGGTCGTGCAGGGCGTGGCGGCGGCTGTCGGTGGGGTGGCGCAGCGACCAGATCGCCAGATCGATGCCGCGCTGCTGAAGGGCCAGAAGCTCCTGCGCGATGAAGGTCTCCGACAGGCGGGGATAGCCCTTCACCACCACGGCGACTTTCAGCGGCAAACGGGTCGGCACGCCGGACAGCGCACCGGACGGCACAGGGCGGCCGTCCTTCCCCAGTCCGGAATTCATGCGCGCTTGCCTGCCATGGCGCGGGACAGCCGTTCCGCCGCCCGGCGGATCGGGGTGACGGGGGTGGTGCGGGGGAGAACCGAGTCGGCCGCCAGCACCTCGCGCGTCAGGTCGACGATGCGCTCCAGCCCGCCGAGCAGGCCGGGCAGCGGGCTGGCCGAGGGTGGCGGCTGGTTGGGCAGCGCGCGGATGGCGTCGGCCATCGCCCGCGGGTCGGCGCCATCGCGGTCGCTGTCCAGCGTGCGCAGCAGCCCCAGCGCCTCCGCCGCCTCGGCGCGGATGCGCTGTTCCAGCCGGGGGCGGGTGCGCGGAGCCAGCACCGACGGCTTGTCGAAGGACAGGATCTCGCAGAAGGTGTTGTAGCCGCCCATCGCCACCACGCCGACCGCGCCGGCATAGAGATCCTCCATGCGGGAATGGAAGTTGATGGTCTCCACCCTGCCCTTCAGCTGGCGGATGCGGGTGGCGAACTCCTGGCGGCGGGCATCCTCTAGGAAGGGGCCGTAGACGATCAGGGCGCGGGGGGCGAGGTTCGGATCGCTTTCGTAGGCGGCGATGGTCCAGTCGACCAGGGCCGCCCCGTCGCCGCCGCCGCCCGGCGTCACCAGAACATAGGGGCCCGTCATCGGGCAGTCCGCGGCCTGGACGGCGCCGCCGCCCTCCGTCGGCTCGCGCTTCAGGTAGCCGGTGTAGCGCAGCCGCGCCGCGATCTCCGCCGGCAGGTCGAGACCGTCCAGCGGGCGGTAGACCTCCGGCAGGCCGTAGATCCAGAGCTGGTCGTAATAGCGCTCGATGGCGGCGACCGCCTCCTTGCGCTCCCACTCTGGCTGGAGAGCCTCGGGCGCGTCCAGCACGTCGCGCAGCCCCAGCACGATGCGGGTGTTGCCGCTGGCCCGCATCTCGTCCAGCGCCGGCAGGAATTCGCCGTGCAGGCCGGTCGGCTCCTTGTCGACGATGGCCAGCGTCGGGCGGAAGGCGCGGGCGGTGGCGCGGATGATCTCCGCCCGGATCGCAGTGGTCTCCTCGATCGGCAGGCCGAGGTTGCGGGCGGTGTAGCCGCCGTCGGGCTGCTTCACCACGCCGGGCAGGCGCACATGGTCGACCCGCTCCGGAAAGTCGAAGCGGCCGGCGACCGGCGAGCCGGTGAGGATCAGCGCGGAGGCGTCGGGAAAGGCCGACACCAGGGCCTGGGCAATCGTCCGCGACCGCCGCAGATGGCCCAGCCCGAAGGTGTCGTGGCTGTAGAGCAGGATGCGCGGCGGCGTCCGGTCGGGATGGAGGGACCGAAGGGGCGGCTGTGGCTGGTGCATGCTCGGACACTCCGCTTCAGCAATGCTTCGGAACCGACAATCCGTCGCGGAACAGATCGCTGTGCTTGTCTTTGGAACCGGTTCGGTGCCGGTGGTTGCGGGGTCGTCCAGGCACCGGCGGCAAAGCTCCAGCCTGGAGAGAACCCCTCACATGGATTTTGCCGCGCATCAATATGACTTCCGACCGGGTAAGAGCAACGCATCTATGCGCTGTGATATATATGAGCGCCGGACAGGCCGCCAGCCGGCTTGCAGCGGCGATGACGGGTCAGTCGCCATGATAGGGATCCAGGGCGTCGCGCAGGCCGTCGCCGAAGAAGTTGAAGGACAACACTACCAGGATCACCGGCAGCATCGGCAATGACACCCAGGGATAGGTTTCCACGGCCATAAGGTTCTGGGCGTCGTTCAGCATCACCCCCCAACTGGTCGCCGGCGGGCGCAGTCCAAGTCCCAGGAAGGACAGCGCCGTCTCGCCGAGGATCATCGCCGGGATCGACAGGGTGGCGCTGGCGAGCAGGTGGCTGGCGAAGTTGGGCAGCAGGTGGCGGCGGATGATGCGCGCCGGGCTGGCGCCCATCAGCTCCGCCGCCATGACGAAATCCTCCTCGCGCAGAGCCAGGAAGCGCGAGCGCACGGCGCGGGCCAGCGACGGCCAGTCGAGCAGGCCGAGGATGACGGAGATGCAGAGGAACACCGTCACCGGAGACCATTGCGCCGGCACCGCGGCGGACAGCGCCAGCCACAGCGGCAGCTCCGGCAGGGACTTCAGGATTTCCGACAGGCGCTGCACCCCGGCGTCGATCCAGCCGCCGAAATAGCCGGCCATGCCGCCCAGCGTGATGCCGATGGCGAAGGACACCGCGATGCCGAGCAGCCCGACGGTCAGCGACAGCTGCGCCCCGATGGCGAGGCGCGAGAGCATGTCGCGGCCGAGCCGGTCGGTGCCCAGCAGATGCAGCGAGGCGCCCGGCGGCGGGCAGACCAGCCGGACCCGCGATCCGACCAGACCGAGGAAGCGGTAGGGCGCGCCGGGGCAGAGGAATTGCAGCGGCATCGGCCGGCTCTCGTCGGTCTCGTAGCGCCAGCGATAGTCCTTCAGGTCGGGCCGCCCGGTGGTCGGATAGACGAAGGGGCCGATGAACTGGCCCTCGTGGAACAGGTGGACGCCCTGGGGCGGGGCGTAGAGATGCTCCACGTCGCGCTCGTTGGCGCCGTAGGGTGCCAGGAAATCGACGAAGGGAAGGCTGAGATAGGAGAGGCCCAGGAACAGGGCACCCAGCACCGCCAGCCGGTGGCGCAGGAAACGGCGCAGCATCAGCCGTCCGGTCGAGGCATGCGCGTCGAAGCGGGTGGCCGGCGCGTCCGCCGCGGCCGGATCGGGATAAGGCCGGTCGTCGACGTAATGCTCCCAGCCGCCGGTCATGGCCGGATCCTTCGCGACTGGGCCTTTCATGCCGTCGCCGCTCATGCCCACTTCCTTCATGACTGGGCCTTCCTCGCCTTGCCCAGGCGGATGCGGGGGTCGAGCAGGGCGAGCGCGATGTCGGAGACCAGCATGCCGACCAGCACCAAGAGCGAGATGAACATCAGGATGAAGCCGGACAGGAAGATGTCCTGCGCCCGCAGCGCCTCCAGCAGAGCCGGGCCGATGGTCGGCAGGCTGAGCACGACGGAGATCAGCACCGATCCCGACACCAGCGAGGGCAGCAGCGAGCCGATGTCGGAGACGAAGGGGTTCAGCGCCATGCGCAGCGGATAGCGCGTCAGCCGGCGCAGCGGCGGCACGCCCTTGGCCTTGGCGGTGACGACATAGGGCTTGCCCAGCTCGTCCAGCAGGTTGGCGCGCAGGCGGCGCACCATGGCGGCGGTGCCGGACAGGCCGATGACGATGGTCGGGATGATCAGATGCTCCAGCACCGAGCCGGCCTTGGCCCAGCTGAGCGGCTGGTCCTCGTACTGGGCATCCACCAGCCCGCCGATGGGCAGGCCCAGCCATTTCTGGCCGTAATAGAGCAGGATCAGCGCCAGCAGGAAGTTCGGCGTCGCCAGCCCGATATAGCCGACGGCGGCGGCGAGGTAATCGACCCAGCTGTTGGCGCGGATCGCCGCCAGCGCCCCCAGCGGGAAGGATACCAGATAGACGAACAGCACGGCGGCGAGGTTGAGGATGACGGTGAACCACAGCGTCTCCCCCACCACCGCGGCCACCGGCTTGTTGAACTCGAAGGACCAGCCGAGATCGCCCTGGAGCAGGCCGTGGAAGCCGTTCGGCCCCGGCCAGACACCGATCCAGATCAGGTACTGTTCGGCCAGCGGGCGGTCGAGCGCATATTCGTGGCGCAGGAACTCCGCCTTCGCCAGCCCGGCCTCCTGGCCGGTGGCGCGCAGCTCGGCGATCTGGTTGGACAGGTAATCGCCGGGCGGCAGGTTGATGACGGTGAAGATCAGCATCGACACCACGAACAGCGTCGGCACCATCACCAGCAGCCGGTGCAGGATGAAGCGCAGCATGGCCGTCAGTCCTCCCCGCGGTGGATGCCGACCGGCTCGGGATCGGGCGGGCGGGCGTCGGTGAAATAGAACTCGTCGGGCCGGTAGACGCCGAGATAGGCGCCGGGATCCCACAGCCACAGCCCCTTGTCGGGGACGTTGCGCAGGCGGTTCGATACCGCGATGGGCTGCGGCGTCTTCGACACCACGCCGATGGCGTAGATCTGGTCGGCGTGGATGTCGAGCAGGGCCGACCACAGGGCGCGGCGCTCGGTCTCGTCGGTGGTGTGGCGCCAGCGCCGGGCGATGTCCATCAGCTCCTGCGGGATCGGCATGTCGACGGGTTCGCCGGCGCTGCCGGAGGTCTGGTAATACTGCCCCCATTTCGGCCAGCTGAAATTCTCCTGGGTCATCGGGGCCAGCTCCTCCGGACTGCTGTCGGGGTCGGGGATGCCGTTGTCCCAGCCGCCCCACACCGCCATCATCGTCTGGCCGGCATAGACCCGGTTGCGCAGCACGTCGCGGTCGACCGTGCGCATCAGAAGCCGCACGCCGATGTCGCGCCAGGTCTCCGCGATGATCTGCATCGCGTCGGAGATTTCCGGCTTCTCGCCCGAGGTCTCGACGATCACCTCCAGCGGGCGGCCGTCCGGCAGCTCGCGGTACAGCTCGCCGCGCCTGCGCGTCAGCCCGATCTCGTCCAGCAGGGCCGCCGCCTGTTTCGGGTCGTAGCCGGTCCACACCCCCTTGCGCTCCGGCTTGAACAGCGGGCTGCCCGGCAGCACGTCGACGCCGCTCTCCTCGGCCAGCCCGAAGAAGAGCGAGCGGTTGACGATGCGGCGGTCGATCGCCATCGACAGGGCGCGGCGGAAGCGCACGTCGCGCAGCAGGGTGCGCCAGACCGGGTCGTTGTAGTTCAGGTTGGGGTAGAGGGCGATTTCCGCCGCCTTGCCCTCCGGCCACAGCAGGGTGCGGTAGTCGCCCTGCTTCTCCCCCGACACCAGCACCGGCACCTGCGAGAAGGTCAGCCCTTCGGCCTGGAGGTCGGCCTTGCCGGTGGCGACCTGGGCCGGGATCAGCCCGCCGCCCATCACCGTCACGTCCAGCCCGTCGGCATAGGGAAGCTGCACGCCGCGCCGGTCGAAGCGGTGGTAGTAGGGATTGCGCTGGAACAGCAGGTGGTTGCCGGTGCCCTTCGAGACCGCCATCCAGGGCTGGAGCGTCGGCTGGTCCGGGTTCTCCATCCGGAACATGTCGTCCAGCGCGTTGTGCAGGGCCGCCCAGTTGCGGACCTTGTATTTGGCGAGCAGCGGCGCCAGCTCCGCCTCGCTGGTGTAGCGGGCGTGGTAGCGTTTCAGGTAATGGGCCGGCCGGTAGATGAAGGGCGGCCGGGCGGCGGCCAGCGTCGGCAGGAAATAGGGGTTCGGCTCGTCCCAGTGGAAGCGGACGGTGACGGCGTCGGGGAAGCTGACCTGCGGCGGCTTGCCGTCCACCAGCATGAAGCGCGGCGGGCCGGACGGCGACAGCATCGGGTTGTTGGCGATGTCCTCCCACCAGTAGCGGATGTCGTCGCTGGTGAAGGGGGCGCCGTCGGACCAGCGGTGGCCCGCCCGCAGGGTCAGGGTGAAGTCGCGGCCGTCGACGACCTGCACGTCCTTCAGGATGTCGGGCACGATCTCGCGCTTGGCGGTGTAGCCGACCAGCCGGGCATAGCCGTAGAGCACGGCGATGCGGCTGTTGCGCCGCTGGGTAATGAAGGTGCGGATCCAGCCGCCGGACAGGCCGAGGTCGCGGCCCTTGCCCTCCACATCGACGATCAGCGGCTCGTCCGGCATGCGCTGGCGGACGGGGGGGATGAGGCCGTAGCGCACCTGATCGCGCAGCATCGGCGGATCCTGCGGCGTGAAGGCGGCGGCGGGTGTGGTGAGGGTGAGGGTGAAGAGGGTTAGGAGAAGGGTTGTGACCTTCCAGGGGGTTTCCCCTCTCCCCCCCGCTCTCGCGCAAACTTTGTTTGCGCTGACGCGACAGGCGGACCAGAGGTCCGCTGAAAGCGGGGAGAGGGTCAGGGTGAGGGGGATGCGTTGCAGGAGCTTTGTGAAAGGGCCGCCGCGCGTCCCCCTCACCCTTCCCACCGCAGAGCGGTGGGCCCCTTCCCTCTCCCCGGGGGGGAGAGGATGATTTTTCTCGGCGGGTTGAAAGAACGTCCTCATGCCGCCCGCCTCACGAAATGGCCGGGAGCCGCTTCCACCAGGGGAGGCGGGGCGCCGTCGGGGGTGGGGCGGAAGGGTTCGGGCCACAGGTCGGGGCGGCCGGCGCCCAAGGCCACGGTGGCGACGTCGATGGGACGGTTCACGTCCGGCTCCGGCGAGGCGGCGATCAGCGCGCGGGTGTAGGGATGCAGCGGGGCGGAGAACAGGATGGCGGGCGGCGCCTCCTCCATCACCCGGCCGGCGCGCATCACTGCGACGCGGTCGGCCAGCCGCGCCACCACCGCCAGATCGTGCGAGATGAACATCAGGCTGAGGCCGAGCCGCTGCTTGATCGATTCCAAGAGGTCGAGCACCTGCGCCTGGACCGACACGTCGAGCGCCGAGGTCGGCTCGTCGCAGATCAGCAGCTGCGGGTCGAGCGCCAGGGCGCGGGCGATGCCGATGCGCTGGCGCTGGCCGCCGGAGAAGGCGTGCGGATAGCGGTTGGCCCAGGCGGGGTCGAGCCCGACCTGCGCCATCAGCGCCCGCACCCGCTCGCGGCCCTCGCCGCGGCCGCAGACGCCGTGGATCGCCAGCGGCTCCGCGATGATCTCGCCGACGCTCATCCGCGGGCTGAGCGAGGCATAGGGGTCCTGGAACACCATCTGGGCCCGGCGGCGGTAGGCGGTCAGCTCCGGCCCGGCGGCGGAAAGGAGGTCGAGCGGCGGTTCCCCGGCGGATGCCCGGAACAGCAGGCGGCCACCGGGATCCGGCCGCTCCGCCAGCATGGCCAACCGCGCCAGCGTCGTCTTGCCCGATCCTGACTCGCCGACGATGGCCAGCGTCTCGCCGCGGCCGACCGACAGGTCGACACCGGCCAGCGCGCGGATGCGGACATTGCCGCGCTCGTAGGTCTTGGCGACGCCGTGGAACTCCAGGATGGGGTCGTGCACGGCACCGGACCCTTGGGCGCAGGTCGTCTCGGGGATGGAGGGGGCGGCGGCCATCAGCTTGCGGGTGTAGCCGTGCAGCGGCCGGCCGAGAACGTCGGCGCAACAGCCCGATTCCATCACCCGGCCGGCGCGCATCACCACCACGGCGTCGGCCATGTTGGCGACGACGCCCAGATCGTGGGTGACCAGCAGCACCGCCATGCCGGTTTCGCCCTGCAACTCCTTGATCAGGGCCAGCACCTGGGCCTGGAGCGTCACGTCCAGCGCGGTGGTCGGTTCGTCGGCGATCAGCAGCTGCGGGCGGGCGACCATCGCCATGGCGATCATCGCGCGCTGGCGCAGGCCGCCCGACAGCTGGAACGGATAGGAGCGGAAGGCGCGGACCGGATCGGGGAAGCCCACCCGCTCGAACATGGCGAGGCAGCGGTCGCGGGCGCCGGCCCGGTTGCAGTTGCCGTGCAGCCGCAGCACCTCCATCGTCTGGTCGCCGATGGTGTGCAGCGGCGACAGCGCGCTCATCGGTTCCTGGAAGATCATCGAGATGCGGCTGCCGCGGATCTCGCGCAGGCCGGACGGCGACAGGCGCAGCAGGTCGACCGCCTCCGCACCATGACCGAACAGGATCGAGCCGCCGGCGACCGTCGCCCCGCGCGGCAGGATGCCGAGGATGCTGCGGCAGGTCAGCGTCTTGCCCGAGCCGGACTCGCCGACCAGCGCCACGCTCTGCCCGCCGCCGATGGAGAAGCCGACGCCGTCGACCACCGGATGGGGGGCGTTGCGGAAGCGGATCGTCAGGCCCTCAACCTTCAGCATCGGTGCATCTCCAGGCGAAATGCCCTCTCCCGCCCCGGGAGAGGGCGGGGACCCGCCGCAAAGCGGTGGGGAGGGTGAGAGGGAAGGCAAGCATCCCGAACCGCATGGCTTCTTGGATCACCCCTCACCCTTCCCAGGCTCTGCCTGGGCCCCTTCCCTCTCCCGGGGCGGGAGAGGGGGTTGATCCGCCGGCGGAGCCGGAGGCGGGACGGCCGGGGCTTCGCTGGTCAGGCGCTTGCCGATCTGCTGGATCACCCGCATCGGCAGGTCCGGCACCGAGGACAGCAGGCGCAGCATGGTTGGCCCGTCCAGCCGCAGCAGCCGCAGGTCGGTGCGGGCGCGGATGGTGGAGAAGCGCCGCACGCCGGCCAGAAGCTCCAACTCGCCGATCACCTCGGGCGGCTTGATGTAGGCGATGTGCAGCGGCGGCTGGCCGTCCGGCATCAGCCGCACCAGCTCCGCCTCGCCGTCGGCCAGGACGAAGGCGAATTCCGACTGTTCGCCGCTGCGGTAGATGAAGTCGCCGGCCGCCACCGTGCGCCATTCCGATGCCGCCAGCAGCCGGCGCAGCACCGTTTCCGGCAGGTCGGAGAAGACGGGGGAGCGCGACAGCAGGCGCAAGGCCGGCTCGTCGGTGCCCTCCCCGTCCCCCGGCACGGTGTCCTCGTCCTGGTCGGCACCGTTCTGGCCGCGCCGGACCAGCCGGCCCTCCTCCAGGTCGTAGAGCGCGTCGAAGGCGGGATCGTCGGAAATCCGTTCCTCCAGCACGATCAGCGTCATGGTCGGCAGCAGCTTCTTCATGGCCTGGAAGATGCGCAGCCGCTCCTCCGGATCGTAGCTGTTGAGCGCCTGATAGATGACGAAGATGTCAGGCTTCTTCATCAGGCCGCGGATCAGCTGCACGCGCTGGCGCACGCTGATCGGCAGCAGCGAGCCGCCGATGCCGACCTCGCCCAGCGCCACCAGGATCAGCACGAAGGCCCGCGCATCGGTCCGTTCCAGTGCCTCGTCCACCAGGGCGCGCAGCTTGGTGATGGCGCGCGGATCCTCGGTGGTGATGCGGCCGAACAGAAGGTTGTCCATCACGTTCAGGCGCGGGTGGTAGAGGTCGGGGTGGAAGATGGCGACCTTGTCGCGCAGCTCGTGCGGCATGTCGTCGATCACGCGGGCGCGGATCGCCATGATCGCCTCGCGCTCCGCTTGCGGGATGAAGTCCATGCCGTCGCGCTTGGGCACGATCATCAGGAACATGGTGGCGAACAGCAGGGTGTCCGCCTCCTGGTGGCGGCGCTGCGGCCGTTCGGACCGGCGCTTCAGCCGGGTGACCGCCTCGACCAGTTCCTCGAACAGGGCGTCGTCGATGTGCGGGTAGCGCATGATCATGACGTCGCCGTCGTCGCTGTCGCGATAGACGCCGACCACCCGCATGGCGAAGCGGCGGCCGATGCGCACGGCGGAGTCCCACAGCCCGTGCTCCTCCATCAGGCCGCGGACGGTGGGGTTGCAGACCATGCGGGCGACGGTCAGCCGCTTGCCGTCCGGCAGGCCGGCCAGCATGTTCTCGGCGATGCTGGCATAGGGGTTGAAGCGGTCGCGCTCGAAGCGGGCCAGCAGTGCGTCCATGCCGCGCTCGGTGATCGCCTCGCGCAGCCACTGGCGGGCGCGCAGCAGCGGCTGGGCGACGAAGGGATAGTCGTCGGGATCGAACACCTCGCGCAGGCCGCGCTGGTAGACGGCGCTCTCGCCGCCGGTGGCGGCCAGGCACTGCATGAACCAGGGGCGCAGGCTGGTCCAGTCGGTGGCGCCGATCATGCCGAAATCGGTCCAGATCCCGTCCATGCTGTCGGTGGAGTTGCCCGACGCCTCGGCCTCGACGATCTCGCGGCGGCGGGCCGGGGTCATGCTGTCCGGGTCGTCGGCCGGCGGGCGGTGGCGCAGGCCGTAGGTGATGTTCTGCATCATGCTGCCGGTGAACATGCGCGGTTCCGGGCTGGCATAGGCCATGCGGCGGCCCAGCAGATCCAGCGGCAGCTCGTCCAGCGTGCGGTCGCCGATGGTGATCCGGCCGGAGGTCGGCGGCGACAGCCGCACCAGAACCTCGGCCAGACGGCGCAGCGCCAGCGCATTGGTGCCGGCGATGCCGATGAGGGCGCCCGGCGGCACCTCCAGCGACAGGCGTTGCAGCATGCGGTCGCCATATTCGTTGGCCCAGGTCACCGCCTCCAGCCGCAGCGGGGCCTTCAGGTCCGGCGGGGTGGCGGGCGAGGGTTCCGCCCAGTCGAACAGGAAGGGAGGCGAGAACTGCTCGGCGATCTGCTCGTACTTGATCTGGGCGTCGATCATGTTCTGGTAATAGTCGAGCAGCTCCTTCCAGGGGGCGGTCAGGTCCTTGAAGGCGGACAGTGCCGCCACCAAGGCGCCGATGGTCATGTTGCCTTGCAGGACCAGATAGCCGCCGATGGAGAACAGGAAGAAGGGCGTGATCTGGTTGATGAAATTGTTCAGGAACTTGACGAAATACTTGCGCTTGTAGATCTCAAGCCTGATCCAGTAGATGCTGCCGAGATACTGCGAGAATTCGGCCAGCACGTAGCGGACGGTGCCGTTGACGCGGACCTCGCGGATGTTCTCGACGCTCTCGCCGATGCGCTCGGACAGCTGGCGGACCTTGCGCACCCGCTCCTTGCCCAGCAGCTTCACCTTCAGCTGGAGCTTCGGGATGATGTAGGCCTGCACCGGGATGAGGGCGACCGACACCAGACCGATGGTCGGCTGCTGAATGAATAGGAACAGCAGGATGGTGAGCATCGTGCCGCCCTGGTAGAGCGGCTGGGCGAAGGAGTCGCCGATGAAGCCGGCCAGCGGCTCGGTCTCCGACGCGACGGTGGAGATCAGCTCTCCCTGGCTGACCTTGGAGAAATGCGGCAGCGGGAAGCGCAGCATGCGGTCGAGCAGGATGAAGCGCAGGCGCCGAACCTGCCGTTCGCCGACCACGCCCTTGAAGGTGTTGATCCGCATCTTGAAGGCGCCGTTGGCGAGCACCAGCGCCAGGAAGGTGAAGCACAGCACCAGCAGGTAGGTCACCGGCCCCATGGCGACGCCGAAGATCTCGCGTTCCGGCTGGGGATCCGACAAGGCCCGGTTGATGATGATCTTCGGCAGTTCCAGCGAGGCGTAGAGCACCGGGAAGGAGGCGACCGTCAACAGGGCGAGCAGGATCTGCTGCCGCCCGCTGTGCTTCCAAATGAACTGAAAAATGTTGCGGTTCATCAATGGCCTTCAGCGTCGCGGCCTTCAGCGTCGCAGCCGTCGCCGGCCGCCCCTGTCATGCAGCGGAGGATGAGGGGAAGTAATTTGGCGTGGCCCGGTCCGTTTTCCAACGGCGCTTTTGCCATCCTCCCTGCTTCAATCCACCTTGCCCTGCTCAGCTTTCCACCCTCCAGGCATGGTAGGTCCAGCGCTCGTCGGCCGGCAGGTCGAGCCGGGTCCAGTTGGGCCGGTCCAGCGGCCGGTCGGACAGCACGACGCCGCCGGGCAGCACCAGCGCATCGATCAGCGGCGCCAGCCACGCCGCCTGCGCGGCGTCATGGTTGCGGTCGGTGCTGCCGAAATCGGCATGGGCCAGCCGGGCGCAGCGGCCGAACCGTTCCGCCGCCGCCGGCATGGTCTCCTTGAAATCGCCGACGAACAGGCGGTCCTCGTCGGGCGTCAATTCCGGCGGCACGCGGACCCACATGTCGAAGACCAGGATGTCGCGCGGCGGGAACAGGTGGCGCAGATGGTCGAAGGTGCGGCCCTTGCCCAAGCCGACCTCCAGCACCATGCCGTCGCGGCCGGCGACGGCGCGCTCCGCCCAGGCCAGCGCGTTGCGCTGCACCGTCATGCGGTCGATCATCCGGTCGAGCAGCGACCGGTTTTCCCCACCATTGCCAACACCGGCCGCCATCGGCCCTCTCCCCTTGCCAAACGCCCGAACGGCACGGGTGCAGTGTGGAAGTCCGCACGCGCGCCGTCGAGACAAATTGTCGCGCGATCGGGCGTCGGCGGCGGTCCTGTCGCCCTGCCCTGCTTTCAGGGACGGTTCGGGTCGAAGCGCTTCGCCAGCCCCTGCCAGCAGCGGTGATAATCGTGCTGCAACTCGGCGGTTTCCAGTGCGTGCCGCGTCGGGCGGATCACCGCACGGGTTTCGACCATGAAGGCCATGGTGTCGGCGACCCGCTGCGGCTGCGTGGTGTCGGCGGCAGTCGCCTTGGCGAAGGTCTCGGCATCGGGGCCGTGGCCGCTCATGCAGTTGTGCAAGCTGGCGCCGCCGGGCAGGAAGCCCTCCTCCTTGGCGTCGTAGACGCCATGGATCAGGCCCATGAACTCGCTGGCAACGTTGCGGTGGAACCAGGGCGGACGGAAGGTGTCCTCCTGCACCAGCCAGCGCGGCGGGAAGATGACGAAGTCGATGCTGTCGACGCCGGGGGTGTCGCTGGGCGAGTGCAGCACCAGGAAGATCGACGGGTCGGGATGGTCGAAGCCGATCGAGCCGATGGTGTTGAAGCGGCGCAGGTCGTATTTGCAGGGCGCGTGGTTGCCGTGCCACGCCACCACGTCCAGCGGCGAATGGTCGATGCGGGCGGTCCACAGAGCGCCGTCGAACTTCGCCACCAGTTCGAAGTCGCCGTCGACATCCTCGTACCAGGCGTCGGGGGTCAGGAAGTCGCGCGGGTTGGCAAGGCCATTGGAGCCGATGGGGCCGAGGTCCGGCAGGCGGAACGGCGCGCCGAAATTCTCGCAGACATAGCCGCGCGCGGTCCCGTCCGGCAGCTCGACGCGGAAACGGATGCCGCGGGGGATCAGCGCGATCTCCTGCGGTTCGACCTCCAGCACGCCAAGCTCGGTGAACAGGCGCAGGCGGCCCTGCTGCGGCACGATCAGCAGTTCGCCATCGGCATCGTAGAAGAAGCGGCCCTCCATCGACCGGTTGGCGGTGTAGAGATGGATGCCGCAGCCGGTCTGCGCCTGCGGCCCGCCGTTGCCGCCCATGGTGGTGAGGCCGGCGACGAAGTCGGTGGCCATGTCCGGCATCGGCGGCGGGTTCCAGCGCAGCTGGGTCGGCGGGGCCGGCACTTCGTCGAAGCGGCTGGTCAGGCGGCCGGACTCCAGCGGGCAGAAGGGTTCGTGCATCACCGCCGGGCGGATGCGGTAGAGCCAGGAGCGCCGGTTGTGGGCGCGCGGGGCGGTGAAGGCGGTGCCGCTGATCTGCTCGGCATAGAGGCCGTAGGGCGGGCGCTGCGGCGAGTTGCGGCCGACGGGCAAGGCGCCGGGCAACGCCTCGGTCGCGAATTCGTTGCCGAAGCCGGACCGGTAGGTGAATGCGGAGGACGTCATGCGGGCTGCTCCCTTTTGCGAGGAGCGCCGGCGACAGGCGCCGGGCGCGACCATTTGCCGCTGATATAGTTTCTTTTGAAACTATGCGCCAGGGGAAAATGGGGGTGCCGCTGCGGACGCCCCCTCCCCTCAGTTCATCGCGCGGTCGGGCAGGTCCAGCAGGAAGTCGCCGCCCTCGTCGTAGCCGGCGGTGCGGATCACGCCGTATTGCGGCGTCTGCGGCGCCTCGCTGGTCACGTCCTGGCGGACCTCCTGGTAGAGGGCGTAGCCGCTGCTGTCCTTCGGCAGGCCGAGCACCCGCTTCTTCAGCGCCACCGCGAAGGGCGAGTTCACCTCGCCGTCGGCGACCGGCTCGTCGCCGCCCGACGACAGGGCCATGACCGAGCGGCGCTGCCGGATCTCCGTCTCGTTGGCGAGGCGGCTGGCGTCGACCTTCTGTTCCTTGGTGAAGGCGCCGGAATAGCAGCTGTCAGACACCACCATCACATGCTTGGCCGGCATGCGGCTGAGGAAGCGGCCGATGTCGTTGTTTGACACCCAGTTGCGGGCGCTGGTCGTCTCCGCGTCGGCCGGCAGCCAATAGCCGGTGCCGGTCTCCGCCAGCTCATAGCCGTGGCCGGCGTAATAGACCATCACCTGGTCCTGCTCGCCCACCTCGCGGCCGAGCTTGCGCAGCGCCTCGCCGATCTGCGCCTTGGTCGGGTTGCGCAGCACCCGCGTCTCGTAGCCGAGATGGTCGTTCAGCGCCTTGCCCACCGCCTTGATGTCGGCGTCGGGCGTGGCAAGCGCCGGGATGGCGCCGTCGCGGTAGCTGTCGACGGCGATCATCAGGGCGATCTTGCGCGGCTTGGGCGGGGCGGCCGGGTCGGGGGCGGATGCCGCGCTGTCGATGGCGATGCGCTGCTCCGTCGTCTTGCCGGCCTCGTCGGTCATGGTCAGGGTGGCTTCCTTCGCCCCCGGCTCCACCAGGATGCTGGTGCGGAACTGGCCCTGTTCGTCGATGAAGACCCAGCGGCCGTTCACCCGCGCTTCGGCCAGATTGGCGCTGTCGGCGACGATGCCGCGCAGGGTCATGGTGCCGCCGCGGGTGCGGCCGCCACGCGCCTGTTGCAGGCTGGGCGGCGCCGAGGCGGCGGCCGGACGGCCGAACATGTCCGCCGCCGACGGGTTCGCCACCAGCTGGCGCAGCGCGCCGGAGAAGGCCTGGGTGCGCTGTTCGCGCTCCACCCGCTGCACCATGGCGAGGTAGGTGCGGGCGACCTGGGGCGGCAGGTTGGCCTGCGCCGCCGCGGCACGCACCTGGGCGTAGCCGCCGGGCTGGCCCGCCGCGCTGTTTTGCAGAATGCCGCCGACGCGCACCGCCACCGGGTCGCTGCTGGCGGTCAGACCGCCGATCAGGGTGGGTACGGGCACGCTGGCGAGCACCGCGCGCTGTTCGGGCAGCGACAGGCCGCCGGTCGCCAGGGTCGTCACCGCTTGGACCATGCCTCCGTTGCCGGCCGCCTGGATGAGGGTGCCGGCCGCCGCCTGCACCTGCGGGGAAGCCAGAAGCTGCGGCCCCGGCTGCGACAGGGTGGCGCCGGAGGAATAGGCCGCCGTCGCGTCCGCCGTGAAGGAGACCGAACGGCCGGAGGCGAGCACGACCGTCGCCGGAGCCGGCGGCGGTGGAGGCGGCGAGGCCGGGGCCGGGGCGCCGTTGGACGGGGCACTGTTGGAGGCGGAACTGCCGCCCGCCGCCTGGGTGCCCTGCCCTTCTGCGGTCTGGGTAGGCGCGGTTTGGGTGGCGGTGCCCTGTTCCAGCGTCGCCAGCAGGGTCTGCGGCGTGGTCGCGCTGGCCGTGGTTCCGGCGGTCGAGCCGGTGCCGGTCGTGGCGGTGCCGGTCGTTGCCGGGTTCGTGGCGATCTGCGCCACCGTTTGCAGCGCCGCCTGCACGGAGCTGGAGGCGGACGCGGCGGACTGGCTGCCGCTCGTCGGGGTGGTCGTGGTCGTTCCGGTCTCCGGGGACGCGGTGTCCGTCGTTCCCGTGCCCGTGGTTCCGGTCCCGGACGTGTCCGTCCCGGTCGACGGGGTGGTGGTGGTCGGCGTGGTCGGCGTGCTCGTGGACGGCGTGTCGGTTCCGCCACCGCTTCCGGTGTCGGTGCCGGGAGTGGTGGGCGTCGTCGGTGCGGTCGGCGTCGGGTCCGTCACCGGCGGCGTTACCGGCGGGGGCGGGGGCGGTGGAGGCGGCGGCGGAGGTGGTGGCGGTGGGGGCAGAGGAGGTGGCGGCGGCGGCGGAGCCGGCGTGCTGCTGACCGTCACGGCACCGTTCCTGTACAGGGCGGAGGCGGTCCCGTGGGGGCCGGCGGTTCCGGCGGTGCCTTGCAGCGACACCGCTCCGGCGGCGGCCACGATCTGGATGTTACCGTCGTTTTCGGCGTCCAGCCCGATGCCGGCGACCTCGAAATCGGCCGACGACGCGCCGCCCTTGCCGGCGATGGAGACGCCGCCGGACGACAGCAGCCCCACCCTGCCATGGAGCATGACGCCCCAGGACTCGATGGAGTCCGCTTCGCTGGCATCGCCGTCGATCAGGATGGCGTCGGCGGCGGTGGAGCCGGCAACGAGTGTCGGCCCACCGTCGTCGTTGCTTTCGATCAGCACGCCGGCGTTGCGGGTGTCGGACTGGGAGGTCGTCTTGCCATGGATGGCGATCTTGCCGGTGGCGGTGCCGACGGTCGAACTGCCGTTGATCAGAACGCCGTGGGTGTCGATGCCGAACCCCTCGCCCTCGCCGCGGATCGAGATGGAGCCGCGGTCGGTGTAGAGCGAGCTGCTGGCGATCGACACGCCAGCCCAGTCGCCATAGTCGGCCTTGGCCGCCATGCTCGCCGGATCGCTGTCGCCGCCCAGGATGATGTCGCCGCCGGTGGTCGCGATGCTGCTGCTGCCCAGGCTGATGGCGCCGCCGTTGCCGCTGCGGTTGCTGTTCAGCGTGACCGGCCGGTCGGCGGCGACGATGTGGCTGTCCATCAGGGAGATGCCGGACGCCGCCCTGAGCGTCACGGCGCCGCTGGAGGTCAGGCTGGTGTCGTAATCCAGCACGAGGTTGCCGCCCGACTCCAATGTGATGGGGGCGTTGCCGTTGCGGATGACGGCGCCGCTCAGCTGGATGTCGCGGCTGGAGTTGGCGCCCCCCCTGATGTCGATGGTCCCGTTGCCCAGCACGGCGATGGAGGAGTCGTCGGTGATGCGGATCGCATCGTTGCCTTGGGAGCTTTCGCCATGCCCCTCGGTGCCGGTGATGGAAACGGCGCCGCCCCCGGTCTGGAGCGCGGAGGAGGACAGCAGCACACCGACATTGTCGCCGTAATAGATGCCGTTGCCGCCCGCCCCGTTCAGCGTGATCGAGCCGGTCCCGGTGGTCAGCTGGCTGTCGTACAGCGCGATGCCGTGGTTGCCGTCACCGTTGTTCTCGCCGCCGTCGCCGTTGATCAGGATGGAGCCGGCACCGGTCGAGACGATTGTGTCGTGGAATTCCACGCCGACGCGGTCGGAGCTGGGCGAATAGCCGCCGGAGATGCCGGTGGCGGGCTTCATCGCCGGGTTGGAGCCGCCGCCGACGATGAAGGCACCGCCGTTGGTGGTGATGGCGATGGGCGACGTGCCGGACGTCGCCGCCGTTCGCACGATGCCGTGGCCGGTGCCGGTCGCGGCGTTCAGGGTGAGGTTGAGCGCGCCCGCGGTGGACACGATGCTCTGGTTGACGACGATGTTGCGGTGGGCCTTCAGCGTCAGCGAGGCGTCTCCGCCGGCCGTCTTCAGGATCTCCTGATCGATCGTGATGTCGCCGGCATCGGTCCCCGTCGATTCGGTTTGCAGCGTGACGCTGGTTCCGCCGTTCAGCGCGGTCTGGATATTGTCGGCGGTGATGGTGCCGCCGGTGGCACTCACCGTGATGTCGGTCGGATCGAGCAGCCAGAAGCCGCCAACTCCTGTCCCCTGCCCTGCCCGCGCCCCGGCATCGACGTTGCCGCGCACATGCAGCGACAGCTTGCCCGACGTTTCGACGAAGCCGCCGTTGCCGCCGGCCGCACCGCCGCGGGCGGACACGGCGCCGTCGAAGCGGGTGCTGCCGTCGGCCCACACCACGACCTTGCCGCCCTTGCCGTTGTCGGTGGCGTCGGCGGCGATGGTCGCGCCCTGCGCCACGATGGTCTCGGTGGAGGGCGGCACCGGCTTGCGCGCTGGGCGGATGTTGTAGCCGGCCAGCGTGGCGGCCGACGCCTTGCCGCCCTGCACGTCGCCGCCGATCAGCACCTCCCCACCCCCGGCGGGACCAGAGGCGGTGACGCGGGCGGAGGCGGTCAGCGCCGTGCGGTTGCCCGACACGGTGACGGAGCCGCCAGTCCCGCCGGCGCCGCTGCCGCTGGCGTCGAGGCTGCCGGACACCTCTACGTCGCCGCCGTCGCCCAGCAGGACGATGTCGCCGCCCTGCTGCTCCACCCGGCGGGCCTGGACCGTGCCGGACATGTTGACGACGCGGTCGACCAGCCCCTTGGCGGCGCTCGCCGTCATCTGCACCCGGCCGCCGTCGGCGAAGATCTTGCCGCTGTTGCTGACCAGCGCGTCGACCGGCTTGCCGTCGGCGCCGACGGGACGGGCGTCGGTTTTGGCGTCCACCGCGATGTTGATCTTCTGGTCGCCGAACAGGTCGACGACGAAGCGGCGGCCCGAGGCCAGCGTCACCTCGCCCATGCGGGCCTGGATGGTGCCGCGGTTGGCGACGCCGGGGGCAACCAGTGCGGCCAGCCCGGCCTGGGCCACCGTGATGGTGCCCTCATTCTCCACCGTCGCGGTGGAGCCGGCGCGGCCTTCGAAATTGTAGCGGCCGGCCATGAAGTCGGCGTTGCGGATGTCGTGGGTGGTGGCGACCAGCCCGCCGACATCGACCCGGGCGTTCGGGCCGAACAGGATGCCGTTGGGGTTGACCAGCCAGACCTGCCCATTCGCGGTCAGCCGCCCCAGGATCGCCGACGGGTCGGAGCCGGTGACGCGGTTGAGGGTGATCGCAGCGGCGTCGGGCTGCTGGAAATTGGTGTGCTCGCCCTCGGCGATGCCGAAGCGCTGCCAGTCGATCACCGCCTTCGGCGTCGACTGAATGATGTCGAGCCGGCCGGGGGCGGTCGTGTGGATGGTCGCGGCACCGTCGGTGACCACGCCGCCTTCGGGGTTGGCGAGTGCGGGGAGGGGCAGGGCGAGGAATGCGGTTAGGATCGCAAGGCGCGCCGCCCCGGCCAGGGCCGTGCTGTGACGCAATGCCGCCCGGCGCCGTGCGCCGTTCTGGCGGATCGCCGTCTTGTCAATCGACCCCTTGTCAGCCGACCCCTTGCCAACCGCCCGCTGCCCCGATCCCCGCATCACCGACCCAACCCCCATTGCCGCCGCCGACTCTTGCGGGAAGGCAATACGCAGTTCAAAACCCTGGAATGCGAAACATTTTAGCGACGGGGCGCGGGTACGGAAATCCCGAAAGTGGTGACGGATTGTTTCGTGGCGGCAACAGAGGCGGTTGGGCCGGGGCAGAGGGAAGCGTTACCGGTAACGGAAATGGGGGCGAGGCGTTACCGGTAACGGCTTTGATGGTACAGAGATCACCTATTTCCATGGCGCAGGTGCCGCCTTTGCCCTTTCGGGGACCGGGACGATCCGCTAAGAAGAAGGCCATCAGACGACTGGCACGCGATGCAGGGGGAACAGATGGCCGATCCGACCGCCGTCGCCACAAGGAAATCCGCGGGCAAATCCACAGGTAAATCAACCGGCAGGTCGGCAGCCCAGGGCGCCGGTGGTGCGGTAAACAAGGCTGCACCGCTGCCGGCGCGCTGGGTGGTGTACAGTGCGCCGAAGGGCGGGACCGGCAAGACCACCAGTTGCAAGAACACCGCCGTGGCCGCGGCCAAGGACGGCATGCGGGTGGCGACACTGGATTTCGACCCGCAGCGCACGTTGGGGCAGTGGCACGAGCTGCGCCGTCCGCACGATGTAGCGTCCATCGACCATTACGAAGGGACGCTGGACGACATCGAGGCGGCGCTGGCCCAGATCGATCCCGGCCGCTACGACGTGGTCTTCGTCGATACGCCGCCGTCGGTGGAGCTGTATCCGGAAGCGACCAAGATCCTGCTGCGCCGCGCCGATCTGGTGCTGGTGCCGACCGGGGTCGGCCGCTTCGACAAGATGAGCGTCATCCCCTGGATGGAGTTCCTGCGCGACTATGGCCGCCCCGCCGCCTTCCTGCTGAACCGGGTCAAGCGCCGGTCGGTCAGCCTGCGCGAGGCGAAGCTGGAGCTGGGCCGGGTCGGCCGGCTGGTGCCGCACGAGGTGCCGGACATCGAGGACATGCACCGGGTCGACGACGTCGGCTGCTCCATCGTCGATGTCGGCGCGGTGAATGGCGCCGACGAGTGTCTGGGCGCCTGGTACTTCATCCGGCACGAGCTGGGGATCTGAACCCCAGGGGGGATTTGAATATGGCCAATGTGAAGTCCTTCATGAAGAAGGTGGCGGAGCAGGGCAAGGCCGCCCCGCCGCCGGATGCCAAAACCGAGGTAGCGTCTACTCCATTGCACGGTGGGGGGCGGTCAGGGTCTGCCGTGGCGCCGTCGAAAGCGGACCGCCGGGCATCGGACATCAGCGACGCCATCGTGCCCTGCCACACCCGGCAGGAATTCGCCCAGGAAATCCGCTATCACTGGAACCGCAGCCGCAAGGAGTTCCTGTCGATCGGCCGGTACCTGAACCGCGCCAAGGAAATCCTGCCGCACGGCGATTTCGAGGCGATGATCGAGAGCGACATGCCGTTCTCGGTCGAGACCGCCTTCCGCTTCCGCGCGGTGGCGGAGGCGGTGGACACCGGCCGGCTGTCCCTGGACGTGCTGCCGGGGGCGGAAAGCGTCGCTTACCAGATCGTCACCATGACGCCGGACGAGCTGGAACGCGCCAAGGCGCAGGGGCTGATCCGTCCCGACGTGACCCGCCGCCAGCTGATCGACTTCAAGCGCTCGCTGCGCCCGCCGAAGGACGTGACGCCGAACGACCGGCGCCGGCAGCTGCTGGCGGACTATGCCCGGCTGCGCGTCCGCATGGCGGAAATCCGCGACGAGCTGCGGCGTGACCATGGCATCGACCCGGAGCATGACGATCATGTCCGCTCCGGCCGGGCCGGCGTCACCATCGATGTGGAGGCGGAGGATATCGGGGCGGACCCCGAGGACGACCGACGGTAAAGCGGGCTGATCAGCCCGTAAATCCGGTTCTCAGTGGTTGTGCGAGGTGTGGGAGGCGGGGCTGTCGTCGCTGCGGCGCGACGGCGGGCTGCCGCCGCCCAGCAGGTTGGTCAGCGACCGGAAGTCCCGCTGGAAATTGCTGAAGAAGTCGCCGTCGGAGCCGCGCGACACCCGCATGGGCGAACTGGCCATGCTGTGGCTTTCCGGGCCGCCGACGCTGCTGCTGCTGCTGCTGCTGCTGCTGCGGGCGCGGCGGTCCGGCGCTTTCGGCTTGCGTGACGGCGTGATCAGCGGCGGGGGAGGGGCCTCCGGCAGCGCCGCGGTTTCGGGCGCGCGGGCGAAGGCATCGCCGCACAGCCCGCGGTCGGAGGCCTGCTCCAGGCGGCCGGGATCGAGCAGCCAGCAATCGAAGGCGTCCGTCTGCGGCTTCGACGGGGCGGGGGAGGGCAGGGGGGCAGCGAGCTCCTGGTGGGCCTCCTGGACCTCCGGTGCCGACAGCAGCGGTTCCGCCGCGGCCGGGCCTGCGGCAGGCATGACGAGCAGGGCCGCAAATGCCGCCGCCATCACCGCTCCGCTGCCCCTCACCGTCCGGCCTTCGCCCGGCATCCTGTATCCTCTTGGCCGTCGCATCCGCGTCGCTTAACAGATAAACGCAACAGGGCGCCTGTTCGTCCGCGCGAAATGGGGGCGCTGCCCCGGAAGATGCGGTACCCCTTCGGATCAGGCTCTTTCGGCCGTACACCTTCCGTTGGCGTGCGGCCCAGGGGGTGGCCCCCGTGTGCAGCGTTGTCGCAGGGGCGGGTTGGCGCTCTTGTCAGGCGGGCGGCTTGATGGGAGAGTCCGGCCCCTCATTCACCCTGCAAGAACGGACGGCGCGCCGGCGGACATGGCCGATTTCAACTGGAACGACCTGCGCTTCTTCCTGGCGGTGGCCCGGGCCGGCACGCTGACCACGGCGGCCCAGCGGCTGCGCGCCGACCACACCACGGTCAGCCGCCGCATCACCGCGCTGGAGGACGCGCTGCGCGTTACCCTGTTCGAACGGCGGCCCAGCGGCTTTACCCTGACGCCGCAGGGCGAACGGCTAAAGCAGACGGCGGAGGTGATGGAGAGTGCGGCCCTGCTGGCCCAGGGCATGGTGGCCGACGGCGATCTGGCGCTCGCCGGTGCGGTGCGGATCGGGGCGCCGGACGGCTTCGGCAGCTGTTTCCTGGCGCCGCGCATCGGCGCCTTGTGCGAACGCCATCCGGAACTGGAGGTGCAGCTGGTCGCCATGCCGCGCGTCTTCAGCCTGTCCAAGCGCGAGGCCGACATCGCCATCAGCCTGTCGCGCCCGCAGGAAGGGCGGCTGTTCGCGCGGAAACTGACCGATTACCGGCTGGGGCTGTACGGCACCACCGCCTATCTCGACGCAAGGCCGGCGATCCGCAGCCGCGGCGACCTGCGCGGCCATTCCTTCATCGGCTATATCGACGACCTGATCTTCGCGCCGGAACTGGACTATGTCGAGACGATGGGGGAGGTCGCGCCGCGCATCAAGAGCAGCAGCCTCGTCGCCCAGCTGAAGGCGACGCTGGCCGGGGCCGGCCTGTGCATGCTGCCGGCCTTCATTGCGGCAGGCGAGCCGGAGCTGGTGCCGGTGCTGCCCGACGAGCTGACGATCACCCGGTCCTTCTGGCTGATCGTGCACGAGGATCTGCGCTCGCTGGCGCGGATTTCGATGACCGCCGACTACATCGCCGATCTGGTGCGGCGGGAGCAGGCGCTGTTCCTGCCCCCGTCGGCACCCTGATTTACCGTGCGGGTCAGCCCTCGCCGCGCAGCATGCGGATGATGCCGGAGAAGTCGGCGCCGCCTTCGCCCTGCGCGTTCATCATGGCGTAGAGCTGCGCCGCCGCGGCGCCCAGCGGGGTGGGGGCGCCGGCGCCCTGTGCCGCTTCCTGGGCCAGCTTCAGGTCCTTCAGCATCAGCGCCGCCGCGAAACCGGGCTGGTAATCGCGGTTGGCCGGGCTGGCGGGGACCGGGCCGGGGACCGGGCAATAGCTGGTCAGCGACCAGCACTGGCCCGACGAGGTCGACGACACGTCGAACAGCGCCTGATGCGACAGGCCGAGCTTTTCCGCCAGCACGAAGGCCTCGCAGACACCGATCATCGAGATGCCGAGGATCATGTTGTTGCAGATCTTCGCCGCCTGACCGGCACCGGCGCCGCCGCAATGGACGATCTTCTTGCCCATGGCTTCCAGGATCGGGCGGGCGCGCTCGAAGGCGTCCGCCTCGCCGCCGGCCATGAAGGTCAGGGTGCCGGCGGCGGCACCGCCGACGCCGCCCGACACCGGCGCGTCGAGCGAGACGGCGCCCGTGTCGGCGGCCAGCGCATGCGCCTTGCGGGCGGAGTCCACGTCGATGGTGGAGCAGTCGATCAGCAGCGTGCCCGGCCGGGCCAGCGGCGCGATGTCGCCATAGACGCCCAGCACATGCTTGCCGCCCGGCAGCATGGTGATGACCACTTCGGCCGCCGCGGCGATGGCGGCAGGCGACTCGCCGATGGTGACGCCGGCTGCCTTGGCCGCCTCGATGGCGGCGGGCACGAGGTCGTAGCCAACCACCTGATGCCCTGCCTTCACGAGGTTCGCGGCCATCGGGCCGCCCATGTTGCCCAATCCGATGAAACCGATCACCGCCATCGTCGCGTCTCCCGTTGCTTTGGTTTTTATGGTGCTTCCCCCCGGGGAGAGGGGACTAAGGGTCGTCTTGGGTCAGGCCATCCGCCCGATCTCGCTGCGCGAGACGATCAGGCGCATGATCTCGTTGGTGCCTTCCAGGATCTGGTGGACCCGCAGGTCGCGGACGATCTTCTCCACGCCATAGTCGGCCAGATAGCCGTAGCCGCCGAACAGCTGGAGCGCGTTGTTCGCCACCTCGAAGCCGGTGTCGGTGGCGAAGCGCTTCGCCATGGCGCAGAGGCGGGTGGCGTCCTTGTTCTTCGCATCCAGCGCCGAGGCGGCGCGGTGGACGAAGGTGCGGGCGGCCTCAAGCTCCGTCGCCATGTCGGCGATGCGGAATTGCAGCGCCTGGAAGCGGTCGAGTGTCTGGCCGAAGGCCTTGCGCTCGGACATGTAGGTCAGCGCCTTGTCCAGCGCCGCCTGGGCACCGCCGATGGAGCAGGCGGCGATGTTGATGCGACCGCCGTCCAGCCCCTTCATGGCGAACTTGAAGCCCATCCCCTCCTGTCCGAGCAGGGCGGTGGCGGGGATGCGGGCGTCCTCCAGGATGACGGCGCGGGTCGGCTGGGCGTTCCAGCCCATCTTGTGCTCGTTGGCGCCGAAGGAGAGGCCGGGGGTGTCCTTCGGTACGAGGAAGGCGCTGATGCCGCCGGGGCCGTCCTCGCCGGTGCGGGCCATGACGAGGTAAAGGTCGGAACTGCCGGCGCCGGAAATGAACTGCTTGGCGCCGTTGAGGACGTAGCTGTCGCCGTCGCGCACCGCCTTCGTGCGCAATGCTGCGGCGTCGGAACCGGCGTTGGCCTCGGTCAGGCAGTAGCTGGCGAGCCATTCCATGGTGCAGAGCTTGGGCAGCCAATGGGCCTTCTGCTCGTCGCTGCCGAAATTGTCCACCATCCCCGCCACCATATTGTGGATGGAGATGTAGGAGGCGATGGTCGGGCAGCCCTGGCTCAGCGCCTCGAAGATCACCACGGCGTCGAAGCGGCTCAGCGCCGACCCGCCATGGTCCTCCGACACATAGATGCCGCCCATGCCGAGCTGGCCGGCGGCGCGCAGCGTGTCGACGGGGAAATGCTTCTTCTGGTCCCACTCGACGGCGTTGGGCGCCAGCTCGTCGCGGGCGAAGGACAGCGCCATGTCGCGGATGGCGACCTGGTCTTCGGTCAGTTCAAAGGACATGCGTCACCTCGTGCAACCCCCTCCCGCCGGAGGCGGGAAGGGGAATGTTACGCCGATCAATCCATGGTCGGAATGACGAAGCTGGCGCCTTCCTTGACGCCCGAGGGCCAGCGCGAGGTGACGGTCTTGGTCTTGGTGTAGAAGCGCACCGCGTCGGGGCCATGCTGGTTCAGGTCGCCGAAGCCCGAACGCTTCCAGCCGCCGAAGGTGTAGTAGGCGAGCGGAACCGGGATCGGAACGTTGATGCCGACCATGCCGACATCGACGCGGGAGGCGAAGTCGCGGGCGGCGTCGCCGTCGCGGGTGAAGATGGCGACGCCGTTGCCGTACTCGTGGTCGTTCGGCAGCGACAGCGCTTCCTCGTAAGAGTCGGCACGGACGACGGAGAGGACCGGGCCGAAGATCTCCTCCTTGTAGATGCGCATGTCCGGCTTCACCTCGTCGAACAGGCAGCCGCCCATGTAGAAGCCGTTCTCGTAGCCCTGCATCTTGAACTCGCGGCCATCGACCGCCAGCTTGGCACCTTCCTTGACGCCGAGATCGACGTAGGACTTCACCCGCTCCAGATGCTCGGCGGTCACCAGCGGGCCGAAATCGGCGCTGCTGTCGGTCGAGGGGCCGACCTTCAGGCCTTCCACCCGCGGGATCAGGCGGTCCATCAGGGCGTCGGCGGTCTTCTTCCCCACCGGCACGACGACGGAGATCGCCATGCAGCGCTCGCCCGCCGCACCGAAGCCGGCGCCGATCAGCGCGTCGGTCGCTTGGTCGAGGTCGGCGTCCGGCATCACCAGCGCATGGTTCTTGGCGCCGCCGAAGCACTGCACGCGCTTGCCGTTGGCGCAGCCGCGGTTGTAGATGTATTCGGCGATCGGGGTGGAGCCGACGAAGCCCACCGCCTTGATGTCGCGGTCGTCGAGGATGGCGTCCACCGCCACCTTGTCGCCATGGACGACATTCAGGATGCCCGCCGGCAGGCCGGCTTCCAGCATCAGCTCGGCCAGCTTGACCGGGACGCCCGGCGTGCGCTCCGACGGCTTCAGGATGAAGGCGTTGCCGCAGGCGATGGCCGGGGCGAACTTCCACATCGGGATCATCGCCGGGAAGTTGAACGGCGTGATGCCGGCGACGACGCCGAGAGGCTGGCGCATCGAATAGATGTCGATGCCGGGGCCGGCGCCGTCGGTGAACTCGCCCTTCAGCAAATGCGGGATGCCGCAGGCGAACTCCACCACCTCCAGACCGCGCTGGATGTCGCCCTTGGCGTCGACAATGGTCTTGCCATGCTCCAGCGACAGCAGCAGCGCCAACTCGTCGTAATCGCGCTGGACGAGGTCGAGGAAGCGCATCAGCACGCGGGCGCGGCGCTGCGGGTTGGTGGCGGCCCAGCCGCGCTGCGCCTCCTTGGCGTTCTCGACCGCGGCGCGCATCTCCTCCACGCTCGCCAGCGGCACGCGGGCGCGCACCTCGCCCGTCATCGGGGAGTAGACGTCGGCGAAACGGCCGGACGTGCCGGAAACCAGCTTGCCGCCGATCAGGTGCTGAAGTTCGGTGGTCATCCTATTGTCCTCCCTCGGGATTGTTTGTCACCATGTGGACCTGAGCGGCCCTTTGGGGCGACCCGAAACTTTGCGCATCGGTTGTGCAGGAATGCGGCAAGGGCTCTCCGATGGCTGTCCGCAACCCCCGAACGTGTGGGGAGACTTGGGCGCATCCGGCGCTTATAGTGCGCCCGCGCTCCAGCCCTGGGAAACCCGGTCCGGGGCGGAAGGATTGCCGCAGAAACGGCGAAGCGGAATGGACATGACCAGCCACGAAGACGTCTTCGACACGCCGGAGACACGGCAGCCGACCATCCTGTCGGTCTACAATCAGAAGGGCGGCGTCGGCAAAACGACCACGTCGGTGAACCTTGCGCTCGCGCTGGCGGCTCTGGGCAAGAGCGTCGTGCTGATCGATTTCGACCCGCAGAGCAGTGCCACCAGCAACTTCCTGCTGCGCGACAAGGCCAAGGTCGGCATCAACGACCTGCTGCGCAAGGAAACCTTCGTCGAGGACGCCATCACCCCGACCGCCTTCGACGGGCTGTCGATGATCGTCGGCGCGCGCAAGCTCTACTCGCTGGAGCATGCGCTGGACAGTCGCGGCGGCTCGCAGCGCGGCTTGCGCAAGGCGCTGCATTTCTCGCGCAACCCGCCGGACTATGTCGTCATCGACTGCCCGCCGGCACTGGGCCATCTGGCGGCCGGTGCGCTTGCGGCGTCGGACCGGCTGATCGTGCCGGTCTTCCCCGGCCGCTATGCGCTGGACGGGCTGCGGCGGACGCTTCAGGTGGTGGAGCATATCCAGAACGGGTTGAACCCCAGCCTGACGCTGGCCGGCATCCTGATGCTGTCGATCACCAACGACGAGGTCGGGCGCGAATCGCTGACGCAGCTGCGCAACGAGTTCCCTGAGCAGATGTTCCGCACCGCCTTCCCCTATGACGTGGATGTGGTGAAGGCGACATACCGCCGTATGCCGGCGGCGATCTTCACGCCGGAAGGGCGGACGACCAGCCGCTTTGCGGCGCTGGCCTGGGAGATCGTCCATGGCCGCGGCACCGCCCCCGACGAATCCCAGCTGAAGCCGGCGCTGGAGCGCATCCGCTCCTGGCACGAGGCGACCGACACCTCCTACAGCGCGCGGCGCGCGTCCTCCATCGACGAGGGCGACGAGCCCGGCGGCGGCGGGGGCAATGGGGCGCGGCAGGCGGAGCGTGCGCAGTCCTCCGGCCGCGGCGGGATGGGCGTGGGGCTTTTGGGGCTGGTGATCGGGCTGGTCGGCGGCTTCGCGCTGGGGGCGGCCATGGGGCAGCCGATCCTCGGCAGGCTGCTCGGGCTTGGGGGGTGAGTGGTTCCCCTCTCCCCCCTGGGGAGAGGGAAGGGGCCCGCTGCGAAGCGGTGGGAAGGGTGAGGGATGTGGCACGGAGCCATGCGGTTCGGGATTCTCGGCTTCCCCCTCACCCTCCCCACTTCGTGGGTCCCCTCCCTCTCCCGGGGCGGGAGAGGGCGCATTGCGCGCGTCTACAATCAACATGAGGGCCATCATGCTTCCTGTCGATGCCGTTTTGAGCAAAGTCGACTCCTCCTTCGAGGAGTCGGTCGGCCGGCTTTGCGAGCTGCTGCGCATTCCCTCGGTCAGCACCGATCCCGCCTATGCCGGCGAGGTCCGCCGCGCCGCCCGCTGGTGCGCCGACAGGCTGAAGGCGATGGGCTTCACCGTCACCCTCCACGACACGCCCGGTCACCCGATCCTGGTCGCCCATCATCCGGGGCCAGAGGGTGTGGAGACCCCGCATGTGCTCTATTACGGCCATTACGACGTCCAGCCCGCCGACCCCATGGAGCTGTGGACCAGCCCGCCCTTCGATCCGGTGATCGTCGAGGCAGAGCGCGGCCGCCGCGTCGTCGCCCGCGGGGCCGCCGACGACAAGGGCCAGACCATGACCTTCATGGAGGCGTTCGAGGCCTGGCACGCCGTCCACGGTTCCCTCCCGATCCGCGCCACCGTGCTGCTGGAGGGCGAGGAGGAGACCGGCAGCCCGTCGCTGCCGCGCTTCCTCAAGGAGCATGCCGAGGAACTGCGCGCCGACTTCTGCCTCGTCACCGACACCAACGCCTGGGACGCCGACACTCCGGCGATCACCACCCGGCTGCGCGGGCTGCTCTATCTGGAAGCGACCGTCACCGGCCCGAGCCACGACCTGCATTCCGGCCTGTTCGGTGGCGCGGTGCCCAACCCGCTGAATGTGCTGAGCGGCATCCTGGGCCAGATCCACGACGCCGACGGGCGGGTGCGCTTCGACGGCTTCTATGACGGCGTGCGCGAGCTGCCGGAGGATCTGCTGGCGCAAATCCGCGGCCTGCCGCTGGACGAGGCGCAGTTCCTGGGCGCTCTCGGTCTGACCCGCAGCCATGGCGAGGCGGGGCGGACCCTGCTGGAGCGCATCTGGACCCGGCCGACCTGCGACATCAACGGCATCTGGGGCGGCTATACCGGCGAGGGGTCGAAGACGGTCATCCCGGCCAAGGCGTCCTGCAAGCTGAGCTGCCGTCTGGTGCCCGGCCAGGACCCGGCGGCGGTCGAGGCGTCGATCCGGCGCTTCTTCGAGGAAAGGCTGCCGGCGGACTGCACGGTCGGCTTCCGCAGCTTCAGTGCGTCGCCCGGCATCGAGGTGCCGACCGACACGCCGTGGATGCAGGCGGTGCGCGGCGGGCTGAAGGAGGCGACGGGGCGCGACGGCGTGCTGATCGGCGGCGGCGGGTCGATCCCCATCGTCGGCTGGTTCCGCGAGCATCTCGGGCTGGACACCATCCTGGTCGGCTTCGGGCTGGACGACGACCGCATCCACTCGCCGAACGAGAAGTTCGAGCTGAAATGCCTGCGCAACGGTATCCGCAGCCATGCGGCAATAGTGGGGCGTTTGGCGGCGGGGAGGGTTGGCTGAGGCTTGGGCGGACCTAAATCTCCCCGATCCGCGGCGGGGGAGGGCTGACTTCTCGTCTCCCGCCGCCACCGACACGATCGAGACGGGAATTCGCATGTCCGCTCTGTTCACGCCCTTCACGCTGAAGGACGTCACCCTGCGCAACCGCATCGCGGTTCCGCCGATGTGCCAGTACAGCGCCGTCGACGGCGTCATCAACGACTGGCATCTCGTCCATTATCCCGGCCTTGCCCGCGGCGGCGCCGGTCTGGTGATCGTCGAGGCGACGGCGGTGTCGCCGGAGGGCCGCATCACGCCGGGCTGCACCGGGCTGTGGAACGACACCCAGGCGGAGGGGATGGCGCGCATCGCCGCCTCCATCGCCGCCGCCGGTGCCGTCCCCGGCATCCAGATCGGCCATGCCGGCCGCAAGGCCAGCGCCAACCGCCCGTGGGAAGGCGACGACCACATCGCCGAGGGCGATCCGCGCGGCTGGGACACCATCTCGCCGTCGGCGGTGCCCTTCGGCCATCACCTGCCCAAGGTGCCGAAGGCGATGACGCTGGACGACATCGCCCGCGTCCGCGCCGATTTCGTGGCCGCCGCCGTGCGCGCCCGCGATGCCGGCTTCAAGTGGCTGGAGCTGCATTTCGCCCACGGCTATCTCGGCCAGAGCTTCTTCTCGGTCCATGCCAACAAGCGCACCGACCAATATGGCGGCGACCTTGCCGGGCGCAGCCGCTTCCTGCTGGAAACGCTGGCGGCGGTGCGCGAGGTGTGGCCGGAAAACCTGCCGCTGACCGCGCGCTTCGGCGTGATCGAGTATGACGGGCGCGACGAGCAGACGCTGGCCGAGTCGATCGAACTCGCCCGCAACTTCCGCGCCGGCGGGCTCGACCTGCTGAGCGTCAGCGTCGGCTTCTCCACCGCCGACGCGCATGTTCCGTGGGGGCCGGCCTTCCTGGCGCCGGTCGCCGAGCGGGTGCGGCGCGAGGCGGAACTGCCGGTCGCGGCGGCCTGGGGCATCGACGCGCCGAAGGTCGCCGACCGCACCGTCGCCGACGGGCAGCTGGATCTGGTGATGGTCGGCCGCGCCCATCTGGCCAACCCGCATTATCCCTACCGCGCCGCCAAGGAGCTGGGCGTCGAGCGTCCGTCCTGGGTGCTACCGGCGCCCTACGCCCACTGGCTGGAGCGCTATCGCGCCACCGACACCGTCACGGCGGATTGAGTGTGGTCCTGTGAGGATCTCCCTCTCCCCCCTGGGGAGAGGGGATTGGGAGTCGTTTAGCCGGCTTCGGCTGCGGAGGAGGCGCTCCACAGATTGATGCCCGCGTCGGCGACGGCGTGGGTGTCGATCTCCGCCAGCTCCTCCGGGCTGAAGGACAGGCTGTTCAGCGCGTCCAGCGAGTTGTCGAGCTGTTCGACGTTCCGCGCACCGATCAGGGCGGAGGTGACGCGCGGGTCGCGCAGGACCCAGGCGATGGCCATCTGCGCCAGCGTCTGGCCGCGCCGCTTGGCGATGGCGTCGAGAGCGCGGATGCGCTCCAGATTCTCCGGCGACAGGAAGTTGGCGCGCAGGCTGCCACCCTTGGCGGCACGGGCGTCGGCGGGCTGACCGCCCAGATACTTGTTGGTCAGCATGCCCTGGGCCATCGGCGAGAAGGCGATGCAGCCCATGCCGAGATCCTCCAGCGTGTCGAGCAGCCCGCCCTCCACCCAGCGGTTCAGCATCGAGTAAGAGGGCTGGTGGATCAGGCAGGGGGTGCCCAGCTGCTTCAGGATGCCCACCGCCCGCCGCGTCATCTCCGGCGAGTAAGAGGAGATGCCGACATAGAGCGCCTTGCCCTGGCGGACGATGTGGTCGAGCGCCCCCATCGTCTCCTCCAGCGGGGTGCGCGGATCGACGCGGTGCGAATAGAAGATGTCGACATAGTCGAGGCCCATCCGCGTCAGGCTCTGGTCCAAGCTGGAGACCAGATATTTGCGGGAGCCCCAATTGCCGTAGGGGCCGGGCCACATCTCGTAGCCGGCCTTGGTCGAGATCACCATCTCGTCGCGGTAGGGACGGAAATCGGTGGCGAGGATGCGGCCGAAATTCTCCTCCGCCGAGCCCGGCGGCGGGCCGTAATTGTTGGCGAGGTCGAAATGGGTGACGCCGCGGTCGAAGGCCCGGCGCAGCACGGCGCGCCCGGTGGCGAACACGTCGGTGCCGCCGAAATTCTGCCAGAGCCCCAGCGAAATGGCCGGCAGGTCGAGCCCGCTGCGGCCGGTACGGCGGTAGCTCATGCTCCCATAGCGCTGATCGGCGGCGAGGTAGGGCGGCTGCATGGCGAACTCCCGATATGATTTTTAGTGATATATCAGCATAGGGCGACGGTGCGCCGGTGCGCAATGGCCCCGCCGGTCATATCGCTCCCAGTCATATCGCGCTGGGTCACATCATTCCCGGTTTTCAGCCCCGGATGGCGAGGCGCAGACCTTGCGCATGCAGCCGCGCAGCCAGCGGTGGGCCGGGTCGGCGTCGAGGCGGGGGTGCCAGATCAGGGAGACGGTGACCTCCGGCGCGGGGAAGGGCAGGGCGAAGCCGTGGAGGCCGGTGCGCAGCCCCTCGGTGTGCCGTTCGGGGACGCTGACGATCAGGTCGGTGCCGCGCACCAGCGCCAGCGCCGCGGCGAAGCCGCCGACCGTGGCGACCACATCGCGCCGAAGCCCCAACCGCTCCAGCGCCTCGTCCACCAGCCCGCGGTCGTCGCCCCGCCGCGACACCAGCACATGGCGGCCGGCGGCGAAGCGGTCGGCGGTGATCCCGCCCGCGGCCAGCGGGTGGCCGGGGCGGATGACGCCGATGAAGCGGTCGTGGAACAGGGCCTGGGTGCGCAGTTCCGGGCCGCTGCCGGCGGAGACCACGCCGGTCTCCAGATCGACCGAGCCGTCGCGGAGCGGGCCGCTGTCCTTGTCCGGCTTGGGCAGAAAGCGAATGCGGACGCCGGGCGCCTCGGCGGCGACCAGGGTGAGCAGGGCCGCGCCATAGCTTTCGACGAAGCCGTCGCTGGTCCGCAGGGTGAAGGTCCGGGCCAGCCGGCCGATGTCGAGATTTTCGGCCGGGCGCAGTGCCGCCTCCGCCTCCTGCACCAGCAGGCGGACGCGGTCGCGCAGGTCGAGCGCGCGCGGCGTGGGGACGAGGCCGCGCCCGGCCCGGACCAGCAGCGGGTCACTGGTCGCCTCGCGCAGCCGCGCCAGCGCCCGGCTCATCGCCGACGGGCTGAGCCGCAGCCGGCGCGCCGCACCGGCGACGCTGCCTTCCGCCAGCAGGGCGTCCAGGGTGACGAGCATGTTGAGGTCGGGTGCGGTCATGCGCCGGAGCGTAGCACGGGCCGGCCGCCGACGCTGCCGGGACATGGCGTCGGATGCACGAATACAGTGCGGATGCTGCGCGTTCCGCCCTGTCACCCCGCGCCCTAGCCTGGATGCCTGTCATTCGGGAAGGAGAGGCGTCATGAGGGAAGCGGTTGCGGAGCAGGCCGCGAAGGCGGCGGGCGGAACGGCGCGAGGGCTGGTCGCGCAGGGGGGATTGGCGGGGCTGGCGCTGGCGATGCTGCTGTCGTCGCTCGGCATCAGCATCGCCAATGTCGGATTGCCGGCGCTGGCGCTGGCGTTCGACGCGCCGTTCCGCGAGGTCCAGTGGGTGGTGCTGGCCTATCTGCTGGCGATCACCACGCTGATCGTCGGGGTCGGGCGGCTGGGCGACATCGTCGGGCGGCGGCGTCTGCTGCTGGCCGGGATTGCCCTGTTCACGGTGGGCTCCGCCGCCTCCGCCGCCGCGTCCGGCCTGTGGATGCTGGTGGCGGCCCGGGCGGTGCAGGGGCTGGGGGCCGCCGCGATGATGGCGCTCGCCACCGCCTTCGTCGGCGATGCGGTGCCGAAGGAGCGGATCGGCCGGGCGATGGGGCTGATGGGAACGACATCGGCGGTCGGCACCGCGCTCGGCCCGACGCTGGGCGGCCTGCTGATCGCGGCCTTCGGCTGGCCGGCGATCTTCCTGGTCACCGTGCCGCCGGGCGTCGCGGCCTTCCTGCTGGTGCGGCGCTGCCTGCCGGCCGACCGGGTGGAGACTGCAGGCGGGGCGGGGCGGGGGAGCTTCGACGGCCCCGGCACGCTGATCCTGGCCCTGACGCTGGGGATTTACGCGCTGGCGATGACCGGCGGGCGCGGCGGCTTCGGCTGGTCCGACCTGACACTTCTGCTGGCGGCGGCCGGCGGAGCCGGGCTGTTCCTGGCGGTGGAGGCGCGGACGGCGTCGCCGCTGCTGCGGCTGGAGATGCTGCGTGATCGGACGCTGCGCGGGCGCCTGACGATGAGCATGCTGGTGGCGACGGTGCTGATGGCGACCCTGGTGGTGGGACCGTTCCATCTCGCCCGTGCCTTGGGGCTGGAGGCGGGCATGGTCGGAGTAGCCATGTCGGCCGGTCCGCTGGTGTCGGCGCTGACCGGCGTGCCGGCCGGACGGCTGGTCGACCGGTTCGGCGCGGCACGCATGACCATCCTGGGGCTGAGTGCCACGACAGGCGGATGTGTGCTGCTGGCGCTGCTGCCGGCGACGTTCGGCGTGGCCGGCTATGTCGGGCCGCTCGTCGTCGTCACCGCTGGCTATGCGCTGTTCCAGACCGCCAACAACACGGCGGTGATGGCCGATGTGGAGAAGGACCGCCGCGGCGTGGTGTCGGGGGTGCTGAACCTGTCGCGCAATCTGGGGCTGATCACCGGCGCCTCGGTGATGGGGACACTCTTCACGCTGGGGGTGGGGACGGAGGTGGCCGTCGCGGCGCCGGAGGCCGTCGCGGCGGGAACGCGGACGACCTTCGCCGTCTCGGCCGGGCTGATCGCCGTGGCGCTCCTCCTCGCCGTCCGGACGGCGGGTCGGCGGTAAAGGTTGGGCCGGGTGCCCCGCGATTGCACCCCGGTCAACGGTCATCGCTCGTCGGTCAGTTGGCAGCGGCTTGCCATGAAGTCCACAAAGGCGCGGACGCGGGCGGGCAGGGGGCCCGGACCTCCGAGATAGACGGCGTGGATGTCCTCGCTGCCGCCGGGGTTCATTCGGTCCAGCACCGGCACAAGCGCACCGGCGGCGATGTCGGTCTCCACCTGGAAACGCGCCAGACGCGCCAGCCCGACGCCGCCCAGGGCAAGCAGGCGCGCGGCGTCCCCGTCGCTCGCCCGTGCGACGATGGGCGGCACATGTTCCTCGATCTGTTCTGCGCTTCCGCTTTCGGTCCTGAAAGGCCAGCCGCCGATGGCCCGCGGGAAGGTCCAGCCGATTCCCTTGTGCCGGGCAAGGTCCTCCGGGTGTTCCGGCGTTCCATGCCGCGCCAGATAGGCGGGGGAGGCGACCACGACCATGCGCGTGCTTCCCAGCTTGCGGATCATCAGGCTGGAATCGCGCAGCGGGCCGGTCCGGATCGCGACATCGGCCCGCTCCTCCATCAGGTCGACCACCGCATCCGACAGCACGAGGTCGATGGTGACGCCGGGATGGGCGGCCAGGAACTCGGGCACCAGCGGGATCAGGTGGCGCATGCCGAAGGGGACGTTGCTGTTGACGCGCAGGTGTCCGCGCGGCGCCGCACCGGCCGAGGCTTCCCGCTCGGCCTCCTCCATCTCTCCCAGGATCCGCAGCGCGCGGGCGTGGAAGGCCTGACCTTCCGGCGTCAGGCTGAGGCGCCGTGTCGACCGGTGGAGCAGCCGCGTGCCCAGCCGTGTCTCCAGCCGCGTGATGAGCTTGCTGACGCCCGATGGCGTGAGGCCGCAGGCACGGGCCGCCGCGGTGAAGCCGCCGAGATCGACGACCCGCGCGAAGACCTCCATCTCGGCCGCCCGGTTGACCTCTATCCGCGTCACAACGATGACCCCACGTCATAAGTCCTGAGACTGGCGGCAGCCTAATTCACAGCTGCTCCGTCGGCTATATCCTTGGCAATCGACCGTAGCCAGCGGCGCGGCCGTGACAGCCTCGATCAGGGAAGGACAGGACATGGAGTACCGGACACTCGGCGCATCGGGCCTCAAGGTGCCCGCGCTCAGCTTTGGGACCGGCACCTTCGGCGGCAAGGGGCCGCTGTTCTCGGCTTGGGGGAACAGCGATGTCGAGGATGCCCGTCGGCTGATCGACATCTGCCTCGATGCCGGCGTCACGCTCTTCGACACCGCCGACGTCTATTCGGACGGAGGTTCTGAGGAGGTGCTCGGCGCCGCCATCCGCGGGCGGCGCGACAAGCTGCTGATCTCGACCAAGACCGGGTTGCCCATGGGCGACGGGCCGAACGACGCGGGCCTCTCCCGTCACCGGCTGATCGGCGCGGTGGAAGCGGCGCTCCGCCGGCTTGGGACGGACTATATCGACCTGCTCCAGCTGCACGCCTTCGATGCCTTCACGCCGGTGGAGGAGGTGCTGCACACGCTGGACACGCTCGTCCGCGCCGGGAAGGTGCATTACATCGGCGCCTCGAACTTCGCGGGCTGGCAGCTGATGAAGTCGCTCGCCATCGCCGATCGTCATGGCTGGCCGCGCCATGTCGTGCATCAGGTCTATTATTCGCTGACCGGGCGCGACTATGAATGGGAGCTGATGCCGCTTGGCCTCGACCAGAAGGTCGGCGCGCTGGTCTGGAGTCCGCTCGGCTGGGGCAGACTGACCGGCAAAATCCGCCGTGGCCAGCCGATCCCCGAGGGCAGCCGCCTCCACGACACCGCCCAATGGGGGCCGCCCGTCGACGAGGAGCGCCTCTACCGCATCGTCGACGCGCTCGACGCCGTGGCGGCCGAGACCGGGCGCAGCGTTCCCCAGGTCGCCATCGCCTGGCTGCTGGCGCGGCCGACCGTCTCCTCGGTGATCGTCGGCGCCCGCAACGAGGCGCAGCTGCGGGACAATCTGGGGGCCGTCGGCTGGACGCTCGAACCCGGTCAGATCGCGCGTCTCGACGCGGCCAGCGACGTGATGCCCGCCTATCCCTATTACCCGTACCGCACGCAAGAGGGCTTCGCCCGGCTCAATCCGATGCCCGTCTGAGGTCTTGGGAGCTTCTGACGGCGTCCTCCGTCGGAACGGCGCCGACAAGCCCAGACCCCGTGATGCACGTCCCGTGCGGAGGATGTCCGGCCGCCAACAGCAGCGCACCGGTGATCACCGATGCCCGCAGTCCTGTCATAGCGGTCAACCGGTGCGTGCTGTACGGACGGCCAATCCGAAGTTCTGGCCGCAAGGAATACGCTGCATCCCTGTTGAGGTTTGGGCGCACTCGCCAACCGCCTTCACCGGAAACAGCCGTCAGGAGCACCCACATGTCCAAGGAAGCACTCAAGGATCTCCTCATCGAGGAGCTTCAGGATGCATACAGTTCCGAGACCCAAATCCTCGAGGCGCTGCCCGCGATGGCGGAGGCGGCGTCATCTCCTCAGCTGCAGCAGGCATTCCAGACCCACCTCAAGGAGACGGATGGGCAGGTAAAGCGTCTGGAACAGATCTTCCAGATCCTCCAGGCCGACCCCGCGGGCAACACCTGCGAAGCCACTCAGGGACTGATCGAGGAAGCCGAGGAGATCATGGAGCAGGGCCTCTCGCCGGAGGTTCTCGATGTCGCCCTGATCATGGCTGCCCAAAAGGTCGAGCATTACGAGATTGCCAGCTACGGCTCCCTCAGGACGCTGGCGGAGACGTGCGGGATGACGGAGGTCGCCAAGCTGCTCGATGAGACGCTCAGCGAGGAAAAGGCAACGGATGAGAAGCTGACCCAGCTTGCCGAAGGCGAAGTCAATCAGCGCGCCTTCAAGGCGGCGTGATCGGTCGGCGGCGGCCGTGCCGATGCGCGGCCGCCGCTTGCCACCATGGTGCCTCACTCAGCGCAGATTGGCCAAAAGGGGGGCGCTCCTCCTGTCGATGTCCTGCGATTTTGCAGCGGCGGGACCGACGCCAGGGGTAACTTGGGCCGAGGCCAAGTTGGTGGAACAGGCCGCAACGATGGCATGCTGTCTTGATCGGGCGGCAGGCATTTCCGAAATCTGCATGCATAGCAAACCCGGAAGACGGGCAACCATGCACGCGCTCCAACTCAATGAGCAGGAGCTTCGTCGACACAAGCTCCGCAACGTGGTGCAGTCCATCCTGCTGGTGGGAGGCCTGACTCTGCTCGCCGCGGCTATCGGCTGGCTGCTCTTTGGACCGGCGGGGATCCTGTGGGTTATCATTCTCATCGGAATGGCGCTGGCGTTCAGCCCCACCATCTCGCCTCAAGTCATCCTGAGGCTCTACGGCGCCCGCCGCCTTCGCCGATCCGAGCTTCCGGAGGTTCAGGACGCGCTCGCGGCTTTGGCCCGGCGGGCTGGGCTGCGCAGTATCCCCGAACTGCATTACCTGCCAACGTCGGTGCCGAATGCCTTTGCCGTAGGCTCTGCGAGCAGCAGTGCCATCGTCCTGACGGACGGCCTCCTGAGGGCCATGAACCTGCGTGAGCTCGTCGGCGTCCTGGCCCACGAGGTCAGCCATGTCCGGAACCATGACCTGTTCATCATGGGGCTGGCCGACATCATCAGCCGGATCACGGGAGCCATGGCGACCACCGGCATCGTCCTGCTGTTCTTGGCCCTGCCGTCGATGCTGGCGGAGCAGGAGGAATTTTCCTGGTTGCTGATCGCCCTGCTTCTCGGGGCGCCCACCGTCAACACGCTCATCCAACTCACTCTGTCACGAACACGGGAGTTCGACGCTGACCTGGACGCGGCTGCGATCACCGGAGACCCTGCGGGATTAGCCTCCGCCCTGGCCAAACTCCAGCGCTACGATCCCGGGTTCTGGGAGCGCATGCTGTTCCCCGGAAGGCGGAATCCGCACCCGTCGGTGCTGCGCACGCATCCAGCCACCGAAGAGCGCATCGAGCGCCTTCTTGCACTCCGACAGGTCGAATCCATGCGACCGGCTTTGGAGTCACGGTCGATCACGCTCCCGGGTCACCTCGCGCCGCCTGCCCATCGACCGCGCTGGCGTGCGTCCGGGCTTTGGCATTGACCGCCGCCAAGCCGCGGTCAGCCATCCTGTTCGCCCCCGCGCCATAAACCGAACGGCGCGGTCTTGTACGGCCATGGCGACGGGCCCAGCTGTGAAGCGCCTGAACCGCGAAAAGGCCCTCGTCATGATCGACCCGCCCCCGCCCCGCCCCGGCTGCCAGCCCCCTTCGACGCGCGAGACGACGCGGGCGCGGACGCCGTGCTGACGGGGCTTCCGGATTTCGCGGCCTATGGGGCGGCGCTCGCGGGCTTCATCGAAACGCACGCGGACTGGGCGGAGATCATCATCTTCCTGATGGCCTTCGCGGAGGGGCTGACGCTCGTCGGGCTTCTCATCCCCGGCGTCGTCATGCTGACCGCGAGCGGCGCGCTTGTCGCCGCGGGCGTTCTCGACTTTTGGTCGGTCTATCTGGCGATTGCGGGCGGCGCGATCCTGGGGGACGCCACCTCCTACTGGCTGGGCCGACGCTACGGCGAGCGCATGTTCCGGCTGTGGCCTCTCAGCAGGCATCCCGAACTGCGCGGCCGTGGCGAAGCCTTCTTCCTCCGGCATGGCAGCAAGAGCGTGTTCCTGGCGCGCTTCATCGGCCCGCTGCGTGCGGTGGTGCCGACGACGGCCGGCATGATGGCGATGCCCCATCGGAAGTTTCAGGCGTTCAACGTCCTGTCGGCCGTGATCTGGGCGCCGCTGCTGATGTCGCCGGGCCATCTCGCCTGGACCGGCTACGACAGGAGCGGCGTGGGGAACCGCCCCGCACCGGCCGCCGAGGGCGGCATCGGGCAAGGGGCGGCGAGGTCGTGCGCGCCCGCTCCGCCCGTCGAAGGATCGCCGGCAGGAACGGGCTGCTAACTGTTTGGTAGCAGCTGACTGTTCGCGGTGACAACTCATTTTGAGCCGGCCGATTGTACCCCTTGTGCCGATGAACGCTCCGTCGCCCCGCCCAGCCGTCCAACCGACACCGGTGGATGCGGTCAAAATCCAGGCGTTTCCTCAGTCCTGCCGCGTTGCCTGACTGTCTCGGTCCTTGTCCCATTGTCCCCGTCTTGCGGGCCATGCCGGCCTGTGGCCGAAAAGATACATCCGACATCGGAAATGTAATGGTGACAATGTTCCGTTTGACCCCGCCGATTTCGTCTTCATAATCCTGATTGTCTCGATTGTTCGAGCGTTGTGCGCCAGATTATGGAGGATCCGATGCGCCAGACCGATGTGACCCGCAGTTCCGGCCTTTACACGGCAGCCCAGAGCGCCGTTCCGGCCGCCAACCGCGTCACCCGTGTCGCCCGCCGTCCCCTCTGGCGGTTGCTCGATGTGTTGTTTTCCGCGATGGAACGGCGCAAACAACGTCAGGCATTGATGGGGCTCGACGACTATCTGCTGAAGGACATCGGAATCAGCCGGTCCGAGGCGGAGCAGGAGGTGTCGAAGCCGTTCTGGCGGGGATGAGACGATGGCCGACCAATCCATTCAGGGACAATCCGTTCAAATCGACTATGCGGTCGAACCGGAGCTGAGCGCGGACGCGTTCATCGACGTTCTTGAACGCTCCGGGCTGGCGGAACGCCGGCCCGTGGGCGACCGCCCCCGGGTGGAGGCGATGCTGCGCAACGCCGGCCTGATCATCACCGCACGGGCGGACGGAAAGCTGGTCGGCGTCGCCCGCTCGATCACCGACTTCGTCTATTGCTGCTATCTGTCCGATCTCGCCGTCGACCGTGCCCTTCAGGGGCACGGCATCGGCAAGGAACTGATGCGCCGCACCCGCGACGCAATGGGACCGGGCACCATGTGCCTGCTGCTGTCCGCGCCCAAGGCCATCAGCTTCTACGAGCAGGCCGGGCTGAAGCGGCACGAGCAGGCCTTCCTGTTCACCGATCTGGAATAAGGCTCCGGAACAAGACACCGGGGTGAGGGGGAGCACCGCCGCCATGCCCGACACGATCACCAGCGCCGTGGCCGATACGACTGGCCTCGCCATCTCCTATGCCGACGTGGCGGGGGCGGCGGAGCGGATCGCCGGCGTCGCTCACCGCACGCCGGTGCTGACCAGCCGCACCGCCGACACGCTGACCGGCGGCGAGCTGCTGTTCAAGTGCGAGAATTTCCAGCGCACCGGCGCCTTCAAGATTCGCGGCGCCTACAACGCGGTGTCGCGCTTCACCCCGGTTCAGCGCGCGCTGGGCGTCGTCGCCTATTCGTCGGGCAACCATGCCCAGGCGCTGGCGCTGGCGGCGTCGATGCTGAAGGTGAAGTCCACCATCGTCATGCCGCAGGACGCCCCGGCGGCCAAGCTGGCGGCGACGCGCGGCTATGGCGCCGACGTGGTGCTGTACGACCGCTATGCCGAGCCGCCGGACGCCGCCGTCGCCCGCGTGCTGGAGGAGCGGGGCGGCGTGCTGATCCCGCCCTTCGACCATCCGCATGTGATGGCCGGCCAGGGCACCGTCGCCAAGGAGCTGATCGAAGAGGCGGGGCGGGCGGGCGGGCCGCTCGACCTGCTGGTGGTGCCGACCGGCGGCGGCGGGCTGCTGTCCGGCTGCGTCATTGCCGCCAAGACGCTGAATCCCGGCTGCCGCGTCGTCGGGGTCGAGCCGGAGGCCGGCAACGACGCCCAGCAGAGCCTGCGCAGCGGCGCCATCGTCCGCATCGACGCGCCCAAGACCATCGCCGACGGCGCCCAGAGCCGCGCGGTCGGCCAGCTGACCTTCCCGGTATTGCAGCGGCTGGTCGACGACATCGTGACCGTCACCGACGACCAGCTGGTCGATGCCATGCGCTTCTTCGCCAGCCGGATGAAGATGCTGGTCGAGCCGACCGGCTGCCTCGCCGCCGCCGCGGTGATGTCCGGCAAGTTCGACGTGCGGGGCAAGCGCGTCGGCATCGTCGTCACCGGCGGCAACGTCGACCTCGCCCGCTTCGCCTCGCTGGTCCAGGCGGGCTGAGTTTACTCCTCTTCGAGGGAACCGAGTTCCCCCAAGACGTAAGGGATCCCCATTCATGACCGGGAAAGCCATGCGCCTGCCCATTTATCAGGTCGATGCCTTCACCGACCGCGTCTTCGCCGGCAACCCGGCGGCGGTCGTGCCGCTGGGGTCCTGGCTGCCCGACGCGCAGCTCCAGGCCATCGCGGCGGAGAACAATCTGGCGGAGACCGCCTTCTTCATCCGCAGCGGCACGGAGTTCGAGCTGCGCTGGTTCACCCCGGCGGTGGAGGTCGAGCTGTGCGGCCATGCCACGCTGGCGACCGCCTTCGTCATCTCCACCATCCTGGAGCCGGGCCGCGAGCGCATGGACTTCGCCACCCGGCAGGCCGGCACGCTGACGGTCACCCGCGACGGCGACCGCTACACTCTGGACTTCCCCAACCGCCCGCCCCAGCCGGCGGAAACCCCCGACCCCAATCTGCTGGCGGCGCTGGGCGGACCGGCACCGGTCGCGATCCTGAGCGGGCGCGACTATCTGGTGGTCTACGACTCGGCCGACGCGGTGCGGGCGCTGACGCCGGACATGGCGCTGCTGTCGAAGCTGGACATGTGGGCGGTCTGCGTCACTGCGCCGGGAGAAGACGGGGTCGATTTCGTGTCGCGGCTGTTCGCCCCGGCCCAGGGCATTCCGGAGGATCCGGTCACCGGCTCCACCCACTGCATGCTGACCCCCTATTGGGCGGAGCGGCTGGGCAAGACCGTGCTGAAGGCCCGTCAGGTCTCGGCCCGCGGCGGCGAGCTGCTGTGCGAACTGGCCGGCGACCGGGTGAGGATCGGCGGGCAGGCGGTGCTGTATCTCGAAGGCTCGATCCTGGTGTGAGGCTGTGATGACCGTCCAGTTCAACCGGGTGGCGCCGATCCTGCCGGTGCGCGACGTGCGCGCGGCGCTCGCCCATTACTGGAGCCTCGGCTTCACGGTGACCGCCTATGACGAGGCGGCCGCGGATCCCGTCTACGGCTTCCTCGATTGGGGCGGGGTGGGCCTGCATCTGACCCGCGTTCCGGACCTCGATCCCGAACGCTCGGTCGTCGCCTGCTACCTCTATGTCAGCGATGCCGATGCGCTCCATGCGGCGTGGAAGGCCGCTGAAGCCGGCGGCCGGCTGACGGCGGTGTCCGACACCCCCTATGGCCTACGCGAGTTCGCCCACATCGATCCCGACGGCAACCTGCTGCGGGTCGGTTCGGAAGCGGGGAGGGGCGTCGATGGCTGACGATAGGGTCCTTCTGTTCTCCTACGGCACCTTACAGCAGGAGACTGTGCAGCTGGCCTCCTTCGGCCGGCGTCTCGCCGGGCGGGCGGACGCCCTGCCGGGCTATCGCTGCGACATGCTGGAGATCACCGATCCGGAGGTGATCCGCACCAGCGGCAAGCGCTTCCACCCCGTGGTCAGCGAAAGCGGCGATCCGGCCGACGAGGTCGCCGGGACCCTGTTCGAGATTACCCCGGAAGAACTGGCCGCTGCCGATTCCTACGAGGTCGCGGATTACAGGCGCGTCATGGTCCGGCTGCGGTCGGGGGCGGATGCCTGGGTCTATGTGAAGGCGTGAGGAGCCGTCAGGACCGGCGAGGCCTGACGAAGGATTGCTCGGTCACCTCGGTCCCCCACTGGCTGCCCGGCGATTCGGTGGCAAGGACGAAGCCGGCGGCTTCGTAAAGGCGCCGGGCGGCGTCCAGCCCGCGGAAGGTCCAGAGCCGGGTTTCGGCGAAGCCGGTGCGGTCGGCGAAGGCCACCGCTTCATCGAGCAGCCGCCGGCCCAGCCCGCCGCCGCGCCGCCCGTCCTCGACGATGAACCAGCGCAGATGGGCAATGCGGGGAGCTGGTGTGTCGGTAGACAGGTCTTCCCCGTCGATGGCGATGGTGCCGACGATGCGGTCGCCGTCCAGCGCCGTCCAGACGGCGTTGCAGGGACGGTCGAGTCGCGGCAGGAAATCCGCCAGCCCGGCGGCGACCCTGCTTTCGAAGACGGCGCCGAAGCCATGATCACGGGCGTAAAACCGAGCATGCATGTCCACGGCCCGGCCGAGCAGTCCAGGCCGATAGCCGGGTTCGATGCGCACGGCCAGGGGAGCCGCCGCCTTCGATTCGTTGCCCGGTGTGGCCCGGCGGGCTTGCAGGGCATCCGCGTACAGCCGCAGCCCCTCCACCACCATGGCATGGTCGGCGGCAGGCAGGCAGGCCAGTGCGCCGCCGACCTGTTCATGTGCGAAGGCGTCGATGGCAGCCAGCGTCCGCCGCCCCTGCGCGGTCAGGGTAAGACGCTTCGACCGTCCGTCCGTATCGCTGCTCACCTCGGCCAGATCCCCACCGTCGATGAGCTTGCGCAGCATCCGGCTGACGCTCGATTTCTCCAGATTGAGCCGGTCGCACAGGTCCGTCGCGGTCAGGCCGCCCCGGTTGCCGATCTCGATCAGCGCATGCACCGCCGAGGCCGGCAGCTCCGTTCCCGCAAGGGTCGGCTTCATGAAGCCGAGTTCGCGCACGATCCGGCGCGACGCGTCGCGGATCGGCAGGACGGCATCCCTGTTGGCGAGGGGGGCTGAGACGGAGGGCTGGGGAGCCATGGCGGTTCCGGACATGGTTGTATCGTGCAACTATGTCCGGGCGGGTGGCGGCTGTAAAGGCTTCAGGCCGGTCTCACATGTTCTTTTCGAAGCGGAACATCTCGCCGCCGCCGGGCAGGCCGGAGGGCCCGGCCCAATGCGGGTCCCAATGCGGGTCCGGGTGACCGGTATCTTGAGCCGTCTGCGGTCCGGTCCCGCCTTACGCCTCGCTCTCCATCTTCTGCTCCACCGCGGCGGCCTTGATCGCCTTCTGCAGCTTTTCGAAGGCGCGGACCTCGATCTGGCGGACGCGCTCGCGGCTGATGCCGTATTTCTGCGACAGGTCCTCCAGCGTCGTCGGCGCCTCGCGCAGGCGGCGTTCGGTCAGGATGTCGCGTTCGCGGTCGTTCAGCGCGGTCATGGCGTTCGCCAGCAGCTTGCGGCGCTTGCCCAGCTCCTCGCGGTCGGCCAGCGTGATTTCCTGGCTGGCGGTCTCGTCGACCAGGAAATCCTGCCATTCGCCCTCGCTCTCCGCCCGCAAGGGCGCGTTCAGCGAATGGTCGGGGCTGGCAAGCCGCCGGTTCATGTTGACGACGTCCTGCTCCGGCACGTCCAGCTTGGTGGCGATGGCGTGGACCTGCTCGGGCGACAGGTCGCCCTCCTCGATGGCCTGCATCTGGCCCTTCAGCCGGCGCAGGTTGAAGAACAGCTTCTTCTGCGCGGCGGTGGTGCCCATCTTCACCAGCGACCAGCTGTGCAGGATGTATTCCTGGATCGCCGCGCGAATCCACCACATGGCGTAGGTCGCCAGCCGGAAGCCGCGGTCGGGGTCGAAGCGCTTCACCGCCTGCATCATGCCGACATTGCCTTCGGAGATCAGCTCCGACAAAGGCAGGCCGTAGCCGCGGTAGCCCATGGCGATCTTGGCCACCAGCCGCAGATGGCTGGTGACGAGCTGGTGGGCGGCGCCGGAATCCTCATGCTGCTGCCAGCTCTTGGCCAGCATGTATTCCTGCTGCGGCTCCAGCATCGGGAACTTGCGGATCTCCTGGAGATAGCGGGACAGATTGCTCTCGGACCCGATCGCCGGAAGGTTGGATGCCGTCGCCATGGTATAACCCCTCTCCTGACAGCCGGCGGTCCCATCCGAAGGATTTCAGGGGCCGCCGCCGCTCTTCAGCGCGGGTTCCATAGGCCCCTCGCAATGAGCGGGCGAAGGAACCTCGCCATTGACGCTGAGTCTAACCAAGAAAGATTTCCCGGTGTACCGTTTTAAACCGACTCCAGGGTGACAATTAGTTCATGAATATCCGCCGGAATTGAGGAGCGGAATGCCACAATTTCGCCACTAATCGGATGCCGGAAGGTCAGGGCCGCGGCGTGCAGCGCCTGACGCGAAAACCCAACAAGGCTGGACCGTACCGGTTCCGGCAGCAGCGAGGCGAATTTGCCGCCCGGCCGTCCCGACCGCCCGCGGCCATAGAGCGGATCGCCGACCAGCGGATGGCCGATGTGGGTCAGGTGGACGCGGATCTGGTGGGTGCGCCCGGTCTCCAGCACGCATTCGACCAGCGAGGCCGCCATGCCGAAACTCTTCAGCACGCGGTACTTGGTGGCCGCCGGTTTCCCGCCGCCGGTGACCACCGCCATCTTCTTGCGGTCGGCGCTGCTGCGGCCGATGTTGCCTTCGATCCGGCCCTGGGTCGGGTTGGGCACGCCCCAGACCAGCGCCAGATAGGTGCGGCTGAGCGTGCGGTCGGCGAACTGGTCGCTGAGGCCATGGTGGGCGCGGTCGTTCTTGGCGACCACCATCAGGCCGCTGGTGTCCTTGTCCAGCCGGTGGACGATGCCGGGCCGCCGCACCCCGCCGATGCCGGACAGGCTGTCGCCGCAATGGGCCAGCAGGGCGTTGACCAGCGTGCCATCCGGGTTGCCGGCGGCGGGATGCACCACCAGCCCGGCCGGCTTGTCGATCACCAGCACGTCGGAATCCTCGTACACCACGTCGAGCGGGATGTCCTGCGCCACCGGTTCGGCGGCCTCCGCCCCCGGAACCTGCACCTCGAAGGTCTGGCCGGGTTTGACCCTCAGGGACGCGTCCGTTATCGTCCGGCCGTCGCCGCGCACGCAGCCCTGTTCCAGCAGGGCCTGCACGCGCGACCGCGACAGGTCCGGCAGGCCCGCCGCCAACGCCTTGTCCAGCCGCTGGCCCGCCGCCTCGTCGGGGATGGTATGGGCGAGCAGCTGGGGAGCGGTATCGGCGGGGGAGCCGGCGTCGTCGTCCGCATCGAGCAAATCGTCGGACAGGTCGTCCGGCATGTGGTCATCCGGTGTGTTGGCGGCCATCGGCGTTGCGTATCGCGTCCTGTTTCAATCGTCCGGGAGTGGACCCCAAACCGTGCAGATCCTCAAGGCACTCATCGTCATCATGGGCGTTCTCATCCTCGCCGGCTTCACCTTTCTGGGGGTGGAGCTGTACAAGCGGATGTCGGACCCCAACCGCGCCTCGCTGACCGGCCCCTCCTCCACCGCCGCGGTTCCGGCCGAACGCCCGGCCGAGGTGACGCTGGACGTTCCGGCCGGCGCCCGCATCGGCGAGATGCTGGCGGTCGGCAACCGCGTCCTGTTCAAGGTGACCCTGCCGCAGGGGCCGGACCGCCTGTATCTGATCGACCCGCGCAACGGCGCCGTCACCGCGACGGTGACCGCCGGCAAGTGACCGTTTCCCCCTATCCGGACACAGATGATGCATGATTTCCGCAGCGACAACGTCGCCGGTGCCGCCCCGCAGGTGATGACGGCGCTGGCCGCCGCGTCCTCCGGCACCGCCTCGCCCTATGGCAACGATCCCTGGACCGCGCGGGTGACCGAGCGGCTGTGCGCGATCTTCGAGACCGAGGTCGCCGTCTTCCCCGTCGCCACCGGCACGGCGGCCAACTCGCTGGCGCTGTCGGCGCTGGTGCCGCCCTATGGCGCGGTGCTGTGCCACGACGAGGCGCACATCACCATCGACGAATGCGGCGCGCCGGAGTTCTTCACCGGCGGCGCCAAGCTGGTCCCTCTGGCCGGCGAGCATGGCAAGCTGACGCCCGACGCGGTGCAGCACCACATCGCGAAGGCCGGCGTCGGCGTCGTCCACCGCGTCCAGCCCGCCGCCCTCAGCCTGACCCAGGCGACGGAGGCCGGCACCGTCTACAGCCCGGCGGAGATCGAGGCGCTGGTCGAGGTCGCCCATTCCAACGGCATGGCCGTGCATATGGACGGCGCCCGCTTCGCCAACGCCATCGCCCGGCTGGGCTGCAAGCCGGCCGACGTGACGTGGCGCGCCGGGGTCGACGTGCTGACGCTGGGCGGCACCAAGGGCGGCTGCCTCGCCGCCGAGGCGGTTGTGTTCTTCAACCCGGCGATGGCCGAGGATTTCGGCTTCGGCCGCAAGCGCGGCGGCCATCTGGTGTCGAAGATGCGCTTCCTGTCGGCGCAGCTCGACGCCTGGCTGGAGGACGGGCTGTGGCTGCGGCTGGCCGCCCACGCCAACGCCATGGCCGACCGGCTGGCCGCCGGCCTGACCCTGCTGCCCGGCGTCGAGCTGGCCCATCCGGTGGAGGCCAACGAGCTGTTCGTCCGCCTGCCGGCGGCTTACGCCGAGGCGCTGGAGGCGGCGGGTTACGGTTTCTATCGCTGGGACGATGGCACGGCGCGGTTCGTGACGGCGTTCGACACGCCGGCGGCGGCGGTGGACGGGTTGCTGGGTATTTTGCGCCGACTCTAAGAAAAGGCTTGATCGGCGGGGCTGGCTTGGTTAGAAACCCGCCCACGCCGATGACGTCCCCATCGTCTAGAGGCCTAGGACACCGCCCTCTCACGGCGGTAACAGGGGTTCGACTCCCCTTGGGGACGCCAACCTTCCAAGGTTGGGTCGCGCGGTCGGTGGCAGCCTCCACCGCCGCATGCCATGCATCGGGACCAGACGTCCCCATCGTCTAGAGGCCTAGGACACCGCCCTCTCACGGCGGTAACAGGGGTTCGACTCCCCTTGGGGACGCCATCCACGCGCTGGATGCGTTTGTTGAGCGCGGGCTTGAAGATACAACGTCCCCGTCGTCTAGAGGCCTAGGACACCGCCCTTTCACGGCGGCGACACGGGTTCGACTCCCGTCGGGGACGCCACTTCGCGGTTTTTCTTTTATTTCAAGTGGTTAGGCGCCTATCCGGCGCCTGTGGTATCACAGCGAAGTATCACAGTAGGTAGCACAGAAGTAACACAGCCTCAGTTCGGCTGTGGGTGCATGCGCCGCCGGAGCGGCGCTATCCTGCCCTTCCCCAAGTTCTGCGAGTTGCCGTCGCCGGATTGCCCGACCTCACTTGCCTTTATATCGGCTGGCTATAACAAAGCTGACTGCGGCATTGAGAAGTAAGATGTAAATCGCGAAGTCTAAGTCCTCAAAGCGATGATAGTCTAGATTGATAATTCCCATCAGGATTATCGTTAATATGCCGGATATGAAGTTTAATGCTAAGGAAGCCTCTTTAGACATTTAACGATCCTTTGTGTATTTGTTCGGGTGCTTCTGATCTAATCTGATAATCTGTTTGGGCGGCTAGATTGGGGTGCGAAATTACTAGCACGCCTGCGGATCATTCAACAAGCGGTAGACGCTGGCCCTGCCAATGCCAAGCTTGCGTGCAATCTCCGCCGCTCCAAGCCCTTCGGACTTGAGCTTGCGCACTTGCTCAGCGTCAATCTGCGGCTTCCTGCCCTGGTAGATGCCTGCCGCCTTGGCCTTGGCGATACCCTCCATCTGCCGTTCCCGACGCAAGTTGGTCTCGAACTCGGCAAACACGCCCAGCATGTCGAGGAAGGCTTTACCGGCTGCGGTGCTGGTATCAATCGGCTGTTCGGTAGCCTTCAACGATGCGCCTTTCTCCCGTAGCTCTCGCACGATGTCCTGAAGGTCGCCAATGGACCGGGCAAGCCGATCAATGCGCGTGACCATGAGAACGTCGCCAGCGCGAAGGAACTGCATGAGCGTGTCCAACTCCGCCCGGCCGGTGCGGCTGGTGCCGCTGACCTTCTCCGCCCGGATCACGTCACAGCCTGCCTTGCGCAAGGCTTCTTCCTGCAAAGCCAAGTCCTGTTCATGGGTGCTGACTCGGGCATATCCGTAAACGGCCATGGCGCTGGCTTCCTGTCTTGTTTGGGTCTAGACCCTTTCCCTATAGCGTCTCGCAAAGGCGCTGGCAACCCAAATAAGACAGGCAAAGCTTGAGCCTTGCTGTCTCGCCGAACCGTCTTGCTTGGGTATACACTATCGAGACGGAAACGAATTGCCGGTTTCCGAAGTCGCCAATTGTGTGCGGGTTTGCCGATTAAGGCTTTAAAATCATGTCCTTTGTGAGAAACAACAGAGAAAATGAAGCGCAAGCATCGTGGTAATCCATAAAGCGCTCTCTTGTAATTTTGATGGTATCTCCAGGCTTATAATGGTTTGTTGGAACTTTGCTGATAAACCTTTCATCAACGACACCAGCGCGATGCAAAATCGCATTGCGCGACTCTGCAAGTTCACTCAAGCAGTCTAGCTTTATTTGGTCAAAACTAATATCAGGCACGAAGAAACGAATCATCGAAAGATAACGGTCGCCAACCGCTTTCTCGGGAAGCTCCTTTTCCCACCGCTCAATGATCCGAGAATTATTAACTCCGTCCTTGATTTTCAGTCTTGGATAAGTCAAAGACAGTCTGTCTCGAAAACCGGCTTCGCTATCCGCAAACCCAATTAGTAAATCCTCTACCATTGCCTCGATTGCAGACCACATTGCGACACTTGAGTGAGAAAGCAGTGTGGGAAACTTCTCTTGAACTTCTTTTTTTGCAAATTCGGCAGTTGCCTTATTCAACTGCTCAAGTCGCTCAAGTGGAGCAACAGCTTGAAGAAGTCCTTTTGATAACGACTGCTTCTTTACAATGCCGAGGAGAAATGGCATGTGCTGCTGCGCTTCCATGCACTTTTCTACGACGGCTTGCAGCATGAATTCGTCATGTATAATCGTAAAAGCGTTATGAGCTATGCTTGATATTTGAACTCCGTTCATGTGCATTGTGCCTTATGATTGCTTGGCTTATGCCAAAACTAGTTTCGATAACCCGGTGGTGCCAGGGCCACCCACCCCCTCCCGCATTCGATATACGGGCATGGGCTAGGTTCGTCCGACCTATTGTTACCATGTTCGCTACCGGCTTGATGGCGGCTATTGGGACAAGCCAATTACGAGGTAACTATTTGTATTTACTGAATAATTATGGTAGCTGCTGCAAGGCGTGAGCCGTTCTTGCGCGTTTTGCCGCACGTGCCCTCAAGCGGTGGTCGTCCTGCCAGTCCTGTTACCTCCCAACGTCCCGGACAATTTTCCGAAAAAAGATCTTGCGCTTCCTTCGGCGATGTGCTTTATAGATGCCCGCTACCCGAAAAATTGATGATTCCTGACCCGTCGGACCCTCCGTCGGGCAAGGCCCTTCAATGGGTTCAGCACGGTTCGCACTGCGATCCAGTATTAGATTATCCTCTCTTAGACTTTTAACCCTCTGCTCTGGCTGGCGCGAAGCGCCATTGCCCAGACCAACAGACACAGGATAAATTTGACCAACTACGTCACCGACTGCATCAGTCGGCATGGTATCGTGCAGCTTATTAATGCTTTCGATTTCTCAGAGCACATCAACCAGCCCTTCGCTATATTCTTCGTAATTGCGTGGAACAAGACGGAAGACTGGAAACCTGAACTTCTACTTGCTCGCCAAGAAGCCTTTATCCGCAAGCTTCGGGCATGGTGCGAACGCGAAGGTATTCCGTTCAACTACCTGTACACGGTCGAATATGGCGAGAAGCTAGGCACTCACAGTAACTTTGCTGTCCATATTCCGCAGAAGGACTACAACAATAAGCTCACGCTCTTCAGAAAACTAGTTTCGGAACTCGACGCTATGGTTCCGGGTCACACCGGCAACCCTTGTACGGTCGAGGTGGTACACGACAAGTGGACCAAGCTTCCCAAGTTCTTCCGTACCGCCAATCAGCGGCTCGGTGCGCTCCGCTACTTCATGAAGGGCATTGATCCGGATGCCTCGTTCAACGAAGGCGGTAAGCGTATTCGTTGGTGCGATCACCTTGGAATCAAAGCCTCCAACCAGGGCGCCGTCATAGGGCCTCGCCACAGCGTCTCCCATAGCCTTGGGCCTGTCTCCCGCTACGCTACAGGCTGGCAAGAGCTAACCGCACCAGCGGAGCTACAAAGGGCCTTTGCGTACAGGCCAAAGCGCCACCAGCCCGAACAGGTGGCGGCATGAGTGACGTTGCTTGGGCTTGGGTACGTCCGAACCGTCGCCGGTATTCTCCGGTACGGCGAGACGTTGACGGAACCCCGATCCTCGACCCGATCACGGGAGCTGTGGAAGCGCAGCTTGATCGTGACCAGCTTGCCGGACGGCTTCATCCTGAGTGGGTGCCGCCCGGCTTCAGCCGATACCATTAAAACTAGTTTCGGGATTGGGCGCTTAATCGTGCTCAATCCCAAACGCAACCTTGTCTATCGCGACCTTCAGTGCAGCAATGCTGTGAGTGCCGTAGCTCCTTCCAACATGGCTACTCTTGTGGCCCGTCAGACGATCATGTGTGTCTTCGTCCAGGCCAGCAGCCCGGCAAGCGCTCTTGAAGGTGTGACGAAGAGAATGAAAGGCTTTGCTTTCGTCTTTGACACCAGCGCTGTCGATTGCGGTGTTAAGTCGTTTGGATGCAGCGGATTTATTCCCGTGCGTAAACAGTCGGCCTTCCTTCGGTAGCATGTCAAGAAATCCATCGGATAGTAGTTGCTTATGAACGGGAACTGCACGGCGAGAATTCTTGGTCTTAAGGCTTTGTCCTGCGCCTTGGTCTGTAAAGTTGATATAAGTTACTCCGTCTTCGTTTTGAATATCGTTCGCATCAAGTTGGAATACCTCGTTAAGCCGTGCGCCAGTGTATAGGCACAGGCGGAAAAGCCACCAATCATGTCTTTTCTTTTCCAGCTTTGAGAATACTGCGGCTAGATCAGATCTAGAGAGATCCTGACGTATAACGCTATCATCCGGCGGATTGAAGGAAACCCCTTCAAAGGGACTTTTCTTTATCTTCTGGTTGCTGCATGCAACATTGAAGATTGCTCGCATAAGGCCCCAATATTTCCTCTTGGTCTGTGACTTCTTGTCTAGTTTGATAAGGTGGTTCTTGTAGTCAATAATATGCTGCGGCGTTATATCGGCGTAGGGCAGGGCGCCGTTAACTTCCTCGAAGTGCCGAATAGCGCCCTTGGCGTCGCTCTCTGTTGTCTTGGCAGGCTTACGCTCCCGCAACCAATCTTGAAGAAGCTCACCAAGCTTTGCGCGTTGATCCTGACTGCCAGCGGAACGGGACAGCAGCGTTTCGTATTGGGCCTTAAGCTTCTTCTCTTCGGCGTCGAGAAGCTGAACCAAGAACCCCCTTACTTGATTAACATAGCGCTCGGGAATGCCGAACATGGGCGTGCCATCCTCATAATGGCCGCTCACAAAACTAGTTTCTTGTGTGCGCTCGTACTGGATACGAGCAAGAGTATCCTTAAGGTAGTCTAGCTGTTCCTCTACTGAAGGCTCGTCAACGATTGAGGCGCTGCTCATAAGCGCTTGAATGCGGATTTCGCGTTCTGCCTCCGGCATATTGGCAGACTGCTCATCCAGCATAGCGATGGCTTCTTCCCGCGTCGGTTCCCGCCCGCCACGATGGTCGCCAAGCTCCATAATCTCGTAGAAGTCTGGCTTGGTTGCGCTAATCTCCTTAACGGCCTGTGCAAAGGCCGGAGATGCGAGGAAGGTCTTTTCCGCAGCAACCCTGCGAGCTTCTTCTGCAATGCACTCAGCGGCTTCCTGACGGGCTTTGCGGCGCTCTTGAAACTCTGCGTCCAGCTTCGCTAGAACCGCGTGCAAGCGCCGCTCTGCTTCCCGTTTGTCCTTGGTGTCCAGCGAACCACGCAGAAGGCGTCCCGGATATTCGTTCTGAAGGTCCGTCGGTACGACCTTGCGGTAGTACCATGTGCCTTCCCGCTCATAGAGTCCCTTAACCGAACGCTTCTGCACTGAGTTTGCCCCGAGAGTAGCACAGCAAAGTAGCACACAGAAGGGCATAAAAGTGCTTGCTACGCAACAGGTTTAGGCTTATCAACGCCTCCAGGGCAACGAGCAATCCCCTCCCGTCGGGGACGCCATTTCCTCCGTAAAGTCGTCTTATCCGACTCCGTTCAACATTGATTCCAATTGGGCACTCCAACATCCTATCCTCACAGTTTTTATCGGGGAGGTGTGAGCCAATGGAAATCATCTTGTTGATTTTAATTTTAGCAAAAAAGATTGGAAGTATTGCGGCGCTTGTCCATGCTGGAATAGTGGCGAAACTATTCACTTTTTTCACATTTCGATTTGTGAAATTTACGTGTCGACCAGATGGTCGGGTTGTGTTTGTCTCAAAATCTACATTTAATTGTTTTGTATTCTTCAGTATTGTTGAGATTACATCTAGCATAGTTACAGTGAATTATGGGGAGACTCTAGAACTCGCATATGCAGGCATGATTTGTGGAGGAATCTCAGGTATCTCCAGCATGTTGTTCTGGATGGTAATGGTTGCGCATGATCTTCACTGGAGAAGAAATGTCGAGCGCGATGCGAAACGTTACATCATGCGAACGCTTATAGGCGTGATGATTTTTGGGATGTTTGCTTGCACATTTTTTGCCGGAAGTAATGTTGATCAGATTGCTATAGTTAGAAGCTGGGAGTTTCTACTCTTAAGCTTTGGAATATGCATTCCATTTATCGCAGGGAAAGAATTTGTGAGAATTTCTTTGCAGCTTCGACAGTTGCTTACGTAATCAAATTTTAAACTCTGGTATCAAATACAACTCACCCCAACACCCCCGTCTGGTACAGCGTCACCCTGATCCCCCCGTTCGACACCGACACCCCGCCCTCAAGGAACGGCAGCTCGGTCGCCTTCGCCAGGGCGGCCTCGTTGGTGACGATTCCCACACGCCAGCCGGCGAAGCGGGTTTTCAGCGTCTGGCCCATGGCGTGGTAGAGCGGGATCAGGGACTTGCCCTCGCCGATGCGGGCGCCATAGGGCGGGTTGACGATGACGAGGCCGGGGGGACCCTCCGGCGGGGTCAGGTCGCTGATGGCGTGGTGGGCGAAGTCGGTCCAGGCGGAGACGCCGGCCCGCTCGGCATTGGCGCGGCTCATCGTGATGGCGCCGGCGTCACGGTCGCTGCCGTAGAAGCGGACCGCGGGCGGCGTCGCCGTGCCGGCGCTGCCGCGCAGGCCCTGCCAGCGGGCAGGATCGAACGTGGCGAGCTGCTCGAAGGCGAAGGAGCGGGAGCGGCCGGGCTTCAGGCCGGCGGCGATCTCGGCGGCCTCGATGACGAAGGTGCCGGAGCCGCACATCGGATCCACCACAGGCACCGGCTCGCGCCCGTCATAGCCGCACTGGCGCAGGAACAATGCGGCCAGCGTCTCGCGCATCGGCGCCTTGTTGACCGCCTCCTTGTGGCCGCGCTTGTGCAGTGACTCGCCGGAACTGTCGACGCTGATGGTGCAGAGGTCGTCGTCGATGCGCGCCTTGATCTGGACGGCGCGCGTATCTTCTTCCGGCGCGTCCCTGTCGGCGGACTTTCCGGTCTTCTTGGGCGCGGCCTTGACGATGGGGGCGCCGAGTTCCTCGGCGATGGCGCGCTCGATGCGCTGGGCGGCGGCGCCGGCATGGTAGATGCGGGACGCCTTGCAGGAGGCCTCGACCCGCACCGGCACGTCGGCGCGCAGGATCTCGGCCCAGGGAACGCGGCGGGCGCGCTTGTCCAGCTGGGCCAGATGCAGGGCGCGGAAGCTGGCGATGCGCGCCAGCACGCGGGTGGCGCCGCGCAGTTCCAGATTGGCGCGCCACACCTCCGGCCAGCCGCCGGTGACCGTCACCCCGCCCTTCACCATGGTGGGATCGGTGAAGCCGCGGTCGCTGGCCTCCGCGCACAGCACGGGTTCCAGGCCGGGGGCGGCCACCAGGAAAATCTCGAAAGGCTGGGCGGGGCTGGTCGGGTCGGTGTTCATGCGCCTACATAGCCCGAAGGGCCGGGTTCCATCGACAGGATTCTCGCAAAACAGCCGGATGTCGCTGGCGCGCAGGCCCGGCTGTTGACGCCGGAGTGCCGGCCCCTATGATCGGATTGGAACACGAACAATCAAGCCGGCTTGCGTTTCCGAACACGGACCGGGCTGGCCGGCAGGGAGAGCGCAGATCATGACCGCCACCGACACCACCCCCTTGTCCGGCCACCTGTCCACCGGCTGGCCCGCCGACCTGCTGGCGCAGGAGTTCCGGGACAAGCGCGTGCTGGTCACCGGCAGCAGCCGCGGCATCGGTGCGGCGGTGGCGGCGGCCTTCGCCCAGCTCGGCGCCCGCGTCGCCATCCATGGCCGCGACCGGGCGGAGGTGGAGGCACTGGCGGCCGGGATGGGAGACGGCGTGATCGGGCTGGCCGGCGACTTCGCCGACAAGGGGCAGACCCGCGCGGTGGTGGAGCAGGCAATCGACCGGCTGGGCGGGCTGGACGTGCTGGTCAACAATGCCGGCACGATGCTGGGCCGGGTGGCGCTGGCCGACATCGACGACGGCTTCCTGCAGGAGCAGTTCGACCTGAACGCCGCCTCGGCGGTCGTCGCCAGCCGCAGCGCCCTGCCGGCGCTGATCGCGTCGAGAGGGGCCATCGTCAACACTGGGTCGATCTCCGGCCGCACCGGGGGCAGCGCCGGCTCGTCGCTCTACAGCGCCGCCAAGGCCTTCCAGGCCAGCCTCGCCCGCTCGCTGGCGACGGAACTGGCGCCGCACTGCATCCGCGTCAACGCGGTGTCGCCCGGCACCATCGACACCGACTTCCACCAGCGCTACTCGACCGCCGACAAGCTCGCGCAGACCGCGGCGCGCATTCCGCTGAAACGGCTGGGCACGGCGGAGGACTGCGTCGGCGCCTACCTGTTCCTCGCGTCGAACCGGCTGGCCGGATACATCACCGGCCAGACGATAGAGGTGAATGGCGGTCAGTATTATAACTAATGGGCGTATTTTTTGCAATTGCGAAGGTCGAGCTTTGGCAGATTGCAAAGCAATCTCAATGATTTTTGCAAAATGCAGAGGATGAATCTGTCCCGTCCCGAGGAATAGATCGATTTCGTAGGATAAAAAAACATCACAGCGTTAATGGTGGCTTGGCATTGTTCTTGTAGGGTAACTCGTTGACAACCGATCCCCCGAAAGATCGGGACGCCGCCAGCAGTCGGGTCAGAAGACGAGGGTCCCAGTCATGAATGCCGCCAGCCCCAGCTCCAGCCAGCAGACCGCAGCCCGGCCGATCAAGGCCGGTCCCTTCGCCAACCTGCGCACGGCGACCAAGATTTACACTGGCTTCGGCGTCACGCTGGCGCTTCTGGTCGGGCTGGGGGCGGTATCCTGGAGCGGCCTGCGGTCCAGCGACGACGCGCTCCGCCGCTACGCGGCGCAGTCGCACGTCGCGATGGCGGTGGCGGAGGCCGACACCAACCTCTCCGATGCGCTGGGGGCGGCGGAGGAGTTCGTCTCCAGCGGCTCCGCCGCGGTGGCCGACCGTTTCCGTGGTGAAGTGGACAAATTCCGCCGCAAGCTGGACGACGCCATGGCGCGGATGACCGATGCCGGCGACCGTCAGGCGGCGCAGGAGATCGCCGGTCTGCACCAGACGCTGACCGTCGGGTTCGACCGGCTGGTCGTCGCGCGGACCGAGCGCGACTCCATCGTCGCGTCGGTGGTGAACACGCTGGGCGCCGACATCCGCCGAACGCTGAGCGAGACCGTCAAGGCGGAGAAGGACGGCGGCGATCTGGACCGCACGGTGCAGGTCGCCGGCGTCAGCGAACAGTTCCTGCTGGTCCGCGTGCTGGTTGCCCGCTTCGTCGCGGAAACCAAGGCGGAGGATCTGGCCCGCATCCGCAAGGATCTGGGCGATCTGACGGGGAAGGCGGATGGCTTGCGCAACGCCATCGCCGACGGCCCGGTCAAGGCCAGGCTGTCGGACGCCGTCGCCAAGCTGCCGGCCTACGGCGCCGGGATCGACCGCATCGCCGTGCTGAGCGACCAGCTGAAGTCGCTGAACAGCGAGACGCTGGGCAAGGCCGGCAAGCAGATCGGCCAGAAGATCGGCCTGATCCGCGACCATTCCGCCAGCTTCCTGTCGCAGCTGGAGGTCACCGCTGCCGCCGAAGTGTCGGCGGCGGAGGGGCGCGGCACCGCCGTGACGGCGGTCGCCGTTCTGCTCGGCCTGCTGCTGGCCTGGGCGATCTCGCGGGCGATCACCAAGCCGCTCGGCAACACCACGCGGGAAATGGGGCGGCTGGCGGAGGGCGACCTGACGGTGACCGTCACCGATGACGACCGCCGCGACGAGATCGGCGCGCTGGCCCGTGCGCTCCAGATCTTCAAGACGAACGCGCTGGAGATGGAGCGGATGCGCAAGGCGCAGGAGGAGAGCGAGCGGCAGGCCGCCGCCCAGCGCCGCCAGACGATGATGCAGATGGCCGACACCTTCGAAAGCACGGTGAAGGGCATCGTCGACACCGTCGCCACCGCCGCCACCGGCATGCGCGACGCTGCCACCGCGCTGACCGCCACCGCGCAGGAGGCGAGCGAACGCTCGCTGCTCGTCGCCTCGGCCTCCGAACAGGCCTCGGCCAATGTGCAGACCGTCGCCACCGCGACGGAGGAGCTGTCGGCCTCGATCTCCGAGATCGGCCAGCAGGTGGAGAACTCCACGCGCATCGCCACCCAGGCGGTGGCCGACGCCACCGGCGCCGACCGCACCATGCGCGATCTGGTCACCGCCGCCGAACAGATCGGCGCGGTGGTGGAACTGATCAGCGGCATCGCCGCCCAGACCAACCTGCTGGCGCTGAACGCCACCATCGAGGCGGCGCGGGCGGGCGAGGCCGGCAAGGGCTTCGCCGTCGTGGCGAGCGAGGTGAAGGCGCTGGCCAACCAGACCGCCAAGGCCACCGACGAGATCCAGGCCAAGGTGCAGGAAATCCAGCAAACCACCGGTGGCGCCCAGAGGGCCATCGGCAGCATCGGCAAGACCATCGGTCACATGAGCGAGATCACGACCGCCATCGCCGCCGCCATCGAGGAACAGGCCGCCGCCACCCGCGAGATCGCCTCCAGCGTGACCCAGGCCGCCCAGGGCACCGAAGAGGTGTCGAGCAACATCGCCGGCGTCAGCACGGCCGTGCACGAAACCGGCGACGCCGCCGGCCGCGTCCACGGCACCTCGCAGGAACTGGCCGTCGAGGCCGAACGCCTGCGCAAGGAGGTCGGCACCTTCATCGCGACGGTACGGGCGGCGTAACGCCCACACCGGGCGCCGGGTTCAGCGGGCAAGCGCCTGCCTCGCCCACGCCACCAGCGCCGGCAGCGGCATGGCGCCGGCGGTGCGGGCGATCTCGCGGCCGTGATGGACCAGGATCAGGGACGGGATGCTGCGGATGCCGAAGCGGGCGGCGAGGTCCGGCGAGGCCTCGGTGTCGATCTTGGCGAGGCGGATTTGCGGTTCGAGCTGGGCCGCGGCCTGGGCGAAGGCGGGAGCCATCGCGCGGCAGGGGCCGCACCAGTCGGCCCAGAAATCGATCAGCAGGGGCAGGTCGCCACGTTCGGCATGGGCGGCGAAGCGGCGGGCGTCGAGCGCCACCGGCTTGCCTTCGAACAGCGCCTTGCCGCAGCGGCCACATTTGCCGCCGCCGAGCCGGGCCGGGGGCACGCGGTTCAGCGTGTCGCACTGCGGACAGGCGACGTGAAGGCTGTCGGCGCCGGATTGGGCGCCTGTGGAAGACTGGCCTGAATCTTGGGAGGTGGGCGGCATGGCGGGGCTCCTTCCCCTGGCAGCGTGTCCACCGTCGATGTATGGGGGCGGAGCCGCCCGCTCAAGATCCCCCTGTGGACGGGCGCGCCTACTCCTGCCGGCCCATCAGGCCTTCCAGCTTTGCGAAATCCACATATTGCGCCGGCCGGTCCTTCAACAGGTCTGGGGACGCCAGGGCATTCTCCCGCGCGCATTCGGCGACGTAGCGGGCCAAGAGGTCGCGCATGACCTCGGCCAAAGGCGTCTGCCGCTGGCGTGCGTAATTCTTGGCGACATCTTTGACTCTGCGGTCAACCCGCAAAGAGATCGTCGCCTTCTTTGGATGAAACGGATCTCCGATCATGACGATCCCCCACCAATCTTGCTGATCCACGTTATTTGGATATGCCGGATCGGTGGTGGATACAAGGATCGTCGGGAAGGCGGGCGATAAAACTTGGGGATGATAGAATGTGAATTTGTGTGGATAAAATTTCTGCCGGTTTTCTTCTCCACAGAATCTGTGGATAGATGTGTGCGCAAACTCCGAACAGAATCTTCCGCATCCTTCCGGCGGGCGCATCCGGCCTGTGGATGAGTGGGTTTGCCTATTTTTTGGGCGTATCGGGGGCGCCAGCGGTTCCCCATCCCCCGACCATCCGCAACCGTCCGGCAGGCGAGAGGTCGGGCAGCACGAGCAGCACGGTCTGCTCCGTCAATTCGCCGATCAGGCGGCGCTTGGCACGGGCTGCGGCGATCGCGGCGTTCAGGGACTCGAAATCCACCGGCTCCGCCTGAAGCAGGCTGCGCACCCGCTGCCCCTCCTCGCGATAATCCTCGGTCAGCGCGTCATAGCGCGGGCGCAGCGGCTCGAAAATGGCGCGCAGGCGGGCGGCGTCGGCATCGGACATGCCGGCGGCCACATGCTCGACAAAGCGGTCGGGCATCGGCCGGTAGGGCGGGGGCGCCGGCTTGCGGGTGGTGCCGACCAGCATGGCGGCCAGGAACAGGTTCAGCGCCAGCGACAGCAGCGCCAGCCGGCGCAGGCTCATCCCTTGCCGGAGGCGGGTCAGGAGGGAGGGCTGCGGGCGACGGGGGGCGGCAAAACCGCTCATCGGGACTCTCCGTCGAACAGGGTGACGACCTCGTCGTTCAGCAGGGCCAGCTCCTGGCTGCGCGGCGCTGACGGGAGCGGGCTGGCGAGATGGCCGGCGAACCAGCCGAGCGCCAGCAGGGCGACGCAGAAGCCGGCCACCCTCCGCCGCGGCATCCGGCCGAGCAGCAGCATGACGACGCCCTCCTGCGGCACGGCCCGCGCCGCGGCGCCGACGGTGGACAGCAGGCGGGCGACGCGGGCGTCGTCTATCGGCGCTGCGGGGGCCGTCAGCAGCCGGTCGAAGGTGGCGGCGTCCTCCTGGGCGGCGCGCAGGGCGGGGGAGCGGGCGAGCGCCGCTTCGGCGTCCGCGCGCAGCTCCGCCGGCCAGCGCTCCGGCGAGGCGCCGTAATCGTCGAGGTGGCGGAGGAAGTCTTCGTCGGTCATGGCATCCTCCCTCCCACGGGATCGTCGGGGCTGAGCGCCGTTTTCAGCGCGGCCCGGGCACGGGCCAGCAGCGAGGCGAAGGCGCTTTCGCCCATGGTCAGGATTTCGGCGGCCTGACGCAGGCTGAGCCCCTCCTGATGGAACAGCACGACGGCGGCGCGCTGGCGGTCGGGCAAGGCGGCCAGCGCCCGGTTGACCCGCTCGGCGGTCTGGCGCTCGGCGATGCGGGTCAGGATGTCGGGGGTCTGGTCGGGCAGGTCGCCGGCATCCTCCAGCGGCGACCAGCCGGGGCGGCGGCCGCGGTCGATGGCGAGGTTCATCACGATGCGGTAGAGCCAGGTGGTGAAGGCGGCGCGCGCCCCGTCCCAGCGCCCGGCATGCTGCCAGACCCGCAGGAAGGCCTCCTGCGCGATCTCGTCGGCGTCGGACGGGTTGCCGGTCATCCGCTGGGCCAGCGCCACCGCGCGACGCATGTGGCGGGCGGCCAGACGGTCGAAGGCGGCGGCGTCGCCGCCGGCCACGCGGCCCATCAGTTCGTCGTCCGTGTCGCTCGCCTCGACCACCGGGGCTCCGCTCATGCCGTGGGCGAGAACTATGCCCAACAGGGCGGAGAGGCGCCAGCTCCCTCTCCCTGGGGGGAGAGGGGACCTTGCGGGGTGGATGAAAATCGTTGCAAACGTCAGAACCGCACCCATCCTCCGCCCCCTATTCCGCGGGCGCGGCGATGGCGTGGCGGCGGTTGCGCCGCAGGGCCAGCCGTTCCAGCGTCAGATAGACCACCGGCGTCGTGTAGAGCGTCAGCATCTGGCTGACCAGCAAGCCGCCGATGATGGCGATGCCGAGCGGGCGGCGGATCTCGCCGCCGGTCCCGAAGTCGAAGGCGAGCGGAACCGCGCCGAGCAGGGCCGCCATCGTCGTCATCATGATCGGGCGGAAGCGGACCAGACCGGCCTCGCGGATCGCCTCCAGCGGCGACAGGCCGCGCTCGCGCTCCGCCTCCAGGGCGAAGTCGATCATCATGATGGCGTTCTTCTTGACGATGCCGATCAGCAGGATGATGCCGATCAGGGCGACGATCGACAGGTCGTAGCCGGTCAGGATCAGCGCGATCAGCGCCCCCAGCCCGGCCGACGGCAGGGTCGACAGGATGGTCAGGGGGTGGATCAGGCTTTCGTACAGAACGCCGAGCACGATGTAGATGGTGATCAGCGCCGCCAGGATCAGCAGCGGCTGGCTGGAGGACGATTGCTGGAAGGCGCGCGCGTCGCCCTGGAAACCGGCGCGGATGCTGGCGGGCATGCCGATGTCCTCGGCCGCGCGCTGGATCAGCTCGGTCGCCTGGGACAGCGAGACGCCGGGGGCGAGGTCGAAGGTCAGGTTGGCGACCGGGAAACCGCTCTGGTGCTGGATGCTGGCGGCCTGGTTGCCGATGACGACGCGCGACACCGCCGACAGCGGAACCATGCCGCTGCGGCCCGCGACATAGATGCGCTTGAGGTCGTCGGGGCCGAGCGCCTCCGACGGCTCGACCTCCAGCACCACCTTGTGCTGGTTCTGCGCCAGATACATGGTCGAGACCTGCCGCTGGCCGAAGGCGTCGTAGAGCGTCGATTCCAGGGCGCTGAGCGACACGCCGAGCCGGGTGGCGGCGTCGCGGTCGACGATGACGTTGGCCTGGATGCCGCCGTTCTGGCGGTCGTTGGCGACGTCGACCAGCTCCGGCAGGGTGCGCATCTTGTCGACCAGCTTGGGCGCCCACTCGTTCAGCGCAGCGATGTCGGAATCCTGAAGGCTGTAGCGGTACTGGCTGCGGCCCTGGAAGCCGCCGACGCGGATGTCCTGCACCGGCGTCAGATAGAGCTGCACCCCCGGCACCCGGCCGGCGCGCATGCGCAGCCGCTGGGTGACGGTGGCGAGGTCGTCGCGCTCCGCCTTCGGCTTCAGGGCGATGAAGATCTGGCCGGAATAGGTGCCGCCGGGACCGCCGCCGCCGACGGTGCCGCCGACGCTCTCCACCGCCGGGTCGCCGGCCACCGCGTCCTGAAGCGCGCGCTGGCGCGTCACCATGGCGCGGAAGGAGATGTCCGGCGGCGGGTCGCTGAAGCCGATGAGCAGGCCGGTGTCCTGCTGCGGCACGAAGCCCTTGGGCACCTGCCCATAGAGCCAGACGCTGACGCCGATGATGGCGAAGGTCGCCACCAGCATGGTGCGGCGGTGGGCCAGCACCCAGTCCAGCCCGCCGGCATAGAGACCGAACAGCCGGTCGCCGATCCAGGCGAGCGCGCGGGCGAACCGGCCCGGGGGACCGCGCTCCGCTTCCGGCTGAAGCAGGTGGGCGCACATCATCGGGGTCAGGGTCAGCGACACCACCGCCGAGACGGCGATGGCGACCGACAGCACCACGGCGAACTCGCGGAACAGCCGGCCCTGGATGCCGCCCATGAACAGGATGGGGATGAAGACGGCGACCAGCGACAGGCTGATCGACACCACGGTGAAGGCGACCTGACGGGCGCCCTTCACCGCCGCCTCGAAGGGTTTAGCGCCCTTTTCGATGTGGCGGACGATGTTCTCGATGACGACGATGGCGTCGTCCACCACGAAGCCGACCGAGATGGTCAGCGCCATCAGCGAGAAATTGTCGAGGCTGTAGCCGACGATCCACATCACGCCGCAGGTGCCGGCCAGCGACAGCGGCACCGAGGCGGCCGGGATCACCGTCGCCCACAGCCGGCGCAGGAACAGCGCCATCACCATCACCACCAGCGCCACCGTGACCGCCAGCGTCTTCTGCACGTCGTCGATGGAGGCGCGGATGGTCGGCGTGCGGTCGGTGCGCACCGACAGGCTGACCCCCGGCGGCATCCAGCCGCGCAAGGTCGGCAGTTCCGCCCGGATGCGGTCGACCGTGTCGACCACGTTGGAGCCCGGCTGCTTCTGGATGTTGATCAGGATGGCGCGGTGGCCGTCCTGCCAGGCGGCGGTGCGGCTGTTCTCCGGCGCCTCGATCACGTCGGCGAGATCGCCGAGCCGGATGGTGGCGCCGCTCTTCTCGGTCACGATCAGCTTGCGGTAGGCGTCGGCGCCGAACAACTGGTCGCTGGCGCCGATGGACCAGGACTCGTGAGTGCCGTCGAAGCTGCCCTTGGCGCCGTTGGCGTTCGCCTGGGAGATGACACTGCGGATCGATTCCAGGCTGACGCCCATGTTGGCGGCGGCAGCGGCGTTCACCCGGACGCGTATGGCCGTCTTCTCCGCCCCGTTGATCGAGACCTGGGCCACCCCCTCGATCTGGCTCAGCCGCTGGCCGATGATGCTGTCGGCGAGGTTGTAGAGTTCCGCCGGGGCCAGCGTAGTGGAGGTCATGGCGAGCGTCATCACCGGCGCGTCGGCCGGGTTGATGCGCCGCATCTTGGGCGGGCTCGGCAGGTCGGCCGGCAGGTCGCCGCCGGCGGCGTTGATGGCGGCCTGCACGTCGCGCGAGGCCGCCTCGACATTGCGGTTCAGGTCGAACTGCACGACGACGGTGGTGCTGCCGAGTTTGCTGTTGGAGGTCATCTCCGACACGCCGGCGATGCGGGAGAGCCGGCGCTCCAGCGGCGTGGCGACTGAGGCCGCCATGGTCTCCGGGCTGGCGCCGGGCAGCGACGCGGTGACGATGATGGTGGGGAATTCGACCTGCGGCAGCGGCGCCACCGGCAGGAAGCGGTAGGCCACCGCGCCGAGGATCATCAGCCCGACCATCAGCAGCGCGGTGCCGACCGGCCGCCGGATGAACAGGGCGGAGAGCGAGGCGGCCGAAGCCAGCGGATTGAGGTTGAGGGAGGCCATGGCCGGCTACTCCGCCGCCGCCCGGCCGGGCGAGCGGTCATTGCCGGGCTCCGCGGCGTCCTTCCGGCGCCAGGGCCGCAGCCAGCGGCCGAGCCGGCTGCCGAGACGGTCCATGTAGAGATAGACCACCGGCGTGGTGTAGAGCGTCAGAACCTGACTGAACAGAAGCCCGCCGACGATGGCGATGCCCATCGGCCGGCGCAGCTCCGACCCGGTGCCGTTCTCCAGAGCCAGCGGCAGGGCGCCGAGCAGCGCCGCCATGGTGGTCATCATGATCGGGCGGAAGCGCAGCAGCGACGCCTCGTAGATCGAGCGTTCCGGCGCCATGCCCTGGTTGCGTTCCGCCTCCAGGGCGAAGTCGATCATCATGATGGCGTTCTTCTTGACGATGCCGATCAGCAGCACGATGCCGACCAGCGCGATCAGCGACAGATCGTGGCCGGTCGCCATCAGCGCCAGCAGGGCGCCGATACCGGCCGACGGCAGGGTCGACAGGATGGTGATCGGGTGGATCGTGCTCTCGTACAGCACGCCCAGCACGATGTAGACGGCGACCACCGCCGCCAGGATCAGCCAGGGCTGGGTGTCGAGCGAGGCGCGGAACTCCGCGGCCGTGCCGGCGAAGCGGGCGGTCGCGGTGTCGGGCATGCCGATGCTGTCGCGCGCCTGCTGGATCGCCGCCACCGCCGCCCCCAGCGAGACGCCGTGCGCCACGTTGAAGGACAGGGTGACGGAGGGGAACTGGCCCTGGTGGGTGATGACCAGCGGCGCGGTCCTGCGCTCCACCGACACGATGGCGCCCAAAGGCACGACGGTGCCGCCGCTGGCCTTCACATAGATCTTCGACAGGGATGCCGGGTCCATCTGGAAGGACGGCTCGACCTCCAGGATCACGCGGTACTGGTTGGTCTGGGTGTAGATGGTCGAGACCTGACGCTGGCCGAAGGCGTCGTAGAGCGTGTCGTCGATGGCCTGGGGCAGAACATGCAGGCGGCTGGCGGCGTCGCGGTCGATGGTGAGATAGACCTGCAACCCATCCGGCTGCTGGTCGGTCGCCACATCGGTCAGTTCGGGCCGGGCACGCAGGGACTCCAGCAGGCGCGGGGTCCAGCTTTCCAGCTCGCGCGGGTCGGCATCCTGCAACACGTACTGGTATTGGGTGCGGCTGACGCGGCTGTCGATCTGCACGTCCTGCACCGCCTGCATGAACAGCGACACGCCCTTGAGGTCGCCGGTGGCGGCGCGCAGCCGGGCGATGATCTCCTCCGCCGAGGCGCTGCGCTGGTCGCGCGGCTTCAGCGCGATGGTCAGGTTGCCGGTGTTGGTGGTGGCGTTCACCGTGCCGGTGCCGACGAAGCTCGCCACGCCCGCCACGTCGGGGTCGCGCCGGACAATGTCGGCGACCTCGCGCTGGCGCTCCGCCATCGCCTTGACCGAGATGGAGGGGGCGGCATCGGTGACGCCGATGATGACGCCGGTGTCCTGCTGCGGCAGGAAGCCCTTGGGCACCACGTCGTAGAGGTAGAGGGTGGCGGCCAGCGTGGCGATGGTGAAGACCAGCGTCGCCGGCTGGTGGCGCAGCACGAAGCGCAGCGAGGCGGCATAGCCGTTCAGCAGCGCGTCGAAGCCGCGCTCGGTCCAGCGGAACAGGCCGTTGGGTTTGGTTTCGGCCTCCGCCTCCGCCTTCAGCAGGCGGGCGCACATCATCGGCGTCAGCGTCAGCGAGATCACCGCCGACACCAGCACGGCGATGGACAGCGTGATGGCGAACTCGCGGAACAGCCGGCCGACCACGCCGCCCATGAACAAGAGCGGGATGAACACGGCGATCAGCGACAGGGTCAGCGACACCACGGTAAAGCCGATCTGCCGCGCGCCCTTCAGCGCCGCCGGCAACGGCTTCTCGCCCTTCTCGATGTAGCGGACGATGTTCTCGATCATCACGATGGCATCGTCGACGACGAAGCCGGACGCGATGGTCAGCGCCATCAGCGACAGGTTGTCGAGGCTGAAACCGCACAGCGCCATGATGCCGAAGGTGCCGATCAGCGACAGCGGCAGGGCCGCCGCCGGGATCACCGTCGCCCAGGCCTTGCGCAGGAACAGGAAGATCACCAGCACCACCAGCCCGGCGGTCAGCACCAGCGTCTTCTGCACGTCCACCACCGAGGCGCGGATGGTCTCCGTCCGGTCGGTCAGCACCGCCATGTGGATCTGCGGCGGCAGGCCGGCCTGGAGCGACGGCAGCAGCTTGTGGATGCGGTCCACCGTGTCGATGATGTTGGCGCCGGGCTGGCGCAGCACGTTCAGCAGAACCGCCGGCTTGCCGTCATGCCACGCTGCGAGCCGGGTGTTCTCCACCGAATCGACCACGGTGCCGATGTCGGTCAGCCGCACCGGCCCGCCGTTCTTGTAGGCGACGATGATCGGGCGGTAGGCGGCGGCATTCTCGATCTGGTCGTTGACGCCGATGGACCAGGACTGGCGCGGGCCGTCGAAGCTGCCCTTCGGCGCGTTGACGTTGGCCTGGGTGATGGTGGTCCGCACATCCTCCAGCGTCAGGCCGAGGCCGGCGACGGCGGCGGGGTTGACCTGCACGCGGACGGCGGGGCGCAGGCCCCCCTCGATCCCGACATAGCCGACGCCGTCGACCTGGGACAGCTTCTGCGCCAGCAGCGTGTCGGCGGCGTCGCTGACCGTCTCCAGCCGCAGGGAGTCGGAACTCAGCGCCAGCACCATCACCGGCGTGTCGGCCGGGTTGACCTTGTCGTAGACCGGCGGGTTGGGCAGGCCCTTGGGCAGCGTGCCCGACGCGGCGCTGATCGCCGACTGCACGTCCTGCGAGGCGGCGTCGATGTCGCGGGTCAGGTCGAATTGCAGGGTGATGACCGACAGCCCGAAGGAGCTGGTCGACACCATCGAGGAGATGCCGGCGATCTGGCCGAGCTGGCGTTCCAAGGGCGCGGTGACCGAGGAGGCCATGACGTCGGGGGCGGCGCCCGGCAGCTGGGTGGTGACGCGCACCGTCGGGAAATCGACCGTCGGCAGCGAGGAGATCGGCAGGGTGCTGTAGCCCAGCAGGCCCAGCAGCACCACCGCCAGCATCAGGAGGCCGGTGGCGACCGGCCGCAGGATGAAGGGGGCGGAGATGTTCATGAGGGCTGCCGCCCCTCACGCGGTCCGGTGGGGCCGGGAGGGGCGCCAGGAGGGGCGCCGCCGTTGTGCTCGCGCTGCTGCTGCCGTTCGCGCCGCCGTTCCGCGCGCGCGGCAGGGTCCTGCGTCCTGCCGGCGGGCGCGCCGGTGGGGGCCGCTTCCGGTGTTGCGACGGGGGCGGTGCCGGCCGGTGCAGCCGACGCGATGGGCTCGACGATGCGGATCTTCGAGCCGGGCTGCAAACGGTACTGGCCGTCCACCACCACCCGCTCGCCGGGGGTCAGCCCCTCCTCGACGATGGCCTTGGTCTCCTCCTGGCGGGCGACCTTGATCGGGCGCTGCTCCACCGTCAGGTCGTCCTTGATGACATAGGCGTAGGTGCCCTGCGGCCCGCGCTGCACCACGGTCGCGGGCACGGTGGTGGCGCCGCGGCGGACGGTGGAGAGCAGGCGAACATTGACGAACTGGCCGGGCCACAGCTTCTGCGGGTCGTTGGGCATCTCGGCCTTCAGGCGGATGGTGCCGGTGCCGGTGTCGATCAAATTGTCCACCACCGACAGCGACCCGGTGTCGAGCACGCGGCGGCCTTCGCGGTCCTGCGCCTCCACCTTCACCGGCCCCTGCGCCTGGGCGGCCAGCACCGCCTGGAGCTGCTTCTCCGGCAGGGTGAAGAGGACGGCGATGGGCTGGATCTGCGTGATGGTGGCGATGCCGTTCTGGTCGCTGGCCCGCACCACGTTGCCCTGGTCGACGTTGCGCAGGCCGATGCGGCCGCTGAGCGGGGCGGTGACGGTGGTGTAGTTCAGCTGGACCTGCACCGCCTCGATGGCCGCCTCGTCGGCGCGGATCTGCGCCTCGTACTGGGCGACCAGGGCGCGCTGGGTGTCGACGGACTGGCGGGAGGCGAACTCCTTCAGGTTCATGTTGCGCTCGAGGTCGCGCCGCGCGTTGGCGAGCTGCGCCTCGTCCTGCGCCTTCTTCGCCTGGGCCTGCGCCAGCTGGGCCTGGAGCGGACGGGAATCGATGGTCGCCAGCAGGTCGCCGGCCTTGACCAGCTGGCCCTCCTGAAGCGAGACGCGCTGAAGCTCGCCATCGACGCGGGCGCGCACGGTGACGGTGTTGAAGGCCTGGACCGTGCCGATGCCGTCGAACCAGATCGGCACGTCCTCGCGCGCCACGGTGCCGGCCTGGACCGCCACCACGCTGTTGCGCGCACCGCCTGGACCGCCGCCTGGGCCACTGCCGGGAGGGCCGCCGGGGCCGGGGGGCTGGCCCGGCTGCGTCGTGGCCGGAGGGGCCAGCTTCTGCTGAACCGCGTAACCGACGCCGCCGACCAGTCCGGCAAGAACAACGCCGGTGACCACCGGCTTCCAACGAATCGTCATGACCTGTTCCGACGCTTGTCCCGACATCCGACCGGACGGCGCTTTCCGCCGCCCCGGTCTTTCTGTCCGTCCCTGATACGGGCCGGCGGGGCGGATTCGTCGGGGGCGGCGATGATTTTTTTGCACGGGGTTAGCCGCCCCTTTGGGGCGGATCGCGGCGATTGTAGCGTTTACGGGGTGGCGTCGCCCGCCGGATCGGTGCGGTCGTTTACCAGGATCTCCGCCGCAAGGACTTCCTCGTATCGGTCCAGATGGCAAGTGATCGCGGACTTGAGGGAATCGAAGTCCGCAGGACCGTCATCGACCAGAGCCGTCAGGCCCGGATCGGTGCGGGGCAGGCGCGACGGCAGCAAATGGGTACGGAGTTTCTCATAGGAGAGATAGGGGTTCTCCTGCTTCGCGGCGACGAGGATGTCGCCGATGGTCTTGCCCCGCTCAAGGAACGACCAAAGATCGAACAGGTCGCGCGATGTCGTCCGACGCAGGATGAGCTGGGATTTGAGCAGGAAAATGCCATCCGGCGGCATCGCCTTGACGCACCCCAGGCGGGACGGCTCCAGCGCGTAGGCTTCGTGCCGCTTCGGCGAATAATCGGCGAAGAAGGTCAGCTTGACGCCTGTCTCCGCTCCGCCAGTCCGGCAGAGCCAATCCTGCTGGGTGTCGGCAAGGTCGTCTCCGTCGTTTTCGGCGTACATGCGCGCCATCTCGCTGGAGATGTCCGAGATCCGCCAGCCCTGGGTAGCGAGGCGGTCGAGAATGGCCCGGCAGCCGTCGCGCGGCAGTTGGGTTCCGGGGATGGCGAAATCGAGATCCTCGCTGCGGCGGTGCCCCCACGTCAGCGCCAGGGCCGTGCCCCCGATCAGCGTGAATTGACCGATCTCCGGACAGGACGAGATCGCCTCAAGCAGCCGCTTGGTTTCGCCCGGTAGGCAGTCGACGCGCAGCATCGCGGAACCCCTTCTCGATGTTGTTCAGACGATGCCGCCACTCCGACGCCAGGGCCGAAGGAACGTCCTTGTCCGCTTCGAGGCCGTCCAGAACGCGGCGCACCCGGGCGACCCCGTAGGATTTGCAAAGCCGGGCGACGTCCCTGAACGTCGGCCGGGAAAGCGTCATGGCGATCAGATGGTCGGCGTCGAAGGTGCCGCCGGGATTGCTCCAGGCCCGGTTGAAAGCAAGACGCGGTTCCCTGTCCGGCAAGATGCGGTAGAGGCCGCGCTGGATGGGTTCGATTTTCTCGGCGGCAATCAGTTTCCTGAGCGCACGGCTTACCGTCGATGCGGACCCGTAACGCCCGACCAGCGTCCCGGATGCGACGGTCGCAACGCCGCTGCGCCGCAGGTCGTGCAGGAGCCGCATCGGCAAGGTTCCGTTCATCGGCGTCGCCATGAGTTGACATCCAAAGAAAATCACCAGGGAATATCAATGTGATAGATCGCATTTTACAAGTCAAGAAGGTGCCTGCCCGCAGAGGGTGGGTGCGCTCTGTCATAGGGGCTGCTCATCGGTGATGACGGTCGTTCCGCCGGATGCCCGAAAAGGCGGACGGGCCCCTTTCCGCGATGTGCCGTCGGCATGATGGGATTGTCGCGTCACATACGCGAATAGGTATTGAAGATAAGAATCATTTGCATTATCAGGGCAAATAACTGCGAATGATTCTTATTCGTGTCGGGGGCAATCACGTGAAGAGACGAGTGGACGGCGGTCGGGTGTCGCGGGGGGCGGCGTTCGGCGCCATGGTGCTGGGCGGGCTGATGGTGCCGTCGGTGGCCCAGGTGGCGATGGCCCAGGTGGCGCAAACTGCCGGGGCGCAGGGCGCCGACGGCGCCGCCGTGCAGATGCCGGCGGTGACGGTGACCGGGCAGCGGGAAACCGCGCTGACGCCGGTGACCGGCTATGTCGCCAACCAGCAGGCGACCGGCACCAAGACCGATACCCCGCTGATCGAGACGCCGCAGTCGATCTCCGTCATTCCGGCCGACCAGATCCGCGACCAGAACGCCCAGACGCTGAATCAGGTGGTGCGCTACACCGCCGGCGTCACGGCGGAGACCCGCGGCGCGGTGGCGACCCGTTATGACCAGCTGAAGATCCGCGGCTTCGATGCCGACACCTATCTGAACGGGCTGAGGCTCCAGTCGCTCTATTACGCCGCGCCGCAGATCGACCCCTATCTGCTGGAACGGGCGGAGGTGCTGAAGGGCCCGACCTCCGTGCTGTACGGGCAGGCGCAGCCCGGCGGCCTGATCAATCAGGTTTCCAAGCGTCCGACCGCCACCGCGCTGAACGAGGTCGGAGTCGAATACGGCACCGACAACCATTGGCGCGGCACCGCCGACTTCTCCGGCCCCATCGACAAGGACGGCAAGTTCCTCTACCGCCTGACCGCCGTCGGCCTCAGCGAGGACGGCCAGATCCGGATGACGGAGAACGAACGCATCGCCGTCGCGCCGTCTTTCACCTGGAAGCCGGATGCCGAGACCAGCCTGACCCTGCTTGGCTTCTACCAGCATGACCCCAAGGGCAACTCCTATGGCGGCATCCCGCCACAGGGCACGGTGCTGTCGAACCCGCTGGGCAGGATCCCGGTCGATTTCTATGACGGCGACCCGAATTACGAGAAGTTCGACCGCCGTCAGGCCTCGGTCGGCTACGCCTTCGACAAGAAGCTGGGCGACGCCTGGACCGTCCGGCTGAACGGGCGCTGGCTGAACGCCAAGGTCGCCTACGACAGCCTGTACGCCAACGGCCTCGACACCGACAACCGCAGCCTCTTCCGCGGGGTCGCCACCTCGCGGGAGGAAATGAACGCTTACGCCTTCGACAACCAGATCGAAGGGCGCTTCGCCACCGGGCCGGTCGGCCACACCGTGCTGGCCGGCGTCGATCACCAGCGGCTGGACGGCCATTACACCGCCGGCTTCGGGATGGCGCCGTCCATCGACGTCTTCAACCCGGTCTACGGCATCGCCGTCACCCCGCCGGCGGTCTACCGCACCGACATCGACGGGCGCCAGACCGGCGTCTATCTCCAGGACCAGATGAAGCTGGGCGGCTTCGTCCTGACGGTCGCCGGGCGCCGCGACTGGGCGAAGACCACCTCGACCACCGCGTCGGGCAGCAGCACCCAGTCCGATCAGGCCTGGACCGGCCGCGCCGGCCTGACCTACGTCTTCGAGAACGGCATCGCCCCCTATGTCAGCTACGCCGAGTCCTTCACGCCCAGCAGCGGCGTCGATTTCGGCGGCAAGCCCTTCAAGCCGGAGGAGGGGACACAGTACGAGGTCGGCGTGAAGTACCAGCCACCCGGCCTGAACAGCCTGTTCACCGCGGCAGTGTTCGACCTGACCCGCAGCAACCTGCTGACCAGCGACCCCGCCCATCCCGGCTTCTCCATCCAGAGCGGCGAGGCGCGGTCGCGCGGCGTCGAGCTGGAGGCCAAGGTCGGCGTCACCAAGGACCTGGAGCTGATCGGCGCCTACACCTACCTCGACACCAAGTACACCAAGGACAATGACGGGCTGCAGGGCAAGCGCCTGGCCGCGGTGCCGCGCCATCAGGCGTCGGCCTGGGCGATGTACCACATGCCGGAAGGCACTGCGCTGACCGGCCTCGGCGTCGGCGCCGGCCTGCGCTACACCGGCAGCACGGCCAACACGGCGAACACCTTCAAGGTGCCGTCCTTCACCCTGGTTGACGCCACGGTGTCCTACGATCTGGGGGCGCTGTCGTCCAAGCTCCAGGGGGCCGAGGTCACCGTCAACGGCAAGAACCTGTTCGACAAGGAATATGTCGCCTCCTGCTACTACGGCGAGTGGTGCGCCTACGGCTATCGGCGGACGGTGACCGCCGGCCTGCGCTATCGCTGGTAAGCATCGTGCCGTCCCTCCTTCCCCCTTGGCAAAGGAAGCCGTCATGACGCCTGCGAGCCTGCGGGGCTGGCGCCTCGTCCACCGCTGGACCAGCCTGATCTGTTCGGCCAACCTGCTGATCCTCTGCGTGACCGGGCTGATCCTGGTGTTCCACCACGAGATCCAGCATCTGATGGGGGAGGATCTCGACAGCAGCTACACGGAGGGGCAGGCCCGCCTGCCGCTCCAGTCGCTGGTCGACATCGCGCAGAAGGCCGACCCGGCCCTGGTGCCCAAGCTGCTGTCCTTCGATCCGGAGGACAAGGCGGTCAACTACATCTACCTTGGCAAGCCGGAGGAGCGCGGTTTCGACCTGGGGCGCTGGGTGGTGCTGAACGGCTTCACCGGCGCCAACCAGATGCTGAAGCAGCCGGAGGAGACGCTGGTCGGCTTCCTCTTGAAGCTGCATGTCGACCTGTTCACCGGCTTCGCCGGCCAGATGTTCGTCGGGGTGATGGGGCTGCTGTTCGTGGTCAGCACGGTCAGTGGGCTGGTGGTCTACGGCCCCTTCATGAAGAAGCTGGCCTTCGGCATCCTGCGCTTCGGGCGGGGGACACGGATCGGCAACATCGACCTGCACAATCTGTTCGGCGTGGCGACGCTGGTCTGGGCCTTCGTCGTCGGGCTGACCGGTGCCATCCTGTCCTTCTCGCCGCTGATCACCGGCTATTGGCAGAAGACCGAGCTGGCGGCTATGACCGCCCGCCATCCGGAGCCGATGACGGGGCCGGCGGTGTCCATCGACCAGGTGGCCGCGGCCGGGCTGGCGGCCTTCCCCGGCAAGGATCTGGCCTTCATCGCCTATCCCGGCAACGAATATGCCGGCAGCCGCCATTTCAGCGTGCTGGTGCGTGGCCACACCGAACTGACGCAGCGGCTGCTCAGCGTCGCGCTGGTCGATGCCGAGACCGGCGTGGTCGCCGAGGCGGCCGGCACGCCCTGGTACATGACGGTGCTGATGCTGTCGGGGCCGTTCCATTTCGGCGATTACGGCGGGCTGCCGTTGCAGATCGTCTGGGCGCTGTTCACCATCGTCACCGGCGTGGTGACGGTGACCGGCTTCGTCGTCTGGCTGAAACGGCCGCGGGCGCGGTCGGCGTCCGACAGAAATGCATCGGGCGCCAAGCTGGGGAGCAAGGCATGAGCGGGATCTGGGGCATTCCGGCCGCGCTGGCCGTGCTGTCCGCCGTCGGGCTGGCCGCCGCCATCCTGGGCGACGGCATCTGGGACTGGCTGTGCTGGGCGACCCTGTCGGTGCCGCTGGCCGTCTGCGCCGTCAAGCTGTGGCGGCAATGGCCGGGGCGGTCGGCGGTGTGAGGGGATGCGGAAGGAAAGACTGTCACCTGTCAGTTTTTGTTGACGGTATGTCGGCCCACCTGTAAGTAAATTCTTACTGGTGGGGCGGAGCGGACATGACTTGCAGCGGCGACCGATTGCTCGAGACGTTGTCGGCGCTGGCAAACCCGCACCGGCTGCGCATTGTGGCGACGCTGAGCACAATGGGGCGGACCTACGTCAGTCAGCTGGCGCGCGAGATCGGCATCAGCCGTCCGCTTCTGCACCTTCATCTGCGGAAGCTGGAGGAGGCGGGGCTCGTCACCAGCCGGCTTGAGGTCTCGCCGGATGGAAAGGCGCTCAACTTCTTCGAAATCGCCCCGTTCGCGATCGAGCTGACGCCCACGGCGATTGCCGAAGCCGCGCCTTCCCTGACCGCAACCAGCAGACATTCCGACTCCTGAAGGAGCGCCCGATGACCGGCAGAGAATCCTATTTCCTTCTCGTCACGATCCTCGTCCTGGTGACGATCCTCCTGATTTTCGCGATGAAGTATTTTTCGTCGGCCCGTCGGGGCCGGGCGCAGAGCGCCGGCGATGCCGCATACCGCGACCTCGTCGAGAGGACGATCAAGACCCAGGAGGAACTGACCGCGACCCTGATTTCGATCAGGGGCAGCGTCACGCAGATCGAGGGCCGGCTCGCCGGCGTGGAGAAAATCCTGAAGGATGTCGGGTGATGGCGCCGCGGATGATGACGGTGCAGCCCGACCATGAGCGGTCCGATATGGAGGATCGCAGGCAGATGCTGCGGATGCGGACGGCCTGCCTCGTCGAAGGCGGTACGCTGATCCTCCTGCTCTTCGTGGCCGTGCCGCTGAAGCACCTCGCCGGTTTCCCCGATGCGGTGAAGGCGATGGGACCGATCCACGGCTTCGCCTTCCTGACCTATCTCTGGATGCTGACCCGGATGGTGTCGGCCGGCGGCTGGTCGCGGGGCGAGACGATCAAGCTCTTCGCCGCCGCCATGGTGCCCTTCGGCGCCTTCTTCAGCGCGCGCACCCTGACCCGGCGTGCGGCGCTCGCCGCCACCCTGTGAGGTGCGGTCATGATCTACCTGTGGCTGAAGGCGTTCCACATCGTCGCGGTGACGGTCTGGATCGGCGGGATGTTCGTCGCGGCCATCGCCGTGGCCGCCCTGTCCGCCCCGAAGAGCCTGCCCGGCGTGCCTGAGCCTGTCGGCATCGCCCAGCCTGACATCATCGGGGCGGTGCGGCGTTTGGACCGTTGGGCGACCTCGCCGGCAATGCTGCTGGCCTGGCTCTTCGGGTTGGCGGTGGCGACCGAAGGCGGCTGGTTCGGCGCGCGCTGGCTGATGATGAAGCTGGTGTTCGTCGTTGCCCTGTCCGGCCTGCACGGGATGCTGTCGGGCACGCTCCGCAAACTTGCCCGGCCCGATGAGCAGCCTTCGCCGGCATCGGGCCACGCGCTGCCGGCGATCGTCGGCGCTGTCGTCGTGATCGTGCTTCTCGTGGTTCTGAAACCGCTCTGAGACGCTGTCCTGTGTCGGGTCCGGATCATGCCCGGATCACGATGGCCGCATATCCGGTTCTGACACGCTCCTCATCATGTCGATGAAGCCCGACGGCGCGTCGTCCCCGAGGCAGAACTCCAGCATCCGATGGGCGTCCACGGCTTCCAGGGCGGCGCGGGCGAACATCGGCTCCTCATAGGCGGCAAGCGCCGCCTCGACGTCGCCCGAATGCCGAACCAGGGCATCGGCCAGTTCGGCGCCTTCCAGCATCGCCAGATTGGCGCCTTCGCCGGACGGCGGCATCAGGTGCGCGGCATCTCCCAGCAGCGTCACGCCGGGAACCCGCCGCCATCGGTGTCCGATGGGAAGCGTGTGGATCATGCGGGGAACCAGCGGCGTGTCGCCCCCGGTGATGAGGGCGGTCAACTCCGGCGCCCAGCCGTCGAACTCCGCCGCGACAAGACCCTTCGCCGCCGGATCGTCGAAGTCGATCCCGGCGAACCACTCCGCCGGCCGCCTCAGCTCCACATAGACATGCAGCACGTCTCCGGCCTCCCGGTGGGCGAAGATGGCTCTGCCCGGCGCCGGGACGAACATCGCTCCGGCGCCGACCGCTGCAGCGGCCTGGGGATGCCGGCTGTCCACATCGTGAAGATACGTCTCGATGAAGGTCGCGCCGGCATAGCGGGGCGTGGCATCGGACAGCAGCGGCCGCACCCTGGACCATGCGCCGTCCGCCCCGACGAGAAGGCCGGCGGTCGCGGTGCTGCCATCCGAGAATTGGACCTCTTGCCGCCCATCGCCAAGGGGTGAGGCGCCGGTGAGTTTCCTGCCCCACCGCACCGTGCCCTCCGGCAGGGAGTCGAGGAGCAGCCTGCGCAGATCGCCGCGCAGGACTTCGGGACGCCGGTGCTGCCCGTCGTCGGGCATGTCGAGGAGCACGGTGCCGGTGCGGTCCAGCACGCGCGTCGCCTCGGCGCCTTCATGGATGATCGACCGGAACGCCTCGGTGAGGCCGGCGGCCGCGAGCGCGCGCTGGCCGTTGTGGTCGTGGATGTCGAGCTGGCCGCCCTGGGTCCGGCTTTCCGCCCCGGCCTCCGCCTCATAGACGACCGAGCGGACGCCATGGACATGGAGGACGCGGGCCAGCGTCAATCCACCCAATCCAGCACCGATGATGACGACGGGTTGCTCCATTGCGCTCTCTCCCTGCTCTGGAACGGCGTTCCATGACTATTCATTGGAACGTTGTTCCAGTCATGTCAAGATGAGACATGGACCCAAGACCCAAGACTCCCGAGCGGCGGGAGGATGCACTTTCCAAGGAGCGGATCGTTGCGTCCGCCATCGAGCTTCTCGATGAGGAGGGGGAGCGTGCCCTGACCTTCCGCGCGCTGGCGAACCGGTTGTCGACCGGAAGCGGGGCGATCTACTGGCATATCCCGGACAAGGATGCGCTGCTTTCTGCGGCGACCGAGACCGTGCTGTCCCATGCGCTGGCCGAAATTGCGGGCGGGTCCGATCCGGCGGACGCCCTGCGCGCCATCGCCTTGAGCGTCTTCGACGCCATCGAGGCGCATCCGTGGGTGGGCACCCAGCTCGCCCGGGAACCGTGGCAGCCTGCCATGGTGGAGGTTTTCGAGCGCAGCAGCGCGCAGTTCGATCTGCTGGGCGTTCCGCGCGCATCGCTCTTCCACTGCGTGTCGGCGTTCGTCCAGTATCTTCTGGGCACCGCCGCGCAGACCGCGGCTGCGGCGCGCCACAAGTTCCGCGCGTCGGAGCGGCCGGCCGTCCTTGCTGCAATCGTCGAGCGCTGGACCCGGCGCGACCCTGGGGAATACCCGTTCGTTCACCTGCTGGCGGATCAGGTGCGGACGCATGACGAGCGGGAGGCGTTCCTTGCCGGCCTCGACCTGATTCTGGCGGGGGCGAAACCCGCGCGGTGAAGCCGCGAAGCCAGCGGGGGTAAAGTCACCGGTGGTGGAGCGGCGGCAAGGCGGCGTCCTGCCGTCCTCGCCGTCGCTCCATTTTACTGACAGATCTTTACTTCATGGACGGGAAGGCGAACTGAGCGCCTTCGCGGACGCCGCCGGTCGGCCAGCGCTGGGTTACGGTCTTGCGGCGGGTGTAGAAGCGTACGCCGTCCGGACCGTAGGCCGACAGGTCGCCGAACAGCGACCGCTTCCAGCCGCCGAAGCTGTGATAGGCGACCGGCACCGGCAGCGGCACGTTGATGCCGACCATGCCGACCTTGATCATGTCGCTGAAATAGCGGGCGGCCTCGCCGTCGCGGGTGAACAGGCAGGTGCCGTTGCCGTATTCGTGGGCGTCGATCAGGTCCATGCCCTCCTGCATCGTCTTGACCCGGACGAGGCAGAGCACCGGGCCGAAGATCTCCTCCCGGTAGATGGTCATGTCCGGCGTGACGCGGTCGAACAGGCAGCCGCCCAGGAAATTGCCGTTCTCATGGCCGGGCACCACCAGCCCGCGGCCGTCCACCGCCAGCTCGGCCCCCTCGGCGACGCCCTGGTCGACGTAGGCCTTCACCTTGTCGTAATGGGCGCGGGTGACCAGCGGCCCCATCTCGCAGCCGGCCGACGTGCCGGCGCCGACCTTGAGGTCGCGCAAGGCCACCGACAGCTTGTCCCGCAGCCGGTCGGCCACCTCGTCGCCCACCGCGACGACGACGGAGATCGCCATGCAGCGCTCGCCGCAGGAGCCGTAGGCCGCTCCCATCAGCGCGCTGACCGCGTTGTCGAGGTCGGCGTCCGGCATGACGATGGCGTGGTTCTTGGCCCCGCCCAGCGCCTGCACCCGCTTCCCGTGCGCGGTGGCGGTCGCATAGACATATTCGGCGATGGGGGTGGAGCCGACGAAGCTGACGCCCTGCACCCTGGGGTCGGTCAGCAGCGTGTCCACCGCCTCCTTGTCACCGTTGACGACGTTCAGCACGCCCGGCGGCAGCCCGGCCTCTTCGGCCAGCTGGGCGACGTAGAGGGCGGCACTCGGGTCGCGCTCCGACGGCTTGAGGATGAAGGTGTTCCCGCAGGCGATGGCGATGGGATACATCCACAGCGGGACCATCGCCGGGAAATTGAAGGGCGTGATGCCGGCGACGACGCCCAGCGGCTGGAATTCCGACCAGCTGTCGATGCTGGGGCCGACATTCTTGGAGAACTCGCCCTTCAGCAGCTCCGGCACGCCGCAGGCATATTCGACATTCTCGATGCCGCGGGTCAGCTCGCCGAAGGCGTCGTCCAGCACCTTGCCGTGTTCCTGGGTGATGAGCGCGCAGACGCGCTGCGCATTCTCCTCCAGCAGCTGCTTGAAGCGGAACATGACGCGGGCGCGCTTGGCCGGCGGCGTCGCGCGCCAGGCCGGGAAGGCGGCCTCGGCGGCGGATATCGCCTCCTCGACCGTCTTACGGCTGGCGAGCGCCACCTGACCGGCGATCTCGCCGGTGGCGGGATTGACGATGTCGGCGGTGCGGCTGTCGGCCGGGGCGTCGGTCTTGCCGCCGATCAGGTGCGGAACGATGGGCATGGAGCGGTTCCTGGGGAGTGTTCGATGTGCGGAGTGCGCGGCCCCTCGTCCCCCGTTTACGGGCCCCCGTTTTGCGGGAGAGGAGGGGTCGCGCCGATGGCGCGCCGTTACGCCGTCGCCTGGATCGCGTCGGCGACGACGTTGAACAGGCGGTCGAGATCCTCGCGCTCGCTGATGAAGTGCGGGCCGAACTGGAGCGTGTCGCCGCCGTAGCGCACGTAATAGCCGGCCTCCCAGCACTTCATGGCGATCTCGTAGGGCCGACGCGCCGGCTCGCCCGGCAGGGCTGCGATGGTGACGGCGCCGGCAAGGCCGCAGTTGCGGATGTCGGCGACGTTCTTCAGCCCCTTCAGACCGTGGATCAGCCCTTCGAAATGCGGCATCAGCGCTGCGGCCTTGTCGGCCAGCTTCTCGCGCTCGAACAGCTCCAGCGCGGCCAAACCGGCGGCGCAGGCGACCGGGTGGGCGGAGTAGGTGTAGCCGTGCGGGAACTCCACCAGATACTCGGGCCCGCCATTGTCCATGAAGGTCTGGTAGATCTCGTGGCTGGCGACCACGGCGCCCATCGGCACCGCACCGTTGGTCAGGCCCTTGGCGACGTTCATGATGTCGGGGACCACGCCGAAATAATCGGCGCCGAAGGCGGTGCCCATGCGGCCGAAGCCGGTGATCACCTCGTCAAAGATCAGCAGGATGCCGTGCCTGGTGCAGATCTCGCGCAGGCGCTGGAGATAGCCCTTGGGCGGCGGCAGCACGCCGGCCGACCCGGCCATCGGCTCCACCACCACCGCGGCGATGTTGGAGGCGTCGTGCAGCGCCACCAGATCCTCCAGCGCGTCGGCCAGATGGGCGCCCTCGTCCGGCATGCCCTTGGTGAACAGATTCTGCGGCAGCAGGGTGTGCGGCAGGTGGTCGGCATCGACGCCGGTGCCGAACAGCTTGCGGTTGCCGACGATGCCGCCCAGGCTGGTGCCGCCGAAATTGACGCCGTGATAGCCCTTCACCCGGCCGATCAGCTTGGTCTTGGCCGGCTGGCCCTTCATCCGCCAGTAGGCCCGCGCCATCTTCAGCGAGGTGTCGGCGGCCTCCGACCCGGAATTGACGAAGAAGACGTGGTCGAGACCGGCCGGCGTCATCGAGGCCAGCTTGTGCGCCAGCTTGAAGGCGGCGGTGTGGCCATGCTGGAAGGCCGGGCTGTAGTCGAGCGTGGCGATCTGCTGCGCCACCGCGTCGGCGATCTCGCGGCGGCAATGGCCGGCGCCGCTGCACCACAGGCCGGACAGGCTGTCATAGATCTTGCGGCCCTGCGCGTCCCAGTACCAGGCACCCTCCGCCTTCGTCATGATGCGCGGGTTCTTCTTGAACTCGCGGTTGGCGGTGAAAGGCATCCAGTGCGCGTCAAGCTCCTCGCGCGTCAGTCCGGCAGCCGTGCCGAGGGCGTGGGCATGGTCGTTGTCGAGGGGGGCCATCCGCTGTTCTCCCGGATTGTAAGGACACTATCTGCGGCCAGTGTGAGCGGTTCCCGGTTGCCATCAAATCCAAAGTGGAAGAACTTCACGTAAGTATCCGCTTAACTTTCCCGCTTAACTTTTCCAGGCAACAGCATGAGCAAGCCGGCCCGGTCGATGGCCCCGATCAGCGATGCCGACATCCGGCTGCTGCGCGTGTTCCGGACGGTGGTGGAGTGCGGCGGCTTTTCCGCCGCGGAGGTGGAGCTGAACATCAGCCGCGCCGCGATCAGCCAGCACATGGCCGATCTGGAACGCCGGCTCGGCCTGACGCTGTGCTGGCGCGGGCGGGCGGGCTTCCGGCTGACGGAGGAGGGGCGGCTGGCCTATGAGGCGAGCCTGCGCCTGCTCGCCAGCACCGAGAGCTTCCGCAGCGAGATCAACACGGTCCATCGCCGCCTGCGCGGCGAATTGAACATCGGCATCACCGACAACCTCGTCACCATGCCGCAGATGCGGGTGACCCACGCGCTGCGCGGCCTGAAGCAGCTGGCGCCGGAGGTCCGGGTCAACATCCGCATGATCCCGCCCAACGAGATCGAACGCGGCGTGCTGGACGGGCAGCTGCATGTCGGCGTCGTTCCGGTCCGCCGCGGCCTGCCAGGGCTGGTCGGCCTGCCGCTCTATCAGGAGGAGTCGCTGCTCTATTGCGGCGACGGCCATCCGCTGTTCGACCGGGCAGGCGGCGAGGCGATGCCGGGGGCGGTGACGCGGGAGGATGTCGAGGCGGCCGACGCGGTGGCGCCGACCCAGGCGCAGCTTCCGCACGAGCTGAACAACACCGCGACGGCCACCGACCGCGAGGGGGTGGCGTTCCTGATCCTGACCGGATGCTATGTCGGCTTCCTGCCCATCCATTACGCGCGGCAATGGGTCGAGCGCGGCATGATGCGGGCGCTGCTGCCCGGCACCTATCGCCATGCCCTGGAGTTCCAGGTGGTGACCAAGAAGGGGGCCCAGCCCAATCTGGTGCTGGACCGCTTCCTTGAAGTCCTGCGCGGCAACGGGGACGGGGAGGGCGTTTAGCTTTTCAGGCGCCGTCCGGCTGCGGGCTTGGCGTCCGGCATGTCGTCGCCCAGCGCGTGCAGGACGGCGCCGGCGGCCAGGGTGCGCTCCTCCTCGCCGATCTGCATCGTCACCGGATCGCCGGTGGGGGTGGTCGCCGTCGCCTCGCCGGCGAAGCGGACCGTCACCTCGCGGTTGGCGAAGCGGATGCCCTCGCGGCGGAACAGGGCGTGCAGTTCCTGATAGACCCGCTTGCGGATCTCCCACTGGTCGCCGGGCCGGGTCATGAACTTGACGCGGAGGATCATCGCGGAATCCTCCATCTGGATGACGCCCTGCGATTTCAGCGGCTGGAGGAATTTCGGCCCCAGATCGGGATCGTCGAGCAGCGCCTGACCCAGCTGCTTGATGTGCTTGCGCACCTTCTCGACGTCGGTGTCGTAGGTGATGCGCAGCGGCAGCTTCATGATCACCCAGTCGCGCGAATAGTTGGTCAACTGGTGGATCTCGCCGAAGGGCACGGTGTGCAGCGGGCCGCGATGGTGGCGCAGCTGCATCGAGCGCACCGAGATCTTCTCCACCGTGCCGCGGATGGCGCCGATCTCGATGTACTCGCCCTTGCGGAAGGCGTCGTCGATCAGGAAGAAGGCGCCGGAGAAGATGTCGCGGATCAGCGTCTGCGCGCCGAAGCCGATGGCGATGCCGGCGACGCCCGCCCCGGCGAACAGCGGGGCGATGTTGACGCCCAGATCCATCAGGACGCTGAGCAGGATGGCGCCGATAATCGACAGCAGGATGAAGTTGCGCACCAGCGGCAGCAGCGTCGCCAGCCGGCTGGCCGAGCCGTGGCCGCTCCCCTCGTCGCCCGGAATGATGCCGGGGGTCGGACCCTCCTCGGCGATCCGGCGGTCGATCCAGATGCGGACGCCGTGATAGGCGACGTAGCCGATCAGGCAGACCGTCATGATGCTGATGAGCTTGTCCGCCGCATCGCCGTGCATGCGCGGGATGTTCCACACCGACAGGGTCACCGCCACCCCGGCGGCGGCGGCGAGGATGCCGGCCACCCGCCGGGCCAGCGCCTCGTAGCTGTCGATGGTCGCGGGCCTGGGAGTGTCGGGGAACAGGCCGTCGCCGTCCGGCGCTCCCTCCCGGCTTTCCTCCAGCGGCCGCCACAGGGTACGGCGATGGTGGAACAGCCATTCGGTGGCATAGGTGACGGTGGCATAGACGGCGAGGATCGCCGCGGCGACGGCATAGGCGCCGAGCAGCAGCGGCAGTTCGGTCGGCCAGCCCAGGATCAGGCGGTTGACCAGCGTCGCCAGGGCATAGGCGAAATAGACCAGGACTGCCGGAAACCACAGGCGCAGGGTCAGCCGTTCGAGCGGCGCCACCGTCGCCGCCGCCCGCCCGGCCAGGAAGGCACGCTCGACCGTCTGGCGGTTGGCATAGAGCGCGCCGACCGTCGCCAGCACGGTGAGCAGCCCGAACAGCGCGACCAGCACCGCGTGCGGGTCGTAGGGCATGCCCAGCGCCTCCAGCCAGATGGTGCCGATCATCAGGGCGACGCCCAAGGCGCCGCTGGCTGTCAGGTCGCGCCGCAGCCGGCGCACCGCCGGGGCCACCCCTGCATCCGCCGCCGCCCCGGGCGGCATCACCAGCCGCCAGAACAGGGCGATGGCCCAGACCAGCAGATAGCCGGCCCCGGCGAGGATGACCGTCTTCTCGGTCATCGGCGTCGGCTCCGGCACCAGCGCGGTGGCGAGCCCGAAGCCGATCAGCGTGGCGAGAAGCATGCCGACCAGCGTCAGCAGCGCATGCGCCACCAGACGGGGAAAGCGGGCGGCCAGGATGGAGCCGCCCGGCCTCGGCTCGGCCGGGGGCGGCAGCAGGCGCCGGGCGACCGGCCGCTGATAGACCAGATGCTGCACCCCGTGGCCGGCCGCCATCAGGGCGAAGGTCAGGGCGATGACCTGCAGGAAATAGGCGGGCTCGCCGGTCGGGCTCTGGGCCTTCAGGGTGGCGACGACGGCCGACGGGATCGCGGGCGTGGCGCGCAGCCGCTTGGCGAGCTTGCCGCGGAACCCCGCCATGCGGTCGCGCCCCTGGCTGAGCATCAACATCATCATGCCGTCGGCCGTGCTGGCGGCTGCGGAGGGCGGGGCGGGTGTGGGCGGGGCAGCAGCGGTGGGGGCGGGCGCCGCGGGCGCGGCAGCGGGGGGCGGCGCTGCGGTCTGGGCCGACGCCTCGGCGAACGCCAGTCCGAGCGACAGCAGTCCCAGCAGCAAAATCAGCGTCGCCGCCCGGAGCCGGGCCGGCCAGCGGAGACGCAGGGAAGAGGCACGGGCGGGGAGTGGAGGGGTCGGCATGGCCTTGCGTCGCGAAGCGTGGCGTTCGATCCGATGAGAGTAGCGTAGATCGCGCGGCCGGGAAGGGGTTCCTGCGGCTTTGGTCAAGGCTATCGCATATAGCCCCCTCTCCCCCCTGGGGAGAGGGTCGGGGTGAGGGGGATGCATGGCGAGGATTTTTGGGAAGTCACGCGGTGCGACCCCCTCACCCTAACCCTCTCCCCAGGGGGGAGAGGGGATCTTTCCCAGCCCCTAACTCACCAGCCCGGCGGCCAGATTGACGCCCAGTGCCAGCACCGCGGTGTTGAACAGGAAGGAGAGCGCGCCGTGCATCAGCACCAGACGGCGCATGCCGGCGCCGCGTGTGGTCACGTCGGACACCTGTGCGGTCATGCCGACGGTGAAGCTGAAATAGAGGAACTCCAGGTAATCCGGCGCGTCGTTGCCGGGAAAATCCAGGCTGCGTTCCTCGACCGACTGCCCGCCCAACCAATAATCGTGGGCATAATGCTGGGCGAAGAAGACGTGCAGGAAGCCCCAGGACAGCAGGACCGTTACCCCCGACAGCGCCGCCGCCATGCCTTCGTGCGGGGAGCCCTTGGCCGACACCAGTTCCGCCCCGATGGCGACCAGCGCCGCGAGCGAGGCCAGCACCGCCCCGGCCAGCACCCCCCATTTGCCGGGGTCGAGCAATTTGGCCCGCCGGCGCATCGACGCCACCGTGGCCCGGCTCATCAGGATGCTGGCCAGCAGGATGTAGACGGCGATCCCGCAATCCCAGCCGGTCAGCACTGCGGTGGTGGGGCGCAGCCAGACGGCGGCGAGGCCCCCGCCCAGCAGGGCGACGGCCAGCGCCCCGCTCAGCGACGGGCGGTTGCGCAGATGGGTCAGGCTGCCGCGCATGTGGTCTCCAGCGATGGCGTGCGGCGATGCGCACGCCCGTTCAGTTGGAGGCGGGATAGAGCGGAAGCAAGGTCTGCTGGCGGCGCTGATAGCGTACCAATTCCAGCGCGGTCAGCGGCTGCGCCCCGGCCGCCCGGCAGGCGTCCGCCACCTCGAACATCAGCGCCTGCTGGTGGAACAGGGTGGCATAGGCGTCGCCCAGCCTGAACTCCGGGTCCCACATGTGGATGGCCTCGGCCCCGGCGCCGTTCACCTCGATGATGCGGAAATCCTCGCCCACCGCCAGCCGCTCCACCGAGGCGAAGCGCACGTCGAAGCGGCCGAAATGGAAGCCCGGCATCTGGTCGGCGATCTCGTCGAAGCGTGCGGTCAGCGTCGCGGTGACATGGCCGCAGGCATCCTTGTAGAGGCCGCCGACACGGCTGCTGCCGACCAGCGACAGCCGAACCGTGCGCCCGGCCTCCGGCACCTCGTCCAGCCGGTCGGCCAGCGCCTCGTGGTGCAGCTGGGATTTCCAGGAGGCGCGCGGATCGGCGGCGATCAGCTGGCGCAGGGTGGAGCGGCCGTCGCCCACCACATGCGGGTAATAGCGGAAGGTCATGGAGAAGATGCGACCGTGCCGCTCCCCCGGCTTGCGGACGTAGAAGATGCCGGCCTCGCCGGCGTAAGCCACATGCTCCTGAAGGATCAGCCGGACGTCGGCCGGGAAGCCGCGGAGATAGGTGCAGAGATCCGCGGCATCGCGCACCAGCCGCACGCCGATGCCGCGCCAGCCGATGTCCGGCTTGGCGACCAGCGGGAAGGACAGGCCGGCGCCCGACGCCAGCGACTCCAGCTGTGCCGGGGTCAGCGACGGGCGGTTGACCAGGGCGACGGACTTCGCCGCCCATCGGCGCGCCTCCGGCCCGATCAGGTCCATGCAGGCGATCTTCGACTCGCCGAGCAGCCCGCCTGCCTCGATCGACGGGTTGGCGGCGGTCGGCAGCGACAGGCTGCGGTAGCGGACGCCGAGCGCCAGCCACTGGGCCACCAGCGGGATGTAGAACAGCAGCGGCGGGATGCGCTCCGCCCAGCCGATGGTGGGGGCGCCGGCCGGCACCACCGGCAGGCCGGGCAGGGCGATGGCGCGCGGGGTCGGGCTGCCGTGCAGCGCATCGCGCAGGGCCTCGGGCAGCAGCGGTTCCAGCACCGCCCGGATGCGGGCGAACAGGGCGCGGACGACGGACTGCGCCCGCTTGGTGCGCAGGATCATCAGTAGGGCGGCGCAGCCGATGCCGATCACCTGCACCTGGATCGCCGCCGCTTCGAGCGACGAGGTCATCAGGGTCAGCAACAGCCCGACATGCACCCCGGCGGTCGCCAGCGTGATGGCGATGAAGCGCAGGAACGGCACCCGCATCACGCCGCAGGCGAAGTAGGTCGGGAACAAGACGCCGGGCACCAGCCGGCAAGTCACCAAGGTCGGCAACAGGTTCCTTTGCAAGGCTCCGCGGCAGCGTTCAAGCATAGGACCTTCGGTCCGCCGCCGGATCCAACTGATCCGCAGGGACAATAGTCCAAGGACATAAATGAACAAATCCCCGATAACAATCCCACACAACAGCGTGATGGCGGTCACGCCGATGCTGACGGTGCCGACGCTGACGAGGCTCGCTCCAACCGCAATTGCAACGTCTTCGTGCAGAAGCGTAAGCAAAGCAAGGCCTAGCAACAGGGGAAAACCGGCGAAAGCGGTTATTGGTTGCAATGCAGCAAACACGTGCGGTCTGTCCGTTGGGTAGGGGGCGGTTACGGTGCCATCGGCAAAATTGCATAGGAAATGGTAAGCTTCACGTTAAAACTTTTATGGAACCGTGCGACATAGCGACTGTTTCTTTTGAGCCATATAGGAACGTTATGGCTATGATAGAAAATATGTGTTTGCAGCTATGGCGCCGGCGCGGCAGAGTGCGTTTCAATCGATGGCTGGCCGATGACCAGCCGGTTGGACGGTGGCCCATCGATGACCGGCGGATCAACCGCCCTGTGACACGACCAGGAGACGCACCGTGCAGAGCATCCAGTGGGACGACGCCTTCCTCCTTGAATCCCAGCTGACCGAGGATGAGAAGCTGGTGCGCGACAGCGCCCGCGCCTACTGCCAGGACCGGTTGCAGCCCCGTGTCATCTCCGCCTTCCGTGAGGAGCGGTTCGACCGCGAGATCATGACCGAGATGGGCGAACTGGGCCTGCTCGGTCCGACCATCCCGGAGGAGTATGGCGGGCCGGGCGTCAGCCATGTCGCCTACGGCCTGGTCGCCCGCGAGGTCGAGCGGGTGGACAGCGGCTACCGCTCCGCCATGTCGGTGCAGTCCTCGCTGGTCATGCACCCGATCTATTCGTATGGCAGCGAAGAGCAGAAGAAGAAGTGGCTGCCGCGTCTGGCCACCGGCGAGCTGATCGGCTGCTTTGGCCTGACCGAGCCGGACCACGGCTCCGACCCGGGCGGCATGAAGACCCGCGCCACCAAGGTCGACGGCGGCTATCTGCTGTCGGGCTCCAAGATGTGGATCACCAACTCCCCCATCGCCGACCTCGCCGTCGTCTGGGCGAAGTCGGACGCCCATGACAACAAGATCAAGGGCTTCGTGGTCGAGCGCGGGACCAAGGGCTTCTCGACGCCGAAGATCGAGGGTAAGCTGTCGCTGCGCTCGTCGGTCACCGGCGAGATCGTGCTGGACGAGGCCTTCGTCCCCGACGAGAACCTGCTGCCCAACGTGTCGGGCCTGGGCGGTCCGTTCGGCTGCCTGAACAAGGCGCGCTACGGCATCGCCTGGGGCGTGCTGGGGGCCGCGGAGTTCTGCTGGCACGCCGCCCGCCAGTACACGCTGGACCGCAAGCAGTTCGGCCGTCCGCTGGCCCAGACCCAGCTGGTCCAGAAGAAGCTGGCCGACATGATGACGGAGATCACGCTGGGCCTCCAGGCCTGCCTGCGCGTCGGCCGCATGATGGACGACGGCAGCTGGTCGCCGGAAGCCATCTCGCTGATCAAGCGCAACAACTGCGGCAAGGCGCTCGACATCGCCCGAGTCGCCCGCGACATGCACGGCGGCAACGGCATCTCCGAGGAATTCCAGGTCATCCGCCACATGGTGAACCTGGAGACGGTGAACACCTATGAAGGCACCCACGACGTCCACGCCCTGATCCTGGGCCGGGCGCAGACGGGCCTCCAGGCGTTCTTCTGAACCGAGGCACAGGGAAATCCATCCCCTTTCCCGCCTCTCGCGCCAACGCATGCGTTGCCGGCGACATCCGGGCGGATCGCAAATCCGTCCGGATGTCGGGAGAAGGAGTGAGCTATTGCGATGCGGTGAATGGCCAAAGGTTCTGGAATCGGTGTGGTTGCGGATTACCAGAACCTGTCCCCGTCACTTCCGTCGACGATGGCTTCCTCTTTCCCGAGGCGGGATTTTCTTCACTGCGCAACAAGCCGGCTTTGGCGTTCATCGTAAAGACGAGCCCTGCTCCCGCATCCGGGAGGAGGGAAGCGGCAGCCTGTCGGTCGGCTTCGCCCGATGTCTAATTCGGAATTGGGATGATTGTCGGCTCTGTAGATAGACAATACTCCCCGTTTTCTTCGGTCGCCGTCTGTCAAGGCTGAGATATTCTTTCCAATTTGGCGCAGGCCGATTTGGGAGGATTTTCCATGGCGACCTGGACTCCTGATCCCAGTTTCTATCCTTCGCCACGCATGGCGATGCAGGCTCCTCCGGAACGGCTTGCCTATGTGGCGATGCTGAATGTCGGTGCGGGGCCGGATGCGCTGGGGGTGGTCGATGTCGACCCCTCCTCGGCCAGCTACGGCCGGCTCCTTCGCCGCGTCGATATGCCGAATGTCGGCGACGAGCTGCATCATTTCGGCTGGAACGCCTGCAGTTCCGCCCTGTGCCCCTACGCCCCCCATCCGCATGTGGAGCGGCGATACCTGATCGTGCCCGGACTGCGGTCGTCGCGCATCCACATTCTGGACACCAAGCCGGATCCGGCCAGCCCCAGGATCGTCAAGGTCATCGAGCCGGAGGAACTCGCGGCGCGCGCCAATTACTCCCGGCCGCACACGATGCATTGCGGGCCCGAAGGCATCTATGTCAGCGCGCTCGGCAATGGAAAAGGCGACGGCGGCGGGCCGGGCGGCGTCTTCCTGATGGATCACGAGACGTTCGAGGTGCTCGGCCAGTGGGAGATCGACCGCGGCCCGCAGTTCCTGGCCTACGACGTCTGGTGGCATCTCGGCCAGGACACGCTGATCACCAGCGAATGGGGCACACCCGATATGATCGAGGGCGGGCTGAACCCCGAACTGCTGCTCGGCGCGAAATACGGCCATCAGGTCCATTTCTGGGATTTGCGCAACCGCCGGCACCGGCAGACCATCGACCTGGGCCCGGAATACCAGCTGGCATTGGAACTGCGGCCGGCCCACGACCCGACCAGGACGCACGGGTTCATGAATGCCGTGGTCAACCTGTCGGACCTGTCGTCGTCGATCTGGCTTTGGCATCGCGAGACCGGGGGAGGCGAGGGTGGCCGTTGGGCCATGCGGAAGGTGATCGACATCCCGGCCGAACCGGCGGACCCGGACCTGCTGCCGCCGCTGCTCAAGGGCTTCAAGGCGGTGCCGCCGCTCGTCACCGACATCGACCTGTCGCTGGACGACCGCTGGCTCTATGTGTCCTGCTGGGGCACGGGGGAAATGCGGCGGTACGACGTGTCCGACCCGTTCCAGCCCAGGCTGACCAGTTCGGTGCGGCTGGGAGGGATCGTCGGACGCAGCCGTCATCCCGGCGGCGGCGATGCCGATGGCGGCGCCCTCGGCGGAGCCCTCAACGGCGGTCCGCAGATGGTCGAGGTCAGCCGTGACGGCAAGCGGGTCTACTTCACCAACTCGCTGTACCGGAGCTGGGACGACCAGTTCTACCCGGACGGCATCAAGAGCTGGATGGTCAAGCTCGATGCCGACCCGGACGGCGGCCTGACCATCGACGAGCGGTTCTTCCTGCGCTTCGACGACGAGTTCCGCGGTCACCAGATCCGGCTGGAGGGGGGCGACGCCTCTTCGGATTCCTACTGCTATCCATGACCGCGGCCAGAGGGATGCCCCATGGATGATCCCTGGCAATGGCTGGCGCTTGCGGGGCTCGGCGCCTTCCACGGACTGAACCCGGCGATGGGATGGCTCTTCGCCGTGGCTCTCGGCCTTCAGGAGGGGCGGCGTGGCGCCGTCATCAGGGCTCTGCCTCCCATCGCGCTGGGCCACGCCCTGTCGGTGCTGGTGGTGGTGGCGGGCTTCGCCATTCTGCAGCTGGTCGTCACGACGGCCCCGCTGAGGCTGGTCACGCCCGCTCTCCTGATCGGCTTCGGCCTCTATCGGCTGGTGCGCGGATACCGTCACCGGCTGCGGGTCGGCATGCGCGCCGGCTTTGCCGGGCTGACGCTCTGGTCCTTCCTGATGGCGTCGGCCCACGGGGCCGGGCTGATGATCCTGCCCCTGCTGCTGGGCATGCTGGCCCCGGCGCAGCTGATGGCGCTGTCCCTGTGCGGACCGGGTGCGGAGATGACTGGCCCGGTCGCAGCACTTGGATCGGCGGCGGCCGGGTTGGCGGTGGTTCTCGTGCATATGGCGGCGATGCTGGCGGTGATCGCCGTCATCGGGCTGGCGGTTTTCGAAACCGTCGGGCTCGGCATCCTGCGCCGCGGCTGGGTGAATTTCGATCTGCTGTGGGCGGGCGTCCTGATCGGCACCGGAGCGGGGTTCCTGCTGCTGGGGTGAACCCCGTCAGGGACCTCACGCCGCCTTCACATCCCCGTTCGCCTGCTGGCGCACCTCGGTCAGGAAGCGCTCCACCTCGGCGGCCAGGGCGCGGGTCTGGCCGGACAGGCCGCGGGCGGCATCCTGGACGCCGAGCGCGGTGCTGCCGGCGCTCTCCGCCGTCTGGGCCAGGGCGGCGATGGTGGCCGACACGTCCTGGGTGCCGAGTGCCGCCATCTCCACCGCCCGCGCGATCTCCTGGGTGGCGGCGTTCTGTTCCTGCACCGACTGGGTGATGGTGCCGGAAATGCCGTCGATCTCGGTGATGGTCGAACCGATGGCGCCGATGGCGTCGGCGGCCTCGCGGGTCACCGACTGCATGGCGTTCACCTGGGCGGCGATCTCGTCGGTGGCCTTGGCGGTCTGGTCGGCCAGCCCCTTCACCTCGGTCGCCACCACGGCGAAGCCCTTGCCGGCCTCGCCCGCCCGCGCGGCCTCGATGGTGGCGTTCAGCGCCAGCAGGTTGGTCTGCTTGGCGATGGCGTGGATCAACCCGATCACCTGACCGATGCGCTCGGCGTTGGCGATCAGCCCCTGGACGGTGGCGTTGGTGCGGTCGGTGTGCGACACCGCCTCGCCGGCGATGCGGGCGGAATGGCCGACCTGATCGGAAATGCCGCCGATGGAGCTGGCGAGTTCGGTCGCCGCCGCCGCGGCGGAGCGGACGTTGGACTGGATGTCGTCGGATTCGCGGGCGACGTTGCGGGTCTGGCTCGACGCCTCGCCCACCACCGTCGCCATGCGGTCGGAGCTGTCGGCCATGCCGGCGGCCGACTCGGCGATGCCCTCGACCAGCCGCTTCACCGTGCCCTGGAAACGGTCGGCGAGGTCGAGCAATGCTGCGCGCTTGGCCTCTTCCGCCTTGGCGTCGGCTGCGGCCTGGGCCGCATGCAGGCGCTCGATGGCGCGGGCATTGTCGCGGAAGACGGTGACCGAGCCGGCCATGGCGCCGATCTCGTCGGAACGGCCGTTGCCAGGCACCTCCACCGCGGTGTCGCCGTCGGCGAGCTTCGCCATCGCCGCCGACATGGCGCGCAGCGGGCGGATGACGATGCGGCCGAGCAGGACGTTCAGCAGGGCGATCTGCACCACCAGCGCGATCAGGCAGATGGCGATCTGGTTGCGCATCTGGGTGGCGATGGCGTCGATCTGCTGGTCCAGGCTCCAGGCGATCTGGAGGGCGCCAACCAGCCGGTTGCTCTTGCCGGTCACCACCGGCACCGTCACCACGATGTGGCCGTTGGCCGGGCGGGTCTGCGCCCCTTTGCCGGCCAGCACCGCCTCGATCAGATCCTGGTCGGCCTTCAGATCGTATTTGGCGAAGCGCTGGTTGGAGAAGTCGGCGAGCGTACCGGCGGCAGTCGCCGCCCGCAGCGAGGCGAGCTGGACCTCGCCGCTGTCGGCCAGCGGCATGAACTCCGTCTCGATGGAGGCGCCGTCGCCAGCGACGAAGCTGGTCTTGGTGGCGTTGGCCAGCATGTCCGTCTTGACGCGGGCGTCGTGCGTGGCGAGCCGCACCGCGTCGTCATACTGCATCTTGGCCTGAAGCCCCATGATGACGATGAAGCCGCCGACGATGGCGGCGACGAAGGCCGCCGTGACCTTCCGCCCCACGCTCCAGAACCGTCGCGGCCGGGATGCGGCCGCCTTGTCCACTGCCATGCTCTTGCCCCTTCCCGTGCCGCCTCCGCTTCCCGCCCGGCCGCCGGCCATGAGGCCACCCCCATGGAGACACGCGGCAGGGCATGGCGAAGCACCGCCGGCAAAGCCGGCGTCCGCCATAAAAGCGTCAACGAATTGCAAAATTTAAATGGTATTGTAACAGCGTGTCATGGCCCGTGCCATGATCTTCTTCTCTGACTTTCGGAAGAGTGCCAGTTGTCGCGGCAATCCCAAAGTCGCGGTCCGGATCGGACAAAGTAAAGGCGCCGCCGTCGCTTGGACGAAGCGGCGCCTTTTCGTGCCGGAAATTTTATAGATCCGGCGTCAGTTCTTTTCCGGCCGTGCTTTTTCGGAACCGCTTCAGCCACGGGCCGGGTTGCGCTCCCGCCAGCCGAAGGGACCGGCAGTCTCGTACAACCACGGATATTGGTTGACCATGCGGCGTGCGATGGCGATGCGGTGTGCGGTGAGCGTGATCAGCCCGATCACCACCGTGTGGACGATGAAGCCCCAGAGCGACAAAAGTTGCTCGCCGAACAGGCCCCAGGCGAGGAAGCGGTCGCCCACCCCCAGCAGCAGCGAGTAGGCCAGCACGCTGGAGACCGGCTTCCACCCTTCGGCAAGCGTCTGCCCGGTCAGAACCCCGCAGCCGCCGAACGCCAGGACCGTCAGGAACACGAACACCGGAACGGAAGAGCCAAGGATCGTTTCCATCTCAGTGTCCCCCTTCCAGATAGGCCGCGCGAACCTCCGGGTCGGCCAGAAGCTGCGCCCCGGTCCCCGTCATCGTGATCTTCCCCGTCACCATCACATAGGCCCGGTGCGCCAGCTTCAGCGCATGGAAGGCGTTCTGCTCCACCATGAACACCGTCATCTTCTGCTCCCGGTTGATCTCCTGGATCACTTGGAAGATCTGCTTCACGATCAGCGGCGCCAGACCCAGCGACGGCTCGTCCAGCAGCAGCAACCGCGGCTGGCTCATCAAGGCCCGGCCGATCGCCAGCATCTGCTGCTCGCCGCCCGACATCGTCCCGGCGCGCTGGTTGATGCGCTCCTTCAGCCGCGGGAACAGCGTCAGCACCCGCTCAAGCTCGCGCTCGAAGCTGCCGGGCTGCGCCACGATGGAGCCCATCTGGAGATTCTCCAGCACCGTCATGCGCGGGAAGATGCGCCGGCCTTCCGGGCTTTGCGCGATGCCGCGCCGCACGATCTCGTGGGTGGGGAGGTCGGTGATGTCCTCGCCCTCGAAGAACACCCGGCCCTGGCGCGCCCGCGGACTGCCGCAGATCGTCATCAGCAGCGTCGACTTGCCGGCCCCGTTGGCGCCGATCAGCGAGACGATCTCGCCGGCGCCGATCTCGATGTCGATCCCCTTCAGCGCCTCGATGGCGCCGTAGAAGGTGTGGACGCCCGATACCTTCAGCATGGCTCAGGCTCCCTTCTGACCGGCGGTGGGCGCGATGTTCAGGTCGGCGGCGATCTCCGGCGGCAGGGCTTCGTCCTCGTCCTCGCCCAGATAGGCGCGGATCACCGCCGGGTCGTTCTTCACATGCTCCGGATCGCCGTCGGAAATCTTCCGGCCATAGTCCAGCACCACCACATGGTCGGAAATGCGCATCACCACGCTCATGTCATGCTCGATCAGCAACACCCCGGTGCGGTGGCCCTGCGGCGTCTGCACGTCGCGGATGAAGGTCAGGATCTCGGCCAGCTCCCCCGACTCGCGCGGGTTCAGCCCGGCCGCCGGCTCGTCCAGGCACAGCAGCACCGGCTCGGTGCACATCGCCCGCGCGATCTCCAGCCGGCGCTGGGCGCCGTAGGGCAGATTGCCGGCTTCCCAGTCGGCGAACTCGGTCAGGCGGACCCGGTCGAGCCAGTATTTCGCCAGCTCCACCGCCTCATGCTCGGCCTTGCGGAAGCCGGGCAGGCCGAGCAGGCCGGCGATGGCGAAGCCCGATGCCCGCATCAGCTTGTTGTGCTGGGCGACGATCAGGTTCTCCAGAACGCTCATGCCGCTGAACAGCCGGATGTTCTGGAAGGTGCGCGCCACGCCGGCCAGCTGGGCGATGCGGTAGCCCGGCATCCGTTCCAGCAGGAACTCCTTGCCGGCGGGATGGCGCAGCGTCAGCCGCCCCACGGTGGGGGTGTAGAAGCCGGTGACGCAGTTGAACAGCGTCGTCTTGCCGGCGCCGTTCGGGCCGATCAGCGCGGTGATCTCGCCCGCCCGCGCCTCGAACGACACGTCGTTGTTCGCCACCAGACCGCCGAAGCGCATGGTCAGGTGCTCGACGCTCAGCAAAGGCTTGTCGGTGTTCATCCCAACATTGTTCATCGGTGCGGCGCTCATTTCGCGGCTCCTGCCGGGATCGGCTTCTTGCCGCCATGCAGGAGGATGGTCGGGTCGCGGTGGGCCAGCAGGCCGCGCGGACGCCACAGCATGATCACCACCATGCCGGCGCCAAACGCCAGCATGCGATAGTCGGCCAGCTCGCGGAACGCTTCGGGCAGGCCGATCACCAGCAGGGTGGCGACCACCACGCCGATCTGGCTGCCCATGCCGCCCAGCACCACGATGGCCAGGATGATCGCCGACTCGATGAAGGTGAAGCTCTCCGGGCTGATGAAGCCCTGGCGCGTCGCGAAGAAGGAGCCGGCGAAGCCGCCGAACATCGCGGCAATCGCAAAGGCCGCCAGCTTCATGTTGGTGCGGTTGATGCCCAAGGACGCACAGGCGATGTCGTCCTCGCGCAGCGCTTCCCAGGCGCGGCCCAGCGGCAGCTTGCGCACCCGGAGCGTGAACAGGTTCACCACAAGGGCGAGCGCCAGGATGAGGTAGTAGAGGAAGACGATGCGGTGGAGCGGCGAGAATTCCAGCCCGAACAGCTCGTGGAAGGCGGCCATGCCCTCGGAGGGCGTGCGGGAGAAGTCGGCGATGCCAAAGAAGCTCGGCCGCGGAATGCCGGAGATGCCGTTGGGGCCGCCGGTGAACTGGTACCAGTTGACCAGGATGATGCGGATGATCTCGCCGAAGCCCAAGGTCACGATGGCGAAATAGTCGCCGCGCAGCCGCAGGACGGGGAAGCCCAGCAGCACGCCGGAGCAGGCGGCGAGCAGGCCCGCCAGCGGCAGGCAGAGCCAGAAGCTGAGGCCGAAGTAATGGGCGAGCAGGGCGTAGCTGTAGGCGCCGACGGCATAGAAGGCGACATAGCCGAGGTCGAGCAGGCCGGCGAGGCCCACCACGATGTTCAGGCCCCAGCCCAGCATGATGTAGGTCAGCAGCAGGATGCCGATGTCCAGCAGCATGCGGTCGGCCAGCGGCGTCATCGGCAGGATGGCGGCGAAGACCACGGCGACCGGGCCGATGTATTTGCTGGCGTGCTGCACCTTGGCGGCGACGCGGTCCATGCGCTTGTCGCGGTCGGCCTGGCTGAGCTTGGAGCGGCCGGTGGCGACGGTCATGGCGGCGCGCAGCGCGATGACGCCGCCGCCCAGCACCAGCACCAGGCGCAGCACCTGGGTCGGCATCGGCAGCACCAGCCCGACGCCGGCGCAGACCAGCGCCACGATCAGCACCGGCAGAGCCATGCCCTGGCGGATCAGCCCGAGCCCGAGGCGGCCGAGGAAGACGAGGAGGAGCGAGGCGACCACCTCCTCCGGCCGGGCTTCGATGCCGAGGCCGGTGGGGCGGTCGACGGTGCGCAGGCCGACCAGCGGCACGGTCAGCAGCAAGGCGACGAAGGCGGCGAGGCCGGCGTCCTTGATCGTGGCGGCCCAGTCGACGCCGCGCGGGGCGGTGCGCGCGCCCGATGAGACGGTGTTGGAGTGCAGGGTCATGGCGCTTACACCTTCTCGATCTCGGGCCGGCCGAGCAGGCCGGTGGGCCGGAAGATCAGGACGAGGACGAGGATGGAGAAGGTTGCGACGTCCTTCCATTCGGAGCCGACATAGCCGGACCAGAAGGCCTCGATCAGGCCGATGACCACGCCGCCGAGCATGGCGCCGGGCAGCGAGCCGACCCCGCCGAGCACGGCGGCGGTGAAGCTTTTCACCCCGGCCAGGAAGCCGATGTAGAAGTCGATGACGCCATAGATCAGCAGCACCATCATGCCGGCGACGGCGGCGAGCGCGGCGCCCATGACGAAGGTCAGCGAGATGACGCGGTCGACGTTGACGCCGAGGAGCCCGGCCATCTTCTTGTCCTGCTCGCAGGCGCGCTGGGCGCGTCCGAGCGAGGTGCGGTTGATCAGCATGGTGAAGCCGACCATGAGGACCAGGGTGATGACGATGGTGGCGAGGCGGACGTAGCTGACGGAGACGGCGCCGTCCATCAGGGTGAGGTTGCCGGGCAGGATGGGCTGCAGCGGCTTGGAGCGGGCGCCCTGGAGGATCTGGATGTAGTTCTGCAGGAAGATCGACATGCCGATGGCGGAGATCAGCGGCGCCAGCCTTGGCGAGGAGCGCAGCGGCCGGTAGGCGATGCGCTCGACCGTCCAGCCATAGACGCTGGTGAACAGCATGGAGGCGAGCAGCATTATCAGCAGCGCCAGCGGCACCCAGGTGATGCCGAGCGCGCCGATGGCCAGGAAGGTGATCAGCGCCACGAAGGAGCCGATCATGTAAATCTCGCCATGGGCGAAGTTGATCATCCCGATGATGCCGTACACCATCGTGTAGCCGATCGCGATCAGGCCGTAGATCGCTCCAAGCGACAAGCCGTTGATCAATTGCTGAAGAAAATATTCCATCAGGCAGGCTTCTCCCACTCTCCCAGATCAACGAATAGGCAGGCACGCGAAAACCGGGCAAAAACCGGATTTAAGCCGTGTGCGGCAGCGGAGTTCCGATCCGGATGAACGGGGGAGAACATCCAGGACCGAGGCAGGGGACGCTTGGAATCCCGCCGCCGCACCCGGTTCTTGCCGAAGCCCCGCCGGATGCGGGATCCGGCGGGGCTTCGGGCGAATTCGTTACAGGGGACCGCTGCGGGCCGGCATGCGGGGGGCCGGGATCGGGCCGGCCTTCATCAGGACGGGCATCATCCGGATACGCGACGAGGTCGCGGGGGTGCGGTCATGCACCCGAGCGGCAGTCCGTCGTTCGACCATGGTCAACAGCTCCCACTTGCGCGGCACGGGCTTGCAGCCGTGGCGTCCCCACCGGCATCGCTGCCGGACATCCTGTTGTGAATCGCGGGCCAGTTCGGGCGGAGTGACCGTCCGGACAGCACCAGTCGGCGAAAGGCGCCGCGCCTTACCCTGTTCAAAACTGTTCTTGGTCTTTGGCCCCGGCACTTAAGCGCCGGTTGCATATGTTACCCTTTTTCTTATGACAGACAGGTAATGCAACTTGATCCGTAGGCGCAACACTCTCTTTCCAAGGGATGAAAAAAACAACAATCGTTCCGAAGCGTCGCGATTTTTCCGTTCAAAATTTCTGCCCTTGTCGTTTCTGAGAAATATCGTTCAGTTTATTGTCAACAGCTGTTCACATCATCCGCCGACCGTTTCGCGCGGGTCGGTGAAGGGCTGTGCAAGCGCCTCCGCCACCGCCGGATAGGTCAGCCGGCCGGCCTGGACGTTCAGCCCGGCCAGCAGATGCGGATCCTCGGCCAGCGCCCGTTTCCAGCCCTTGCCGGCCAGCGCCTGGACGAAGGGCAGGGTGGCGTGGTTCAGCGCCTCGGTGCTGGTGCGGGCGACCGCACCCGGCATGTTGGCGACGCAATAATGGACGACGCCGTCCACCACATAGGTCGGGTCGGAATGGGTGGTGACATGGCTGGTTTCGAAACAGCCGCCCTGGTCGATGGCGACGTCCACCAGCACCGAGCCCCGGCGCATGCCGGCCAGCTGGTCGCGGCGCACCAGCTTCGGTGCCGCGGCCCCCGGCACCAGCACGGCGCCGATTACCAGATCGGCATCGGCGACCAGCCGGTCGAGCGTGTCGGCGGAGGCATAGACGGTCTTCAGCCGCGGGCCGAACAGGTCGTCGAGCTGGGCCAGCCGCGGCATGGAGCGGTCGGCGATGGTCACGTCGGCGCCCAGCCCCATCGCCATGCGGGCGGCGTTGGCACCGACCACGCCGCCGCCGATGACCAGCACCTTGCCGGGCAGCACGCCGGGCACGCCGCCCAGCAGGATGCCGGAGCCGCCGTTGCTCTTCTGCAAGGCGACGGCGCCGACCTGGATGGCCATGCGTCCGGCGATCTCCGACATCGGCGCCAGCAGAGGCAGGCGGCCGGCACGGTCGGTGACGGTTTCATAGGCGATGGCGGTGCAGCCGCTGTCCATCAGCAGCCGGGCCTGTTCGGGATCGGGGGCGAGGTGCAGATAGGTGAAGAGCACCTGATCCGGGCGCAGCCTGCGACATTCCGCCGGCTGCGGCTCCTTGACCTTCACGATAAGCTCGGCCTTCGCAAAGACCTCCTCGGCGGTTTCGGCGATCTCGGCCCCCGCCGCGCGGTAGGCCTCGTCGGAAAAGCCGATCTCGGCGCCGGCGCCGCTCTGCACCAGCAGGGAATGGCCGTCCGCCGTGAGTTCGCGGACAGATGCCGGCGTCAGCCCGACGCGGTACTCGTGGTTCTTGATTTCCTTGGGAACGCCGATGCGCATGACCATGCGAGATCTCCCCGATCCGAACGCCCGTTTCAGTCAATCCGGCCAATCGAATCCAGCAGAACCATTGGTATCCCAGGAAACCATCGGTGGGGCGGATTGTCTCAGCGATGTCACTATACGGCTGGCGAAGCGGGTGAATCTCTGCAAAGCCTTGCATGAATCCCCCATAGTGTGGTGGTGCTTTCGCACGATCCGCCACGTCTTCGAATAAAGTTGCATGCACGCCCTGGACGCCCTGGACCACAAGATCCTGCGCCTGCTCCGCAAGGACGGCCGGATGAGCAACGCCAAGCTGGCGGCGGAGGTCGGGCTGTCGCCCTCGGCCTGCCTGCGCCGCCTGCACATGCTGGAGCATTCCGGCGTCATCCGCGGCTATACCGCCATCATCGAGACGGCGGACGAGGAGCGGTCGGTGACCGTCATCGTCCAGATCACGCTGGAACGGCAGACCGACGAATATCTGCGCCGCTTCGACGCTGCCGTCCGCCGCTGCCCGGAGGTGCGGGAATGCTACCTGCTGTCCGGTAGCTCCGACTATCTGCTGCGGGTGGTGGCGCAGAATCCCAGCGATTACGATCGCATCTACAAGGACTCGCTGTCGCGCCTGCCCGGCGTGGTGCGCATCCAGTCGAGCTTCGCCATCCGCAGCATCGTGCGCCCAGGCAGCCTGCCGGCGCTGGAGGAACGGGCGGACTGATCGTTGAGGGAACCTCTTCCTCTTGCCCAAGAGGGCACGTTCGCTCAGGAAGGGCCTGCTTCAGGGAGTGGAAGGGCCGCGTGCCACCGTCGTGATCGTGTAATCCTTGAATTCCGGAGCGAACCTGTCCAAGTTCGGGGAACCATGACACTGCCGCCCCGCCATATCCGTAACCTCCTGCGTGCAGGCCGCGTTCACGCAGGCTCGCCCGCCCCGGATCTGGTCGCCTGAGGCAAGGCTCCCGGACCGTCCGGGGCCGACATCGTCTCCAAATCCAAGAGAGCCGCTCGAACCGCATCCATGCGGTCGCGGGTTTATCACGTGCAACCGCTGCATGACCGATGAGGCGTCCACCGGGGGGCGTCGCCTGGCAGTCGGTTGTGCATGCCGAGAAAAGCGAAGGAAGACCTTGATGCGTCCCGCAGACCAGTTTCCGCCCATCGTGCTGACCGCCGCCGACCATGACCGCCTCTCGGCTCTGGTAGAGGCCGTTTCCGAGCGGTTGCCCGATGTATACGCGTATCTCACGGTCGAACTGGAGCGCGCTGCGGTGATCGATGCCGGCGAACTCGTGACGACGGTGGTCACGATGGGCGCGCGCGTGGCGTTCCGGGATGAGGTAACCGGACAGGAGCGGACTGTCACCCTGGTTTATCCGGGGGATGCCGACCTCGCGGCCGGTCGGGTGTCGGTGTTGACCCCCATTGGCGCGGCCCTCATTGGCGTCGCGGAAGGGCAGTCGATCACATGGTACACGCGCGAGGGCGAGGCGAAGACCCTTACCGTTTTGGCCGTCGAGCCTCCCATCGCGGACGGGGGCGCCGTCGCCGCATGATCCGCGGCCGGAAGAGCGACTGCACGCAAGACGCATCACAACCGCTTCGTCGGCTGAGCGGCCAGAGCCTTGCGACGTTGCTCCGGTTCGTGCCGTCCGATGGGAAATACAGCCCTGTGCCAAGGCCGCTGAGCTTTCATGTTCCCTCTCACCCGAACAGGTCGAGTTCCGGGTCGGGGGCGGTTTCCGGATGGGTCAGGTCGGTGCAGCCGATGCCGATCAGGCGGAAGGCGCGGCCGTCGACCTCGCGCTCCAGGAGCGCGATGCCGGCCGCCAGGATCGCCTCGGCCGAGCGGGTCGGCTCCACCCGGCGGGAGCGGGTGAGCTGCTGGAAATCCTTGGTCTTCAGCTTCAGCACCACGCTGCGGCCGAGCAGCCCCTCGCGCTCCAGCCGGCGGGCGACCTTGTCGGCCAGCGGGCGCAGTTCCTGCGCCAGGGCGGGCAGGGTGGTGACGTCCCAGTCGAAGGTTTCCTCCGACGAGATGCTCTTGCTCGGCGACTCGGGATGGACCCGGCGGGAATCCTCGCCGCGGGCGTAGCTGTAGAGCACCCGGCCCATGGCGCCGTAGCGCTTGACCAGCCAATGCTCGTCCCTGTCCTGAAGGTCGCCGACGCGGGTGATGCCGTCGGCGAACAGCTTGCGCTCCAGCGCCGGGCCGACGCCCCACAGGATGGTCACCCGCTTGGGCGCCAGGAAGGCCGCCGCCTCCGCCCGGCCCAGCGCGGAGAAGCCGCGCGGCTTATCGAGGTCCGACGCGATCTTCGCCAGCAGCTTGTTGTAGCTGAGCCCGATGGAGGCGGTGATGCGCAGTTCCCGCTCGAAGCGGCGGACGATCTCCACCAGCGCCTGGGCCGGGCTGATGCTGAGGCGGTCTTCCACGCCGGTCAGGTCGAGATAGGCCTCGTCGATGCTGATCGGTTCGACCAGCGGGGTGAAGGCCTCCATGATCTCGCGGGCGCGATGGCCGACCTCTTTGTATTTGGCGATGTTGGGGCGGATGATGGTGGCGTCGGGGCAGCGGTCCAGCGCCTCGCGGATCGTCATGGCCGAGCGCACGCCCGATATCCGCGCGACATAGCAGCAGGCGGCGACCACGCCGCGATGGTCGTCGCCGCCGACGATCACCGGGCGGCTGGCCAGCTCCGGCCGGTCGCGCTTCTCCACCGTGGCGTAGAAGCTGTCGCAGTCGATGTGGCCGATGGGCAGGCTGTGCAGCTCGGCATGGCGGAACAGCCGCCGGCTGCCGCATTTCGGGCAGCGCGTCATCTCACCCGGCAGGGCGGCGGCGCAGTCGCGGCAGACGCTGTGCAGGGCGGTGGGCATGATGACGGCAGCTTAGCAAAGCGGCGGATCAAGCGCCAGCTTATGCGTACAAAGGAAGAACGGAATGCGAGGTCAGCACAATGGCGGCTTCGCCCGGTCGGCGGCGGCGATGTGGGACGCGATGGCCTGCAAGCCGCTCAGCAGCAGCTTCGCCATCGCCCAGTGGTAGAGGGCCGATCCCACCAGGACCGTCAGCATGGCGCCCCACCCGCCGATCCAGCCGGCGAGCAGAGCCACGACGAGGGAGGCAACGGCCGAGGCAACCAGCGCCACGAGGATCGTCAAGCCATTGGCTCCGTTGATCCGGCCGAGGATCGCCGCCCGCTCCATCGCCGCGGCGCCGAGCAGGACGACAAGCGACAGGGTCAGCGAAATGCTCAGCAGCAGGACCATGGGGCACTCGGGGGCGGGGTTAGGGGAAAGAGGCGGACATCACCGCAGCACGTCGCCGCCCACCGCCAGACGGCCGGCGACGACGGCGGCCTGGGTGCGGCTGACCACGTTCAGTTTGCGCAGGATGCTGGAGACGTGGACCTTCACCGTCTGCTCCGACACGTTCAGTTCGCCGGCGATCTGCTTGTTCAGCTTGCCGTCGACGATCATCGTCAGGATGCGCAGCTGCTGCGGCGACAGTGAGGCGAAGCGGCGGGCAGCGTCGGCCTCGTCGGCTTCCGACGACACCGCCGACAGCGGCGGCGCCCAGGTCTCGCCGGACAGGATGGCGCGGATGGCGTCGGCCATCGCCGGCATCGACAGCGATTTCGGGATGTAGCCCGAGGCGCCATAGGCCAGCGCCCGGCGGATGGTGTCGGGATCCTGCAAGGCCGACAGGATGGCGACCGGCACGGTCGGATGGTGGGCCAGCATCAGGAACAGGCCGGCGAAGCCGTGGGTGCCGGGCATGTTCAGGTCGAGCAGCACGAGGTCTATCCCGTCAGGCTGCTGCCCCACCGCGGTCATCACCGAATCGAGGTCCGGGCATTCGATCACCCGCACCTCCGGCATCGCCCTGCCCAGCGCGTCGCGCAGCGCCGCCTGAACCAGCGGATGGTCGTCGCCGATGACGATTGTCGTCTGTCCGGCCGCCGTTTGCCCGGCTGCCGATTGTTCAGCCGCCGTCTGTCCAGCCGTTTTCGATGCGCCTGCTGCGCTGTCCTCGCCCATGGCTTCCGCACTCCCCCCATTTGCGGCCGCCCGGCTTTTGTCCGGTTCCAGCCTTAACGCTCGGCCACGGCCGCCGTCTGCAAGGCCGCCCCGTTCAGGAAGCGGCGCAGCGACGCCGGCTTCACCGGTTTGTAGAGCACCCCGCAGCCGCAACGCTCCGCCTCCGCCCGCACCGCTTCGGAGCGGTCGGCGGTCAGCAGCAGCCCCTTGACCGGGCGGTCCCACAATTCCCGCAACCGCTCCAGAACCGCAAGCCCCGTCTGGCCGTCCCCCACGTGATAATCGACACAGACCACATCGGGAAGCGCCCCGTCGAAGGGGGCGAGCGCCGCCAGCGCCCCGGCGACGTCCGACGCGGTCGCCACCCGGCAGCCCCATTGGCCGAGCAGCGCACGCAGGCCCGCCAGGATCGGCTCCTCATTGTCGATGCACAGGACCAGAAGCCCGGCCGACAGGGCGGCGGGGGTGGAGACCGGCCGGGTGACCGGGGTGGCGCGCGACTGCTCCATCGGCACCTCCACCGCGAAGCCGGTGCCGCGCCCGACGGTGGAGCGCAGGCTGACGGGATGGTCGAGCAGCCGGGCGATACGGTCGACGATGGCGAGGCCCAGGCCCAATCCCTTGTCGGCCGGATTGCCGCCGCCGTTTTCGCCGCCCAGCCGGCGGAACTCCTCGAACACCTCATGGCGCTTGGCCTCGGGGATGCCGGGGCCGGTGTCCCACACCTCGATGCGCAGACGGTCGCCGTGAACGGGATCGCGGCGGCGCCGGCAGCCGAGCAGGACGCGGCCCTTCGGCGTGTAGCGGATGGCGTTGGACAGGAAATTCTGCAACACCCGGCGCAGAAGCTGCGGGTCGGAGCGCACCACCGCGCCGCAGCCCACCACCTTCAAGGTCAGCCCGCGTTCCTGCGCCAGGGCGGAGAACTCCACCCCCAGCCCGCCCAGCAGTTCGTCGATGGCGAAGCTGCGCATCTTCACCCGGACATTGCCGGCGTCCAGCGAGGAGATGTCGAGCAGCCCGCCCAGCAGCATCTCGGTCGAGCGCAGGGAGGCGGCGGCGTTGTCGATCATGCCGCATTCCGACTCCCGCTGGTCGGGCGTCGGCAGCGGCCCCCGCATGCTCTCCTCCAGCGCCGAGACGAACAGGCGGGCGGCGTTCAGCGGTTGCAGCAGATCGTGGCTGGCGGCGGCGAGGAAGCGGGTCTTGCTGGCATTCGCCGCCTCGGCCTCCGCCTTCGCCTGTTGCAGGGCGTCGGTGCGTTCCTGCACGCGATGCTCCAGGCTTTCGTTGGCCTCGCGCAGGGCTTCGGCGGCACGGTAGCGCTCGGTCACGTCGGTGTAGGTCGAGACATAGCCGCCTTCCGGCAGCGGGTTGGCGACGATCTCCAGCACCGTGCCGTCGGGGCGGCGCCGCTCGTAGCGGTAGGGCCATTGCTGGTTGGCGGTATCGCGGTTGGTCAGCAGCGCCGTCATGTCGTGGGCGCTGTATTCGCCGCGCCGCTCGTTGAAGCGGATCAGGTCGGCGAAGGGCACGCCAACCCGCACCATGTCGGCCGGCAGGTCGAGCAGTTCCAGATAGCGGTGGTTCCAGGCGGCGATGCGGTGGTCGGCATCGATCACGCAGATGCCCTGGCCGATGTTCTCCAGCGTCGCCTGGAGAAGCTTGCGGTTGAAGCGCAGCGCCTCGGACGCCTCGTCCAGCATTGCCATGGCGTCGCCGCGCGACAGCGTGCGGCCTTGCAGCGAAGCGGCCATCACCACCCGCGCCGACGCCGCCCCGATGGCGCCGGCGATCAGCGTCTCGGTGAAGCGGACGGCGTCGAGGTCGGCTGGGCCGGTCTCGCCCTTGCGTCCGGCGGCATGGAGCAGGCCGCCTCTGGCGGCGTACGCATCGAAGGCGGCGTTGCCGCGCTCCGCCCCGACGAAGCGGATGGCGAGCGCCCGCAGGTCGGCCAGTTTGGCCAGCGCCTGGGGAGTGTCGTCCTCGTCGCGGTCGGCGCTGGCGCTGGTGTAGAAGACGGCCTGGGTGCGCTCCACCGCGCTGGGCCGCGCCAGCAGCGAGCCGGCGACGAAAGCGATCAGGTTGGCGAGCAGGCTCCACAGGCTGGCGTGGGAGATGGGGTCCAGCCCCTCGATCCCGAACAGCGCCTGCGGCCGCAGCCAGCCGATGCCCCAGGGGCCGTGATCGAGGAAGGCGTCCGGCACCGGCACGATGCGCGCCATCGACGGCACCAGCAGCGTGTAGACCCACAGCAGGAAGCCGGCGCCCAGCCCGGCCAGTGCCCCCACCCGGTTGGCCCGCCGCCAGTAGAGCCCGCCGAAGAAGGCCGGCCCGAACTGCGCCACCGCGACGAAGGACAAGAGGCCGATGACGGTCAGCGGGTAGTCGCGGTCGACCAGCCGGTGCATGACATAGGCCAGCAGCAGGATGCCCACCACCGACAGCCGCCGCACCAGCAGGAGCGTGCCGACCATGTCGCGCCGGCCGACGCGGGCGGCGAAGTGCTTGCGCCTGAGCAGCAGCGGCATCACCACGTCGTTGCACAGCATGGTGCTGAGCGACACCGCGGCGACGATGACCATGCCGGTCGCCGCCGACAGGCCGCCGATGAAGGACAGCAGGCTGAAGCCGCCAGCCCCCGCCGCGATGGGCAGGGTGATCATGAAGGTGTCGGGGTTGATGCCGTCCTCGAACGTGATGAGGCCGGCGACCGCGATGGGGATCATCAGGGCGCTCAGCGCCACCAGATAGGAAGGGTACATCCAGGCGGCGGCGCGCAGATGGCGGGGGCTGTCGTTCTCCACCGTCATCACATGGTACATCTGCGGCAGGCAGAGGAAGGCGATGATCGAGATCGCCGTGTTCGACCACCAGGTCGGGTCGGTGAAGTCGGGCGACAGCAGCGGTTCGGCCTGCGGCCGGGCGATCAGGTCGGTGTAGCCGTCGAACATGCCCCAGACGATGAAGGCCGCCACCGCCAGGAAGACGGTCAGCTTCACCAGGCTTTCGAAGGCGATGGCCAGCATCAGGCCGCGGTGATGCTCGCTGGCGTTGATGTGGCGGACGCCGAACAGGATGGTGAAGACCGCCATCGACAGCGCCACGGCGAAGGCGGTGTCGCCCCAGACCGGTGGCGGCAGGGCGGCCGGGGCGGCCAGCGAGGGGGCCGTCAGCACGTCGAAGCTGGCGGCGACCGCCTTCAGCTGCAAGGCGATGTAGGGCAGCACGCCGACCAGCGCCGTCAGCGTCACCAGCGCCGCCACCGCCTGGCTCTTGCCGTAGCGGGCGCCGATGAAGTCGGCGATGGAGGTGACGTTCTGCGCCTTGGTGATGGCGATGGTCTTGGTCAGCACCGGACGGGCCAGCAGCAGCAGGATCATCGGCGCCAGATAGATCGGCAGGAAATCGAACCCGCTGGCCGAGGCCCGGCCGACCGAGCCGTAGAAGCTCCAGCTGGTGTTGTAGATGCACAGCGTCAGCGCAAAGAGGATGCCGGTCGCCCGCGGCGAGGCCGACAGCAGCGCGCCCCCGGCGGTGCGCCGGTCGCCCCACCAGGCGATGGCGAACAGAACCCCCAGATAGGCCGCCGAAACGGCCAGCACCAGCCAACTCTGCACGACCGACGGACCTCTTTGGGGTGGGAAGGGGGAGCTGTGCGAAGACCCTATCGCAATGCTCCCACCGCCGCCAACGGGCGGGCTCGGAATTGCTCAAGAACTGTGCAGGGCTGAACGAAGGTAGGGGGCGCAAATGGTTTGTCGACAGAACTATTCTGCGCCTGCCGGACGCCGCCGTCCCGGTCGCCGCTGGTGCGACGGCTGGCGTTCCCGCCCCGGTCCCGGGCATCCGCCCAAGGGGCCGGGGACCGCCGAAGCGGCCGTTTCCGTCTCCTCCCTCGGACGGGGACGGCCGCTTCCGCACCTGCCGTCCGGCCCCGCCGGCAATGGGACAAACGGGGGTCCCTGTCGGTTTACTGCGTCGTCATCGCTGGGAAAGCGTCGCGAACGGCCCAATCTATGGCAAGATGGTCCATCGTAAGGGAGCCCGGCCGTCGGTGCCGGCCCCGGTGCGTGGCCTGAAACGGAAGACGGACGCCCAAGAGAATGCTGATCGACGCCTATTTGGGGTTCCGGGTCGGGGACGTGGTCCTGGACCGTGCGGAGCTTGCGGCCGGCACCGCCACCATCAAGGAAATCCACGTCGTTCCCTGTGACTGGGCGCATGGCCTGACCGGCATCGCCGTGATGGAGAACGGCGCCGAGCGTTTCATCGTCCAGCTGAAGAAGGTGCGCCCCACCGAGGAAGAGGCCGAGACCGAAAGCAACGTCCGGCCGCTGCGCCACCGCGCGCGCTGAACCCTGTGTCTGACAGGGCAAGGCCCGCCGCTCCGAATCGGAGCGGCGGGCCTTTGCTTTTTCGGTCGCGGCCTATGCCCGCCGGCCCGTCAGTGACGAAGCTGGAAGCGACCGCCGTTTCTGCGCGCGTCATCGACGCTGGCGATGGCGGGAAGGCCGCGCAGGAAGGCGGCGCCGGTGTCGGTCGCCTCGAACAGGACATGGCCCTGGCGGTCCTGGCCGCGGAGACGGGCCTCGGTCGCCATGCCGGCATTGCGGACGGCGGCCGACAGGTCGGACACGGCCTTCCAGATGCGGGCACGGTGTTCGGCGGCGCTGGAACAGCCGGTCGCATCCGCGACGGCCAGCGTTACGGTAAAGGAATGAAGCTCGATCGCCATGGTGGCACCACGGAACTTGGAGTGCGGGGTTCGGAAAACCCGGAACGTTCCGGCCATCGGCCGGATACGGCGCCGGCCCTTGGGATCGAGAAACTCAGTCGTAACGGGGAAGCTTCGACAGGACGATGTCGCTGATGAGGCCGCGGAGCTGGCTGACCGGGAGCTGTTCGACCGGAATGCTGACAGCGCGGGCGTAGGTCTCGCAAACGTGCCAGGCGTGGTCGGGTTCGACCAGGATGTGCCGGGCGAGATCGTGTTCGTCGGCGTTCGCCCGTCCGGGGAGCGCCTTTTCACAGGCCAGAGCGGTTTGCACCATATCGCTGGCCAGATTGTGCAGGTTCATGGATGGCACCTTCCCATGCTCGGGAAATCGTTGGGGGCACAAACAAACTAGACCTTCGTTCCGGATTCCACAATGGTGCCTATGACGTTCGGCTGTGACAATTCGACGATGGAGTCACAACCGGCGCCTGGGCGTTGCCGCCGCGAACCGGCCGATATCGGGACCAACATAGGGCGCAGCGAATTATTCCGCCTGTGACCGTTTCGCGGGTCTGACGCGGCGAATTTCGGCCGGCTCCGCCGCCACTGCGCTCTTGCGCCGGGACGGCTTTTGCTTATGGGCGCCACGGTCCGTCCCGCCTCCAACACCATTGCGCAGGCCTGCCGGTTGTGGATTGATGAGTGGGTCACTATCCATACCGGAGACTGCACCATGTCCGCCGACCTGTGGCTCGCCTTCGCTGCCGCCTCCGCCATCATGCTGATGATCCCGGGGCCGACGGTGCTGATCGTCGTGTCCTATGCCTTGGGCCATGGGCGGAAATCGGCCATGGCGACGGTGGCCGGGGTGGCGTTGGGCGACTTCACGGCGATGACCGCTTCCATGCTGGGGCTGGGGGTGCTGCTGTCGACCTCGGCGGCGCTGTTCACCCTGCTGAAATGGGCGGGCGCCGCCTATCTCCTCTATCTCGGCATCAAGCTGTGGCGGGCGCCGGTCAGGGACGCGGAGGCGGTGGCCGACGACTCGGACGTCAAGCCCTGGCGCATGATGCTGCACACCTATGCCGTCACCGCGCTGAACCCCAAGAGCATCGTCTTCTTCGTCGCCTTCCTGCCGCAGTTCCTCGACACCGGCCGGCCGCTGGCCGGGCAGATGGTGGTGATGGAGGCGACCTTCCTGGTGCTGGCGACGCTGAACGCCGCCGGCTATGCCCTGCTGGCCTCGGCGGCGCGGCGCGCGGTCAGGACTCCGTCGGTGCAGCGGACGGTCAACCGGGTCGGCGGCTCGCTGCTGATGGGCGCCGGGCTGCTGACCGTGGCCTGGAAGCGGACGGCCTGAGCCGCTTGATTGACAAATCATTATAACTTCACCGAAAATTGTCTGCGAATGGGGTGATGCACGCGCCGGTAACGTTCTTGACGCCGGCGGAAGCAAATCGATCCGCGGGGGCGGTGATGGTCGACGGGGGCAAAAGGGCCGACATGGCGGACACTCTCCGGCGGGACTCCGCCGGGGATGTCCTGGAATTCGCCGCCGAAGCGGAGGAGTCCGCCGATAGCGGGCGGCGCAATCCGCCCTGGCTGATCCTGATCGTCGACGACGACCACGAGGTCCACGCCATCACCCGCGTGGTGCTGGGCGAGATGATGTTCGAGGAGCGGCCGGTCCGCTTCCTGTCCGCCTACACCGCAAGGCAGGCGCGGTCGCTGCTGGCCGAGCATCCCGGCATCGCCGCCATCCTGCTGGACGTGGTGATGGAGACCGACGATGCCGGGCTGAAGCTGGTCCGCCACATCCGCGAGGAGATGGGCAACCGGCACATCCGCATCATCCTGCGCACCGGCCAGCCGGGGCAGGCGCCCGAACGGCAGGTGATCGACACCTACGACATCAACGATTACAAGGCGAAGAGCGAACTGACGGCGCAGAAGCTCTACACCGCCGCCGTCGCCGCATTGCGCTCCTACCGGCACATCGCCACCATCGAGCATGGCCGCCAGGGGCTGGAGCGGGTGATGGAGGCGGCCGACCATCTGGCCGGGCTGCGCTCGCGCCCGCAGTTCCTGGCCGGGCTGGTCGGGTGGGCGGCGGCGCTGGCGACCGGTGCCCACTCCGCCCTGCTGTGCGCCGTCGGGGAGGACGGGCAGCCGTCCATCGTGGCGGAGGCCGGGCTGCCGCCCGACCTGCCGCCGGAGGCGGCCACCGACATGCTGCCGGCGGAAGCCGCGGCTACGATCATGGCGGCGCTGGCCGACGGGCAGACGCGCTGGAGCGACCGCTGCGGAGTCGCCGTGCTGCGCGGCCGCGATGCGCCGCCGCTGGCGCTCTGCCTGCTGGGCGGCCCCTTCGCCGCGGGCGACCGGCCGCTGGTGGAGCTGCTCTGCACCAAGGCGGCGGTCGGGCTGGACAATCTGCGGCTTTACGAGCGGCTGAACCAGGCGCAGATCGCCACCGTCCATGCGCTGGGCAAGCTGGCCGAATACAAGGACGAGGTCACCGGCGACCATGTGAAGCGGCTGGGCCGCTGGGCCACCGCCATCGCCCGCGAACTCCAGGCCCGCAACGTTTTCGCGCAGGAGCTGGACGACTGGTTCTGCGACACCATCGGGCTGGCCAGCGTGCTGCACGATGTCGGTAAGGTCGGCATCCCCGACGCCATCCTGCGCAAGCCGGGCCGGCTGGACGAGGCGGAGATGACGGTGATGCGCGAGCATGCCGCCATCGGCGGCAGCATCCTGCGCGATGCCTGCAGAGGCGACCGCCACGGCTATCTGTCGATGGGCGCGGAGATCGCCGAGAGCCATCACGAGAAGTTCGACGGCAGCGGCTATCCGAAGGGGCTGGCCGGCGACGCCATCCCGCTGGCCGGCCGCATCGTCGCCGTCGCCGACGTGTTCGACGCCCTGCTGCACCGCCGCCCCTACAAGAAGGCGTGGGACATCGCCGAGGTGCTGGACCTGCTGCGGGCGGAAGCCGGCAGCCATTTCGACCCGCGGGTGGTCGACGCTTTCCTGACGGTGCTGGAACGCGACGGGGCGGGGACGTAACACCCGCCGCCCCGCCTGGTTTTCGGGGGCCGGTTTTCAGACGCCCAGCACGTCGCGCATGCTGTAGAGGCCCGGCGTCTTGTCCTGCGCCCACAGGGCGGCGCGGACGGCGCCCTTGGCGTAGATCCCGCGGCCCGACGCCTTGTGGGTCAGTTCGACCCGCTCGCCCTCGCTGGCGAAGAACACGGTGTGGTCGCCGATCACGTCGCCGCCGCGCAGCGTGGCGAAGCCGATCTCGCCGCGCGGGCGGGCGCCGGTGTGGCCGTCGCGCACCTTCTGCCAGACATCCTCCAGCGCCACCCCGCGCCCGGCCGCCGCGGCGCGGCCGAGGCCCAGCGCGGTGCCCGACGGCGCATCGACCTTGCGGCGGTGGTGCATCTCCAGGATGTCGATGTCGTAATCGTCGTCCAGCGCGTGGGCGACCTGCTCGACCAGGGCCAGCAGCAAATTGACGCCCAGCGACATGTTGGGCGACTGGACGATAGCGGTGTGGGTGGCCGCGGTGGCAATGGCCGCCTGCTGCGACGGGTTGAGCCCGGTGGTGCCGACGACCAGCACGGTTTCCGACTGGGCGGCGAGCGCGGCGTGCCGCTCCGTCGAGTCTGGGCTGGTGAAGTCGATCACCGCGTCGGCCTCGGCGAAGAGCGCGACCGGGTCGTCGATGGCGGTCACGCCCAGCGGGTCGATCCCGGCCAGGATGCCCAGATCCCTGCCCAGCGCCGGACCGCCCACCCGCTCGGTCCCGCCGGCCAGCGTGCAGCCCGCGGTCGCCGCAATCTCGCGCACCAGCATCTGGCCCATGCGCCCAGCGCACCCGACGACACCGATCTTCATGACGCCCATCCTCTGTTCAACGCTTGCGGCCAGCTCTTCCGGCCAGCTCTTCCGGCCGTACTTTCCCGCCTCCCAGCGGTTTAGCACAGGCCCGGTCGTGGCTTAAGCGCCAAGGCAGCCGCGCAGCGATGCGGCGAGGTTGCGCATCAGGGTGGGGTAGAGCGCCTCGCCCTCCGGCAGGTCGGCGCCTTCGGGGTCGAGCACGCCGGTCCTGGCCTTGGTGCCTTCCACCACCGTGCGGACCAGCGTCGGTTCGAACTGCGGTTCGGCGAAGACGCAGGCGGCGTTCAGCCCGGCGATCTTGGCGCGGATCGCCGACAGCCGCTTGGCCGACGGGCGGCGGTCCGGGCTGACGGTGATGGAACCGACCGCCGACAGGTCGTAGCGCGCCTCGAAATACTGGTAGGCGTCGTGGAAGACGACGAAGGGCTTGTCCTTCAGCGGCGCCAGCGTGGCTTTCAGTTCGGCATCCAGCGCGTCGATGGCCTGGAGCGTGCGGTCGGCGTTGGTGCGGTAGGCCTCCGCATCGGCCGGATCCCTGGCGGCCAGCGCGTCCGCCGTCGCGGTGACGATGGCGCGCGCATTGGCGGGATCGAGCCAGATATGGCTGTTCAGCTCGTCATGGTCGTCGTCGTGATCCGCAGCGTGGTCATGGCCCTTGTGGTCGTGATCCTTGTGGCCGTGCCCGTCATCCCCATGGTCATGCGCCTCCCAGGCGCCACCTTCGCGGGTCTGCAGCAGGGTCAGGCCCGTCTGCTCCATCAGGGTCAGCCGCGTCGCCTTCGGTGCGTTGGCCTTCAGCGGCTTTTCCAGGAACCCTTCCAGCTCGGGACCGACCCAGACCACCAGATCGGCGGCCGACAGCGCCTTCGCATCCGACGGCTTCATCGTGTAGCTGTGCGGCGAGGCGCCGCCGCGGACCAGCAGGACCGGGTCGCCCACCCCACGCATGACCGCGGCGACTAGCGAATGGATCGGCTTGATCGAGACCACGACCTTCGGCGCCTCGGCCCAGGCCGGCAGGGCGACAGTGGCGCTGGCGGTGGCGACAAGAGCGCTCAGGGTGCCGGTCAGAAAGCTGGACAGGGCAAATCGACGCATGGGAGGGATCCTCTAGACTTGCTGGACAGGCTTCCGGTTTCAGCGCATAGGGAAACCGGTTTCACTTTGGTGTCACGTTATAACGTAACATGTCAACACCGTACCCAACCAGGGATAGCTCCGCCCTCTTCGCCGGCCCGCTCGCCTGGACCGAGGATCTGACCGTCCGTTTCGGCAGCCGCACCGTGCTGGACCGCGTCAACATCGCCGTCGAGCCGGGCGAAGTGGTGACGCTGATCGGCCCGAACGGTGCCGGCAAGACGACGCTGGTGCGCGCCGTGCTGGGGCTGACGGCAGCCGACGGCGGGCGGGTGCTGCGGCGCCCGAACCTGCGCATCGGCTACATGCCGCAACGGCTGTCGGTGGACCAGACGCTGCCGCTGACCGTGCGCCGGTTCCTGGCGCTGTGGCGTCCGGTGACCGCAGATCAGGTGGCGGCGGCGCTGGAGGAGGCCGGGGTGACGCGGCTTGCCGACTCGGCGGTGCAGACGATTTCCGGCGGCGAGATGCAGCGGGTGCTGCTGGCCCGCGCCCTGCTGGGCGAGCCGGATCTGCTGGTGCTCGACGAGCCCGACCAGGCGGTGGACGTGCATGGGCAGGCGGAGCTGTTCAACCGCATCGCCCAGGTGCGGCAGCGGCGCGGCTGCGGCGTGCTGCTGGTCAGCCACGACCTGCACACGGTGATGGCGCGCACCGACCGGGTGATCTGCCTGAACGCCCATGTCTGCTGTTCCGGCCGGCCGGAGGATGTCAGCCGGCATCCGGAATATCACGCCCTGTTCGGCGGCCATGCCCGCGACCTCGCGGTCTATGTCCATCACCACGACCATGCCCATGCCGAGGACGGCAAGGTCGTGCACGACCATGATGGGGACTGCTGCCATGGATGAGTTCGTGATCCGCGCCCTGCTGGCCGGCGGCGGCATCGCCCTGCTGGCCGGGCCGCTGGGCTCCTTCGTGGTGTGGCGGCGCATGGCCTATTTCGGCGACACGCTGTCCCATTCCGCCCTGCTGGGGGTGACGCTGGGCTTCCTGCTGGGCGTCAACCCGATGATCGGCGTGATGGTGGTCTGCGTGTCGCTGGCGCTGGCGCTGGTGGCGTTGCAGCGGCGCCGCCATCTGGCGGCCGACACGCTGCTGGGCATCCTGTCGCACGGCTCGCTGTCGCTGGGGCTGGTGGCGCTGGCCTTTCTGGAGACGCTGCGCGTCGATCTGATGGCCTATCTGTTCGGCGACATCCTGTCGGTGACCGACGGCGACCTGATGGCGATCTATGGCGGCGGTGCGGTGGCGCTCACCGGTCTGGCGCTGTTGTGGCGCCGGCTGCTGGCGGTGACGGTGGACGAGGATCTGGCGCGGGTGGAGGGCATGCCGGTCGACGCCCTGCGGCTGGCCTTCATGCTGCTGATCGCGCTGGTGATCGCCATCGCCATGAAGATCGTCGGCATCCTGCTGATCACGTCGCTGCTGATCATCCCGGCGGCATCCGCCCGCCGCTTCGCCCGCACGCCGGAAGGGATGGCGGCGCTGGCGTCGGTCCTGGGCATCCTGGCGGTGATCGCCGGGATCCTGGCCTCGCTGACCTGGGATCTGCCGGGGGGGCCGAGCGTGGTGGTGGCTGCCGCCGCGCTGTTCCTGCTGGGATCGCTGGTGCCGTTGCGGCGCTGACGCGAAGCACCGTACCGGCAGTGCTGCCTGCAATCAGGAAAAGAATACGACTGTGCGTGTTTCCCGTTTGCGGACGTGATCGCCTGCGCCATAGTCCGCCGGCGGACGCGATGGCGGGAGGGCCGCCATCGCCGCCGTACCAACGGAGGGCTGGAGGATGGAGAAAATCCTCACTCTCCTCATCCTGGTGCTGGAGATCGTCAAGCGGCTGCTTGACCTTCTGACGCACTAAGATCGGGCGGGCGGGCCAGGGAATTGCCGTCCTCGGCCCGCCTACCCGCGATATTGGTGCTGCACCCGCCCGCTGTCAACGGGCAGCCCGAAAACACTCAGTCGTCGATGTTGCGGGCCAGAACTTCGCGCTTGCCGGAGTGGTTGGGCTTGCTCACCACCCCTTCGGTTTCCATCCGCTCGATCAGGCGGGCGGCGGAGTTGTAGCCGATGCGGAGCTGGCGCTGGATGAAGCTGGTCGAGGCCTTGCGCTCGCGGCAGACCACCGCCACCGCCTTGTCGTAGAGGTCGTCGCCCGATCCGCCGCCGGTGCCGGGCAGGGCGCCGTCGTCGAAGGACTCCTCGCCTTCCTCGTCCTCCAGGATGGCGTCGACATAGTTCGGCTCGCCCTGGGCCTTGAGGAACCTGACGATCTGCTCGACCTCGTGGTCCGAGACGAAGGGGCCGTGGACGCGGGTGATGCGGCCGCCGCCGGCCATGTAGAGCATGTCGCCCTGGCCCAGCAGCTGCTCGGCGCCCTGTTCGCCGAGGATGGTGCGGCTGTCGATCTTGCTGGTGACCTGGAAGCTGATGCGGGTCGGGAAGTTGGCCTTGATGGTGCCGGTGATGACGTCGACCGAGGGACGCTGCGTCGCCATGATCAGGTGGATGCCGGCGGCACGTGCCATCTGGGCGAGGCGCTGGATCGCCGCCTCGATGTCCTTGCCGGCGACCAGCATCAGGTCGGCCATCTCGTCGACGATGACCACGATGTAGGGCAGCTCGGTCAGGTCGAGCGGCTGCTCCTCGAACAGCGGCTTGCCGGTGTCGGGATCGAAGCCGGTCTGGACGCGGCGGGTCAGCGACTCGCCGCCCTCGCGCGCCTCGCGCAGGCGGGCGTTGTAGCCCTCGATGTTGCGCACGCCCAGCTTGGACATGTTGCGGTAGCGGTCCTCCATCTCCCGCACCGTCCATTTCAGCGCGACCACCGCCTTCTTGGGGTCGGTGACGACCGGCGTCAGCAGATGGGGGATGCCTTCATAGACCGACAGTTCCAGCATCTTGGGGTCGATCATGATGAAGCGGCAGCGCTCCGGCGGCAGCCGGTAGAGCAGCGACAGGATCATGGTGTTGATCGCCACCGACTTGCCCGAGCCGGTGGTGCCGGCGACCAGCAGGTGGGGGAAGCGGGCGAGGTCGGCGACCACCGGCTGGCCGCCGATGTCCTTGCCGAGCGCCAGCGCCAGCTTGCCGCCATGCTTGTCGAAGCCTTCGGCCGCCATCAGCTCGCGCAGCAGCACGGTCTCGCGCTTGGCGTTGGGCAGCTCGACGCCGATGACGTTGCGGCCGGGGACCACGGCGACACGGACCGACACCGCGCTCATCGAGCGGGCGATGTCGTCGGCAAGGCCGATGACGCGGGAGGATTTGGTGCCGGGGGCCGGTTCCAGTTCGTACAGGGTGACGACCGGGCCGGGATGGACCTTCTGGATCTCGCCGCGTACGCCGAAATCGCCCAGCACGCCTTCCAGCTGGCCGGCATTGCGCTGAAGCGCCGCCTCGTCCAGCTGCTCGCCGCGGATGCCGGTGGGCGGCACCTGCAGCAGGTCGAGCGGCGGCAGCTCGTAGCCCTGCGGCCCCTCCTCCTCGCCCAGCGGCAGGCGGCTTTGCCGCGGGTCCGATTTGTCGCCCTTGCTCTCCGGCGTGGCGGATTTGGGCGGGGTGACGATGGGAACGGTGCGGATCGGCTTGTCGGCTCCGCTGGCGGCGGCCGGGCTTGCCGCGGTGCCGGTCGTCGGCGGAATCCGGCCGGCGTCGAGGCCGGCGGGGGGAAGCGGGGTCACCTGAACGGCTTCGTCGAAGCGCGGGATGTCGCGTTTGTCGCCGCGCAGCGAGGCGTCCACCGCGACCGAGGCGGCCTGCGCGGCAGTGCGGCCGTGGCGGCGCAGGGAATCCACGCCGTTGCGGGCGCCCTGGCGGATCAGGCGGACGCCGTTGACCATGCCGCGGCCGAGCGCGCGGAAGCTGGCGATCCATTCGCCGATCGACAGGCCGGCCGCCAGGAACAGCACCAGCCCGCCGCCCACCGCGGCGACGGTCGCCACCATCGGCTCGGCCCCGAACAGGTTGCCGACCCCGCGCAGCAGCACCTGGCCGATGCTGCCGCCCGGAAGCGGGGCCAGCGGATCGGTGGAGGCGTCGGTCAGGCCGGCCAGCGCCATCGCCACTAGGAACACGCCCCACAGCGCCAGGACGGTGCGGAACAGCGGGTTGCCGAGCTTGCGCTGGGCCCCCAGCCGCCAGCCCCAGAACATCGGCACCAGCGCGATGACGAAGGCGGCCCAGCCCAGCGACTGGATCAGCAGGTCGGCGGCATAGGCGCCGGGGATGCCGAACAGGTTGTGCGTGCCGCCCGCCGTGGCGGGGACCGAGTTCAGCGAGGCGTCATGCGGGTCGTAGCTGCCCAGCAGCACCATCAGCAGCAGGCCGAACAGCCCCAGCACGAACCCCATCGCCTCGCGCGCGCGGGCGACGACGAAGGCGCGCATGGCCGGCGAGAAGAAGGGCGGCTTTTCCTGCCGGTTGCGGCCGGAGCGGATGCGGTCCTTTCCCGGTTCCTTCGCGGCCTCGCGGGGCGCTCCCTTGCGCGGGCTGGGGGCGGGCCGTCCCAGGCTGGGCCGGGGGCGCGCGGAGGAGGGGCCGGCGGGTCGGGCCATGGGACGGAAACCTCGTGCTGTAGAAACCGAAAAAGGGGCTGGCCGGAACCGGGTGCCGGAACCGCTCAGCCGAGAATGCGGACGATGGACGCGCAGGCCTGGGCGACGGTGTCGGTGTCCTGCACCAGGGCGACGCGGATGAAGGCCTCGCCGGGGTTCGGCTCGCCGGGGTTGCTGCGCGACAGATAGGCGCCGGGCAGGACGCGGACCGCGCCCTCCGCCCACAGCCGCCTGGCGGCCTCCTCGCCGTTGCCGACCTCCAGCCAGAGGAAGAAGCCGCCGGCCGGGCGGTAATAGCCGTAGCGGCCGCCCAGCTCCGCCTCCGCCGCCGCGAACTTGGCGCGGTAGGCGGCGCGGTTCTCCTCCACATGGGCCTCGTCGCGCCACAGCGCGGTGCTGGCGGCCAGGATCGGCAGCGGCATGCCGGCACAGCCGTAGCTGCGCAGGCGGGAGAAGCGGCCGATCAGCGCCGGGTCGCCGGCGACGAAGCCGGAGCGCAGGCCGGCGGCGCTCGACCGCTTGGACAGGGAATGGAAGACCAGCAGGTTGGACCAGGGCTTGCCGTCCGCGTAGGGCAGGCCATTAGTTTCGTGAAGCTTGGCCGCGACCTGGAGCGCGCCGACTGGCGGGGCGTCCAGCCAGATCTCGGCATAGCATTCGTCGACCGCCAGCACGAAGCCATACTGCCGCGCCAGCCCGATGGCCTTGGCGAGATAGGCCGGCGTGGCCGCCGCCCCCTGCGGGTTGGCGGGGGTGCAGAGGTAGAAGAGCGCCGTGCGCTCCAGCAGCTCCGGCGTCAGGGCGTCGAGGTCGGGCAGGAAGCCGGTCTCGCGCGTCGCCGACAGGAACACCGGCTCCGCCCCCGCCATCACGGTGGCTCCCTCATAGGGCGCATAGAAGGGGTTGGGCATCAGCACCGCCGGCTGGCGCCCGGCCTTCTGCGTCGGCACCGCCAGCAGGGCCAGCATGAACAGCGCCTCGCGCGTGCCGGACAGCGGCAGGATGGAGCTGTCGGCATGCAGCAGCCCGGCCGGCAGATCGTAGCGGCGGGTCAGCCAGTCGCCGGTCGCGGCGCGGAACTCCGGCGTGCCGCCGACCGGCGGATACTTGTTCCAGCCGGATGCGCTGGCGCGCAGCGTCTCCTCGATGATGGCGGGCGGGGTGTGCTGCGGCTCGCCCACCGTCAGCAGGACGGGAGCGACGTTGGCGCGCGGGGTGATCGGCGCCAGCAGATTGGCCAGCCGGGTGAAGGGATAGTCGGTCAGCAGGTCGAGCCGGTCGTTGCCGATCGCCTCGGTGAAGACGGCACCGCTGTTGACGCTGAAATCCGCAGAAACCATGGCGACCGCAACCCTCTTCGCAACCCCGGATGCCGCACCCCGGCCCGGGGAGGCGGCCATGTCTTCGATTGAGGGACCGATCCTATCGGCGGGGCACGGGGGGCACAAGCGCCCAGAACCTTTGGGCGCGGCGGGTGGCCGAACGGTCACAGGAGACGGAAGACAGTGTCCTTACGGGTCGCCCGCTCATTTCATCCGGGCGATATTGACGCCCGTTTTTCATCCGGGTAAAATATGCGCCTTACAACCGGAGTTCCGATCATGTCCGTCACCGCCGAAACCCTCTGCACCGCCTTCCGCGGCGAGCGCCGCTTGGCCGCCGGGGATGCGCTGAGCGTCGCGCGGGCGGTGCGGGCGGCACTGGACGCGGAGCCGGATGGGCCGCCGGTGCTGGTGTTCGACGATGCCACCGGCAAGGCGGTCGACCTCGACCTGCGGGGAAGCGATGAGGAGCTTGCGTGGCGTCTCTCCCCGCCGCCGCGGGGGCCGGGACGGCCGAAGCTGGGGGTGGTCGCGCGGGAGGTGACGCTGCTGCCGCGCCATTGGGACTGGCTGAACGCCCAGCCGGGCGGCGCGTCGGTGGCGCTGCGCAAACTGGTGGACGAGGCGCGCAAGGGCGGCGAGGCGAAGGACCGGGTGCGCCGGGCGCAGGAGGCGGCTTACCGCGTCATGCTGGAACTGGCCGGCGACCGTCCTGGCTATGAGGAGGCGGTGCGGGCGCTCTATGCCGCGGACCGCGCGCGGTTCGAGGTGCTGACGGCGGACTGGCCGGCCGACGTGCGCGACTATGCCGGTGCGATGGCGGCGGACGTCTTCGGCGACTGAGAATGGCGACTGAGGGAAAAGAAGCCGGCTGAGGATTGAGGACAGGCGCGCGGTACGCGCGCCCGCCGGGTCCGTTCCCGCCGGAAGGAGCGGACCCCGAGGGTCGGCAGCCTTACAGCGCCTCGGCGTTGGTCTCGCCGGTGCGGATGCGCACGGCCTGGGCGATCTCCAGAACGAAGATCTTGCCGTCGCCGATGCGGCCGGTGTTGGCGGCCTTCTGGATCGCCTCGACAACCTGCTCGTACTGGTCGTCGGACACGGCGACCTCGACCTTCACCTTGGGCAGGAAGCTCACGGAATATTCGGCGCCGCGGTAGATTTCCGTCTGGCCCTTCTGGCGGCCGAAGCCCTTGACCTCGCTGACGGTCAGGCCCTGGATCCCGAGCGACGTCAGCGCCTCGCGCACTTCGTCGAGCTTGAACGGCTTGATGATGGCCATAACCAGTTTCATGTGGCTTCCCCTTAAAGCGTTGTTCCGGCCGCGTGCAAGGCTGTGGCAGCCCCGTTGCGGTTCCAGTCCGGCCCGACACCGTACCGTTCCCCCGCCGTTGGCCCAAGCCTGTTCGCGTCGACCGCAAAAATCAACGATTACAAGAATCGTGCCGGTTGAAATGCGCTGCAACGATGGGAATATGCCTGTTGATTGGGCGCTCAAAAAGGCGGCATTTGCTCAAAATCCGTTCAGCGACAATCTGTCCGGCGGTCTGCCCGCGCCGGGCCGGGACTGGACACTGGACAGGACGCCGCAGTGCGACAATTGTCTGATCGCGGCGTCACCGGTGAGGTCCAGGGGCAAGGCTCAGGTCCCGCCGGCGGACGGCACAGGCATTTTAAGGCGAGAAGGCAGCGAGCATCATGGCCGTACCGGGCACCGAATCGGGCAACGCGACCGTCCCCCCGCAGGGCGGCGACATCACCACGGAGGTCGTGGTGCTGGGCGGCGGCCTGGCCGGGCTGACCATGGCGGCGGCGCTGGCCGGTGCCGGCGTGCCGGTGGTCTGCATCGACCAGGACAGTCCCGAACGCATGGGCGAGCGGGATTTCGACATCCGCACCACAGCGATTTCCTATGCGTCCAAGATGGTGCTGGATGCGGCCGGCGTGTGGCACCACATGGCCGACAAGGCCGGCCCGATGCTGGACATCCGCATCGCCGACCAGTTCTCGCCGCTGTTCATCCATTACGACCACACCGAGCTGGCGGTGGAGGGCAAGCACCAGCCCTTCGGCTGGATCCTGGACAACAAGGACATCCGCCATGCCCTGTTCACCCGTGCGGCCGAGCTGCCGGGGCTGGTCCATCTGGCCCCGGCCAAGGCGGTGACGGTGGAGCGGACGCGGTCCGGCGTCTCGGTCCGGCTGGCGGACGGGCGCACCGTGCGCGGCCGGCTGCTGGTCGGTGCCGACGGGCGGCGGTCGATGGCGCGCGACAGCGCCGGGATCAGGGTGCGGCGCTGGTCCTACGACCAGAGCGCCATCATCTGCACCATCCGCCACACCGAGCCGAACAAGGGCGTCGCGGTCGAGCATTTCCTGCCCAACGGCCCCTTCGCCGTCCTGCCGATGACGGACAACCGCTGCTCCATCGTGTGGAGCGAGAAGACCTCGCTGGTCGACACCTATCTGAAGCTGCCCGACGACCAGTTCATCGACGAGCTGCAACGGCGCTCCGGCGGCTATCTCGGCGAGATCACGCTGCTGACCAAGCGCGAGGCGTGGCCGCTGTCGGTCCTGCTGGCCGACCGCTTCATCGCCGACCGGCTGGCCCTGGTGGGGGAGGCGGCGCACGCCATCCACCCCATCGCCGGCCAGGGGCTCAATCTCGGCATGCGCGACGTCGCGGCCCTGGCCGAGGTGGTGGTCGATGCCTATCGCCTGGGGCTGGACGTCGGCGGGCCGGAGGTGCTGGCCCGCTTCCAGCGCTGGCGCCGGTTCGACACCGTGCTGCTGGCGGCGGTGTGCGACGGGCTGGTCCACCTGTTCTCCAACAGCATCCCGCCGGTGAAGCTGGCGCGCGACCTGGGCATGGCGGTGATCAACCGGCTGCCGCCGGTCAAGCGCTTCTTCATGAAGCACGCCATGGGGGTGGTCGGCGACCTGCCGCGGATGATCAAGGGCCAGCCTCTTTAAGCAGCCGCCATAGCGTCGTGCGTTTAATATGAAACGCACGACGCTATGGCTTTATGCTTGGCGATCGGATTCACGCTTCAAATCGAGTCCGATTTTACGCGATCCGATCTAAGACCCGGCACCGGTAATCCTTGGCAGCGGGGGGCGGACGCCTTATGTCCGCCATACCGGCCGGTTAAGGAGCCGGGCTCCGAACGACCGAGGATGAAGACCGTGCTTCGCCGCCTTTCCGCCGCCCTGCTGTCCGCCGCTCTCCTGGCCCCGCTGCCGGCCGCCTTCGCCCCGTCCGCCTTTGCCGCGCCGGCCACGCCCGTCTCGCTGACGGCGCAGGACCAGGCGGTCGTCGCTAAGGTGGAGGAGTATCTGAACGGCATCACCACCCTGCAATCGAAGTTCCTGCAGGTGGCGCCGAACGGGCGGCAGGCGACCGGCACCTTCTCCCTGTGGCGGCCCGGCAAGATGCGGCTGGAATATGACCGGCCGCTGAAGGACTTCATCGTCGCCGACGGCACCTTCGTCTTCTATTGGGACGGCGAGATGCGCCAGCAGTCGAGCGCCCCCATCGGCTCGACGCTGGCCGACTTCATCCTGCGCAAGAACATCCGCCTGTCGGGCGACGTCACCGTCACCGACGTGTTCCAGGCCCCCGGCGTGATCGAGGTCAGCCTGCTGGAGACCAAGGACGCCGGCAAGGGCACCCTGACCCTGGTGTTCGAGGACCGCCCGTTTCAGCTGCGCAAGTGGCGGGTGCTGGACGCCCAGGGACTGACCACCGAGGTGGCGCTGCTGAACCCGCGGACCGACATCACCTTCGACCGCGAGATGTTCTATTTCAAGGAGCCGGCGCGCGGGTCGGACTTCGGCCGCAACAACTGAGCGGCCGGCGGCGAGCGGGCAACAAAACCCTTCGCCTTCTGTTGTCATTGCACAGGGTGACAGCAGGAGGCTTTCCATGTCCTACGATCAGGTCGGCCGGCCCGGACCAGAGCCGAGGCTCGATCCGCGATCCGGCCCGGCGAGCCGTCTGCGCAGCATGAACATGGTGCTGGCGCGCAACTGGTGGGCGCTGGCCCTGCGCGGGGCGGCGGCGATCCTGCTGGGGGTGCTGGCCCTGCTGATGCCGGGGGTGACGGTGGCGACGCTGGCGCTGTCCTTCGCCGCTTATCTGCTGCTCGACGGCGTCTTCGCCATCCTGGCCGGCCTCCGCGCCTCCCGCCACCATGAACGCTCGCTGCCCTTCATCCTGGAGGGTGTGGTCAGCTTGGTCGCCGGCATCGTCGCCGCGCTGTGGCCGGCCGCCAGCCTGTTCGCGCTGGTGTTCCTGATCGCCGCCTGGTCGGTCATCACCGGCTTCGCCGAGGTGATGGGAGCATGGCGGATGGAGCGTACCCACGGTAAATGGACCTGGGGCGTGGCCGGCACGCTGTCGATCCTGTTCGGGCTCAGCATGTGGATCCTGCCGGCGCTGGGCCTGCTGGCGCTCGCCTGGGGTGTCGCGGCCTACCTGATCGCCTTCGGCGTGCTGGCGCTGGTGACCGCCTTCCGGCTGCGGCACTGCCATCGCCAGACCGACTCCTCCGGTGGCGGGGCCGGCGGAGGGATGGCGGCGGCTTGAGGAGGAATGGCAAGGCTTCCGGCCTCATCGTAGAACCATCGTACAATTTTCTATACTGACTGTCTCTGGCAGCCTGAAGGCCGGCACGATGTTTGCTGCATTGCGGCAAAATGGCTGCGAGAGGCTGTGTCATGACGCCGCACCGACCGACTCTTGGGCAAACTGCCGGCCAGCTTGGCGGGAGCCGCACAGGAACTGTGCAACACAACATCCTGGCCGCCGCGGCCTGCGGGGTGTCGAACTTCATCGCCGCGCAGGGCGGCTGTCCCGATCAGGTGTTCCACCGCGCGGGCGTGGAGGAGCGTGCGCTCGGCCAGCCGACGCTGGCGCTCGACCTCCGCGCCTATGTGGCGATGATGGAGGTGGCGGCGGCGGAAACCGGCAACGACAATTTCGGCCTGATGTTCGGCCGCCAGTTCCAGCCGGAGATGCTGGGGCTGATCGGCTCCATCGCGCTGGCCGCCCCGACCTTGGGGGCGGCGCTCGACCATCTGGCCCGGCTGTTCCCCTTCCACCAGCAGGCGACCGAAACCCGTTTCGTCCGCGAGGGCGAGTTGCTGCGGTTGGAATACCGCATCCTCGACGGCCGCATCGTCGAGCGGCGGCAGGATGCCGAGCTGACCATGGGCATGTTCGCCAATGTGGTGCGCGCCTGCCTCGGTCCGGCCTGGATGCCGGAGGAGGTGCATTTCGAGCATCCCAAGCCGGAAGGCTGGCGCCAGCATGAATCGCTGTTCGACGCGCCCGCCCATTTCGGCCAGCGCACCAACGCCATCCTGCTGCGCGACCGCCATCTCGACCGCCGCATGCCCGGCGGCGACATGGCGCGGCTGACCGGTCTGTGCGGCACGCTGATCGACATCGCCCGCGGCACCGGCACGCCGCCGCTGCTCGACCGCGTGAAGGCGGAGGTGCGGGCGCGGCTGCCGGAAGGTCCGACTTACGTCGAGGACATCGCCGACCGGCTGGGCATCGCCCGCTGGACCCTGCAACGCCGGCTGGCCGACGAGGGGCTGAGCTTCTCCGATCTGGTCGAGGGGGTGCGGCGCGATCTGGCGGCGGTCTATATCCGCCAGCGCCATGTTCCCGTCGCCGACATCGGCGCGCTGCTGGGCTATTCGGAGGTCAGCGCCTTCAGCCGCGCCTTCCGCCGCTGGTTCGGCATGTCGCCGGCGAAGATGCGCGACGGCAAGGGCTGACGACGGCCACACCGGCGGGCGCAGGTCGATGGCAGCCGGGCGCCTCCTGCCGTAAGATCGCCGCCGGGACATCTCCGGAGCAGGGCAGGGCAGGGCCGGCATGGCGCGCGCATCGAGGAATCGTCACCGCTTCTGGCGGGACCCGGCACTTCCGCATCTGGAGGCGCGCAGCATCGAGGACGGGCAGGAGGTCTGCTATGGCTGGCACAGCCATTCGACGTTCTCCATCGGGCTGGTCACCGGCGGCGTCAGCGATTTCCGCATCGGCGCCGAGTGCCACCGGATCGCCGCGGGCACCGTCGTGCTGATGAACCCGGACGAGGCCCATGCCTGCAACCCGCTGGACAGCCGGCCCTGGTCCTATCGGATGCTGTATGCCGACGCCGCTTGGCTGGCGGGGGTCGAGGGGGAGGCGGCGTTCCGGCCCTTCGCCCCGCATCTGAGCCGCGATGCGGAGCTGGCCGGCCGGCTGGACCGGCTGTTCGGTGTGCTGTTCGATCCGGACCCTGACAGTGCCGGGAGGGCGGCGGCGGCCCGGTTCTTCTTCACCGGGCTGCGGCGGGCGCTGGGCGGGGTGCCGTCCGAGGTGAGCGGGGAGGGCGGGCATGCGGCGCTGGACCGCGCCGCCGACTTCATCTCCGCCCACTGCACGCAGCCGCTGCGGCTGGCCGACATCGCCGAGGTGTCGGGATTGTCGCCCTCCTATCTGGTGCGGTCCTTCAAGGCGCGCTACGGGCTGACCCCGCACGCCTACCAGATCAACCGCCGCATCCAGTTCGGCCGGCGGGAGCTGCAGCGCGGCCGGCCGATCGTGGAGGTGGCGCTCGATGCCGGCTTTGCCGATCAGGCCCATTTCCAGCGCGCCTTCAAGCGCCATGTCGCCGCCACGCCCGGCCAGTACATGCGCCGGGAGTGACGACTAGGCGTTTCGATCAGGCGTTTCGATCAGGTAGCGATGCCGATGTGGACCGCGCTGGCCGCGAGCAGGGCGGCCATGGCGCGGTTGAACAGGCGCATCCGCCGTCCATCCGCCAGCAGATGGCGCAGCCGGGCGCCGGCATAGGCCCAGCAGGCGACGGACAGGTAGCAGATGACGAAGTAGATCCCGGCGAAGACCCAGAGCCGGGCCGGATCGTCCCCGGCATAGGCGCCGACCCCGGCCAGCGCCGCGACCCAGGCCTTGGGATTCAGCCACTGCATGGCGGCCCCCTGAAGGACCGACGGTGCCGGCGGCGGCTCGTCGTCGGCGATTCCGCCGCCGCTTCTGCCATCGCTTCTCCACAGCGTCCAGCCCATCCACAGCAGTAAGGCGACGCCCGCCCAGCGGATAAGTGCTGCGGCAGCGGGCCAGCCGCGCAGAAGTTCCGCCAGCCCGAGCCCGGCCAGCACCAACAGCAGGACGAATCCCAGCGTGGCGCCGGCGACATGGCGCAGGGTGGCGCGCAGGCCGTGGGAGACACCGCTGGACAGCGCCACCACATTGACCGGGCCGGGGGAGATCGAGGCGGCCAGCGCGAAGCCGGCCATCGACAGGTAGAGCGTCATCATCGCCGCCGTCCTATTTCAGCAGCGGCAGCGAGCCGGTCAGCGAGCGCACCAGCGCCGCCGGGCCGTGCAGACAGAGGCCGAGATAGCGCAGTTCCTCCTGCCGGGTGGCGGCGAGGCGCCGGCTGTAGTCGTCGTAGCTCTTGGCGCGCTGGGCGATGTCGGTCATGCCGACCACGCCCAGCCCCTCGGCCTCCCGCTCCGCCGCCTGCCGGCGCAGCGCGCGCAGGCCTTCGGCATCGGACACCAGGATCGGCATCACGATGGTGGTGATGCCGGGATGATCGACGCCATCGGCATCCAGAAGGTCGCAGCCCACCAGATCGGGCCGCAGTTTCCCCAGCGTCATCGACAGGGCGGCGGCGGTGTTGGCGATCAGCCCCGGCGGCAGGGCATGGTCGATGATGAAGGCGCAGCGTGTCACGTCGGCTTCCCTTTGTTGGACCAAGGTCGGGCCGGCGGACTTTTGCGGGTCGGGCGGGGGTGGGTATTGAAGGAAATTACCCAGGGTCGGCCAAATGGGCCGGGCCGGCGGCAGCGCGCCGATTCAGATGCCGACCTCCACCGCCGCGTTGACGACGTAGATCTGCTCGTTGCGGTCGTTCTTGTCGGCCAGGAAGATGCCGCTTGGCGCCAGCATGCCGCCGCTGGTGACGTGGATGCTGACCGCGCCATAGGGGAAGACGGCCTTCACCGCCTCGTGGTCCAGCCGGTCGGCATCGGCCGGCACGGCGAGGTGGACGCGCACCTGCATTTTGCTGGTGTCGCCGTCCACCAGCGCCCGCATGCCCGGCATCGAGTTGCGCTCAATGGCGTTGCGCACGGCGCGGACGGCTGCCTTGGTCACGTCCTGGCCATGCAGATCCACCCCCATGCCGAGTTCCACGAACATCACCTGCTTCATCGCGCCGGGCTTTCCTGTCGGTGTCGGATGACGGAGATGATGGCGCGGACCCGCGGCAAGGGCCAGGGGGCGGCGGCGGATTTTCAGGGGGTGGAAGGCGCCGGATGCCGGATGCAGTCCGCCAGCCGCCGCTCACTCCATCGGCAACCCCACGTAATTCTCCGCCAGCGCCGTCATGGCGGCGCGGGACTGCACCAGATAGTCCAGTTCCGCCAGATGCACGCGCTGCTCGAAGGGTGATTCCCGCTCGTTCCGGTGCAGCATGGTGGTCATATACCAGGAGAAGCGCTCCGCCTTCCAGATGCGGCGCAGGCAGGTGGCGCTGTAGCCGTCCAGCCCCTCGGTGGTGCCGGACCTGTAATAGGCGGTCAGGGCGCGCGACAGCACCAGCACATCGGCGACCGCGAGGTTCAGCCCCTTGGCGCCGGTCGGCGGCACGATGTGGGCGGCATCGCCGGCGATGAACAGGCGGCCATGCTGCATCGGATCGCAGACGAAGCTGCGCATGGCGATGATGCCCTTCTGGAAGATCGGCCCTTCGGTCAGGGTCCAGCCGCTGTCGTCCTCCAGCCGGCGGTGCAGTTCGGACCAGATGCGGTCGTCCGACCAGTTGGCGATGTCGTCCTTGGGATCGACCTGGATGTAGAGCCGCTGCACCTCCGGCGAGCGGGTGCTGAGCAGGGCGAAGCCGCGCTCGTGGTTGGCGTAGATCAGTTCGGGGTGCGACGGCGGCGCCTCGGTCAGGATGCCGAGCCAGCCGAAGGGATAGACCATCTGGTATTCGTTGCGCGTGGCGGTGGGGATCGCCTGCCGGCTCGGCCCGTGGAAGCCGTCGCAGCCGGCGACGAAGTCGCAGCGCAGCTCTTCTACTGGCCCGTCCGGGCCGCGGCGGAACCGCACGCGCGGCGCCTTGCCGTCGAGGTCGAGGAACTGAACGTCGGACACGCCGAACAGGATGGTGCCGCCATCCTCCAGCCGGGATGAGACGAGGTCGCGGATCACCTCGTGCTGGGCATAGACGGTGACGCGCTTGCCGCCGGTCAGCTCCGCCATGTCGATGTGGTGGCTGCGGCGGTCAAAGCGCAGCGTGATGCCGGAATGGAAATGGGCCTCCCGCATCATGCGGTCGCCCAGCCCCATCCCGTTCATCAGGTCGACCACCCACTGCTCCAGCACGCCGGCGCGGATGGTGCCCTCGATCTCTTCGCGGCTGCGGTGTTCGAGGATGATCGATTCGATGCCCTGGCGGTGAAGCAGATGGGACAGGAACAGGCCGGCCGGGCCGGCGCCGACGATGGCGACCTGGGTGCCGGCGATTGGGGTGCGGGCGACCTGGGTATGGGTTGATTTGGTGGGGTGCATGTCTCTCGCCCTCCTTGGGGACCAGGAGCAGGTGTGTTTTTCGCAAATTGTTGCTCACACCAATCATTGGTGTTCATGCTATTCCCGGGCGGGAGGGCCGGACATAGACGAACCGGCGAAAGGCTTGTACTTTTCAACGCCTGCCCGACGGAGCCCCGTGCGATGTCCGCCCAGCTTGCCCACGGTGCCGAACCCATTCCCCGCTATTGGCTGTACGGCGAGCCGCCGGCGGTGCCGGAGCTGCGCTTCGTCCATATCGAGACGATTCCGGAACGGATGCGCTTGTACAATTGGGAGGTCCGCCCCCATCGCCATGACGGGCTGAGCCATGCCCTGCTGGTCGGGGAGGGCGGCGGACGGCTGACCGCGGACGGGGTGGAGGTGGCGTTCCGCGCCCCGGCCCTGATCGTCGTGCCGGCGCAGGTGGTGCACGGTTTCCGCTTCGATCCCGGCACCGACGGGCATGTGCTGACCATGTCGGAGGGGTTCCTGGCCGGCGTGCTGGCTGCCACCCCGGAGGCGGAGCTGCGCGACGCCGCGGCCCTGCCGCAGGCCTGGAACCTCGAGGCCGGGTCGGACGGGGCGGCGGCGCTGGATCGCTGCTTCGCCGAGATCAGGCGGGAGTTCCGCGCCCACCACATCGGCCGGGCCAGCGCCATCGCGGCGCAGGTGATGCTGCTGCTGGTCGCCGCCGCGCGGCTGGCGGCCGACCGGCGGCGGGACAGCGCGGACCGCGACGGACAGGGGGTGTCTCCCGATCTCAGGCTGCTCGCCCGGCTGCGGCCGATGGTCGACGAGCGGTTCAGCCAGCATTGGCCGGTGGAGCGCTATGCCGCGGCGCTGGGCGTCACGCCGGGCCGGCTGAACGCCGCCTGCCGCCGGGTCACCGGCCTGTCGACCCTGCAGCTGGTGCATGCCCGGCTGATGCTGGAGGCGCGGCGCTCGCTGATCTACACCGGCCATGGCATGGCGGAGATCGGCTATGCCCTGGGCTTCGAGGACCCGGCCTATTTCTCCCGCTTCTTCACCAAGCGCGAGGGGCGGTCGCCGCAGGCCTTCCGCCGCGCCCATGCGGATGGCGGAACGGGAAGCAGCCTTGACGGGAACGGCCTTGACCGGACCGGGGCCGTCTCACCAAAGTAACAGCCTTGCGTCCCATGGCGGGGATGCGGACCGATTCAATGCTTGGGCCCGGTTTGCCGGAGAGGGTGGTGGCGATGGACAGCCTGGACGTCACGATGCGCGAGCCGGCCGAAACGGTCGAACAGTCGCTGTGGCGCCGCCTGCGCGCCGACGCCGTCCGGGTGGCGGAGGAGGAGAGCGGCCTGGCCCCCTTCCTCTATGACGCGGTGCTGGCGCGCAACGGCTTCGGCCCGGCGCTGGCCGCCCTGCTGGTGCGCAAGCTGGCCGACCGCGCCATGCCGGAGGACCGGCTGGCCGCCGTGGTGCGCGACGCGATGGAGGCCGACCCGGCCATCGTCGAGGCCGCCGCCGCCGACCTCGCCGCCATCCTGGCGCGCGACCCCGCCGCCGACGGTTGCCTGACGCCCTTCCTCTATTTCAAGGGCTACCATGCCCTGCAATGGCACCGCGTCGCCCACTGGCTGTGGCGGGCCGGCCGGCACGACCTTGCCCATTTTCTGCAAAGCCGGGTGTCGGAGGCCTTCGCCGTCGACATCCACCCTGCGGTGCCGGTCGGGCGCGGCGTGTTCATCGACCACGGCACCGGCGTGGTGATCGGCGAGACGGCGGTGATCGGCAACGACGTGTCGATCCTGCAGAACGTCACGCTGGGCGGCACCGGCAAGGAGCATGGCGACCGCCACCCGAAGGTGCGCGACGGCGTGCTGCTGTCGGCCGGGGCCAAGGTGCTGGGCAACATCACCATCGGCGCCCATGCCAAGGTCGGCGCCGGCAGCGTCGTGCTGAAGGACGTTCCCGGCTGCGCCACCGTCGCCGGCGTGCCGGCCAAGGTGGTCGGCTGGTGCCGCGACGAGCCGGCCCCGGCGCTCACCATGGACCAGAGCCTGCAACAGGGCGATTACAGCATCTGAACAACCCTGTCCGCGGGCTGTCCCTCCGCTGTTACCGGAAATCCGGCTTCGCTGTGCCTATATGCAGGAAAGCGGGTGGGAAGCCCGGAGCTGAGGGCAGGGCGCGAGGGCCGTGAGGGTGTTGCTGGCATTTCTGTTGACACTGGTCCTGCTGCTGGCCGGACCGGTGTTCCTGCTCGCCTCCGGTGCGGTGCCGACCGCCGTAGACTGGAGCCGCATCGACCGCAGTCCGGTCGGCCTCGCCCCCGATGCGGCGACGACGCCGGAGGCGGTGGTCCAGGTCTATGCCGCCCGCGTGCTGTCCTGGCGCGGCGCCTTCGGCGTGCATCCCTGGTTCGCCGTGAAGCCGGCAGGCGCCCGCAGCTATACGGTCTATGAGGTGATCGGCTGGCGCGCCTATCGCGGCCTGTCGGTGGTCTCCGTCAGCAACCGCGACCCCGACGGCCGCTGGTTCGGCGCCCAGCCCACGCTTCTGGCAGACCTGCGCGGTCCCGCCGCCGAAGCCGCCATTCCCAAGATCGCCAAGGCCGCCGCCGGCTACCCCTATGCCGGCGAGTACCGCGTCTGGCCCGGACCCAACAGCAACACCTTCGCCGCCTGGGTCGCCCGCGCCGTGCCGGAACTGCGGCTCGACCTGCCATCGACGGCGCTGGGCAAAGACTATCTGGGCCGCGGCGTGTTCGCACGGGCGCCGAGCGGCACCGGCTGGCAGATCAGCCTGTTCGGCGTCGCCGGCCTGCTGCTGGCACTGGAGGAGGGGGTGGAGGTCAATGTGCTGGGACTGACCATCGGCATCGACCCGCTGGACCTTGCAGTGAAACTGCCGGGCATCGGACGGGTGGGGTGGTTCGGGCCGGCGAACATCGATGCGGCGCAAGGTAAGTCCTGACTTGCACCCGGCCATAAGGACCGCGCCCGCCGATTGAGGATGAGCGCGAAGCCCAAGGGAATCAGAGCGCCCATCAAAACCCTTCCCGGCCTGAGGCAGGACAACGTCTTCAGCCCGTCAAGCGGAGGTTTTGATGGGCACTCTTAGGGGTCCTTAGAGTAAGGAACCCATGATTGGGCGGAGAAATACGCATCGGCAAAGCCGGCGCAGGAGAAAAATCGAGGCTGCAATAGATCGAAGCGAAGAACCCCAACATTCCGCACGGAAATCTCCTGTGGATTTACGAAACGATGTTTATGGCGTGCCAGAAGCTTGTGCCTGTTGCGGCGCTCGACCTCCTGAAAGAGGCGTTGCTTGTTCGGGTCGGTATAGAGATCCTTGCTTCCACCGCAAAAACGACTGAAATGGGGTATGCTGGTGAATGCCACTTTCAGCCCATGCGCATTTGCCCGCATGCAGTAATCGAGATCGTCATAAAGAAGAGGGGCAAAGCCCTCATCAAGAAGGCCGACCATATCCAATACTCGTCGGGATAGGATCAGAGGCGAACGAATCACCATAGGGCATAATGTAACCATGGATTCGAACCGATTGTCCGAAGGTAATCGGAACCGTTTGGCAATGGTGTGGAGATAAACATAATGGTCCCCGTCAATTACCGGCGGGTCCGGAATATTGTCCAATACTTCTATCTTGTTCGGTATCTGCCAGGATTTTTGTGGAAGATTTTCAGAGCCTACGCAACGAACACCAATCTGTCCGACTCCGCGACCGCTCAGGATGTCGATCCCATTGCTTTCCATGAAGTCGACGCAGACACCAAGCCAGTCGGCTGCCAATATAAAATCGTCATCCTGCACGATGGCGACCCAGTCTCCGGTCGCGGCAGCAATTCCGGCGTTGTTTGCACGGACCTCCCAGATGTCGTTGGTAACGATCAGCCGGTCTGCATAGCATCCTAAAATCGCTTGAGTGCCATCAGTGCTTCCATCGTCGACGGCCACCAGTTCCGCTTCACGGGCGGATCGGCGAAGTTGATCGAGAAAAACATCAAGATAATGAGCTTTGTTGTGAACGCTAAGAACGATGCTGTATTTCATGAGAATTTCCAGGAACAGGCCAATCGCGCTTATAGAAACAAAGCGATATCTCAACAATAGGATAGGATCTGCGCTGTTGCAAACAGCCAGCGCAAGCCGCATTCCTACCGGGCAAGTTTGTTGTCAGGCTAGCGGGTCCGTCCCCGCTTTCAGCCACGACCACATTCCAGGCCCTGACCGGTCCAGCTTCGGCGTTTCCGATAGAGGAAACAGGGATGATCCGAAGGGGCGTATAGCCCTTCACCATGTCTGCCGCAAGCTCGCAGGGCCGTGTCCCGCTCAGGCTATGCATTCCACGGTTCATGGCCGGTACGCCAAAAACGGCGAAAAGCCTTTTCAGGCTCGCCTGCACCGACCGACCTGCTGATTTTAAAAGAAGGGAGGGTGGTGCCCAGGGACGGAGTCGAACCGCCGACACGGGGATTTTCAGGACCCACAGGGATTTTTACTCTGATTAGGGAAATCAATACTTCCGCAGTTTGGTTGTGTCGTCTCGCCACAAATCCGCCACAGCGAGCCTATCGCAGCCCTTCCCGGAGAACATGGCCGTAGACCCTCAGCGTGAAGCCGGCGTCGGCATGCCCGGCCTGTTCGCTCACGACGTGGATGTTCTCTCCCGCCGCCAGCCGCTCGGAAATGCGGTAGTGCCGCAGCGAGTAGAGAGGGTATCGGCCCTCCAGTCCAGCGTCTTCCAGCACCGTGCTCCAGGCGCGGGCGGTCAGGTTGCTGAGCGACACCGGCGCGCCGTTCCGTGTCGGAAACACCAGCGCATGCGGGTTCTTGCTCGGCGGTTGCCGGATCATCAGCCATTCTGCCAGCACGTCGAACAGCAGATCGGGTGCGTCGATCATCCGATAGGCGTTCGCTGTCTTCGGTGCGCCGATCAGCCCATCCTCGTCTGCTCCTTGGATCACCCGGACCTGCCCGCGACTCGGGTGAAGGCCGGTTTCAGGCAGGGCGCGAACCTCCGACGGCCGGGCGCCGCTCCAGCGAAGCGTCGTCAACATGGCATAGAAGCGCTGCCAGTCCCGATCATCCCGGCGCTGCCGCAGCGCACGCTCGATGGCCTGCATCTCACGGATGGTCGGGATCTCGGGCCGGCGCTGGCGCCGGTTACTGTCCACGATGGAGACGTCGGCCGCCGGGTTGAGGACCATCTGCCCGCGCAGGCGTGCCTCCGCCAGGGCGGACCGGAGGTCGGTCAGGCACTTCTTGGCGGTCGGCCTAGCGCAGCGCTTCAGCAGCTCGTCGCGGAACTCGACCACCCGCGGCGTCGTGAGCTGCGCCAGTAGAACGTCGCCCAGCAGCGGCCTGATGTGGTTCTTGGCCCGCTCCTTGTATTTTCGCAGCGTGGCTGGGGAGACCGGTTCCCGACCGTGCCGACCGACGGTCTCGACCGTCTCGATCCAGGCGTCCAGGGCCTTGTCGACGGTGATGCTATCGCGCTCATGGATGTGGCGACCGAGCGCGCCCGCATGGAGCATGCGCGCGCCATCTGGTTCAACGCCCGGCCCCTCGCCGGCACGGTCGCCGAGACCTATCTGCGCTGGCGCGGCATCCGCCTGCCGCTGCCGCCGACCCTGCGCTTCGCCCCCGCCCTGTGGCACGCCACCGCCCGCCGCGAGTTCCCGGCGCTGGTGGCGGCAATGCAGGATGGCGCCGGCACCATCACCGCGGTCCAGCGCATCTACCTGACACCGGACGGGCGCGGGAAGCTGGACGTGAAGCCCCGCAAGAAGGGGAAGGGGCCGATGCGCGACGGCGCCGTGCGGCTGGCGCGGGCGGGCAGGGTGCTGGGGCTGGCCGAAGGCATCGAGACGGCGCTGTCGGCCCGTCAGATCTACAGCCTGCCGGTCTGGTCGGCCAACGGCGCCGGCCGCATGCACAGCGTCGCCCTGCCGGACTGCGTCGAGCATGTGGTGGTGTTCGCCGATGCCGGGGAAACCGGACTTGCTGCCGCTCAGCGCGCCGCCGACCTGTTCGCCTGCCGCGGCCTGCTGGTCGACATCGAGGCGCCGCTGGAGGGCGACTGGAACGACGCGCTGATGGCGCGCGGGGCGGTGGCGGCATGAGCAATGTGACTCCGCTGCCGGCCAACCAGCGGCGGCTGGCGCCCTTCGAGGCATTCTCTCCCATCGAATGGCAGGGCCGGACTCCTCCGGCGCTGGATTGGATGGTCGAGAACTGCGTCCTCCGCGGCACCGTCTGCATGCTCTCCGGCGACGGTGGGCTGGGCAAGTCGTTGCTGATGCAGCAGCTGCTGACCTGCGCCGCGCTCGGCCAGGATTGGCTCGGCATGAAGGTGGCCCAATGCAGGGGCCTCGGCTTCTTCTGCGAGGACGACAAGGACGAGCTGTGGCGGCGCCAGCAGTCCATCAACACCCTGTACGGGACCGAGATGGGCGACCTGGAGGACGTCTGGATGATGTCCCGCGTCGGCGCGGAGAACGTCCTGATGGAGTTCGACCGCCGGGACGATACGCCGAAGCCGACGGCGATCTTCGCGCAGCTCCGGCAGAAGGTGCTCGATGTCGGGGCGCAGTTGATCGTGCTCGACACGCTGGCCGACGTCTTCGCCGGCAACGAGATCATCCGCAATCAGGTGCGGCGCTTCGTGTCGGCGCTGCGCAAGCTGGCGCTGGAGACCAACGGGGCGGTGATCCTAACGGCTCATCCGTCGCTGGCGGGTCTGAACAGCGGATCGGGGATCTCCGGTTCCACGGCCTGGAACAACTCCGTGCGCTCCCGGCTGTATCTGACCAAACCCAAACCGAAGAATGGAGAGGAGGACGACGATGGCGATATCCGGCTCCTGAAGACCATGAAGTCCAACCAGTCCAAGTCCGGCGGCCAGATCGAGATACGCTGGGAGCATGGTGCGTTCGTGCGGGTAGACGCCCCGGCGGATGCCGGCCCGCTGGACCGGGTGGACCAGATCGACCTGAAGGTGTCGGTGCTCAAGGCGGTGGACCAGTTGTGCCGGAACGGCACCCGCATGAGTCCCGACAAGTTCGCCCGCACCTATGTGGTGAAGGCCCTGATGCAGCACCCCATGACCCGGCGGTTCACCCGCGGTCAGATCGAAGGGGTGAAGGACGCCTTGCTCGCCGACAAGCGGCTGGCCATCGTCGAGATCGGCCCGCCGTCCAAGCGGCAACAGTACATCCGCACGGACACGTTCCGCTTCGCGGATGAGGAAGGGAAACCCTGATGCGCATCCTTCCGACCCAGTTTCCGACCTGCCTTCCGACCTCCTTCCGAGCTTCCGACCTACTGGTAAGTGCTTGGAAAACAACAAACTTCCGACCTCGCTTCCGACCTTTTCCGACCTTCCGACCTGTCTGTAACCCGTTGATCCAAAACGCATTTCTGACCTTCCGACCTCCGAGTATAGGGCTAAAGCCCTATACCGCGCACGCCCGCGAGGGACGCTGCGGCGCGGCCCTGTGGGCTGGAGGCCTTCGAGCCATGGGAGTGACCACATGACCGACAAGACCGAGCGCACCGTGCTGGCATCCGCCGGCCATCACGCCGACGGCGTGGTCGAGCTGTTCCGGCTACAGAGCGATCTGGAGGCCAAGGCCCGCGCCCTGCTGGCGAACCGGGAGCGGCTGGGGGCCGGCGGCGCCATGCCGGACGATCCGACCGAGGCCGGGCTGCGGGCAGACATCCGCGGCATCGGCGAGCGGATAAACGCGTTGGGCGGCACCGCGGCGATGGTGGACATCTGCGACGATCTTGACCGCACCGCCGGGCACCACGCCTCGACGACGGTGGATCATGCCTGGCGCGGCATCGGCGGGTGGGCTGCATGACCGCTGCGACCGTTCCCGCCGGTTCCGAGCGGCGGCCCGCCAACGATGCCGCGGCCCCCGACACCCGCCAGCCGGTGGACGTCGAGAGGCTGGCGATCTGGGCGATCCGCGACCAGAAGGCGGACCGCACCGGCGGCGCGCTGTTCGACCTGGAGACCGCGCTCGACCATCCCGACCGGGAGCCGCAGGGCAGCAGCCGCGACGGCGTCGCTTCGCTGATGCGCCGGCGGGAGACGGGCGGCTGTCGGGTCGACGGCGGCGGGCCAATGCGGGGAGTCCAGCCCCGGGTGCACCCGGACGCCGAGGCGGTGGTCGACGCGATCCGTGCCATTCCCGACTGGCGGCAACGCGGGCTGGTGTTCGAATACGCCCAGCTCGGCGACCGGCCGGACTGGTCCAACGGCGGCCAGACGCTGGTCCCCGTCCCGGTGCCCGAAAGCCGGCGCGGAGCGGTGCGCCACGTCGTCCGGGCGGAGTGGGTGGACCTGCCGCTGCAATCGGTGCTGTTGGCCGATCTGCGGCGCCGGGGCGTGCCGATCCTGGACCGCTACGGCCGGCGGTGGTTCCCGTCGCAGGAGCCGGGTTTCGCCTACCGCATCACCGACGACGGCGGACGTCAGGTGGTTACGCGCTGGTGCCCGCTGGAGCCGTATCCGTCGGATGCCTGGATCGCGAACACGAACGCTATCTATGCGGCGTGGCATGCCGGGATGATGGCGCTTGAGCGGAGGCTGCGGCGCGTGGTGCTGCGGGACCACAGGCTTGTGGGGTTCGGTGTGCCGGCAGAGCCGTGGGCTTGAATTATGGCGAAAGCGGAACGATTGTTGTGGCGCAATGAATTTAGACGGCTCGCTATTTCAATCCATTAGGCGTTAAGATAAGGAAATGTTCTAAATGGTGTTTCTTGAACCGGAACAGGAATTGGAGCCGATTGTTGTTAAAGTATTCGTCGATGCAACTCTTAGAAATACTTGTGCTGCTTGGGGCGCAGTTGCGTTCGTTGGCGGACGTAAGCCTCATGTAATGAGTGGCCAACTCCCCCGCCGAAAAAACACCAACATTCTTGAAATGCTCGCTTTGCAACGAGCAGAGATTGTTGTCCAGCGTTGGTTAAGGCGGCATGGTCTCAGGGCTCGTCTTTTGATATTGCATTCCGACAATCAAGGCATTGCCGAGCAAATGGCAGCAAAATATGGGAAACGTAAACTGGTATATCGCTGGCTTGCGCGTGAGCATCCAGCTATGCGGTTGGCGCACCGGGTGGCAAAAGTAAGCTGCACGGCGGCGATATCTAATCACCTATCGACAAAGCGGCTAATCGACAAATCCTGCCCAACGGTGGGCAGCGCTACCGGGGCTATGTTGGCTTGATCGGCGGGTAGTGTGAGTGGAGACGCATGGAGTTATCCTAATCCGTAGTGGCTCGGCGGCCCATCGCCTTTTCCAGGTCGTCGAGCGTCACCATTAGCGTGAGAGGGGCGACGGGCGACGGTGCGAAGCCGTGCCTTTGGTAGAAGGCCTTGGCCGTGTCGTCCTTGGCGTGGACCAGCATGGCGCGTGTCCCAGCCAGTTCCGCCGCTTTCAGCGCCTTGCGTACCGCATCCCGCAGCAGGGCCGAGCCGAGACCCTTGCCGGACCAGCGCCCGTCCACCGCCAACCGCCCCAGGACCACGACCGGAACCGGGTCTGGCATGTTCCGCCTGACCTTTCCGGTGGCCTGCTCATGGAACACGGCGCCCATCGCGAGGCAGTAATAGGCGATGACGGCGCTCCCCTGGCAGACCACGAAAACACGCGATCCACCCGAGACGTGGCTTTTGAGTGCCCGCTTCCGAAGCCAGTCATTCAGGACCGGAACGCCACAATCGAATTGGCCCAGATCGTGACCTTCGGTCAATGGGGCCGGGGCAGTGATGGCGGCTTCGTGCCCAGGTGGTGGCGTCACTTCTCCCACGGGGCTTTCCCGGCCATCAGGGCGCGGAGCCGGTCGATGTCTCCGACGGGTTCGTCCAGCATCTCCAAGAACCGCTTGTGGCTGGCATCGTCCAAGTAGAACACCCGCTGGTCCAGCAGGGCATCCTCAGCCGCGTGGAAGGCAGCCTCAATGACAAATTCGGTGCGGGTCTTGCCGGCCAGCTTGGCGGCGCGGTCGATCAACTCGCGCTTGTTCGGCGGAACCCGCATGTTGATCGTGACGGACTGCGCGTCAGTATCTTGGTTTCTCAGCATTCGCCCGGCCTCCAGGCAAGGGAGCCGCTGGTGATCACGGCCCAGTGTGTTGACGTTGTATATATGGTTGCTGTGTGGACAGTGTCAATACACTGTGAACTCACTGCATCCGAAACGCGGCAGGATCATGCCATGGCGACGATCCAAACCGGCAAAATCGATTGGTTAAGGGTTTTGAAAGGATTTCCCTGCAATAGTTGACGCCATGCACCGCTTGAGGTGTGACTGACCGAAACCCCGCCGGAGAAATCCGCTGCGGGGTTTCGTCGTTTCTGGAGCTTCGCCACGATGGACACTTTGCCGTTGCCCGACGTCGGCGATACGCTCGCCCGTATCGCCATCCTGTCGCCGGCCGCTCAGATCACAGCGCTTCTGGTGATCGGCTGCGTCGCTGGCCTATGGATTTGGTCCCGGCGGCCACAGCACGGCCCTGACGCTCAGATCGTTGTCGAGGCATTGAAGAGCACGGCGCAAGCCCAGATGGAGACCGCAGCCAGCATCGCCGCCATGGCCCAACAGAACGAGTTGATCGTTTCGGAGGTGCGCGGTGCCGTTGCGGAGATGCGTGTCATGGTCAATGCGGCCCTGGCCACCATCAAGCAGGCGGCCTGATCATGGAACTGCTGAGCATCCCGTCTGACGTGCTGTCTCAGATGATCGCGGTGGTGGAGGCCGTTCGCTTGCGTGTGCTTTGGCAGACGCGGCGCCTCTCAGCTTCTCAGCATATGCTGAATCCTCGGAACCCGACCGCGCTTCAGTCCGGTTGCGGCAGCATCAACGCTCGTTGCGGAGCAAGCGAACTGATAGGCGAGTGACAACAGGCCAAGCGCGAAGATCGGGTCCTGCGAACGATGAAGGAAGTCGTCATAGGGGCTTAAGGAGCCGATAACTCTTCTCCAAAGCAAGGGGTCGTCGAGGAACATCAGGTTCATTGCCCAAGCGCCGAACTGCCGACGAGCCACTCCATCGTTGGACAGGAGAAGGTCGACGTGATGATGGCGAGGATCGTTGACGACCCTTCGAAAGATCGAGGTGACAGCGTCCTCTGGTCCCTCCAAAGCCTGGAGAAAGACCCCACCACATTCAACCATATAGCCAGTAACATTCCACTTTCTGTTGTTTCTGGCAGATGAAAGACATATGTCCTGCATATCGGTGTATGACATAATAGATTTAAGCTCGCTGCGAAAAGCATAGATTATCATCCAAATCTCCAGAAGTTTGGGAATGGCTATGAAGAGCAGCAATTTTCATTGGAGAACCAAAGATTGGATGTGTGTTAATTATTGTCACTGAACAAAATGTATCGAAGAATTTCTGCATTGTAACAATGAGATTTCGTGGGAAAGCAGGTTTCAGATAGCAGCCCAGACGGCACCTTCAGCGGAAAGCCGAGCGGAAGAGGGGCTATGTGATGGCACGTCTCCATACCCTGAGATCCCCCCTGTCCATCTTGGACACCCGCACCGGTAAGGTCCTGGCACCCGTGGCGTCGGAGCAGGATCGCAAGCGTCGGCTGGACGAGACTCGCGGTTCGGCCCGCCAGCGTGGCTATGACCGTGACTGGGAGAAGCTGCGGGATGCGGTGGTGATCGAACGGGGATGCCGCTGCGAGGCGTGCGGTGCCATCGTGGTGCTGCGCAAGCGGGAGGCCACAGCCACCACCCCCGTGGCTGAGGTGGACCACATCGAGAGCATCACCGACCGGCCCGACCTGCGTCTGGAACGCTCGAACCTGCGGGTGCTGTGCAAGCCCTGCCACTCGGGGCGGACGGCCAGGGATCAGGGGTTCGCGCGTGGCTGACCCATTCTGTAACGCGATGCAAGAATGTGTCGCTCTGTTGCAGGGGAGGGGGCGGTCGAAAGTCTGGGAGGCGGCCGACCGGGGGACCGCGCCTCCCCCCATTCAGAGTTTTTTCCCCTCCGGATAAATTTGAGGTGCGCACTTTGCGGTGCGCACGACCGGCCATGGCAAAACGCGACGACATCGACTGGACGGCCATCGAGGTCGCTTTCCGGGCCGGAACCCTGTCGAACCGCCAGATCGCCGAGCGCTTCGGCGTCTCGGAAGCCAACATCCGCAAGCGGGCGAAGGCCGGGGAGTGGGTGCGCAGTGCACAGCCGCGTGCGCACTCGCCGGTCGCCGAAATCCTGCCTCCCGTCAACCGCTCGGCCCGTCCGGTTCTCCCGTACGAGCAACGCGACCACGTCGAGCACGCCCGCGAGATCGCCGGCCGGATGCTGGACGAACTCGACGCCGTCAGCTCGCATGCCGGCGAGTTGGAGGATCTGATCGGGATCGAGACCGCCAACGACAAGGACGGCCGGCGCCGTGCCGCGATGCTGAAGGCGATCAGCAGCCTGCCGGCCCGATCCATGACGCTGAAGACCATCGTGCAGGCCCTGGCGGTGGCCAAGGAGGTTGCCGGCGTCGGGATCGGCGGCGGCAAGAAGGAAGAGCCCAAGGCCAAGGCGCAGGAAGCCGCCAAGCCCGGCAACAAGTTCGCTCCCCCGGCGCCGCCGCGCCTCGCCGTCGACAACACGAAGGGCTGACGCATGCAGTGGACCACCGCATGCCCCGACTGGGAACGGCGCATCGTCGCTGGCGAGTCGTTGATCCCGTGCCCGCCGCTGTTCGCGGCCGAGGCCGAGGCGGCGCTGAAGATCTTCCGCGCGTTGAAGCTCGTCGACGTTCCCGGCAGCCCGACGATGGAGGAGGCGTGCCGGCAATTCGTGTTCGACTTCGTCGGTGCGGTGTTCGGCGCCTACGACGCGGACACCGGCCGGCGGCTGATCAACGAGTTCCTGCTGCTGATCAGCAAGAAGAACAGCAAGTCGACCATCGCCGCCGGGATCATGGTCACGGCGCTGCTGCGCAACTGGCGGCAGAATGCCGAGTTCATCATCATCGCGCCCACCATCAAGATCGCCCAGAACTCCGCCGATCCGGCCATGGCCATGATCGGCGCCGATCCGGAGCTGTTCGAGATCCTCAAGCCGATCCCGCATCTCAAGACCATCGAGCACCGGACGACCGGGGCGACGCTCAGGATCCTCGCGGCCGACAGCGACGTCGTCACCGGCAACAAGGCCACCGGGGTGCTGATCGACGAGTTGCACGTCTTCGGCACGCGGGCGAACGCCGAGGCGATGCTGCGCGAGGCCCGCGGCGGATTGACCTCCAGGAAAGAGGGCTTCGTCATCGCCCTGTCCACCCAGGGGGAGGAGCCGCCGGCCGGCGTCTTCAAGCAGTGGCTGGCCCGCTTCCGCGACATCCGCGACGGCAAGCTCCGGGCGCCGAAGTCGCTGGGAGTGCTCTACGAGTTCCCCAAGGCGATGTTGGAAGCCAAGGCGCATCTCCGGCCGGAAAACTTCTACGTCACCAACCCCAACATGGGGGCGTCGGTCGACGAGGAGTTCCTGCTCGACGAGTATGCCAAGGCCCAGCTGGGCGGCGAGGGCTCCGTCCGCGGCTTCATGTCGAAGCACCTGAACGTCGAAGTCGGCTTGAACATGGGCTCCGACCGCTGGGCCGGGGCGGACTTCTGGGAGGTTTGCGGCGAAGAGGGCCTGACGCTCGAGGCGATCCTCGCCCGCTGCGAGGTGGTGGTGGTCGGGATCGACGGCGGCGGGCTGGACGACCTGCTGGGCTTGGCCGTGCTGGGGCGCTGCCGGGAAAGCCGGCGCTGGCTGATGTGGCACCGCGCCTGGGCGCACCGGATCGTGCTGGAGCGCCGGAAGGAGATCGCGCCGCGCCTGCTCGACTTCGAGAAGGACGGCGACCTGACCATCGTCGACGATCCAGCCCAGGCGGTGGTCGAGCTGGCCGACATTGTCATGCAGATCGAGCAGGCCGAACTGCTGGCCGAACAGGGCATCGGTGTCGACGCCGCCGGCATCGGCGAGATCGTCGACGAACTGACCGGGCGCGGCATCGCGCTGGAGCGGATCATCGGCATCAGCCAGGGCTGGAAGCTGAACGGCGCGATCAAGACGGCCGAGCGCCGGCTGGCGTCGAAGACCGCGGCGCATGGCGGCCGGCCGATGATGGCGTGGTGCGTCGGCAATGCCCGCATCGTCCAGCAGGGTAACGCCATCTCGATCACCAAGCAGGTCAGCGGCTCGGCCAAGATCGACCCGCTGATGGCCGGCTTCAACGCCGTGGCGCTGATGGCGACCAACCCGGCAGCCCGCGGTCCGTCGGTCTATGCGACCCGCGGCCTGCTGATCCTGTGAGGCCTTGATGGGCTTGTTCGACTTCTTCCGCACCAGCCGGGCGCAGGGCGGCCAGCGGCCCCAGGCGTCCGGCGGGCAGCTTTTCACCGGCCTGGACGACCCGTCCCTGCTGGAGTTCCTGCGCACGGGGGCCTTGTCCGGCACCACGGTGTCGGTGGACGAGGCGCTGCGCAACTCGGCCGTCTTCCGCTGCGTCGATCTGGTGTCGAGCAGCATCGGCATGCTGCCGATCTTCCTCATGCGCCGGGAAGCCGGCTCCGTCGTGAAGAACGAGGCCCACCCGCTGTTCGACCTGCTCGCCTATCAGCCGAACAGCTGGCAGACGGCCTTCGAGTTCAAGCAGCTCATGCAGACCTGGGTGCTGGTCCACGGCAACGCCTACGCCATCATCGTGCGGACCGGCGCCAAGATTACACAGTTCATCCCGGTCGACCCTTGCCGCGTCATGGTGCGTCAGATGACCGCCGACACCTATCTGCGCGTCGGCAAGGTGGAGAACTTCGGCGAGTTCGGCGACGAGGCCGAGGTCATCAAGTTCAACGCCACCGACGAGGGCAAGGTCTACAAGGCAAAGGGCATCGTCGATCCCGGCGCGATGCAGCTGACCATCGCCGACATCGAGGACGATCCCGCCCGCGAGCGCCTGGAAGCGGCGATGATCGACCCCAACGCCTACAACTTCTACTTGGAAAAGAACGACGTCGACCGTGACGCCACCACCGGCCTGCCGCTGGCCGGCCATCACGGCACCCGTTTCTATTTCCGTGCTCTGGTGACCTCCACCCGCCGCGTGCCCGGCGGCTCCAGCGACACCTGGAAGCGCACGCTGAAGCTGGAGCTGGTCGAGAGCTACACCCCGGTGCCGAAGGGCAGCAGCTAAGCCCCCAGGCCCGCGCGTGCGAGGCCGGCGGCGTGTCAGGGCGTCGCCGGCCTTTTTCCTGCCCGCCCTGACACCCCGTTTCCCCTGACATTCGAGGATTTCCGCTATGAGCACCGTTCCGAAGTATGCCCGCGGCGTCGCCATCGTCACCGTCAACGGCGCCGACGTTCCCCTGGTCTGCACCCCGCGTGCCGCCGGCATCATCTCCAAGGTCACCGGTGGCCTGCAGAACGCGCTGAACAGCCTGATCGCCGTCGATTACGAGACCGTGCTCGGCATCTACTGTGCCGGCAGCGGCAAGGCCCCGGCGGACGCCGAACAGGAGCTGTTCGACTTCGGCATCACCCCGATGGCGCGGGTGCTCTACCAGTATGTGATGATGCTGCTGAACGGCGGCCGGACCGCCGAGGAGCGCGCGGCCGACGACGCGGCAGCGGCGGCCAAGCCGGGAAACGGCGACGCGGCGCCGACGGCCGACGCCGGCGAGCCCGCCGCTTCCTGACCTTCGAGGATTATCTCGACGATCTGGTCGAGCGCGTGCTGGGGGCCAAGGACTGGCCGCCGGACGTCGTGCTCGACACGCCCATTCCGCTGCTCGAGATCGCTCTGAAGGGAACGACGGCCTTCATCGTCGCAACCTCTCCCTTCGGCAAGCCGGCCGAAGAGGACGAGGACGAAGAGCCGGCCGATCCGGCCGAAGCCGCCGAAGAGTTCGTCTCGTTCCTGTCGCAGCGTTCCGCGGGAAGGCCGCCTCCATAACCGGGCGGCCTTTCGTATTTCCAGGGGCACCCCATGGCTGAAGATCTGGCCGGCCTTTCGATCCCCATCGAGGCGTCCACCGCCCTGCTGCGCGAGCAGATGGAGGCGGCGGCGCAGGTTGTGGGCGGCACCACCGACCGCATCGACCGCTCGCTGTCGAAGGTCGACAAAGCCTTCGACCGCCTGGATCAGGCGTCGCGGGCGGTCAAGCGGGCCGTCGGCACCGTCCAGAAGGACATGGACACCGCCGCGGCCGGTGTCGGCACTGCGGCCGAGCGGATCAACCGCTCGCTGGGCATCATCGGCCACCCACGGCTTCGTGCGCTTCGGTGGCACGTCGACCTCGCGGATTGCTCTCGGTTTTAACGCGACCGAGCGAGTGGTCGTGCCGCAATCCGGCGCGGTCACCATTGACGGGAATACGGTCTATCATTCGGGCAATTTTACCGCCGGTGCTGCGTCCTTCCCGACGGTCGCCAAGTCAGGCGCCTACACGGTCACGGCGGCCGATGCCGGAAAGCTGATCGTCGCCACCGGCACATGGCCGCTCGGTTTGCCTGCCACAGCCAGTCTGCCCAACGGCTTCCCGGTCCTGGTCATCAATGCCGGCGGGGGTGTGATCACCATCGACCCCGCCGGCTCAGAACTGGTCAGCGGCGCCCTGACGATCACGCTCGCGTCGATGCAGTCCGTCATCCTCGTGACGGACAACTCCGCTTGGTATGCAATCGGGGGCAACGGCTTGGTATCGTCGCAGATGTTCAGCACGATGGCCAAAAGTACGACAGCTACGTTGAGCAACAACAACCTGACAATTACCTTCACGTCACCAAGTGGTTGGGTTGCTGCTAGAGCTGTAAATGCAATCCCTAACATGAAAGCTTACTTCGAATTTATTTGCGTCAGTGGCGGTACGGATGCCGCCGTCTGCGTGGTAGACAGCGCATTCACAAACTTCGAAACCCAGCCGACACAGACGGCGGCCTACCGCAGCACCAACGGCTTCAAGCAGAACTCAGGCAGTTCAGGTGCTTACGGCTCCACATGGGCGGCAGGAAATGTGGTCGGCGTTGCGGTCGATAACACGGGGCCTGGGAGCATCTGGTTCAGAAAGGATGGGGTATGGCAGGGGTCGGGCGATCCGGCGGCAGGGACAAACCCTGCATTTACAGGCCTTTCCAGCTCGCTTTTTCCCGCGGTTGGAGCGTCCAACAGCACGGCTTTCACCGCCCGATTTAGGGCTGCCGACCTTTCCGGCTCTATTCCCTCCGGCTTCAGCACTCTCCCCTGATAGGTGACGCATGGAAATCTTCGAAACCACTGCGCGCGCGTTCGATGCCCGCTATGAACGCCAAGCCGCTACGCATCAGCCCGATATCGAGGAGCCGGAGTATGGCCGGATCAAGCGCGTCTGGGACGTGGAGCCGATCCCGCCGGAGGAAATCGCCGCCATCCTGACTGCTGCCCGCGCGGCCGCGGTCGCAGCCAACAACACGGCTGCCGGGAACGCCCGCGAAGCCTACCTGACTGCCGTTCCAGGACAGGCCACCACATACGCTGCCAAGCAGGCGGAAACGCAACGCTGGATCGAGGCGGGGCGCCTGGCCAACGCGGCCGCTGCCACCTACCCGTGGGCAGGCGACCGTGCGGACCTTCGCGCCGTCACGGTCTCCGCTGTCCTGGCTGAGTGGGAGGCCGTCACCGCGGCCTGGGAGGTGGTCGGCCGGCGGATCGAGCGCGAGCGTGAGCGGGTCAATGAGGCTATCGGAGCGGCTGATACGCTGGAAGCGATCCAGGCGGCTCGGGACAGCGCGGCTTACCCGGCTCCCTGACCGTCGCGACAACACTCCAACCACCGTCCACTCCGGCCGCCGTGAGCAGCCTTTTTCATGCCTGGAGGTTCCTATGCTTGATCATCTTGGGGCAACTACACGAAAGTGATCTTCGGCTTTGCGCATTCTAGGACTGCCGTCTCGCTTAGGAGCTGGTTCACACGTCCCACCGTCGGTCGCGGTCGCCACAATATTCAGGTGAGTGTTTCCATCGGCTTTATTCCAGAAGAGGAGATGCGGCCAATTCGGCCGCCATATGATCGATAAAGGCCCTTACCCGCGGCGGGACCGGTCCGCCACCGACGTAGACCGCATGTATCAGTTCAATGTCGCCAGGATTGAACGCCTCCAGAAGCGGCACGAGGTCGCCCCGCGCCAAGTCGTCGGCCACATGGAAGCGTCCAAGCCTTGCAATGCCGGCCCCAGCCAGCACCATCTGCCGAAGCGTTTCGCCGTTATTCACCAGCACATGTCCACCCACCTGCTGCTCGACCAACCGCCCGTCGATTTCCATGGGCCAACCGACATCGGATCTTCGGAAGTTGAACATCAGGCAGTCATGTTGCTGAAGATCGCTGGGAACCTTGGGCGTGCCTCTGCGATCAAGGTATGACGGAGCGGCACAAACCACGCGCGTGCTCTGCCCGAGCCGCCTTGCCACAAGCGCGCTGTCCGGCAGCCTTCCCATACGGATGGCGACATCGGCCTGGTGGGCAAGTAGGCTCACAACGTCATCGGTGAAGCTGAGGCTGACCGTCAGTTCGGGGTGCTTGGCGAGGAAGGACAGGATCGCGGGAGCGACGAACATTCGCCCGAAGGGCAGCGATGCATTGATCGAAAGCAGCCCCTTGATCGCGCCACCGGACACCGACTGATCGGCTTCCTCCATATTCTGAAGAATGCGCAGCGCCGCCCGGTAATAGGATTGCCCTTCTTCCGTGAGGCTCAGCGCCCGGGTCGTTCTGACCAGCAGACGGGCGCCCAAACGCTTCTCCAGGCGCGCCACGAGCTTGGAGACCGCAGACGGGGTCAGATCGAGGCTACGGGCTGCCGCGGAGAAGCCGCCTTCGCGCACCACACGGGTGAAAACCTCCATCTCTCCCGATCGCTCCATGACGACACGGGCCATTATGTCCTTCCATTCATAGGTATCTTTCTCTTCTACTACATAGTCGAATTCCTCCCCAAGCGATAAATAACAATCCATCAAACCTGGAGAGCAGAGATGGACCTCAAGATTAAATCGAAGAAGGCACTGGTATCCGGCTCCACCGCTGGGATCGGACTGGAGATCGCCCGCAAGCTTTCGCAAGAAGGCGCCCATGTAATCCTGACCGGACGGGATCGGGACAAGCTCGACGCTGCCATCGGCAGCATCAAGAGTTCGGCCGGAAATGGCGTTCAGGGGGTTCTTGCCGATGTGACGACTGCGGAGGGTGCTGCTCTCATCATCGCGCAGCACCCCGATGTGGACATCCTGGTCAACAATCTCGGCATCTACGAGAGCAAGCCCTTCGCCGACATTACGGACGCCGATTGGCAGCGCTATTTCGACATCAACGTGCTGAGCGGTGTGCGTCTCAGCCGCCATTACTTCCCCCGCATGCTCGACCGGAAGAGTGGTCGCGTCATCTTCATCTCCAGCGAGACCGGCATCGCCGTCGATCCGGCGATGATCCATTATGCGATGACCAAGACGGCCCAGCTTTCGATCGCACGGGGTATGGCCGGCCTGACCCGGGGCACCGCCGTCACGGTCAACTCCGTGATGCCCGGCCCGACGCGCTCGGAAGGAATCGTCGAGTTCCTCAAGAGCGTGGCGAGCACTCCGGATGCGACCGCGGAGCAGGCCGAGGCAGAATTCTTCGCTGGCGCCCGGTCGGGCTCGCTGCTGCAACGGATGATCGAAGCCGAAGAGATCGCCAACCTCGTCGCCTATCTCGCCAGCCCGCTTTCGGCCGCCACGAACGGGGCGGCGATCCGGGTCGAGGGCGGCCTGATCAATTCTCTCGCCTGAACGGCACAATCCAACCGATGGAGGGCGATATGCCTGAGGCACTTACGGTCGTCGCCATCGCGGTGGCCGTCGCCGGTCAGGAAGCGAAGCTGCGTGAACTGCAGGAACGTCTCGTTGCGGACACCCTGCAGGAACCCGGTTGCGTCCGCTTTGAACTGAACCAGTCGCTCGACGACCCCCGCATGCTCGTTTTCACCGAGACCTGGGCGAGCGAAGCCGATTGGCGCAAACACATGCAGGGCGCCGCAATTCAGCGGTTCCAGGCCAGCGGAGGTGGCCGGCTGATCGCAGACTTCACGCTGTTCCGCGCGCATCGCGTGGCCGGCGGTCCTTCCACGATCAAGCACTGATGAAGATCGGGGTTTCTTGCCGCGGCGGACGGCACCAGTGTTGGAACCGAGGCTCCGCTCCTCATCACCCCTGACGCACTGAAGTGGGTGAAGACGCATGGCCACCTGCGGGCTCTGCCAACGTGAACGTCGAAGAGAGTGGCCGGTTCGCCAACTGGCTCGCTGGAGGTCCGTCGATTGAGGAGGGGGGTATCACCCCGCCCCCGGTATCTCCACAATAAAGATATACCGTTGCACTCGCCCGGTGCGTCGAGTTTTCACCGATCGGCGCATCGGGGGGGCAACTCTGAAGACGGTGCTTTAGGTAAGCCGGCAATCATCGATCTCGTCCCAGGATGCGCGAAGTCGAAACTCTTGTTCGACTTCGCGCATTTCAGGACGCTTGTCCTGTCATACGCGAGCGTCGCGATGCCTTCGGCGAAAGGTTGTTGGTTGGTCAACGTCCGACGACACCACAGGTGCCCCATGGCACAGCTCGCCGTCCCCCTTCCTCCGACTTTCGTCGCTTGGCTGTGGCCCTATCTGGTCGCCTTCTCGGGGCGCACTCGGTCTACGGTGGCCGCGCTCGCGGTCGGAGCGGTGCTGGCGGTTGGTCCCCGCACCGTCGCCAACCTGCTGCGCACCCTCGGCTTGGCGAACGATCCCGGCTTCGCCGCTTTTCACCGCGTGCTCAACCGGAATCGCTGGTCGGGGCTGAAGCTCGCACGCACCCTGCTGAACGCCCTGGTTGGCGCCTTCGTCCCGGACGGCCCAATCATCTTCGGTGTCGACCATACTCTTGAACGGCGCCGGGGAGCCCATGTTCGCCCAGCAATCCATTGCTTCGACTCCGCCCGGTCCTCGACGGAGCAGACGGTCACCAGCCGCGGATTGCGCTGGATGACCGCCATGCTGCTGGTCGAGGTTCCGTTCGCCGGCCGCATCTGGGGACTACCGGTGCTGAGCGCACTGGTGCCGAGCCGCGCCTGGTGCGAGATGCAGGGCCGACGCTACCGACCGACCACCGTCTGGGCCCGGGCCATCCTGCTGCGCCTGCACCGCTGGCTACCGGATCGGCTGCTGGTCGCCGTCATGGACGGCGAATTCGCCGCGCTGACCCTGCTCGACGCCGTCAGCCCGCACATGGTCGCGATCACTCGGCTGCGCCTGGATGCCCGCCTGTTCGATCCGCCACCAGACCCGCCCTTGACCTTGCGGCAGGTGGTCAAGGGCGCCCGCCAGCCCAGCTTGCGGGCCCGCCTGACCGACAAGGCTACCGTCTGGCACCGGGCGGCTCAACCAAGCCGAACCCGGTGGCGCCCCGGCGGCTGGATCGACTATGCCTCCGGAACGGCGCTGTGGCATCACCAGGGCAAGCCGATCGTGCCGATCCTCTGGGTGATGGTGCGCTATCCCGATGGCGGGCGCGATCCGGAGGCCTTCCTCTGCACCGATCTGTCCGTGCCACCACGCACCGTCTTGGAATGGTTCAACCGCCGCTGGACGATGGAGACGACATATGAGGAGAGCCGGGCCCATCTCGGCATTGAGACCCAGCGACAGTGGGCGGACCTGGCCATATTCCGCACCGCCCCACTGCTGTTCGGGCTTTACTCGTTGATCACGTTGTACGTCCATCAGAATGCCGGCCGCCTCGCTCTGTCGCCCCGACGCGCCATCTGGTATCCGAAACCAGCGCCCACATTCGCCGATGCCTTGGCCCGTCTGCGCCAGCACCTGTGGTTCGAACAGGCCGTCATGTCGCCTGCTGAGGGCGACATGCTCAGAACACCGCCACCACTCCTCCGACGGCTCGTCGATGTTGCCTGCTACGCGCCGTATCTGCTGTCGGCCGGCGTGGTGCGGCTCTGGCTGCTGTCCCTGCCGCTGCTGTCCACCCAGCCGGCCGATCCAAAGCCTGAAAAGAAGAAGGGCGCCAGTTGGCGCCCCGAGTTGAGGGAGGAAACGCTGACTCTCGTCAGACAGCAGCACCTTCCAACAACCGCCTTTCTATTTCCTCTCCAGCCCAATGGGAGAAACCCCCATGTCCACCATGCCCGTCGGCGCGGCGATCCCGCGCGACCCCACCGAAGCGATCATCGACGCCATCCTCCGCCGGGAGGGCTGGCCCCGCTACACTGATCGGTCCAGCGACCGCGGCGGCCCGACGAAGGGCGGCATCACGCTGAAGACGCTGACGAGCTGGCGGAAGCGCCCGGTCACTGCGACCGACGTCGCCGCGCTGGACGAGGCCGAGGTGCGGGCGATCTATCGCGCCCGCTACATCGAGGAGCCGGGTTTCTCCGGCATCGTCGACGGCACCCTGCGCGCCTTGGTCATTGACTCGGGCGTCAACCATGACCCGGCCCGCGCTGGCATGTGGCTGCAGGATGCGGTCAACGATCTGGCTGGCCGGCCGGCGCTGAAGGTCGACGGCGTTGTCGGGCCGAAGACGTTGGCCGCGGTGAACGGTAGTGACGCGGCCGGGCTGTGGCGCTCCGTCTTCGTGGCCCGGATGTGCTTCTACGGCGACCTGATCTCGGGCGATGCCCGGAAGCGCGGTCGCACCGACGATCAGGCGCTCAACGCCGCCGGCTGGTTCAACCGGCTGGCCGAGTTCATGGAGGCCTGATCGCTCGCTCTCTGGCCTTCACGCCTCGTCGTATCCCGGCTCCCGCGTCTGCCCTTTGCGATCACTCGGCTTACCTGAGCTGGTCGGTTTTGAGTCGTTCCTAGTCGATGGCGTCTCCGGCGCCTGCTTGTTGACCTCGCCCTGCACGGGCTGGTCTTCGGTGGGTTTGTCACTCATGACGCTCTCCAATGTCGGTTGCCCGAGTCCAACAACCACCATCCGAATTCATCCCCACCCGCGCCTTCCTGGCTGCGGGCTTTTTCATGCCCAAGGAGGAGCAATCACCATGGCTTTCCGAATGGCTTCCTTGATCCCGGCTCGCAAGGTCTGGGCCTCCGGTCTCGCTGGCGTCGTTGCCGCGACCGCTGGCGCCGCGCTGCGCCAGTATGCCGGGGTCGATATACCGGACGAGGTGCTGGCGTATGGCGTGACCGCTATCTCGTCGGCGACCGCCTACATGGTCCCGCCGGCCGCACGCGACATCATCGTCCACGCGGACGAGGTGGTGCGGGGGACTGGTGGGGTGTAATGCTCGATGGGGTCGCTCCAAGCGGGCGGCCCCTACGCCACAAGGCTCGCCACAACATCCGCCACAGGTCAATGCGGGCGCGTTCGGGCGGAGTAGGATTTCTGCGGGTTTTAGCGGATACGCCAAAAGTGGCGAAAAAGCCTTTTCAGGCTCGCCTGCACCAACCAGCCCGTTGATTTTAAAGGAGGGAGGGTGGTGCCCAGGGACGGAGTCGAACCGCCGACACGGGGATTTTCAGTCCCCTGCTCTACCAACTGAGCTACCTGGGCATCTCAGCGCCGCTTGGTGGGTGACCGTTTCGGTCGGTGCGGCGCGTCGTGTGGGGCGCTTTTTAGAGAGGTTCGGACGGGCTGTCCAGAGGAAAATTCAAAAAATTTTCGACCCCTCTCACAGCCCCTCGTCAGGGTCGGATCCGCCCGGAACATCGGCGGTTTCCGGGCCTTCGATGCGGTAGACTCCGCCCAGCCAGCGCGACAGGTCGATGTCGGCGCAGCGCTTGGAACAGAAGGGGCGGGTGGCCGGCTCGGTCGGGCGGCCGCAGATCGGGCAGTTGGTGCCCACCTTGGTGCCGGCCTGGGCCTGGGCCTCAGTCTGGGGCCGGGCATGGGGCTGGGAGCGCTGCGGTGCGCCGGGGGAACGAGGGTCGGACAAGGGAAGGCCTCCGTAACGAACTGTAAGCAGTCAGGGCCGCAGCAGGGCCGCCAGCGGCGTGCCGCGGCGGGCCCGGGTCAGTTCGACCAGGCCCAGTTTGGACATGCCATACACTTGGGTCTGCACCGGGTCGCTTTCCACCGCCTGCGACAGTGCTGCCAGCACACGCTCGGCATCGCCGCGGCTGCGCATGTTGACGAAATCCACCACCACGATGCCGCCGACATTGCGCAGGCGAAGCTGGCGGGCGATCTCCGCCGCGGCGTCGAGGTTGACGTCCAAGGGGTTGCCGCGCTCCCCGGCATTCACATCGACCACCGTCAGCGCCTCCGTCCGCTCGATCACCAGCGAACCGCCGAGCGGCAGCGGCACCCGGACGTCGAGAAGCCCGGCAATCGCAGAGTCGAGGTCGCGCAGGTCGAACAGGCGCTGGGCGTCCGTGTGGCCGCCGAGGCGCGGCAGCAGGTCGGGGGCGTGGTGGCCGCACCAGTCGCGCAAGCTCGACAGCAGCGGTCCGTCGCCGAGTCTGATCCCGTCTGTGGGCGGCGGGTCGTCGACCAGGATGGCGGCCGGGGCGGCGGCGCCCTGTTCGATCAGGGCGCGGGTGGGGGCGTCGGGGCCGGGATGCAACAGCCGCGGCGCGGAGCCAGCGCGGGCGTCGTCGCGGATGGCGCGCCATTGCAGGTGCAGCGCTTCCGATTCGGCGGCCAGCAGCGCGTCGGATACCTGGGCGGCGCCGGCGCGCACGATCCAGCCGGCGCCGGTGGCGAGCTGTTCGATGCGGCGGGCCAGCGTGGCACGCTCCGGACCGGAGCCGAGGCGCTTCGACACCGCGATGTCGCGGCCGAGCGGGGCATGCACCAGGAACCGGCCGGGCAGGGTGATGTCCATCGTCAGCGACGGACCCTTGGCTCCGGCGGCGTCGGCCTTCACCTGCACCAGCACCGGCTGGCCGGTGCGCAGCAGCGCGCCGATGGGGGCCTGCCTGGCGCCCGGCCGATGGGAGCTGGATTGGGCGCGGGAGTGCGGCTGGTCGTCGTCGAGGATGGGGCGGCGCACGTCGGCGGCCGGCAGCAGGCCGGACAGGCCATGTCCCGGACCGTTCCCGAGGTCGACGAAGGCGCCGTTCAGGCCGGTGGCGATGCGCTCCACCCGGCCGAGGATGATGGCGCCGAGCAGCGACGGGCGGCCGGCATGGTCGATGTGCAGGTCGGTCAGGCGGCCATCGGTCAGCACCGCCGCCCGCGTCAGCGGGCCGTCGCGGTCGACCAGCAGCTCAAGCCTGCTCATCGTTCGGATGGGGGATCGGAGGGTGCGGGAAGCCGGCGCCGTGCAGCATGCCGGCGACCTCGTGCAGCGACAGCCCGACGACGTTGCTGTAGGAGCCGCCGATCCAGCGCACCAGCGCCCCCGCCCGGCCCTGGATGGCATAGCCGCCGGCCTTGCCCTTCCATTCGCCGGACGCGACGTAGGCGTCGGTCTCCGACCGGTCGAGCACCTTGAAGGTGACGTCGGTGCGGACCAGCCGGTCGATCCGGCGGTGGCCATCCCCGTCGGGCACCAGCAGCACGATGCCGCCGATCACCCGGTGCCGCCGGCCGGACAGCAGGGACAGGCAGCGTCGTGCCTCCTCCTCCCGTTCGGCCTTGGGCAGGATGCGGCGGCCGCAGGCGACCACGGTGTCGGCGGCGAGAATCCACGAATCGGGATGGCGCGCGGCGACGCACGACGCCTTCTCCGCCGCCAGACGCAGGGCGTGCTGGGGTGGGAGTTCGTCGCGCAACGGCGTTTCATCGAGATCGGCGGGATCGACCGCGTCGGGCACGATGCCGATCTGGCACAGCAGGTCGAGCCGGCGGGGCGAGGCCGAAGCCAGCACCAGCCGGGGCGCCTTGGACGGGATCGTCACGGGGAACCGCGATGCAGCAAGGATGCTACTTGAACCGGAAGGTGATGCGGCCCTTGGTCAGGTCGTACGGCGTCATTTCCACATTGACGCGGTCGCCCGCCAGGACGCGAATCCGGTTCTTACGCATCTTGCCGGAGGTGTGCGCCAGAACCTCGTGATCGTTGTCGAGCTTCACCCGGAACATCGCGTTCGGAAGCAATTCGACGACGGTCCCGGAAAACTCGATCAGATCTTCCTTTGCCATAGGCCCTTATGTCCGTCCTAATAGTTTCGCGGCAATAACTGACCTTCCAAGGCCGCCGGGTCAAGGGGGATTCCCACCGCCGATGCGTTCGGCCGCAGCCATTCGCGCGGGGCAGACCCGCGTTGCGTGCCGGAGATGCCCCCTGACCCGCGTCCCGTCAGACCGACTGATAGGGGTTGAGTGGCGATGCACCGCCTTCTTCCAGGCGGCGCGGCTGGTCCATCGCCTTGCCGATCGCCGCGAACATCTCGCGCTGGTCGATCTCCATGCGGCGCGTCAGGCGTCCGACGGTTTCCGCCGCATTGAGCGCGCGGCCGCTGGATCTGTCGTGGAACAGGTTGTGATTGGCCTTGGCAGCGCTGGGCAACAGGTCTGCGGCGACCGCCCCCGGCGTCGATTCGGCGGCGCGGATCAGCTTCGCCGCCCCGCCGGAGCCCAGAACATAGGCCATGCGGCTTTCCGATTCGCTGGCGGGGCGGCCCAGCCGCTTTTCCAGCGCCTCGCGCCCTTCGGCCAGATAGCGGGCGGCCATGCCGGCCGACAGGTCGACGTCGTGGCGCAGCTCCAGGATCTGGCGGCGGATCGCCGGATCCTTGACGCTGGACACCCCGTTGCGGACCTGAATGTGCGAGGCCAGCTCGCTCTGGCCATAGGCGGCGCCGTGGCGGCGGAACAGGTCGAGCCAAGTCGATTCGAGGAACTGGAACGGGCCGGCGGCGGAGCTGCGGCTGTTCTTCGCCGCGCTGTCCAGCCCGCTTTCCTGGGTCGCCTGGGCGAGGATGGCGGTGAAGCTGTGGCCCGACAGGCCGGCGACCTGCTGCGAGGCGACCAGCACCCGCGTGGCGGTCGGATCCTCGGCCGCAACGGCCTTCACCGCATCCGCCACCTTGGCGGAGCTTGGCGGGGGCGTTGTCTGGGCCGGTTGAGCTTGGGCCGGTACCGCCGGCTTCAGTCCGGGCAGGGGCGCGCGCGGCGCCGCGGTCTCCGCGGACGCGGAGTCGGAGGCCAGCAGGACCGGCGCTTCGGGTTTGGCGGCGGGAACCGGCACCGTGCTGCCGTCGGCGAGGCGGATGGGGGTGACCGGCTTGGCCGCGGGCAGGGGAACCTGGGTCCCGTCGCTCAGCAGGATCGGGGCAGGCGGCTTGGCGGCCGGTAAGGGCGGCGTCTTCTGGCCGTTCGCCGGCCGGCCGACCGGCACGGTTGCGGCGCCGGTCCGGCTGGTCTGGACCAGCGTGTCGCGGAAGGACGGCTCGCCGACGGTGCCGTCGGTGAGCGTGGAGGAAGCGTCGGGCTTGCGCTCCGGAACGGGGGCGAGAGGGGGCTGCGCAACCTTCATGGCACACACTTCGCTACGGACCGGCCGAGCCTGCCGGGAGAAAGCCCCGTCTTTCCATGCCCACGAGCGTGGGCATGGCCGGACGGATGCAGGCACTATAGCACCGACTCGTTAGCGATGTGCGATCAACTGTGGGCGCGGGGCGTCGTCCCCGGCCCCGCCCCCGCCCCCGCCCCCGCCCTCGCCGGGGAGCGGATCGTCGGGCAGCGGATCGTCAGGATGCGCGACGCGCGCCCAGCGGCCGATGGCGGCCAGCAGCTTGGATTTTTCCAGCGGTTTGGCCAGATGGGCGTTCATGCCGGCCTGCAGGCAGCGTTCGACCTCGATCTGCATCACGCCGGCGGTCAAAGCGAGGATCGGAATGCGGCTCACCGGGCTGGGCAGGGCGCGGATGCGGCGGGTGGCCTCCAGCCCGTCCATCACCGGCATCTGCACATCCATCAGCACGAGGTCGTAGGGCTGTTCCTGCACCGCGGCCACCGCGGCGGCGCCGTCGTCCACCGCATCGACCCGATGGCCGGCCCTGGTCAGCATGGTCACCGCCAGATCGCGGTTCATCGCCAGATCCTCCGCCAGCAGGATGCGGGCACCGGCGCCGCCGGACTCGACAGGGGACAGGATGGCAGTGTCGGGCTGGATCGCGGCGCTGCCGGCGGGCAGCAGAGGCAGCGAGAACCAGAAGGTGCTGCCGGTGCCGAGCTGGCTTTCCATGCCGATCTCGCCGCCCATCAGCTCCACCAGCCGGCGGCAGATGGCCAGCCCCAGCCCGGTGCCGCCGCGCCCGCGCTCCAGCTGGGTGAATCGCTGGAACAGGTCGCGCTGCCGTTCGGGGGCGATGCCGATCCCGCTGTCGGTGACGGTGAAGGTGCAGATGCGGCCTCCGCTTTTTCCGCTGTCCTCGATTGCCTTCACTGTCAGGCGGACCGAACCGCGGTCGGTGAATTTCACCGCGTTGCTCAGCAGGTTCAGCAGGAGCTGGCGCAGCCGGTCGGGGTCGCCCATGACGAAGCCGCGGGCGGTGGCCGAGATGCTGGTCTGCAACTCCAGCCCCTTCTGTTCCGCGGCCAGCCGGACGATGGCGACGCAGCGGTCGGCCAGATCGTCCAGCCGGAAGGGCACGCTGACCAGATCGAGCCGCCCCGCCTCCAGCTTCGACAGGTCGAGCACGTCGTTGATGACGGTCAGCAGCGACCGCCCGGCATCGCGCACCTGCGAGGCGTAGCGCCGCTGCTCTGCGGTCAGCGGAGTTTCGAGCAGCATTTCCGCGAACCCGATCACGCCGTTCATCGGCGTGCGGATCTCGTGGCTCATGGTGGCGAGGAATTCCTCCTTGGCGCGGCTGCCGGCCCGCGCCTCCTCCATGGCGGAGCGCAGCTCCTGCTCGCGCTGCTTCAGGCGGCGCGACATGTTGTTGAAGGCATGGGAGACGACGCGGAATTCATGGGGCGCGCGGTCCGCCTCGATCACGGTGCCGCCGCCGCCGTCGCCGATGCGGGTGGCCGCGGTGCCGAGTTCCCACACCCAGCGCAGGACCGAGGCGCGCAGCAGCACCCACAGGGCGGTGACGCTGACCAGCGCCGCGATGGCGAGCAGGCCCAGGCTCTGCCACAAATCGCGCCGGGCCTCCGCCATGATCGGGCCGGTCGGCATGCCGACGGCAAAGACGGTGTCGGTCTCGTCCGAATGGCGGAAGGCCCACAGCCGGCCGCGGCCGTCGGCGCTTTCCGCATCCAGCGTGCCGTCCTTCTCCGTCAGCATCTGCCGGACATGCGGCATGTTGCCGATGTTGCGGTTCAGCCAGCCTTCCGGGTCGGGCTGGCGGGCCACGATCACGCCGTGGCGATCCAGCACCATGACGCGGGCGTCGGGCTGCTTCAGCACCTTCACCAGGTCGGTCAGCCAGGTGAGGTCCACCGCCACGCCCATGACGCGGATGATCCGCCCATCCTCGATGATCGGGCTGGCGACGATGATCAGCGGCTTCAGCGAGCGCTTGCCGATGATGAAATCGCTCACCACCCAGCTCTTGGTGTCCAGCACGCGCTGGAAATATTCGCGTTCCCGCAGGGTGATGCCGGCACCGGGGCCGGTGGTGTCGCAGATGATGTTACCATCGGCGTCGGTCAGCCAGACGCCGGTGGTCCAGCGGTGCTGGCGCGGCATCGGCGCCAGGGTGGCGACGCAGGCGTCGGTGTGGTCCATCGTCGCGTTGCGGATTGCCGGCACCAGCGACAGCACGCCAAGCAGGTTGCGCGCCTCGCCGATCAGGTCGTGCTGGCGCTCCACCCCGTCGTCGGCCAGATGCTGCGCCAGCTCGCGCGCCGCGTCGATGTGGTCGTCGAGCTGCTGGTCGGCGAGATAGAGCGCCCCCACCAGCGGCAGCGCCAGCGAAGCCAGCACCACGCCCATCAGGCGGGCGCGCAGGCTGCGCGGGCTGAAGGCGCGGAGCAGGCGGTGCATCGGACCTGCAGGCATGGATGACGGCTCTCCGCGGGAATGTTCGTCTACGCCCCCCGAGCCTAAGGCGTCGCGCGGCGCGTTGCGATGACACAGCTCAATAGCACTGGCGGAGATGCAAAGTGAACATGGAGCCGCGCAGAAAGTTGCAAAATACCAAATTTATTACCGACCATCCCGTGTGGTGGGCGGTTCGACAGACCAGAGCCTGTGCGAGCATTTGACGGCCGTCAAGGCCGGTGGGGTGTGCTTCGGGGATGTTTGCGGCATTGCGCCGACCTCGGGTCAAGGGAACTTCCGCCATGCACACGGAAAGCGAGCATAGGGTCATGCCGGTACGGCCGGATACCGCGGCACGGCCGAACCGGGAGGCCGCGGCCGGCTGGGGGATCGGCGTCTTTCCCGGCGTGTCACGGCAGCGGGTGCGCCGCTTTCTGCTGATGCTGCACCTGACGCTGGGACTGGCGGTGGGGGCGCTGCTGGCGCTGACCGCACTGACCGGCAGCCTGCTGGTCTTCTATGTCGACATCGACCGCATGCTGACGCCGGAACTGGTGCTGCCGGCCGGGCAGGAGGCCGGGCGGAATGCTCCGGTGCCGCTGGACCGGGTGGTGCAGGCCCTGCGCGAAGCCCATCCGGCCCGCGGCGGCGGCTGGCGGCTGGAGCTTCCCGACGGGCCGGACCATCCGATCATGGCCCGCTACATGAAGCCGGAGGAGACCGTGGGCAAGTCCTTCGCCCCGTTGATGGTGGCGGTTAACCCCTACAGCGGCGAGGTGCTGTCCTCCCGCTTCTGGGGCCGGACGGCGATGACCTGGGTCTACGACCTGCATTACCTGCTGCTGGCCGGCGAGGGCGGACAGCTGGTGCTGGCGCTGGGCGGGATCGGCAGCCTGCTGATCCTTGCCAGCGGGGTCTATCTGTGGTGGCCGGCGGCGGGAAAATGGGGGCGGGCTCTGCTGCCGCGCCTGCGCTCCGGCTTCGTCCGGCAAGTGTTCGACATCCATGTGCTGGCGGGGGTCTATGGCCTTGTCGTCCTGCTGCCGCTGATCGTGACGGGGATTGTCATGGAGCGGCCGGACTGGGTGAAGCCGGTGGTGGAACGGCTGTCGCCGATGACCGCACCGCCCGTTCTCGTATCCGCCCAGGATGGGACGGCAGTGGGAGCCGCCGTGGGGGCCGATGCCGCGCTCGCCGCGGCGCTCGCCCGTTTCCCGCAGGCCGAACCGCGCTGGGTCGAGGTGCCGGGGCAGGGCGGCGGCGCCTACCACATCCGCCTGTTCCAGGCCGGCGAGCCCGGCTGGCGCTTTCCCAAGACCAGCGTGTGGGTGAATGGCGGCGACGGCACGGTCATGGATGTCCGCGACCCCACCCGCTGGACCTTCGGCGACGCCTTCTTCGGCTGGCAGCATCCGCTGCACAACGGCGAGTGCTTCGGCCTGTGCTGCCGCATCCTGGTGGCGGTGGCCGGTCTGCTGCCGGCAGTGCTGCTGGCGACCGGGACGGTGCGCTGGCGGCAGAAGAAGCGGACTCGGCCGGCGCGGGCGGTCTGACCGCCGGCAAGCCGCCGAACGGTCAGACGGTCGGCCCGCGGGACAGCGGGAAGCGCTGCTTCATCTTGGCCATCAGGCCGTCGCGGACCTGACGGTAGGCTTCCAGCATGGCGTCGCGGGTGCCGTCGACCAGGGTGGGGTCGAAGGTGTTCCAGAACTCCACGTCGCAGGCCATGGTGCGCGTCATCTCGATGGCGCGGTGCTGCGCCTCGGGCGACAGCGAGACGATCAGGTCGAAGTTGGTGTCCTCCAGATCCTCGAAGGTGCGGCAGCGGTGCTTGGACAGGTCGATGCCGATCTCCTCCATCACCGCGACGGCGAAGGGATCGACCTCGTCGCCCTCGCGGACGCCGACGGAGTCCACATAGACGCGGGTGCCGTGGTAATGGCGCATCATCGCCGCCGCCATCGGCGAACGGATCATGTTGTAGGTACAGGCGAACAATACGCTCGTGACCGGCAGAGGGGTGAGGAGCGGGATCGCCGCCATGGCCTTGCCCGGTCCGTCAGCCGCGAATGTGCAGGACGCAGATCAGCGTGAACAGCCGGCGCGCGGTCTGCAGGTCCATCTCCACCTTGCCGGCCAGCCGTTCGCGCAGCATCTCGGACCCCTCGTTGTGCAGGCCGCGGCGGCCCATGTCGATGGCTTCGATCTGCGACGGCGTCGACCGCTTGATGGCGGCGTAATAGCTCTCGCAGATCAGGAAATAGTCGCGGACGATCGACCGGAAGCCGGTGATCGGCAGCATCAGCCGGTCGAGTTCACTGTTGTCCTCGCGCCGGATGTCGAAGACCAGCCGGTTGTCCTCGATCGACAGATGCAGGTGGTACGGCCCGTCCTCTGTGAAGTCGCAGGGGCAGAACTCGTTGTCCTCCAGCAGGTCGAAGATGGCGACGGCGCGCTCATGCTCGACCTCCGGCTTGTGGCGGACGACACTCCGCTCGTCGAGCGTCACATGGGTGATGCGCCGCTTGCCCTTTGCCGTCGTCACGCCCCGCCTCCCCGTTTGCCAGTGGCCGCTTCCCAGAAGCCGCTTCTTAGTCTTTGTAACCCGGCAGCCGCTGGGCGACGGAGCGCGCATGCGCCTCCAGCCCCTCGGCCATCGCCAGCGTCACCGCCGCCGGGCCGATGGCCCGCAGGCTGTCGGCGTCGCAGGCGACGAAGGTCGTCCGCTTCATGAAGTCCAGCACGTTGAGGCCGGAGGAGAAGCGGGCGCTGCGCGCCGTCGGCAGCACATGGTTGGGACCCGCGACGTAATCGCCGATGGCCTCCGGCGTGTAGCGGCCGAGGAAGATGGCACCGGCATTGCGGATCTTCGCCGCCAGCGCGTCCGGGTCCTCCACCGCCAGTTCCAGATGCTCCGGCGCCAGCCGGTCGACCAGGGCGGGGGCGTCGGCCATCAGGTCGCCGACCAGCACGATGGCGCCATGCTCCCGCCAGCTTTCACCGGCGATTGCCGTGCGCGGCAGCGTCTCCAGATGCTTCGCCACCGCTGCGGCGACCGCATCGGCGAAGGCGGCATCGTCGGTGATCAGGATCGACTGGGCCGAGGTATCGTGCTCGGCCTGCGACAGCAGATCCATGGCGATCCAGGCCGGATCGTTGTGGCCGTCGGCGACCACCAGGATCTCCGAGGGGCCGGCAATGCTGTCGATGCCGACGAGGCCGTAGACCTGCCGCTTGGCGGCGGCGACGAAGGCGTTGCCGGGGCCGACGATCTTGTCGACCGGCCGGATGGTCGCCGTGCCGTGGGCCAGCGCCGCGACCGCCTGCGCACCGCCGATGCGGTAGATCTCGTCGATGCCGCAGCGCTTGGCGGCGGCCAGCACCAGCGGGTTGATCGCCCCGTCCGGCGTCGGCACCACCATGACGACGCGCTCGACGCCCGCCACCTTGGCCGGCAAAGCGTTCATCAGCACCGAGGACGGGTAGGAGGCGGTGCCGCCCGGCACATAGAGGCCGACGGCGCCGACCGCCGTCCAGCGGGCGCCCAGCCGCACGCCGGCGGCGTCGCGGTAGTCGGTGACCTCCGGGATCTGGCGGCGGTGGAACGCCTCGATCCGCGCGGCGGCGAGGTCGAGCGCCTCCAGCGTTTCCGCCGAGCATTTCGCCGTCGCTGCGTCGATCTCGTCCCGGCCGATGCGCAGGGTGTCGGCGGTCAGGGTCTGGCGGTCCCAGCGGGCGGTGTAGTCGATGAGCGCCGCGTCGCCGCGGCTGCGGACCTGATCGATGACGTCGGCGACCAGCGTCTGGACATCCTCGCTGGCCTCGCGCTTGGCGTGCAGCAGCGCCTCGAACCCGGCGGCGAAGTCCGCGTCGCGAATATCAAGCCTGACGGGCATTCACCGCCTCCCGGAACTTGTCGATCCACTGAGAAATCTCGGTCGTCCGCGTCTTGAAGGCGGCGCGGTTGACGATCAGGCGCGAGGTGACGTCGGCGATATGCTCCACCTCCACCAGCCCGTTGGCCTGCAGCGTCGAGCCGGTGGAGACCAGATCGACGATGCGGCGGCACAGGCCCAGCGTCGGCGCCAGCTCCATCGCGCCATTCAGCTTGACGCACTCGGCCTGGACGCCGCGGGCGGCGAAGTGACGCTTGGTCACCTCCGGGTATTTGGTGGCGACGCGCACATGGCTCCAGCGCGACGGATCGTCGCTCTCCAGCATCTCCGCCGGTTCGGCGACCGACAGGCGGCAGGCGCCGATGCCGAGGTCGAGCGGGGCGTAGATCTCCGGATAGTCGAACTCCATCAGCACGTCGTTGCCCGCCACGCCCAGATGGGCGGCGCCGAAGGCGACGAAGGTCGCCACGTCGAAGGAGCGCACGCGGATGATGCTGAGGTTCGGCACGTTGGTGGCGAAGCGCAGAAGCCGGCTCTTGTCGTCGTCGAAGGCCGGCTCCGGATGGATGCCGGCATGGGACAGCAGCGGGCGCAGCTCCTTCAGGATGCGGCCCTTGGGCAGGGCCAGCACCAGCTGGTCGTCGACAGGAACCTCGGCGGCCGGCAAGCCCAGGGCGCTGGTATCGGCGGACAAAACACTCTCCTCGCATCGCTCGCCGGGGCGGTGTGGGGGCCCCGGATGAACCATCGACGCGATAGATAGCACATTCCAGGCGCCCGTCACCTGTCACTGTCGCGCCCGCAAGATTTCACGGGGAAAATAGGTTCAATTGAGAATTTCACACAAATCACAAAAATGGGTTTGACCAAACTCCACCGAAAGGGTAGATAAAAATCCATGGACGCCCCGCCGGGCATCCCGCGGCAATTTGACTTCTGCAGCTTGCGCCGCGTCACCAAACGCTAAAGCGCCACGATACCGGTCGTGGACCTCTTCAAGAAGGAGAGACCGGAATGACATCGCGAGTTTCCGCTCCCCCATCCGCGCTTCGGACCGCTTTTTCGGCCTGCATGATGCGTTCGGGCCTGTGTTGCCGCTGACCTCGCGGCCCAGAAACACAGCGCCCATCCCGCACATTCGCCAGTCCTGACGATCAGGTCCTGAACGCAGTCGCGCCGCCGCCCCGCCATGACGAGGGCAGCCGCGCCAAGGGGAGCATTCCGCCATGTCCCACGCCAACGCCTACGCCATCGAAGTCCAGGGCCGCTCCGCCGGCATCGTCGTCGCCGAACGCGGCGGCTTCACCTTCTTCGTGTCCGATTGGGCTTTCCGCGATCTCGACCGCCGCGTCTTCCGCAATGTCGGACAGGCCCAGCGCGCCGCCCACCAGCATTACAGCCGGCTGCCGGACACCCGCCGCCGCTGATCCCCGATCAAAGCCCGCCGCCAAGAAACCCGCCCCAAAAGCCCGCTGCTGAAAATCCTGAGGAAAGACCCGATGAAGCGCATCCTGATGTCGGTGGCCGTTGCCGCCGGCCTGCTGACCGCCGCCACCTCCGCTTTCGCCGCCCCGCTGAAGCTGGGCGTGTCGGCCGGCCCCTATGGCGAGATCCTGGAATTCACCGCCAAGCTGGCCGCCAAGGAGGGCATCGAGGCGCAGGTGATCGAGTTCACCGACTGGAACATGCCCAATGCAGCGCTCCAGGCCGGCGATATCGACGCCAACAACTTCCAGCACCAGCCCTTCCTCGACAATCAGGTCAAGCAGCGCGGCTACGATATCGTCTCCGTCGCCAAGAGCGTCGTGGTGCCGATGGGCGTCTACAGCAGCAAGGTGAAGGCGCTGGCCGACCTGAAGCCGGGCGCTTCGGTGTCGATCCCCAACGATCCCACCAACGGCGCCCGCGCCCTGTTCCTGCTGGCCAAGGCCGGCGTGATCGGGCTGAAGGAGGGGGCCGGGCTGAACACCACCATCGCCGACGTGGTGAACCCGAAGGGCATCAAGCTGGTGGAACTGGACGCCGCCCAGCTGCCGCGCTCGCTCGACGACGTGGATGCGTCGGTCATCACCCTCAACTATGCCGTGCTGGCCGGGCTGGAGCCGAAGAAGGCCCTGGTGCTGGAGGATGACCAGTCCAAGTGGAACCTGGTGTGGGTGGTCCGCAAGGATCGCATAGAAGACCCGACGATCAAGCGCTTCATTGCGCTGTATCGTTCGCCTGAAGTGCGGCAGTTTATCGAAACGCGCTTCAACGGTTCCATCATTCCGACGTGGTGAGGGAGGCTGGGGGACGCTGGACGTCCCCTTTTGCCGAATAAATGATGATAACGCTAACAAACATTCACAAGACTTACGCGGCGCGCGGCGGCGGGGCTCCGGTCCATGCGCTGGCCGACATCGACCTTTCCATCGGACGCGGCGAGGTCTTCGGGATCATCGGCCGGTCCGGTGCCGGCAAATCCACGCTGCTGCGCACGGTCAACCTGCTGGAAAGCCCGAGCTCGGGCAGCGTCACAGTGGACGGGGTGGAGATGACCGCCCTGTCGGCGGCGGAGCTGCGGCAGGCCCGCCATTCCATCGGCATGATCTTCCAGCACTTCAACCTGCTGTCCTCGCGCACTGTTTTCGACAATGTGGCGCTGCCGCTGGAACTGGCCGGCATGGCCAGGGCGGAGATCCGCAAGACGGTGGAGCCGCTGCTCGACCTCGTCGGGCTGGCCGACAAGCGCGACCGCTACCCGGCGGAGCTGTCGGGCGGGCAGAAGCAGCGCGTCGGCATCGCCCGCGCGCTCGCCAGCAAGCCGAAGGTGCTGCTGTCGGACGAGGCGACCTCGGCGCTCGACCCGGAGACGACGACCCAGATCCTGCATCTGCTGGGCGACATCAACCGGCGGCTCGGCCTGACCATCGTGCTGATCACCCACGAGATCGCGGTGATCAAGGAGATCTGCCACAAGGTGGCGGTGATGGAAGGCGGCCGGGTGATCGAGCAGGGGCCGGTCTTCGACATCTTCGCCCACCCGAAGCACCCGACCACCCGCAGCTTCGTCGATCCCGTCATCAACCGCGGCATCCCCGACAGCCTGCGCGACCGGCTGTCGCCCCAGCCCGGCCCGGGGAGCAACCCGGTGCTGCGCATCACCTTCACCGGCGCGAAGGCGACCACCCCGGTCATCAGCGCCATCAGCCGCCAGCTGAATCTGGACCTGAACATCTGGCACGGCCAGATCGACGAGATCCAGGGCGCGCCCTTCGGTACGCTGGTGGTGGAGGCGCTGGGCGAGCAGGCCAAGGTCGATGCCGCCATCGCGCTGGTGAAAGAGAACAATCTGGGTGTCGAGGTGTTGGGCCATGCTCTCCCCGCAAATCATTGACCTGCTGATCAAGGGGCTGATCGACACGCTGCAGATGGTGGCGGTGTCGGGCGCCATCGGGACGCTGATCGGCCTGCCCATCGGCGTGATGCTGGCCGTCACCGGCCGGGGCGAGCTGTTGCAGAACTTCGCCTTCAACAAGGTGATGGGGGCGGTGGTCAACATGACCCGCTCCACCCCCTTCATCATCCTGGTGGTGGCGATCATCCCCTTCACCCGGCTGATCGCCGGCACCTCCATCGGCACCAATGCCGCCATCGTGCCGCTGACCGTCGCCGCCGCCCCCTTCATCGCCCGCGTCGTCGAAAACGCGGTGCGCGAGGTGGATCGTGGATTGGTCGAGGCGGCGCAGGCGATGGGCGCCACGCCGTTCCAGATCATCCGCAAGGTTCTGCTGCCGGAAGCCCTGCCGGGCATCGTCGCCGGCCTGACCCTGTCGGCGGTCAGCCTCGTCGGCTATTCCGCCATGGTCGGTGCGGTCGGCGGCGGCGGCCTGGGCGACCTCGGCATCCGCTACGGCTATCAGCGCTTCCTGCCGGAGGTGATGCTGGCGGTGGTCATCGTGCTGATCGTGCTGGTGCAGATCATCCAGTCGACGGGCGACCTGATCGCCCGCCGCGTCAACAAACGCAATCTGAAGTCCTGACCCCCAAAAGACCTGACCTAAGAAACCGAGGAGTGTTCGAGATGCTGCGCTTCCGTTCGCTGGCTTCGCTGCTGGCCGGTGCCGCCACCATGGCCGTTGCTTTCGGCGTGTCGGCCGAAACGATCAAGGTCGGCGTCACCGCCGGTCCGCATGCTCAGATCCTGGAAGCGGTGAAGCCCATCGCCGCCAAGGACGGGCTGGACATCCAGATCCTGGAATTCACCGACTACGTCATCCCGAACCAGGCGTTGGCCGGCGGCGATCTCGACGCCAACAGCTTCCAGCACCAGCCCTATCTGGACAACCAGGTGAAGGACCGCGGCTTCGATCTGGTCAGCGTCGGCAAGACGGTGGTCTATCCCATCGGCATCTATTCCAAGAAGGTGAAGAGCCTGGAAGAGCTGCCGGCAGGATCCAAGTTCGCCATCCCCAACGACCCGACCAACGGCGGCCGCGTCCTGCTGCTGCTCCAGGCCAAGGGCCTGATCAAGCTGAAGGACGGCGGCACCCTGAAGGCCTCGCCCATCGACATCGTCGAGAATCCGAAGAAGCTGGAGATCGTCGAACTGGACGCCGCCCAGCTGCCGCGTTCGCTGGACGACGTGACCGCCGCCGCTATCAACACCAACTTCGCGCTGGAAGCCGGCATCGATCCGGTCAAGGACGCCATCGCCCGCGAGGCGGCCGACAGCCCCTATGCCAATGTCATCGCCGTCCGCAAGGCCGACAAGGACAAGCCCTGGGTCGCCAAGCTGGTGAAGGCCTACAACAGCCCCGAGGCGAAGGAGTTCATCCTCACCAAGTTCAAGAACGCCGTCGTTCCCGCTTTCTAAAGAACCCGCGTTCCTAGGCTGGCGAGGGCACGACCGGCGGCGCCGAGCGCGTCGCCGAGCGTGCCGCCGGGTTCCGGGCAGACCAGCCGCATCGACGGATACCAGGGCCGGCAGCCGGTGCCGAGCGCCGTCCAGTCCCCCGCTGGCCCGATCCGCCAGACCGGCACGCCCAGCGCGCCGGCCATCTCCGCCACCGAGGTTCCGGCGGAAATCACCAGATCCAGCGCCGCGGTCAGGGCGGCGGCGCCGTCGAGGTCGTTCCTCAGGTCGAGCGGCGGGCGGTGGATGGCGATGCCGAAACGCCATTCGGCGTCGGCGATTTCGGCCTCGCACTCGTCATATTGCAGGCTGATCAGCCGCAGGCCGGGCAGGGTGAGGATCGGCGCCCAGTCGGTCAGCGGGGCGTAGTTGGCGTCGCGCGCCGCGCCGCGCAGGCCGCTCCGCCAGCACAGGCCGACGGTCAGGGCGGAGCCGGTACTCCCCACCCACTCCCGCCACCGCTCCACCGCCACTTCGTCAGCGCGCAGCCAGCCGCCCCGCGTCGCAAAGCTCTCCAGCCCCCAGCCCAGCCGCACTGGCAGCGACCCGGCCGGGACGTGACAGTCGGCATCCGCCGGATCGTTGGTCGCCGCGCGCACCGTCGCCTGCGGGAAGGAGCGCGCGAACAGCGCCGCCAGCCGCGGCTCGCATTCGATGATGACCCGGCCTGCGCCTGCGCGCGCGATCAGGTCGGGGTAGCAGGCGCTGTGCATCAGCTCGTCGCCCACCCCCTGCTCGCGCCAGACCAGCAGCGTCTTTCCCGTCAGGTCGCCGCCGTCCCAGGCGGGCATGCGGAAACGACGGTCGGGCAACGCCTGACCGGCGGCGAAGCGCGCCTCCAGACCGGTCCAGCCGGTGGCGAGGTCGCCTTGCGCCAGCGCCGCGTAGCCGCGGTTGAAGGCGGCGAGCGTCAGGGTCGGGTCGTCCTCCACCGCCTGCCGGTAGGCCGCATCGGCCTCGACCGGGCGGCCGGCGGCGTGCAAGGCGTTGCCCTGGTTGTAGCGCCACTCCGCCCGTCGGGGCTCCAGCACCAGGGCGCGGCCCCAGCCCTTCAGCGCGGCGTCGAGCCGACCCTGTCGTTGCCGCAGATCGGCCAGCCCGGCCCAGCCGGCGCCGGTTCCGGGCGCGAACAGGATCACCCGCCACCAGGCCAGCCCGGCGGCGGCGCCGTCGCCCGCCCGCTCCAGCGCCAGGGCGAGGTTGCCCAGCGTGGCGAGATCGCCGGGGCGGCCCTGGAGCGCCAGACGCAGATGGGCGACCGCCTCCGCCGGCCGGTCGAGCGCCAGGGCGGCCAGCCCCAGATTGCTGACCGCCGCCGGATCGCCGGGTCGCAGGCGCAGGGCCCGGCCGGCGGCGCGTTCCGCCTCGGCGGCATGGTCGGGGTTGCGCAACGCCTCGGCCGATAGGGCGGTCCAGGCCTCCGCGACCGCGGGGTCGAGGGCGAGCGCCCGCATGAGGAAGGGCTGTCCCGCCCCGCCCATCGCCTGCCGCGCCAGCCCGGCATTGATCCACAGTCCGGCATGGAAGGGGGCAAGGCGCCGTGCCGCGTCGGTCGCCTCCGCCGCTTCGGCCGCCGCCCCGCGGGACAGGCGCAGGGCGCCGAGATTGCCGAGCGCCTCGACATCCTCGGGCGCGAGCGCGGCGGCGGCCTGCCAGTCGGCCTCGGCGTTGGCGAGCGCGCCCATCTCCTGCCGGGCCAGGGCGCGGCGCTTGTGGCGGTCGGCACTCGGCTCCGCCGCGATGGCGCGGGTCAGCAGGGTGTCGGCGATATCGGGGCGGCCTGCCTGCTGGCCGAGCAGGGCGTACCCCTCCAGCGCCGCCGGCACCTCGCCGCCCTGGTCGAGGATGCGCTGATAAGCCTTCTCCGCTTCCGGCCAGCGGCCGGACCCATGGAGGTCGCGCGCTTCGGCCAGCCACTCCTCGATCGGCAGAGCTGGCGGCAGGGCAGGAGGCGGGGCCAGCCGGCGCAGGTCCGCCGCCATGCGCGCCAGCACGTCCGGCAGCCCCTCGCCGGGGCGGGCGCTCCACAGCCGCATCGACGGGAACCAGGGGCGCACCCCGGTGCCCAGCGCGGTCCAGTCGCCGGCCGGGCCGAAGCGCCAGACCGGCACGCCAAGCGCGCCCGCCATCTCGCCGACCGAACTCGCCACCGTCACCACGAGGTCGAGTCCGGCGATCAGCGCCGCCACGCCTTCCAGATCGTTCTTCAGGTCGGTGCCGGGCCAGCGGTGGATCGTCAGGCCAAGCTGCGCCTCGACGGCGGCGATCTCCGCCTCGCGCCCGTCATATTGCAGAGTGACCGGGATCAGGCCGGGCAGGGTCAGCAGCGGCGCCCAGTCGGCGAGCGTGGTGTAGGAGGCCTTGCGCTCCCCCAGCATGTTCTGGCTGCCCCAGCAGAGGCCGACGCGCAGGCCTGGCCCCAACGCCGCCAGCCGGTCGCGCCACTCCGCCAGCCGCAGCGGATCGGGCGCCAGCCAGGAGGGCCGGGCGGGAAAGTCGGCGAGACCGGGGCGCAGCAGCCGGGGCAGCGATCCCAGCGGCAGATGGGCGTCGGCATCGGCAGGGGTGGGGGCAGGGGTCAGCGTCTGCGCCCGCACGGTGACGCCGGGCAGGGCGCGGCCGACCAGCCCGGTCAGGCGGGCATCGACCTCGACGACCAGCCTGTCCGGCCCGAACCGCTCCGCAAGATCGGGCAGGGCGGTGCCGAACATCAGCTCGTCGCCCAGCCCCTGTTCGCGCCAGACCAGCAGGCGCTTCCCCGGAGTTCCGTCCCAGGCCGGCAGGGAGAAGCTGCGCCCGGCCGACACGCGGCGGGAGGCGAAGCGCGCCTCGTACTCCTCCCAGCCGTCGGCCAGCCGGCCGCGGCCGAGCAGCCGCAGGGCGAGGTTCCAGCGGGCCAGGGCGAAGCCGGGGGCATGGATCAGGGCCTGGGCGTAGAGCGACTCCGCCTCGTCGCCGCGGCCCTGGGCCTCGCGCAGCAGGGCGAGGTTCACCATGGTCTCGGCATCGCCGGGGGCGAGCCGCAGGGCGTCCAGATGTGCCGCCTCGGCTTCGGCGGCGCGGCCGGTCTCCTTCAGCACGACGCCGAGGTTGGTCAGGGCGGTGGCATGGCCGGGGGCGAGCCGCAGGGCATGGCGCAGCGCCGTTTCGGCCTCGGCATAGTCGTCCTGCGCCCGCAGCAGCGTGCCGAGATTGGCCCAGGCCTCGGCATAGCCGGCATTCAGGTCGAGCGCGCGGCGGTAATGCACGCCGGCCTCCGCCAGCCGGTCCTGCTCCTGGAGCGCGCTGCCCAGGCTGTTGTGCGCCTCTGCGTAAGCGTCGCGGAGCGTGAGCGCCCGGCGGTATTCCGCCTCCGCCTCCGCCAGCCGGCCCAGCGCGTGGAGGGCGAGGCCGAGGTTGGCGTGCTGTTCGGCGACGCCGGGGCGCCGCGCGACGGCCTGCCCGATCAGGCGGACGGCGTCGGCATCCAGGCCGCGCTGATGATGCAGCACGCCCAGCAGATGCAGCGCGTCGGCATTCCGCCCGTCGGCAGCCAGCATGGCGCGATAGGCGCGCTCCGCCCCGTCCAGATCGCCGGTGCGGTGGTGTGCCAGCGCTTCGCGCAGGAGGGCGGCCACTCTGGCCGAGAGTCTGGAGGCGGCGGAAGACGGCATGGAGCGGCGGCCGGATCGGAAAGAACGTGGCGTTTCGATAGCATGAGTCGGCGGGATGACGCGCAGGCAAAATCCCAAGAACATTTAAGGGGACTGGCGCAGCACATTTCATTCTGTATACTTGCGCTCAATTCGGTCCAGGTCAGGCTTCCTTGGCCGATCTCCATCCAAAAGGCGTATATCTTGAGTAAGACTGCAATCATTGTCGATGACAGCAAGCTTTCGCGCATGCATGTGCGGGCCATGGTCTTGCGCAACAAGCCGGACTGGACGGTGGTCGAGGCCGCGAACGGCGGCGAACTCTTCAAGACGTTGCAGGACACGCCGGTCGATGTTGCGATCATCGATTACAACATGCCCGGCGACAACGGCGTGGAGACCGCGGCCAAGCTGCGCCAGAGCCATCCGGGGATCCACATCGCCATCATCACCGCCAACGCCCAGGACGCGGTGGTGTCCGGCATCCGCACGGTCGGCGCCGCCTTCATGCCCAAGCCGCTGGAGGAGGAGCAGGTCGTCCGCTTCCTGAACTCCACCGCCCTGCCGCCGCGCCGCCCCGCACAGCCGCAGCAGGAGTGACCGCATCCCCATGCTGAGCGATCTGGAGCGCGACGCGCTGGCCGAACTGGGCAACATCGGCATCGGCCGGGCATCGACGGCGCTCGGCCGCATGCTGGGCGGGCTGGTGACCCTGTCGGTCCCGACGGTGGACATGGTGCCGCCCGACACGGTGGCCGGATTGCTGGACCGGGCGCTGACTCCGCCGCTGGTGGGCATTTCGGAAACGCTGGGCGGCCTGTTCGCGGGCTGCGCCCTGCTGGTCTTCCCTCAGGCCGGCAGCATGGCCCTGGTGCGTGCCGCCCTGCCGCCCGACGTTCCTGCCGAGGAGGTGCCGGAGCTGGAGGACGAGGTGCTGGCGGAGCTCGGCAACGTCGTTCTGAACAGCGCGCTGGCCCTGGTCGCCAACCTGCTGGGCGAACCGGTGGAGACCGGCCTGCCGGCGGTGTTCCGCGGCGATGCGGCGGAGCTGCTGCGGTGCTGTTCGGGAACGGCTCCGACGGTGGAGGGGGCCGCGGTGCTGTTCCACATCGATCTGCGCACCAGCCTGCCGGGCGGTGAAGGTGTCGGGGTCGGCGGGCGGGTGGTCCTGCTGCTCGACGCCGGCTCGGCAGGCGCGCTCCAGGCGACGCTCGGCCGCTATATCGGGCGGCTGGTGGCGTAACGGCACCAAGAACAACCGGCCGGCCGGACAGGCGGGTAAGGAAAACGGGTAAGGACCATGGCACTCATCAAGAAGACCAAGATCGACACGGCGCGCACCGTCCGGACCAAGTCGGGCGCCGACGACGAGGGTCCGGACCGGTCCGCTCCCGCATCCGTGCCGCCCGCCGCCCCGGAAACCCTGGCAGCAGCCACCGCGGGTGCGCCGCAGCGCCGCCGGGCGCGCGCCGATTCGCGTCGCCGGCAGGCCGCCACCGGCATCGCTGCCGCCTCGACCGAACTGGCCAGCGGCATCACCCAGGCGGCGTCGGCGGCGGAGGAACTGCGTCGGGCGATGGAACAGATCGCCGCAGGAGCCGAGCAGTCGGCCGGGGCGACCCAGCAGTCGCAGCGCATGATCGGCCGCGCGTCGGAACTGCTGACCCGCTCGCGCAGCACGGCGGAGCAGGCGGTGCTGCGGGTCGAGGCGTTGCAGGCGACGCTGAAGGACGTCAGCGCCCAGATCCTGTCTTCCATCGAGGGCATCGTCCGCGCCGCCGAACGGCAGGAAGCCTCGGTGCGTCTGGTCCGCGACCTGGAAGCCCAGGCCCGCGAGATCGGCACCATCGTGCAGAGCGTCGCCGCCATCGCCGACCAGACCAACCTGCTGGCGCTGAACGCCGCCATCGAGGCGGCCCGCGCCGGGGAGGCCGGCAAGGGCTTCGCCGTCGTCGCCGACGAGGTGCAGGCGCTGGCCGAACGGTCGGAGCGCAGCGCCAACGGCATCCAGGCGATGGTTGCGGAAATCCAGGACGCGGTGGCCGCCATCGCCGCCGGCATCGTCGCCTCGTCGGACGCGGCCAAGGCGGAGGTGGAGCGCGGCCGCAGGATCGTCGAGCAGCTGGAGGGCGTGCGGTCGGACATGTCGACCCTGGTCCAGGGCGCGCAGGAGACGATCCGCGCTGCTGTCGAGGCCGATCAGGCGGCGCGCGAGGCCCTGCGCGGGGCGGAGACCATCGCCGCCAGCGCCGAGGAACAGTCCGCCGCCGCCGAGGAAGCGCTGCGGACCGCGGGCGAGCAGGCGCTCGCCCTCAACCAGAGCCAGCGCGCCGCCGGCCAGCTGTCCGAAGTGGCCGAGGATCTGGAGGGCACTGCCGACCTCGCCGCCACCGCCGACGAGCTGGCGTCGGCCGCCGAGGAGCTGTCGGCCGCCATCGAGGAGATCAACCGGGGGGCGGCACAGATCATGACCGCCATCGGCCAGATCTCCGGCGGGGCGCAGTCGCAGAGCGCGGCCACCCACCAGCTGGCTTCGGCGATTTCGGAGATCGACGCCGCGGCAACGCTGGCCGCCGGCCGGGCCGGCGAGTCGGTGGAACGCTGCACAGCCATGGAAGGACTGCTGGGCGAGACGCGCGACACCATCGGCCGGCTTGCCGACGGCATGCTGGAGGCGGTGGAGTCCTCCCGCCGGGCGGGGGACCGGCTGGACGCGCTGGACCGGATCGGCCGGCGCATCGACAAGGTGGTGGACGCCATCGCCACCGTCGCCATCCAGACCGGCATGCTGGCGGTCAGCGGCTCCATCGAGGCGGCGCGGGCGGGCGAGTTCGGCCGCGGCTTCACCGTGGTCAGCGGCGACATCCGCAAGCTGGCCGGCGACAGCGCCGACAGTGCAGAGCGGGTGAAGGACATCGTCCGCGACATCCAGGATCAGATGCTGCGGGTTCGCCGTGACGTGGAGGAGGTGTCGGCCACCGCGGTGACGGAGATCGCGCGCCACCGCGCCTTCGGCGTCACCCTGACCGCCAGCGCGCAGGAGTTGCGGGTGGTCACCGCCGGCAGCCGTGAAATCCTGGAAGCCGCCACCGAGACGACCGGCGCGCTCCGCGAGACCCGCGTGGGGGTGGAGCAGGTGGCGACCGCCGCCGCCGCCGCGAACCTCGCCGGCACCGAGGCGGCCAAGGCGGCGCGCGAGCAGGCGAAGGGGGCCGAGGAACTGGCGTCGGCGATCGAGGAGATCGCGGCGATGGCCGACAGCCTGCTGGGCGCGGTTTGACCGCCGTGACCGGAACGGCGCCCCAGGAGGCGGGCGGAGAGACGGACGACGTTCTCGACTTCGTCACGGTGACGGTCGCCGACCTGCGCCTCGCTCTGCCGCTGCCGGCGGTCCGCGCGGTGATCCGGCTGCCGGAGCTGGTGCGCATCCCGCTGGGGCCGCCCAGCCTGGACGGGCTGGCGCACTGGCATGGCGACGCGGTGCCGGTGCTGGACCTCGCCAAGGCGCTGGGCAGGCCGGGCGGCGCGGCGCCGACGCGGGAGACGCGGGTGGTGCTGGTCGGGCATCGTGGCCAGACGGGCGGCCAGACGGTGGGTCTGCGGGTGGACGCGATGGCCGGCATCCTGCGCAGCAACCCCGACCGCATCGATCCGGTGACGCAGGAGGAGGGCGGGCTCGACCCCGCCATGCTGGACGGATTGCTGCGCGACGGCCCGGCCACCATCCTGAAGCTGGATGCGCTGATCGACCGCCAGTTCGGCAATCCGGCGGAGACGGAGCGGACGGACCGGGGCTCGGCCTCGGCAACGGCCGGCGTCGGTCCCGTGCCGGCCGGCGGAACCGGTGCCGCGGGTGGCGCCAAGGGAGGTATCGACCGGCAGGCCCTGCTGGTCTTCGAAGTTGCGGGACAGGAATTCGCCCTGCCGGTGGACCGGGTGCGCGAGGTTCTGCCGGCCCCGCGCGAGGTCACCCGCATGGCGCGGTCGAAGGCACATCTGCTGGGCGTCATGGCGGTGCGCGACCGGCTGCTGCCGCTGGTGGGATTGCGCGCCCTGTTCGGGCTGGAGGCTGGCGAAGGGCACGAACCCGGCGGATTGGCGGCCGGGCGCCGCGTCGTCGTGGTGCGTTCCGGGAGCGGGCAGGCGCCGGTCGGCGTGCTGGTGGACGAGGTGCGCGAGATCCTGCGGCTCGACCCGGCGCTGATCGACCCGGTGCCGCCGCTGCTCGCCCGCGAGCCGGAATTCGAGGATCTGGACGGCATCGCCAGAGCCGATGGCGGGGCGGATGGCGTGGCCGGCGGCGGGCGGCGGCTGGTGTCGGTGCTGTCGGCGGAGCGGCTGTTCCGCCATGGCGCCGCAATCGGCGCAGAGGGCGGTGCAGAGGCCGGCCCAGAGGCCGGCACTGCGAAAGCGGACGGGGAAGGGGACGGGATGGAACCGGCGCGGCCTGCGGACGGCCCCGATGGCAATACCGGTACGGGGGAACGCTTCGTCGTCTTCCGCCTTGCCGGGGCGGAATATGGCCTGCCGGTCTCCGCCGTGCGCGAGGTGCTGCGCCGGCCCGACAGCATCACGCCGCTGCCCAATGCGCCCGATTTCGTCGCCGGGGTGCTGACCCTGCGCGGCGAGGTGCTGCCGCTGATCGACCAGCGCCGGCTGCTGAACCTGCCGGCTGCCGACTCCAGGAGTGGGCTTTCCACGAGCGGACCTGCCGGGCTGGAGCGCGGGCGGGTGGTGGTGGTCGGGCGCGACGGGCTGCTGGTCGGGCTGCTGGTCGACGGGCTGTCCGGCCTGCTGACCGTCCCGGCGGAGCGGATCGGTCCGGCCCCGGCGGTGTCGGCGGCGCAGCGCCGGCTGATCCGCCGGGTGGCGTCGCTGGATGCGGCCGGGGATGTGGCCGGGGATGCGGCCGGCGCCGTCCGCCTGGTTCTGCTGATGGATGCGGACAGCCTGCTCGACATGGACCGGCTGGCGGAGCTGCCCGTTACCCCGCGGTGACGGACGGATGGGGGACGGCGTGCTGACGGTTCTGGTGGTGGACGATTCCGCGCTGATGCGCCGGCGCATCGCGGATCTGCTGGTCGAGGCCGGTTTCCGGGTGGAGACCGCGGCGACGGGGGAGGAGGCGCTGGCGCGCCTGCCGGAGGTCGATCCGGATGTGGTGACGCTGGACATCACCATGCCCGGCATGGACGGGCTGACCTGCCTTGCCCGCATCATGGTGGAGCATCCAAAGCCGGTCGTCATGGTCTCCGCCCTCACCGGGGCAGGGGCGGGGGAGACGCTGGAGGCGCTGCGACTGGGAGCGGTGGAGGCGGTGCAGAAGCCGGCCGCCGGCTCCATCGGCCGCATCGGCGAGGAGCTGGTGGAGACGGTGCGCGCCGCCGCATCCTCCCGCCCGCGCCGGGTGCACGGCCTGCGCGAACGGCTGCGGCTGGCCCGCGCCCGCATCGCCGGTGAGGATTTCGTGGCGCCTGCACCGCCGGCGCCGCCCTCCGTGGCGGTGGCGGCGGCGGTGGCAGAGGGGGAGGTCGAGGGCGTGGTGCTGGTCGGCGTGTCCACCGGCGGGCCCAGCACGCTGGAGGACATCCTGCCGCTGCTGCCGGCCGGCTTCCCCTGGCCGGTGGTGGTGGCGCAGCATATGCCGGTCGCCTTCACCGCGACGCTGGCGCGGCGGCTGGACGAAATGTGCGCGCTGACCGTGGTGGAGGTGGGGCGGGCGACGGCGCTGGAACCGGGCATGATCTGCATCGCCCGCGGCGGCGCCGACGTGGAGCTGGCGCGGCGCGGCGGGCGGTTGCAGGCGGTCTGCGTGCCGTCCTCGCCCGACCGGCCCTGGCACCCCAACGCCGATCGGCTGGTGACCAGCGCCATGCGGCTGCTGCCGCCGGACCGGCTGGTCGGGGTGCTGCTGACCGGCATGGGCAATGACGGGGCGGCGTCCATGGCCGAACTGCACGCCCGCGGCGGCCGCACCATCGCGGAGTCGGAGGACAGCGCCGTGGTCTTCGGCATGCCGCAGGAGCTGATCCGGCGCGGCGGTGCCGGCGTCGTCCTGCCGTCGGACCGGATCGCCGGCCAGTTGACCCGCTGGCTGTCGCCTGCCGCGCGGCGGACCGGACCCGTGCCGGGCTTGAAGGACTAGGGAGTGACGCCATGGGACTTGTGAAGAAGAAGGCCGCTCCGCAGGCTCCCCTGGCGGACTCCGGGGTTGCGCGCGATCCGCTGGCCGCGCTGAAGGATGCCGACGCCGCGGTCCGCCGCGATGCCGCCCATGGGCTTGGCCACAGCCCGCCGCCGGGTGCCGAAGCGGCGCTCGCCCACCGGCTTCAGGCGGAGGGCGACACCGGCGTGCGCGAGGCCATCCTGACGGCGCTCGCCCGCATCGCCACGCCTGCGGCGGCGGCGGCCATCGTCCCGTTCCTCGACCGCGAGGATGCGGCCTTGCGCAACGCGGCGCTGGAAAGCCTGCAGCAGATGCCGGCGGAGATCGCCGCCCCGGCACTGCTGCCGCTGCTCGACCATGCCGACGCCGATCTGCGCATCTTCGCGGTGCAGGGGTTGGGCATCCTCGCCCATCCGGACCGCGCCGATTGGCTGGCACGGGTCATGGAGCGCGATTGCGACGTGAATGTCGGCCTCGCCGCGGTCGAGGCGCTGGCCGAGGCCGGCAGCCCGGAAGCGCTGTCCAGCCTGGAGACGCTGGCCTGCCGCTTCCCCGACGACGCCTTCGTCGCCTTCGCCGTCGATGCCGCGCGTTCCAGCTTCCGCGGACGGTGAACGGAGTGAGCGAAACCGACCCGCAAGGCCTGTCGCCGGAGGATTATGCCACCCTGTGCGGCTTCCTGCGGGAGCGCACCGGCCTGTCCTTCACCGAGGCCAAGCGCTATTTCGTCGACCGCCGCGTCGCCACCCGCATGCAGGCGGTCGGGGCGGCGGATCTGCGCGCCTACATGAATCTGCTGCGCTTCCAGGCGTCGGGGGAGGAGCTTCAGCGGCTCGTCAACCTGATGACGGTGAACGAGACCTATTTCTTCCGCGAGAAGTACCAGTTCGACTGTCTGGTGAATTCCGTCCTCGACGAGCTGGTGCGGGGGCGGCCCAAGGGCTCGCGGCTGCGCATCTGGTCGGCCGGCTGCGCCACCGGGGAGGAGCCCTATTCCATCGCCATCATGCTGCTGGAGAACTGGAGCCGGGTCGACGATTACGAGATCGAGCTGCTGGCCTCGGACATCGACAGCGCGGTGTTGGAACGCGCGCGCGAAGGCATCTATGACGAGCGCGCCCTGCAGGCCCTGCCGGCGCATCTGCGCGCCAAATATTTCCAGCCCTTGCGCGGGGCGGCCGAGGGCTGGGGACCGCGCTGGCAGATCGTCGAGGATTTGCGGGACTCGGTCGATTTCTCGCTGGTCAACCTCACCGACCCGCAGCAGGTGCGGGATTTTCGCGGGATCGACGTGATCTTTTGCCGCAACCTGCTGATCTATTTCGACGATCTTGGCCGACGGGAGACGGCGAGCATGTTCCACGATGCCCTGGCGCCGGGCGGCTTCGTCTGTCTCGGCCATTCGGAAAGCATGAGCCGCATGTCCTCGCTGTTCGTGCCGCGCCGCTTCCCCGACGCCATCCTCTACCAGAAGCCGGTCGACGGAGGTGGCGCATGAGCGGGCAGGATACCGGCGGGCCGCGCGTTCTGGTGGTGGACGACGCCGTGACTGTCCGCGCCTTCAGCCGCCGCGTGCTGGAGGGCGCCGGCTTCGTGGTGGACGAGGCGGTGAACGGCATTGAGGGGCTGGAGCGCGCCATGGTCGCCCCGCCCGATCTGGTGATCGTCGACGTCAACATGCGCAAGATGGACGGCTACACCATGCTGCGCGTCCTGCGCCGCGATCCGGCGCTGCGCGACGTGCCCGCCATCATGATCAGCACCGAATCGAAGGACAGCGACCGCGAGCAGGCCCTGCTGGCCGGCGCCAACTGGTATATCGTCAAGCCGCCGCGGCCGGAGGTGCTGGCGGAGGCGGCGCGGCTGCTGACCGGGCAACCTCTCACCACGGAGGGCGCGCCATGAGCGAGCTGTTCGACCAGTTCGTCGTCGAGGCGCAGGAGCTGCTGGAGACGGCCGGCGGTGCGCTTCTGGCGCTGGAGCGCGATCCCGCCGACCGCGCGTCGGTGGACGAGCTGTTCCGCGCCTTCCACACGCTGAAGGGGGCGAGCGGCCTGTTCGACATGGCGGCCTTTACCCGGCTGGTCCATGCCGGGGAGGACACGCTGTCGCTGCTGCGCGACGGCCGGCGCAGCATGACGCCGGAGTTGGCCGACCGGCTGTTCCGTGCGCTCGACCAGTGCGCCCGCTGGGTGGCGGCGCTGGAGGACACAGGCGCCCTGCCCGCCGACGCGGCACAGGCGGCGGACACGCTGGTCCGCGGGCTGTCCGGGGTGTCCGCGGAGGGGGCGGCCGGTGGCGGAAAGGCCGCCGGGGAGGCGGACACCTTCCCTTGGGTGGCGGTGCTGGCCGGTGAGGACCGGGATGCGGTGGGGATGGCCGGCGACGTGCTGACCGCCATCGACTACAGGCCCGATCCGGAGTGCTTCTTCACCGGCGACGATCCGCTGGCCCTGTTCCGGCGGGTTCCCGACCTGCGGCTGCTGCGGATCGAACCGGCGGAACCGCTGCCGCCGCTGGCGCAGATGGACCCCTACCGCTGCCTGCTGCGCTTCCGCGCGTTGAGCGGCGCCGGGGTGGAGGCGGTGACGCCGGCCTTCCGCAGCGTTCCCGATCAGGTGCGGATCGGCAGCGTCACGCTGGCCCCTGTTGCGGCGCCTGCCACGGCACACCCCCCCGCCAAGCCGATTGCCATAGCGCCGCCGGGCTCGCTGGCGGCGGCGATGCTGGAGGAGCAGGCGCGCATTCTCGACCTGCCGGGCAGCGCCGCCGAACGCGGGTCGCGCAGCGCCGCGGTGGCGCGTGCGGTCGCCGCGATCCTGGCGGCGCTGGGCCGACCGGCCGACCGGGGCGTCGTGGCGGCGGCCTGCGCCGATGCCGGGACGTTGCGCCGCTTCCTGGCCGACGAGCCTCAGGAAAACGGCCCTCCGGAAAAGCCCGCTGTGGCCGAGGCACGGCCTGCCTCCCCGCGCCGCGCCCTGCGGGTCGAGCCGGAGCGGATGGACGCGCTGATGGCGCTGGTCGGCGAGCTGTCGGTGGTGAAGGGGCAGTTGGGACCGCTGGTCCGCCGCGTCGGGGACGGCGAGCTGACGCGCGACATGAAGGCCTTCTCCGCCCGGCTGGACAGCTTGGTCGGCGACCTCAGCCATGCGGCGCTGCGCCTGCGGTTGCTGCCGCTCGCCCGCGTGTTCGATCCGCTGCCCCGGCTGGTGCGCGACACCGCCCGCCGGCTGGACAAGACGGTCGAACTGGTGCTGGACGGGGCGGAGACGGAGGCCGACAAGGACATCCTCGACGTGCTGGGCGAGCCGTTGCTGCATCTGGTGCGCAACGCAATCGATCATGGCATCGAGGCGCCGGAGCGCCGGGCCGCCTCGGGCAAGCCGCCGGGCGGCACCTTGCGGGTCCGTGGCTTCCAGGACAAGGGCGGGGTGGTGGTGGAGGTGTCGGACGACGGCGCCGGCATCGACCCGGCGGCGATGCGCAAAGCCGCCGTCGCCAAGGGGCTGCTCGCCCCGGATGCCGCCGCGGCGCTCGGCGACGACGAGGCCGTGCGGCTGGTCTTCGCTCCGGGCTTCAGCACCGCCGGCAGCGTGTCCGACCTGTCCGGCCGCGGGGTTGGCATGGATGCGGTGCGCGCGGCGGTGGAACGGGCCGGCGGCCGGGTGGAGATCGCCTCGACCCCCGGCAGCGGCACGCGGGTGCGGCTGGCGCTGCCGCTGACGCTCAGCATCACCCGGGTCGTGGTGGTGGAGGCGGCGGGATCCTTCTATGGCATCCCGGTGGCGGTGGTCGGTGGCGTCCAGCGGATCCCGCGGTCCGAGATCCGCGGGGTGAAGCGGGCGGAAAGCATCGTGCTGCGCGACCGGGTGGTGCCGCTGGTCCGCCTGCGCCGCCTGCTGGGCCAGCCCCCCGATGACGGGGGCGGGCACGGGCATGGGGGTGGGGCCGACTGCGTCGTGCTTGCCGAACTGGGCGACGGGCCGGTCGCCGTGGCGGTGGACGATGTCGGCGAGCGCGCCGACGTGGTGCTGCGTCCGATGACCGGGGTTCTGCGGGGGCTGCGCGGCTATGCCGGCACGGCGGTGCTGGGGGACGGCCGGCTGATCCTGGTGCTCGATCTGCGGGAGCTGTTGTGATGCCGATCCGTTATGACGCCGACCTCGCCCGCTTCGAGGCCGCCTGCACCGTCGAGGACGCCCTGCCGCTCGCCGAATGGCTGGAGGCGACGGCGGCGCCGCGCGTCGATCTGTCGACCTGCACCGACCTGCACACCGCACTGCTGCAACTGCTGCTGGCGGCGCGGCCGACGATGACGGCGGGGCCGGAGGACGCGTTTCTGGCGCGCGTCATCCCCCTCCCTGCCACCGGTCCCTGAACACCAGCTCCTCCAAGGGCAGGCGCTTGCGCCAGCCCTTGGTTTCCAACTCCGGCGTCGCTTCGAAATGGGTGACGTGGCCGAGGCAGAGATAGGCGATCGGCACGATCCGCTCCGGGATGCCGAGCGCTTCCCTCAGCGCCTCCTCGTGCAAAATGCTGACCCAGCCGACTCCGAGCCCTTCCGCCCTCGCGGCCAACCACAGGTTCTGGACGGCGCAGACGCAGCTGTAGAGATCCATCGCCGGCATGTGGGTGCGGCCCAGCACCACCGGGCCGGAGCGTTCGCGGTCGCAGGTGATGCACAGGTTGACCGGCGCCTCGCGGATGCCCTCCAGCTTCAGGCGGCTGTAGAGGCTGCGCCGTTCGCCGTCGAACATCGCCTCCGCCTCTTCGTTGGCGCGGGCGAAATCGGCGTGGATGCGGGACTTCACCTGCGGATCGGTGATGACGATGAAGTTCCAGGGCTGCATGAAGCCGACCGACGGCGCATGGTGGGCAGCCAGCAGGATGCGGGTCAGCACCTCGTCCGGAACCGGGTCGGGGCGGAACTGCCCGCGCACGTCGCGGCGGGAAAAGATCGCCTTGTAGAGCGCGTCACGCTCCGCCGCGGTGAAATCCTCCTCCATCGTCACCCCCGTGCGATCAGATGGACGAAGGAACCGAGCGCCCGGCCGCGCCGGCTGCCGAGCGCGCCCAGGTCGCTGCCGTCCGCCGCGGTCGCCTGCAGCAGCGGGGCGTCGTCGCCGCGGGACAGGGTTGAGGCGTAATGGAACTCATGCCCCATCAGTGGCGATCCTGCCGCTCCCAGCGGTCCGTCGGCCAGCAGCGACGCCCGGCGATAGCCCAGATGCAGCCGCCGCTTGGCGAAGGAGGTGCGCACCCCCAGCAGCCCGGTCATCTTGTGGGTGACGCCGTCGGCATCCTCCAGCGTTTCGCCCATCACCATGTAGCCGCCGCACTCGCCATAGACCGGCACCCGCTCCGCCGCCGCGCGCAAGCCGTCGCGGAAGACGTGGTTGGCGGCGAGGCGGCCGGCATGCAGCTCCGGATAGCCGCCGGGCAGATAGACGGCGTCCGCGTCCGGCGGCGGCTCGTCGGCCAGGGGGGAGAAGAAGCGCAGCTCCGCGCCCGCCGCCTGCCAGCCGGCGGTCAGGTGGGGATAGACGAAGGTGAAGGCGGCATCCCGCGCGATGGCGATGCGCTGGCCCGGCGGCAACAGGGCGGGGGCATCGCTGCCACGCCCGGCCTGCGACGGCTTGGCGAGGGCGACGACGCGGTCGAGGTCGACATGCTCGGCGATGAAGCGGCCGAGGGCGGCCAGCCGGTCGGACAGCCCCTCCGTCTCGTCGGCCTGGACGAGGCCGAGATGACGTTCGGGCAGGCTGAGATCCGGGGCGCGGGGGAGAGCGCCCAGCAAGGGGATTCCCAGCGCCTCGATGGCATTGCCGGCCAGCGCGGTGTGGCGCGGGCTGCCGACATTGTTCAGCACGACGCCGCCGATGGTCACGTCGTCGCGGTAGGTGGCGAAGCCCTTCACCAAGGCGGCGGCCGACTGCGACTGGCCCTTGGCGTTCACCACCAGCAGGACCGGCCAGCCGGTGCGCGCCGCGATCTCCGCCGTCGACCCGGTGCCGGTGGCACCGACGCCGGCAACGCCGTCGAACAGGCCCATCAGCGCTTCGCAGACCAGCAGATCGGCACCCTCGGCGGCGCGGGCGGCCAGCCCGTCCAGCAAATCCGGCCCCATCGCCCAGGTGTCGAGATTGACGCTGGGCCGGCCGGTGGCGGCACGGTGGAAGGCCGGGTCGATGTAGTCCGGCCCCGATTTCACCGCCCCCACCGCCACGCCGCGGGCGCGGAGCGCCGCCAGCAGGCCGAGCGTCAGCGTCGTCTTGCCGGTGCCGGAGGCCGGCGCCGCGATGATGATCCCCTTAGCCATTTGTCCCTCTGGCATGCTGAAGCGCCGTCTGGGCCGGCAGCCACTCCAGCGCCGGGCGCAGCCGCACCACCTCGCCGATCACGATGATGGCCGGCGGCTCCAGCCCGCTCGCCGCCAGATCGGCGACGCAGGTGCCGAGGCTGGTGACGAGGCTCTTCTGATTGTCGGTCGTCGCCTCCGTCACCACGCCGACGGGAGTGTCGGCGGACAGGCCGCCGGCCATCAGCTCCGCCGCGATGGTCGGCAGTGCCTTCCACCCCATATAGAGGATCAGCGGCGCCTTGGTGGCGGCCAGCGCCCGCCAGTCCGGCCCACCGCCCAGCGAATGGCCGGTCGCCAGGATCACCGCCTGGTTGGTGTCGCGGTGGGTCGCCGGGATGCCGGCATAGGCCGGGCCGGCGATGCCGGACGTGATGCCGGGCACAATGCGGAAGGGGATGCCCTCCGCCGCCAGTGCCTGCGCCTCCTCGCCGCCGCGGCCGAAGACGAAGGGGTCGCCGCCCTTCAGGCGCAGGACGCGGTGCCCCTCCTTCGCCAGTTCGATCAGGCGGTTGGTGATGTCGTCCTGATGGGCGGAGGGACGGCCGCCGCGCTTTCCGGCGAACTCCAGCCTTGCCGACGGGCTGGCGAGCGCCATGATCCGTTCGTTGACCAGCGCGTCATGGACGATGACGTCGGCTTGCCTTAGACCTTGCAGAGCCAGCAGGGTCAGCAGGCCGGGGTCGCCGGGGCCGGACCCGGCCAGCCAGACGCTGCCGGGGGCGAAGGGAACCAGGACGCTTTCGGGAATGGACGACTCAAACGACATGAACGCGGACTCGGGCTCGGAGAAGACGGAAGGCGGTGCGGAGGATGCTACACCCTTGCGCCGCGGCTGGACGACGGGAACCTGCGCCACCGCCGCGGCGCGGGCGGCGGCGGATGCCCTGTTCGGCGGGGAGTTCCCCGATCCGGTGACGGTGACCCTGCCCGGTGGCCAGACCCCGGCCTTCGCGCTCGCGGTGACCGAACGGGGCGAGGGGGCGGAGGGTTCGCCGGGTGAATTCCCGGGCGGACCCTGGGCCATGGCCGGCATAGTCAAGGATGCCGGCGACGATCCCGATGTGACCCATGGCGCGCTGGTGCGGGCGCGGGTGTGGCGCGGTGCGCCCGGCAGCGGCGTGACTTTCCGCGCCGGTCCCGGCGTCGGCACCGTGACCCTGCCCGGCCTGCCCCTGGCCGTCGGCGAGCCGGCGATCAACCCGGTGCCGCGCCGCATGATCGCGCAGGCGGTGGGGGAGGCCGCCGCCGCCGCCGGCCAGCCGGCCGATCTGGTGGTCGAGGTCGGGGTGGAAAACGGCGAACTGCTCGCCAAGCGCACCATGAACGGGCGGCTCGGCATCCTCGGCGGGTTGTCGATCCTGGGAACGACGGGGATCGTCGTGCCCTATTCCTGCGCTGCCTGGATCGCCTCGATCCAGCGCGGAGTCGACGTGGCGCGGGCGGCCGGGCTGGGCCATGTCGCGGCCTGCACCGGCGATCTGTCGGAAAAGGCGGTGGTGGCGCGCTATGGCCTGTCGGAACAGGCTCTGCTCGACATGGGCGATTTCGTCGGCGGCACGCTGAAGTACCTGCGCCGGCACCCGATCCCCCACCTGACGCTTTGCGGCGGCTTCGCCAAATTCGGCAAGCTGGCGCGCGGGCTGATGGATTTGCACAGCAAGCGCAACAGTGTGGACTTCGACTGGCTGGCCGGGCGGCTGGCCGATCTCGGCGCCGGGCCGGAGCTGGTCGCCCAGGCGCGCGGCGCCAACACCGCGGCGCAGGTGCTGGGCATGGCGGACGCCGCCGGCCTGCCGCTGGCCGACCATGTGGCCGAGCTGGCCCGTCGTGCCGCGCAGGATGTGCTGGAGGATGCGCCGGTCGCGGTCGAGGTGCTGGTCACCGACCGGCAGGGGCGCATCGTGGGAGAGGCTCACTCCCCCAACTCCTGGCCCAGCCCCCGGTAGCGCCGCACATGGCTGCCGTCATAGAGCGCGCTGCAACGGAACTCTTCATGGCCCAGCGCCGGGCCGACCAGGATCAGCGCGGTCCGTTCCATCGGTGAGGCCGCGACCTGCGCGGCGATGTCGGCCAGCGTTCCGCGCAGCACCCGCTCGTCCGGCCATGTGGCGCGGTAGACCACCGCCGCCGGGCAGTCGGCACCGTAGAGCGGGGTCAGCCGCTCCACCACCCGGTCGATGACGTGGATCGACAGATGGACCGCCAGCGTCGCGCCCGAGGCGCCCAGCACCTCCAGCGTCTCGTTCGCCGGCATCGCCGAGGCGCGGCCTTCGGTGCGGGTCAGGATCAGCGTCTGGCTGACCTCCGGCAGGGTCAGTTCCCGCCCCAGCGCGGCCGACGCGGCGGCGAAGGCCGGCACGCCGGGGGTGATGGTGTAGGGGATGCCCAGCTCCCGCAGCGCGCGGGTCTGCTCGCCCAAGGCGCTGTAGACCGACAGGTCGCCGGAATGCAGCCGCGCCACGTCCTGGCCGGCGGCATGGGCTGACTGGAACTCGGCGACGATCTCCTCCAGCGTCAGCGGCGCGGTGTCGACGATCCGCGCGCCGGCCGGCGCATGGGCGATGATCTCCTTCGGCACCAGCGAGCCGGCATAGAGGCAGACCGGGCAGCGTGCGATCAGGTCGCGGCCGCGCAGGGTCAGCAGGTCGGGAGCGCCCGGTCCGGCACCAATGAAATGGACGGTCATGAACGGGTCTCCAGCAAAGCGACGGCAGGCAAGGCGAGCGCCACGGTGGCGCGGGGGGTGGAACGGCGCGGCAGCAGCAGGCGCGATCCCGGCCCGGCGGCGGCCAGTGCGGCCGCTTCCGCGACGGAGGCCAGCCCGACCGCGGCCAGCACGGTGGCGGAGCGGGTGTGGACGCGGTCCTGCGCCGCCAGCATCGCCTCCTCCTCGATGAAGCGCAGCGGCAGGCCGAGCGCGCGGGCCGCTTCGGCCAACCCCGCCTCGTCGGCCTTCATCGCCGGGGCGGCCAGCGCCGCCAGCTGGCGCGCGGCGTCGGGCAGGGCCGCCTCGTCAAAGGCGGCGGCGACCAGATTGGCGATCTCCTCCCAACCGCAGCCGCGGCGGCAGCCCAGCCCGACAAAGACCGGGCCGAACAGCAGGGCATCGGGGGTCAGGCGGTCCATGCGCCCTCCGCATAGGGCTTTTCGGCCCGCCACAACGTGACCGGCATCGACGCGCGCCAGCCGCGGAAACCGCCGACCGCCGAGGCGCGGGCCACCGAAATCTGGGTCAGCTCGCCGCCCAGCCGCTTGTGCGCGTCGAACAGCACGGCCTCGCTTTCCAGCGTTACCGCATTGGCGGCGATCCGGCCGCCGGGGGGCAGGGCGTCCCAGCAGGCGGCCAGCAGGCCATCCGCGGTCAGCCCGCCGCCGATGAAGACGGCGTCCGGCCGCTCCAGACCCTCCAGCGCGGCCGGCGCCTTGCCGCGCGCCAGCGTCAGGCCGGGCACGCCGAAGGCGGCGGCGTTGGTCAGGATTCGGGCGATCCGCTCCGGGTGATGCTCGACGGCGATGGCGCGGTTGGCCGGATCGCGCAGCATCCATTCGATGCCGATGGAGCCCGACCCGGCGCCGACATCCCACAGCAGTTCCCCACGGCGCGGCGCCAGGAAGGACAGGGTGACGGCGCGCACCTCGCGCTTGGTGATCTGGCCGTCATGCTCGAACCAGTCGTCGGGCAGGCCGGGCGCCAGCGGCAGGATGCGGGCGCCGGGCGAGGCAACGCAGTCGAGCGCGATGGTGTTGAGGTCGGCTGTGCGTTCGGCCGTCCAGGCGTCGGCGGTGGCCTCCAGCCGGGCCTCGTGCGGGCCGCCCATCGCCTCCAGCACCGTCAGGCGCGAGGCGCCGAAACCACGGGCGCGCAGCAGGGTCGCCAGCTTGGCCGGAGTCGTTCCGTCCCAGGAAAGAAGCAGCAGTTTGGCATTGGGTTGCAGATGCGGAACGATCTGCTCCAGCGGTCGGCCGTGAACGGTCAGGCAGCGGCAGTCTTGCAACGGCCAGCCCAGCCGGGATGCGGCGAGGCTGAAGGCGGAAGCCGCCGGGATCACCGTCGTTTCCGCAGCCGGAACGAGTCGCGACAGGGTGGCGCCCACCCCGTACCAGGACGGATCGCCGCTCGCCAGCACGCACACCCGCTGGCCGCGGCGGGCGAGAAGGCCGGGGAAGGCATCGGTCATCGGCGACGGCCAGGGCAGCCGTTCCTGTCCCGCAACGACCGGTACGAGATCGAGATGGCGGCTGCCGCCATGGAGGATGGCCGCGCTTTCCACCGCCGCGCGGGCGGCGGGCGACAAACCGTCCCAGCCATCTTCGCCGATGCCGACGATGCTGAGCCAGCGGGCCGTTCCCATGCTATCCATGGCGCCGATCCTGACGGGTGGGGAGGGGGAGTTGGTCAAGGCGCTGATTTTGGGCGGCACGACGGAGGCGACGGCGCTGGCCAAGCGGCTGGCCGGCCATCCGCGCATCGACGCCCGTGTGTCGCTGGCCGGCCGCACGAAGAACCCGGTGCTGCCGCCGCTGCCGACCCGCATCGGCGGCTTCGGCGGGGTGGAGGGGCTGGCCGAATACCTGCGCGCCGAAGGCATTGGGGCGGTGATCGATGCGACCCATCCCTTCGCGGCCCAGATCTCCGCCAATGCCGCCGCGGCCTGTGCGCGGGCCGGCGTGCCGCTGCGTCTCCTGACCCGGCCGGCCTGGGCGGCGGGGGCGGGCGACCGCTGGATCGGCGTGCCGGACATGGCGGCTGCGGCGCTCGCCTTGCGCGGCTTGGGCGACACCGTGTTCCTGACCATCGGCCGGCAGGAGGTCGCGGCCTTCGAGGCGATGCCGGACAAGCGCTACCTGATCCGCGCCGTCGACCCGCCGGAGCCGATGCCGGCCCTGCCGCGCATGAGCCTGATCCTCGACCGCGGGCCGTTCACTGTCGAGGGCGAACTGGCGCTGATGCGGGGGGAGGGGGTGGAGGTGGTCGTCAGCAAGAACAGCGGCGGACGCGCCACCGACGCGAAGTTGGAGGCTGCACGCCGGCTCGGCCTGCCGGTGGTGATGGTGGAACGGCCGTCCGGTAACGGCGTGGCGGAGCTGCACGACGTGGATACGGCGGTGAGGTGGTTGGAAGGGGTGGGGTGAGGCTTCCACGGCTTGCCCTCACCCCCGGTAATGCCGGGGGGTGTAGACCCAGCGCCCGCCGTCCGCACGTGCGACGAAACGCGTGTGCGAGGCGCCGATGATGACCAGCGTGCGCATGTCGGCTTGCTCCGCCCGCACTTCGCCCAGCGTCGTGACGGTCAGTTCCTCGTCGGGGCGGCCGACGGCGCGGCCCAGCACGATGGGGGTCTCGGGCGCGCGGATGTCGCGCAGGGCGTCGAAGGCGGCGCCCAGTTGCCAGGGCCGGGCCTTGGAGATCGGGTTGTAGAGCGCGATGACGAAATCCGCCTCCGCCGCCAGACGCAGTCGTCGCAGCACCACCTCCCACGGCTTCAGATTGTCGGACAGCGAGATGGCGCAGAAATCATGGCCGAGCGGCGCGCCGGCCCGCGCCGCGGCAGCCTGCATGGCGGAAACGCCGGGATCGACCGAGAGATGCACCGCATGCCACGCTTCGGGCGCGTCGGGATCGTCCAGCGCCTCGAAAATGGCGGCGGCCATGGCGAAAATGCCGGGATCGCCACCCGACACCACCGCGACCCGCCGGCCCTGCGCCGCCAGATCGAGCGCGAAGCGGGCGCGATCCAGTTCCACCCGGTTGTCGGAGGCGTGGCGCACCTGATCGCCCGGCGGCACGCGCTCGACATAGGGGAAATAGCCGACGAGGTCGGTCGCCTCGGCCAGATCGCGCCGGGCTTCCGGCGTCAGCCAATCCTCGGGGCCCGGCCCCAACCCCACCACTTTCAACCAGCCATTGCTCTCGGGGCCGCTCATCCGCGCTTGCCCTCGCCCGGAATGACGATCTGCGAGAAGTAGGGGGCGACGTCCGGCGCCTCCAGGAAGGGCATGAAGCGCTGCTCGTCCATGCTGGCGCGCTCGACATACCAGGCCCGTTCGGCCAGCCCGGCGGCGGCGATGGCGCGGCGGACCTTGGGCAGGTTCTGGCCCAGCTTCATCACCACGCAGGCATCGGCGGCGGTCAACGCGCGGACCAGCGCCGCCTCGTCCAGCGTGCCGGGGATCACCGACAGCACGTCGTCGCGCAGCATCAGCGGGCGCGGCAGCAGCGAGGCGCTGCACACCATGCTGGTGACGCCGGGAATGACCTCCGCCTTGAAACGGCCGGACAGTCGCAAGAACAGGTGCATGAAGGAGCCGTAGAAGAACGGATCCCCTTCGTTCAGCGCCGCGACCGAACGGCCGGCGGCGAGATGCTCCGCGATGCGGGCTGCGGACTCGTCGAAGAAGGCTTCGATCTGGCGGCCATAGTCCGGATGGGTCGGCGGCAGCTCCACCGTCACCGGATAGACCATCGGCAGCTCGATCTGGTCGGGCCTGATCGCCTGATCGGCGATGCGGCGGGCTTGCCCCCGCGTGCCGCGCTTGCAGAAATAGGCGACGACCGGGCAGACGCCGATGGTGCGCACCGCCTTCAGCGTCATCAGCTCCGGATCGCCGGGGCCGACGCCGACGCCGAACAGGGTGCCCGGAGTGGATGGATTGGGAATGGAAATATCGCCGCTCATTCGACGTCGCTCGCCAGCGCGTTGACGGCGGCGGCGGCCATGGCGCTGCCGCCGCGCCGGCCGCGGATCGCCAGATAAGGCACGCCGAAGGGATTTTCCGCCAGCGCCTCCTTGCTCTCCATCGCCCCAACGAAGCCGACGGGGAATCCCAGGATCGCTGCCGGCTTCGGCGCGCCGGCCGCCAGCATCTCCAGCAGGTAGAACAGGGCGGTCGGCGCGTTGCCGATGGCGACCACCGAGCCGCCGAGCCGGTCGCCCCACAGGTCGAGCGCCGCGGCGGAACGGGTGTTGCCGATGGACTTCGCCAGATCGGGTACGGCGGCATCGCGCAGCGTGCAGACCACGGCGTTGCCGGCCGGCAGGCGGGCGCGGGTCACGCCATGGGCGACCATTTCGCTGTCGCAAAGGATGGGCGCGCCGGCGCGCAGGGCCGTGCGGGCGGCGCTGCCGACGTCGGTGGAGAGCAGCAGATCCTGGGCCGCATCGACCATGCCGCAGGCGTGAATGACGCGCACCGCCACTGGCTTCAGGTCGTCGGGGATGGCGGTCAGGTCGGCCTCCGCCCGGATGGTGGCGAAGGACTGGCGGTAGATGGCCGCTCCGTCGCGGATATAGTCGTAGAGCGGCTCAGGCACCGGTGAACTCCTCGGTCAACAGATCCGCGACGCGGGCCACGGCGTCGGCGGGGGACAGGCCGGTGTACGGGGAAGCGTCACCGGGTTTTGCGTTCAGGGCGACGTCATACACCCCGTCGCGGGCGGTCAGGGTGACATCGGCGATGGCGGGATGGGCGCAGCCCTTGGCGCAGCCCGACACATGCACCATTCGCACCGGGTCCAGCAAGGGGCCTGCGCGCTCGGCAATGGCGAGTGCCGTCGCATGGGTGTCGGTGGTGCCGACGTCGCAGCCGCCGGCGCCGCTGCAGGCGGTCAGCTTCAGCCGGCGGTCGTTGTGGGACAGGATGGCGCCGTGGGTGTGGGCGACGGCCTCGGCGTCCTTGGAAGGGGCGACGAGGATGAGGGCGCGCCAGGGGGTGATGCGGATCTCGGCGCAGGCGGAGGCGAGGGCGGCGAGGGTGGCCGCGGTGAGGCGGCCGAAGGGGAAGGCGACGACTTTCCCCGACTGGGACCCCTTCTCCCCCCCGGGGAGAAGGTTAGGATGAGGGGGTTCGGCGGAGCCGAAGAGATCCATGAGGTGCGTCCCCCTCACCTTGATCCTCTCCCCGGGGGAGAGAGGAGATATTAAGACGGAAAGGCGCGTTCTAAACGGATCAGTACCCATCCCCGCGACCAATCCGGCCATGCGGCGCGGCGGCTCCGGCAGTGTCGCGCGCAACTCCGAAAAGGCCCGCCCCAGCGCCGACGCCACATCCGCAACGTCCTCCGCCCGGCAAAATCCCAGCGGTGCAGCCTTCGCCAGAGTCCCGCCCAAGGACACCTGGAACCGTTCGCCATCCACCGGGTCGAAGCGTACATCCGTGCTGCTGTCCGCCAGATGACCGATGCCGCCGCCGCAAACCAGCCAGCCGAACTTCGGCGGCAGGCGATGCAGAGCCGCATCCTCCGCAAGTCGCGCATCCAGCGTACGCGCCACCCCCTGTACGTCCATCGGCGCGGTGCGGTCCAGCCCCGCGGTGGGGGAGCACAGCAAGTTGCGCACCGCTTCGCTCGCCGCATCGCCGGAGACGTACCCCATGCCGCGCAGGGCTTCGGTCACCGGCTCCAGCCCGTCGGCGGCGATGCCGCGCAGTTGCAGGTTACCGCGCTGGCTGAGGTCGATCAGACCGTTGCCGTAACGATCACCCAACTCAGCGATACGGCGTGCGTGATCGGCAGGCAGCACGCCGGCCGGAACGCGGACGCGCAGCAGAAAGCCGTCGCCGACCTGCATCGGCACCAGCACGCCGGGGCAAACGCCGCGGCGCCGCGGCTGGCTGGCGACAGGGCTCGTCATGCGGCGATCTCCCGCAGGCGCCGCAGATCCTCCGCGGTGGAGTTGCGGCGGGGATGCCACAGGCCGCGGTCGAGCGCCTCGCTCATGCGCGCCAGAATATGCCGGGCAGCGGCAGGGTTGGCGTGCGACAGGAAGTCCCACACCTCCGCATCCTCGACGTACGCGTCGAACAGCAGGTCGAAATGGGCGGGACGTACGGCGTCGGTGGTGGCGGCGAAGGCGAACAGCGTGTCGACGCTTGCCGCCAGTTCCGCCGCGCCGCGATAGCCGTGGCGCATCATGCCCCGGATCCAGCGCGGGTTGGCCGCCCGGCCGTGCAGGGTGCGGGCAATCTCCTCCGCCAGGGTGCGGACGGCGAGCTTGTCCGGATCGGCGCTGTCGAGATGGTAAAGCGCCGGTTCGGAATCTTCCAGCGCGGCAGCCGCGGCGAAGCCGCCCTCGAACTGCATGAAGCCATCGGTGGACAGCACGTCGTGCTCGCGCTGGTCCTGATGGTGCACCAAGGCGTCGGCACCGCCGACCCGGCGACGGAACAAGGCTGGCAGCGGCACCCCCTCCAGCCCGGCGCCATAGGCGTGGCAGCCGCCCTCCAGATAGGCGGCGCCGAAATCGGCCCGCGCGGTCCAGTCGCCGCGCGCGATCATGCCGGACAGCGCCGTGCCGTAGATGCCGGGGGCGGCGCCGAAGATGCGAGCGGTGGCCCAGCGGCGGGCATCCTCCGCCTCGGTGCCGGCTGCGGCGAGGCGCTGTTCCTCGGCCCGCGCGGTGGCGGCCAGCGGGTTGGTATCGTCGGGCTCGTCCAGCCCGGCGACGGCGCGCACCGCCTGATCGAACAGGGCGATCTGCTGCGGGAAGACGTCGCGGAACAGGCCGGAGATGCGCAGCGTCACATCGACCCGCGGACGGGCCAGCACGCCGGCCGGCATGATCTCGTAGCCGGTGACGCGGCCGGAGCCGTTCTCCCAGATCGGACGCACGCCGAGCAGGGCCAGCGCCTGGGCCAGCTCGTCGCCGCCGGTGCGCATGGCGGGGGTGCCCCAGCAATCCACCACCAGCCGGCGCGGCCAGTCTCCATGGTCCTGGAGATAGCGGGTGATCAGCGCGTCGGCCGCTTGCCAGCCGAGAGTCCAAGCGGTCGGCGTCGGCACCCCGCGCGGGTCGAGCGCATAGAGGTTGCGGCCGGTCGGCAGCGTGTCGGCCCGGCCGCGCGCCGGCGACCCGCCGGGGCCGGGGCGGACGAAGCGGCCGTCCAACCCGTCGAGCAGCGCCTGCATCTCCGCCTCGCCGCAGGCATCGACCGCCGTGGCGACCATGGCCGGATCGGCGGTCCGCGCAACGGCGGCGGTCAGCCGGCCGCGGCGCTCGCCGGCCGGGCTGTGGCCGAAGACATGCAGTCCGTCGCGGATCTGCATCTCCTTGACGTCGCAGAGATGGGCGTCCAGCCGCGACAGAATGGCGTCGGGATCGTCGTCGGGGCGCAGGTTGCAGTCGGCGGCGACGCCGGACTTCCAGGCGAGGTCGAGGATGGTCTCGCGCAGCATGCCCAGCCGGCGCGGGTCGAGCCCGGTCGCCTGCGAATATTCGTCGATGGCGGTTTCGAGTGCCGCGAGGTCGCCATGGAGGCCGGCCTCCACCGGCGGAGGGGTCAGATGGCCGATCAGAACGGCGCCCAGCCGGCGGCGGGCCTGCACCCCCTCGCCGGGGTTGTTGACGATGAAGGGATAGAGCGTCGGCAGGGCGCCGCCGACGATCTCCGGCCAGCACTCCGCCGACAGCGCCACCGCCTTGCCGGGCAGCCATTCCAGCGTGCCGTGGGCGCCGATCTGCACCAGGGCATGGATGCCGACGGCATGGCGAAGCCACAGGTGGAAGGCGAGATAGCCGTGGCTGGGCGGGGTGTCGGGGTCGTGGTGCTGCGCGGTGGTCAGGGGACCGTGGCCGCGGCTGGGCTGCACCGCCACAACGGCATTGCCACAGGGCAGGGTGCGGCAGGCGAAGGCGCCGTCGCGGCAGGCAGGGTCGGCGGCAGGCTCGCCCCAGGTTTCGGCGATGCAAGCGCGCAAGCTCGGCGGCGCCAAGCGCAGATAGTCGTCCAGCGACAGGATCGCGGTGGGCGTGCCGGTGAGGGACTCCATAAGGCCGGCGCCACTGTCCGGAACGGCGGACAGGCTGTAGCCCTCGGCGGACAGGCGGTGGAGCATCGCCACGGTGCTGGCCGGGCTGTCGAGCCCCACGGCATGGCCGATGCCGCCGCCGGGGCCGGGATAGTCGGACAGCACCAGCGCGACCCGCCGCTTCGCCCGCGGGGTGCGGGACAGGCGGACCCAGCTCGCCGCGAGGTCGGCGGTGAAGGCGACGCGGTCAGGGATCGGGCGCAGGGCCGGTGCGGCGAATTGCAGGTCGGGGTCGGGCTCCCCTGCCGTCTTGAAGGCGATGGCGCGGGCGATGATGCGGCCGTCCATCTCCGGCAGCACGACATTCATCGCGAGGTCGGACGGCGCCAGCCCGCGCGAGGACGCCTGCCAGCCGGCTTCCGGCGTGGTGGCGAGGATGGCTTGCAGAACCGGGCTGCCGTTGGCCTCCAGCGGCGAACCGTCCTCGCGCGCCGCCGAGAAGGCGGTGGTGTTGACGACGACGGTGGCGTTCTGCGCAATCAGGCTGGCGCGCATCCAGGCGGCGCAGTCCGGCTCCTTCAGGCTGGCGACGAACAGCGGACGGGGGGCGAGGCCGCGCGCGGCCAGTGCGTCGCACAGGGCATGGACCGGGGCGAGGTCGCCGGCCAGCAGGTGGGAGCGGTAGAACACCACCGCCGCGACCGGCGCCCCGGCGGCTATGGGGGCAGCGGCGGGGCCGGTCCAGCCGTCGTAAGCGCCGAAGCGCGGGACGGGGGCCGGGTCTTCATAGGGCAGCGGCGTGCCGGCGAGCGTCGCGGCACAGGCCAGCAGATGGCCGATGTTGGCCGGGCCGCCCTCGGTGAAATAACGCCACAGCCGGTTGGCGGTGTCTGGCGGAACGGTGCCGTAGGCGGTCAGGTTCGGGTCGGGCTGCGCCTCTCCCGACAGGACGGCGAGCGGGATGCAGCGTTCGCGGCAGAGGGCGGACAGGCGGTCGAGGCCATAGCGCCAGTAACCGCTGCCGCCGAGCAGGCGCAGGACGACCAGCTTGGCCTTGGCGACGACGGTGTCGGCGTGGAGATCGACCGACAGCGGATGGCCGAGCCGGTTGAGGTTGGCGAGGCGCAGGCTGGGCAAGTGCTCGCGTCCTGCCCGCCATGCGGCGGCGAGCGCGGTCAGATCGCTGTCGGAAAAGGACAGCATGACGAGGTCGGCCGGCGTCTGCCCCAGATCTTCCGCCTGGGGGCCGGCGTCCAGTTCGTCCTGGCGGGCGGCAAGCAGGTGCATGATTTTGATGTCCAGGGGCGTTTGCCCCCTCCCCCTCGAAAACGGCGGAGGTCAAGGAGGGGGCGGACGCCGCACTACTCTCACTCTTACCCGACAACCGCCCGCGTCACCGCATCGCGGTCCAGCCCGGTCTCGCCGATCACCACCAGACGGCTGCGGCGTTCCTCGCCCGGCTTCCACAGCCGGTCGTAGTGGGTCTGGATGCGGGTGCCGACCCCCTGGACCAGCAGGCGCATCGGCTTGCCGGGCACGTCGATGAAGCCCTTCAGGCGCAGAACGCCATGCAGTCCGGCGACCTTTTCCAGCGTCATCGCCAGGGCGGCCGGATCGGGCTGCGCCGGCAGTTCCACCACGAAGCTGGTGAAGTCGTCGTGGTCGTGGCCCTCTTCGTCGTCATGGTGGCTGGGACGGCTGGCGAGATCGTCCTCCACCGCCGCACCGACGCCGAGCAGAACCAGCGGATCGACCGCACCCTGGGAGGCGCGGACCAGCTTGGCGTCGCGGCCGACCGTGTGGGCGAGGGCGCCGCGGATCAGCTCCTCGACACGGGCGAGGTCGCCGTCGGCCAGCAGATCGGTCTTGTTGACGACGATCAGGTCGGCGCAGAGCAGCTGGTCCTCGAACACCTCCTCGATCGGTGTCTCGTGATCGACGGTGCCGGCGGCGTCGCGCTGGGCCTCCAGCGCCGCGGGGTCGGGGGCGAAGCGGCCCTCCGCGGCGGCGGCGGCGTCCACCACGGCGATGACGCCGTCCACGGTGACCCGGGTCTTGATCGCCGGCCAATTGAAAGCCTGGACCAGTGGCTTGGGCAGGGCGAGGCCGCTGGTCTCGATCACGATATGCTCGGGCGGCTCCGGGCGGGCCAGCAGCTTCTCGATGGCGGGGACGAAGTCGTCGGCGACGGTGCAGCACAGGCAGCCGTTCGCCAGTTCGATCACGTCGTCTTCGGTGCAGGTCGGGCTGCCGCAGGCGCGCAGGATGTCGCCGTCGATGCCGACATCGCCGAACTCGTTGATGATCAGCGCCAGCCGGCGGCCGTCGGCCTTTTCAAGCAGGCCGCGGATCAGCGTGGTCTTGCCGGCGCCGAGGAAGCCGGTGATGACGGTCGCCGGAACCTTGCCGGCGGCCGTTTTCGCAAGAGCGGACATGGGATGGAGCCTCCTTAACGCGCGCCGGGCTGAACCCGCAGGGCCGGGCGCGATTCGGCCGGTTCGACCACGCCGCTCATCAGCCAGCCGCAGACGGAGCCCAGGATCGCCCAGAACAGGGCGGCGGACCCGAGCGAGGCGGTGACGAAGCGGGCGGCCAGTTCCGGTGGAACGGCACCCTCGGCGCTTTCCGGATGGGGGGCGCCGATCAGATGGGGCAACGCTGCGGCCAGAACGGCGACGGCGATGACCAGACGGTTGCGGGCGAAGGCGAGGGCGGCGATGCCGACGCCGGCACCGGCCGCGGCGGACAGCCACCAGAGCTGACGCAGCTCCAGCTCCGCCCCGGCCATGCCCGGCAGTTCCGGCGCCAAGCCGAAGGACGGGGCCAGCGAAACGGCGACGAAGCCGCCTATGCCCCAGACCAGCCCGCGGCGGGCATCGACCGGCCGTCCGGCCAGCAGGATCGCGGCCGCCAGCAGCAGCGCATAGGCGACGCCGGCGATCAGGTTGGCGGCGATGGTCAGGCCGATGCGCTGCATCGCCTCGTCCAGCGTGACCGGCACGCCTTCGCCGACCTCGCGCACGGGGCCATGCTGGTGGCCTTCCGCGTGGCTGGCGGCTGGGGCGGCAGTCGTAGGAGCGGCGGCGGTTGCGGGAGGCGGGGTCACCACCTCGTATTTCTCGGCTTCGAGGATCAGCGGGACGGTCGTCGCCTGCTGAACGACGGAAGCGGCCGTGCCGGAGAGCACGCCCGCGACCAGAGCGGCTGTGAACAGCCGCCGGATCAGATCCATGACCCGCTGCTTAGTGGCAGGGGAACGCGAAGGAGTGACGGGCGTCGTGCGCCGCGTCATGGATCTGCTGCGGCTGGGCGAAGCCGACGCCATACAGCAGGAAGCTGCCCAGCAGGATCGCGGCAAAGGCGGCGACCGCGGTCTGGGCGGCGCTGCGGGACGCGGAGCTGGTAGCGGCGTTGATCGAACGGGCGGTCATCGAAGGCATCCTTGTTCTCCCGCCACACCCGGCGGGGTTGGAAAAGGTCGGTCAAGTCCGCCGGCAGGTTTCCTGGCTCGCGGGTCGCCGCATCGCCGTCCGCCTTCCCGGCCGCGGAGGGCCAGTGGCATGATGGACGGGATGCTCGCCGCTTACAGTTGCGGGGGCAGCCGCGGCATTGGAGCTTCCGGGAATCCCGAAAAGCTCCGCACCGCATTCCCTATTATCCTCGCCGCCCGTCAGGACGGGCAGGGCACCGTCGGACGGCCACCATCGCAGTGCCGCGGCCGTTTGGCAAGCCCGCAATAAGGCGTCTGCCACACGGACGATCTTGCATGCCGACACTTTGGATGCTGTCATGTTTTGTGGACAGAGTGTCCAGGGATCCGACACTTTCCGACGCAAGGGTGTGTGGCCGGGGGAGGGCAGCGCAGCAAAACCCGCGGAGAAACAATGGGGCCGGCGGCCCGGCCGAAGCGAACCCGCATGTGGCACGCTTTGTGCGTACAACAATCGGTGAAACGTCCCGCCGCATGGCGGCCGCCGGGCATATGCCTGGAACATAAGGACGAACGGGAGGAGAATTCGCGACCGATGAACGCCGCACCGAACGACGACATCATCCTGGAAGCGCGCAACCTGACTAAGGAGTTCAAGGGGTTCGTGGCGGTGAAGGAGGTGAACCTCCAGGTTCGCCGCGGCACCATCCACGCGCTGATCGGCCCGAACGGCGCCGGCAAGAGCACGGTGTTCAACCTGCTGACCAAGTTCCTGACGCCGACGCGCGGCCAGATCCTCTACAAGGGCCGCGACATCACCCGCACCAAGCCGGCCGACATCGCGCTGATGGGGCTGGTCCGCTCCTTCCAGATCTCGGCCGTCTTCCCGCATCTCAGCGTGCTGGAGAATGTCCGTGTCGCGCTGCAACGGCCGCTCGGCACCAGCTTCCACTTCTGGAAGTCCGAATCGTCGCTCCACGACCTGCATGACCGGGCGCTGGAGCTGATCGAGGCGGTCAATCTCACCCCCTGGGCCGGCCACACCGCCGCCGAGCTGCCCTATGGCCGCAAGCGCGCCCTGGAGATCGCCACCACCCTGGCGCTCGACCCGGAGGTGATGCTGCTCGACGAGCCGCTGGCCGGCATGGGCCATGAGGACATCGAGGGCACCGCGGCGCTGATCAAGCGCGTCGCCGCCGACCGCACCGTGCTGATGGTGGAGCACAACCTGTCGGTCGTCGCCCACCTGTCGGACACCATCACCGTTCTGCGCCGCGGCGAGATCCTGGCGGAGGGGCCCTACGAGGTCGTCTCGAAGAACCCGCAGGTGATGGAAGCTTATATGGGCACGGGGGGGACCGGACATGCCTGACGGCGCGATGACCAAGACTGCGATGCTGGAGATCGCCGACCTGCACGGCTTCTATGGTGAGAGCCATGTGTTGCACGGCGTCAGCCTGGAGGTGCGACAAGGCGAGGTGGTGACGCTGCTGGGCCGCAACGGCGCCGGCAAGACCTCGACCATGCGCGCCATCATGGGCATCATGGGCAAGCGCACCGGCTCGATCCGCTTCCAGGGCACCGAGCTGATCGGCATGGCCCAGCACAAAATTCCGCGCCTCGGCATCGGCTATGTGCCGGAGGAGCGCGGCATCTTCTCAAGCCTCAGCGTGGACGAGAACCTGACGCTGCCGCCGGTGGTCAAGGAGGGCGGGATGACGGTCCCGCAGATCCATGACCTGTTCCCCAACCTGAAGGGCCGCGGTTCGACCCAGGGTACGCGGCTGTCGGGCGGCGAGCAGCAGATGCTGGCGATCGCCCGCATCCTGCGCACCGGCGCCACCCTGATCCTGCTGGACGAGCCGACCGAGGGCCTCGCCCCGGTGATCATCGAGCAGATCGGCGTCGCGGTGCGGGCGCTCAAGGCACGCGGCTTCACCATCGTGCTGGTGGAGCAGAACTTCCGCTTCGCCGCTACCATCGCCGACCGCCATTACGTGATGGAGGAAGGCCATGTGGTCGACATGGTCCCCAACGACCAGCTCCACGCCAACATGGACAAGCTGCACACCTATCTCGGCGTATAGGCGCTCCAGCCCCCGACATCGCCGGCGCGAACGCCGTCCCGACCCCATCGAAGGGCGGGGCGGCGAACCGCCGGATCCGTGCCCGATTGCCTGCTCCAGGCACGGCAGAGGGACCCACGACGGGACCCGGCCGACAACAAGAACCAAGAGGGAGAGACCTTCCGATGCGCACGCTTCTTCTCGCCGGCACCGCCCTGCTGACGCTCGCCGGGACTGCGATCTCGATTGCGTCCCCGGCTTCCGCCCAGGTGTCGGACAACGTCATCCGCATCGGCGTGCTGAACGACCGTTCCGGCATCTACGCCGATCTGGCCGGCGAAGGCTCCGCCATCGCCGCGCGGATAGCGGCGGAGGAGTTCGGCAACAAGGTCGCCGGCGTGCCCGTGGAAATCATCGTCGCCGACCACCAGAACAAGGCCGACATCGCCGCCTCGAAGGCGCGCGAGTGGGTCGACACCGGCGGCGTCGACGTCATCGCCGACGTGCCGAACTCCGCCGCCGCTCTGGCGGTGCAGGGCATCACCAAGGACAAGAAGCGCATCTTCCTGATGTCCGGTCCGGGCGCCACCGCGCTGAGCGGGGCGCAGTGCAGCCCCTACGGCTTCCAGTGGACCTACGACAACTACGCCATGGCTGCCGGCACCGGCCGGGCGCTGTACGAGCAGGGCAAGAAGAAGTGGTTCTTCGTGACCGCCGACTATGCCTTTGGCCAGTCGCTGGAGGAGGAGACCACCAAGATGGTGAAGTCGCTCGGCGGCACCATCTCCGGCTCGGTGCGCCATCCGCTCGGCACGTCGGACTTCTCGTCCTTCCTGCTGCAGGCGCAAGGCTCGGGCGCCGACGTCATCGGGCTGGCGAATGCCGGCGGCGATACCGTCAATGCGGTCAAGCAGGCCGCGGAATTCGGCATCACCCAGTCGGGCCAGAGCTTGGCCGGCCTGCTGATGTTCATCTCCGACGTGCATGCGCTGGGCCTGCAATCGGCGCAGGGGCTGATGTTCACCGAAGGCTTCTATTGGGATCTGGACGACCAGACCCGCGAGTGGTCGAAGAAGTTCGAGGCCAAGGCCGGCAAGAAGCCGACCATGGTGCAGGCCGGCGTCTATTCCGCGGTGAAGCATTACCTGAAGGCGGTCGAGGCGGCGAAGACCGACGACGCCGACAAGGTGTCCGCCAAGATGCGCGAGATGCCGGTCGAGGACATGTTCGCCAAGAAGGGCAAGATCGCCGCCAACGGCCGCATGTTCCACGACATGTATCTGGCCCAGGTGAAGACCCCGGCCGAATCGAAGGGGGCCTGGGACTATTACAAGATCGTCAAGACCATCCCGGCCGACACCGCCTTCATGGACCCGAAGCAGAGCGGCTGCCCTCTGGTGAAGTGAGCGGTGGTGAAGTGATGCGTTAGGCAGTCCTCCGGTCCCGCCCGCCCATTGGGTGGGGCCGGAGGACGGCAATCGATGACCACCCAAGCCAAAACAAAAAACAACAACCCCAAAAAACAACAACCACGAACCGGGAGAGACGCGGAGATGTTCAGCCTGCTGGGTGTTCCGCCCCAAGTGTTGTTCGGGCAGCTTCTGCTCGGACTGATCAATGGTTCCTTCTATGCGCTGCTCAGCCTCGGGCTGGCGGTGATCTTCGGCATGTTGAACGTCATCAACTTCGCCCACGGCGCGCTCTACATGGTCGGCGCCTTCGTGGCGTGGCTGCTGCTGACCTATGCCGGGATCGGATACTGGGGGGCGCTTATCGTGGCGCCGCTGGTGGTCGGGCTGCTCGGCATCGCGCTGGAAAAGTCGATGCTGTCGCGGCTCTACAAGCTCGACCATCTCTACGGCCTGCTGCTGACCTTCGGGCTGGCGCTGATTCTGGAAGGGGCGTTCCGCCACCAGTACGGCGTGTCGGGCCAGCCCTATCCGATCCCCGACGCGCTGAAGGGCGGGCAGAATCTGGGCTTCATGTTCCTGCCCAACTACCGCGCCTGGGTCGTCGTCGCCTCCCTCACCGTCTGCTTCGGCACCTGGTTCGCCATCGAGCGGACCAAGCTGGGGGCCTATCTGCGGGCGGCGACGGAGAACCCGACGCTGGTGCAGGCCTTCGGCATCAACGTGCCGGTGATGGTGTCGCTGACCTACGGTTTCGGCGTGGCGCTGGCCGGTCTGGCCGGGGTGCTGGCGGCGCCGATCTATCAGGTGTCGCCGCTGATGGGGACCAACCTGATCATCATCGTTTTCGCCGTGGTGGTGATCGGCGGCATGGGCTCGATCCTGGGCGCCATCGTCACCGGCCTGGGGCTGGGGTTGCTGGAGGGGCTGACCAAGGTCTTCTATCCGGAGGCCTCCAACATCGTCGTGTTCGTCGTGATGGCGATCGTTCTTCTCATCAAGCCCGCGGGCCTCTTCGGACGGGAGCGCTGATCCATGAGCGTCGCCAGCAATTCCACCCACGTCGCCCTGCGCGGCCCTGCCCGCGGCGCCGGAACGGCGGTGATCGCCGCCGTCCTGCTGCTGATCGCCGTCGCCGCACCCTTCGTGCTCTATCCCGTCTTCCTGATGAAGGTGCTGTGCTTCGCGCTGTTCGCCTGCGCCTTTAACCTGCTGATCGGCTTCGCCGGCTTGCTTAGCTTCGGCCATGCCGCCTTCTTCGGCGGGGCCGCCTACATCGCCGCGCATGTGGTGAAGGTCTGGGGCTGGGCGCCGGAATTCGGGCTGATCGCCGCCACCGCGGTCGCCGGCCTGATGGGTCTGGTCTTCGGGCTGATCGCCATCCGCCGCCAGGGCATCTATTTCGCCATGATCACGCTGGCGCTGAGCCAGATGGTGTTCTTCCTGGCGCTCCAGCTTCCCTTCACCCATGGCGAGGACGGCATCCAGGGCGTGCCGCGCGGCACCCTGTTCGGGCTGTTCGACCTCAGCCAGCCGCTGACCATGTACTACACCGTGCTGGCCATCTTCGTCGCCGGTTTCGCCCTGATCTGGCGCACGGTGCATTCGCCCTTCGGGCAGGTGCTGAAGGCGATCCGCGAGAACGAGCCGCGTGCGGTGTCGCTCGGCTACCGCACCGACCGCTACAAGCTGGTGGCCTTCGTGCTGTCGGCCTCGCTGGCAGGGCTTGCCGGCGGCACCAAGGCGCTGGTGTTTCAGCTCGCCAGCCTGACCGACGTGACGTGGCAGATGTCTGGCGAGGTGGTGCTGATGACGCTGCTGGGCGGCATGGGCACGCTGTTCGGGCCGGTGGTCGGCGCCGGGCTGGTGGTGACGCTGGAAAGCTATCTCGCCTCCACCAGCCTGCCGGTGCCGGTGGTGATCGGCTGCATCTTCGTCGTCTGCGTGCTGCTCTTCCGCCGCGGCATCGTCGGCGAGCTGCTGGCCCGCCTGCCGAAGCGGGGGCACTGACTCCGCCCGCCGTTTCCGCGGAACTCCCGACAGAACTCCCCCAGGGGGGACCGAAAGGTCCCCCTCTTTTTCCTCATCCCATCACCCGCCCCTCTCCCGCGTGAGTTGAAAATCCCGAAACCACGAAGGGGTATGGCGGAAGATGTAGAGAACAGGTCCGGGTTGCCTTTTTAAAAAGAGCGCCTGCGAGCCGTTCCGTAAAGGTCTGGTCTGATGAACGGGTGCGGATGACCGCGCGCACCCGCCCGATCCTGTGCGCCTTCCCTTTAATCCGACGGATGGGCTACTATGTTGACCTCTGATATTGTTGGCAAATTGCGCTGCAACGCAGCAGACCCCAAAGCGGGCATCGCAAGGGGCCTCGACACCGGGACGACGAAGATCGGTCCCGTTTGGGAGGGTGACGTGGGCGACACCGTGGATTTCGAAGCGCTGCGCCAGCGGGCGGTCCACTCCCTGTTCGAACATCTGGAATCCATGTGCGTCGGCGCCGTCGCCGTCGACCACGCCGGCCGCATCGCCTGGATGGATGAGAAGTACAAGGCGCTGCTGGGCGTTCCCGGCGATCCGCGCGGCCGGCAGGTGGAGGACGTCATCCCCAACAGCCAGCTGCGCCGGGTGATCGACAGCGGCCAGCCGCAGCCGCTGGACATCATGGAATTCGACGACCGGTCCTTCGTGGTGACGCGGATGCCGCTGTTCGGCACCGACGGCTCGATCATCGGTGCCATCGGCTTCGTGCTGTTCGACCGCGCCGAATATCTCCGCCCGCTGGTCCGCAAATACGAGAAGATGCAAGAGGAGCTGGCCCGCACCCAGCAGGAGCTGGCGCATGAGCGCCGCGCCAAATACTCCTTCTCGCAGTTCCTGGGCGCCAGCGAATCGATCCGCGAGATCAAGCGGCTGGGCCGCCGCGCCGCCCAGATGGATTCGACCGTCCTGCTGCTGGGTGAAACCGGGACGGGCAAGGAGCTGCTGGCCCAGGCCATCCATTCCGCCAGCCCACGGGCGTCCAAGCCCTTCGTTGGCGTCAATGTCGCCGCCATTCCGGAAACCCTGCTGGAAGCGGAGTTCTTCGGCGTCGCCCCCGGCGCCTTCACCGGCGCCGACCGCCGCCACCGCGACGGCAAGTTCCAGCTCGCCAACGGCGGCACCCTGTTCCTGGACGAGATCGGCGACATGCCGCTGCCGGTGCAGGCCAAGCTTCTGCGCGTGTTGCAGGAGCGCGAGATCGAGCCGCTCGGCTCCAACAAGGTGGTGCGGGTCGATGTCCGCATCATCGCCGCCACCAGCCGCGACCTGCATGCCCTGGTGCGCGAGAAGCAGTTCCGCGCCGACCTCTATTACCGGCTGAACGTGGTGCCGATCACCCTGCCGCCGCTGCGCGACCGGCCGGAGGACATCGAGAGCATCGCCGACCGCATCCTGGAACAGCTGGCGATCCAGCAGGGCACGCCGCCGCGCGAACTGCTGGAATCGGCGGTGCAGGTGCTGCGCGACTATGACTGGCCCGGCAATGTGCGCGAGCTTTACAACACGCTGGAGCGGGTGGTGGCGTTGACCGACGCGCCGATCCTGACCGCACCGCACATCCGCAGCGTGCTGCCCGGCCAGCATCCGGCCGGCGCCTCCGCCCTGCCACTGGCGGCAGGCGCGCGGCCGTTGCAGGAGGTGCTGCACGCCGCCGAGCGCCACGCCATCGCCGCGGCGCTGGAGGAAGCGAACGGCGTCAAGGCGCGGGCGGCGAAGCTGCTGGGCATTTCGCGGGCGTCGCTGTACGAACGCATGGTGACGCTGGGGCTGGGGGCGACCCAATAGCGCCGGCACAGGTTGGCCGCAGTGAATCTTGCAGAGTAAATTTCGTACTGCGGAACGCTGTTTCATTGACGTGTCGGCCCCCCACTGTCAGGATCGTCCCGCACTGGTTTGCGGGAGGGTACGGGCATGCGCAGGCGGGAAGAGGCTCTGGTCGCCGACGATCTGGCGGAGGACGAGAAGGATCCGCGCTTTGTCACCGCACTCGCCCGCGGGCTGGAACTGCTGCGCGCCTTCCGCCGCAACGAATCGATGCTGGGCAATCTGGAGCTGGCGCAGCGCACCGGCCTGCCCAAGCCGACGGTGTCGCGGCTGACCTACACGCTGGCCAAGCTGGGATACCTCTCCTATGACCAGAACACCGGCAAGTACCGGCTCGGCACCTCGGTGCTGGCGCTCGGCTATGCCAGCCTGTCGGGCATGGGCATCCGGCAGGTCGCCCGCCCGCTGATGCAGGAGCTGGCCGACCAGACCGGGCTGGCGGTGGCGCTGGGTGGGCGCGACCGGCTGAGCATGATCTATCTGGAATGCTGCAAGGCCACCGGCCCGATCACCCTGTCGCTGGATGTCGGCTCCCACATTAAGCTGTCGACCACCGGCATGGGCCGCGCCTATCTGGCCGCCCTGCCGGAGGCGGAACGCGCGCCGCTGATGGCGAAGCTGGAGGAGCATGAGGGGGAACGCTGGCCGGAGATTCGCGACGGCATCCTCCAGGCCATCGAGGATTACCGGACGCGCGGCTATTGCCGCTCCATCGGCGCCTGGAAGTCGGAGGTCCATGCCGTCGGCGTCCCCTTCGTGCCGCGCGACGGCTCGCAGGTGCTGGCCTTCAACTGCGGCGGGCCGGCCTTCATGGTCGATCTGAAGAGGCTGGAAGAGGAGTTCGCACCGCGGCTGGTGGCGATGGTCCGGCGGATCGACGCGACCCTGTTCAACGGGTGAGGAACCAGGGGGTGAGGGACCGGGAAACCGCCGCCCCGACCCGCACCAATCGGTTTTCTCTATTGGGTTATCCTGAAAAATCGATTGGACGGATCAGGTGTTTATCGCCATTCTTTGAATCGTTCCAGGCAGGATTTCCGATCCGGAGTGTCCTGTTCCGGCCGGCTACCCATTCGGTGCCAAGGGTGGCCGGCCCCCCGGGAGGGCGGAGATTTCGGGGATGTGCGGGCACGTTCAATCCAACGCCCCGCCGTCTCCGTCCTTCCGGGGTCTGGTCCTCCGGTTCCAGCCTTCCAGCCTCCGGTGCGCCCCGTCAGGCCGCCCCGACCCGCAACAGGAAGCCGTCCACCTCGCTGCGCAGGCGCCCTGCCTCCTGAGACGGCAGCGAGGCGGCGGACAGCACCTCGTTCGACGAGGTGCCTGCCTCGTCGGCGCCCTTGCTGACGCCTGCTTTGCGGTCGGGAACTCTTCTTAACGGCAGGCCGTTTTCAGGATGCGGCTGGATTCCGGCAGGGGAGACGTGGTTTGACAGGCGGCTTGACGGATTGGCTGGTGCAGGTGATGCATAACCTCCACTATGTCGGGATTTTCTTTCTGGTGGCGTTGGCGCGGGTCTTCCCGCCGATCCCCGCCGAGTCGGTGATCCCACTGGCCGGGATCGGGGCGGCGACCGGCGAGTTCACGCTGGTTGGGGTCGCCGTCGCCGGCGGGCTCGGCTCGCTGGCCGGACAGCTGGTGTGGTTCCTGCCGAGCCGGCTGATGGGACGCGACCGGCTGGAGGCCTTTTTGAAGAAATACGGCCCCTGGCTGACCATCAACCCGAAGAAGGTGCGGCAGAGCACCGACTGGTTCGCCAAGCGCGGCGGGCTGGCCGTGCTGTTCTCGCAGCCGGTGCCGGGGGTGCGGACGCTGATCTCGATCCCGGCCGGCGCCTGCAAGATGTCGATCCTGAACTATTCGCTGGCGTCCGGCATCGGATCGGTGCTGTGGACGCTGCTGCTGGCCTGGACCGGCTATATGCTGTCCACTTGGCCCTTCGCCCACCGGCTGGTCGGCTATTTCACCGTCGGGCTGCTGGTGGTGCTGGTCGGGCTGTACCTGTGGCGGCTGTCAAAGCACCTGCATCTGCTGCGCAAGGGCGGTGCTGCCGCGGAGGCGCCGGGCGTCACTCCGTCCGCTGGCTGAGGGCCGGGCGCCGAACGGCGATCAGGCCGTCGCCATCCCGACGATGCCGGTGGCGGCCATGCCCAGCGCCCACAGGCCGAACAGGCCCAGCGCCACGCCGGTGCAGTGGTTCAGCATGGTCAGGCCGCGGTCGGAGATGCGGTGGCGCACGGCGGCCACCCCCATCGACAGCGTCATCCACCACAGCGACGAGCCGATGAAGACACCCAGCACCAGGGTCGACGCCTCCAGCCGGTTCAGCGTGCCGCCCAGTCCGAAACCGGCGAAGATGGCGATGAAGGCCATGATGGTCGCCGGGTTGGTCAGGGTCAGCGACAGGCCGGTCATGAAGCCGGTGAACCAGGATTTGCTGTCGGGGGCTGCCGCCGCCTCCCGCTCGTCCGCGTCGGGATGCTGGCGGAAGGTGCGGACCGCCACCACCAGCAGGAAGATGCCGCCGACGAGTTGGAAGGCGATCTCGTGCCCGCGCAGGAAGCTGAGCGCCGCCGACACGCCGAAGGCGGCGATGGCGCCATAGATGGTGTCGGCCACCGCGGCGCCGAACCCGGTGAAGAAGCCCATCAGGGGCCCATGCTGCAGGGTGCGGCGGATGCACAGCAGACCGATCGGTCCGACGGGTGCGGCGATGGCGAATCCGAGAACGATTCCCTGCAAGAGCACCCAGACTTCGTCCACCGAGCGTCGCCTCCCGAATTTCTTCGACCGTGTTCGTCGCCAGTTCGTCGCAACGACTATCGGCGGGGGTGATAAACGCCCCAGCCCCCGTCGTCAACCGGGGGCGATCCGATTCGCTCCGTTGTTTCGTCCGCTTTCCCTGTTGTGTGAAATCATGGCGCGGTTATCCTTTGGGTCAAGTTTCCGCAGTCGGGAGTGGGTGGGACATGAAGACGCGTATTCTTGCAGCCATGCTGGCGGTGACCGCGGCCGGAGCTGGAGTCGTCGGCGGCGCTCCGGCGCTGGCCGACGATTTCTCGCCGGCCGTGGTGTTCGACCAGGGCGGCAAGTTCGACAAGTCCTTCAACGAGGCCGCCTATAACGGCGCCGAGCGGTTCAAGAAGGAAACCGGCACCGCCTACCGCGAGTTCGAGATCACCAACGAGGGCCAGCGCGAGCAGGCCATGCGCACGCTGGTGCGCCGCGGCGCCTCGGTCATCGTCGCCGTCGGCTTCTCGCAGACTGCGGCGGTGGACAAGGTGGCGAAGGAATCGCCCAAGACCAAGTTCTGCCTGATCGACGACAAGCTGGACGCCCCCAACGTCCAGTCCGTGACCTTCAAGGAGGAGGAGGGATCCTTCCTGGTCGGCATGGCGGCGGCGCTGGCGTCGAAGTCCGGCAAGGTCGGCTTCATCGGCGGCATGGACATCCCGCTGATCCGCAACTTCCTGACCGGCTACGAGCAGGGAGTGAAACATGTCGCGGCCGCCGACGAGGTGTTCGTCAACATGACCGGCACCACGCCGGCCGCCTGGAACGATCCCGGCCGCGGCGCCGAGCTGGCCAAGAGCCAGTTCTCGCGCGGGGCCGACGTGGTCTTCGCCGCGGCGGGCGCCACCGGTCTCGGCGTGCTGCAGGCGGCTGCCGATGCCGGCAAGCTGTCCATCGGCGTCGACAGCAACCAGAACCATGTCCATCCCGGCAAGGTCCTGACCTCGATGGTCAAGCGGGTGGACGTCGTCGTCTACGACTGCATGAAGTCGGCGAAGGACGGCAGCTGGAAGGCCGGCCATCGCGTCGTCGGGCTGAAGGAGGATGGCGTCGGCTATGCGCTGGACGACAACAACCGCAAGCTGATCGCGCCGGAGATGGAAGCGAAGCTGGAAGAGGCGAAGAAGCAGATCATCGCGGGCTCGCTGGCGGTCAAGCCGTACCAGCCCTGAGCCCGGATGCTTCGATGACTGAAGGTCGTGCCCGGAAAAACGGGCCAATCGCCCTGGAGACGGTGGCGATCAACAAGTGGTTCGGCACCAACCATGCCAACCGCGACGTGTCGCTGTCGGTCCCGGCCGGCACCATCCATGGGGTGATCGGCGAGAACGGCGCCGGCAAGTCGACGATCATGAGCATCGTCTACGGCTATCTGCGCGCCGACAGCGGGGAAATCCGGGTGAACGGCAATCCTGCCGCCATCCGGACCCCGCGCGACGCTCTGGCCGCCGGCATCGGCATGGTCCATCAGCATTTCATGCTGGTGGACCCCTTCAGCGTGCTGGAAAATGTGCTGCTGGGGGCGGAAGGCGGCGTCACCCTGGCGGGGGGGCTCGCCCGTGCCAGGACCGAACTGACCCGGCTGGCCCGCGATTACGGGCTGGAGGTCGATCTCGACAGCCCGGTCGGCGACCTGCCGGTCGGCGCCCAGCAGCGGGTCGAGATCCTGAAGGCGCTCTACCGCGGCGCCGACATCCTGATTTTGGACGAGCCCACCGGGGTGCTGACCCCGCAGGAGGCCGACCATCTGTTCCGCATCCTGCGGGCGCTGCGCCAGCAGGGCAAGACGGTCATCATCATCACCCACAAGCTCCGTGAGATCATGGAGCTGACCGACAACGTCACGGTGATGCGGCGCGGGCAGGTGGTCGCCAACGTCGCCACCCGCGACACCAGCCGGGAGCAGCTGGCCGAGCTGATGGTCGGCCGCAAGGTTCTGCTGCGGGTCGACAAGACGCCGGCCCACCCGGGCGCGGAGGTGCTGCGGGTCGAGGGGTTGCGGGTGCGCGATCCTTCCGGCGTGGAGCGGGTGAAGGGTGTCGGGCTGTCGGTGCGGGCCGGTGAGATCGTCGGCATCGCCGGCGTGTCCGGCAACGGCCAGTCCGAACTCCTGGAGGCGCTGGCCGGCATGCGGCCCATCGCCGGCGGCTCCGTCCGCCTGCGCGGGGAGGAGCTGGCCGGCCGGCCCGACCGCTTCAACGCCCGCGCGCTGCGCGGCCTGGGCGTCGGGCATGTGCCGGAGGACCGGCAGAAGGTCGGGTTGGTCACCAGCTTCTCCGCGGAGGAATGCTCGATCCTGGGATTCCAGGACGATCCGGCCTGGAACGGCCGGGTTCTGCTGGACCGCGACGCGGTGGCGGAGAGCTGTGCCCGCCGGATGGAGGAGTACGACACCCGGCCGCGCGACGGGTCGCTGGCGGCGGCCAACTTCTCCGGCGGCAACCAGCAGAAGATCGTGCTGGCCCGCGAGATCGAGCGGAACCCCGACCTGCTGCTGGTCGGCCAGCCCACCCGCGGCGTCGACATCGGCGCCATCGAGTTCATCCACCGCCGGCTGGTGGCCCTGCGCGACCAGGGCAAGGCGATCCTGCTGGTGTCGGTCGAGCTGGACGAGATCCGCGCGCTCGCCGACCGCATCGTCGTGATGTTCGACGGTCACATCGTCGGCGAGGTGATGCCGGACCGGGCGGACGAGAAGACGCTGGGGCTGATGATGGCGGGCGGGTGAGGGCTATCCTCCCTCACCAGGGAACTGTCCGCCCCTGATAGTCGAGATACTCCAGGCCGAGCCTCTCCTGCTTGGCGAGCAGCACATCGACCAGCTTCGGAATGCTGTCCTCGATGGACAGCGGCGCATCGGCACCGCCGAGTGCTGTCCGGATCCAGCCCGGCGCCATCACCGCCAGCGGACGGCCGGTGCTGGCCTGACGCGCCGCGAAACTGCGCATGAACATGTTCAGCGCCGCCTTGCTGCCGCGATAAAGCTCGCGCTGGCCGGACAGGTTGTTGGCGATGCTTCCCTGTCCGGAAGACATCACGCCGATCAGCCCGGCAGCGGTAACGTTGCGCTCCAGGCTTTCGATGACGCGCATCGGTCCGAGGGCGTTGGTCGTCATGACGTGGATGAACTCGTCGGTCGAGACCTCGCCGATGGTCTGGGACGGGTCGCGGTTGGCGGTTCCGGCATTGACGAACAGCATGTCGAACGTTCTGCCCGCCAGCCTGTCGCGCAGCGCGGCCAGTTGGTCGGGCATGCAGATGTCCAGGCTTTCGATTTCGACCCGGCCGGGATGGGCGTCGGCCAGATCGTGCAGTTCGGTGCGATTGGGACCGCGCACCGTACCGAGAACGCTCCAGCCCTTCTTCAGGAATTCCTCCGCCATGGCATGGCCGAGGCCGCGCGACGCGCCGACCAGAAGAATGCTGCGATGGGAGTCGGTGGGGAGATGCTGCATGGGATTGTGGCTCCTGCTGTCGATGTCCATGCTCCATATGTCCGGAGCCCCGGCCTTGCACCAGACGCACAGGATGCAAAGATCGATTGCGCCCGGCGCTATGCGTCGGCTGCCCTCCCGGTTATCCTGCGCCGATGCAGCCCATCGACTTGAACCTTCTCCTGCCGCTGGACGCGCTGCTGACCGAGCGCAGCGTGACGGGTGCGGCCCGCCGTCTGGGCCTGAGCCCGTCCGCCATGAGCCGGACGCTCGCGCGGCTGCGCCGGGTGACGGGCGACCCGCTGCTGGTCCAGGCCGGCCGGGGCCTTGTCCCGACGCCCTATGCCGAGGAGATTTCCGTGCATGTCCATGCGCTCTGCCGCGACGTGCAGGCGGTCCTTCGGCCTGCCGGCGGGCGGCTGGAGCTTGCGTCGCTCCATCGCACCTTCACCATCCGGGCCGGCGAGGGGTTCGTGGAGCTGATGGCGGCGCCGGTGATGGTTGCGGTGGCGGATGCCGCGCCGCATGTGCGCCTGCGGTTCGTGCCGAAGCCCGACAAGGAGGCGGAGCCGCTGCGGGACGGGCGGATCGACCTGGAGATCGGCGTGCTCGGCACCTCGGCCCCGGAGTTGCTGACGCAGCTCCTGTTCCGCGACAGGCTGGTCGGGGTCGCTCGTAGCGGGCATCCGCTGCTCGCGGACGGCGTGGTGACTCCGGAACGCTATGCCGCCTGCGGCCAGGTCGCCGCGTCGCGCCGGGGCGAGTTCCATGGACCGGTCGACGACGCGCTGGCGGAACTGGGGCTTAGCCGCAGCGTGCCGCTGGTCGTTCCGCGCTACCCCGACGCGATGCGGGTCGCTGCCGGGTCGGACCTGATCGCGGCGATCCCACGCTCCTGCCTGGGCAACGGGCTGACCGCTGGTCAAGCCGTTGCCCAGGGATTGGAGAGTTTCGAACTGCCGGTCCGGACGGCGGACTTCGCCATCTCCGCCATCTGGCATCCGCGCCTGCAAGCGGACCCGGCCCACCGCTGGCTCCGCGAGACCATCGCGGCGGTGTGCCGGCGGGCCTATCCGTGAAGACGGCCCGCCGCCCGTATCCTTGAATCGGTTACTTCGCGAACAGCTTCGACATGTCGGCGAAGGCCTTGAACTCCAGCGCGTTGCCGGCGGGGTCGAGGAAGAACATGGTGGACTGCTCGCCGACCTGACCCTTGAAGCGGGTGTAGGGCTCGATCACGAACTTGATGCCGGCGGCCTTCAGCTTCTCGGCGAAGGCGTCCCAGTCGGCGGGTTGCAGCACGACGCCGAAATGCGGGACCGGCACGTCGTGGCCGTCCACCGGGTTGTGGTGGGCCGGGGCGGCGCTGGGGTCGCACGGCTTCAAATGGGCGACGATCTGATGGCCGAACAGGTCGAAGTCGATCCACTCGTCGCTGCTGCGCCCCTCCGGGCAGCCCAGGACGGTGCCGTAGAAATGGCGGGCGGCGGCCAGATCGTCGACCGGGAAGGCGATGTGGAAGGGCGTCAGCGTCGTCATCGGAGGGTTGGCCTTTCGCGACCGGGTGGCGGTGAGCTGCCAGTGTGGCTGCCGGGGGGCTGCCAGGGGGCTGTTTGTGCCCCAAGCAGAGCGTATCCCGACACACTTGACAAACGAGTTCTCGGGCAGAGATTTATGAGTTCAACTCATGATTCGGTTTGCCATGCCTGATCGCGCTTCCGGACGCCATTTGCCGTCGCTCAATGCCGTCCGCAGCTTCGTCGCGGTGGCCCGCCATCTCAGCTTCACCCGGGCGGCCGACGAGCTGGCGGTGACCCAGGGTGCGGTCAGCCGCATGATGCAGACTCTCCAGGCCGATTTGGGCGTCGAGCTGATCCGCCGTGTCGGTCGTGGCATCGAGCTGACGCCGACCGGGGCGGCCTTCTATGGCGAGGCGTCGGCGGCGCTCGACCGCATCGCCGCGGCGGCGCGGGCGGCCCGCGCGCAGGAGGGAGGGGTGCTGCGGGTCAGCGCGTTGCCGACCCTGACGCAGCGCTGGCTGATCCCGCGGCTGAAGGGCTTCCAGGCGGAGAACCCCGACATCCAGGTCGAGGTCAGCATCGGCGAGCACCGCGTCGATTTCGCCAAGGAGCGCATCGACGTCGCCATCCGCTATGGCGTCGAGGAATGGCCAGGGGCGGAGATCGCGACCCTGATGCCAGAGACGATGGGCGTCTTCTGCGCGCCGACGCTGCTGGAGCAGGGGCCGCCGTTGAGCCATCCCGCCGATCTGGCGCAGCACCGGCTGTTGCAGCACACCACCCGGCCCGATTCCTGGCGCGTCTACCTCGCCGCCTTCGGCCTGCCGCTACCCGAGGCGGCGCTGTCGCTGGCCTTCGAGCATTTCTTCATGATCATCGAGGCGGCGTCGGCGGGCATGGGGGTGGCCCTGCTGCCGGTCTTCCTAGTTGGAGACGATGTGGCGTCGGGGCGGCTGGTCCAGCCCTTCACCGAGACACTGCGGCCGCGCGGCCGCTACCTGATCGCCCACGCGCCGGGTGCCGAGCGGGCACGCCGGGTGCGCCGCTTCAAGGACTGGCTGCTGACCGAGGTGGCGTAGGCCGGCTACTCCAGCGTGCCGGCCGCCTCATGCCGGTCCTCGCGGATCGCCAGCAGGGTGTCCACGGCGATGCGCAGGGCGGCGACCACCTGATCGATTGCCATCGACGGCATGCCGGGGTGGCGCACCGCCTGTTCCTGTGCGAGCGGGATGTGCAGGAAGCCGACGCGCAAGGTCGGCCGCCGCACCGCCCGCAGATGGCAGGCGCCGTAGAACAGGTGGTTGCAGACGAAGCTGCCGGCGCTGTGCGACAGGCCGGCGGGGATGCCGGCGTCGCGCAGGGCGGCTGCCATCGCCTTGACCGGCAGGCTGGCGAAATAAGCGGCAGGACCGTCCGCCACCACCGGCGCATCGACCGGCTGGTTGCCGGCATTGTCGGGGATGCGGGCGTCGTCGAGGTTGACGGCCACCCGCTCCAGCGACAGCTCCGCCCGGCTCTGCGCCTGCCCGACGGCGAGCAGCGCCACCGGATCGGTTTCCACCACCGCGCGCTCCAGCGCGTCGAGCGCCGCGCCGAACACGCAGGGCATCAGCCGGGCGGCGACACGGTGGCCGCGGCATTCCCAGCCGTCCAGCTGCCGCACCGCCTCCCAGGACGGGTTGACGGGCTCGCCGCCGAACGGCTCGAAGCCGGTCAGAAGGACGGTCGGCATCGCGGACTCCGTGAGGAATTTCACCATGGTCAAACCGGGCCGCGATGATGGCGGGGGAGCCGCACCGCGCGCAACAGCTCTTCGCGCACCCGCGCCACCACCGGCGCCCAATCGCCGGGGCGCTGCTGGCGGAACAGGCGGAGCGTCGGGTACCAGGGGCTGTCGTCGCGGTCGAGCAGCCAGCGCCAGCAGCCGCTAAAGCGTGACAGCACCCACACCGGCACGCCCAGCGCACCGGCGAGATGGACGACGGCGGTGTCCACCCCGATCACGAGGTCGAGCTGCCGGACGATGGCCGCGGTGTCGGCGAAGTCGGTGACGCCGGGCATCGGGTCGAAGATCGCGAACCTGTCCAGCTGAGCCGCCGCCGGCCCTTTTTGCAGGCTGACCCAGGACACGCCCGGCACCGTCAGCAGCGGCGCGAGCTGGGCAAGGGCGAGGCTGCGGCGGGCGTCGGTCCGGCTGGCGGCGGCATGGCCCAGCCGCGGATCGCCGGCCCAGACCAGCCCGACCCGCAATTCCCCCGTCTCCGGCAAGGCTCCGGTCCAGTGCTGGACGGCGTCCGGCGGGGCGGCCAGATAGGGCACCGCCGCCGGAATGCGGTCGGGCGCCACCGCCAGCCGTTGCATCAGCGACAGCAGCGGCACCCAGAGATCGTAGACGCAGGGATCGGGCAGGGCGGTGGTCACCGCATCGACGCCCTCCAGGCCGGCGAGCAGCCGGACCAGCGGCGCCCGGCAGTGCAGGACGATCCGCCGCGCGCCGCGCGCCTTCACCAGCGGGATCAGGCGGGCGAATTGCAGGGCGTCGCCGAAGCCCTGCTCCTCCACCCCCAGCAGGGTCTTGCCGGTGATGTCCTGTCCTGTCCATTCGGGTTTGGCGCAGGTGGGCCGGGTCAGCGCCAGTTCCCGTGCCTGCCAGCGCGCCTCGTACGCCTGCCAGCCTTCCGCGAACAGCCCATGCTGGAGGAGTGCCTCGGCCAGATTGTAGCGCACGCTGGGCATTGCCGGGGCGAGAGTGGCTGCGCGGCGCAGCAGGACCAGCGCGCCGGCAGGGGCGCCGCAGTCCTGCGCGGCATGGGCCATCGCCAGATAGGGGGTGTAGAGGCCAGGGGCCAGCGCGATGGCCCGGCGGCAGGCATCGAGGGCGGCCAGAGGATGGTCGGCCTCCTGCAGGATCGCGCCGATGTTGGCGTAGGCCTCGGCCATCTCGGGGCAGCGGACCAGCGCCTCGATGCAGGAGGACACCGCCTCGTCCGCCCGGCCAAGCCGGCGCAGGGCCGCGCCGCGGTTGGCATAGGCTTGCGCCGCCTGCGCGGGAGGCAGACGCGGGTCGCCCAGCAGCCGGTCATGGATTGCCAGCGCCTGAGCCCAGCATCCGGCCCGATGCAGGCGCAGGGCCGTGGCGAAACCGGTTTCGAAGCCGGTTTCGTCGGCACTCGTCGGCGCGGACGGCCGGGAGCGTTCGGAATGGGCGTGGGGAATGGTTTTCGGCATGGGCCGCCTCCACGAGGGCCGGCGGAGGCCGCCGGCGCTGATGGAGGGGTTACACGGAACTGCAGGCCGAAGCTGGCGCGGATTCCGGACGCAGCTGTCTTCGGGTCAGGCCGCGACGGCCGCCGCCAGGACGCGGGTCTGGCGGGCGACCTTCTCGAAGGCCTTTTCCTCGATCTGGCGGATGCGCTCGCGGCTGACGCCGTAGCGGACCGACAGATCCTCCAGGGTCAGCGGGCTGTCGGACAGGCGGCGGCTGGTCAGGATGTCGCGCTCGCGGTCGTTCAGCACGGCCATCGCCTCGTGCAGCAGGGCGCTGCGCTGACGGGCCTCGCCGCGTTCGACCAGCGATTCCTCCACCGACGGACGTTCGTCGGCCAGCAGATCCTGCCATTCGCCCGAATCGCCGTCGGCGTTCATCGGCGCGTTCAGCGAGGCCACCGGCCCCGACATCCGGCGGTTCATGGCGACCACGTCATCCTCGGGCACCGACAGGTCGGTGGCGATGCTGGTGACGCTGTCGGGGTGCAGGTCGCCACTGCCATACTCGCCCAGCTTCCGCTTCAGGCGGCCCAGGCTGAAGAACAGCTTCTTCTGTGCGGCGGTGGTGCCGATCTTCACGAGGCTCCAGGACCGCAGGATGTAATCCTGGATCGAGGCCTTGATCCACCACATCGCGTAGGTGGACAGGCGGAAGCCGCGTTCGGGTTCGAATTTCTTGACGGCGGTCATCAGGCCGAGATTGCCCTCGGCGATCAGGTCGGACAGCGGCAGGCCGTAGCCGCGGTAACCGCCGGCGATCTTGACGACGAGACGGAGGTGGCTGGTGACCAGCTTGTGCGCCGCATCGACATCGCCATGCTCGGTCCAGGCCTTGGCCAGCATGTATTCGTCCTCGGCCGCCAGGACCGGGTAACGGTGCGTGTCGTTGATATAGCGGGACAGGGATTCGCCGGAATCGGGCGAACGGAGGGCAATGGCGGTGCTCATGTCACATCCTCGTGCAAAGCGATATGACGGGTGCAGGACCCCCAATCGGCGGGCCCAGACCTCTCCGGCGGAGCAGGCAGGCATATAGTACAAAACTGGTGCTGTAAGTCAAGCGCGGCGGTCGGGATTGCCCCCGGCCGGCCTCAGAGCCAGCTCAGGGGGCGGGCGGCAGGTTCCGGCGGTAGTGGCCCGGCGTGACGCCGAAGGCGCGCCGGAAACAGCGGCCGAGATGGCTTTGATCGGAAAAGCCGGCTTCGGCCGCCACGGCGGCGACCGGCTCTCCGGCCCGCAGCAGGCGCCGCGCCTCGTTCAATCGTTCGGACAGCCGGAAGAGCTGCGGCGGGACGCCATGCTGCTTGCGGAACCTGCGCGAGAAGCCTTCGCGGCTCATCCCGGCGAGACGGGCGCCCTCGCCGACCCTTTCCCAAGAGGGAACCGTCGCCTCCACCCGCTGCGGCGGCATGCCGTCCTCACACCGGTGATTTTGCCGGTGGCTCTCGATCATCGCCGCCAGATCGGGCCAACCGATACTCCCCTGCCGCCGCCAAGCAGCGCCATCGCGGCAAACAGGGTCGCGGCGTTGCAGGCCCCGGGCGAGGTGTAGATGTTGATGCAGAAGACATCGGCCGGTTCGGAAAGCAACCGTGATTTGTGAAGCGGGAACTGCACCGTTGAAGATATCGAGGAACTGGCGACCGCGCCGGTGTTAGCTATCCTGCTGCCGATCGCCGCCGAGGTCCCACCCAACTCGACAGCCCCCAGCCCCGGCCGAGCCGGCGTGCTGGTGCTGCTGGTCAGCGCGGAGGGCGCCCAGGTGCAGGACCTCGCGCGAGTTGGTGCCGGGGCTGACTCGTCGGGCCGCTCGACCAAGCCGACGCGCAACGCGCGCCGGCCGGGCACCGCAGCCACTTCCCTTGATTGGCAAGCCCCGGAGAGCCGCCCCGACAGAAACGGCTCTCTGTTGTGCAATACCGGTTCTTGGTAAGCCGTCCAGGACATCAATTGCGTTATTGGGCGCAAAGTGAATCACAACAATTATTTAAATAGAGCAACCCAAAGTTGGTCGTTGTCATAAGGTCCACTGTATAGACCAAAACCCCCATTTTTGTAATAGAGATAGTTTGAATTTCCCCATTTCGGTGACTGGTTCCTTAAATAAAAACCAGCATGATTCTTTTGCTCTACTATCTCCCAGTGCTGATCTTTGTAGTCGGTGGCATTCCCAGGATAGACTCCTAGGTAATTTTCGTTCTGGTAATACGTAAGAATAACAGAGCTTCCATCATAGTTTTTAGAGCGTATTTTAAAAGTGTTTCCAGAAATATTCTCAAGTGAAAAATTAAAGACTCCAGCTCCGCTCCATTCTGACTTCAGTGCGACACTGTTGTTGTCTCCCCGCGCTAAAATCATCCCAGTCGCAGCATGCATTAAATATATTTCTCTGGTATTTGGTATGTTTGAAATGTTGGCCGTGATTGTTTCAACGATCCAGTTTTGATCACCGTTGCCATCTTTTATCGGATTGTACAGGAATACTCTGTCTTCATCGGTGCCTACTAGATTTTGACTAACTTTGGCGTTTTCCAATTGAACAATTCTACCATTCGATCCCAGATCATCCAAATCCCAATGCTGATCCTCATAATCCGGTTCATTAATGGAGTATAGTCCAATACGGTTATTGTCAGTCGAAAAGCATGTAAGCCATTTATTAGTGCTTGTGTTAAGCAGTTTAATTCTGTGAGTGTTATTTCCGGCATCCTGCGGATGAAGGGTCCAGTACTCCCGCATTTCCTTAGGGTTGAAGGGAATAGGGGAGATATCCCCAAGATTTTTTGGAAGGCGATGTACACTCACAGTACTGTTATCAGATTTAGCATAAAGATAAGACCCCTTTTCAGCGTTGAAGAGTCGAAAGAAGATCTTACTAGAATAATCACTTAAATCAGGAACCGTGTAGTCAGGGTCGGTGTTCGGATCATCGGATTCCTGTCCATTGTCTTTTTCTAAATGCAGCATCCAAATCTTACCCATCTCATGATCTTGTTTGCAGGCAGGATCCAATGTTGCGTAAACCACCAGATCGGAGTTTCCGTAAACTGCCTCTTTTTTTGCACCGAAATAAGTATCGTCACCAACTCTGGTGTTTTTAACAGAAAAAACCTCCGCTAAACTGTCAAGAGAATATCCAAGTATTGAACCGGCTGCCATTCCGGTTCCTGTTCCGCTTTGGTCTCCAATCTGACCGGCGTGCTTTTCATATTCTTTGAGATATTCTTCCTTGTACGTTTCCCAATCACCCAGATTTATGACAATGCCGCCCCCCTTCACTCTTGTCGAAAACCAGATCAGGCATGCTTTGGCTGTTTGGGTCGTGAAAGCGGGAAGCTCCAAGGTAGGGCCCGCCAAAGCGTAAAATGTCACGGGAAACGGGCAAGAATTGCGGACCTTCATGTAACCCCAAGTCATTGTCACACTCCCATATGCAATTCAAATATTGAGCACGTTGTAAGTTAAGGCGTATTTTTTCAAGTTACGCAACCGTTAATCATCAAATTTGGTCATTAGCAGAATATCTACGGTGGCCGCTCACCCGCTATCAGATGCCGCCTAAATGGTTCGGGCATTCGGTAGTGTCCCCCAAAAGCGAGAGCTGAACCGGTGGTGCTCCGCGTCAAGGCGGGCGCGGATGCGCCCCCGCCCTGCGGGCGGCTTCGGCCTTGACCCGTCCGCGCCGCCGGCTCGCTGTGCTCGGCATCGGTCGGCGGCGAGCGCCGACCGTCGACCTTCTACGCGGGCTTGGCTTGCCAGTTGGCTCCCTTGGCGAGCATGGCGTTGAGGCGGACGATCAGTTTGCGCATGCAGGCGGCCAAGGCGACTTTCGGTGGCTTTCCTCGTCCGATCAGGCTTTGGTAGAAGTCGGCGATGACGCCCTTGGCGTGCGTGGCGGCCGACAAAGTGGCCAGATACAGCGCACGGCGGACGTCGGCACGCCCGCCGGCGATGTGGCGTTGGCCGCGCAAGGTGCCGCTGTCTCGATCGAAGGGTGCTACACCGGCCAGGGCGGCAATCTTCCCGCCAGAGATCCGGCCCAGCTCCGGAAGCAGGACGGCCAGCGTCACCGCCGTCACCGGTCCGATGCCCGGGGCGGTCTGGAGGTCCTGCACCGTTTTGGACAAGGACGAGAGGGCCTTGGTCGCCTGGGTGATAGCGGCGTCCAGCGTGGCAATCTCCCGCGCCAGATGCTCGACCGCGTTGGTCAGCGCCCCTGGGCGGCGGCTGGGGCATGGAGGCCGCCCTTGCCGAGGTCGGCGCGCTTATCGACGAGCAGGCGGCGCGCCTTGATCAGGCTGGCCAGCTCTTCGCGGGCCGGGTCGGCCGGGAGCAGCGGCTCCGCCATCTGGGTGGCGGTGAACTCGGCGATCACCGCCGCGTCGAGGCGGTCGTTCTTGGCCCGCCGCCCCTTGGCTTTGGCAAAATGGCGGACCCGCGTCGGATCGAAGACCCGGACCGACACCCCGGCGGCGCGTAGCGCATTTCGGACCGGCCGCTCATAGCCACCGCTGGCTTCCAGTCCGGCCACGCCGATCCCCCGTTCCGCGATCCAGGCCACCAACTCCCGGTGTCCCTCGGGCGTGTTGGCCACCCGATGCTGGCCGGCGCCGGGGAACACGCCAACATCCAGAAAATCCTTGCCGCAATCGATCCCCACGGCTCGTTCGGGTTCCGGCATCCTCGTGATCCTTCCTTGTGATGCGAGCTCGGGCTCAAGCAACCGTTCGGACTCGCAAGGATGATTGGCCGCCCTCAAGCTTTCGCGCGGCCTCAAGGCCATGGGAGCGACGGGGTCGGTCAACCCGGACGGCCACCACCGACCGTCTGGGCTTCAATATGGAACGGTGCCGTCATACAAGCAGCTGTGCAGCGTTCCGGCCGGAATTCTCACCCCCCGGCCCGGTGCGACCTCGAACGGCCTGTCCTTCATCAGGAAGCGCCGGCGGCCCGACAGGACGAAGGTCAGCTGGTCCTCTTCATGGAAATGCACCGGCAGCGAGACGTCCTGTCCGCACACGACGCCGAGTTCGACGATGTCGCGGCTGAGCGGGCGCCAATAGCTCCAGGCGCCGCCGCTGCCCATGCCGTTGGGGAACTGAAAAGACACCGCCATGACCAACCACCCCGCTTCCGGCCGCAGCCCTTTCAAAAAACGACGTTCGCGCAACCGTAATCAAGTCCCGGTTGCATGGGCAAGGCCGCGGTTTGGTTTGGTCACATGCGTTCCAGACGGCGGAGCCACGGCGCTGCTATCCATCCTCCGGGACGCGCCGCATGGAAAGCCCTCCATGCCGGCCGGCATGTTTTCGGGGGAGTATGGCATGACCGCCGCCTTGTCCGCCTTTTCCTATCTTCTCGTCGTCGGTGCCGGCGTGAGCGTCGCTTTGCAGCAGGTCCTGAACGCGAACCTGCGGGCTGAACTCGGGTCGCCCTGGTGGGCGGGCTTCGTCAGCTACCTCGTCGGCATGCTGGCGATGCTGGCGGTGGCGCTGACCTCCTCCGCTCCCCGGCTCACCGACCAGCTGGCCGGACCGACCTCGTGGCTGTCCTGGACGGGGGGCCTTTTCGGCGCGCTGTTCATCGGGACCGCCATCCTGATGGTTCCCCGCCTCGGTGCCGCGACCGTGCTCGCGCTGATCGTCGTCGGCCAGATGCTCGGCTCGCTTGCTTTCGACCATTTCGGCCTGTTCGGGCTTCCCCACCATCCGGTGAGCCTCCCCCGGCTGGCCGGCACGGCGTCCCTGCTGCTGGGCGTCGTCCTGATCCGCGTCTGACACCGGGAGGCCATGGTGAAGCTAATTATCATATCCGACATCCACGGCAACCACGACGCCTTGCGCGCCCTGCCCGAGGCGTATGACGAACTCTGGGTGCTGGGCGATCTCGTGAATTACGGGCCGCAACCGAACGACGTCGTCGCCGACATCATGGGAAAGGCGTCTCTGGCGATCCAGGGAAACCACGACCATGCGGTGGCGCACGACGACGACCGACGCTGGAGCGCGCGCTATCGTCCGCTGGCCGAAGCGACCAGACGCTACACGTCGTCCGCCCTCGGCGACGCGCAGAAGGCCTATCTGCGCGGGCTTCCGCAGCAGGTACAGGCCGAGCGCGACGGCCTCCGGTTTCATCTGACGCACGCGATGCCGTCGGATCCGCTCTATGGCCGGCATCCCAGGGACGCCGCCGGGTGGGAGAGGGAACTCGACGGATTGCGGGCCGATGTCCTCCTCGTCGGGCACACCCATGTGCCGATGCTGCGCAGGATCGGTGACAGGGTGGTGCTCAATCCGGGGAGCCTCGGCCAGCCCCGCAACGGCACGACGCTGGCAAGCTACGCCGTCTGCCAGGACGGTCGTTTCGAACTCAAATCCTATCGCTATCCGGTCGAGGCGACGATTGCGAAGCTCAAGAGCCTGGGCTTGCCGCGCCCTGTCGAAAGCGAACTGGTCGCCATCCTCGAAACCGGTTCGGTCCGATCGGACGCAGACACCGCCCGACGCTAATTCTGTTGCCCGGCGGGGGAGGGGCGCTTACGGTCGCATGTCGCCCCACATATGGTCTTTCCCACCGGTCCCCCTGCCCAGATGCCGCGTCCCGTGATCCGCCGCCTGATCGATGCCGTGCCGACCGCCGTCCTGCCGATGGTGGCGGGGGTGGGACTGTCGACGCTGGTGGCACCGCAGCCGGATGCCGCCATGGCGCTGCTGCGCGGGCTGGTGGTGACGCTTCTGCTGACGCTGCCGTCGCTGGCGGTCGGAACCGCGCTGGGCACGCTCGCCGGATCCTGGGCCGCGGTCGCGCCGCGGTCGGCCGGCGGTCTGGTCGGGCGGCTGCTGGCCGCAGCCGGGCCGCTGCTGCCCGGATTCCTGCTGGCCGCCGTCGCCGCGCTCGCGGTGCGGGCCGGGGCGTCGGCGGCGCCGCTGGGCTGGACCGCCCTGTCGATTCCCGCCGCCTGCCAGGCGGCCCGGCTGGCGCGCCCGGCGATGGGCCGCGCCCTGGGTCCGGGGCCGGAGGGTGGGGCCGTGCGGATGGCCCGCGGGCTGGGGCTGGACGAGCGCACGGTGCTGCGCCACCACGCCCTGCCGCAGGCGGTCGCCCCGGTGATGGGGGGCTTGCGCGCCGCGGTGCTGGCGGCGATGGTCGGCGCGGTGGCGCTGGAAAGCCTGCTGGACCTGCCGGGGGCGGGCGCGCTGATGGTCGATGCCGCCCGCGCCGGATCGGCCGCCGGGGCGGTGCCGGTCCTGGTGGCGCTGGGCGGGCTGACCGCCCTGCTGAACGCGCTGGGCCTCGGGGTGCGCGACTGGATCGACCCGGCCAACCACAGCTCCACGCCCTATGAAGGGGCGTGACCGAAGAAGGACCCCGATGGCCGAGTACGACCAACCGCCGCTTTCCCATCCGGTTCCGCCGGAGACCCCGCGTGCCGGCTTCGCCCGCGGGCTGTCGGGCGCCGCCATCCTCGCCGCCCTGGCGCTCGCCTGCGCCGCGGCGCCGCTGATGGCCGACGGCAGCGCGGTGCACCGGCTGGACGCCGACCCGGTCGCCGCGGCGCTGCTCGACGGGCGGGGCAGCCTGTCCTTCGCGCTGCTGGCCGCGGTGCTGGGCGGGCTGCTGGGCATCGGCTGGGCGCTGCTGGCTGGGATTCTCGGCACGCTGGCGGGCAGCCGGGCGGAGCGGCGCACCATCGCCGCCGCCCAGCGGATGGCCGGCTGGCCGCTCGCCCTGCTGGTTCCGCTCGCCGGCGGGCTGATGGCGCCGGTCTGGCTTTTGGCGCTGGTCACCGCGCTGACCGCAGCGCCCGCGGTCGCGGCGCTCGCCCATGCCGAGCTGTCGAGCCTGATGCGGGCGGAGTTCCTGACCGCCGCCCGCGCCGCCGGCCTGCCGGAGGGCGAGGTGGTGCGCCGGCACCTGATCCCCAACCTGACGCGCCCGCTGCTGGCCGCCGGGGTGCTGGCCCTGCCGCGGGTTCTGGCGGCGGAGAGTTTCGCCAGCCTGCTCGGGCTCGGGCTGCCGCCGGTCCTGGGCAGCTGGGGCGCCTCGGTCGGGCTGGCGGCGCGGCTGGGCGACCCGGTGGCCTTCGTCCCGCCGGCCCTGCTGCTGGCGCTCGCCCTGTGGGCCGCCTGCGCCATCGCCGAAGGCATGGCGGCCGGACAGCGCAAATCATGACCGATGCATCCGTCCTTGGGGCCACGAAGCCCGCGCCGGTCGAGACCGAGGCGCTGACCCTCATGCTGGGCGACCGTGTCCTGCTCGACCGCGCCACTTTGCGGGTGGAGCGCGGGCAGGTTCTCGCCGTCACCGGCGGGGCCGGCAGCGGCAAGACCGCCCTGCTGGGGGCGCTCGCCGGCCAGTTGCCGGCCGGCGTCGACATGGCGGGGAGCGCCCGCGTCGACGGCCATCTGCTGATCGCCCAGGGCGGCCGGCTGGCGCCGCGCGCCGGCTGGCCCCTGTGCAGGGAGGTCGGCCACCATCTGGGGCTCGATCTGCGGTCGTCGCTGCGCCCGCCATGGCGAGCGGGCTGGCCTGTGGGCCGTTCCCGCCGCCGCCCCGGCGCGCGCTTGGACCTTGCCGCCGGAGCAGCTTGCCGGAACTCGCTGCGCTGGGCCTGCCTCTTCGCCATGGCGGTGGCGGTGGGGCCGGCGGTGTCGCCGACGCGCCGGCCGCCGGGCTGGACCCGACGGTGCGGCTGCGCGCTCTCCACCGGCTGGCCGACTGGGCGCGGGCCGACGGGGTGGCGCTGATCCTGGCCGGACGGCCGGAGGATGGGCTTGCCGGTCCGGCCGACCGGGTGCTGGCGCTGCGCCGCGCCCGTCTGCTGCCGGCCAACCCGGCAAGGACCGAACCGCTGACGCCGCTGGAGCCGCCCGGCACCGCCCGCCTGCATGCCCGCGGCGTCGGCATGTCCTATCCGCTCGCCCCTGGCCCGGGGGGGAAGGCGCGGTCGCTGGCGGTGCTGCATGGCATCGATTTGGATTTGCGGACGGGGGAGACGCTGGCCCTGCTGGGCGAGACCGGCAGCGCCAAGGCGACGCTCGCCCGCTCGCTGCTGTGCCTGCCGCCGCCGACGGCCGGAGCGGTGGTGTGGATGGGCCGCGACCTGATGGCGACCGCCGCGCCACCGGCTGCGGGCGACGCCAACGACCCCGACCGTGGTGGATTGCGCCGCGCCCGGCGCGACCTGCAACCGCTGTTCCCCGACCCGGCCGCCTCCTTCGACCCGGCGATGACGCTCGGCGCCCAGTTCGGCCTCGTGCTGGAGAGCCTGCGTCCGTCCGACGTTGCCGCCGACCGGCGCGACCACCGCATCGACGAGGCGCTGGAGGAAGCCGGCCTGCGTCCGGAGGCAGCGCTCCGCTGGCCGTCGGCGCTGAGCGTCGCGGAGGCCGCCCATGCCGGCCTTGCCCGCGCCATCCTGTCGGAGCCGCGGGTGCTGGTCGCCGACGAGCCGGCATGAGCCCCGCACCTGTCGGCGGAGGAGCGCGAAACCTTTCTCGACACGCTGATGGCGGTGCGCGACCGCCGCCGGCTGTCGCTGGTCCTGGCGACCGAGCGGTATGACGAGGGGCTGCGCGATGCCCATCGAGGCGTCGTGATGCTGGCCGGACGCGTGGTGGAGAGCGCCGACGCCGGAACGCTGCGGACGGCGCCGCTGCACCCCTACAGCCGGGCGATGCTGGCGGCGGCGCAGGGCGAACGCCCGGCGCTGGAGGGCGACGCGCCGTCGGCCTTCGCCCAGCCGGCCGGCTGTCCACTGCGCCGCCGCTGCCCGCTGGCACGGGAGTTCTGTGCCCAGGCCGTTCCGACGCTGGAGGAGGTGGCGCCCGGCCACCATGTGGCCTGCCATTACTGGGACACGCCGGCGGACGGGTGAACGGGATAAACCCAACGGCTGGCTGTTTTCATGCATTTGTGTTATCCTTTCAGGACGCAAGTTTCCTCATCCTGAACGCCTGCCGCCGGGGAGCCGATGCCGTCCCTGTCCGTCACCATGCCCGATCTGAACCGTCTGCCGGCACTGAAGCTGCTGGCCGGGCTCGCCACGCCGCTGTGGCTGGCGCGGGCGGAGGATGGCGGCGTGGTCTGGCTGAACGGGATGGCCCGCGCGCTGCTCGACCCGGATGCGGTGGGCGGCAGCCTGCGGGTCGAGCCGGCCGGACCGTTGCCGGTTACCAAGGGGGTGAGGGCCGAGCGGGGGGTGACCATCTGTGGAACCGGCGGCCCGCCGCTCGCGCTGACCGCCCGCATCGGGCCTGTGCCGGACTGCGACCTGATCCTGGTTGAGGTGGCGGCCGACAGTGCCGACCTGAAGGCCCAGGCGCTGGAGCTGGCTGCGGCCAACCGCCGCAAGTCCGAGTATGTCCACCACCTGAGCCACGAGCTGCGCACGCCGCTGACCGCGGTCATCGGCTTCGCCGAGATCCTGCGCGACCGGCTGCTGGGACCGCCCGACAGTCCGCGCTATGGCGAGGCGGCAGCCCAGATCGTCGCCGCCGGCGGCTATATGCTGGAGCTGATCAACAACCTGCTCGATCTTGCCCGCATCGAGGCCGGGCGGCTGGACCTGTATGAGGAGGAGTGTCCGCCCGCCCTGATCGTCGATGCCACCCTGTCGATGATGGCGGGCCGGGCGGAGCGGTCGGGCGTGACCCTGTCCGCCCGCCTGCCGGACGATCTGCCGGTGCTGTGGGCCGACCCGTCGCTGGTCCGGCAGATGCTGACCAACCTTGTCGGCAACGCGCTGAAATTCACCGCTGCCGGCGGCCATGTGACGGTGTCGGCGGAGCGTGAGGCGGATGGCGGTCTGGTGCTGGCGGTCGCCGACGACGGCCGCGGCATGCCGCCCGACCGCATTCCGCAGGCGCTGACTGCCTTTGCGCAGGTGCACGATCCAGCCCATGATCCGATGACGGTGGCCCAGCATGGGTCCGGCCTCGGCCTGCCGCTGACCGCCGCCCTGGTGGACCTGCATGGCGGCGGCATCGCCGTCGACAGCGCACCGGGGCGCGGGACGACGGTACGGCTGCGCTTTCCGCCGGAGCGGGTGGTGGGGTAGGCGGAGCCGGCTTCAATATGCGTGAGCGTCGCCCAGCACCCCTGCCAAGGCCGGCGCCAGATCGCCGGTACCGACCACGGTCACCCGCTCCAGCCCCAGCCAGCCGGCCAGCCGGCGCAACTCCGCCACCAGGGCCGGGGCGACGGCATCGACCTGGGCATGCGGTTCGGCATGGGCGGCCTGGACCAGCAGGGTGGCGGCCTTGCGGTCGGATTTCAGATCGACGCGGGCGGCGATGCGCTCGTCCATCAGGAAGGGCAGGACGTAATAGCCATGCTCGCGCTTGTGGGCGGGGGTGTAGATCTCCAGCCGGATGCGGGCGCCGAACAGGCGCTCGGTGCGCTGCCGCTCCCAGACCAGCGAATCGAAGGGGGAGAGCAGGGCGCGGGACGCGGCCTTGCGCGGGATGCGCAGGTCGGGGGTGACGTAGGCGATGCGGTCCCAGCCCTCCACCGTCACCGGTAGCAGGTCGCCGGCCTCCACCAGCTCGGCGATGCGCAGGCGGGCGTCGGTCACGTCCAGCCGGTGATAGTCGCGCAGGTCGCGCTCGGTCGCCACGCCATGGGCGCGGGCGGCGATGCGCAGCAGGGCGCGCTGGGCTTCCGCCTCCTCCGGGGTGGGGGTGTCGAGCACGGCGGCGGGCAGTACCCGCTCCGGCAGGTCGTAGAGCCGTTCGAACCCGCGCCGGCCGGCGGTGGTGACGAGGCCGGCCCAGAACAGATACTCCAGCGCCCGCTTGCCGTCGCTCCACCCCCACCAGCCGCCGGCGCCACGCCCGGCTTCGCTGAGTTCGGACGCTCCCATCGGCCCGCGCGACGCCACCTCCGCCAGAACCGAGTCGATGTAGGGACGGCGTTCGACGGCGAAGCGCGCCAGCGCGCCATAGGTGCCTTCGCCGCGTTCGGCCCGCGCCATGCGCCAGCGGAACAGCGGCTGCTGCTCCACCGGGATCAGGGAGGCTTCGTGGCCCCAATATTCGAACAGCGCCCGCCGCTTGCCGCCATAGGCCAGCCGGTCGAGCAGAGCCGCCTCGTACGGACCGAGCCGCGAGAAGAGCGGCAGGTAATGGGAGCGAACCAGCACATTGACGGAATCGATCTGCACCAGCCCCAGCCGCCCGATCAGGCGTCGGGCATGGCGGGCTTCGACCGTGTCGGCGTCGGCTGTGTCGGTGGTGGTGTTGGGAAAACCCTGGGCGGCGATGGCGACGCGGCGCGCCTCGCGCAGGGACAGGCTGTCTGGACGGGGCATGGGTTCGGAGGGAGGTTGGATGGGACGCCAGCTTGAGAATGCGTTTGATTTTCGTCAAGGCGGCGTGGAGGGGCTGCGCGCAGGCTGACGGTCATCCTGCATTGCAGCACCCGTCCTGCGGAGTTCCTGTCCATGTCCTCCCCCAGTCTTGCCGGCCGTGACGACGGCCCCGCCATCCCGATCCTGTTCCAGTATGGCTTCCGCTTCTTCTTCCTGTTCAGCGGCGTGGCCGCGGTCGGGCTGCTGGCCGCCTGGCTGGGCGTGCTGGTGACCGGGGAATGGCCGGACCATGCGGCGGGCGCCAGCGCCTGGCATGCGCATGAGATGCTGTTCGGCATGGTGGTGGCCGCCGTCGCCGGCTTCCTGCTGACCGCGGTACCGAGCTGGACGGGAACCAAGGCGGTGTCCGGCGCACCGCTGATGGCGCTCGCGGCGCTGTGGATGGCCGGCCGCGTCGCCGTCTTCCCCTGGACCGGCATGCCGGAAGCGGTGGCGGCGGTGATCGACATCGCCTTCCTGCCGGGGCTCGGCATCGCGCTCGCCCGGCCACTGGTGAAGGCGGGCAAGTGGCGGAACAGCGCCTTCCTGATCCTGATCGGGCTGCTGACCGCCGCCAATATGCTGATCCATCTGGACTGGCTGGAGATGCTGGACGGCGGGGCGGATGCCGGCTTCGCGCTGGGGCTCGGCATCATCCTGATGATGGTGACGGTGATCGGCGGGCGCATCCTGCCGGCCTTCACCCGCAACGGGCTCGGCAAGGCGGGCCTGGGCGTGCGGTCCTGGCCGATGGTGGAGCGGCCGACGCTGGTTCTGACACTGGCGCTGATCCCGGCGACGATGGTGGCCCCGGAGTCGGCGGTCACCGGACTGATCGCACTCGCCGCCGCGGTGGCCCATGCCGTGCGGCTGGCCGGCTGGCAGGGCTGGAAAGCCTGGCGCTCGCCGATCCTGTGGATCCTGCATGTCGGCTATCTGTGGGTGCCGGTGGCGCTGACCTTGCGCGGGCTGCATGCCCTGGCCGGTCTGCCCGCTGCTTCGGGAACCCATGCGATGACGGTCGGCGCCTTCGCCACGCTGATCCTGGCGGTGATGAGCCGCGCCTCGCTCGGCCACACCGGGCGGCCGCTGACGGTGACGCGGGCGACGGTCGCCGCCTATGTGCTGCTGACGGTCGCCGCGGTCGGCCGCACCGCCTCGCCGCTGCTGCCGGTGGACTGGGTATGGGCGGCGCTGCAATGGTCGGGCTATGCCTGGGTCGCGGCCTTCGCCCTGTATCTCGTCGCCTACGCCCCGGTCCTGCTGTCGCCGCGGGCAGATGGGCGGCCGGGCTAACGGGCGGCCGGGCTGAGCAGGACCGAGGGGAGGAGTTTGCAGTGGGGCGTTATGCCCCACCGCGGAAATAACGGTCGATGGCGTCGGTCATCTCGACCTCGCGGAAAGGCTTGGTCAGGACCGGGCGGTTCTGATGGCTCTTCGGCAGACCCGCCGCGCCATGACCGGTGGTGAAGACGAAGGGGATGCCCTCGGCGCCCAGAGCGTCGGCGACGCTGTCGACGCGCTCACCGCGCAGGGTGACGTCCAGCAGGGCGGCGTCGATGCCGCCCTTGGCGATCAGGTCCAGCGCCTCCGCCACCGTGCCGGCGGGGCCGACGACGACGACATTCTGGACTTCCAGCGAATCCTCTATGGCCATGGCCACCAGCGGTTCGTCTTCGACGAGCAGGATGCGCAGGGGCTTGGATCGGTCGGCTTCCATGGACAGGCGGCTCGCTGCTGGTCAAAGCGGTGGTCGGCGGTCAGATGGGGGTCGCAATCCCATCCGGCAACCGGCGTGAGCTTTTCCGTTCAGCCGTCCGCTTGTCCACCCCGACCTTGGTCATCGCCCATTGGGCCATTGGCAAGCTCGGGCTGGACTATCACCCCAGATCATCAAGTGCCTGTTGGAGGGAGGGATAGAGCGCCTCCACCAGCGACCCGTCCGGCCGAACCGGCGACGGCAGGACGTCGGCCCCTTGCAGCGCGCGGGCCAGGGGCAGGCCGCCGACCTCGACGAAGCCGCCGCGCTCGCCATACTGGCCGACGATCCAGTCCTTGACCGCCGGGTCGCCGTCCAGCGCGTTGTTGTGCGAAATCATCGCATGGGTGCCGTCGTCGGACCGGCGATACCAGGCATGGCTGCCGTCGCCCAAATCCATCGGCGCGAAGCCGGCCGCGGTCATCGCCTGGCGAACCGCCGGCCGCACCCGGTCAATCCTCACCCCGGGCCGCGTGCCGGCCCATTGGTCGAGATCATCCGCAAGCTCGCTCATGGTGCCTCTCTGGTCATTGTCCTGATGGAACAACGCGTCAGGGAAGCTTTTGTGCCATGCCCACCTGTCCGAATGTGGAGGCCGCACTGCCCGATGGGTGCTGCCCAACCGTCGGCTTATCCGTTCAGATGGCGATTGGCGTGCGCGCGGCCAGGGCGGCGAGCGAGCGGTCGAGCAGGTCGTAGAGCCGCCCTTCCTGTTCCAGAACCGCGGCGGCGGGGGCGTGTTCCAATTCCTTCGCCAGCCGGCCGAGGGCGGCGGCGCCGAGATTGAGCGAGGTGCCCTTCAGCGTGTGGGCGGTGCGGTTGTGCGGCTCCCCGGCGCGGGCCTGGGCGATCATGCCGTCGATGGTCTTGCGGCCATTCTCGGTGAAGCCGGCGATGGAGGCGGTCCAGTCGTCGGCCGTCAGCACCTCCAGCAGCAGCGACACCTGCTCTTCGTCCAACAGGTCGGCGTCCGGGATATCGGTCATGTCAGCCTCCGGGGACGGGGATTCGGGAGCGGCCGGCTTGGAAGTGGCCTGTTGGGAAACAGCGGGCAGGCCGCTGCCCAGCACCGAAGCCATTTCGGCGAAGAGCAGGGCGGGACGCAAGGGCTTGGTGACGAAGCCGTTCATTCCCGCCGACAGGCATTCCGGCCGCGAACTGCCCGACGCATGGGCGGTCAGCGCCAGGATCGGCACGCGGCCCTTGTCTCCCGGCAGGTCGCGCACGCGGCGGGTGGCGGTCAGCCCGTCCATGCCCGGCATCTGGATGTCCATCAGCACGAGGTCGAAGGGCTGGTCGCGCACCATGCGCACCGCCTCTCCGCCGCTGGCGGCCAGGGCCACGCTGTGGCCGGCGCGTTCCAGGATGCCGCGGACGATGTCGCGGTTCACCTCGATATCGTCGACCGCCAGCACGCGCAGCGGCGGCAATGCTGCGACGCGCGCGGCCTCGCCCAGGCTGGTGCCGTGGCCGGCGTCGATGCGGCGCAGCGCCGACGGATCGCCGGGACCGGCGACGATGGTGAAGCGGAAGACGCTGCCGCGGCCGGGAGCGGTGTCGACGGCGATGCTGCCGCCCATCAGCAGGCAGAGGTCGCGGCAGATCGCCAGCCCCAGCCCGGTGCCGCCATAGCGCCGGGTGATCGAGCTGTCGGCCTGGGTGAAGCGGTCGAACAGGGTCGGCACCGAGTCGGGCGCGATGCCGATGCCGGTATCCTCCACCTCGAACTCCAGCAGGAAGGAGTCCGGGCGGCCGTAGGGGACGAACTCGGCAGGGTCGCGGTCCAGCCGGCGCACCCGCACGGCGATGTGTCCCTCCTCGGTGAATTTCACCGCGTTGCCGACCAGATTGAACAGGATCTGGCGCAGCCGGGCCGGGTCGGTGACGATCACCTCCGGCACCGACGGCATCAGCCGGGCCGACAGGTCCAGCCCCTTGTCGGTGGCGTTCGGGCGCAGCACCTCCAGCACGCCGTCGATCAGCTGGGGCAGGGCGCAATCCGCCTCCTCCAGGTCGATGCGGCGGGCCTCCAGCTTCGACAAATCCAGAATGTCGTCCAGCAGCCGCAGCAGCGTTTCGGCCGACCGGCGGGCGACGTCGGCCAGCCGCTTTTCCTCCGCCGGCAGGGAGGCGTCGGTCAACAGGGTCAGGCTGCCCAGCACGCCGTTCATCGGGGTGCGCAGCTCGTGGCTGACGGTCGCCAGGAATTCGGTCTTCGACCGGCTGGCGGCTTCCGCCGTCTCCTTGGCCTGGAGCAGCTGTTCGGCGGCGCGCCGCGGCTCGGTCACGTCGATGCACAGCCACAGCTTGCCGATGGCGGTCCCGGCGGCGTTGCGCACCGGCACATTGTGCCAGCTGACGATTCGCCCGTCGGTCAGCGTCATCTCGCGCCGCTCGTCGCCGTCCACCGCTGACAGCAGCGTGTGGTCGGTGTCGCGCGGCGCGTTGCAGGCATTGGCCAGCGTCTCGTCCAGCCGGTGGCCGACCGGCGCCCCGGCACTGGCGAACAGGGCGGAGAAGGCCGGGTTGGCATAGGCGATGCGCCCGTCGCCGCCGACGAACAGCACGCCGAAATCCATCGCCGACAGCAGGGCCGAGAGGCGGGCGCGCTCGTGCTCCACGTCGCGGGCGAGCGCCTCCTGCTCGTCCAGCGCCACGGTCAGCTGGTCGACGCGCTCCTTGATGGCGTGGGACATGGTATTGAAGGCGGCCCCCAGCCGGCCGATGTCGTCGTCGCCCTCCGCCAGCGCCGGCGGGCTGTAATCGCCGGCCGCCACCCGTTCGCTGGCCCGCGCCAGCGCCGCCAGATGGCGGGTCAGCCACAGGCCGAGCAGGGTCAGCAGCCCGGCCGACAGCAGGATCTCCGACAGGGCGATGGCGATGCCCTGGGTCAGCAGGTCCCGCCGCGCCTGGACGATGTGGGCCAGATCCAGGCCGAACTGCACCGTGCCCAGCTTCTGCCCGGCCAGCGCCACCGGCACCGTCACGTCATAGCGGGCGACGCCGTCCTTGGCATCCAGCGTCGACGCCGGGTCGGGGGCCGGCAGGCCGCGGTCCAGCCGCCAGCCGCTGGTCGCCACCAGCTTGCCCTTGCTGTCGGCGACGGCGAGATAGAGCACGCCGCCGGTGGAGCGGCTTTCGTCCAGCACCGCCTGCAGGGTCGCGTAGTCGCGCTGGGCCAGCGGCGCCACCAGGGCGGCGTTCAGCACCGGCGCCACCTGTTCCGCATGCAGCCTGGCCTGTTCGGCGAGGCTGCCGTAGAGCAGGCGCACGCTGTTGGCGACCAGCAGGGTCAGCATGATCGCCTCGACCGCCATGGCGGCGGCCAGCATGCGCCCGCGCAGCGTCTTCCAGGGCGCCAGACGGGACAGGATCATTTCCCGGCCTTCAGGACGCTCCGGACCTCGTCGGCCAGCGGCTCCATCGCCTCCAGCTCCTCGTCGGTGACCGGGCGGTAGCCACCCAGCTGGTTGGCGTCGAAATAGGTCCGGCCCTCCGCGGTTTCGCCGAAGGCGAACAGCGCCTTGCGCAGCGGCTCCAGCAGGGTGGCCTGCTTGCCGTTCAGCATGTAGACGCGCCCGGCCATCGACCGGCTTTCGGCGATGGTGGACAGCTGTGCCTGCACCTCCGGCGCCAGCTTGGCGCGGTTGGCCAGCGACATGAAGCCGGCCGACGCGTCGCCGGCCAGGATCAGCTGGGCCACGCTGTCGGCGGCGCTGACATAGCGCAGCTGGATGTTCGGCAGCTTCTGCTCGGCCAGCCAGTGCTGGCCCCACAGGGTGACCAGCGACGACGGGCTGAGTCCCAGCACGGTGGTGCCGGCCAGCGACTGCACCGTCCGGTAGGGCCCCTTGGCCGCCGTCACCAGCACGGCGCGGAAGTCCGATCTGTAGGTCAGCAGCGGCAGGTAACCGGCATCCTTGCGCAGCATCTCCGCTTGGTGGCCGGTGGTCACGGCGATGTCGTATTCCTGCTCGACCGCCCGGCGGGCGAAGGAGGTGAAGTCGGGCGCCGTCACGATCTCCACCGGCCGGCCCAGCGCCGCCTCCACCGCGCGGCGGACCGGCTGGTACTGTTCGATGATGACGCGGGCGCTGGTGTGCGGGGCGATGCCGATGCGGAACGCTTGCTCCTCCGCCTGCGCCGGGGACGGCGCGGTGGCCGCCAGGCCGCACAACACGGCGGAACAGAGCGCGGCGAGGCGGGCGAACAGTCGCTTGGTCATGGCGTTTCGATCCCCACGGACTGCGGTTGTGAAATGCCGGCGCTTGGACGGACAGCATTCGTAACGGCGACGGCCCGAACGGTGGTCTACGACGAAAGATATAACATTCGATAAATGCCGCAGGTAGGGCCAAGAGCGCACAGGGTGGCCTTTGCCGGGCATGAGCCGGCCAAACACCCGTGGCCGGCGACGCCCCTTGAAACTTTGATCGTCACCGTCTGCATCATTCCAGCGGCCAGGCGCAACTTTGGAACGGCGGCCGGACGGGATTCTGCGCGAAGCCAAGAAAGATCACGCTTTGGTTGCGGATCGGTCCGTTATGTGTCGGAGAGCCCGCATTACCCTCCGCATAGCCACCGAGGACCCCCGCCCGTGCCGGATCGAGCCCAGGACCCGCAGTCCGCCATCTGCCGCGCCATCCGCCTCCTGCGCAGCCACAGCCGCGGCTGCGACAGCGTCGAGACCCGGCGCCTGCTGATCCATACGGAACGCTGGATGATCTGGATGCTCCGCCGCGAGGAGGGCGAGGACCTGCCGGTGCCGGCGGAACTGGCGGGGTGAGAGGCCCCGAAAGAAAGCCCCGAACGAAAACAGGCCCCTCCCGGTCGGGAGAGGCCTGTTTCGTTGCACGGTGCCCGACGGCGCGTCAGGTCGTGCTGCGCAGCTGCTCCGCCCGGCTGGAGCGCGAGGCGGCGTAGTGGTCCTTGGCCAGCAGGGTGTAGACCGCCGGCAGGACGAACAGGGTGAACAGCGTGCCGATCAGCATGCCCGACACGATGACCAGACCGATGGAGAAGCGGCTGGCCGCACCGGCGCCCGCCGCGGTCAGCAACGGCAGCAGGCCGACCACCATCGCCGCGGTGGTCATCAGGATCGGGCGCAGGCGGACGCGGGCGGCATGCTCGATCGCGGTGCGGCGGTCGACGCCCTCGTTGAGCTGCATCTCGCGGGCGAACTCCACCAGCAGGATGCCGTGCTTGGAGATCAGGCCGATCAAGGTCACCAGACCGACCTGGGTGTAGATGTTCATGGTGGCGACGCCGAAGAACAGCGGCAGCAGCGCGCCGCAGATCGACATCGGCACCGACACCAGGATCACCAGCGGGTCGCGCAGCGATTCGAACTGCGCGGCCAGCACCAGATAGATCACGATCAGCACGAAGGCGAAGGTGATCATCAACTGGCTGCCCTCCGTCACGAACTGGCGCAATTCCGACAGGTAGGCGTGGTTGAAGCCGGCTGGCAGCTGGGTGCGCGCCTGCTCCTCCAGGAAGTCGACGACCTGGCCCATCGACACGCCTGGCATCGGCACGGCGGAGAAGGTGGCCGACGGCAGCTGGTTGTACTTGTTCAGCGCGTTGGGCTCCACCGCCGTTTCGACCGACACCACGGTGGACAGCGGGATTTGGGCGCCCGATCCGGAGGTGACGTAATAGTTGGTCAGCGATTCCGGCGTCAGGCGCTCGGCCCGCGGCACCTGGGGAATGACCTCGTAGGAGCGGCCGTTCAGGTTGAAGCGGTTGACGTAGTTGCCGCCGACCAGCACCGACAGCGTGCTCGACACCGACTGCATGGTCAGTCCGAGATCGGCCGCCTTGGCGCGGTCGATCTTAAGCCGGACGACCGGGCTGTCATATTGCAGGTCGCTGTCGGTGACGATGAACATGCCGCTCTTGGTGGCGGCATCCTTGATCCGCTCGATGGCGTCGAAAATGGTGCGGTAGTCGCCGGGGCTGGAGATCACCATCTGCACCGGCAGGCCGCCGGTGGATCCCGGCAGGGCCGGCGGCGACACCAGGAACACGTTGATGCCCGTCACCTTGCCCAGCTCGGCCTGGGCCAGCGGCTGCAATTCCTTGGCCGACCGTTTGCGCTCGCCCCACGGCTTCAGGATCATGCCGGCGAAGCCCTGGTTGAGGGTGGGCAGGCCGGTCAGGATGAAGCGGGTGTCGGTCTCCGGGAAGGCGGCGAAGGTCTCGTCGATCTGCTTGCCGAAGCTGTCGATATAGTCGAGGTTGGCGTATTGCGGCCCCTTGGAGATGCCGAACAGGATGCCCTGGTCCTCTTCCGGCGCCAGTTCCGACATGGTGTTGGCGAACAGGTAGCCGACCGACAGCAGGATACCGACCGCGAACAGCAGGGTCGCGGCGCGATAGTCGAGCATGCCGTGCAGCCGCCGCTCGTACCAGCCTGCCAACCGTTCGAACTGACGGTCGAGGAAGGCGGCGAAGCGGCCCGGCTTGCCCTCCTTCAGGATGATCGAGCACATCATCGGCGACAGGGTCAGCACCACGACGCCCGAGACGATCACCGACGCGGCCAGCGTGAAGGCGAATTCACGGAACAGCGCGCCGGTCAGGCCGCCCAACAGGCCGATGGGGGCGTAGACCGCCGCCAGCGTGATGGTCATGGAAATGACCGGCCCGATGATTTCCCGCGCGCCGATCAGCGACGCGGCGACCTTCGACTTGCCGTGCTCGATATGCCGGTGGATGTTCTCCACCACCACGATGGCGTCGTCGACCACGAGGCCGATGGCGAGCACCATCGCCAGCAGGGTCAGCAGGTTCAGCGAGAATCCCAGCGCCAGCATGAAGGTGGCCGCGCCGACGATGGACAGCGGAATCGTCACCACCGGGATCAGAACCGACCGCAGGCTGCCGAGGAACAGGAAGATGACGACGATGACGATGGCGACCGCCTCCAGCAGCGTCTTCACCACCTCGTCGATGGAGGCCTGGATGAAGCGGGTGCTGTCGTAGACGATCTCCATGTTCATGTTGGGCGGCAGATTGCGCCGCAGGTCGGACTCCATCTTGCGGATGTCGGCGACGATGTTCAGCGGGTTGCCGGTTGGGGTGGCGTCGACGCCGATGAAGATCGCCTGCTGCCCGTTCATCGCCACGCTGGCGTCGAAGCTCTTGGAGCTGAGTTCGACCGTGGCGATGTCGCGCATGCGCACCAGCGCCCCGTCCTTCGCCTTCACCACCATGTCGCGGAACTGCTCGACGTCGGTCAGGCCGGTGTTGGCGGTGACGTTGGAGATGACGAAGACGCCCTTGGTCTGGCCGGGGGCCGACTGGTAGTTGTTGGCGGTGATCGCCGCCGAGACGTCGGCCGGCGAGATGTTGCGCGCCGCCATCTTGACCGGGTCGAGCCACAGCCGCATGGCGAAGGTCTGGCCGCCGAGGATTTGGGCGCGGGCGACGCCCTCCACCGTGGACAGCACCGGCTGCACCACGCGGGTCAGGTAGTCGGAGATCGCCGCTCCCGACAATTCGGGGCTGGAGAAGCCCATATAGAGGATCGAGGTCGTCTCGCCGGTCGATTTCAGGATGACCGGGTCGTTGGCCTCGCGCGGCAGCTGGTATTTGACCTGCTGCACCTTCGCCATCACGTCGGTCATCGCGACGTTGGGGTCGAAGTTCAGCCGGACATAGGCGGTGACGACGCTCTGCCCCTGGGTGGAGGAGGAGGTCAGATAGTCCAGGCCCTCGGCCGAGGAGACCGCCTGTTCGATCGGCGTGGCGATGAAGCCCTGCATCAGCTCCGGCGAGGCGCCGGGATAGCTGGTGGTCACGGTGATGACCGTGTTCTGCAGCTGGGGATACTGCCGGATCGGCAGCTCCAGCAGCGCGCGGGCCCCGATCAGCAGGATCAGCAGGCTGACCACGAGCGACAGGACGGGCCGGCGGATGAAGATGTCGGTGAAGCTGCCCATGGCGTCGGCCTCAGTTCTGCGGCAGGGTCTGCGGCGGGGTCAGCGGATTCTTCTCCGCCGGAACCACGGCCGCACCGTTGGCGAGCTTCAGCTGGCCCGACACCACGACGCGGTCGCCGGCTTTGATGCCCTCGCGGATCTCCACGCGGTTGGCGAGGCGGTCGCCGATCTTGACCGGCTTGCGCTCCACCACCAGCTGCTCCTTGCCGTCCTGGGTCTTCTGCTGGGTGGCGACGAAGACGGAATCGCCGTAGACCGTGTAGTCGACCGCGGTTTCCGGAACGGTCAGCGTGTTGGGCTGCGGCGGCAGGACGACGCGGACATTGGCGAACATGCCCGGCCGCAACTGGCGCTCACGGTTGTCCATGGTCGCCTGCACCTTGACGGCCCGGGTGTCGGCGCTGACCTGCGGCTCGATGGTGGTGATCTTCGCCTCGAAATCGCGGCCCGGCAGGGCATCGACGTTGATTAGTACGCCCTGGCCGACCGACAGCTTGGTGAAGCTCTGCTCCGGCAGGGTGAAGTTGATGTAGAGCTGCGACAGGTCGGTCAGCGTCACGATGGTGGCACCGGGATTGACGTAGTCGCCGACATTGACCTGCCGGATGCCGAGTTCGCCGTCGAACGGCGCCTTGATCAGCTTCTGGCCGATCAGGGCGCTGGTGCGCTTCATGTTCGCGTTGGTCTCGTCGAGCTGTGCCTGATACTGGTCGACGTTGCTCTGAGGCGTCGCCTGGCTGCGGCGCAGGTCGCGGTAGCGCTCCAGGTTCAGCTCGGCCAGACGCGCCTGGGCGCGCTGGGCCAGCAGGTCGGCCTGCTCGGTGGCGTCGTTCAACTGCACCAGCGGGTCGCCGGCCTTGACGCGGGAGCCCGATTCGAAGGGGATGCGGTCGATGCGCCCGGCGACCTCGGGGGCCACCGTCACCTGTCGCGCCGCCTGGAGCGTGCCGATGGCCGACAGGTATTTCGGGATGGTCTGTACCGTCGCCTCGGCCAGCGCCACCGGGGTGGGCGGCGGCTTGTTGTTGGCGAAGAAATCGGCGATGGCCTTGGCGCGGAAGGTGTTGAAGCCGTACAGCCCCGCACCCAGCAGCCCCAGCACGATCAGCGTGATGACGATGCGCACGGTCAGCCGCCCGCGCGTCACCGGCTTGCGCGGCGGCGGCGATGTCGGGGGAGGCGCCCCGCGACCCGGCTCGGACGCCGGGTGGCCGAATGACGTCTCGGTCTTTGGCGAATGGTCCAGGGTCACGTTCGGCTACTCCGGTCTCTCGGGTGTGGGTTCGTCATTCTTGGCTGCGCCATTTATGGGCTCGGCTGCACCATTTGCCGGCGGCTCCGGCGGCGGCTGGGAAGGCACGAAGGGAAAGCGTCCGCCGCCTTCGTGGGCGGCAATCGCGGTGTCACGCAGGCCGAGCCCGCGCAGGATGAACCAGATGGTCTGGCGCGCGAGGTCGGGACGGCCGCAAGGATAAGGGACGATGGCCCCGCCGGACAGGCAGACGGTCGCCATCATCTCGCACAGATGCTCGGCAAGCCAGAATCCGTTCTCCGCATCGACCGGACCCGGCAGCCGGTCGCCGGCGGCGGTCGCAGCCTCGATGGAGGCGGCGAAGCAGGGCAGGAAACGGCTGCGGATGCCTTCGAAGACCTGCCGCATGAACTCGCCGTCTTCCAACAGGCTAATGATCGACAGGCGGTGGCGGGCGCGCTCGTCCGGATCGGCCGGCAGCTCGATCACGAAGTAGTTCACCATGCCCTGGATCATCTGCACCAGCGTGCCGGTGCTGGGCGGCAGCGACACCAGCCGTTCATATTCCGGATCGCCGTCGATGCAGCAGAGGAAGATCGATTCGTAGAGCAAGGCCTTGGATGGGAAATGCTTGAAGATCAGCGCCTCCGACACGCCGGCGGCCTGCGCGATCTCCTTGGTGGTGGTCGCGGCGAAGCCCTTGCGCGCGAACAGCGGCAAGGCGGCGTCGAGGATCGCCCGCTTGCGGGCGTGGCTGTCGAGGCGCGGGGCCATCAGAAGGGGGCCATCGAAGGGTGCCGGGTCGGTCGCTTGTGATAAGTGAGTGCTTACTCACCTTGCTGGCGGAGATATAGCCCGGGTGCGGCATCCTGTCCATGGGGTTCGGATGGATGGCCGCCAGTCTCCTGCCCGGCCCCTGACAAGGACGGCCGGGGACGGCACCGGAGGCGTTGTGCCTGTACTCGCGGTTACAGCGGCTGCAACGGCATCGTCAGCGTCACCCGGGTGCCGGCATGCTGACGGTCATGATGCAGCAGCGCCCCCAGGCTGGCCGCCATCGCCTGGACGATGCGGGTGCCGAGGCCGGTTCCCTTGGGCGCATCGTCACCGGAAAAGCCGACCCCGTCATCCTCCACGCTCACCGACAGCTGCCCCCCGGCGGCAATTGCCCGGACGCGGATGCTGCCGAACCGGCCTTCGGGATAGGCATATTTGCAGGCGTTCGTGACCAGCTCGGTCACGATCACCGCCAGGGACACCGCCTTGTCGGTCGGCACCGAAACCTCGTCGGCGAGGACGACGAAGCTGTCCGGGCGGCGGGATGCCATGGCGGTGTGCATCTCGGCGAGCAGCGTTTCCAGATAGGCGTCGAACCGGACGGACCGCACATCGTCGGAGGTGTAGAGGCTCCGGTGGATGCCGGCGATCGCGGTGATGCGCGCCTGGGTTTCGTCCAGGGCGGCGCGGGCCATGGAATCGGACAGGCCCGACCGCTGCATCCGCACGAAGGCGGCGACCAGGGCCAGACTGTTGGCGACCCGGTGGTTGACCTCCTTCAACAGCAGTTCCGCCCGATCCCGCGCGGCGCGCACCTCCTGCTCCGCCCGTTCGCGTTCGCGGCGCAGCTGGGCCTTCTCGAGGGCCTGCTCGATGGCGGCCGCCAGCAGGTCGAAGAATCCTTCTCCGGCTTCCTTGGGAACGTAATCGTCCGCCCCGGCCTTCAGCGCCGCGACGGCCACGCGCGTATCGCCGGCGCCGGTGACGTAAACGACCGGCGGGGCGTTCTCGCGCGCCAGCAGGGCGGGCAGTATGTCCAGCCCGGTCGCCCCTGGCATCTCGTGGTCCAGCCCGACCACCGCGATGCCGCCCCGTTCCAGCCGTTCCAACCCGTCCTGGCCGTCCTTCGCCCACTCCACCGCGTAGCCGCGCCGTTCGAGCCTCCGCTGCACCAGCCGGGCCATGGCAGCGTCGTCGTCGATGTAGAGGATGCGTATGGCCGGCTCGGTCATGCTTCCGCCTCGGGTACCTGGATGACGGAGAAGAACAGCCCCAGCTGCCGGATCGCGGTGGCGAAGCTTTCGTAGTTCACCGGCTTGGTGATGTAGACGTTGGCGCCGATGTCGTAGCAGCGCTGGATTTCCTGCCGGTCGTCGGTGGTGGTCAGCACCACGACGGGGAAGCGTTTGGTGTGGGGGTTCGCCTTGAGCCTGGACAGGATATCGACGCCGGTCATGTCCGGCAGGTTCAAATCCAGCAGGATCAGAAGTGCCCGGCCCGCGCTGGCCTGTCCGCTTCCGTCCGGACCGAACAGGTAATCGAGGGCGCTGGTGCCGTCGGTAAAGGGCACGATCTCGTTGGTGACGCCGGCCCGCCGGATGTTCTTCTCGATCAGGCGGGCGTGTCCCTCGTCGTCCTCGATCATGACGATGCACACCGTCTGGGGGTCACGCATCATGAGCGGGTTTCTCCGAAGGAAGGGCGAGAATTTCAGGAAGGCTTATGCGAAAGATACTGCCCTGTCCAGGAACCGAATCGACGGTGACGTCGCCTTGCAGGCGCCGGACGAGCGTGCGGACATAGGCGAGGCCGATTCCCTCTCCCGGACGGTCCTGCACGCCGGAGCGGCGGAACAGCTCGAATATGCGCTCGTGATCCTGGGCTGCGATGCCGCGGCCGTTGTCCGCGACCTCGAAGATCAGCAGGCCCGCCTCGGAGCGTCCGCGGATGGCGATCCGGCCGGACCGGGCCGGATTGAGATATTTGATCGCATTGTCCAGCAGGTTCCCGAACACCTGCTCCAGGGCGAGCCGGTCGGAGACGAGCGGCGGCAGGGGGGCGGTGATGTCGATGGCGCAGCGCAGTTCGCCGGCCCGGTGGCGGAAGCTGGCGACCACGTTCTCCAGGAGCGCCTGCATGGAGAGGGGTTCGGGGTTCAGCGTCCGGCTTCCCTGGCGCGACAGGGCGAGGATGGCGTTGATCAGGCGGTCCATCTTCGTCGTCGATGTGCGGATGAAGCCGATGGCCTCCGGCATGTCCTCGGCGACCGCCCGCCGCGCCTCCGCTGCGGTGGCATCGTCGCTGTCCGCCGGCCGGCGGGCGAGGTCGGCGGTCACGCTGGCCAGTCCCGCCTCGAACTCGCTGGTGAAGCCCATCACGTTGACCAGTGGCGCCCGCAGATCGTGGCTGACGATGTAGGCGAAGCGCTGGATCTCGTCGTTGGCCCGCTGCAACTCCATGGTGCGGTCCGACACGCGCTGTTCCAGGGAATCGTTGAGGGCCTGGATCGCCTGCTTCGCCTGCATGAGGGCGCGCGTGTAGCCGACCGCGATCCATACGGCGCCGCCGACGACCAGCAGGATGAACAGGCCGCCCAGGATCGCCACCCATCCCGACGTCCTGGCCTGCCCGGTCAGGGCGCGGAGCTGGGTGTCGAGCTGGGCATCGGCGGGGGTGATCAGGTCGGCGAGCGAGCGCCGGGCATCGTCCATCAGCCGCATGCCGCGACCGGTGCGCACGATGGCCAGGGAGTCGTCCCGGCGTCCGGCCTCCATCAGGGCGATGGTCTCCGCCAGCTCCTCCCGCTTGGCGGCGGCCAGACCGACGAGACGGTCAACGATGCGCAGCTCGCCGGCATCGCCGTCGACCAGCTCGCGCAGCCGGGCGATGGTGGCGTCCACCGCTGCGACCGCCGCCTCGTAGGGCTTGAGATATTGGCGGTCCTCGGTCAGCAGATAGCCGCGCTGTCCGATCTCGGCATCCTGCAACTGGCTGAGGAGGGTTCCTGCGGCGACGCGCAGGGACGTTATCCGGCTGACGGAGCGGGAATATCGCTGGGTGCTGTCCGCCAGCCATCCCGACATCATGATGATCGCCAGCAGCGCGAAGGCGGCGGCGAGCAGCATCAGAAGGGCACGGCGGGTGACTGTGCTGCCGGACGTGGGCATCGCGGAGAGCCGTGCGGTGCGAGGAAGAATTAGTCCCTCTACCAATTCGCGGCGGGGTTGGCAATCTGTTGACGGTTCAGCTCTTCCGGCGGCCTCATCGCCTCGGCGGCCGGCAGGCCCCGGCTGCCCGGCGGGAGAGGGTTTGCCGTCATGGACCGATCCAGATCGGCAGGATCGATGCGACCAGGAGAAGCGCCAGCGCAATGTTGAGGGCTCTCCATTGCCGGTCCCGGGTCAGCACGCGCCGGAGCATCTGGCCGCCCAGGCACCAGACCGACAGCGAGATCGAAGCGAAGCATCCGAACGCGACACCGAGAATAACTGCGACCTCGACCGGTCCGTCGCCAATCGACGAGAAGGATGCGGCTGCTCCGGTGGTCATCGCCCAGCCCTTCGGGTTGTAAAGGACAAGCCAGGCACCGCCTGTCAGGCTCGCCGGCTTGGCAACCGATCCGCTCGTCTTCGGAGCGCCCGTCCGTGACAGCTGAAGGGCCAGCCATAAAAGGTAAACCGTGCCTGCGATCTTGACCGCGGTCTGTATCGCCGGCACGGCAACGAATATGCCCTCGATCCCGGCCGCAGCGGCGGCGGCCATACCGGCGAGACCCAGCGATATGCCGGCGATTAGCGGAAGCGATCCCCGATAGCCGAAATTCATGCCCGATGCGGTGGCGAGCGTTGTGGCGCCGCCGGGAGAAATCGTTGCCGCCAACACGAACAGCGCGAGACCGCCCAACGTCTGCATCCCCTTCACTCCCAACCCGATGACCTTAGGTCTGGTTAGAGCGCGCTGGGGAATTAGGGAATGGAATAATATTAATCCTTATCATTACGATATCTAATGCAGGCGGTGACTAACGACACCACCCCCATCTTTCGTCATTTTTTGAAGCTGTTGGGACGGACGAATGGTTTTCCGCAGCTGCACACTGGCCTTACAGTCAAGCCATCGACCTGACCGGAAGGAGCGTGCGCGCGATGGAGCCCATCCTGTGGGAATGGATCAACGCCCTGGCGCGGTGGCTGCATGTCATCACCGCCATCGCCTGGATCGGATCGTCCTTCTATTTCATCCATCTCGACGCCTCGCTGCGCCGCCGGGCAGGGGCGCCGGCCGGGACGGCGGGCGACGCCTGGCAGATCCATGGCGGCGGCTTCTACCACATGACCAAATACATGGTCGCCCCGCCGCAGCTGCCGGAGGAGCTGACCTGGTTCAAGTGGGAATCCTACGCGACGTGGCTCAGCGGCTTCTTCCTGATGTGCGTGCTCTACTACCGCGGCGCCGACCTGTTCCTGATCGACCAGGACGTGCTGGCGCTCGCCCATTGGCAGGCAGTGGCGATCAGCGTCGGCGCGCTGGTGGCGGGCTGGGTCGCCTATGACCTGATGTGCAAGTCGCCCCTCGGCCGCAACGACGGGGCGTTGGCGGTCGCCGGCTTCGTCATGCTGGTGGCGACCGCCTGGGGCATGACGAAGATCTTCAGCGGGCGCGGCGCCATGTTGCAGGTCGGTGCCCTGATGGCGACGATGATGGCCTGTAACGTCTTCATGCTGATCATCCCCAACCAGCGCAAGACGGTGGCCGCCATGCTGCGCGGCGAGACGCCTGACCCGTCGCTGGGCAAGAAGGCCAAGCAGCGCTCGCTGCACAACAACTACCTGACCTTACCGGTCGTCTTCCTGATGTTGTCCAACCATTACCCGCTGGTCAGCTCCACCCGCTACAACTGGGTGATGGTGGCGCTGGTCCTGGTGGTCGGCACGGCGATCCGCCATTTCTTCAACAGCCGCCATGCCGGCAAGCCGACGCCCTGGTGGACCTGGGGGGTGGCCGCTGCCGGCATGCTGGGCTGCATCTGGCTCAGCACCATGGGGCCGGCGACCGCCGATACGGCTGCGGCGGCGCCGGTCAAGGTCGGCTATGCCCAGGTGGAGGAGATCGTCGCCACCCGATGCAGCATGTGCCATGCCGCCCAGCCGGTGTGGGAGGGCATCGCCACCCCTCCGCGCGGCGTCGTGCTGGAGGGCGACGGCATCCGCCGCCATGCCGAGCAGATCCGCCTGCAAGCCGGCTACAGCAGCGCCATGCCCCCCGCCAACATCACCGGAATCACCCCGCGGGAGCGGGCGGTGTTGGCGGCGTGGTCCGGGGACATTAAGTAACCCTCCCTCATAGCACTCCATCGAACCGGACCTCCATGCCCGACCAGTCTATCGCTGCCCCCGTTTCCGCCGCCATCCGCGGGCGCCTGCTCAGCTTCCATCGCGCGCCCGCCGGGCCGGGCGATCTCGATTGCCTGACCTATCGTGAGGACGGGCTGCTGCTGGTCGGGGCGGACGGGCGGATTTTGGAGACCGGCGACTGGGCCGACCTGCGCGGCCGGGTTCCGGACGGGGTGGCGGTCGACGACCACAGCGGCAAGCTGGTTCTGCCGGGCTTCATCGACACCCACATCCATTTCCCGCAGACCCAGGTCATCGCCTCCTACGGCGCCCAGCTGCTCGACTGGCTGGAGAAATACACCTTCATCGAAGAGCAGCGCTTCGCCGACCCGGCCCATGCCGCCGCCAACGCATCCTTCTTCATGGACGAACTGCTGCGCAACGGCACGACCACGGCGGTGGTCTACGGCTCCGTCCATCCGCAGTCGGTCGATGCCCTGTTCGCCGAGGCCGAGGCGCGCGGCGCCGGACTGATCGCCGGCAAGGTGATGATGGACCGCCATGCGCCCGCCGCCCTGACCGATACGGCCGAGAGCAGCTACCGCGACGGCAAGGACCTGATCGGCCGCTGGCATGGGACCGGGCGCCAGCGCTACGCCGTGACGCCGCGCTTCGCCATCACCTCGACCGAGGCGCAGCTGGAGGCGGCCGGCGCGCTGCTGCGCGAGCATCCCGGCGTCCACCTGCAGACCCATCTGTCGGAGAACACCGACGAGATCGCCGAGGTCGGCCGGCTGTTCCCCGGCGCGCGCGACTACACCGACGTCTACGACCGCTTCGGGCTGCTGGGGCCGACTTCGTTGTTCGGCCACTGCATCCATCTGTCGGAAGCGGAGATGGCCCGTTTGTCGGAGAGCGGCTCGGTCGCCGTCTTCTGCCCGACCAGCAACCTGTTCATCGGCAGCGGCCTGTTCGACCTCGACGCCCTGTCGAAGCCGGAGCGGCCGGTGCGCACCGCCATCGCCACCGATGTCGGCGGCGGCACCAGCTATTCCATGCTGCGCACTGCGGCGGAGGCCTACAAGGTGTTGCAGCTGCGGCGCCAGAACCTGCCGGCGCTCGCAGCACTGCACTGGATGACCCGCGGCAATGCCGAGGCGCTGGGCATGGCCGGCGAGATCGGCAGCCTGGAGCCCGGCCGTTGGGCCGACCTCGTCGTGCTCGATCCCGCCGCGACGCCGGCTATGCGACATCGCATGAAGGCGGTGGATGGCGATCTGGAGGAGGAGCTGTTCATCCAGGTGACTTTGGGCGACGACCGCTCGGTGGCCGCCACCTACCTGCGCGGCTGCAATTCGCACCTGCGGCAAACCGGCGCTTGACCCAAGCCCCTAGTCCCTGTAGGACTTCCGCCGTCATTGGGGAGTAGCCACCCGCCGGCAGCGATCCGGTGGGGTTCGCGTCAACAGACTTGGATGGTTCCGGCCTCCGGCCGTTACCGCCATGGCGCGCACGGCGACCAGAGGGTCGACCCGGCGAGACCAGTGGATCGGACATCTCCGCGGCCAGCCGGAGTGCGTCCGGTTCCACTGTGTTGTCTGGCCCGGGAATAGCCATGATCGCCACGTCCCTCGCGCTCGCCTTCAGCCTTTCGATGGATAGCTTTGCCGCCGCCCTCGGCCGCGGGGCCTGTTCGCGCCGTGCCGGCCTGCCGGAAGCGGTGCGGGTGGGTGCCGCCTTCGGCGTCTGCCAGTTCGCCATGCCGCTGGTCGGCTGGGGCATCGGCATCGCCTTCGCCAGCCTTGTGGAATTGGTCGATCACTGGATCGCCTTCGGCCTGCTGCTGGCGGTTGGCGGCGCGATGCTGCGCAACGCCATCCTGGACGGCGAGGATGAGGGCGAGGAGGATTGCGGCCCGGTGCGCAGCGTGCGCGCCGAATGGCTGGCCCTGCTGACCACCGCCGTCGCCACCAGCATCGACGCCGCCGCCGTTGGGGCGGGGCTGGCGCTGGTCGATGTCGACATGGTGACGACCTCGGCGCTGATCGGCGTGGTGACCTTCGCCGTGGCCTTCGGCGGCGTGCTGATCGGCAAGGCCGCCGGCAACCATCTGGGACGCTGGGCGGAAATGGCCGGCGGCGTCGTACTGATCGGGCTGGGCGCGAAGATCCTGCTGGAGCACACGATGGGGTAAAGCGCTGTACCGGTCGGCGGGAGCGGCGTCGGAATAAAAGCCGATGCTCCCGCAACGTGGTCGGCTTACCAGCGTGCCTCGTCCGTGCCGAGCGGTCCGGCCGGCCGCTCCCAGCGCATTGATGATCCTTCGACTGTCACGGCCGGCTTCAGGCGCAGGGCCGGTCCCCAAGCCGTATCTTCCGGATCGTTCGTGAAGTCTTCCGCGCCGATGGCCGGCATGGGCGGGCCGCCGTCAAAGGACTGCAGTTCGGTGAGCAGTGTCGCGACCCGGGCCAGAGAGGTGCGCCAGCATGATCCCCGCCCGTCCGCGAGCCGCCGGGTCAGGCCTCGCACCGCCGCGGTGGCCAGAAGATAGCCGGCGGCATGGTCGAGCGCCTGGACGGGCAAGGGTCTGGGCCGGTCGCCGCCATGGCGGCGCATCCCTTCGGCGGCGATCCCGCCGCTCATCTGCACCAGACTGTCAATACCCGCCGGTTCCTCCAGGGGCCGGTCCAGCCATAGGCATCCAGCGACACATCGACCAAGCCGGGGCGGATGCGCTGCCGGGTTTCGAGGTCGAGCCCCAGCCGTTCGAGGGCGTCGGCACGATAGCCGTGCACCAGCAGGTCGGCCCGGGCCAGCAACTCCGTGAAGTGTGCCCGCTGGCCGGGGGCGCGCAGGTCGAGGCGGGTACGGCGCTTGCCGAGCGTCATTTCAGGAAGAAGGGCAGGTTCGTCCCACCAGGGCGGGTCGATGCGCAGCACTTCGGCTCCGAAGCCGGCGAGGAACCGCGTGGCGGTCGGTCCGGCAAGGACGCGGGTCAGGTCCAGCACCTTCACGCCGGTCAAAGGCCGCTCCGGCAGGGCAGGGGAGCGGACAGTGTCGGATGCCTCCTGCGCCTCGAACCACAGCAGCGGCTCCCGGGCGACCGCCTGTCCTTGCGGATGGCTTCGCCAGGATGCGAGATCGCGCATCGCCGCCGCGCACCCGCCTTCGTCGACAATTGCGCTTTCCAGCCCGTCGGCGTCCCAGCGGCGGACGGCGGCGGCCACCGTTTCGCGGTCGGGCGGCGCGCCGAGACAGCGAAGGGCTGCGTCGCGATGGTGTGCAGCGTTGGTGTGAAGGCGGATCGAGCCATTCCCGGCCTCGTAGTCGCCGGCGATCGGATCCCAGGCGGGCGGCAGGCTCCAGCCCAGCGGCTTCACGGAGGTTCCGAACCACAGGGAGGCCAGACGATGGTCGACCGTCACGGACGGGCTGTGGCCGAAGGCGGCTTCCTTGAATTCGGCGACGGCCAGACCGGCCGCGGCCATTGCGGCAGTGGCCAGCGCACTGACCGCGAAGACGGAGGGAAGGTTTCCTTCGCCACGAAGCATGACCGAGCCAAGCAGTCGGTCGCCGCCGCCGGCGGCCTGCCACAACACGGCAAGGGCCGTGCGTTGCGGGGAACCGGAGTCCCCGTTCATCAGCGCCATGATTTTCTCCATTGGACGGGCGGGTTCCGGGCCGCTCCGGCTTCACTTCATCGCGGGCCGGTCATATCGTCAATCTTGATTGTTCCGATCAACTTGACGGATGGGCACGATGAAGGGCGCGCTGACGGTCTATCTGTCCGCCGAAGAGGCGGCGAAACGGCTGGGAGTGTCCCGCCAGACCCTCTACGCCTATGTCAGCCGCGGTCTGCTGCAAGCCCATCCCGCGGCGGACCCGCGGCAAAGCCGCTATCTGTCCTATGAGGTCGAACGGCTGGGGGCTGAGCGCAAACGCGGTCGGCGCCCAAAGGAGGTCGCCAAATCCACCCTGGACTGGGGAGTGCCGGTCCTGGAATTGGCGATCACGCTGATCCGGCGCGGGCGGCTCTATTACCGCGGGCAGGACGTGGTGCGTCTGGCCTCCACGGCGACGCTGGAGGAGACGGCGGCGCTGTTCTGGGCCTGCGCGGTGGAAACTGCCTTCCCGCCGGAACCGCCGGTCGCCCTGCCGGGCTATGACGCCCTGCTGCCGCATTGCGCGGGGAGTTCACCGGCCGAGGCCTTGCCCACCCTGCTGCTGGCGGCATCGGCCGACGAGGCGACAGCGTCCTGGCGGCCGACCGATGGACGGTTCTTCGAGAGTTGCGGCAGCCTGCTGCGCCTGCTCTTCGCGGCGGCCCTGCGCACCCGGCCGAGCGCTGCACCGCTGCACCGGCAATTGGCGGGCGCATGGGAACTGGACGAGGCGGGGGCCGATCTCGTCCGCATGGCGTTGGTTCTGTGTGCCGACCATGAGTTGAACGCCTCCAGCTTCTCGGCGCGCTGCATCGCCTCGACCGGATCAAGTCTGCGGGCGGCGGTCGTCGGCGGACTTTGCGCCTTGTCCGGCAGCCGGCATGGTGCGACCACCACGAGGATCGAGCATTTCTGGGCAGGACTGACGGAAAGGGAGGCCGTGGCTGCCCAGATCGAACGGCAGCTGGCCGCGGGCGAGAAGATTCCGGGCTTCGGCCATCCGCTCTATCCGGGCGGCGATGTCCGCGCCAAGGCGCTGCTGTCCCGGCTTCTGCCGGACTTCCCGGCGGCGGCGGACCTGCTGAGTGCCGCCCAAGGGCTGACCGGACAGGCGCCGACAATCGACATCGCCCTGGTTGTCCTGCGGCGGCATCTCGGATTGCCGGAGGGGACGGCCTTCACGCTGTTCGCCCTCGGCCGCGCTGCCGGTTGGATCGCCCAGGCGATGGAGCAGCGGGCTACGGACCATCTGATCCGCCCCCGCGCCATCTACACAGGGGTGCAACCTGACGAGTCCGGTGGCGATGCCATGGCGGATGAGGCGTGAGCCAACTATCCCGCCAGAGTCATCCCCATTTCCCAGAAATCCGCCTCCAGCCGGCTGGCCTGCCGGAAGATGGTCAGCAGCCGGGGGAAGCGCGCTTCGGTCATGCCGTCGGCGGCCAGCCGGTCGAGGTTCTCCCGCGCCGCCCGCGCCACCTCCTGATAGGCATCGCCGGCATATTCGGCGATCCAGACGCGATAGGGGTTGGCGTCGTCGATAGCACCCGGCACTGCCGCCAGCCGGCGGCCGATCTCGGCATAGCCGATGATGCAGGGGCTGAGCGCGACATGCAGGTCCAGCAGGTCGCCGCGCAAGCCGGTTTCAAGCACATAGCGGGTGTAGGCCATCGTCGCCTTGGACTCCGCCGCCTGTTCCAGCTCGGCGGCCGGCAGGCCCCAGCCGGCGCACAGGCCGACATGCAGGTCCATCTCCATGTCGAGGATCGCCTTCAGCACGTTCAGCGAGGCCCGCATCTCGCGCAGGTCGCGGCCCTTGTAGATGGCGAGTGCATAGGCGCGGGCGAAATGGATCAGGAACAGGTAATCCTGCACCAGATAATGGCGGAAGCATTCCTGCGGCAGCGTCCCGTCGCCCATCCCGCGCACGAAGGCATGGTCGACATAGGCCGACCAGTCCGGCTGCGCCCCGGCGACGAGCCGGTCGAACAGGTCGGGGGTGGAGGAGGACGGGGGCATGGCGGCGGTCTCCGGTGTCGCTGACGAAGTTGGGCCGCCACTCTACCCGCTATTCGCCGGTTTGCAGCAAGGCACCGCGCACCCGCGCTTGGTGGAAGGCATAGAGGAACACGGCGATGCCGCCGGCCATGTAGACCATGTTCAGCCCGACCGCCCAAGCCAGATGGTCCCAGCGCAGCGTGCCGTCGAACACCAGCGCCCGCATGCCCTCGAACACATGGGCCGACGGCAGGGCGAGCGCCACCGGCTGGAGCCAGGCCGGCAGGACCGACACCGGGTAATAGACCGTGCTGACCGGAGCCAGCATGAAGACGACGATCCAGGCCAGCCCCTCCGCCCCCATGCCGTAGCGCAGGATCAGCGCCACGATCAGCAACCCCAGCGACCAGCCCAGCACGATCAGGTTGGCGAAGAAGGCGGCGAGCGGCAGGCCGAGCGCGAAGACCGAATAGCCGAAGAAGGGAATCGCCAGCCCCGCCGCCGGCAGCACGCCGATCAGGGTGCGCAGCAGGCTCATGGTCATCAGCGCCGTCACCCACTCGCCGGGGCGGAGCGGGCTGACGAACAGATGGCCGAGGTTGCGCGACCACATCTCTTCCAGAAAGGAGATGGAGACGCCGAGCTGGCCGCGGAACAGCACGTCCCACAGCAGAACTGCGGACCAGCACGCCGGCACCCTGCGCCACCCAGCCGCTGCCGCCGCCGCTGGATGAGGCCATGAACTGGTTGATGTAGCCCCACAGGATCATCTGCATGGCTGGCCAATAGGCCAGCTCCAGGATGCGCGGCCAGGACCCGCGCAGCAGGTACCAGTAGCGCAGCACCATGGCGCCGACCCGGCGCAGCGAGAAATCCGCGCGCGGGGTCGCCAGTTCATTCGGCTGCATCGGCGGTCTCCCCGGTCAGGATGCGGTCGTCGGAGGCGCGGGCGATGTCGAGGAAGACCTCCTCCAGCGTCTGGCGGCCGTAGCGGGCGAGCAGCGCCGACGGCGCGCCGCGGTCGACGATCCGCCCCTGCCGCATCATCAGCACGCTGTCGCACAGCCGTTCCACCTCCAGCATGTTGTGGGAGGCCAGCAGGATGGTGGCGCCGGTGCGCAGCCGGTAGCGTTCGAGATAGGTGCGGATCCAATCGGCGGTGTCCGGGTCGAGCGACGCCGTCGGCTCGTCCAGCAGCAGAAGCTCCGGGTCGTTCAGCAAAGCCTTGGCCAGCGCCACGCGGGTTTTCTGCCCCGCCGACAGTCCGCCCGACGGCCGATTCAGAAAACGCGACAGGTCAAGATGCTCGGCCAATTCTTGGACGCGCTTTTTGACGCATGTCAAACCGTAGAGGTGGGCATAGACGGTAAGGTTCTCCCGCACCGTCAGCCGATGGGGCAGTTCGACGTAGGGGGAGGAGAAGTTCATGCGCGGAAGCACGGCATGCCGATGGCGCGCCATGTCGACGCCCAGGATCTCCACAGTCCCGGCCGTCGGCAGCAACAGCCCCAGCAGCATCGAGATGGTCGTCGTCTTGCCCGCGCCGTTGCCGCCGAGAAGGCCGGTGACGCTGCCGCGCGGCACGGTGAAGCCGATGGCGTCGACCGCCGTGACGTCCCGCCCGTCCGGGGTGGGGAAGCGCTTGGTCAACCCCTCCGCCCGGATGGCGGGGGCGATGGCCGGGGCAATGGCGGGTGTGGCCGGCTGCTGTGGGATGGTTCGTTCGGTCATGGGCACAGAATATGGCGGCAAGCGCCGCAACCGCCAGGGGCATGCCGTCCGGAGACAAGGATCATGGTGACGCTCGCCAGCGCGCTGACCGGACCGGTCCCGGCCTCCCCGGCGCCGCCGCACTGGGCGCAGCCCGACGGCCGCATCACGCTGCGCACGCTGATCCTGATCCGCTGGGTTGCGGTGCTCGGGCAGCTGGCCGCGGTGACCTTCGTCAATCTCGGGCTGGGCTTCCCGCTGCCGCTGGGGCCGGTGCTGGCCGCCATCAGCGCTTCGGCCCTGCTGAACGTGGTGGCGATGACCCAGCGCGGCGGCCGGCTGCGGCTGGCCGACCGCGACGCGGCGCTGTATCTCAGCTACGACATGCTGCAGCTGACGCTGCTGCTCTATCTCACCGGCGGGTTGAGCAACCCCTTCGCCATCCTGCTGCTGGCGCCGATGACCGTGGGTGCGGCCATCCTGTCGCGCTACAGCACGGTGCTGCTGACCGGGCTGAACCTGATCTGCCTGACGGCGCTCGCCCTCTGGCACTTCCCGTTGCCGTGGGAGGAGCCGGTGCGCTCGATGGCGCCGCTCTATGCCTTCGGCGTCTGGCTGTCGCTGACGGTGTCGTCGGTCTTCATCGCCGGCTACGTCTTCCGCGTCGCCGCGGAGGCGCGGCGCTTCGCAGATGCGCTCGCCGCCTCGCAGGTGGCGCTTGCCCGCGAACAGCGGCTGGGTGCGCTCGGCGCGCTCGCCGCCGCCGCCGCGCACGAGCTGGGCTCGCCGCTCGGCACCATCGCCGTGGTGGCGAAGGAACTGGCGCGCGACCTGCCGCCGGACAGCCCCTATGGCGAGGATGTCGAGCTTCTGCAAAGCCAGGTGATGCGCTGCCGCGAGATCCTGGCCGATCTGGCGCGCAAGCCGGAGGCCGATGGCGGCGACCCGTTCGAACGGCTGCCGCTGACCGCGCTGATCGAGGCCGCCGCTGCCCCGCACCGTCTCGGCCACATCGATTTCGCCGTGGAGCCCCACCCGGTCGGCGAGGCGGAGGAACCTTTCCTGCGCCGTAGCCCGGAGATCATCCACGGCATCGGCAACTTCATCCAGAACGCCCACCAGTTCGCTCGCCACAAGGTGACGGTCGCCGCCGCCTGGGACGGCTGCTCCGTCACCATCACGGTGATGGACGACGGCCCGGGCTTCCCCTCCCACCTGCTGGGCCGCATCGGCGAGCCGTACCTGTCGGTGCGCGGCGAGCGCTCCGGCCCCAAGGGGCAGGCGGGCGGCGGGCATATGGGCCTCGGCATTTTCATCGCGCAGACGCTGCTGGAGAAGACCGGCGCGACCGTGCGCTACACCAACAATCCGCCGGACGGCACGCCGCCCGCTGAACAGGCCGCCGGCGGGCACTCCAATCAGGGCGGAGCCGGTGCGCGGATTTCCGTGCGCTGGAAGACCATCAACGCCAAGAAATGAGGTTTCACGGTGGACACCCTCAAAACATCCGATGATCTGCTGTCGGGCGATGCCGTCAAACTGACATTCACTGGCGACGTCACCCGCAGCCTCCTGATCGTCGACGACGATGCCCCCTTCCGCACGCGGCTGGCCCGCGCCATGGAGAAGCGCGGCTTCAACGTCGTCGCGGTCGACAGCGTCCAGCTCGGCATCGAGGTGGCGCAGGAATCGGCCCCCGCCTTCGCGGTGGTCGACCTGCGTCTGGGCGACGGCAACGGGCTGGACGTGGTATCCGCCCTGCGCGACGCCCGTCCCGACGCCCGTGTCGTCATGCTGACCGGTTACGGCAACATCGCCACCGCCGTCGCCGCGGTGAAGGCCGGCGCCGTCGACTACCTGCCGAAGCCGGCCGATGCCGACGCGGTGGAATCGGCGCTGCTGGCCGACGGCCGCCCGCTGCCCCAGCCGCCGGAAAACCCGATGTCGGCCGACCGCGTCCGCTGGGAACACATCCAGCGCGTCTTCGAACAGTGCGACCGCAACGTGTCGGAAACCGCGCGCCGCCTGAAGATGCACCGCCGCACGCTCCAGCGTATCCTGAACAAGCATGCCCCGCGCGCCTGAACCGGTGCGGTTCTCCAAAGTGGTTTTAAGGTGACACGCGAACGGCCCGTCCCCGGAAAAGGGCGGGCCGTTCGCGTGTGTGGATGCACTTTCAACTGCCGTTTGCCGGCGCCGTTCCCGCTTTACGCGCGGGCCAGCATGCCGGCCGCGATGGAGTCGCATTTGGAAGCGGTCTCCTGATCGGCCCAGGGATCGGGCACCGGCATGGCCGGACCATCTTCAAGGAACTCGATCATCCGCCTTTCGATCCGCAGCAGCACTTCGCGTGCGGGCAGGCTGTGGCATTCGCGGCTATGGTCGCGGATCTGCCGGATAACCCTGACTGTGGCTGTTTCCTGACGGTACGGCACGACCTGATCCTCCGTCCAAAGAATGAGTAATCCTATACCCTTTTTCATAATCTTTATAGCATAAAGTTGGTGATACGTATCTTTACCATAGGCTTTTAGTAGTAGCCTCTTTCCGCGCCGTCCTCGCTCCCGCCTCTGATCAATCAGAAACACCCGTCAGTGGCCGCAAGGTGAGCTGTGACAACGTTCATCGGCGCGGCGCGTGCGCGATGGCAGGGGAACGTTCATCTGCCGGCCGGCGTTGGCTGAATGGGCCTCACAACCCGGTTCCTGCATTTTCAAAGTCGGGGAAGGCATGGGGATCTTTTCGAACGCGTTGGTCCGTTCGAACGTCATGCCACCTGTCCTTACGGGTAACCCCCTTTATACCCCGCCCTGCATCGACGGTTCATACTGCACTGCAACAGGGTCAGGAAGGCTACCCACTGCGCGCCCATTGCTCGCCGCATGCACTGGATGGCCGATGCAACGGCTGGACTAACACTGCGTTTCAGCCAATCGGACGAACCGCCGAGCCTTCCCACCGGACAGCATCCGCTGCCCGGAATGGAGGGTCGGGCAAACGGATGGTCCTATGGCCGCGCTTTCTGGTCGTTACGCGAGGAGGACCCTTTGGCCACCCAGGAACTTCAGGAACAACCCCGACGCAACAACCCTGAGTCTCGGCGGGGCCCCGGGTCCATGTCGCCCGGCATTTCGTACGATCTGTCGGCCAGCGCCGCCAGCGCGGTGCGCCGGACCACGGGGTTGTTGCGGCGGCACAAGCTGCTGATCGGTACGGTGATCGTGGTCGGCACCGGGTTGGCGGCCCTGGTCGCCTTCCGGATGACGCCGCTCTACACCGCCGAAACGCTCATCATGGTGGAGCACCGCAAGAACACCGTCCTCAACTTCGAGGGCGTGGTGTCCGACATGACCCCCGACATCAGCGCGCTGCAGAGCGAGGTCGCGATCCTGAAGTCGCCGGCCTTCGCCGAAAAGGTGGTGGCGAAACTCAAGCTGATGAACGATCCCGAGTTCAATGCCTCGCTGCGTCCGCCGCCCCCCGGATGGGTGTCGGCGCTGAACCCGCGCAACTGGATCCCCGACAGCTGGAAGCCGTCCAGCGGCGTGCCGCTGTCGCCGGAGGAGATCGAGCGCAACCACCTGACCTCCGTGGTCAACGCCGTGCTTGACAACACGTCGGTGCGTCCGCAGGGCCGCTCCTACGTCATCGCCGTCAGCTTCGACAGCGAGGATCCGCGCAAGTCGTCCCTGATCGCCAACACCATGGCCGACCTCTATCTGGTCGATCAGCTCGACGAGAAGTTCAAGGCGTCCAAGCGCGCCACCCAGTGGCTGGAGGAGCGGCTGACCGACCTGCGCAAGGAAGCGCAGACCACCGGCGACGCGGTGGAGAAGTACCGGACCCAGCATGGCCTGACCACCTCGTCCAACAACGAGAGCACGGTGGTCGGCCAGCAGCTGAGCCAGCTGAACGCCGACTATATCCTGGCCCGCACCAAGCGGCAGGAGGCGGAGACCAAGTTGCGCGACGTCACCGCCATGGCGAATTCGCCGCGCGGCGCCTCGGCGGTGGGCGACGTGATGGGCTCGCCGCTGATCCAGGCCCTGCGCGAGCGCGAGGTCGATCTCCAGCGCCAGATCGCTGACGCCACCAACCGCTACGGCACGAAGCACCCGATGCTGCAGGCCCTGCAGAGCCAGCTGCGCGACCTGCAAGGCCAGATCAAGGCCGACGTCGGCAAGATCGTCTCCAACCTCAGCAACGAGGTGGAGCTGGCGAAGGGCCGCGAGCAGGGGCTGAAGGCCAGCCTGGACCAGGCCGAGGCCAAGCAGAACGAGCAGCAGCAGGCGACCGTCGGCCTGCGTACGCTGGAGCGCGACGCCACCACCGCCCAGTCGATGTACGAGGCGCTGCTGACCCGCTCGCAGCAGATCGCGACGCAGAACGACATGCGCCAGCCCGACGCCCGCATCGTGTCGGAGGCATCGATCCCGCTCGACCCGTCGCAGCCGAACCGCAAGCTGATCCTGCTGCTGGCGCTGGTGGCGTCGGGCACGCTGGGCGTGCTGCTGGCCATGCTGCGCGAACGGGCCGAGAGCGGATTCCGCAGCCCGCACCAGTTCGAGACGGCGACCGGCGTCCGCAGCCTCGGCATCGTGCCGCGCATCCCGCGCTTCGGCGGGTCGCCGGCCGCCTATGTGGTGGACAAGCCGATCTCCGCCTTCGCGGAATCGATGCAGAACCTGCGCACCTCGCTGCTGCTCGCCAATCCGGACGGGCGGCACCGGGTGATCCTGTTCAGCTCCTCGGTTCCGGGCGAGGGCAAGAGCTCCGTCGCCGCGGCCTTCGCCCGCACCTGCGCCAACGCCGGCCAGCGGACGATCCTGGTCGATTGCGACCTGCGGCGGAAGTGCCTGCACGAGATGCTGGGCATGCCCAACAACCGCGGCCTGTCGGAGGTCTTGGCCGGAACCGCGACGCTGGAGGAGGTGATCCAGGTCGATCCGCGCACCGGCCTGCACGTCATCTCCGCCGGTCATGGCCGGACGCTGCCGCAGGACACGCTCGGCTCGTCCAGCATGCATCAATTGCTGTCGCGCCTGTCGGTCAATTACGACCGCATCGTGCTGGATTCGCCGCCGGTGCTGGCGGTGTCGGAAGGCAAGCTGCTGGCGGCCCTGGCCGACCAGACCGTCTTCATCGTCCGCTGGGGCATGACCAAGCGCGGCACCGCGATGGCCGGGCTGAAGGAGGTGATCGAGGCCGGCGGCGAGGTGGTCGGTGTCCTGTTCAGTCAGGTCGATACCCGGCGCCATGCCCAGTACGAGTTCCCGGACAGCGGGCGTTACCACGGCTACCGCCGCTACTACGCGAACTGACGACAAGGTCTCTCGGCCGGTTAAAAGCCGGCCGAGGATCTTTTGCGCAGTGCGTCACGATTCTATCAACCACCGAAGAGCCCATGAATGTCCGCTGGACACCGCATCTTCCGGAACATCCGCGCCCTTGCCGCCGCGAAAGCGGCGACGATGGCGAGCGGGCTGGTCACCGCAGCCTGGACCGCGCGGGTTCTGGGACCGGACAGTTTCGGCGTGCTGGGCTTCGGCACCTCGCTGATGGCCTATGCGGCGCTGTTCGTGAACATGGGCCTGTCCACCTACGCCATCCGTGAAATCGCGAGAAATCGCGAGCAGGACGACCACCGCGAGCGGGCGGCCGAGCTGTCGGAACATGTGCTGACCCTGCGCACCGTCCTCGCCCTGGTGGTGGGGGCGATCTATGCGGCCTTCGTCCTCTCGCTGGATAAACCAATGGAGGTGAAGGCGGTTCTTCTGGTGCAGGCGGTCCAGTTGCTGGGGAACGCCCTGGTCCTCGACTTTGTTTATCAGGCGACCGAAAGGATGGGGGTGATCGCCACGCGCGAGATCGGCACCTCCATCGGCTCGATGCTTCTCGTCTTCCTGCTGGTGCGTGGGCCTGAGGACGCCATCACCGCAGCCGCCATCACCGGCGGTTCCATCACCGTCAACGCGCTGGTGATGATCGGCCGCTTCCGCCGCGACTTCGGCCATCTGCGCCCCAGGGTCGACCTGAAGGTGTGGCGCGAGATCCTCACGGCGGCGACGCCGATGGCGGTCGGCGTCTTCGCCTGGGCGATCTTCACCCATCTCGACGTGGTGATGCTGGGTTTCCTGGCTCCGCACACCGAGGTCGGCTGGTACAGCGCGGCGGTGAAGATCCAGACCCTGGCCAATCTGGTCGGCAACATTGTGATGAACGCCTTCCTGCCGCAGCTGGCCGCCGCCTATGGCGAACTCGGGCCGATGCGGGACCGGATGCGGGCCTATGCCGGCGTCATGCTGGCGGTCGGCGGGCTGGTCATCGCCGGCGGCTTCGCCCTGGCGCCGTCCATCCTCGGCACGCTGTTCGGCGATGCCTACGCCCCGGCGACGCTGGCTCTGCGCCTGCTGATGCTGGCCTCGGCGGTGGTCTACGCCAACATGATCCTGGGCAATCCGCTGCTCGTCTGGCACCGGCAGACCGGTTACATGGTCGCCATGCTGTCGGGCGGCGCGCTGAACGCCCTGCTGAACATCTGGTGGATCCCCCGCTACGGCATCGAGGGCGCCGCGATGGCGACCTTCACCGCGGAGCTGGCCGCCACCGTCGCCATCGCCTGGATCCACCGGCAGACGGTCGGGGAGCTGTATGGCGGGATCGCCGCGCGGGCTCTGCTGTGCGCCGGCACGGCCATAGCCGCGGCGCTCGCGCTCGACAGCTTCGCCGCCCCGCTGTTCGACCGGTTGCCAGCGCTGGTGCATTTCATCGCCGGCAGCGTGGCGATGGTCGCGGTCTATGCGGCGATGGCCGTGCTGACCGGACTGGTCCACCTGAAACGGCTGCGGCGGCTGACCAGCGCCACGGCCTGAGAGGGGCGGGTCGTGGCTGGATGGATGGTTCAACCCTCAATTCTGCAAGGCCGGGTCGAGGGATACCGGCAGCAGGAACGGAATGCGCCTATTGCACCACTTTCGAACGTCTCTGTTGGTGCCTCCAAGCATTCATTTGGCCGCGACGGGGGTTAGTACCATTAATACGGCAGAGATCTGCAATCATGGTCTTTTCATCGGACGGTGATTTCTGAAACACTTCGCGCTGCACAACGCCGGTAACGAGGTACTTCATCGTCACGGCGAAGTCACAACAAGAAAACAATTTCGAATTTCGAGGTTTCTCCGTCTGCCTGCTTGGCAACAGGGCATGGCACGCGGGGCGTCTCCAAACTCTAAGGCCCCCGCCGCCGGTGGCGGGGCCTCAGCAAACGGCAGGAGCGACGATGCTTCCCAAGACTTTTTCCGATCGTAACGTCTGCGTCCTCGGGCTCGGCTATGTCGGCCTGACGCTGGCGGTCGCGATGGCGGACGCCGGCTTCCAGGTGCACGGGGTCGAGGTGCGGCAGGACGTGCTCGACAAGCTCGGCCAGGGCAACCCGCACTTCCACGAGCCAGGCCTGACGGAGAAGCTGCGCCACGTCATCGCACGCGGCCGGCTGACCTTCAGCCGCAGCCAGGAGGATTGCAGCAAGGCCAGCGTCTTCATCATCACGGTCGGCACGCCGCTCAGCAAGGACGGCCGGGTCCGCACCGACATGATCGAGGCGGCGACCCGTCAGGTCGCCGGCAGCCTGCATGACGGCGACCTGGTCATCCTGCGCTCCACCGTGAAGCTGGGCACCACCCGCAACGTGGTGGCGCCGATCCTGCGCGCCACCGGCAAGAAGTTCGACATCGCCTTCTGCCCGGAGCGCACCCTGGAAGGGCAGGCGCTGCTGGAGCTGAACCAGCTGCCGCAGATCATCGGCGCCGAAAGCCTGGACGTCGCCACCCGTGCGGCCCAGATCTTCGGCTTCCTGACGCCGACCACCGTCAAGGTCTCCACCCTGGAGACGGCGGAGCTGATCAAGCTGGTCGACAACACCTACCGCGACGTCACCTTCGCCTTCTCCAACGAGATCGCCAAGCTGTGCAACGCCATGGAGATCTCGGCGGTCGAGGTGGCGCGCGCCGGCAAGCTGGGCTATCCGCGCACCAACCTGCCGCTGCCCGGCCCGGTCGGCGGCCCCTGCCTGGAGAAGGATCCCCACATCCTGATCGAGGCGGCGCGCGAGGTCGGCGTCGAGATGGCGATCACCGCCGCCGGCCGTCTGGTCAACGAAAGCCAGCCCATCGAGGTCGCCGACTTCCTCGGCAAGCTCGCCAACTCGATGCAGGGCTTCCCGGAGGTGCCGACCATCAGCCTGATGGGCCTCGCCTTCAAGGGCCGTCCGGCGACCGACGATTTGCGCGGCACGATGGCCAAGCCGGTGCTGGAGGAGCTGCGCCAGCGCTTCCCGACCGCCCGCCTGCGCGGCTTCGACGCCGTGGTGCGCCCCGACGACATCCGCAGCTTCGGGCTGGAGCCGGCGGCCAACATGGCCGAGGCGGTGTCCGGCGCCAATCTGGCGGTGATCCTCAACAACCACCCGGTCTTCACCTCCATGCCGCTGCCGGATCTGGCCCTGCGGATGGACCGTCCGGGCGTGATCTACGACTTCTGGAACAACTTCAACAGCCGTGACGTCGACCTGCCGGACGGCACCGCCTACGTGGCGCTCGGCAGCCATGGCGCCGCCCGCTACGCGCATGTGGCCTGACGATATCCGGGCCTGCCGCGGGCTGGCCGCAGAAGGAATTTGACTGACATGAAACACTATCTCGTCACCGGCGGCAGCGGCTTCATCGGCGCCGCCCTGGTCCACCGTCTGGTCCGTGAGGGCCACCGTGTCCGCGTTCTGGACGACAATTCGCGCGGACATACCGGGCGGCTGGCCGGCGTGCTCGACGATGTGGAGTTCGTCCAGGGCGACATCCGCGACGCTGACGCCGTGCGCGGGGCGGTGCGCGGCGTCGACGGCGTGCTCCATCTGGCCGCTGTCAACGGAACCAAGCATTTCTACGAGAAGCCGGAAGTGGTGCTGGACGTCGGCGTGCGCGGCATGCTGAACGTGCTCGACGCCTGCCGCGCCGACGGCGTGGGCGATCTGGTCGTCGCCTCCTCCTCGGAAGCCTACCAGACCCCGCCGATGGTGCCGACACCGGAGGACGTGCCGCTGGTGGTGCCGGACGTGCTGAACGCCCGCTACAGCTACGGCGGCTCCAAGCTGATCTCGGAGCTGCTGGCCGTCAATTGGGGCCGCAGCGGCTTCGACCGCGTCGCCATCTTCCGTCCGCACAACGTCTACGGGCCCGACATGGGCTGGGAGCATGTGGTGCCGGAATTCTCCCGCCGCGCGGTCGAGGCCATCGCCGGCCACCCGAACGGCACGGTGCCCTTCAAGATCCAGGGCGACGGCCGCCAGACCCGCGCCTTCGTCCACATCGACGACGCCATCGACGGCATCGTGACGGTGGTCGACAAGGGCGAGCATCTCGGCATCTACCATGTCGGCAACCCGGAGGAGGTCACCATCGCCGACCTCGCCCGCCAGACGGTCGCCTGCCTCGGCCGCGAGGCCCAGGTGATGCCCGGCCCGGCGGCTCCCGGCGGCACCGACCGCCGCAGCCCCGACATCGCCAAGCTGACCGCGCTGGGCTTCACCCCGCGCATCCCGCTCTCCGCCGGTCTGCCCGGCGTGGTCGAGTGGTATGCCGAGCGAGCGCGTGCCGATCTGGGGCGCATGGGGCAGGCGGCGGAGTAGGACGTCATCGGGGAGCGCGACCGCCGGTCGCGCTCCCATCCGTCACCGCTGCGAACGCGGACTCCCGCCTTCGCGGGGATGACGGCCGATGAGGCATTCGTTCGCACAAGATCTTAAGGAGACGGCCCGCATGGACCGCAACAGCCGCATCTTCGTCGCCGGGCACCGGGGACTCGTCGGATCCGCCATTCTGCGGCGGCTGACCGAGGCCGGGCACACCGACCTCGTGATCCGCGACCGGTCGCAGCTCGACCTGACCGATCAGGCGGCGGTGCGCGCCTTTTTCGACCGCGAGGGCATCGAACAGGTGATCCTGGCCGCGGCGAAGGTGGGCGGCATCCTCGCCAACGACCGCTTCGGCGGCGATTTCATCCGCGACAACCTGCTGATTCAGAACAACGTCATCGACGCCGCCTGGCGCGCCGGCGTGAAAAAGCTGCTGTTCCTCGGTTCCTCCTGCCTCTATCCCAAGCATGCCGAGCAGCCGATCAAGGAAGAGGCGCTGCTGACCGGCGAGATGGAGCCGAGCAACAAGCCCTACGCCGTCGCCAAGATCGCCGGCATCACCATGTGCCAGGCCTACCGCCGCCAGTACGGCTTCAACGCCATCTGCGCCATGCCGTCCAACCTGTACGGCCCCGGCGACCATTTCGAGCCTGAGACCTCGCATGCGCTGCCGGGCATGATCCGGCGCTTCCACGATGCCAAGGTGGCGGGCGACCCGACGGTCACCCTGTGGGGCACCGGCACGCCGCGGCGCGAGTTCCTCTATGTCGACGACATGGCGGATGCCTGCCTGCATCTGATGGACCATTACGACAGCGGGGAGATCATCAATGTCGGTCCCGGCGACGACATCGCCATCGCCGACCTCGCCGCACTGATCCGCGACACCGTCGGCTATCCCGGCACGCTGACCCACGATCTGAGCAAGCCCGACGGCCACCCGCGCAAGCTGATGGACGTGTCGCGCCTGCTCGCCACCGGCTGGCGCCCGAAGGTGTCGCTGGAGGAGGGGCTGCGCCGCACCTACGACTGGTTCCTGGAGAATGCCGCTCCGGAGCGTCGCCAAGCCCCCAAGCAGGCAGCGGAGTAACGCCCGATGCCGGACGATTCCATCCATCTGCGGCCGCCGGCTTTCGACCGGCCGGCTTCCAAGGCTTCAGCGGGCGCGCCTTCCCTGGCGGACGTGCCCGTGCCGGAAGAACTGCTGCTCGTGGCGCAGAGCTATTGGCCGGAACCGGCCGGCAGCGCGCCGATGATGACCGACCTCGCCACTGCCTTCGCGGCGGCCGGGGCCGAGACCACGGTGCTGACCGCGCGTCCCAACTATCCCGGCAACAAAGTCTATGACGGCTACGCCGACGGGTCGCAGGACAGCAAGACGGTGGAGGGCGTGCTGATCGAGCGCCTGCACACCATCCCGCCGGCCGGCGGCGGCATGAAGGCCCGGCTGATCCACGAGGGCGTCCTGCATGCCGGCTTCGCCGCCGCCCGCGCCCGCGGCCGGGTCGGACGGCATGCCGCCGTGCTGTCGCTCTGCCCGTCGATCCTGTCGGTGGCCATCGCCAACCGCTTCAAGGCGCCGGGCGGCCGCCACGTCGCCATCGTCCACGACATCCAGTCCGGCCTCGCCGGTGCCTTGGGCATGGGCGGCAAGGCGGCGGTCAAGGCGATCCGCGCCATGGAGCGCGCGGCCCTGAACCGCGCCGACGCCATCGTCGTGCTGTCGGAGCCGATGCGCGGCGTGCTGGAAGAACTGGGCGTCACCCGGCCGATCCATGTGATCCCGCCCCATGTCGATGCCGACGCGGTCCACCCGCTGCCGCGCCCCGACCAGCCGCCGACCGCGCTCTACAGCGGCGCCTTCGCCCGCAAGCAGGGGCTGGAGCAGGTGCTGGACATGGCCGGTCATCTGGCCGAGCTGATGCCGCAGGCCCGCATCAAGATGCGCGGCCAGGGCGGGCTGGAGGAGGAGCTGAAGGGCCGCGCCCGCGCCATGGGGCTCGGCAACGTGATCTTCCAGCCGCTGGCGCCGAAGGACCAACTGAACGAGGCGATGGCGGAGGGCGACGTCCATCTCGTGCCGCAGCGGCCCGAGGGGGCGGCCTTCGCGATGCCCGGCAAGGCGGTGACCATCCTCGCCGCCGGCCGGCCCTTCGTCAGCACCTGCCTGCCGGGATCGGCGCTCGCCACGCTGGAGGCGCAGGTCGGCGCCTTCCTCTGCACCCCGCCGGAGGAGCCGCGCGCGATGGCCGAGGCGGTGGCAGCCCTGCTGTCGGACCCCGCCCGCGCCACCGCCATGGGCCGCCGCGGCCGCGCCTGGGTGGAGGCGAACGCCACGCGCGCCGTGGCGCTCGACCGCTACGCCCGCCTTCTGTTGGGAGAGGCAGCATGAAGAAGCCCGCGCTGGTCTTCAGTTGGGAGATGTTCGGCCCCTACCACATGGACCGGCTGGAGGCGGTCGGCCGCCGGCTGGGCCATGTCTACGACGTGATCGGGCTGGAGGTCGGGTCGAAGTCGCACACCTACGCCTGGGATTCGACCGGGACGGGGCAGAATTTCCGCAAGATCACCCTGTTCCCCGGCCGGTCGAAGGCGGACCTGTCGAAGGCCGCGGTCTACCGCGCCCTGCTGCGCGAATGCCGCAATGCCGACGCGCGCTATGTCTTCCTCTGCCATTACGAGGATCCGGACGTCTTCGCGCTCGCCCTGACCATGCGGCTGATTGGCCGCAAGGTCATCAACATGAACGCCTCCAAATACGACGACAAGCCGCGCATCCTGTGGCGCGAAATGGTCAAGAGCGTCTTCTACTCCCCCTATCAGGCGGGGATCGGCGGCAGCCACCGCACGGTGGATTACTTCCGTCTGTTGGGACTCCCGAAGGACCGGCTCTACATCGGGTACGACACGCTGTCGTTGGACCGCATCCGCCGCCTGTCCGGGATGGAACCGGCCCCTGGGGGAGTACCCTTCGCCGACCGCCACTTCACCATCATCGCGCGCTTCGTCCCGAAGAAGAACTTGTTCCGGGCGGTCGAAGCCTATGACATTTACCGGCGGCTGGCCGGTCCCGCCGCCCGACCGCTCCACCTCTGCGGATCCGGTCCGCTGGAGGCGGAACTGCGAGCCGAGGTGACGCGGCGCGGGCTGGACGGGTCGATCGTCTTCCGCGGCTTCCTGCAGGAGAAGGGGATCGCCGAGACGCTGGGGTCCACGCTCTGCCTGCTTCTGCCGTCGCTGGAGGAGCAGTTCGGTCTGGTGGTGAACGAGGCCCTCGCCATGGGCGTTCCGACCATCCTGTCCGACCAGTGCGGAGCGCGCGACGTGCTGATCCGCAGCGGGTTGAACGGCCACATCGTGGAGCCGGACAACCCCGAGGGACTGGCGCGCTACATGCTGTCGGTTGCGGGCGACGAGGACGAGTGGCGCCGCCTGAGCCTGAACGGGCGGCCCTTCCAGGCGTTGGCCGACGCCAGCTTCTTCGCCCTGTCGGTGGAGAAGGCCGTGGTGGCGCTGGGCGGCCCGAAGGCGGAGCGCAGCGCGGACACGGACTATGTGTCCGACTATTCCGCCGACCCGGAGGGTGGCCAGCATGGCCGGTCGACCGGAGCGGCACTGACCGGGAGTTGACGATGGAACGGAACGCGCGCACCCATGTGGTCGTCTCCGGGCGCCTGCCGCCGCCGGTGGATGGGATGAGCCGGGTGACGGCCCTGGTGCTGGAGCGCTTGCAGGACCGCATGCGGGGGCGTGGCCGCGTGGAGGTCGCCGACCTGTCACCCGGTTGGAACGGCGGCGGCGCCGTCTACCATCTGCGCAAGATGACGCGGGTGTTCGGCACCATGGGCCGGCTCGCCGCCGGGCTGCGCAAGCCCGACCGCCGTTTCTACATGCCGGTGGATTCGGGCTGGGGCGCGCTTTACACCGCAGCCTTGGCCGGGACCGCGCGGCTGTTCGGCTATGAGCGGGTGCTGCACCATCACTCCTTCGCCACCATCTCCAAGCCGACCTGGCGGATGCGGCTGCTGACTCGCGTCGCCGGCAGCGACTGCACCCATGTCCTGCTGTGCCCGGCGATGCAGATGCGCTTCCAGTCGATCTATCCGGCGGCGCGCACCTGCATGACCATGTCGAACGCCATCTTCTCGGCTCCCGGCGTCCTCCCGTGTCCGCAGCGCGACGGTCCCCTGCGCATCGGCCATCTGTCGAACCTGTGCAGCGAGAAGGGGCTGGACACGCTGTTCGCCCTGCTGCGCGCCCTGCAGCTCGAGGGGGTGGACGCCAGGCTCGTGCTGGCCGGTCCGGGGCTGAAGCCGAAGGACAACGCGATGATCGCCGCCGGGCTGATGGCCTTCGACGGGGCGGTGGAGTATCACGGCCCGGTCCATGGCGAGGCCAAGGAGGCCTTCTACCGCGACATCGACGTCTTCGTCTTTCCGACCCGCTACCGCAACGAGGCGCAGCCGCTGGTGCTGTTCGAGGCGATGGCCGCCGGCGTTCCGGTGCTGGCCTATGAGCGCGGCTGCATCGGCTCCGACATTCCGGCCGACGGGCTGGTGCCGCAGAATGCCGACTTCGTGAAGGCGGCCGTTCCGATCCTGTCGGCCTGGGCCGACGACCGCGAGGCGCTCGCCTCCGCCTCGGCGCAGACGCTGACCCGTGCGCGCGTGGCCTATGAGACCAGCCGCAGCGGCCTGGACCTGCTGCTGGACCGCATCGCCGGCCCGCACCCGGCCGCCGCAGCCGCCGCAGTGCCGGCCAAGCGCCGCGTGGCGGGGTAGGGGAGAAGCCAGGGGCGGCTTTACGCCCCACTCCCCAACGGCAGTGCCGTCTCGAACTTGATTTCCTTCAGGGCGAAGTTCGAGCGGATGCGGACCTGGAAGGGAAGCTGGAACACAAACTCTTCCAGAAAGCGGTTGTAGTCGGCGATGGCCCGCACCGCGACCCGCAGCAGATAGTCGGCGTCGCCCGACACCGCGTAGCATTCCAGAACCTCCGGCCGTTTGCGCACCGCATCGATGAAGATGGCGGCGGTCTCGGCGGAATGGCGGTCAAGCGTGACATGGGCGAAGACACACTCGCCGACCGACGCCGCCTTGGGATCGACCAGCGCCGTGTAGCGGCGGATCACCCCGGTTTCCTCCAGCGACTTCAGGCGACGCCAACAGGAGGAGGGCGAAGTGCCGACCCGGTCGGCCAGCTCCTGCACGGTCAGGCGCGAATCCTCCTGCAAGGCGACGAGGATTCTGATGTCGATTTCCGATAGCGCTGCGGGCAACGGCAAGAATCTCCGATCACAGGCTGAATGTCGAAAAATCCTGCCAAAATCATAGGTGTGCCCGCTTCACTTTGAAAGCTCTTTCCACGGACAGTCCGGCATACTGATCGCAGGACAATTCAAGGGAGAGGCGATCATGGCCGACATGTGGGACAACCCGATGAAGACCGACGGATTCGAGTTCATCGAATTCACGGCGCCGGACACCGTGGCGCTGGGCCGCCTGTTCGAGCAGCTGGGCTTCACGGCAATCGCCCGCCACCGGTCGAAGGACGTCACGCTCTACCGCCAGGGCGACGTGAACTTCATCGTCAATGCCGAGCCGTCGGGCTTCCCGCGCAACTTTGCAGCCCAGCACGGCCCGTCGATCTGCGCCATCGCCTTCCGCGTCGGCGACGCCGCCTTCGCCTATCGCCGGGCGCTGGACCTCGGCGCCTGGGGTGTCGAGACCCGCGTCGGCGCGATGGAACTGAACATCCCCGCCATCAAGGGCATCGGCGATTCGCTGATCTACCTCGTCGACCGCTATGCCGACCGCGGCAGCATCTATGAGGTCGATTTCGTGCCGCTGCCGGGGGTGGACCAGCATCCGCAGGGTGCCGGCCTGACCTACATCGACCATCTGACCCACAACGTTCACACCGGACGGATGGAAGAGTGGGCCGAGTTCTACACCCGCCTGTTCGGCTTCCGCGAGATCCGCTATTTCGACATCGAGGGCAAGCTGACCGGCCTGCGGTCGAAGGCGATGACCAGCCCCTGCGGCAAGATCCGCATCCCGATCAACGAATCCGCCGACAACAAGTCTCAGATCGTCGAATATCTGCGCGACTACAGGGGCGAAGGCATCCAGCATGTGGCGCTCGGCACCAACGACATCGTCCGCACGGTGGAGACGATGCGCGGCATGGGCACCCCGTTCCAGGACACGCCCGACACCTATTACGAGCGTGTCGATACCCGTGTGCCGGGCCACAACCAGGATCTGAAGCGCCTCCAGGCCAACCGCATCCTGGTCGACGGTGCTCCGACCGAGGGCCAGGGACTGCTGTTGCAGATCTTCACCCAGAACGTCATCGGCCCGATCTTCTTCGAGATCATCCAGCGCATCGGCAACGAGGGTTTCGGCGAGGGCAACTTCAAGGCGCTGTTCGAATCCATCGAACTCGACCAGATCCGCCGCGGTGTGCTGAGCGAAAACGCGGCCTGAGCGTCGACCAATTCTCCAGGCAGATTCCGAACGCCGTCCGGTCGCAAAGCCGGGCGGCGTTTCCGCGTTTAGAATAGCGGATTTGCGTCATTATTTCCATAATTCTACTTATGTGTTTTTTGTCCCCTATGACCGGTGCCATCCCTCTCATTCCGGATGGATATATCGACCTCATCGAAGGTGAACGTGACGCACCAGTTGCACGAGACGGGCATACATATATTCGGCCCCTCACCGGCAGAACGTGCGAAAAGGCTCAACTGCGCAACGCGCGATTTCCTCGGCACGGTCCATGGCCGGAGGATGCTCCTTTACCGGAGCTGGGGAGCGGCACCGGCGGCCTCGGCCGCGGCGATTGCCGCTCCCCCTTGTCGGGAATGGACCGACGTCGTGCTGGGCTTCATCATGAAGCCATTCAGGCAGGAACCACCAGCCGTCCGGCCGGTGGCTTCGAGACGACCGAACCGCGCCGATCCCAGCAGCCGTCAACCAGCAGCCGTCAACCAGCCGCTGTCCGATCCGTCCGCAACCCACTCAGCCATCCCCTGCCCCTCCACCGATATACCCACCCTCCGAAGGCCGCGATCCCAATACAGCCTCAGTTGCGGCTGTCCTCTCAGGCTTTCAACTCATTAAGGCGCTGCAAAACGGCTTCTTCCCGGACACTCTCGGCTCGGGCATCGGTCCAGGCGTCCCCACAGGCACCGCACGTGGTAACGGGGACCCGCACATCGACGGTCGCCATAAGAACGTCCCCTGGTCCATAGGGGAAACGGACCGCCTGCGTTTCCACACTGTGGACGAGGTTTGTGCTCCCGCACTTCGGGCAGAGCTTGTCGAGGGGTTCCCCGAAGTCCGTGTTCAACATCACTTTCGATTTTCCTTTACGGGTGTTGAGCGCAGGCAGTCTTGGAGACGGGCCCGCCGACCCATTATCGCCCACCCGGCGACCCACTCCAAGCTTATGGAGAAGCTATTCTTTTTTTCAGGTGGCAATGCCCTCGACCAGACGGTGGCGACCCGCTCCGGATGCATCCGGTATGGAGCACCGGCCTTGTCGACCTGCCCATGGTTGAGGGCTTTGGCAAACTGGCTGCCGCCCTGCTCAATCTGGTCGGCCGGCTGCCCAGACGGGCGGCGGACGGAACCGAGAGCCCGGCGTCGGGCCGAGCCGCCTCCGTGGAGAGTCCGGCGGCCGATGCCTGGGTGCTGGACCATGTGGACTGGCTGCTGCGCGACCCCCGTGGCCGGACGGTGCATGTCACCTCGTCGGAGATGCGTCTGCTCGACGCCATGCTGCTGGCGGCGCTGGGCTATCGCGAGGACGAGTCCGGCAACCGCAGCCTCGACGTGCTGGTTTCCCGCTTGCGCCGGAAGATAGAGATCACCATGGGCGGCAAGGCGCCGATCCAGACGGTGCACAACCGCGGCTATCTGTTTTCAGCCCCGGTGCTGGAAATCGGCGGTCCGGACAAAGCCGTGGATAGGGCGGTCGACAGGGCGGGGCCGCAGTGATCGCCTCAGCGGCCCAAGCTGGCCATGGAAGCCGGGTCTCCGGTTCCATTCTTCAAGCGCGACATCCGGATGTCGCATGCAACCGACATTCGCAATGTCTGGCGGCCCAAAAACGGCAAATCGCCCTTCACCCAAAGGCTTCCATCAAATAGAAACGGCTGAGCCCCAGGTAACCGGGCAAAATTTGCCGGTCATTTTCTACCGGACCGACCAAATTGCCGGAGTTTCATTTTTCTCTGATTCGCCTAAAAAGCAATCGTCCGTTTTTTGTCTCATTCATGCCACGGGAAACGCCCTCATTCATAATTTCCTAACCATAAGTGTTAGTACCCGATTAAGGCTAACAGACGAGCCTGCGGAACGAGGCGATACCCATAAAGTGGAGTTCCAAAATGGCTACCACCAACACCGACGGCACGATCCAGGTCACCTTTGCGGTCAATGCCTGGGGCTCGGCAGTCGGCGGAAAATGGCCGCATTTTCAACTGCTTCTGGATGGTGCCAGCATCGGCGAGGCCACCGTTTCATCCGCCACCCAGTCCCGCTACACCTTCACCGCAAACGTACCGGCCGACAAGGCGCATGCGCTGCAGCTGGTCTACGACAACGACGATACGGTTAACGGCGAAGACCGCAACCTGTTCGTCAAGTCGTTCGAGGTGAACGGCAAGACCATCCTGTCGATCGACCCCTCAGTCAAGTATGACACCGGCAAGATCGACGGTCTGAACGTCATCTCCGGCCAGACCGAGATGTATTGGCCGGGCGTGCTGAACGTGCCGCTGCCCGCCACCCTGTTCCCGTCCGCCGCCACCGTGCCGGACGCCGAGACGGCCGCCACCATGACTACGACGATCAAGGTCAGCGCCTATGGCGTCAGCGCCGCCGGACAGGCGCCGCACTTCAAGCTGCTGGTTGACGATCAGGTGGTCGGCGATGCCTGGGTCAGCGCCACCTCGCCCGCCGATTACACCTTCACCGCCAAGGTGGACCCGAACGAGGCCCACAAGATCCAGATTGGTACGACAACGACGCCACCGTGAACGGAGTCGACCGCAACCTGTTCGTCAAGTCGATCAACATCGACGGCAAGACCATCGCCTCGACCTCCGACATGGCCTCCTACGACAAGGGTCCGGTGGACGGCAAGTTCGTCGTCGCCGGCCAGGAAGGCCTCGATCGGGGCGGTGCCCTGACCTTCGGCGTGCCGGAGGAGTATTTCGGCGGCGCCTATGTCCCGCCGCCCCCGCCGCCGCCGAGCAAGGCGGTGGACATTGTCGTCAACGCCTACGGCACCTCGGCCGGCGGGCAGGCCGCGCATTTCAAGCTGCTGGTCGACGGGCAGGTGATCGGCGACGCCAAGGCGGCGGCGACGACCACCGGCTACAAGTTCACCGCTGACATCGACCCGACCAAGGCCCACACGGTCCAGGTCTGGTACGACAACGACGCCAGCGTGAACGGCGTCGACCGCAACCTGTTCGTCAAGTCGGTCTCGATCAACGGCCACAATGTCGCCGTCACCGACAGCATCGTCACCTATGACAAGGGTGCAGTCGACGGTAAGGACGTGGTGAAGGGCCAGGAGGGTCTCTACTGGGGCGGCGCGCTCAACATCAAGGCCGGCACCGACCTGTTCAGCGATACGCCCGCCACCCAGACGCCGGTGCCGACCGCCCCGACCAAGTCCGCCTTCTACGTCGCCGCCGACGGCAAGGACAGCTGGTCCGGCAAGCTGGCCGCCCCCAACGCCGACGGCACCGACGGTCCCTTCGCCAGCCTGGAGAAGGCGCAGGCCGCCATGCGGGCCAACTCCACCATCGACACCACTTATGTCCGCGAGGGCACCTATCACCTGACCAAGACGCTGGAGCTGACCTCGCTCGACAACGGCCACAGCTTCCAGAACTATCCCGGCGAGAAGCCGGTGCTCAGCGGCGGCGAGGTGGTGAAAAGCTTCACCAGCGAGGGCAACGGCCTCTATTCGGCCAAGCTCGGCACCGCCAGCAGCCTCGACCTGATCGTCGGCGACGTCCGCCAGCATCTGGCCGAAAAGTTCGCCTACGACGCCGCCGACGTCACCAGCGGCTGGCACTTCGCCGACGCCGCCTCGGGCGGGCCCAGCGGCTGGTCGATCCGCTCGCACGGCACCGACGTGACCGCCGCCGACATCCAGCCGGGCACGCTCATCCAGATCATGGATGCCGAACGGCTGGGCGACACGCTGGGCACCATCGCCAGCTTCAACGCCTCCACCCGCACCATCATGCTGAAGAACGGCGCCTCCCTGCCCTTTGCCGAAGGCACCACCTACAAGCTGCTGAACAACGCCGCCTATGTCGATCAGGCCGGCGAGTTCGCTTGGCGGGCCTCGGACGGCAAGCTGCTCTACAAGGCCGCCAGCTCCGGCTTCGCCTCCAGCGGCGTCGAGGTGCCGCGGCTGGACACGCTGATCAAGCTGAACGGCGCCAGCAACGTCACCATCGACGGGCTGACTTTCAAGAACACCACCACCGGCGGCGACGCCCTGCTGCTGACGAAGTCGAGCGGCAACCACATCAGCGACAACAGCTTCCTGAACGTCGGCACCGCGATCAAGCTGACCGCCGCCTCGTCCAACAACGACATCGCCCACAACACGCTGAACCATCTGGCGGAAAGCGGCATCGAGATGGACGGCCGCAGCAACGGCAACAGCATCTACGGCAACAGCATCAGCAACATCGGCGAAGTGCGCAAGGCGGTGTCCGGCATCATCGGCACCGGCGTGGACAACAACCTGATCTCCAACAACGACATCGACCACAGCGCCCGCTACGGCATCTCGTTCAAGGATTACGGCGGCACCACCAACACGGTGAACCACAACAACATCATCCAGTTCAACCACATCTCCCACACCGGGCTGGAGACCGCCGACGGCGGCGCCATCGAGATCCTCGGGCGGTCCAGCGTCGATACCGGCATGGTGATCCAGGGTAACTGGATCGAGCATGCCAACGGCCTCGCCACCAGCAACCAAGACACTTGGCTGTACGGCCAGAAGGGCTTCGGCATCTATCTGGACGACATGGCCGGCGGCATCACCGTCAAGGACAACTTCATCAAGGACGCCGACTGGGCCTCGGTGCAGATCCATGGCGGCGACAACAACGTGGTGACCAACAACTTCTCGGTCATTGCCAGCAATAAGGAAGATTTCATCCGAATCGAATGGCAGCCGGTGCATGGCACGGCCGGCGACCCGCACAACAACACGATCACCAAGAACGTGGTGATGGGAACCCTGCCGCTGGACGACTACATCGAGCTGCTGAGCGCCAACGACTTCGTCATCGACAACAACCTTGTCTACAACGTGCCGAAGTACGGCGATCACGACGTGATCGGCAAGCCGATGTTCAACAATGCCTATTGGGGCGACTATTCGCTTCTGCCGACCTCGCCCGCTTTCGCGATGGGCATCCACGACCTCGCCTGGGCCAAGATGGGTGCCGATGGCGTCGCCGCGGTCGGCTTGGAGCATTTCTGGGACGGCGTCTGATCGCCCGATCCTGAAGCCGGCTTAGAGGGGGGCCGGCGCATCGGGGGTACGCCCTCGACGTGCCGGCCCCAGCGGTGGGCGGAGCCTGTTTTGCTCGAGGTCGAGCGACGGAGGCTCCGCCCACATGCGTTTCGGAAAGCGTCCCAAAAGACACCCCCGGTGTGCGGCACAAGCGCAATCGGCGCAGCCGTGCCCCCTGCTTGGCGTCCGCGCCGCAGCGCACCATATGCAGGCCGCGCTCCGCTGCGGACAGGCCCAAGCTGCCCGGATCGGGGCGCATTCCCATTCCAGACCGGACGGACTGAGACAGTTTCCGATGAAGCAAGCGATGTGGACCGCAGGATGGACCGCGGGAGCCGTGGCGAAGACCCTGGGGGCCGGCCTCCTGCTGTGGGCCGCCTGTGCGGCGGGGGCGGCCTCGGCCCAACAGGACGACAGGAAGCCGAAATTCGGCCCCGACGCCGTGCCGATTACCCGCTCGGTCGATTTCGTCCGCACCACGCCCGCACCGGATTACTGGGCGCTCAGCCCCTATTACGTGCCGCAGACGACCGGCGCCTCCTGTTCGGTGGCCAGCGTGACGATGATGCTGAACGCGCTGCGCGGGTTGCCCGGGCTGGCGTCGGAACGGCTGGTCACCGACAAGCAGCTGCTCGACCGTCTGGACGACGATCATTGGCGCGACGCCACCGCCGAGGATGGCGAGGGCATCTCCTTCGGCGAGCTGATCACCTATGTCCGCCGCAGCCTGAGCGCCTACGGCATCGACGCCGAGGTGGAAGTCTGGCGCCCGCGCGACACCTCTCCCGCCACGCTGGCGGAACTGCGCCGCATCCTGTCCGACAACGAGCGCAGCGCCGACGACATCATCCTGCTGGCCTTCGACCAGGGCACCTTGACCGGCGACATCGGCCTCGGCCACATCGCGCCGCTCGGCGCCTACGACGCGGCGAACAAGCGCGCGCTGGTGATGGACCCCGACCGCGCCTGGTACGTCCCCTATTGGACCAGCGACGCCCGGCTGTTGGAGGCGATGCTGAAGCCCGACCGCGCCGATCCCGAGGGCAGCGGGCTGATCCGCGTCCGCAGCCGCCGGGTTTCCGGCTCAGCGCCCTTTACTTCACTTCCTGGCTGGTCAGGTCGGAGGGATTCTGCGACCGAGTCGGCTCGTTCGGCTGATCCGGTTCGCTCGCCCACTGGTTCGGGCGCGGCACCAGGTTGCCGTTCAGGTCGGGCGGCGCCCGGCGCACGTCGGCGAGCGCCTGCTGCAATTCCTGGCTTCCCGTGGCGGCGGAGCTGGACGGGTTCGGCGGCTTGGTGCCCTGCGCGGTCGGATGCGGATCCTGGCTCTGCTGCACCTTGCCGTCACGGGCGAGCGCATCGCCGGCGGACTCCTTCGATCCGGACTCGACCGGAGCGGCGGCTGGCTGCTGGCTCTGCTGCTGATCCGCCTGCTGTGCGGCGGCACTGGCCAGCGGCAGGCCGGACAGGAGCCCCGACAGCAGCAGGGCGGCGGCGAACTTGCACATGGCGCATCCTTCCGATGGGGCCATTGGGGCGTTGGGCCTTTTGGGGAAAGCCGTTGGAGTCCAATGCGCAACGGCACCAAACGGCCGGCGGCGCGTTGTACCGGGAACAGAGTCAGGCTTTCAGGCCGTCCGGTCCCAGCCCATCAGGAACACCGACAATGCCCAGTGAGTTCCCGTCCTCCGCCGTCCCCTCCTCCACTGCCGCCGCCACCGCTCCCGCCTCGCCCCAGGACCGCGCCGAACGGCGCAGCGTCGGCGTGGTGGTGGAGCGGCGGCGCGTCGACAATCCGTGGATCGAGGCGCGCTGGCAGCCGGTGATGCTGGTCCCGGCCGACCCCACCCTGCCCGACTGGAGCGTGCTGGCCGAAGGGCCGGACTGGACGCGCCATTACGCCGGCACCGCCGAGATCGCCCTGTTCCCGACCGAGGCGGAGAACTACAAGCACAATCTCGACGGTGGCAGCCCCAGCGCCTACGTCATCCTGCGGCCGGGCGGGCGAGCGCCGGGGATGCAGCTGCTGGCGGTCACCGCCGACCCCGGCGAGATCGACGCCCATGCCGAAGCCGGCGACGACGTGATCGAGGCACTGCCGCTGCCGATCCCGCTGGTGCTGTGGATGGACGGCTTCGTCGCCCGCCATTTCGTCGAGCGCCCCTTCCACAAGCGCAAGCGCGACCGCGCCGACCCGGAAGCCCTGGCACGGCACGCAAGCCCGGACTGCCGCAGCATGGCTGAGCGCGGGGAGGAGGGCTTCCTCGGCCGCTGGTCGCGGCTGAAGCGCGACGCGCGGGCGGAGGAGCCGGTGCTGGAGCCGGCGGAAGAACTGCCGGAAGCCCTGCTGCCCGAGCCGGTGCCGCCCGAACCGTCGCCTGGAGAGAACGGCGAGGAGGTGGCGGACCTGCCTTCGCTGGACAGCCTGGGCTCCGACAGCGACTACACCGGCTTTCTGCGCCGAGAGGTTCCGGCGGACCTGCGGCGTGAAGCCCTGCGCCGGGCCTGGTCGAGCGACCCGGTCATCGCCGGCTTCCGCGGCTTCGCCGAATATGATTGGGACTACAACGCACCCGGCTATGGCGCCCTGCGCCCCACCGACGACATCGCCCGCCTGTTGGACGCCGTGCTGCCCGACGAGAAGCGGGAGGAGGAAGAGGCGATTGAGGCGGAGGTGGTGGCTGATGCCGGAAATCCGTCGGAGGCTTTGCGGCCCCAGACCGCAGATGAATTGGAGAGGCCTCCCGTCGACGGAGACGATCGGGGGCGAAGCGGTATCAGCCCTCCCCTGCCGATGCGGCATGACGCATCATCGGATAAGGCACCAATCCCCTCTCCCCCCCGGGGAGAGGGTTAGGGTGAGGGGGTCGCGCGGCGGCCCCTTCCCGAAAATCCTCATCTGTGCATCCCCCTCTCCCAAGAGGGAAAGGAGGATGCCAAGTGCTGGCCTGAACACCCTCAGATACACCGCCCGCCATCGACCTCCAGGCACACGCCGGTCAGGAAGTTCCCCTCGTCGGAGCAGAGATACAGCGCCGCGTTGGCGATGTCGGCCGGGGTGGACAGGCGTCCCAGCGGGATGCTGCTGAGGAACTGCTCGCGGCGTTCCGGCGTGTCCTGGCCCATGAAGCGGTGGAGCATGCCGGTCTCGCCGGCCACGGGTGCGATGGCGCAGACGCGCACATTGTCGGCCGCCAGTTCCGCCGCCATCGACTTGGTCAGGGTGATGACCGCCCCCTTGGAGCCGTTGTACCAGGTCAGGTTCGGCCGTGGCCGCAGCCCGGCGGTCGAGGCGATGTTCAGGATCACCCCGCCGCCATGGGCGCGGAACACCGGCACGGCGTGGATGGCGCTGTGATAGATCGACTTCACGTTGACGGCGTAGATGCGGTCGAAGGTGGCCTCGTCCACATCCAGCATCGAGCCGTAGCGGTGGGTGTAGCCGGCATTGTTGACCAGGATATCGAGCCGCCCGAACTCGCCCAGCGCCGCCGAGACGATGGCCTCGTAATCCTCCCCGACCGCGACGTCGGCGCGGACGGCGAGTGCGGTCTCTCCCAGGCTGTCGGCGACGCGGCCGGCGGCAGCCTCGTCCAGGTCGGCGACGATGACGCGGGCCCCTTCGGCGGCGAAGCGTCGGGCGATGCCCTCGCCGAAGCCCGATCCCCCGCCGGTGACGACGGCGACCTTGTCAGACAAACGCATGAGCGGTTCCTCCCCGGCAATTCTCGATCCGAGATGCGCACGGCCGTTGCGGCGCGCGGACTCCGTTCAACAGGGAACCGGCGCTTTCGGCCGCATCGTGCACACGACGTAGATTGTGAACACGGCGAAGAATGCATGATAGCGCGAAGCTGCCCTATGGGGCAGTCGCCATCGTCCGCTATATCGTTTTGCAGAGATAGAGGAGAGAATGGCGCGAGTGACGGGACTTGAACCCGCGGCCTCCGGCGTGACAGGCCGGCGCTCTAACCAACTGAGCTACACCCGCGCTATGGCTCCCGGTGCTGGACTCGAACCAGCGACAAGCGGATTAACAGTCCGCTGCTCTACCAACTGAGCTAACCGGGAACGGAGGACCGCCTTATATGGCTGATGGCGAAAGCTGGCAAGCGGAAAAATGCAAAGCTCTGCATTTTTCCGGAAAAAGGCGGGTTTCGCGCCCTTCGTCTGTGACATTGCACCTGGGTCGCAGCCATGGGTTGCCGGTGCACAGGCTTGCTCTTGACAGCCCGGAGCATCTCAGGCTTTTTCTCGCCTCCTCTCCCCCACCATTGCCGCAGGCCCCGATGTCCGAGGTCGTCCCCTTCGCCGCCGCCCGCGAGGCGCTGCTCGCGCGCCTGACCGAACAGTTGCCGCCCTCGTCGGAATGGGCGGGCCGGCTGATGCTGATGCCGGAAGGGAGACGGGTGGAACCGATGCCGGCGGCCGACGCCGTGGAGTCGCTGCGCGCCTTCCGCGCCGGGCTGGGCGAAGCGGTCGGTGCCGCCGCCTGCTCGGTCGGCGGGGTATGGGTCGGGCGGGAGGATTGCCTGGACTGGGACGGGCTGCTGGCGCCGCTGGCGGTCGCCGCCGCTTATGTGGTCGGGCGCACCCAGTCGGCCGGCGGCTTCGCCGCGGAGCTGTTCCGCTGCAAGGATGCGCTCGCCGGCTGGGGCGTGCGCGGCCTGCGCGGCGAACCGGCGGTGGCGCGCGCCGCCGGCTATGCCGTGGTGTCGGTCAGCCGCCGCCCGGACGACAACGAGATCGTGCTGGACCGGGTGATGGACACCTTCGCCTTCGTCATGCGCAGCCTGGGCGAGCCGACGGTGGCGGCAGCCGACATGGACCGCCGGCTGGTCAAGCGGGCGGTGCCGTTGCGGCGATAAGAAATTTTGCGGTAAGACAGAGTTCGGTGAGGGCTGAACCCGCCCTCACGCTTGCGCGCCCTTATCCGCGGGCGCGCTCGATCTCGACGCCGACGCTGGCGGCATCGGGGAAGACATCCAGCTTTTCCACCCGGACCTTGGCCACCGTCACCCGCGCGTCGGCGAGGCAGCGCTCGGCGATGCGTTCGGCCAGCGTTTCCACCAGCGTGACGTGGCCCTGGGTGACCACGCCCTTGACGACGGTCGCCATGTCCTCGCCGGTGACGCCGGGGGCGATCACGTCGAGATCCAGGTTCAGGCGGATGCGCTGGGGCTTCAGCCGTTCATGGGCATAGACGCCGATCAGCGCGTCCATCACCAGATCGCGCACGAAACAACGGGTGGACAGCGTCGCCGGGGCCGAACGCGGCACCGGGGCGGTGACGGTGGCGAAGAGCTTGTTCATGGCCGACAGCCCTAACACGGCAACGCCACCGCTGCCAAGCAACCGTCCCCGCTGGCGCCTATGCCGGACGGACAGGTCTGGGGTGGACTCAGTGCATTTCCGAGCGGATGCGCTCGCGCAGCACGTCGATCGGGCGCAGATCCTCGCCCTCCTCATAGTGCCAGAAGGTCCAGCCGTTGCAGGCCGGCAGGCCGGCCATCGCCGCCCCCACCTGATGGATCGAGCCGCGATGGTCGCCGCGCGGGCCGGAGCCGATCAGCGTGCCGTCGGCGCGCACGCGGGCGGCAACGCGGCGGCGGTGGTCGAACAGGGTCGAGCCCGGACGCAGCAGCCCGCGCTCCACCACCCAGCCGAAGGGAATGCGCGGTGCGGCGCGCTTCGGCGGGGTGTCGAGGATCGCCGCCTCCGGCGCCTCCTCCACCGCGTCGATTCGGGCCTGGGCCGCCTTGACGTAGGTGTCGTCGCGCTCCAGCCCGATCCACTTGCGCCCCAGCCGCTTGGCGACAGCCCCGGTGGTGCCGGTGCCGAAGAAGGGATCCAGCACGACGTCGCCGGGACGCGACGAGGACAGGATCACCCGGTACAGCAGTGATTCCGGCTTCTGCGTCGGGTGGGTCTTCTTGCCGTCCTCGTCGCGCAGCCGTTCGCCGCCATTGCAGATCGGCAGCAGCCAGTCGCTGCGCATCTGAAGATCCTCGTTGAGGCTCTTCATCGCGTCGTAATTGAAGCGGTAGCGCGCATCCCTGTCGCGGGCCGCCCAGATCATCGTCTCGTGGGCGTTGGCGAAACGGGTGCCGCGGAAGTTCGGCATCGGGTTGGTCTTGCGCCAGACGATGTCGTTCAGAATCCAGAAGCCCAGATTCTGCAGCGTGGCGCCGACGCGGAAGATGTTGTGATAGCTGCCGATCACCCACAGCGAGCCTTCCGGCTTCAGGATGCGGCGGGCGGCCGCCATCCAGTCCTGGGTAAAGCGGTCATAGGCCTCGAAATCGTCGAACTTGTCCCACTCGTCATCCACCCCGGCGACGCGGGTGTGGTTCGGCCGCAGCAACTCACCCCCCAACTGCAAGTTGTAGGGCGGATCGGCGAAGATGAGATCGACCGAAGCGGGCGGCAGATCGTTCATGAGAGCGATGCAATCGCCGACCAGGATACGGTTTTCAGGGAGCATTTTACGACCGGCAAAGAACTGGGACTCGGCCGGACAATGAGTCTCGGCCGAGTCGCCGTCAACAGCTTTCTTTGCCAAGTGACGACGGCTCAGCCGCTCAGTGCCCTTTGGCGTTTCACTGGTGCAAAACTGACTCGGTGATGCGGCGTGACACCATGACGGGTCAATGCTTCCAGATGCTCCGGTGTTGGATAGCCGGCGTTTCGGTCCCATCCATAGTGTGGATACTGGACCGACAACCGCAACATCTCGCTGTCGCGCGCCACTTTGGCGAGAATAGAGGCGGCGGCGATGGACTGGCTGCGGCTGTCGCCCTTGACGACCGCCACCCTCTCGCACGCGATGTCGGGGGTGAATTTGCCGTCGATCAGCGCCGCGTCGGGGGCGGGGCCGGGGAGCGCGAGATAGGCCCGCTTCATCGCCAGCAGCGTCGCCTTGTGGATGTTCAGCTCGTCGATCTCGGCGGCCGACGCCTCGGCGATGGCGAAGGCGAGCGCATGCGCCCGGATCGCCGGCTCGATCTCCTCGCGCAGGCGCCGGTTGACCGCCTTGCTGTCGTCGATCAGGGCGGCGATCTCCGGCGGCAGCCCTTCGGGCGGCAGCACCACGGCGGCGGCGACCACCGGGCCGCAGAGCGGGCCGCGCCCGACCTCGTCGATGCCGCAGACGCGGCGGCCGGGACCGAAGCCGGCCTCCAGCGACAGGTCGGGGCGTTTCCGGGGGATGGCGGCTTTGCGAGATGCTTTGGCAGGCATGGGCGGACAGCCTTCCGGGCAGCGGTGGAGCATGGATCGGGATGGGGCCGCTTGATAGCGGCGGCGGAGTCCGCGCGCAAGGCCGCCGCAGATTGCGGCCATGTGCGCCAACCAGCCTCTTGAGAAGCGGCGCACGGCTGCGCTATGGATGCGCCCCGCGAAGCCGGACCCCACCATCAGCGATTCTGCCGCAACCCGCCCCGCCATCACCCGAGAGCAGGCCATGACCGACACGACCCAGACCGCCGCCGAATGCCCCTGCCGTTCCGGCAAGCCGCTGGACGCCTGCTGCGGACCTTATCTGGCCGGCATGCCCGCCCCGACGGCCGAGGCGCTGATGCGGTCGCGCTATTCGGCGTTCGCCACCGGCAACATCGACTATCTGCACGACACGCTGCTGCCCAGCACCCGCGACGACTTCAACCGTGAAGAGATCGAGACCTGGGCCAAGAACAGCGTGTGGACCGGCGTGGAGATCCGCTCGACCGAAGACGGCCAGCCGGGCGACAGCGAGGGGATCGTCGAGTTCGTCGCCCGCTTCAGCATGAACGGCAAACCGATGACCCACCACGAGACCAGCCGTTTCGCTCACCAGGACGGCCGCTGGTACTATGTCGAGGGCCAGCTGGGCGCCCGTCCGCGCAGCGGTCCCAAGGTCGGCCGCAACGACCCCTGCCCCTGCGGCAGCGGCAAGAAATACAAGAAGTGCCACGGCGCCTGACCGGGCCCGATCTTGAGTCGCGGCTGAATCGTCACGCTGCACCTGCACAAAAACGGCCGAATCGCCCCGCCCCGCCTGCCTGTCAGGCGGCGGCGGTGTTTTTGTTGTGCGCGAATGGGGAAATTGCGCAATCCTGATTGAATTATGGGTCGGAACCGATCATCCTTCGCTGGCCCTGTTCCGGGTGTCCCTTCTTTGGTTTTTGCCGGGATGGGGTTTAACACGACAGATGAGACGATAACTAATGTTCGACCGTCCGCAGCGCTCTTCCTTCCGCGCTCCTGAAATCACCCAGCGCGACATCCGCGCCACCGTCAAGTGGTTCAACGCCACCAAGGGCTTCGGCTTCGTCACCCCCGACGATGGGTCGCCCGACGCTTTCCTGCACTCCACGGTTCTGCAGTTCTGCGGACACGACAGCCTGCCCGAAGGCGCCACCATCACCTGTGATCTGTCGCGCGGCCCGAAGGGCCCGCAGGTCGCCACCATCCACGCGGTCGACACCTCGACCGCTGCTCCGAGCCGTCCGTCGCGCGCCCCGCGCGAGCGTGACAGCTGGGGCAACGACGGCGGCTACGGCGGCGGCAACAGCTACGGCGGTGGCAGCAGCCGCGGTGGCTACGGCGCCGACAGCTACGGCGATTCGGACGGCGGCGAAGTCGTCGACGGCACGGTGAAGTGGTTCAACGTGTCGAAGGGCTTCGGCTTCATCGCCCCGTCGACCGGCGGCAAGGACATCTTCGTGCACATCCGTGCGCTGGAGCGGTCGGGCATCAACGGCCTGGATGACGGTGCGCAGGTCCGCGTCACCATCCGCCAGGGCGCCAAGGGCCCCGAGGCTCAGCGCGTCGAGATGGCCTGATCTCTCATCGGTCGTTGTGATGTGAAAAAGCCCCCGCTCCATCGGAGCGGGGGCTTTTTCATTGGTGCTGTTCGGAAAAGCTTTCCGCTCACTCCAGATGGTCCAGCGGCAGCCGGGTCTCGAACTTCACCTCCTTCAGGGTGACGCTCGATTTGACATGCGACACTGCGGGGATGGAGAAGATGCGTTCGCTGAGGAAGCGGCCGTAATCCTCGGTGGTCGGCACGACGATGCGCAGCAGATAGTCGGCGTCGCCGGTGACTGCAAAGCATTCCAGCACCTCCGGCATGCTGGCGATGGCGGTTTCGAACTGGTCGACCGCATTCTCCTTGTGGCGCTCCAGCGTGACGTGGGCGAAGACGCATTCGCCGAGCCCCAGCTTGCGCGGGTCGAGCTGCACCGTGTAGCGGCGGATGACGCCGATCTCCTCCATCGACCGCACCCGGCGCCAGCAGGGGGAGGCCGACAGGCCGACCGTGTCGCCCAGCTCCTGCATGGTCAGGCGGGCATTCTCCTGCAGGGCCGCCAGAATCCCTTTCTCATGCCGGTCGAGCTTGATCGCCGCCATTGGCACCCTCTCCGTCCGTCCAATCGTTGCATCTGCAAACATAAGCAGGGCCGGCAGCCGGTGCGAGCCCTTCCATGCAACCAATCGCCCTGTCCCGGTGTTGCTCCGGGGGTGGGTGGAGGGCCGGCAGGCGCGAGGAGAAGACCGTGTTCGATTGGATTGTCGGTATGGTGGAGCAGACGGGCTATCTCGGCGTCGCTCTGCTGATGTTCGCGGAGAACCTGTTTCCCCCCATTCCGTCGGAGCTGATTCTGCCGCTGGCCGGCTTCACCGCCGCGCGGGGCGACCTCGGCCTGCCGATGATCATCGTCTCGGGCACCGTGGGCGCCGTGCTGGGGGCGCTGTTCTGGTACGGGATCGGCCGCTGGGTCGGCAGCCGCCGGCTGAAGCAGTGGGCCGCGCGCCATGGCCGCTGGCTGACCATCGCACCGGAGGAGGTCGATGAGGCCGCCGCCCATTTCCGCGAGCATGGCGGCCGGGCGGTGCTGATCGGCCGGATGATCCCGGCGGTGCGCACGCTGATCTCGATCCCCGCCGGGGTGTCGAACATGGCGCTGGTGCCCTTCCTGCTCTACACCACCGTCGGCACCGCGATCTGGACCACCTTCCTGGCGAGCGCCGGCTATCTGCTGGAGGACCGCTACCAGCAGGTCTCCGGCTGGCTGAACCCGGTGTCCAACATCGTCGCCGCCGGGATCGCCCTCTGGTACGTCTACCGCGTCGCCACCTTCGGCCGGCGGTCGGCCCGCCAGCCGGCGGAATAACGGCCAAGCCCTTTTCCGCACAGAGGAAAAGTAGACCTGCCTGGCTGGACGGTCCGGCTGCCGCCATGCTCTGACTGGCGGGTCCGACCGTCAGCGGGAGCCGTTTCCATGAGTTCCAATCCGACCATCATCCTCGTCCATGGCGCCTTCGCCGACGGGTCCTCCTGGGGCCGGGTGATTTCCCGCTTGCAGGCGGAGGGGTTCGCCGCGGTCGCGGTGCAGAACCCGCTGGTCTCGCTCGACGACGATGTCGCCCATGTCCAGCGCGCCATCGACCGGACCAAGGGGCCGGTGGTGCTGGTCGGCCATTCCTGGGGCGGGGCGGTCATCACCCAGATCGGCGGGCAGGAGCGGGTGAAGGCCCTGGTCTATGTCGCCGCCTTCGCTCCCGACGTGGGGCAGTCGCCGAACGACACGCTGAAACCCTTCCCGCCGTCGGCCGGCCTGTCGGGCGTATCGGTGGACAAGGGCCGGTTCCTGACCCTGACGCCGGAGGGCATGGCCCGCAACTTCGCCCAGGACCTGCCGGCGGAAGAGGCCGCCCTGCTGGCCGCCACCCAGGGGCCAGTCGCAGCGGCCTGCTTTGCCAGCAAGGTCAGCGCTGCCGCCTGGAAGACCAAACCCGCATGGTATGTCGTCGCCAGCCAGGACCGCATGCTGCCGCCGGATTTCCTGCGCGCCACCGCCTCGCGCATCGGCGCCCGGACGGTCGAGGTCGAAAGCGGCCACGCCCCCCACCTGTCGCGCGCCGATGCGGTGGCGGCGGTGATCGTCGAAGCGGCCCGCGCTATCTAGACCGTCGCACCGCCCCTGGCGTTGTGCCGCGCCGCCGCCGCAGGCTGCGGGTCAGGGCGCTCTGGTCGGAGAAGCCGACCGCCAACGCCACCTCCGCCAGCGGCAGGCGGCCGTCCCGCAGCAGCGCCTCTGCCCGGTCCAGCCGCAGCTCGGCCAGCAGGCGGGCCGGAGTGCTGCCGGTGCGGGCCCGGAAGCGTTCATGGAACCGGCTGGGCGCCAGACCGGCCGCTTCGGCCAGTTCGGTCACCGTCAGCGGCTCGCCGCAGCGCTCCGCCATCAACGCCAGGGCGCGGTCGACGGGATCCTTCGGTATGGGCGATATGGGCCGCGGCGGTTGCCGCGCCTCCAGCGCGCGCAGCAGCAGCCCCGCCGAGTGATGGGCCAGCACCGGGTCGAGCGGCCGGTCGGCCGCCTCCGCCGCCAGATAGCGCACCAGCCCATCCAGCGCTCCGTCGATGGCGAAAAAGGCATCGCAGGCGCGCACCGCCGCCTCCGGCACCAGCCCCGCGGCCGGCACGTCCAGCACGACGAAGCGGTTGGCGCCGCCGCTGCGGAAGCTGTGCGGCACGCCGTCGGCCACCAGAACGCCGCGTCCGTCTCCCACCCGGCCGCAGGCGCCGCCGACCTCCATGTCGAGGGTACCGGCGATGGGCAGCACGATCTGGTGATGGTCATGCGCGTGCCGCCGTTCGTGCCCGTCGTAACTGCGGGTGCTGACGGTCGGCCGATGCGGGGACGCCACGCCGGCGGACTCCTGAAATCGGTTCGAGGGACCAATGGTACGCCCTCGACCATTCCGCCGGCAACCGCCCTGTTGCCGGGCGCTGCTCGGCAAATACCGATTTGCGAAACTGAGTTCCGGCAAATGACCATGACAATCGAATGAAGTCTCTGGACGCATTTCGAACGGATATGGCGATATTCGCCCACCTATTCACTTCACCGTGATCTGATATTCCGGACGAACGGTTGCGACATCGGACAGCCCGTCCTTATGAGTATTTTCAAATAAGAAAAGCGACCGCCAAGGCACGGATCGTTCGTCATCCGACAAAAAACACTCATAAAAGGAACGCCCGATGTACCGAGATCGCATCCGCCTGAAATCCTTGTGGGGCAAGGTGGTGCCGGCGGAAGAAGCCGCCTTTCTCATCAAGGACGGCATGACCGTGGGCATGAGCGGCTTCACCCGCGCCGGCGACGCCAAGGCGGTGCCGCTGGCGCTGGCCGAGCGCGCCGCGTCGGAAAAGCTGAAGATTACGCTGATGACCGGCGCCTCGCTGGGCAACGATGTCGACAGGATCCTGACGGAGGCGGGGGTGCTGTCGCGTCGCCTGCCCTTCCAGGCCGATCCGGTGCTGCGCAAGGCGATCAACCGCGGCGAGGTGATGTTCGTCGACCAGCATCTGTCGGAAACGGTGGAACTGCTGCGCTCGCGCCAGATGGGTCCGGTCGATGTCGCGGTGATCGAGGCCTGCGCCATCACCGACACCGGCGGGATCGTGCCGACCACCTCCATCGGCAATTCGGCGACTTTCGCCATCCTGGCCGAGAAGATCATCATTGAGCTGAACCTGACCCAGCCGCTGGATTTGGAGGGGATGCACGACGTCTACATCCCGACGCGCCGCCCCTTCCGCGAACCGATCCCGGTGGTGACGGCGGAGAGCCGGGCCGGCCTGCCCTACATCCCCATCGATCCGTCGAAGATCGCCGCCATCGTGGTGACGCGCAAGCAGGACAGCTCCGCCAGCATCCTGCCGCCCGATGACGAGACCAACGCCATCGCCGGCCACCTGATCGAGTTCTTCGGCCGCGAGGTGAAGCAGGGCCGGCTCGGCCGGTCGCTGGCGCCGCTCCAGGCCGGCATCGGCACCATCGCCAACGCGGTGCTGCACGGGCTGATCGACGGGCCGTTCCACGACCTGACCATGTACAGCGAGGTGCTGCAGGACAGCACCTTCGAGCTGTTCGACGCCGGCAAACTGACTTTCGCCTCGGGTTCCTCGATCACGCTCAGCGCCGGGAAATATGCCGAGGTGCTGCCGAAGATCGGCTCCTACAAGGGCCGGCTGCTGCTGCGGCCGCAGGAGATCTCCAACCATCCGGAGGTGATCCGCCGTCTGGGCGTCATCGGCATCAACACGGCGCTGGAGTGCGACATCTACGGCAACGTCAACTCGACCCACGTCAACGGCACGCAGATGATGAACGGCATCGGCGGCTCCGGCGACTTCGCCCGCAACAGCCACCTCGCCATCTTCGTCACCAAGTCTTTGGCCAAGGGCGGCGCCATCTCCAGCATCGTGCCGATGGTCACCCATGTCGACCACAACGAGCATGACGTCGACGTGCTGGTGACGGAGGTCGGACTGGCCGACCTGCGCGGGCTGGCGCCGCGCGAGCGGGCGGAGACGATCATCCGCAACTGCGTCCATCCCAGCTACCGCGAACTGGCCGACGACTATCGCCGCCGGGCGCTTCAGCGCGGCGGCCACACCCCGCACCTGCTGGAGGAAGCCTTCGCCTGGCACACCCGCTTCCAGCAGACCGGCAGCATGATGCCGGCGCCGCTGGCGGCCGAATAGGGTCCCTCAAAAACGGGCGGGCCGCGGAATGCCGCGGCCCGTTCCCGTTACCCATATGCCGTCAGATGTGCTGCCCGCCGTTGCGCTCCAAGTAGAGAAGCAGTGCTGGATAATAATGCTTGCGCTCGGACGAAATCTTCTCGCAGAAACGGCGCGCAGCTCCGCTCTTGAGCCAGTCCTCAAGCTGGCCGTTCTGCCGTTTTTCCGCGACGATGGCATCGATCGCGTCCAGAATCTTGTGAATCACCTCAGGCCTCGTCTTATGAAAATCGGAGCGGCGTCTTCGTCGCTCTCACAATCCTATATGCGCTCGCCAGACGGTGAACGGCCCTGCATTCTGGGAATGGCTGCGTGTTGCAATGCACAAAACGACGCAGATGGCTCTCTTAGCCCGGTGATTTCGGCACATCGGTCAACCATGCTGCCAATCGGTGGCGCAGGCGAACCAGCCGCTCATCGCCAATTTGACCAATTCGACCGCTTAACAGCGAGCCATCAATCACAGCGAGCCGACCCAACCGCAGTACGCTGGTCACCTTCAGGCCAGAATCATCAAAGTCTGAATCTTCGGGAGTGAGAATTTCATCGAGACCGGGCTCGGCTTGCCGAATCTGCGATGAAATCATACACACAAGCCAATCATCGAACTGGGCCGATGCCCGTCGGATCAGCAATACCGGCCGCAATTTTCTCCCGTTCAGATCGGTGAATGGGAAGGGCACCAAGGCAATCTGACCCGCCCGTTTCACCGCCAGATTTCCCGCAGATCGTCACGACCGTATGTAACGGGGTCATCCTCCATCCCCCGCATCGCCTGCTCCATGCTGAACTCGGAAAATTGTTTTCCGGACCATTCGTCACTTCCTGCTTCCTTGGAGGCAGCGAAGCGGGCAGCCAGGAATTCGACGAAATCGAAAACTTCCGTCTGCTTGTCTTCGGGCAAAGCCTGTAGCTTCTTAATCAGCTCAGCATAGCCCATGACGACCTCTCTTTCGGCAATATGTACCCCGACGACGGTACATTATAGCAGGATCAGATCAATCCGGCATTCCCACTGCCCGGTCGCCCCACCCTTACGCCCTCTCCCGCTCTTCCTCCGATGGCCGCAGAGCCTGTCCGGTCGGGCAGAGCCGCAGCAGCACACAGCGGTCGCAGGCCGGCGCCTGATAATAACAACAGCGCTGACCGTGCAGCATCATGACCTCGTGGTTGTCGTAAACCTGCTGGGCGTCCCACCCCTCCGGCAGCTGCGCCGACAGCACGGCGTGGGACGGGCCGACGGCAACATTGGCAGGGATCAGGCCGGTGCGCACGGCAACGCGATGATGGTGACTGTCCACCGGCAGCGCCGCCTGTCGCAGGGTGGAGAAGCTGAGCACCGCCGCACTGGTCTTCGGTCCGACACCCGGCAATTCCTCCAGCCATGCACGGGCCTCCGGCACCGTCATGCCGGACAGCAGATCGAGCGACAGGCTGCCGACCCGCTCGGTGATGCGGCGCAGGATGGCCTGGAGGCGCGGCGCCTTCTGCTCCGGCCAGGTGACGCCGGCGATGGTCGCTTCCACCTCCGCGACCGGGGCGTCGCGCACCGATTCCCAGTCGGGCCAGCGTCGCCGCAGCGCCTTGAAGGCGGCACCGGAGGCCGCATTGCGGGTGCGGTGCGACAGCAGCGACGACACCAGCTCACTCAGCGGGTCGAGGCTGTGGAAATAGGCGACCGGGCAGCCATAGACGGTGCACAGCAGCCGGTGGATTTCGAGCGCCTTGTCGCGCAACGCAGCGGGGTCGGTCATAAAAACCGACAACAGCCGAACCGGTAAGGCGTTACCGGTAAATCATCGGGCTCTCTTTTCCACCGAACCCTATCCCACCAGCCCCGACATCACCGCGCGCAGCTGCGCCGGCTTCACCGGCTTGTTCAGCACCAGACAGCCGGCCGCCTTGGCCTCGTCCGCCAGTTCCGGCGTGCGGTTGGCAGTGACGATCACGGCGGGCAGGATACGGCCGCAGGCGGCGCGCAGCCGCGCCACCTCGTTGACGCCGAGCGCACCGTCGTCGAGGTGATAGTCGGCGATCAGCAGATCCGGCGGCTGCGGCATGCCGGACAGCAGCGCCAGCGCCTCGTCGCCATTGGTGGCCGACACCACGTCGCAGGCCCAGCCGCGCAGCAGCGCCTCCATCCCCGCCACCACCGCCGGTTCGTTGTCGAGCACCAGCACCGAGGTGCCGGCCAGCCGGTTGGTCATCGGCCGGGCGGCGATGCTGGCCGGGCGGACGGCGCGGCGCTCGGTGCCGCGCGGCACGGTGACGGCGAAAACGGAGCCCCTGCCCGGCTCCGACCGCACGGTGATGGGGTGGTCCAGCATGCGGGCGACGCGGTCGACGATGGCGAGCCCCAGCCCCATGCCGCGGTCGCGCCCCTTGGTGACGGGGGTATCGAGGCGGCGGAATTCCTGGAAGATTTCGGCGATCTTGTCGCGCGGGATGCCGGGACCGTTGTCCCACACCTCGATGCGGATGCCGCCGTCGCCGGTCCGGCGGCAGCCGACCACCACCCGGCCGCCCTGGACGTAGCGCAGCGCGTTGGACAGGAAATTCTGCACGATCCGGCGCAACAGCCGCATGTCGCTGCGCACCACCGCGCCGGAGCCCACCACCTTCAGGTCGATGCCGCGCTCCGCCGCCACGGCGGCATATTCGGTGGCGAGCGGCGCCAGGATGCCGCGCAGCGGGAAGTCGCTCACCTCCGGCGTCACCGCCCCGGCGTCGAGCTTGGAGATGTCGAGCAGGGCCGACAGCAGATCCTCCACCGACGCCAGCGCGAGGTCGATGTTGTCCACCAGCTCCGCATTGGCGGCCGGCTGTTCCAGATCGGCCAGCGCCGACACGAACAGCCGGGCGGCGTTCAGCGGCTGCAACAGATCGTGGCTGGCGGCGGCGATGAAGCGGGTCTTCGACAGGTTGGCCTGATCGGCCTGGGATTTCGCCTGCTGAAGCTGGTCGTTCAGCATCATCAGCGCGGATTTCTCCGCCTGTTCGGATTCGCGCCGCCGCTCCTCCTCGCGCTTGATGACGGTGATGTCGGTGTAGACGCCGACGATGCCGCCGTCCCGCGTGCGCCGCTCGTTCACTTGGATCCAGCGCCCGTCGGACAGCCGGTTGAGGAAGACGCCCTTCAGGTCGTGGCGATGCTCCATCCGCTCGCGCAGCCAGACGTCGGGCGGCGGCTCGGCGACGGCACCGGCAGCGGCGACCATCGCCACCAGATCGTTGAAGCGGATGCCGGCCTGGATGCGACCCGCCACCGACGGCCAGTAGGACAAATATTTGCGATTGCACAGCACCAGCCGGTCGGCGGAGTCGAACAGAGCGAACCCCTCGTTCACCAACTCGATCGCCTCGAACAGGCGGGTGCGCATGGTGTCCGCCAGCTCCTTGGCGCGGGCGAGGTCGCGGTTGCTGTCCTCCAGCTTGTGCAGGGCGCGTTCCAGCTCCAGCGTGCGCTCGCGGATCTTCTGCTCCAGCACGATGGCGGTCTGGAACAGCGAGAAGGCGCCGCCCTGGAAGTCCATCGACCGCTCGACACGGTCCATCAGCACCTTGTTGATGCGTTGAAGCTTGGCGTTCTCCCGCTCCAGCTCGGCGATGCGGTCGGCGGGGTCGAGTGTCCAGTTGCGGGTTTGCATGCCGGCCATGGCCTAACGCCCTCCGATGGCGACGCCCGTGAAGGTCTGGTTGACGTGCATGCCGTTCACCTGCTCGCCATAGGCACAGAACCCGACGACGCGGTGACGGGCCAGCCGGTCGGACATCACGGCGTTCAGCTGCCGCTGCTCCATCTCCAGCCGGCGCAGGATGCAGTCGCAGCCGAGGATCAGGTCGGGGGCGCCGACCTCCGCCTCGATGCCCTCGATCAGCCCGTCGAAGTTGGAAACCGGGTCAACTCCCTCCGCCACCGTCAGGACGATGCCCTCGTCGATGGCGCAAAAGAAGGTCAAACTCTCGTCGTCGTTCACCTTCTGGATCGAGCGGACATGGTACTGCCCGCCGACCCGCACCACGACCGGGTGCGAGGCGAAGATCATCGGGGTCAGCGGCTCGCCCTCCAGCCCGACCAGCCGGGCATATTCGCGGCCCGCCGGCTCGGCATTGATTTCATGGACGATGCGGTGCTGCGGATCGGCGCCGGTGACCACCATCTTGCGGTCGGAGCTGACGAAATGCTGGGTGCGGAAGACGGTGAAGGGCCGCGTCGTGGTGAACAGCGCCACCACCGCGCCATTGGGGTGGAAGGCGCCCTCGTGCAGGACGAAGGTGCGCTCGAAATGCAGGTCGTCGCCGGCAGACGCGCCGAACAGTGGGATGTCGATCAGCGCGTTGTGCAGCGCGGCGACCACCGTCTCCTCGCTCATCGACAGCCCGTCGATCAGCAGCATGGCGAAGCTGCGGGCCTCCTCGCCCAGCGGCACCGGGCGGGTTCCCATCGCGCGGTCGCGGCGCGACAGCAACGACCGCGCGATGGCGGTGCTGTCGGCGATCTCGAAGCGGTCGACATGGTCGACGAGCGCGGTGACGATGCAGAAATCCTCGGTCGGGAAGCCCACCGCCACCAGGGCGTTGGTGGTGTAGCCGCCGGGGCCGATCTCCCCCGCCGTGGTGCAGCCGATCACCGGCACCATGCCGAACTCCCGCGCCAGGGCATCGGCCAGGGCGTCGCGGTCATAGCTGGGGGCGCAGAAGACGACCACCAGTTCCAGCGCCACCTCGCCCAGCCCGGCGCGCAGTTCCCGCGCCGCCTCGTCGGCGCGTTCGGCATGGGTGACGGCGCGCGGCATGCCGTCGCCGGAGGCTGGCCTCACCGGGCCATTTACGGTGGGACCGTCTGCGGAGTTCTCCTGTGCGGACATCGCCTGCCCTGCCGCCTCCCTCCCGGTCTGCGGTTGCGATCCGGCAAGGGTACTCCAGGGATGGCGGCGGGCAAGACCAATCCGCGGACCAGTGAAGGAGGACATGATGCGGGGCGGCTCCTAAACAGTCTCAGCCGGTTGCGGATCCGGCAGGCTGACCAGTTCCTCGTCGGTGAACAGGCGGGCCCTGGCGGTGAAGCGGACACCATCCGGCGCCTCGATCGAGAAGCCGCCGCCGCGCGCCTGGATAACGTCCAGGATGACCTGGGTGTTGCGCCACCATTGGAAGGTGTCGTCGGACATGCAGAAGGGCGCACCGGCGACCGTCCCCAGGCACAGGTCACGGCCGCCCATCCGGAACTCCCCCTTCGGCAGGCAGAGCGGCGCCGAGCCGTCGCAGCAGCCGCCCGACAGGTGCAGCATCAGCGGCCCGTGCTTCGCGGCAAGCCGGTCCAGCAGGGCGATGGCCTCGGGGGTGGCGGTCACTCGGTCAGTTGGCGTCGGGGCGGTCATGGTGGTCCTTTATCACGAAACCACACGGAGAAAGAAAAAAGGCCGGGGGACACGCCCCCGGCCCAGGTTTGCCCGATAGGGAGGAGCAGGGCTCAGAAGAAGCCGAGCGCTTTCGGGCTGTAGCTGACCAGCAGGTTCTTGGTCTGCTGGTAATGGTCGAGCATCATCTTGTGCGTCTCGCGGCCGATGCCGGATTTCTTGTAACCACCGAAGGCGGCGTGCGCCGGGTACAGGTGGTAGCAGTTGGTCCAGACGCGGCCGGCCTGGATGCCGCGGCCCATGCGGAAGGCGCGGTTGCCGTCACGGCTCCACACGCCGGCGCCCAGGCCAAACTCGCTGTCGTTGGCGATGGCCAGCGCCTCTTCCTCGGTCTCGAAGGTCGTCACGGCGACGACCGGGCCGAAGATCTCCTCCTGGAAGATGCGCATCTTGTTGTGGCCTTCCAGGATGGTCGGCTGCACGTAGTAGCCGCCTTCCAGCTCGCCGCCCAGATGGGCGCGCTCGCCGCCGATCAGGACCTTGGCGCCCTCGGCCTTGCCGATCTCGATGTAGGAGAGGATCTTCTCCAGCTGCTCCTGCGACGCCTGGGCGCCGATCATCGTGCCGCCGTCCAGCGGATGGCCCTGGGCGATCTTGGCGACGCGTTCGACCGCCAGCTTGATGAAGCGGTCGTAGATCGACTTCTGGATGAGGACGCGGCTCGGGCAGGTGCAGACCTCGCCCTGGTTCAGCGCGAACATCGCGAAGCCTTCCAGCGCCTTGTCGAGGAACTCGTCGTCAGCGGCCATCACGTCTTCGAAGAAGATGTTCGGCGACTTGCCGCCCAGCTCGACGGTCGACGGGATGATGTTCTCAGAGGCGTATTGCAGGATCAGGCGGCCGGTCGAGGTCTCGCCGGTGAAGGCGATCTTCGAGATGCGCTTGTTGGTGGCGAGCGGCTTGCCGGCCTCGATGCCGAAGCCGTTGACGATGTTCAGCACGCCGGGCGGCAGCAGGTCGCCGATGATGTCGGCCAGCACCATGATCGCCATCGGGGTCTGCTCGGCCGGCTTCAGCACGATGCAGTTGCCGGCGGCCAGCGCCGGGGCCAGCTTCCAGGCGGCCATCAGCAGCGGGAAGTTCCAGGGAATGATCTGGCCGACGACGCCCAGCGGCTCATGGAAATGGTAGGCGTAGGTGGTGTGGTCGATCTCGGCGATCGAGCCTTCCTGGGCGCGGATGCAGCCGGCATAGTAGCGGAAATGGTCGATGGCGAGCGGCACGTCGGCAGCGCGGGTCTCGCGGATCGGCTTGCCGTTGTCCAGCGTCTCGGCCAACGCGATGACCTCCAGCCGCTCTTCCATGCGGTCGGCGATCTTCAGCAGGATGTTAGAGCGTTCGGTCGGCGAGGTACGGCCCCAGGCATCCTTGGCGGCGTGGGCGGCGTCCAGCGCCAGCTCGACGTCGGCGGCCTGCGAGCGGGCGATCTCGCACAGCGGCTTGCCGGTGATCGGGGTGAGATTGGTGAAGTATTGGCCGTCCACCGGCGCAACCCACTGACCACCGATATAGTTGTCGTAGCGGGGGCGGAGCGCGATCTGCTTCTGGAGCGTGTCGAGAGCCTGGTGGAGCATTTGGGCCGTTCCTCTCAGTGTGGTGAACCGGTCAGGTCTCCGGTCCAGCGCGTTTGTCGGAGGCCATTCAGCCACTCTGAGAGGCAGGGGGTAAATTGTACTATGGAAGGAGACGGTCTGCGGGTGGGATTGTTCGTGTCCCACCCTATGGGAACACCCTTGCGGCGCTTCACTCCGCCGGCTGGCGCCCTTCGACATAGCCCTTGCGCAGCTGCTCCTCGTACCAGCGACGGTGGTGCTCCATCGCCCAGTTCTCGTCGACATCGCCGCAGCCCATGGCGTCGAAGGCGCCCTCCATGCCGATGGTGCCGATGTAGATGTGGCCGATCACCGCGGCGATAAGGCCTGCCGCCAGCAGCCCGTGGATGACGTGCATGATCTGCATGCCGCCGATCCCGGTGAAGGCGAAGGGCACCATCAGCAGATAGCCGGTGGCCGCCATGCCGATGCCGCCCAGCACGATGCTCCAGAACACCAGCTTCTGTCCGGCGTTGAAGCGCCCGGCCTCCGGGTGCTTTCCGCCGGCCTTGGAAAAGAGCCCACCCGCCGTCTTGACCCACAGCCAGTCGGCCTTTTCCGGAATGTTGTCGCGCAACCACAGGCCCATGATCATCAACAACCCGACGACGAAGGGCACGCTGACGAAGTTGTGGACCGACTTGGCGTATTCCGCCAAAGGCGTGAAGGCCTGATGGCCGATCAGCGGGATCAGCAGCGGCCGTCCGAAGGTCAGGATCACACCGGTCAGCACCATGAGCAGGAAGCTGACCGCCGTCGTCCAGTGGGCGAAGCGGTCCAGCCCGTTGAAGCGCAGCACCAACCGCCCCGACTTGCCGCCATGGATGCGGATGGTGCCGCGATAGAGGAAGAAGATAGCCAGCACCGCCGTCATGCCGATGGCAAGCCCGCCGATCGCCAGCCGCAGCGTGTGGGTGCGCCACTCCCGCCACTCCCGCCCTTCCGGCTGGACCAGCACCGCCAGCTTCTCGTCCGGGATGCTGACGCGGCCGATCAGCTTGTCGTCCTGCGGGACGTAGAGCGGCACCTGCTCCTTGCTGGTCGGCGAGTTCTGGCCGGGCACCTGGTAAAGCTGCGCTTGTGCGAAAGTCGGAGCGGCCAGACTCTGGAGGGCCAGCAGGGCGACCAGCAGCAGGGCGTGCAGGGGGAGTCTGGTGGGGCGCATGGTGGTCTCCCGGAATGGTCTTTCTTGTGGAGGCGCTCACGCCCCTCCCGTGCCAGGCCCGCCCGGCCCGAAGGGGGAGCCGCGGTCGTTGCGGCCATAGGCGGTCGACCAGCCCGGCGCGCCAGAGCCATAGCCGCGGCGCAGCGAGCGTTCCTGGTAGATGTCGGCCAGCACCGCGCCGTCGCCGCCCATCAGCGCGCGGGTGGAACACATCTCGGCGCAGAGCGGCAGCTTGCCCTCGGCCAGCCGGTTGGCGCCGTATTTCTGGTATTCCTCGACGCTGCCATCCGGCTCGGGGCCGCCGGCGCAGAAGGTGCATTTGTCCATTTTGCCGCGGCTGCCGAAATCCGTGGTGCGCGGGTATTGCGGCGCGCCGAACGGGCAGGCGTAGAAGCAGTAGCCGCAGCCGATGCACAGGTCCTTGCTGTGCAGCACCACCCCATCAGCCGTTTGCAGGAAGCAGTCGACCGGACAGACCGCGGCGCAGGGCGGGTCGTTGCAATGCATGCAGGCCATGGAGATCGACCGCTCGCCCGGCTTGCCGTCGTTCAGCGTGACCAGCCGGCGGCGGTTGATGCCCCACGGGACCTCATGCTCGTTCTTGCAGGCGGTGACGCAGGCGTTGCATTCGATGCAGCGTTCGGCGTCGCACAGGAACTTCATCCGGGCCATTGTTCTGTTCAGCTCCCGTACGTCACGCCGGCTCGACCCGGCAGAGGGTGACCTTGGTTTCCTGCATGAAGGTGACGGGGTCGTAGCCGTAGGTCGTCACCCCGTTCACCGGCTCGCCCAGTACGATGGGGTCGGTGTTGGGCGGGTAGTTGCCGCGCAAGCTGTCGCCCTGCCAGAAACCGGAGAAGTGGAAGGGCATGAACACCGTGCCGCCGCCGACGCGGTCGGTAACCAGCGCCTTGACCTTGGCCTTGCTGCCGTCCTCCGGACCATAGACCCAGATCCAGGCGCCATCCCTGATGTTCAGCCGCTCGGCGTCCTTGGTGTTGATCTCCGCGAACATCGACTGCTGCAACTCGGCCAGCCACGGGTTGGACCGGGTTTCCTCGCCGCCGCCCTCATATTCGACCAGCCGGCCGGAGGTCAGCACCATGGGGAAGCGCTGGCGCAGGTCGCTGTCGGCCACCTTGAACTGGAGCGAGCGGGCAAGCTGGACCAGACGGAAGTCGCGCCGGTCCTCGATGGCGGGATAGGCCTTCACCAGTTCGGGGCGCGGGGAATAGATCGGCTCGCGGTGGACCGGCACCGGGTCGGGCAGGTTCCAGGCAACGGCGCGCGCCTTGGCGTTGCCGTGCGGCACGCAGCCATGCTTCAGCGCGACGCGGATGATGCCCATCGACAGGTCGGTCTGCCAGCTGACATTGTCCACCTCGGCCCCGCCGCCGCCGATGGCCTGGATGACGCGCATCTCGTCGGGCGTCAGGTCCTTGTCCCAGCCCAGCTTCTTCAGCACGGCCATGGTGAATTCGGGATAGCCGTCCTCGATCTCCGATCCCTTCGAGTAGGAGCCGTCGGCCAGCAGCGAGACGCCGTTGCGCTCCACCCCGAAGCGGGCGCGGAAGACGCCGCCGCCGTCCATCACATGCTTGGAGGTGTCGTAGAGGACCGCCGATCCCGGATGCCTGATCTCCGGATGACCCCAGCTCGGCCAGGGCAGGCCGTAATAATCGCCGGCGCAGGGGCCGGAGGATGCGCGCATGGTGATCTTGTCGAAATCGGCCTGATGCTTCATGTGCATCTTCAGCCGTTCCGGCGACTGGCCGGTGGCGCCGATAGACAGGCAGCTGCGGTTCATCTCGCGCAGGATGTCTTCCGGCACCGGCCGGTCCTTCTCCACCGTGATGTGCTTGAACATCTCGTCGGCGAAGCCCAGCTTGCGCGCCAGCAGATAGATGATGGTGTAGTCGTCCTTCAATTCGAAGATCGGCTCCACCACCTTCTCCCCCCACTGCATCGAGCGGTTGGAGCAGGTGCGCGACCCGTCGGTCTCGAACTGCGTGCAGGCCGGCAGGATGTAGGTGCCGTTGCGCCGCTCCTTGATCGCGGCGAAGGTGGTCGGGTGCGGGTCGGCGATGACCAGCAGGCTCAGCTTCTCCAGCCCCTTCACCATCTCCGGCATGCGGGTCACGGTGTTGCCGCCATGGCCGAAGCACATCATGGCCCGCAAGGGGCTCGGCTGGTCGATCTCGCCCGGCTTGGCCAGCACCGCATCGAACCAGCGCGTGGTCGGGATGCCCTTGGCCTCCATCAAATCCTTGGAGCCGAAGCGGGCCTTCAGATCGTCGTATTCAACGTCCCAGGCGCGGGCGAAATGCTTCCACGCCCCTTCCGCCAGCCCGTAATAGGCGGGCAGCGTGCTGACATCGAGGCCGAAATCGGTGGCGCCCTGCACGTTGCAGTGGCCGCGGTAGATGTTGGCGCCGCCACCGGCAACGCCGATGTTGCCCAGCGCCAGTTGAAGGATCGACAGGGCACGGACGTTGGCGGTGCCGACCGTGTGCTGGGTGACGCCCATGCACCAGATCACCGTGCTGGGCTTGTTCTTCGCCAGCGCCTCCGCCACGCGGCGAAGCTGCGATCCGGGGGCGCCGGTCACCCGCTCCACCTCTTCCGGAGTCCACTTCTTCACCTCGGCGCGGATCTCGTCCATGCCGTAGACGCGCTGGCGGATGTATTCCTTGTCCTCCCAGCCGTTTTCGAAGATGTGCCACAGCAGGCCCCAGGCGACCGGAATGTCGGTGCCGGGACGGATGCGGACATACTCGGTGGCATGGGCGGCGGTGCGGGTGAAGCGCGGGTCGATGACGATGAAGGGGGCGCGGTTGTGCTCCTTGCCGCGCAGCATGTGCTGCATCGACACCGGATGCGCCTCCGCCGGGTTGCCGCCGACGATCACCAGCGCCTTCGAGTTCTGGATGTCGTTGTAGCTGTTGGTCATGGCGCCGTAGCCCCACGTGTTCGCCACGCCGGCGACCGTGGTGGAGTGGCAGATGCGCGCCTGATGATCGACGTTGTTGGTTCCCCAGAAGGCCGCCAGCTTGCGATAGAGATAGGCGCCCTCGTTGGAGAATTTCGCCGAGCCGAGCCAGAACACCGCGTCCGGCCCCGACGCCTTGCGGATGTCCATCAACTGATTGCCGATCTCCTCGATCGCCTGGTCCCAGCCGATCCGCTGCCAGACGCCATCCACCAGCTTGAGCGGGTATTTGACGCGGCGGGTGCCCTTCGTCAGCTCGCGCACCGAGGCGCCCTTGGCGCAGTGGGTGCCCTGGTTGATCGGGCTTTCCCAACCCGGTTCCTGCCCGACCCAGACGCCGTTCTGCACCTCGGCGATCACCGTGCAGCCGACCGAGCAGTGGGTGCAGACGTTCTTGCGCGTCACCACCTCGACATTCGGCAGGATGGGGCCGGCCTCTGCCTTGCGGATCATCGCACCCGGCAACGCGCCGACGGCGGCGATGCCGCCCGCGGCAAGGCCGGACCGGCGCAAAAAGCCGCGGCGGCTGACGCCCAATTCCAGACTGTCGGCCAGGGCGGCGACCAGACCGGACCGCTTTCCGCCTGCTGTTTTCGCCGAGCTGCGTTTGACCAGCATGGACACCCTCCGGATCGCCCTACAGGCGGTTCAGCGCGTAGAAGCGCTTGACGTGTTCGGTTTCGCGGTAGCGGGACTTCACCTGCTCCTGCGGCAATTCCATCGCCTGCGCCTCGTCGCCCGCCGGAAGCATGGTGGCTGCGGCGGCGCCGGCCGCACCCAGGCCAAGCGTCTTCAGGATGTCGCGGCGTTGCAGGGGATTGCGCGCGAGGCCGTTGCGGGGCGGGTCTTGCGGCGTTTTCATGCGTCGGCTCCCTCCAACTCGTCGGTTTGTCTGGCGAGGGCTTCCTGCTCGATCTCCAGGAACAGGCGGCCGATGGTGCCGACCGGGCGGTAGAGGCCGGCCGCCTCCGCCTTTTCCAAATCCTGGAAGAAGCGCCCGGCCCAGGGCGTCAGGTGGCTGTCCAGCATGTGGCGCTGCACCGCCGGGTCGGCGCTCTCGCGGATCAGCACGGCCATCACGTCGCAGAGCGCGGCGATGTGGTCCTCCGGCTCCGATACGTCGGGCGCGCGCTCCAGCCCCAGAGCCTGGAGGTCGGCGCGCAGGGCCGACAGCGGACGGTCGGTCAAAAAGCCGGTGCGGTAGTAGGAGGCGTAAGGGACCAGCTCGCCCTGGACGACGCCGATGAACAGCGCGTTGAACTCCCGCTCCGCCGCCTGCGGTTCGATGGCGCGGGCGCGGGCGGCCAGATCGTCGAAGGCCCGGCCGAGCGGCGTGGTGTCGCCGGTGAGACCGCCCAGCAGCGCCAGCAGGTCGGCGCCCGGCGGGGCGGCCAGCGTCAGCGCCAGCAGCCGATAGACGTCGGCGCGCAAGTCCTCCGCGCCGCTTTCCGCATTGTGAACCGTCATCACACTCCCGCAAGCCCTGTTCAAGGCCATGGCAGGCCCGAACCGTAACAACAGCCGGCATGGGCAAAGGTTGCCTTATCCGGTCGGGGCTACCCTGCCGGGCTCATCCGTTTTCCCCGGCAGCGACCTCACTTCTGCGGAGTGCCGCCCTGCTGGCTGTCGGCCTGCGGCCGGCCGGAGAAGTTGCGGTGTGCAACAGACGCCTCCTCCCCCACCCGCGCGCCGCTCGAAGCGAAGGTTTCGTCGGCGCTGCGGGCGAACAGGGTCGGCAGCACCGCCCATGCGCCGCCTGCCAGGACGACGATGGCGCAGAGCGCGGCGAGGAAGGCTTTCATCGGCGGATTTTCCAGACAGCGCTTACCGGGGAAGGCCACGCTGCCGGCCTTCCCCGCAATCGCACAACGCCGCCGGGACCCGATTGTTTCCATCCCCGCTTTTCCGCTTGATATGCTCTTATCGAGTATATATTGTTTTGCTCAAAACGAGCATAGAGCGGAGCATCCAATGCCCGAGGTCGCCGAACTCGCCTACACCCCTGCCGTCGCCGAGGCGACCGCGCCGATCTACGACCGCATGAAGCGTGTCGTGCCGGCCATCGAATGGCCCTTCCACGCGCCGCTGGTCCACGCCATCAACGAGCTGAAGCGCGAGCGAAACGCCGTCATCCTGGCGCACAACTACCAGACGCCGGAGATCTTCCACGGTGTGGCCGACATCGTCGGCGACAGCCTGGCGCTGGCGGCCAAGGCGACCGAGACCGACGCCGATGTGATCGTACTGGCCGGCGTGCATTTCATGGCGGAGACGGCGAAGCTGCTCAATCCGGCCAAGACGGTGCTGATCCCCAGCCGCAACGCCGGCTGCTCGCTGGCCGACAGCATCACCGCCGCCGACGTGCGGCTCCTGCGCGAGGCGCATCCCGGCGTGCCGGTGGTCGCCTACGTCAACACGTCCGCCGAGGTGAAGGCGGAGGTCGACATCTGCTGCACCTCGGGCAACGCGGTGGAGGTGGTGGAATCGCTGGGCGTCGACCGGGTGATCTTCCTGCCCGACGAGTATCTGGCGAAGTACGTCGCCACCCAGACCAAGGTCGAGATCATCGCCTGGAAGGGCCATTGCGAGGTGCATGAACGCTTCACCGGCGCCGAGATCGACGAGTTCCGCCGCCGCTTCGACCGGCTGACGGTGATCGCCCACCCAGAATGTCCGCCCGACGTGCTGGAAGCGGCCGATTTCGTCGGCTCCACCGCCCGCATGATCGACTTCGTCGGCACCGAGAAGCCGCCGCGGGTGCTGATGGTCACCGAATGCTCGATGAGCGACAACGTCGCCGCCGCCTCGCCCGAGACGGAGTTCGTGCGGCCCTGCAACCTGTGCCCGCACATGAAGACGGTGACGCTGTCGAGCATCCTGGACTCGTTGCGGACGCTGGAGCCGCGCGTCGAGATCCCGGATGCCCTGGCCGCCCGAGCCCGCCGCTCCGTGGAACGCATGCTGGCGGTGAAGCCGAAGTGATGTGAACGCCCCTAAATCCCCCTCTCCCCCCGGGGAGAGGGTCGGGGTGAGGGGGTCGCATCTGCCGAACGCCTTCGGCTTCGTCGAACCCCCTCATCCTAACCTTCTCCCCAGGGGGGAGAAGGGATTTGTCCGCGTTGCGTTGAGGAGTCCTCCATGACCTCCAGCACGCCTTACGATGTCCGCGATGCCGAGGTGATCGTCGTCGGCTCCGGCCTTGCCGGGATGACCGCGGCGCTCCAACTGGCGCCACGCGCGGTCACCCTGATCACCAAGACCGCCGGCCTGCCCGGCGGCTCCAGCCTCTACGCCCAGGGCGGCATCGCCGCCGCCGTCGGTCCCGGCGACCGGCCGGAGGACCATGCCGCCGACACCGTCGCCGCCGGGGCCGGTCTGGTCGATGCGGCGATGGCCGCCCTGCTGACCCGCGACGGCGCCGCCCAGGTCCGCCGCCTGCTGGAGGACGGTCTGCCCTTCGACCGCGCGCCCGACGGCTCGCCGCTGCTCGGCCGCGAGGCCGCCCATGGCGCGGCGCGCATCGTCCATGCCGGCGGCGACGCCACCGGCCGCACCCTGGTCACCGCCCTGGCGGACCGCCTGCGCGCCACCCCGTCGGTGCGGGTGGAGACCGACGCCTTCGCCGTCGATCTCGTGCTGCGCAACGGCCGGGTCTGCGGCCTGCTGGCCTGCCATGGGCAAGGCTGGGTGCTGCACCGGGCACCGCGCGTGATCCTGGCGACCGGCGGCATCGGCGCCACCTTCGCCCGCACCACCAACCCGGCGGAGGCCACCGGCGACGGCCTCGCCATCGCCGCGCGGGCCGGTGCCAAGCTGGCCGACCTGGAGTTCGTCCAGTTCCATCCCACGGCGCTGGCCGTCGATGCCGACCCGGTGCCGCTGCTGACCGAGGCCTTGCGCGGAGCCGGCGCCCTGCTGCTCGACAGCGAAGGCCACCGTTTCATGCCGGACGAGCATCCGCTGGCGGAGCTGGCGCCGCGCGATGTGGTGGCCCGCGCCATCGGCCGGCGCGTCGCGGCGGGGGAACCGGTGTTCCTCGACCTGCGTCCGGCGCTCGCCGCCAAGCCCGATGGTTTCCCCACGGTGCTGGCGCTCTGCGCCGAGCATGGGTTCGACCCCTTTGCCGAGCCGATGCCGGTGGCGCCGGCGGCCCACTACCATATGGGCGGGGTGGTCACCGACGCCGACGGGCGGACCAGCCTGGAGGGGCTATGGGCCTGCGGCGAGGTCGCCTGCACCGGCGTCCACGGCGCCAACCGGCTGGCGAGCAATTCCCTGCTGGAGGCGCTGGTGTTCGGCGCCCGCGTCGCCCGCGACGTGGCGGACCGTCCGCTTGCGCCCCTGCCGCCTTTCGCCCTGCCCCGCCCGCCGGCGGTCGCCGCCGATGTCGGCCATGCCCTGCTCGACGCCATCGGGGCGGAGGCGCGGACGGCGCTCTATGACGGGGCCGGTCTGGTCCGCAACGGGCTGGGGCTGCTGGCCGCCCGGCGCAAGCTCGACCGGCTGGCGGCGGCGCTGGACATGCTCCGCTGCGAGGACGGCGATACCCAAAACGGCCCCCAGGCCCCGCCGGAAATCGTCCGCCAGTGGGGTGAGGCCCGCAACCGACTGCTGGTCGGCCGTCTGGTGGTCCATGCCGCGCTGGCGCGGGAAGAAAGCCGCGGTGCCCATTGCCGCAGCGACCACCCCCTGCCCAATCCCGCCTCCATCTCCCGCACCATGACCCTCAGCGAACTGGCCGGCACCGCCGGTCCCCTGTCCGGAGACGCCGCATGCTGCATCCTCTGACCGTCGAGCCCATCGTCCGCGCCGCCCTGGTCGAGGATCTGGGCCGGGCCGGCGACATCACCACCGACAGCATCATCCCGGCCGACGCGGTGGCGACCGCCCGCATCGCCGCCCGCAAGGATGGCCGCGTCGCTGGGCTGGAGGCGGCCCTGATCGCCTTCCGCCTGCTCGACCCCGGCATTTCGGTGACGGTGGAGCGCGCCGACGGCGACGACGTGCCCCCCGGCGGCACCATCGCCACCCTGACCGGCAAGGCCCGCGCCCTGCTGACGGCGGAGCGCACGGCGCTGAACCTGATGGGCCGGCTGTCCGGCATCGCCACCGCCACCCGCGCCCTGGTGCGCGAGGTGGAGGGCACGACTGCTCGCATCGTCTGTACCCGCAAGACCACCCCCGGCCTGCGCGTACTGGAGAAGCATGCGGTCAAGCTGGGCGGCGGCTTCAACCACCGTTTCGGGCTGGATGACGCGGTGCTGATCAAGGACAACCACATCGCCGTCGCCGGTGGCGTGCGCCCAGCGGTGGAGCGTGTCCGCGCCGCCATCGGCCACATGGTGAAGGTGGAGGTCGAGGTCGACACGCTCGACCAGCTGAACGAGTTGCTGGGCCTGCCGGTCGATGTCGTGCTGCTCGACAACATGGACCCGGACACGCTGCGCCACGCGGTGCGGATGGTGGATGGCCGCCTGCTGACCGAGGCATCGGGCAACGTCACGCTCGCCACCGTCCGCGCCATCGCAGAGACCGGCGTCGACATGATCAGCTGCGGCTGGCTGACCCACAGCGCCCCGAACCTGGACCTGGGTCTGGATATGTGACAACAGAATCAGAAAGCCCCTTCTCGAACCAGGAGAAGGGGCTTTCTGAGTCCGCGGCGCTTACGCCGCCAGCTTCTCGACGTTGCCGTCCAATCCCATCAGCAGCAGTTCAACTTCAAGGTCCGGGTGGCGTTCCTTGACCATTGTCTTCAGCTTGCTCAGGTACTGGCCATGCACCTCGGACTCCTTCGCCGGGTCGGGCGACAGGTCCATGCCGAGGAAGACCTTGTAGGCACCGCAGTCGCGGTGGTCCATGACGATCAGGCGCTTGATGTGGTGCAGTTCCTTGGCGACCGCGACATGATCCCAGAAGGCGTCGCCCCAGGCCGGTTTCTTGTCGGTCAACGCGCCCAGGCTGGCGCCGGCCAGGATGACGTGGTCGTAATTCGCCTGCATGTTGCGGGCGTTCATGTAGCCGGCGACATGGCCCATCAGGCGATAGTCCATGCAGGACAGCAGAAGGGTATCGACGCTGCCCGCCCGGGCCGGGCGGCTCATCATCATCGGCGCCATCAACGTCACGCCGGCGCCCAACGTCGCCAGCTTCAGGAACCCGCGGCGCGAGCTGTGTTCGCCCTGGCAGCAGCCATGGTGATGACCGGTCGAGTGATCCATCTTGCCCTCCAACACGCCTCGAACCCATATCGAGGTTTCACGCGCTATGGTGGCGGCAGATTGTTAAAAATTTCAATATAGGGTCTACCGCCATATGGAAAAGCAATAAAAATTCATCCCTACGGCATTTTTCGGATAGCACCTTCCACAACCAAATTCTGTTCCGTACCGGAATGAAAAACGGGCCGCCCGGCGAGGGGCGGCCCGTTCCTGTGCATGGAATTTCCTGGTCGTCAGCGTTCGGCCGTCACCCGCCACGCGTGCTGCTGGGCGCCGGTGTTCCTGCCGACCCGACAGTGCTGGAGGCCGGCGGCGGCGATGCACTCGCGCTGTGGTTGGGCGAACAGTCCGCGTTGGCGATCCCCGCCGTCAGGAGAGTGGCGAGACCGAACAATGCGGCAACGACCGGACTGGCTCCATGAGACATTGGATCACCTCCTTTCTGAAACGTTGCGACCTCCAACAGATTGACACAGTGCGGCGCTCGGTCAATGGCCGAATCGAACATTGGCGAGGCCGTCTCCCAATGGAACAGGTCCGGATCCCAAACCTGAGTTCCATTATCGGGTTTCCAGCAGCCCGCTCATCGTCGCGAACAGTTCCGACTTCGCTTCGAAACCGACGCCGGGCAGATCGGGCAGCCGCACGCGGCCATCCTCGACTGCGATACCGTCGGCGAAACCGCAGAAGGGCTTGAAGACGTCCGGATAGGATTTGTTGCCGCCCAGATGCAGGCCGGCGGCGATGTTCAACGACATCTGGTGCCCGCCATGCGGCACCACCCGCCGGCTGGACCAGCCATTGTCTTTCAGCATGTCCAGCGTGCGCAGATACTCCACCAGACCGTAGCTCAGCGCGCAGTCGAATTGCAGCCAGTCGCGGTCGGGCCGCATGCCGCCATGGCGGATCAGGTTGCGGGCGTCCTGGTGGGAGAACAGGTTCTCGCCCGTCGCCATCGGCCGGTCGTAATGGGTGGCGAGTTCGGCCTGCAACGCATAATCCAGCGGGTCGCCGGCCTCCTCGTACCAGAACAGCCCGTAGGGCTTCAGCGCCTCGGCGTATTTGATCGCGGTGGCGAGGTCGAAGCGGCCGTTCGCGTCGACGCACAGATTCTCGCCCGACCCGACCACCTCCAGCACCGCGTCGATGCGGCGGAGATCCTCCTCCAGCGGGGCGCCGCCGATCTTCATCTTCACGACCTTGTAGCCGCGGTCGCGGTAGCTGCGCATCTCGTCCTGAAGCGCCGTCACATCCTTGCCGGGATAGTAATAGCCGCCGGCGGCATAGACCCAGACGCTGTCGTCGGCGACGCCGCCGCGGAACCGGTCGGCCAGCAGACGGTAGAGCGGCACGCCGGCGATCTTCGCCACGGCATCCCACACCGCCATGTCGATGGTGCCGACGGCGACCGATCGCTCGCCATGGCCGCCCGGCTTCTCGTTGGTCATCAGCCGCGCCCAGATGCGGAACGGGTCGAGGTTCTCACCCGTGTCGTCCAGCAGGCTGTCGGGAGCGGCCGACATCAGCCGGGGGATGAAGCGCTCGCGCAGAAGCCCGCCAGCGGCATAACGGCCGTTCGAATTGAAGCCGTAGCCGATCACCGGCTTGCCGTCGCGCACCACGTCGGTGACCACCGCGACGACGCTGCACGTCATCTGGCTGAAATCGATGAAGGCGTTGGCGATGTCGGACTTGATGCCGGCGGTCTGCTCGCGGATTTCGACGATGCGCATGGCGGTTTCCCTTGCAGCGTGGTGGCGCGTTTCGTGCTGGCACTGTAGGGATGTTGCGGGCCGCCGGGCCAATGCCAAGGTCGGAACGCATCATGCGGGTTCGGCATAGGGTGGCCGGAGGGTGGGCACCCGGAGAAATCGGGCGCCTACAGGCATCGGGCCGGCCCGGCAGATGTGACCAAGAGTCCGTGACGAAGATTGGGCGATGGAACTCTCCTGGCTCGACGATTTCCTGGCGCTGGTGGATTGCGGCAACTTCTCCCGCGCCGCCGACATGCGCCACCTGACCCAGCCGGCCTTCAGCCGCCGCATCCGCGCGCTGGAGGATTGGGCCGGCACCCCGCTGTTCGACCGCAGCGGACAGCCGGTGACGCTGACAGAGGCCGGGCGGCGCTTCCGCCCCTTCGCCGACGAGACCGTGCGCCGCCTGCTGCAAGGCCGGGAAGAGGCCCGGCTCGCCGCCCAGTCGGAAGCGGCGACCCTGCGTTTCGCCGCCACCCATGCGCTGTCGCTGACCTTCTTCCCCTCCTGGCTGCGGGCGCTGGAAGCCCGCGCAAGGCTGGGCGCCATCACCCTGTCGTCGGACAGCCTTGAGGCCTGCGAGCGGCTGATGCTGGCAGGCCAGGCGCAGTTCCTGCTCTGCCACGCCCATCCGGCGGCGGCCGGCCGGCTGGATGCGGAGTCGTTCCGCTCCGTCGTCGTCGGCGGCGACCGGCTGCTGGCGGTGACCGCCCCCGATGCCGGCGGCCGGCCGCGCCATCTGCTGGCGGACGGTCAGGACACAGCGCTGCCGCATTTGTCCTACAGCCGCGAATCCGGCATGGGCCGCATCCTGGAGGCGGTGCGGGCGGCACAGCCGCTGCCGACCGCGCTCGACACCGTCTTCACCTCCCACCTTGCCGCCGTCCTGCGCACGCTGGCGCGCGACGGGCGCGGCGTGGCCTGGCTGCCGGAAAGCCTGATCGCCGAGGATTCGGCGCGCGGCACCCTGCTGCGCGCCGGCGTGCCTTCCGGCGACGAACGCTGGACCGTACCGGTGCAGATCCGGCTGGTCCGCCCGCGTGCGCGCCAGAGCAAGGCGGCCGAAAGCTTCTGGACGCTGGCCGTCGAAGCGGCGCTGTGGCGGAACGCCGAGTCGCCGCCGGAACCCGCAGCGCAGGTTGCCGGAGCGGAATCGACCGCCGAAAATCAGTTGTGACCCTTTGCCCGCAAGTCACTTTGATCGTTGACATTCCCGACAAAGCTTCTCCACCGAAGCGATTTCGCTGGCGCTAACTCTTTCGATCAGGCAAAATTTGCCTAGTTGGGTTGAGAAGCGTCGCGTCAGCGACCGGAGGAACGATCATGGGCGTCAGCAGCATTGGCGGCATCGGCGGCTATCAGCAGCAGCCATACGTCACCCCGCTCAGCAGCGGCCCGGCCGCGGCGCAGCGGTCGACTTCGCCCGTCGAATCCGCACAGGAAGACCAGACCGAGCGCACCCGCCGCCAGCAGGAGGCGCAGACGGCCCAGAGCGGATCGAGCGGCGGCAACACCACCGCCACCCGCGGCCAGAACCTGAACATCACGGTCTGATCCGTAGCGGGTCGCGCGGCAGGCCGGTGCGGCAGGGTCGGTCAAGGAGATCATCGAGGGGCGGTGCCCGCCAAGGGGCTGTCCCAGGGGCAACGCCTGGAAAGCGGGCAAGAAGCGCGGGAAGCAGCGATGGAATCCGTAGCGTTTCCAGCTCGACGGCAGTCCGCCCGACGGCTTTCCAGCCGACGGAAGCCGGCACCGCTTCCCCATCGCCATCGGACGAGAGCACCGGCAACACGGCCTCCGGCGAGACGGGAAAATCCTCCGGTGCCGGCTTCATCAGCCCCTTCCTGCGCTATGACCAGGGTGCGCGGGTGGCCGTGCTGTATTTCCGCGACTTCGACACCGGCGAAACCCAGGACCAGATCCCGTCCCAGCGCGTGGTCGAGGAATACCGCCGCACCGCCAACCGCCTGTCCCAGGAGGACGAGCGAAAAGCGGCTGCGGCGAAGAGCGGCTCGGACGGATCGGCGGGCGGCACCGGGACATCGCCCGGCAGCGGCTATGGCGCGACGGCGGGCGGGTCCGGCGGCACGACGACCGGCACGGCGGCCAGCGCGTCGATTGGGGTGTCCTTCGCCAGCGCTCCCGGCAGCGGCGGGACGGCGGCAGGGCCAGCCACCGCGGCACCGGCGACCGGCGGCTTCACACCGGCCGCGACGGGCGGATACAGCGGCGGGTCGCCGGGCGGACTGGTTTCGGTGACCGTCTGAAGGGCTTGACCGGGCAGCTTTGAACCGGGCAGCGCGTCCGATTGCCCCGCCCGTAAACCTCACCCCCCGGTCGCCTCCTCCTCCGCCTGCCGGCGCCTGAAGCCAACCAGCGCGGTTTCGTCCAGCATGGCGGCCTCCTTGCGCTTCTGCTTGTCGCGCTCGCGCTTCAGCCGTTCCTCCTCGGCCAGCTCGTAGCGCTTCAATTCCTGGAAGGCTTCGGCCATCTCGTCGGTGGCGATGTTGATCTGCATCTCCACCTGCCCCAGCGATTCGCCCAGCTTGCGGCCGCGCTCCATCGCCGCCTGGGCGAAGTTGGAATAGGTGAAGGAGACAGAAAAATCGTCGCGCACTGTTTCCTGCTCGTGCACGATCTCCTGCTTCACCTTCTCGATCTCGTTGCGCAGCCGGTCGGCCAGTGTGTGGAGCTCCGCCAGGACGCGACGCTTCTCGTCCAGTTGCAGCTTTTGCAGGCGGATGATCGTCTTCAGGCTCATTGCGGCCACTGCACCCCAAAGATTTCAGCGAGCATGGCGTAGCTGGTCTCCAGATCGGTGGCCTCGCGCTTGCTCTGCTTCAAAAAGGCTTCCAATGCCGGCTGGAAGTGGATCGCCTCGTCCACCTGCGGGTCGGTGCCGCGGCGGTAGGCGCCCAGCCGGATCATCTCCGCCATGTTGTCGTAGGACGACAGCAGGCGCCGGGCATGGCCGACCAGCTCGTTCTCGTTCGCCGTGTTGCAGCCGGGCATGGTGCGCGACACGCTGCGCAGGATGTTGATGGCGGGATAGCGCCCGCGCTCGCCGATCTGACGCTCCATCACGATGTGGCCGTCCAGGATGCCACGCACGGCGTCGGCGATCGGCTCGTTGTGGTCGTCGCCGTCGACCAGCACGGTGAACAGGCCGGTGATGGTGCCCGCCCCGACCACGCCCGGACCGGCGCGCTCCAGCAGGCGCGGCAGCTCGGCGAAGACGGTCGGCGGATAGCCCTTGGTCGTCGGCGGCTCGCCGGCCGACAGGCCGATCTCGCGCTGGGCCATGGCGAAGCGGGTGACGCTGTCCATCATGCACAGCACGTCGCGGCCCTGGTCGCGGAAATGCTCGGCGACCGCCAGCGTCATGTAGGCGGCCTGCTTGCGCATCAGCGGCGCCTCGTCGGAGGTGGCGCAGACGACGACGCTGCGGGCCAGACCCTCCTCGCCCAGATCCTCTGTGATGAATTCCTGCAATTCGCGGCCGCGCTCGCCGATCAGGCCGATCACCGCGACCTCTGCGGCGGAGAAGCGCGCCAGCATCGACATGACCGACGATTTGCCGACGCCCGATCCGGCGAAGATGCCCATGTGCTGACCGCGGCAGCAGGTGAGGAAGGCGTTGATGGCGCGGATGCCCAGATCCAGCTTCTCTCCCACGCGGGCCCGCGAATGGGCGTTGGGCGGCGTGTTGCGGATCGGCGTGCCCTGCGGCCCCTTGGGCAGCGGCCCCTTGCCGTCCACCGGTTCGCCCAGCGCGTTGACGACGCGGCCGAGCCAGGCATCGGTCGGAAAGATCCATGCCTGATCGCCCGCCACCAGCGCGCGGCAGCCCAGTCCCACCCCGTCCAGCGCACCGAAGGGCATGGCGAGCGCCCTGCCCTGGCGGAAGCCCACCACTTCGCACGGGACCTGACGGCGGTCGCGCGTCTCGACGATGCAGCGGCCGCCGACCGACAGCTCCTTCTCGATCCCGCCGACCTCGACCATCAGGCCGGACACGGCGGTGACGCGGCCGTACCGGCTGGAGTCCGGGATCTGGTCGATGTCGCGGATCAACTGATCGATATCGAACGTCATGGATCGGATACCGGCGTTTCCAGGGAAGGCGGTCCCAAGACGGGACGCGCTCCTATTAAGTGGTAGCTCTGTGGACGGAGGCGACGTTAACCACCATGATCGCATCTTGCGATGGAAGGATTAACGTTGTGTAAGCGCTTGGCACTGGCGTTAAGCTGAATCGTCTGTTAACTTGTGTAAACGGGATGGTTGAAATCGGTCATCAAGGATCGGGGACCATCTCCGGGGTCGGGTAGCGAAAGCGCGCCATCAAACGTCGGGATATCGCCATGAGGGTTCTGCTGGTTGAAGACGATTCCTCCGTCGCCAAAAGCATCGAACTGATGCTGAACACGGAAGGTTTCATCGTCGATTCTACCGACCTGGGTGAGGACGGACTCGAGATCGGCAAGCTCTACGATTACGACATCATCATTCTCGACCTGATGCTGCCGGACATCGACGGTTACGAGGTTCTTCGCCGCCTACGCGCCGCGCGCGTGACCACCCCGATCCTGATCCTGTCCGGCCTGACCGAAATGGACAACAAGATCAAGGGCCTGGGGTTCGGCGCCGACGATTACCTGACCAAGCCGTTCGACAAGCGCGAGCTGATCGCCCGCATCCAGGCCATCGTCCGCCGGTCGAAGGGCCATTCCGACAGCATCATCCGCACCGGCCGCCTGACCGTCAACCTCGACACCCGCACGGTGGAGGTCGACCAGTCGCCGCTGCACCTGACCGGCAAGGAATACGGCATCCTGGAGCTGTTGAGCCTGCGCAAGGGCACGACGCTGACCAAGGAGATGTTCCTGAACCATCTCTATGGCGGGATGGACGAGCCGGAATTGAAGATCATCGACGTCTTCGTCTGCAAACTGCGCAAGAAGCTGGCCGCCGCCACCCAGGGCGACAACTACATCGAAACCGTGTGGGGCCGCGGTTACGTGCTGCGCGACCCGCAAGAGGAAATCGTCGAAGGCAATCCCCCGCCCCCGCCGCGCGTGCCGCAACAGCAGGCCGCCGGCTGACTCCTCACCGCTTCCGCTTTTCTTTTGCAACTCCTCCACGCCCGGCCGACTTTCACCTTGAAAGCCGGACCGGGCGTTGCCATATCTGGTAAGTCATTCTGCTTCGGACTGCGGGGCTTTCAAAAGCCTCCACGCTCAGCCCCTCTTTTTTCGCCATCGCAAAATTCGATCGCGAGCACCTGGGGGCCGCCAATCCCACACCCAGTCTGATGCGCCGCACCGGTGGTGTGGCGCCCTTTGCGTTATGGGAGACAGACATGCCCGTCGGCACCGTCAAATGGTTCAACAGCACCAAGGGCTTCGGTTTCATTCAGCCGGAAAGCGGCGGCCCGGATGTGTTCGTTCACATCTCCGCTGTCGAACGCGCCGGGCTGCGCAGCCTGGTCGATGGCCAGAAGATTTCCTACGAGGAGCAGCGCGATCCGAAGCGTGGCAAGACCTCGGCGGAAAATCTGAAGGCGGTCTGACCGCCTGACCGCCGACCTGCGGAAAAAGGGGCATCGGGAAACCGGTGCCCTTTTTCCGTGTTGCACAAGTCCCTGTCGCCCAGATGCAGGGCTCTGCCCAGAGGAGATCCGCGATGGCTTTCAAACCGAACTACAACCAGCAGCGGGCTGAGCGCAACCGGGCCAAGGAACAGAGGAAGCAGGAAAAGCTTCAGCGTCGCGAGGAAGGCGTCGCCGCCCGCCGCGCCGGCGATCCGGACGGCACGGAGACGCAGGACGAGTCCCTGGCGACCGACACCGATGCCGATGCCGAGATCAAAACCGACACCAACAATGCCTGAACGGACGGCCGCAGGCGCGGCCGACCGCGATCATACGGAGGACAGGCCATGGCCCGTCAGAAGAAACAGCCCGTCGACAACGCCTTCGCGCTTTTCGACGTGATTTACCAGGACGGTGCACGCACCTCGAACCGCAAGGTGCCGACCACCGACATCGATCAGTTCGACCGCGAGAATTCCATCCGCACGTACATCGAAGCGCAGGACCGCAAGATCGCCGAAATGTCCGGCAATCCGCGCGGCCCGATCAAGTCGATCACGCCGTCGGCTTGATTTTTCACCGATTCCAGTGGGGGCGGCTTCCCCGCCCCCGTCGCTCCTGAAGACGCCCCTCCTGAGGCCCCTTACGCCACCTTGGCGCCGGCGGCCGAGAAGCCGCCCAGGCTGTAGAGACCGCGCTGGCCTTCCACCGGCTTGAACTTGTCGGTGATGCCCAGCACCGTTTCGGCACCGCCCAGATACAGAACGCCATCCTGCGGCATCTGGCGGGAAATCGATTCCAGAACCTTCGCCTTGGTCGGCTGGTCGAAATAGATCAACACGTTGCGGCAGAAGACGATGTCGAACTGTCCCAGCGCCGACAAATCGCCCAGCAGGTTCCATTCGCGGAACGACGCCATCTGGCGCAGCTGCTGGCTGATCTGCCACTTGTCGCCGTTCTGCTTGAAATGCTTCACCAGCATGGTGATCGGCAGGCCGCGCTGCACCTCGAACTGGGTGTAGACGCCGGCCTTCGCCCGCTCCACCATTTCCGCCGAAATGTCGGTGCCGACGATCTCGATGCGCCAGCCGGCCAGCTTCGCCGCCTCGTCGTTCAGGATCATCGACAGCGAATAGGCTTCCTGGCCCGACGAACAGGCGGCCGACCAGATGCGCAAGCTGCGCTTGGCCGCCCGCGCCTCCATCAGCTTCGGCAGCACCAGCTGGCGGAACTGGTCGAATGGCTTCTGGTCGCGGAAGAAGGACAACTTGTTGGTCGTCATCGCCTCCGTGATGTCGCGCAGCAGCGCCTCGTCCTTGCGGGTGCGGACGGTGGTCGCCAGCTCCTCAAGCCCCTTCATGTTCCACTTGCGCGCCACCGGCATCAGCCGGAATTCGAGCAGATACGCCTTGTCGCGGGTGAGGACCAGGCCGGAACGCTGCTTAAGCAGCGTGGAGAACATGTCGAAATCTTCGACTCTCATGCTGCCCTCGAAGCGAGCTTGCGGATGTGGGGACCGATTTCCTTGAGCGGCAGGATGACGTTGCAGATGCCGGCTTGCGCCACGGCACCGGGCATGCCCCAGACCACGCTCGATGCCTCGTCCTGGGCGATCAGTGTGCCGCCGCCATTGACCACGTCGGTGCAGCCCTTCAGCCCGTCCTGCCCCATGCCGGTCAGGATGCAGGCCAGGATTTTGCGGCCGCCGAAGGCCTTCAGGATCGACCGCATCATCGGGTCGACCGCCGGGCGGCAGAAATTCTCGGGCGGATCCTTGCTGAGCGCGATCACATTGGTACCGGCGCGCTGGGTCACCAGCATGTGGAAGTCGCCGGGCGCGATGTAGCAGCGGTTCTGCACGATCGGCTCGCCGTCCTTGGCCTCGCGCGCATCGATCCCGCATTGGCGGGTGATGTGCTCGGCCAGAATGGTGGTGAAGGTCGCCGGCATGTGCTGGGTGATCAGGATCGGCTGGCTGACGCCGGCCTTCAGGTGCGACAGCACCTCGAACAGCGCCTGCGGCCCGCCGGTGGAACTGCCGATGGCGATCACGTCCGGCTTGGTGGCGAGGGTGCCGGCCGGAGTCGGCCGGGTGACGATCGGCCCGACCTCGCGCTTCAGCAGCCCCAGCGGAGCCGCCGGGGTCAGCGGTCGGATTTCGCCGCGCGAGCGCGATCCGGCACGCCGGGCGGCGGCACCCAGCGCCTTGACCTTGGCGACCAGCTCGCGCTTGAAGTCCTCCGCCCCGCCGATCTCGCGGGTGGAGGTCGGCTTCGGAATGTAATCGGCCGCACCGGCCGACAGGCAGCGGATCGACACGTCGGCCCCGCGCAGCGTCAGCGTGGAGGCCATGATGATCTTCACCTGCGGCGCAACCGCCAGCAGCTTCGGAATGGCGGTCAGCCCGTCCATCACCGGCATCTCGATGTCCAGCACGATAACATCGATGGAATTGCGCTGCAGCGAATTGACCGCCATCTGGCCGTCGCCGACGGAGGTGACCACGCGGATGTCCGGGTCCCCTTCCAGCGCGCGGGTCAGCAGGCCGCGGATGACGGCGGAGTCGTCCACCACCATGACCCGGACGGGATCCGGGTTGGCCGGTCGCGCGGTGGTGAGGGGGCCTCTGCCAAAACTGTCCGACATAACGGCGATTCGCCTTTCAACTCGACTGGTTCAACGCTGGCTCTCCTGACATCCCGTTCGGGGTCACAGAAGGCCGACCTGCGCGAACTTGGTCTGGATGATGTCGCTGTCGAAGGGCTTCATGATGTACTCGTTGGCCCCGGCGGACAGCGCCTCCTGGATGTGGGCAAGGTCGTTCTCGGTCGTGCAGAACACCACCTTGGGCTGTTCTCCCCCGCTCATCTTGCGCAGCCGGCGCAGGAACTCGATCCCGGTCATCACCGGCATGTTCCAGTCCAGCAGGATGGCGTCCGGCATCTGCGCCGCGCAGGCTTCCATCGCCTGCTTGCCGTCCTCCGCCTCCGAGCAGGCGAAATTCAGCTCTTCCAGGATCTTGCGCGCGACCTTGCGGACAACGCGGCTGTCATCGACCACCAGGCAGGATTTCATTGCGGCAGGGCCTCAGGTCATCTGTTCGTCGGCGAAAGCCGGCCGGCCGGCGCGGCGCCCTTCCCCAGGGGGCAAGGCGCCGCAAACCGTCAGGCCGTCTCGATGGTTGTGAAGTTGAGCAGACGGGGCACGTCCAGCACAACCATCAACTGGCCGTTCAGCCTATAAATTCCGGTCGATACCTCGCGCCAGCGCGGATCCAGGGTCGCCGGGTTGCGTTCGAAGTCCTCCTTGGTCAGGCTGAGCACCTCGCCGACCGAATCGACCATCAGGCTGTACAGCTCGCCGCGCAGGTCGACGACGATCGACATGCCGGGCTTGTCCTTCGGACGGCCGGTCAGGCCGAGCCGCAGGCGGACGTCAATGGCGGTGACGATGCGGCCGCGCAGATTCAGCGATCCGGCGACCTCCGGCGGAGCCAGCGGGATGCGGGTGATCCGCTGATGGCCCAGCACGTCCTGCACCTGAAGGACCGGGATGCCGAACATCTGATCGGCGATCGTCATGGTCACGAAGTCCTGGTTGCCGGAGACGACGAGATCGTCGCCCCGCGACTTGCGGACGGTGGACGGCAGCTTGGCGTTGCTCATGCGGCACCTTTCTGGTCGGTCAGCGTCTGCTGGAGCGCGAAGAGCAGCGCGTCACGGTCGAACTTGGCGACATAGTCGTTGAAACCGGCGATCCGGCCGCGGTCGAGATCGCGGGCGCTGGCATGGCTGGACAACGCCACCATCGGAACGCGCTGCCAACGGCTGCCGTGGCGCACCGCCTCGGCAAAGTCGAAGCCGCTCATGCCCGGCATCTCGATGTCGGAGACGATGACGTCGAAGTCCTCGCCCGCCTCGCAGAGCGCCAGCGCGTCGCCGGCATTCTCCACCGCCGTCACGTCGTAGCCGGCGACCGACAGCAGCGGCGTCAGCAGGTTGCGGAAGAAGGGGCTGTCGTCCACCAGCAGCACGCGCTGGAGCTTCTCCTCCTCGAACCCCTCCTGGGTGGAGGAGCCGAACCAGTCCTTGTAGGCCTGGGTCAGGAAGAAGCCGGCGTCGATCACTTCGGTCGCCTTGCCGGCGATGATGGCCGACCCCATCAGGCCGGGACGCTCCGCGGCCAGCTGGACGTTCAGCTTCTCCTCCACGATGTCGACGATCTCGTCGACGATCAGGCCCATCGAGCGGTCGCCGTCGGCGAAGACCAGCACGGGCTGCCGGCCCTCGGTGGCGACGACGAAGTTCGGGTCGATCGGCACCAGCGGCATCAGCTTGCCGCGGTACTGGACCACCGGCAGGCCGTTCGACATTTCGACCGTGGCGAGATCGACATCCTCCAGACGGGCGACCAGCGACAGCGGCACCGCCTTGGGCGCACCCTCGCCGGCGCGGAACAGCAGAAGCGCCATCTTGTCCTCCTGGCGCTGGGTCTGGACCGCGGTGGTCTCCTTGCCGGCAGCCTCGCCCATCGCCATCTCGCCGGTGGCCGACGCAATGCCGTTGGGATCCAGGATCATGATGACCGAGCCGTCGCCCAGGATCGTGTTGCCCGAGAACATCTCGATGTGGCGCAGGATCGGCGCCACCGGCTTCACCACGATTTCCTCGGTGTCGAACACGCGGTCGACCATGATGCCGAAGGTGTAGGTGCCGACCTGGGTGACGACGATGAAGGTCTCATCCGCCGGCTTCTTGGCGTCCTCGCTGTCGTCCAGCCGCAGCAGCTGCTGGAGCGAGACCAGCGGCAGCAGACGGTTGCGCAGGCGCAGGACCGGCGTGCCCTTCAGGCGTTCGATGGTGTGCTCGCTGTCGGCGGCGGCGCGCACCAGCTCGACCACGCTGATCTGCGGAATGGCGAAGCGCTCGCCGGCGCATTCCACGATCAGGGCCGAGACGATGGCCAGCGTCAGCGGGATCTTGATGACGAAGGTCGACCCCTTGCCCTGGACCGACTTGATCTCGATCGTGCCGCCGATCTTCTCGATGTTGGTCTTCACCACGTCCATGCCGACGCCGCGGCCCGACACGTTGGTGACCTTGGCGGCGGTGGAGAAGCCCGGCTTCATGATGAACTGGATGATCTGCTGGTCGGTCATCGAGGCCAGCTCGCCTTCCGACGCCATCCCGTTCTGGATCGCCTTCTGCTTGATCCGGTCGATGGCAAGGCCCTTACCGTCGTCCTGGATCTCGATGATGATGTGGCCGCCCTCGTGATAGGCGTTCAGGGTGATGCGACCGGTCTCCGTCTTGCCGGACTTCACGCGCTCCGCCGGGATCTCCAGCCCATGGTCGGCGCTGTTGCGCACCATGTGGGTCAGCGGATCCTTGATCAGCTCCAGGACCTGGCGATCCAGCTCGGTGTCGGCGCCGAGCATCTGGAGGTCGATCTTCTTGTTCAGTTCATGCGCCAGATCGCGCACCAGACGCGGCAGCTTGGCCCAGGCGTTGCCGATGGGCTGCATGCGCGTCTTCATGACGCCTTCCTGCAGCTCCGACGTCACGTGGTTCAGGCGCTGCAGCGGCGCGGCGAACTCGCTCTCCTTCTGCGACCGCAGGATCTGCAGCAGCTGGTTGCGGGTCAGCACCAGCTCCGACACCATGGTCATCAGGTTTTCGAGCAGGTCGACGTTGACGCGGATGGTCTGGGCGGCGACCGCCGATTCCTCGGTCGCGGCCTCGGCACCCGCATCGGCGGCACCGGCGTTGCCGCCGCCCGAGGCACCCGCCATCGGGGCGACCGGCGCCGGCACCTTGGCGGCGGCCGGCTCGGCATCGGGCACGACGAGGTCGTGGGACTGGGCGGGCTCCTCGGCCGGCTCGGGCGCGCGGGTGGCGACCGCGGTGCCGGCCGCCGGAGCGGGAATGTCGTTCGGGCCGGGCGTGGAGTTCCACAGCGCCTCCAGCTCGTCCATCGTCACCGGCCGGGATTCCGACGCGGCAACCGCAGGGGCGGTCGGCGGCGGCGGCGGAGCGGCGGCGGCGGCGACCGGGGCGGGACCGCCCAGCTTGCCTTCGGCGCACAGGTTCAGCCGCTCGATCAGCGGCAGGTCGTCGCCGGGCGGTTCCGCCTCGGTCGCTTCCAGCACCGCCAGCAGGCTCTTGATGGTGTCCAGAGCCTGCAGGATCAGCGAAACGGCTTCCGGATTGATCGTCAGTTCGCCGTCACGGAACTTGCCCAGCACGTTCTCCGACGCGTGCGCCACCTTTTCCAGGCGGGGCAGGCCGAGGAAGCCGCAGGTTCCCTTGATGGTGTGGACGAGCCGGAAGATGTTCGACAGCAGTTCCGGATTGTTGGGGTTCTGCTCCAACCTGACCAGCTCGACGTCGAGCACCGAGAGGTTCTCGTTGGTCTCCGTCAGAAATTCGGACAGCAGATCATCCATGTCGCATTCCCCAGGCCCAATGTTTATGGTCCGCGCCGGCCTGCGGCTCGAACGGGCAGCATCGAAAGGCTGCCGGTTGCGCTCCAGTCCAGGTAGGGTGGGAGCCTGTCAAACACTGATTAAGAGAACCTTACCTCTTCCGATAGGGAGTCTTCCGGGAGCTGCTACCGGTAGGATCGGGGTTCCTTTGTCACAGGGAGGATCGATGAGCGACGCCGAAATCGCCCAAACCGTGCGCGAAGCCGTGGAACGCCTCAACGCCGCGCTGGCGGAGGCCGCCCGCCACAATCTGGCGGTCACGCTGCGCACCACGGCCCACCAGACCACCGGCGGTGTGGAACAGGTCGTGGTGGAGCCGCGGATTTTCAAACAGCTGTAGACTCGGCTGGAAGAGCGGCCGGACGCCTCACCACTCCGCGGTGAAGACCAGCCGTTCGCTGCTTTCGGTGGCAACGGCGATGCGGAAGCCGTCGCTCTCGGCCAGCCGGCCGGCCAGATAGGCGTGGATGGTGCGGGGGCTCAGCGCCTCGGCCGTCGCCGTTCCGGCCAGAGCCGCCGCGGTCTCCGGTTTGAGGGTGCCCGGCCGGCCGGCGGCGGTCACGGTGATGCGGCCCGCCGTCTCGTCGCCGTCGGCGGCGACGGAGACCAGACCGCCATGGGTCAGCGCCTCGTCCGCCAGCATCACCAGATTCAGCACCAGCTTGACCACGCCGCGGCGCTGGGCGGTCATGTCGTGCGGCACCCGTTCCGGCCAGTCCAGCCGGGTCCGTCCGCCCTCGACATAGCCGGCGGCGGCGGCGCGGGCGTCGCCGAAGCCCTTCTGGTCGCGCCCCGCCACCCCATAGGCCAGCCGGAACACCCGCAGCCGGCGGTCGGCCTGGCCGGAGGAATGGTCGATCAGCTTCACCGCCTCGCCGAGAAATCCGCCGACGGCAGTCCCGCCATCCTCGTCCTCCTGCATCTCCTCGATCAGTTCCAGCCCGTTGCGGATGGCGCCGACCGGGCTGACCAGATCGTGGCAGAGCTTCGACGCCAGCAGCTCCAGAACGCGGATGTCGACGCTGACGGGGAGGGAGGACGATTCGGTCACGAGGCAGACTCCGGAAAAAAGGAACGGCGACGGCGCGGTGCCGGAGATTCTATACTTTCCCGGCGCCGCCGCACAGGCGGTCGCATTTCCTATGTACAATAGTTCGATGGATGGGACCCGACATGGACGATTCGCTGGTGCCCGGCGCCTGGGTGCGCCACCCGGACCAGCCCGACTGGGGGCTGGGACAGGTGCAGTCGGCCATCCGCAACCGCATCACCGTCAATTTCGAGCATGCCGGCAAGGTGCTGATCGACAGCGACGTCATCTCGCTGACGCTGGTCGATCCCGACGAGGTCTAAGCGGATTCGGCCGGGTCTGCGGCGTCTGGGAAAGCGCGGATTGCGCCGCCGCGGCCGCTTTGCTTTTATGCGACCGAAGTCGCGCATGTGTCAGGGAGTGATGGAATGAAGGCAATGATCCTCGGCTTCGCCGCCGCGGCGGTGATCGCACTGGGCACGGCTGCGGTGCTGAACACGATGGGCCACTCGACCGCGGAGCGCTATTCCAGCACGTCCGTCCGTCTCTAAGGGAACAGACGCCCTCCTTATTCCACGGAAAGGCGACTTCCGGCCGCTCCCTGCACGGTGTAGGATTGCACAATCCTTGACCGGACATGGCGGACCGTCGCTTGATCTCGCGTCTCAAAGGGGGAATGGGCGCATTCCGTGTGGCGCTGATCCTGGGCCTCAACGCCCTGGTCGGTTACGACCTGCTGCACCAGCGCGACGAGACGCTGGCCCGGGCGCGGGAGGACAGCGCGGCGATGGCGCTGGTGCTGGAGCACCATGCCACCGACAGCCTGTCCGGCGTGGCGAAAATCCTGGCCGGAGTCGTCGAGGTTCTGGCCGTGCGCGCCGACGCCTGGGAGCGCGGCGACGCCGACGTCTACGCCCTGCTGCGCCGTCAGGCGACCCTGTCGCCACTGATCCGCGCCATTCTGGTGGTGTCGGCCGACGGCAAACTGATCCACGACACCCAGACCCTGGAGCCGGCCGGCATCGACCTGTCGGACCGCGATTACCTGATGGCGCACCGCGACAGGCTGGTTCCCGGCGGTGCCGATGCGGTCTTCGTCGGCAACCCGGTGCGCGGCCGCACCTCCAACACCTGGTTCATCAGCATGAGCCGGCGGCTCGAGGCGCCGGACGGCCGCTTCGCCGGCGTGGTGGTCGCGGTGATTGAGCCGATGGCCTTCCGCGGCTTCTACCAGACGCTTCCCCTCTCCGGCGACGCGGTGGTCACGCTCTATCACGCCGACGGGCCGGTGATCGCCCGCTTCCCCGACCATGACAGCCACATCGGCCTTTCCGCCCACCATCTGCCGCTGTTCACCACGCTGCTGAAGCAGGCGCGGGCGGGCACCGAACTGCTGGACAGCGCCAGCGACGGGCCGCGCCGGATCCTCAGCTATCGCGCGTCGACCGAGATGCCACTGGCGGTGACCGTCTCGTCGTCGCGCGACGCAGTGCTGGCGTCCTGGTGGTCGAAGGCGATGACGCTGACGGCGGCCGATCTTGCCGGGACGCTGGTACTGGCGGCGATGACGCTCGCCCTGCTGCGCGAGGCGGAGCGGCGGGAACGGGCGATGGCGGATCTCCAGGATAGCGAACGGGCATTGCGCAACAGCCAGCAGCGGCTGATCCAAGACATCGCGGCCCGCCACCGGATCGAGGCGGAGCTGATCGCCGCCAAGCAGATCTCCGACGCCGCCAACCGGGCCAAGACCCAGTTCCTGGCCAACATGAGCCACGAGCTGCGCACCCCGCTGAACGCCGTTATCGGCTTCGCCGAGGCGCTTGAAAGCGGCATCTTCGGCCAGATGTCAGCCAAGCAGACCGAGTATGTCGGCGACATCCGCAAGTCCGGCCAGCATCTGCTGAGCCTGATCAACGACATCCTCGACACCACCAAGATCGAGTCGGGCAAATATGTGCTGCATCAGGAGGATCTGGCGGTCGACGACCTGATCGGCGAATGCCTGCGTCAGATGGGTCCGCTGGCGGTGGAAAAGGGCGTGATCCTCACGGCGGCGCTGCCCGGTTCCCTGCCCATCCTCTATGCCGATGCCCGTGCGGTGCGTCAGATCCTGCTGAACCTGCTGTCCAACGCGGTGAAGTTCACCCCGCCCGGCGGGCAAATCGTCGTCGAGGCCGACCGCGTGGCGCGCAGCCTGCGCCTGCGGGTCAGCGACACCGGCATCGGCATCCCCGCCATCGAACTGGACCAGGTGATGGAGCCCTTCCATCAGGTCGACAACTCCCACACCCGGCGCTATGCCGGGACCGGGTTGGGGCTGCCGCTGGTCAAGTCGCTGGTCGAGTTGCAGGACGGCCGCTTCGTGCTGTCGAGCGTGCTGGGCCGGGGCACCACCGCCACCGTGCTGTTCCCGCCCTCCCGGCTGCGCAACCGGTCGGAGCCCCTGCGGACGCTGAAGCGGACGCAGCCCGCTCCGGTGTGAGGCGGGGCGGTCTCACCTCCGCCGGGATTTGCCGAGGATGACCAAGGCGATGCCGCCCAGCACGGCGACCGACGACACCGCCAGGACCGGCGTGATCCGTTCCCCCAACGCCAGCACCGCAGCAAGCGCGGTGACGACCGGAACGCTCAGCTGGACGGAGGCCGCGCGGGCGGCGGTCAAGGCCGGCAGCGCCGCATACCAGATGGAATAGCCGACACCCGACGCCAGCGCCCCCGACAGCACCGCATAGACCAGCCCGCCCTGGTCCCAGCGCAGCCCACCACCGGAAAGCGGTCCCGCCAGGGCTGCCAGCAGCGCCAGAACCGCCGCCATCGGTGCGGCGCGCAGGAAATTGCCGGCGGTGGTGGCGATGGGGTCGCGGCTGGCCCGCCCCAGCAGCGAATAGATCCCCCAGGCCGCCCCGGCGGCCACCATCAGCAGCGCCCCCAGCGGGTCCGGCGCCGACAGTCCGGGCGCCAGCAGCAGGGCCAGCCCGCCGAGCGCCAGCGCCAGCCCGCCCCATTGCAGCGGCACCAGCCGTTCGCCGCGATACAGCCCGACCAGGATCATGGTGGCCTGCACCGCCCCGAACAGCAGCAGTGCCCCGGTCCCCGCGGTCATGGTCAGATAGGCGAAGGAGAAGGCGGCGGCATAGGCCAGCAGCGCCGCCGCGCCGCGCCAGCTGCCGGCACCCGCCTTCGCGTGTCCCGTCGCCCAGGCGATCAGCCACAGGCTGGCCGCACCGGAGGCGATGCGCACCAGGGTGAAGCCGGCCGGGTCGATGGAGGTCTGGGTCAGCGCCAGCCGGCACAGGATGGAGTTGGCGGCGAAGGCCAGCATCGCCAGCAGGGTCAGCAGCGCCGCCCGGCCGGCAGCTGGCGCCGCCGGCGCCGGAACGGCACCCGTCTTATCGCTCGTCACCACGATTGTTTCCCTTGCAACCAGCCCTGCCCAGCTAGCCGCAGGGCCGCAGCCCTGTCAAATGCCCAGCACTGTCGGCCGCGTCCTACTTTGGTCGGGCCGCGAGGGTCACGAGGAGGGGCCGTGCAGGGCGAACATCAGCAGGTAGGTACGCTGGAGCGAGCTGAAATTGTTGTCGGAGATCAGATAGACCAGCGTTTCCCCCACCGGCCCCGGCTGGGTGGCGATGCCTTCGAAATTGTCGTTCACCAGCGGCGCCTCCAGACGCCCGAGTTCCTCGCCGTCCACCACCGCACCGGCGGTCAACTGGCGCGCCGCAACCCGCACCAGCCGCGACGACCAGCCGCCGAGCAGCGACACCCGGCGTTCCAGCACCAGCACGCCGCCGTCTGGCAGCGGGGCGACGGAGGTCGGGCGGTAGCGCGGGGCCGTCCGGTAGGTAAAGGGCTGCCAGTCGGCGGCGCTCGCCGGCACGCCGTCCCTGGACGAGCCCATGCGGGTTATCCAGGCGCGGCGGTCCTGATGGCCGTTGTCCTTGCCCTCCTCGATGGTCAGCAGCCGGCCGTCGGGAAGCAGGGTCAGCGACTCCAGCCCGCCATTCTCCGGCGTGCTGTCCATCCCCGGCGGCATCGGAATCGGCGTGGGCGTGCCCTCCGGTCCCCGATCACCGCCATCGCCGCCCTTGTAGCGCAGGATGCGGTGGTCGCGCTCCAGCGACACCAGCCAGCCGCCGTCGGGCAGCCGCGTCAAATCCTCGGCATCGGTGCGGCGCTTGCGATGGGAGATCCCCTCCTCGACCGGCAAGGGACGGGCATGGACTTCCGACAGGCCGGCAAGCCGGCCCTCGGCATCGGTTTGCAGCCGGCCATCCACCACCAGCCCGGTGTCGCCGATGGCGACGAAGCGGTCGCCGGCCGGATCGATCCAAAGGCCGGACAGGCCGCCGACCCGCTCGCCCCCGGCGATGTCCAGGCCGCCCAGAAAGCGCAACGGCCCGACCGCGACCTTGTCCGGCCGCCCGCGGTCGAGCGGCACCGCGGAGGCGGTGACGGGAAGGGGACCGGGGGTGGGATCGGAGTCGCCGCCGGCACCGACCACAGCGGCGCAACCGCCGGACAGGGCGACCAGCAGCAGGCCCCAGGCCAAGCTTTTGCGTATCGTCATCGGGGCACTCTTGCCAGTGCAACCGAGGGATACAATATTTCTTTTGGCTTTCTTCTGGTCGTGGCGTCAGACATACGGCAGGATGCAGGGTGAGCGTTACGTCACCTCTCTCATAACGGCCCGGTCATATCGGCTAGGCGCGGCGGGTTACTCCCTCAGAACCGGTGGGGCCTGCCGGACAAGCGCTTAGATTGACGAATGTTTTCGACGATCCTTACCCGTGACGATCGAGCCGAGTCCGTCCCCATGCCGATGCTTCCGCGGTCGCAGGCCGCCTATTCTCCTCCGGACCAGACCGGCGACGGCGTAGCGTCAGGCGTGTCCGGCCTGTCTCCGGCCGACCGGCTGGCGGCGCGCATCCAGGAGTTGGAAGCCGAGCTGCGGGAGTTGCAGCATCGCGCCAAGAACAGCCTGCAACTGGTCATCAGCCTGCTGAAGCTGCAGGCCGGACGCATCCGCGATCCCGACGCCCGCGCCGCCTACGAGCAGACCATGGTCCGCATCGAGGCGCTGGCGATCCTCTACCGCCAGCTGCACGAGAGCGGCGCCGGCACCCATGTCGATCTCGGCCGCTATGTCACGGCACTCTGCGAAGCGGTGCGGGAAGGCACACCGGGCGCCCTGTCGCGCGTGCCGGTGACCGTCAATTCCGATCCGATCCAGATCGGCCTGTACGAGGCGATGCCGCTGGGCCTGATCATCGCGGAACTGGTGACGAGCTGCCTGCATCACGCCTTCCCCGACGACGGCTGGATCCGCATCACCGTGCGCCAGCAGGGCGACAGCGGCCGCGCCCGCCTGACGGTGGAGGACAACGGCCGCGCCCTGCCCGCCGGTTTCGACACCACCGCCGAGGACGGGCTGATGCTGGCCGAGGCGCTGGCCGGCCAGCTCGGCGACACGCTGTCCACCGACAGCGACGCCGCCGGCACCACGGCCAGCGTCAGCTTCCCGGTCTGATCGGGATTCGGGTCGCCGTCACTTCCGCGCAGGCGGGAATCCAGTCAATACGCGTGCCCGTCACCGTCATGGTGCTCATGGGGATGCGCCGGTTCCGCCGCCGGCTCCAGCGTGCCGGCAAACCAGCCGTGGATCGCCCGCAGCGGGTCGGTCTCCGTCGTCGTGACCGGTTCGATGCCGCGGCGCTTCATGTGGGCGACGAAGCCGGCGCCCGACGATCCGGCGATCACCACCCGCACCGCATCGATCGGGTGGGGCCGGCCGTCGCCGCAGAGGTGCAGCACCTCCTCCTCCCCCAGCTCGATCCGCCCGATCTCCATCGGGGCGGTGCCGGCGTCGGCCTCATAGACCAGGAAGCGGCGGGTGCGGCCGCCATGGCTGGCGATGGTGGCGAAATCCTTGGTGCCGATGGCGATCTTCATGCTCTGCGGTCCCCTCGAAGGCGGTGCCCGACGACGGCACAGTCCTGCCACGCCCGGCACCCCGCCCGCACTGAGCGAGGTCAATCGGGGGGTCCCGGCGCCCTTAAAAGCTCCGGCCATCGTGATTTTCTGAGCGTAGGCGTGGCCTGATGGCTGCAATTCCCATCGGCTTTCACCAAATGGCGAGGGGTGGGGAAGGATTGGCCTTCCCACATGTTATGACCCAGGACACCCACCCGATCGGATGCCATGTACGCCCACTCGCCCCAGCCGCTTCCGTCAGCCGGATCGACGCCCGACATCGCCGGATCGGCCGGTGTGCTGCGGCCGATCCTGCAACCGGGGCAGACCTGCTGGCGGGTTGAGGACACCGCAAGGCTCAGCGTGATCGTCGATGCGGAGGATTACTTCGCGCTGGCCAAGGCCGCCATGCGGCGCGCCCGGCGCAGCATCTACATGACCGCCTGGGATTTCGACGCCCGCATCCGCCTGATGCCGCAGACCCGCCGGCCGCGCCGGCCCGACCGGCTCGGCACGCTGCTGAACTGGCTGGCGACCACCCGGCCCGACCTGCACATCCATGTGCTGAAGTGGGACTATGCCGAGCTGTTCGACCTCGCCCGCTGGTCACATCCCTTCATGCTGCGCAACTGGCTGACCCACCGGCGCCTGCAATACCGGCTGGACGGCGATCACCCGACCGGCGCCTGCCATCACCAGAAGATGCTGGTGATCGACGACCGGGTCGCCTTCTGCGGCGGGCTGGACATCACCGCCAACCGCTGGGACACCCGCGCCCACCATGCCCATGACCCGCGGCGGCGCCAGCCCGACGGCAAGCCCTACGAGCCGTTCCACGACGTGATGATGGCGGTGGACGGCGACGCCGCCCGCGCACTGGGCGAGATGTTCCGCGACCGCTGGGCGCGCGCCACCGGCGAGACGCTGAAGCCCCCCGCCCCGGCCCCCGGCCGGCCCGCCCGCCGCCATCCGCTGGCCGCCGACCCCTGGCCGCCGGGCTTCGAGCCGATGCTGCGCGGCGTGCGCGTCGGCATCGCCCGCACCGATCCCGCCTGCAACGGGCGCGACGAGGTGCGCGAGGTCGAGGCGCTCTATCTGGCGGCCATCGCCGCGGCGCGCGACGTCATCTATCTGGAAAGCCAGTATTTCGCCTCGACCGCGGTGGCCGAGGCGCTGAAGGCCCGGCTGGCGGAACCCGACGGCCCGGAGGTGATCGTCGTCAACCCGGCGCGCACCACCAGCTGGCTGGAGAACACCGTCATGCTCGGCGCCCGCGCCCGGCTGACCCGCGAGTTGCGCGAGGCCGACCGCCATGGCCGCTTCCGCCTGTTCGCGGCGCTGACCGACGGCGGCGCCTGCATCACCGTCCATGCCAAGGTGATGGTGGTCGACGACCGGCTGCTGCGCATCGGCTCGGCCAACCTGAACAACCGCTCCATGGGGCTCGACACCGAGTGCGACCTGGCGCTGGAGGCCGGGCCGGGGCCGGAGCATGCCGACACCCGCCGCGCCATCCTGCACACCCGCGACGACCTGATCGCCGAGCATCTGGGCTCCACCGCGGCGGAGGTGGCAGCGGCGCACCGGCGGCTGGGCTCGCTCGCCGCCGCCATCGACCAGCTGCGCAAGCCGGTCGGCCGCACGCTGGAGCCGTTGCACGACCCCGAACCGGACGGTCTGGCCGCCGCGGTGGCCGATGCCCGCGTCTTCGATCCCGAACATCCGGTCGGCGCGGTGGAGATCGTCCGCCGCGTGCTGCCGTCGCGCATCCCGCGCACCCGCCACTGGCTGACCTTGGCCGGCATGTTGGCGCTGCTGGGGCTGTGGGGCATGTGGCGCTACACAGCACTGCGGGAATGGGCGACGCTGGATGCCGTGCTGTCGGCCTTCCACAGCCTGGGCGACAGCCCGCTGGCGCCGCTGTGGCTGATGCTGGCCTATGTCGCCGGCGGTTACGTCATGTTCCCGCTGACCGTGATGATCGCCGCCACCGCCATCGTCATGGGGCCGTGGTGGGGCTTTCCCACCGCCATGGCCGGGGCGGTCGCCTCGGCGGCGGCGATGTTCTGGACCGGGCGGATCGCCGGCCGCGACCTGCTGGACCGCCATGGCGGCCCGCTGATCGCCCGCATCAACGGGAAGCTGGCCGACAGCGGCATCGCCGCGGTGGCCGGCGTGCGCGCCGTGCCGATTGCGCCGTACACCGTGGTCAATCTCGCCGCCGGCGCCTCGAAGCTGAGCTTCGGCGATTTCGTGATCGGCACCATGGTCGGTCTTGCACCCGGCATCCTTGCCTTCAATCTGCTCGGGCACCAGCTTGAGCGCACCATAACGAATCCCGGCGCCGCCGACTTCGCCCTGCTGGCGGGAATGGCGGCGGTGGCCATCGGGCTCGGCTGGCTGACCAGCCGGCTTCTCGGCCGCTCCGGCCGGGATCGGGCTGGCGACACGCCGGGCCGGCAAGACGACAGGGCTGACGCAAGGCCAAAGGAAAGGAATTTGGAACCGTGATCCGTTTCAGCCGCGACCGTGTCCAGCGCATCGCCGCCGCGTTGCGCGCAGCCCGCTCCCGCCGCCCCCGCCGTGCCGACCGCCGCAGTCTCCCCGTTCCCGACGGCATGGCCGCACTCAGCGTCGCCACCTGGAACATCCACAGCTGCGTCGGCCTGGATGCCCGCTTCGCCCCCGACCGCATCGCCCAGGTGATCCGCGACCTCGACGTCGACCTGATCGGGCTGCAGGAGGTCGGTTGGCACCACCGCGGCGAATCGGGGATGGACCAGTTCGCCTTCCTGGAGCGCAACACCGGGCTGAAAGCCTATGCCGGCCCGACCAAGCACAGCGAGCGCGCCCATTACGGCAACTGCCTGCTGACCCGCCTGCCGGTGCGGTCGATGGAGACGATGGACCTGTCCGTCGGCAAGCGCGAGCCGCGCGGCGGCATCGACGCGGTGGTGGAGGTGGAGGGCCGCCCCGTGCGGGTGATCGTCGCCCATCTCGGCCTCGATCCCTGGGAACGGGCCAAGCAGGTCGGCGACATAGTGTCGCGGGTGGAGAGCCAGCCGGAGCTTCCGACCCTGTTCATGGGCGACCTCAACGAATGGACGCCCAGCTCCCCCCGGCTGCGCCAGCTGGCGTCCTCCTTCGCCGACGTCGCCAATCCACGCAGTTTCCACGCCCGCATGCCAACCCTGCGGCTCGACCGCATCTATGTGACGGGAGGCCTGCAAATCCCCGCTTTCGAGGTGATCCGCACCGTCCTCACCCGTCGGGCATCGGACCATCTGCCGGTCCGCGCCGTGCTCGCCGTTCCCTGATCGTCGAGACCCCCCTCCGAAACGTCAGTATGACCAACGGAGTCACGCACTGAGGTCATAGCGGGATTGTTGCGGTTGATAATTTTTTGTGCACCGCAATGTTCTTTTAACAACAGAGCTTTGCAAATGCGAAGAGGCTCTTGACCTATACGCAACCCCCGACGAAGGATATGGTTGGTAATACGATCAATATCTGATCGAAGGAATGACCGACCCTGGCTTACCGGGGGCAGCCGTGACGCGAGGATCCGACTTGCTGTATCACCTGTACGACATGCAACACGCTGCCATGCGGCCGATGCGTTTCTGGGCCGAAGCCGCCCAGCAGACCTTCCAGAACCCGCTGATGCCCCTGTCCTACACCAAGCTGGGCCGGGCGGTCGCCGCCGGGGCCGAACTGGTGGAGCGGACGACCCGCCGCTTCGGCAAGCCCGCCTTCGGGCTGCCGGAGACGGTGGTCGACGGGCAGACCGTTCCGGTCACCGAGCGGTTCGTCTGGCAGTCGCCCTTCTGCCAGCTGCTGAACTTCGCCAAGCCGGACGGCACGCCGCGCCAGCCGAAGGTGCTGCTGGTCGCCCCGATGTCGGGCCATCACGCCACGCTGCTGCGCGGCACGGTGGAAGCGCTGATCCGCGACCATGACGTCTACATCACCGACTGGATCGACGCGCGGCTGGTGCCGATGTCGGCCGGGCGGTTCGACCTGGACGACTACATCGACACGGTGGCGGAGCTGATCCGCTTCCTCGGCCCCAACACCCACGTCATCGCGGTGTGCCAGCCGGCGGTTCCGGTGATGGCGGCGGTGTCGCTGATGGCGGCGGCGGACGAGCCGGTGCAGGCGCGCAGCATGACCCTGATGGGCGGCCCCATCGACCCGATGGCCAACCCGACGGTGCCGGTCAAGCTGGCGATGGAACGCCCGCTGAAGTGGTTCGAACGCAGCGTGATCACCACGGTCCCGGTCTATTATCCGGGTGCCTTCCGCCGCGTCTATCCGGGCTTCATCCAGCTGTCGGGCTTCATGTCGATGAATCTCGACCGCCACATCAACGAGCATGTCGGGCTGTTCCGCCATCTCGTCCGCGGCGACGGCGATTCGGCCGAGCAGCATCGCCGCTTCTACGACGAATATCTGTCGGTGATGGACCTGTCGGCGGACTTCTACCTGCAGACCATCGAGACGGTGTTCCAGAAGCACGCCCTGCCCGAAGGCACCATGGTGTCGCGCGGCCGCAAGGTGGAGCCGTCGGCCATCGCCAAGACCGCGGTGATGACGGTGGAAGGCGAGCTGGACGACATCTCCGCCCCCGGCCAGACCATCGCGGCGCATCGCCTGTGCTCGTCGCTGCCGGACGAGATGCGCAAGACGCATTTCCAGAAGGGCGTCGGCCATTACGGCATCTTCAACGGCCGCCGCTGGCGCGAAGCCATCCTGCCGGAAATCCGCAGCTTCATCCAAAGCCATGATGGGCAGTGAAGGCGGACGATGAACAGAAAAGGGGCGCCGAACACCGGCGCCCCTTTTCTGACGTCAACCAGTTGAAGGCTCTCAGTCCACCGCCTCAGTCCACCATGGTCCGCGCCTCGGTGAACGCATCCATGTGCGTCAGCCCTGCGGCCCCGCCCGCCTTGACCCGCATGCCGGCGGTGGCGAGGTGGAACAGGTAGCCGAGAGCGAACAGAGCGACGAACAGCCCGAAGACCAGGGTGTTGTAGTAGACCATCGTCACCAGGGCCAGCACCGCCAGCACCAGCGAGATCGCCGGGAACACCGGATAGAAGGGTGCGCGGAACGGACGCTCCAGTGCCGGCTCGGTGGCGCGCAGTCGGAACAGCGCGGCCATGCTCATGATGTACATGACGATGGCGCCGAAGACCGACATGGTGACGATGTTGGCGGTCAGCGGCTGGCCGCCGATCTGGATCAGCTCGTCGGAATAGATGGCGGCGATGCCGATCACGCCGCCGGCCAGGATCGCCCAGTGCGGGGTCTTGCGCGTCGGGTGCAGGCGGGCCAGCACCGGCGGCAGGAAGCCGGCGCGGGACAGCGCGAAGATCTGGCGCGAATAGCCCATGATGATGCCGTGGAAGGAGGCGATCAGGCCGAACAGGCCGATCCACACCAGCATGTGCAGCCAGCCGCTCGACTCACCGACCACCGCCTTCATCGCCTGCGGCAGCGGGTCGTTGATGTTGGACAGGGCGTTCCAGTCGCCGACGCCGCCGGCGAAGATCATCGTGCCGAAGGCCAGAACCACCAGCGTCAGGATGCCGCCGATATAGGCGCGCGGCACGGTGCGCTTCGGGTCCTTGGTTTCCTCCGCCGCCATCGCCGCCCCCTCGATGGCCAGGAAGAACCAGATGGCGAAGGGGATCGCGGCGAAGATGCCGCCCAGCGCGTCCTTGCTGAAGCTGGCCTGCCCCGCCCAGCCGTTGGCGGTGAAATGGGCCCAGGAGAAGCCGGGATAGACGACGCCCATGAACACCACCAGCTCGATGATCGCCAGGATGGTGACGAACAGCTCGAAGGTGGCGGCAATGGACACGCCGGCGATGTTCAACCCCATGAACAGGATGTAGGCGCCGACCGCCGCGGTCTTCGGGTCGAGCCCGGGAAACTGCACGTTCAGATAGGCGCCGATGGCGAGTGCGATGGCCGGCGGGGCGAAGACGAACTCGATCAGCGTGGCGAAGCCGGCGACGAAGCCGCCCTTGGGCCCGAAGGCGCGGTAGCTGTAGGCGAAGGGACCGCCGGCATGGGGGATGGCGGTGGTCAGCTCGGTGAAGCTGAAGATGAAGGTGGTGTACATCGCCGCGATCAGGATCGTGGTGACGAGGAAGCCCAGCGTCCCCGCCGCCGCCCAGCCGTAGCTCCAGCCGAAATATTCGCCGGAGATCACCAGCCCTACGGCGATGCCCCACAGATGAAGCCCGCTCAGGCTTTTGCTCAATTCAGGTTTCGTGTTCCCAGACATGTTGCCTCCTGCCCCTGTTCAAGGCTTTGGATTCAGTCGCGTTGGTAGGATGGCGGCGCTCTCTCACGACCGGTCGGTCAGTTGGTTTTTCTCGTTGTCCGGACCGGCCAGGGACGGGGCGTCCTCCTTCAGGGCGACCCCCGTCAGCTTCAGCCGCGCCGCCTCGGTGACGAGCCAGCACAGCTTGTCGGCGGCCGTCTGGATCGACAGGCCGTCGGAATGGATGTTGGAAATGCAGTTCCGTTCGGAATCGGCGCGGCCGGGCTTCGGATCCCAGGTCAGATAGACCCCCAGCGATTCCGCGGCCGACAGGCCGGGCCGCTCGCCCACCAGCAGCGCCACCAGCCGGGCGCCCATGGCGGACGCCACCTCGTCGCCCAGCGCGACCCGCGCCTGCTCCGCCAGCACCACCGGCCCGATCCGCAGATGCCCCAGCCGCGCCGTGCAGGCCCGGACCAGCGGAGCGGCGTTGACCTGCACCGCGGCGGCCGACAGCCCGTCGGCGATCACGAAGACCAGGTCCCACTCCCCCGCCGCCCATTCTCCCGCCGTCAGCCCGGCGGCGCTGGCTGGGTCGAGCCGGCGGCCGAGGTCCGGACGGCGCAGATAGGTCGGGCGGTCGGGTGCGGCGCTGTGAACGCGGATGGTCTCCAGCGGCGACAGGTCGGCGGCCAGCCGGTCGAAATCGACCGCACTGTGGACGGCATCGCGGGCACGGGCATGGGCCAGCTGGAACTCCAGCAGCGCCTCGGTCGGCAGGGCGTCGCCGCTGCGGCCGAGCGCGATACGGGCACGGGTGGCGCTGCGGAAGCGGGCCCACGGATCTTTGTTGGTTTCGCTCATCAGGCCGCACTCCCCAGCAGGGCGGAGACGACGAGGCTCTGGTCGGGCCAGGGCGGCAGGCGGCGCTGCTCGTCGAGCCAGCCGGCCTTGTCCAGCCACGCCTCGAACTCCGGGGCCGGCGGGCGTTTCAGCAGGTGCCGTAGCCCAAGCACGTCGTGGTAGGACAGGCTCTGGTAATTCAGCATGACGTCGTCGGCGCCGGGCACCGCGATGACGAAATTGACGCCCGCGGTCGCCAGCATCGTCATCAGGACGTCCATGTCGTCTTGGTCGGCTTCGGCATGGTTGGTGTAGCAGACGTCGCAGCCCATTGGCACGCCGAGCAGCTTGGCGCAGAAATGGTCTTCCAGCCCGGCGCGGGTGATCTGCTTGGCGTCGTACAGGTATTCAGGACCGATGAAGCCGACCACCGTGTTGACCAGCAGCGGGTCGAAGGCGCGGGCGACGGCATAGGCGCGGGTTTCCACCGTCTGCTGGTCGACGCCGAAATGGGCATCGGCCGACAGCGCCGATCCCTGCCCCGTCTCGAAATACATGACGTTGTCGCCGATGGTGCCGCGCTTGAGCGATTTCGCAGCCTCCTGCGCCTCGGCCAGCAGCGACAGGGTGACGCCGAAGCCCCGATTGGCCTTCTCGGTGCCGGCGATGGACTGGAACACCAGATCGACCGGCGCCCCGCGCTCCATCGCCTGCATCGTCGTGGTGACGTGGGCGAGCACGCAGGACTGCACAGGGATGTCGAAACGGGTGCGGACGGCGTCCAGCATTTCCAGGAGCGCGATGCAGGCCGGGACATTGTCGGTCGCTGGGTTGATGCCGATCACCGCGTCGCCGATGCCATAGAGCAGCCCGTCGAGTGTGGAGGCGGCAATGCCGGTCGGATCGTCGGTCGGGTGGTTGGGCTGCAAGCGGCTCGACAGTCGCCCCGGCAGCCCGACCGTGGTGCGGAAGCGGGTAATGACCGAGCATTTGGCGGCGACGCAGACCAGATCGTGGTTGCGCATCAGCTTCGACACCGCCGCCACCATCTCCGGCGTCAGTCCGGGGGCCAGCGCCGCCAGCGCCGCGGTGTCGGCCTGATAGGACAGCAGCCAGTCGCGGAACTGCCCGACCGTCATGTGCGCCACCGGACGGAAGGCGTCGGCGTCGTGGCGGTCGACGATCAGGCGCGTTACCTCGTCGGTCTCGTAGGGGACCAGCACCTCGTTCAGGAAGATCTTCAGCGGCAGGTCGGCCAGCACCATGCGCGCCGCCACCCGCCGTTCGTCGCTGTCGGCGGCGATGCCCGCCAGTTCGTCCCCCGACCGCCGCGGCGAGGCGCAGGCCATCACCGCCTTCAGATCGTCGAACCGGTGGCGCTGCCGCCCCAGGTCGCACTGGTAACCAGCCATGCCGGCCTCCCGCCCGTCTCATCACGGCAGGAAGAGTGGCACGGGTGCGGCGGCGGGCAGTTGACCGTAGAACACAAAATGCCGACTGGAGAGAGAAAGGCGCGATCAGGGGGAGTAGCTTGAACGGCGGCGTTCCGGCCCAGGTGTGGCCGTCGGCGGAGAAATCGGCTAGGCGGCGAACCCGAAGCCCGGCCATGGCGTTCCTTCCGCACTGCAGCGCGCCGCCCGTCACCGGACGCCGCGCGCCATACGTGAAGGAGACTCCGATGCTGACGCTGTTGCGCGCCGCCGCCCTGGTCCTGCCGCTGGTCGCCGTGGCCGCCTGCCACAACGAAGGCCCGGCCGAACGGGCCGGCAAGTCCCTCGACAACGCCGGCCAGAGCGTCAAGGACGCCATCGACCCACCGGGCCCGGCGGAAAAGGCTGGCCGCGCCATTGACCGGACGGTCAACTGACGGCCGGACGGTCAACTGAGTCACCGCCCGTTCAGCGGGCGGCAGCGGTCAGCGGGCGGCGAAGTCCCGCCCTCGCCCTTGCCCCCGCCCGGTCGGCGGCACGCCCGACACCTCCAGCAGCAGTTTGCTGAGGATGGCGTCGGCGAAGGCGTCGAAGTCGCGGGCGGGCACCAGGAAGGCGCCGGGACCGCCGATGACATGCTCGCGGTAATAGGCTTCCAGATCGTTCGGCGCCGCCCCGCCCCAGGGGTTGGGGCGGTCGTTCAGGATCGGCAGCCCGTTGATGGTGATGCCGCGGGCGACCGCGGCGTCGCGCGCCTCCTCCACCGGACGGCCGCGGTTGTTCTCGCCGTCGCCGGAAATGTCGATGACCCGCCGTGTCCCCTCGAACCCGTTGTTGCCGAACAGCGGGATGGCGTAGTCGATGACCGCGCTGATCGAGGTCCACTGCTCCGTCATCATCGGCGCCTCCGCCACGCTGGCGGCGAAGCGCTCGATGCTGGCCGGATCGCTCAGTTCGGTCCAGCCGACGACGGTGTGCTGGTGGCTTTCCCCCGCCCATTCCACATAGGTGGCGCTGATCCGGCCGAAGGGTCCGCCGCGGATCGCCGCCTGCACCTTCGGGTTCAGCAGGGCCTGGACATAGCCGTTGCGCTGAAGCTTCGCCTCGTCCGGATCGACGCTGCCGGACACGTCGACCGCAAAGACCAGTTCCACGTCCACCGGCGTCTGCGCCGCGGCCGGAGCGACAAATGCGGGCAGGCATAAAAGAGCGAGAATCGGAAGACTGGCGACCGCAGGCGCGAAGGCGCGAGCCAAGGAGTGGGCCAAGAGACGGTATGCACGCATACGCACCCTCCATCCAGCCACCGGTCCGGCCTGGATGCCGGACGAAGGACTGAGGATTGGTACGCGAACGGTCCCTGTCCATGCTTCACTGGGCTATTCCGATCCCGCCGGACGGCCAGTGCGGGGTACTCCACCGCCGGAGCGGCAAGAATATGCAGGCGGAGTGCGGGTAACGGGTGACAAATCCGATATTGCCTGCATACGCTAGTCCTATCGGGGTACGCCGTCAGGCCTGTGTTATCCCGCGCCGCCGCCCGCCCCGTTCAATCTCCGAAGCAGCCATCGACGTGCTCCCTGGTCGTTCGCTCCCCGCTCCCGCTGCGGCTTCCCCGTCGCGATGGACCAGCCGGCTGCTGCTGTCCGTCTGCACCGTCCTCGCAACCGGATTTCCGGCTTTGGGCATGGCGCAGCCGGTGACGGAGTTGCCGCCCAAGCCCATCCATGCGGCGGAACTGATGGCGCCCGAGCGGCCGAAACCGCAGGGCCGGCCCCAGCCCGTCGCCGCCAAGCCGCCCGCCGCGCTTTCAAACGCGCTGAACGCCGATCCGCAGACCGCAGAGGCGAGAACCGCCGCCGCGAAAGCGGCCAAGGCCGCCAGGATGGCCGAAGCCAGGGCCGCCGACGAGCGGATCATGAGCAGCCGGGCTTCCGACAGCCGGCCGGCGGATGGGCAGACCGCCTGCGCCGACCATGAGCCGGCGAGCCAGCAGGTGCTCGACGCCCTGTTCGGCGGGGATGCCGCCTTCGCCGACCTGGCCCGCCGGTCGCCGGCCGAGGCGTTCCGCTGCTCCAGCCTGTTCCCCGGCGACGCGGCGCTGGTCGCCCTGCGCGACGCCGTTCCGCAGGCGCCCTTCGATGCGGTCGGAGCCGCCGACCAATTGAGCACCCGTCCCGGCGGCGAGGAGATCATCGCCCGCGCGCTCGACCTCGGGCTGCTGACCCGCTCGCTGGAGGGGGGCATGCCCTTCTACGAGACGCGGCACGAGCTGCGCAAACGCCTGCCGAAGACGGATCTCCGGGCCCTGGAAATCCATGCGGCCAAGGCATTGGCGGCCTCGCTGGCGCGCGATCCGGCGGGGATGGCGCCGAAGATCGGCGCGCTGCTCGACGACATGGTCGACGATCCGCCGGCCGACCGCTTCCGCATCACGATGGCGATGTCGTCGGAGGATCTGCTCGGGCTGATCGCGCGGATCGGGCCGCAGCTCTACACCTCCTCGCTCGACGGGCTGGTCAACATCCTGCGGATCCAGGTGAAGCTGGAGAAGCGCAGTTTCCTCGACCTCGCGCGCGAGGAGCGGACGCGGCCATTGTGGGCGGAGTTCTTCGTCGCGACGGTCGGCGGCGGACGGGCGGCGAGCCTGTTCGGCACCAACCCGGCCATCGCACGCGAGCTGATGCGCGAGAGCCTGCGGGCTCTGCTGCCGGTCGACGGCAAGCCGCCGGCGATCGACACCGCCGTCGTGATCGGAGCCCTGGCCGACGCCATGGATCTCGACAGCCCTCCCATCCGCGCCGCGCTCGAGGACGAGCTGGCCGCCCGCTACCGCGCCGCTGGCGACACGCCGGCAAAGACCGGCCTTCAGGAAGTTTCCGTACGGAACGGGACCGGCGACACGCCGGCCCGGAGCATGATCGGGTTGGCGGGCAGCCTGCACGCGGCACGGCTGTCCGGCCGGCCGGCCACCCCTGCCTTCGAGGCGGAACGCTTCCCCCAGAACCATCCGCTGGTCGCCCTGCCGGTGCTGAGCGGACAGCGCCTGTTCCGCAACGGCATCAACGTACAGCGGATGACCTTCTACGACGATCCCGACGGCCGGGCGTCCTTCCGCGGCTTCCTGCGCCAGCACCGCGCGCAGGGCTGGGCGCTGCACGCCCAGTCCGGCTTCGCCGTCGCCATCAGTCCGGAACGCCACGGACGCCGGATCATCATCGTCGCCGACATCCCCGGTGCCGGCGACGCCGGCCGTGCCGCCGCCTGGGACTGGATGGCGCGCGAGGGGCTGACCCCGTCCATCGTCATCCATCGCGGCCACAGCTATCACGAGGACGCCACCATGACGGAGATCGCGCCGGGCACGGCGCTGGTCTTCTGGGGCTCCTGCGGCGGACACACGCGCCTGCGCTCGACCCTGGAACGTGCCCCCGACGCGCTGGTTCTGGCGACCCAGAACATCGGCGTGTCGACGGTCAACGAGGCTCTGCTGGGCATCATGGAGGAGCGGCTGCTGGCCGACGGCGCCATCGACTGGAACGCCGTGTGGAAGGAGGCGCGCGGCCGCATCCGCGACCGCCGCTTCGCCTCCTACAAGCGGCCCGACCAGGATTCGGCGAACCTCGCCTTCCGTGCGTGGCAGGTCCAGACGGCGTCGCACTGAGCCGCATCGGAAATGCCGGTTGCGGAAATGCCGGTTGCCGAAAGCCGGTTGCGGAAAGCCGGTTCCGCAAGCATGGCTGTGTTTCGCCGCCGCCGCTTGCGGCGGAACCGGGCGCATGTTGCTGTGATGTGGCCGATTGTCGCTCCCTCCCCGGCATATCCCCTGGTATCGAGGTTTCCAGCCATGACGTGGCAGACGCTCGCCTTCTTCTTCGCCACCGCCTTCGTGATCTCGATGACGCCGGGCCCGAACATGCTGCTGGCGATGAGCCTCGGCCTGCGGTTCGGCGCACGCCGCGCCGCCTGGGGCGGGGCCGGCATGTGCGCGGCGCTGGCGGTGATGGCGGCGCTGTCGGCCTTCGGGCTGGGCGCCCTGCTCTCCACCTCCGTCCTCGCCTTCGAGATCGTGCGCTGGGCCGGTGTCGCCTATCTGACCTGGCTCGGGATCGCCGCATGGCGGGCGCCGGTCGACCAGCCGGGCGAGCGCGATGCCGCCGCCGCCGCATCGGGGGAGGGGACGCCCGTCCGCCTGTTCCTGCGCGGCACGCTGGTCGCCTTCAGCAACCCGAAGGCGCTGGTCTTCATGGGTGCGCTGTTCCCGCAATTCATCGACGCCGCCGCCCCGCTGGCGCCGCAGCTGGTGGCGCTGGTCGCCACCATGGTGGTGATCGAGTTCGGCTGGATCATGGCCTATGCCACCGGCGGCGACCGTCTGGCGGCGAAGCTGACCACGGTGTCGGCAGCCAAGTCGCTGAACCGCCTGACCGGCGGCCTGATGATCGGCGCCGGTGGCCTGCTGGCGCTCGCCCGCCGGGTCTGACCCGCCCGGCTCCTCCCGGAAAAGACCCCGAAAAAGAAAAAGGGCCGCGCAATCGCGCGGCCCTATAGTTTAGGGAGGAAACGCCCCGAGAATGGGCAAGGGCAGAATATGCTGCGGCGCACACGAACTGGTATTACCAATGCTGAATGGTAGCCATGCGCCACAGGAATAGCCCTATGCAGCAATATGCATTGTCAGCAATAGAGCACAGCCCCGGTTACAAAAATTTCACAGATCCGCCGCGTCCCGGTCATCGCCCGCCCCACTAATGCTGCGGTTCGCCGTTCCAGCCGAAAGGCTTAACCCCAGGCAGGGGCGGCGATGCGAAACACCCGGCCTTAGGAACGGTGCGATGGCGATCCCAGTCCTGCGCAGCCTGACGCTGAAGCAGGCGATTCACGCGGTCCTCGCCGCCTTCGTCATCGGCCTGACCATCACCGCGGCCGAGTTCGCCTGGACCGCCACGCGCGAGCGGGCGGCGGCGCTGGCGCAGGTCAAGGACGTGGTCGCTCTGGTCGAGGGACCGGCCGCCAGCGCCGCCTGGCTGATCGACGCGGAGCTGGCCGGACAGGTGTTGCAGGGCATGGTCCGCGCCAACGCCGCCTGGGCGGAAATCCGTCTCAGCGATGGCACCCTGCTGGCGCGCCGCGAACGCCCGCCCAAGCCGGCCGGCCTGCTGGAACGCGGGGCGACCGCCCTGCTGTTCGTCGACCGGCCGGTGGTGACGCACGAGCTGATGACCCCGACGAACGGATTGGCGAGCGGGCCGCGGGCCGCCGACGGCTCGCGGATCGGACAGCTGATCGTCGGCATCGACACCGGACGGGCGGCCTCCGGCTTCCTCACCTATGTTTCCGCGGCGCTGGTGGCGGGGACTCTGCGCAACCTGCTGATCGGGCTGGCGATGGCGGCGGTGTTTCATCGGCTGCTGACCCGCCCGCTGTTGCAGATCGGCCGCGCGGTGGCGCGGATCGACCCGGAAAAGCCCTATGGCCAGCCGCTGGCCGTGCCGCGCGGCCATGCCGACGACGAGCTTGGCTTCGTCATCGCCCGCTTCAACCAGACCCTGACCCTGCTGGAGCACGAGCATGACGAGCTGCGGCGGCTGGCGACGCGCTGCCCGCTGACCGGGCTGGCGAACCGGGCGCTGCTGCTCGACCGGCTGGACCACGCCATCGAGCTGGCGAACCGCGCGCGCGAACCGGATGCCGGCCGGCTGGCGGTGCTGTATGTCGACCTCGACCGCTTCAAGCGGGTGAACGACAGCCTGGGCCACGGCATCGGCGACCTGCTGCTCTGCCGGGTGGCGGAGCGGCTGGGCGCCAGCGTGCGCCGCTGCGACACCGTCGGCCGGCTGGGCGGCGACGAGTTCCTGGTGGTGCTGGAGCGCGTCGCCGACCGGGACGAGGCGGCGATGGTCGCGCAGCGGCTGCTCGACGGCCTGTCCTCCCTGCGCGAGGTGGGGGAACACCGCGTCCATCTCACCGCCAGCATCGGCGTGGCCGTCCATCCGGAAGCGGGGAATGGAGACGCGCCGGACGCCACCGGTCTGATGCGGATGGCCGATTCGGCGATGCAGGCGGCGAAGGCGGCCGGCGGCGACCGCTTCGTCTTCTACACCCGCGAAATGACCGACCGGGCGGAAACCCGGCTGCGGCTGGAATCAGGCCTGCGCGAGGCGGTGGCGTCGCGCGCCTTCGAGCTGGTCTATCAGCCGAAGATCGAGGCGGCGGGTGGCCGGCTGACCGGCTTCGAGGCGCTGATCCGTTGGCGGCACGAGGGGGCGGCGGTCTCTCCCGCCGATTTCATCCCGGTCGCCGAGGACACCGGCCTGATCATCGAGATCGGCCGCTGGGTGCTGGAAGAGGCCTGCCGCACCGCGACCCGCTGGGCGCTCGACCACGGCCCGGTGCCGGTGGCGGTCAACGTCTCGGCCCGCCAGCTCGCCGATCCCGGCTTCGCCCGGCTGGTCGAACAGGTGTTGCAGAGCCACGGCACGCCGCCCAACCTGCTGGAACTGGAGATCACCGAGACCGTCATCATGAAGGACGTGCGCCACCAACTGCCGACGCTGAACCGGCTGCGGGCGTTGGGGGTGCGCATCGCCATCGACGATTTCGGCACCGGCTATTCCTCGCTGGCCTATCTGCGCCAGCTGCCGGTCGATGTGCTGAAGATCGACCGCAGCTTCGTCAACGACCTGCCGCATGCCCCCGACATCGCCTCCACCGTCATCGCGCTCGCCCAGCGGCTTCTGCTGTCCACCGTGGCGGAGGGGGTGGAGACCGCCGAGCAGCGCCATTGGCTGGCCGAGGCCGGCTGCGACTGCCTGCAAGGCTTCCTGATCTCGCGCCCGCTGGCGGCCGAGGCGGCCGAGGCGATGGTGATGACCGCCTTCGCCCGGACCGAGCCGCTGCCGATGACGGCGTGAGGCCGGAGTTTCGGTCAATGCGCGGCGGAGATCCGGTCAAGACAGCCCTCAGCATGCCGGCTATGGTCGCCTCCCCGGGGCCAACCGACCGACAGGCATCATGACCGCCTCCTCCACCACTGCCACCCTGCCCGACCGCCGCACATCCAACCGCGCCACTTTGGTCGGCTTCATCGCCATCCTGCTGTGGGCGACGCTGGCCCCGCTGGCGACGCTGGCCGCCATGGTGCCGCCGTTCCAGCTGGTGGCGACCTCCTTCCTGCTGGCCTTCCTGGTCGGCAGTTGCTGGACCGCATCCCGCGGCGACAACCCCCTGCGCTATTTCCGCCAGCCGGTCGCGGCCTGGGCACTGGGCGTCGGCGGACTGTTCGGCTTCCACTTCCTCTACTTCATGGCCTTGCAGGCGGCGCCGCCGGTGGAGGCCAACCTGATCAACTATCTGTGGCCGCTGCTGATCGTGCTGTTCTCCGCCCTGCTGCCGGGGGAACGGCTGCGGGCGTGGCATGTCGGCGGCGCCGTCGCCGGGCTGGCGGGCACCGCGCTGCTGGTCGCGCGCGGCGGCACCGGTGGATTTTCCATCGATCCGGCGCATCTGCCGGGATATGCCGCGGCACTCGGCAGCGCCGTCACCTGGGCCGGCTATTCGGTGCTGCGCCGCCGGCTGGGCCAGATCGGCGAGGCGCCGACCGACGCGGTCAGCGCCTTCTGCCTCGTCACCGCGCTGCTGTCGCTGCTCTGCCATCTGGCGCTGGAGCGCACGGTGTGGCCGGACAGCGCCGCCAGCTGGGGAGCGATGCTTCTGCTCGGACTGGGACCGGTGGGCGCTGCCTTCTTCGTCTGGGATTACGGCGTGCGCCACGGCGACATCCGGGCGCTGGGGGCGCTGTCCTATCTGGCACCCCTGCTGTCCACCCTGCTGCTGGTCCTGTTCGGTCTTGCCGCCAATTCGGGCATCATCTGGGTGTCATGCGCCCTGATCGCCGGCGGATCGCTGCTCGCCAGCAAGGATCTGCTGGGGCGGAAGGCTTAAGCCTCCGCCCCCTGCGCAGCGGCCGCGACGTCGTGGCGGGCGCGGTCGGCGCTCGCCAGCCCATTGAAGTACCAGTTCAGCGCCACCGCCGTCAGAGTGCCGAGCAGGATGCCGCTGTGCAGAAGCGGCGACAGGAAGGCCGGCATCTGCGAGAAGAACTTGTCCGACACCAGCGGGATCAGCCCGACGCCGATGCTGACCGCCACGACGATCAGGTTCTCGCGCCGGCCGGCGAAATCGACCTGCGTCAGGATCTTCACGCCGGTCGCCGCCACCATGCCGAACATCACCAGCCCGGCCCCGCCCAGCACGAAGGCCGGCACCGACGCCACCACATGGGCCAGCTTCGGCAGCAACCCGAGCAGCAGCAGGATCAGCCCGCCCGCCGCGCAGACCCAGCGGCTGCGCACGCCCGTCACCCCGACCAGCCCGACATTCTGCGAGAAGGAGGTGTAGGGGAAGGTGTTGAAAACGCCGCCGATCAGCGTGCCCAGCCCGTCGGTGCGCAGGCCGCGGACCAGATCCTCGCGGCTCACCGGGCGGCCGACCATGTCGCCGACGGCCAGGAACATGCCGGTCGACTCGATCATCACCACGATCATCACCAGCGACATGGTCAGGATGGCGACCGGATCGAACACCGGCATGCCGAACTGGAAGGGCTGAACCAGCGCGACCCACGGCGCCTCCCCCAGCCCTTTGAAATCGACCATGCCCAGAACCATCGCCAGCACCATGCCGGCCACCAGCCCCAGCAGCACCGCAACGTTGCGGACGAAACCACGGCCATGCTTCATCAGCGCCAGGATCGTCAGCAGCACGAAGGCAGCGACGCCCAGGAAGGCCGGGTCGCCGAATCGCGGGTTGCCGACCCCGCCGCCGGCCCAGCCCACACCCACCCGCATCAGCGAGACGCCGATAATGGCGATCACGCTGCCGGTCACCACCGGCGGGAACAGCGGCAGCAGCCTGCCGACCAGCGGAGCGGCCAGGATGGCGAAGATGCCCGACCCGATCACCGCGCCGTAAATCCCCAGCAACCCCAGCGACGGGTTTGTCGCCATCGCCACCATCGGGCCGACGGCAGCGAAGGTGACGCCCATCATCACCGGCAACCGGATGCCGAATCGCCAGAACCCCACCGCCTGGATCAGCGTGACCACGCCGCAGGCGAACAGGTCGGCGTTGATCAGCATGGCGATCTGGTCCTTCGGCAGCTTCAGGGCGCCGCCGACGATCAGCGGCACCGCGATGGCCCCGGCATACATCACCAGCACATGCTGCAACCCCAGCGCCAGCAGCCGCCAGGGCGCCAGAACCTCGTCGACGGGATGGACATCGGGGGTGGCGGCGCTTTTCATGGCGGAAGCCTCGCTGTGCGATCGGTCGGCTTCGTTCTGCATGGGGCGTGCCGCACTGCGGATGGCGGCTTCCGGCCGCTTCCCCGCCCGCCGATGCACAGTGCTTGGGCAGATCCGCGGCGCCGCTGCCCGTACAGGTGGCAAAAGCCGCGCGGTTTATTGCCGCGCCCGGCTGGAGACCCCGACGGGGGCTGCGTTATTCTTTAACGATCCGTGCGTACAGTCGCTGCCGCATACCCCTTTCGCGCAACCGAAGCCGAGCGTCGCGATGAGCAAGTCGATCGAGGGTGTATCCAACTGGATGCACATGTTCCGTTGGATCGTGAAGCTGATCCGCGACGAGTATGGGGTCGATGAGGCTCTGCTGACCCGCAATGCGACGCTGGAAACCGACATCCAGCTGTCCATCGACCAGGTCGAGCAGGTGCTGGAATACATCTCCGAAAGCTTCACCATCCGCTTTCCCGACGGGACGCTGGACGAGCTGGTGAAGCTGGAGGAACTCTGCCTGCTGGCGAGCTGGATCAAGGGCTATTACAAGCGCCCCGAATTCATCTCCGACGCCTTCGAGGCCCGCTGCCGCAGCATCAACCAGATCGCAGCCTGACGATGACCGACCGGCCCCCCCCAAATCCGTCCACCCCGTACCCGCCGGGCTTCGTCTGGGGCGTTTCCACCTCCGCCTACCAGATCGAAGGAGCGGCTGCTGAGGACGGGCGCGGCGCCAGCATCTGGGACGTGCGCTGCCGCACCCAGGGCGGGGTGGTGAACGGCGACACCGGCGACGTCGCCTGCGACCACTACCACCGCATGCCGGAGGATGTGGCCCTGATGAAGGGGCTGGGCGTCGACGCCTACCGCTTCTCCATCTCCTGGCCGCGGGTGATGCCGCGCGGCAAGGGGGCGGTGAACGAGGCGGGGCTGGACTTCTACGACCGGCTGATCGACCGGCTTCTGGAGTCGGGCATCGAGCCCTGGCTGTGCCTCTACCATTGGGATTTGCCGCAGGCCTTGCAGGATCTGGGCGGCTGGTCGTCGCGCGACTGCGCCGGCTGGTACGCCGACTATGCGGCCCTCTGCGCCCGGCGCTACGGCGACCGGGTGAAGCGCTGGATCACCTTCAACGAATTCTCGGTCTTCACCCTGTTCGGCTACGCGATCCCCTGGGCGGCACCGGGAATCGTCGACCGGGCGCAGCATCTGCGCGCCATCCACCACGTCAACCTCGCCCATGGCGCCGGGGTGGACGTGCTGCGCGACATGGTGCCGGGCGCCTCCATCGGCGCCATACACAACCGGCAGGTCGTGATCCCGGAGACCGACACGCCGGAGAACCGCGCCGCCGCCGCCCTGCTGGACGAGCATTGGAATCTGGTTTTCTGCGACCCGCAGATCCTGGGCCACTACCCGCCGCAGACCGCCGCCGCCATCGAGTCCCATGTCCAGCCCGGCGACATGGCGCGCATCGCCCGGCCGGTGGACTGGTTCGGGCTGAACCATTACGGCCCGATCTTCGCCAAGGCCGATCCCGCCCGCACCTGGGGCTATGGCTGGGGCGACGCGCCGGCCGATTCGCCGACCCACGGCGTCGGCTGGGCGATCTTCCCCGACGCCTTCCGGGACGAGCTGCTGACCATCCAGCGCCGCTACCGCCTGCCCATCGTGGTGACGGAGAACGGTTGCGGCGGCAGCGACGCCGTCAGCCCGGACGGCAGGGTCCACGACCCGCACCGCATCAATTACCTGACCATCTACAACGCGGCGATGCGCGACGCGATGGCCCAGGGTGCCGATGTCCGCGGCTATTTCGTCTGGTCGCTGCTGGACAATTTCGAATGGGGCAACGGCTATGGACAACGCTTCGGCATCGTCCACGTCGATTTCCAGACTCTGGCCCGCACACGCAAGGACTCGGCGCACTGGTATGCGGAGCTGATCCGGACGGCGAAGTCCTAACGCCGCCACACCTCGGCACAGACACCCTCAGCCTCGCCCGGCGCCTCCACCAGCGCCGCCGCATCGCGCAGGAGCAGGCTGTGGCCGGCGGGAACCGTCAGCGCCTCGCCATCCTCCGGCGTCACCGTCAACGTGCCGGCAAGGGCGTGAACCAGCAGCACGTCGCCGGCAGCCTGGTGGGCGTTGGCCCGGTGCGCGGCGGAGCCGGCCAGCAGAGTCAACACGCCGGTCGCCGAGGCGCGGTCGAGCATCAAATTGACGTCGCGGATCAGCCCGGCGGTCGGCTCGCACCACACCGCGGCCTCGCCGGGAAAGGCGAAGGCGGGGTCCAGGCGGCGGCGCTCAGCCGGCGGCGCGCCATCGACCGACAGGCGCATGCCGTCACCCTCCACCACGGCGATCAGGCGGTCATAACCGGGAAAGGCGGAAAAGGGACCGGGTTCGACCACGTCGGCAATGCTGACGCGCCAGACGAAACGCCCATCGGGGCGGCCATCGGCGGAGGGTTCCACCGCCAGCTCGGTGGTGACGCCGCCGCCGTTCTTCCAGGGAACGCGGCGATGGTCGGCGGGGCTCAGGCGTGTGATGGACGGCAAAATCTTGCTCCGGAACGGATCGGCTCCGTTCCGTCATAGCACAACCGGCGGACCGCCTTCACACGAACAGGCTGAAGCTGCCCATCAGTTTCTGGGTGCCGGTCTGTCCGGTGGGGATGGAGTTCATGCTGCCGATGGCCTGGTTCAGACCGTCGAGCGTCGCCTGCTGGCCGGTGGTGAGTGCCTGCTGCCCGGTGTCGCCCTTGGCCGGCTGCTTGGCGACCGTGTCGAAATCCTGGCTGTAATTCCCCATGACCAGCTGCATGGCGTAATTCTTCGGGTCCTTGTCCGACTGGCCCTTGTCGCGGCTGACGCGCAGGGTGTAGTCGCCCTTGTCGACCGTCAGGTTGCCGGCCTGCAACTGCTTGAAGGCCTTGTAGTCGTCGCCGGCCTTCGGGTCGCTGTCGGCCACCACGCGGCCGAGCTTGTTCATCAGCTGGACGCGCAGGCCGTCGTCGCCGACCTGCCCCATGGTCATCTCGCCCTTCGAGGTGACCTTGAACTTGTAGAAATCGACCTTGTCGTTCGGCGCCAGCGTGCTGGCGACGTTCAGGCGGGTGGTGTTCTTCGCAAGCACGCCGATGTCGGTGGCGCCGCTCGTGGTAGTCAGCGCCGACTTCTTGACCGTCTTGGAATATTCCTTGACGTCGCCGACAGCCTGATTGCTTTGCGACTTCTTGATGGCCTCCACCGCGTTGTTGATCGACGCGTTGAGGCTGGAGACCATAGAGTTGACGCCTGAGAGAGCATCATCCGCCATGATTCGTCATCCTTCTTCCGATCCGACCATCGCGCCCGCCCCAACCCGGACCTCGGCGAGGAACTGCCAACAAGAGTGCGGCCGGCTGAGCCGCCACCCGGACACGTCTGCCCAAAGGGAGTATACGACAACAGCCGGCCGAACATAGGCAGGATTCGTGATTTTTTTGGTCGAAAGCTGGGATGCGGACCCTGCACGCCACGGTCGGCGGCCCGATCCGCATCAGGATCGCGACTTTTCTCCTTTTGCCGTATGCGGCTCGGCCAGGGCGGTGGCCGCAGCACCGATCAGCTTGGACGGCAGCAGGGCCGACTCGGAAGCGACCGGGACGGCGGCTTCGTCGGCGAGATGGCAATGGGGCGGCTGGGTGGGACCGGTGACGACATCGAAATCGAACATGACAACCTCTCTCGGCTGGTGATGAAGCCGCCCGGGTCGCCCGTCTTCGGATTTTTCAGGATGTGCAGCCCATCAAGGGCCGGGGATCACAAACACGAAAGCCGCCGCGGGTCGGTCCGGGCGGCTTCGGGAGTGAGCGACAGATGCGCGTTCCTAGGCCGCCGAACGAAACCAGCGGCCAAAATATCGGGAGCGTCCGCAGGACGCGATGGCGAGCATCTGTTGCATGACGGCGACCTTAGCGCGCGGCCGCCGGCTTGCCAAGAGGCTTTTGGGCCGGGAAGCGTCTCCGCGGCTAGCTTGCCTTCCGCTCTCCCACCGTGTCGGCGACATAGGCGTCGCGCTGGCCCAGCGGCCGGGCCGGACGGCCGTCGCGGTCGGTGGTGTCGCGGGCGGTCTGGTGCTCGATCTCCGCGTTCAGCTCCGCCCCCAACAGCACGACGTAGGAGGTCAGGTTGAACCACAGCAGCAGAACCACGACGGCGCCGACCGAGCCGTAGGTCTCGTTGTAGCTGCCGAAGTTCGACACATAGACGGAGAATCCGAGTGAGCCCAGCAGCCAGACGACGGTCGCCACCGCCGAGCCCCAGGTGACCCAGCGCCATTGCGGCTCCCTCCGGTCGGGGGCGTAGCGGTAGAAGACGGCCAGCGCCAGCATGATGGTCGCCGCCAGGATCGGCCAGCGCGCCAGGCTGGCGATCCAGCCGATGGGGGTATCCTGAAGCCCGATGATGTTGATGACGGCCGGGACGGCGACGATCAGCGCCATGGCGAGGATGATGAACAGCAGCCCGGCCACCGTCAGCCCCATCGACAGCGCCGCCAGCATGAGGAAACCGCGCGTCTCCTTCTCGCCATAGGCGATGTTCAGCGCCGACACCATCGAATTGGTCCCGCGCGAGGCGCTCCACAGCGTCAGCAGCAGGCCGAAGATCAGGCCGAAGCCCAGCCCCTGCGACGGGGCGGTCGCCACCTTGCGCGCCTGGTCGCTGACGATGCTGAGGGCTTCGGGCGGCAGCAGGCTGCCCAGCTGGTTCAGCTGGCTCTCGATCGTCGCCGGGTCGGCGACGAGGCCGTAGATCGACACCAGTGCCGCGATGGCTGGGAAGATGGCGAGCAGGGCATAATAGGCGACGCCGGCGGCCAGCATCGACACATTGTCCTTGCTCTGCTCGTCCCACACCCGCAGCAGGATGTCCTTCCAGCCCTTCTTTGGGATCTCCGACGGGCTGTCCGCCGACCGGCCCCGGCGGTCGCCGTCATTGGAGGCGCGCCCGCCGCCATGCTGCGCGCCGTGCTGCCGATTCATGCGGTTGCGGTGTTCGTAATAATGTCGGCGGCTCAGCCCCAGCATCCCCCGTCCTCCTCAGACCACGGCTTCGCGGAGCGCGCCGACCCGGTGCCGCGCGGTTTCCAGGGCATGGAACTGGGCGCCGATGGCGACCTGGAGATGGTCGTCCGGCGCATCGCGCAGGGCATCGCGGAACAGGGCCAGCGTGCCGTCCAGCCCGCCTTCCAGCCGGGCCAGCAGGTCGCCGCGGGCACCCGGCCCGCCGGCTCCGGCCATCACGCTGCGGGCGTTGGCCTGCGCCAGCCCGTGCATCGGCGACCAGACGCGCCCACCGTCGCCGGCGGTCTCGATCCAGCCGCCGCCCTGGCGCAGTTCGGCGTCGAGCGCCACGGCGCTGCGGTCGAGCTGGTCGGCCAGTTCCTGCAGGCGGCCGGACAGCGACGGGTCGGCGATGGTCATGTCGGCGCGGCGGAAGGCCTCCGCCCCGTCGCGGCAGGCGCCGGTCAGGTCGGTCAGCAGATGCCGGCTGCGCGGGTCGAGCTGCCGGCCGCCGGGGGCGTAATCGTCGAATTCGGTGGTTGATTCCGGCGTGCGGGCGACGGCCACGGCGAGCCAGAGGGCGCCGACACCCATCAGCGCCACTGGGATCGGGTTGGCGCGCACGGCGCGGGCGATGCGGCCGGACAGTCCGTCGCCGCCGCCCTGGATCACGTCGCGTACCACCTGCACCACGCCGCCGGACATCTGGCCGGGCGACAGGCGGAACTCGATCTCGTCGATCACCGAATCCATGCGGGCGCGGATCGACTGGATCTCGTGCTCGATGTCTTCCGGCCGGCGGCCCTGGGTGGCTGTCGTCTCGGGAGGAGCGGCGGACGGAATGGCGTCGTTCTGATGGGTCATGCCGGGCGTCTCCTGTGGGGGCTGCCGGCTTGCAACACAATCGAAAGCCGATTGTTCCGGCCCCTCCCGCTTCGCCTCCTGGCGATCACCCCATAAGGTCAGCCGATGATCTGGGCGAAGGCCATCACCTCGATGCTGCCCTGCCAGATCATGCGGACGGCGACATAGACGATGACCAGAAGGCCCAGATAGGCGATCCAGTGGAAGCGGTTCAGCAACCGCGCGATAACGCTGGCCGCCGCCCCCATCAGTGCCACTGACAGCAGAAGCCCGATGGCCAGCACCCAAAGATGCTCGCGCGCCGCACCGGCCACCGCCAGCACATTGTCGAGCGACATAGAGACATCGGCGACGATCACCTCCCAGATGGCGGTGCGCACCGACTTGCCGCCGCCGGCCGGGACCGAAGCCCCGCCATCGCCAGCATCATCGCCGTCCCCGTCCCCGTCGGCAACCAGCGCCGCGGCCTGGACCTCCTCGCGCTGACTGCGCAGTTCGCGGAGCAGCTTCCAGCACACCCACAGCAGCAGCAGACCGCCGGCCAGCGTCAGTCCGATGATGTCCATCACCTTCGTCGCCGCCAGCGCGAAGCCGATGCGCAGCACCACCGCGGCGGCGATGCCCCAGAAGATCACGCGGGCCCGCTTTTCCCGCGCCACCCCGGCGGCGGCCATGCCGACGACGATGGCGTTGTCGCCGGCAAGCACGAGGTCGATGAAGACCACCTGGCCAAGGGCGATCAGTTCGGGAATCAGCGAGTCCACGGGCGGTCCGTCGATTGTCGGTGGAGGGGAGGCGGGCGGGGAAGAGCCGCCCTATAGCGCGTGAGCGCGCGGCGGCGCAACATCGCCACCCGGCCAGGGTAGAAAATGCCGCGGAGCCCGGAACGCCGAAGGGCCGGACGGTTTCCCGCCCGGCCCTTCCTCATGGGCAAGCCATCCCGGGCGAACCGTGGCGGCGCTCAGGCCAGGGCCACCAGGGCCACGCCGCTCAGGCCGATGGCCGCACCCAGCCCGCGCAGGGCCAGCGCGCCCTTGCCGCCGCGGACGATGCCGCGTAGCGACAGGGCGGCGCCGACGCCGGCGCCATGCAGGAGCGCGGTGGCGAGCGCGAAACCCAGGCCGTAGAGCAGCGGCTGTGCCGCCTCCGGCATCTCGGCGCCATGGGCATGGCCGTGGAACAGGGCGAAGGCCGAAACCACGACCAGCGAGACCGGCAGCGACAGGCGCGACTGCGCGGCGATCAGCGCGCCCAGCACGATCACCGACCCGGCGATCCCCAGCTCCACCGCCGGCAGTTCGATGCCGGTCATGCCCAGCAGGCCGCCGCCGATCATGGCGGTGACGAAGGCCGCCGGCAGCGCCCACAGGGCGGCACCGCCGCGCTGCGCCGCCCACAGACCGACCGCCACCATCGCCAGCAGATGGTCCCAGCCGCCGATCGGATGCAGGAAGCCGTGGGCGAAACCGGCGTCATGGACGCCGAAGGTGTGGGCGTCGGCGACCGCGGGCAGCACCAGCCCGGCCAGCAGGACGGCCGAGGCGAGAGGGAAACGTTTCATGGACCAGCATCCTCTGATGTCGTGTCGCGCCCATCGGATCATGCCGTCCCGGCTTTCCCGCCCGACGCAGGGGAAACCGGACGGTGTGGCGCGGTTGGGGCGAAGTGTAGCAGAAAGCGCCGGCCCGGCCATGGCCGAGACAGCGCTACACCCCCGCCTGATCTACGTATTTTGACGCAGGTCAATGAGTTGCACCCCCGATCCGTCAGGATGCGATCCGTTAACCCCCGGCAGATGCCGCCCCAGGAACCTTCAATGTCCACCCCCACACTTCCCGGAGAAGGTTCGGTGTCCGTCCGGCTGTGGCTGGACGGCGGTCCGGAGGGCATGACCATCCGCCGGGCCGAGGTCGCCACCCGCCGCCCGTGCGCCGTCGCCGCCCTGGTCGGCCGCAGGGCGGAGGAGGCGGCGCGGCTGGCGCCCCTGCTGTTCAGCCTGTGCGGCAGCGCCCAGGGGTTGGCCGTCGCCCGCGCCTGCGAGGCGGCACTTGGTATCGACGCGGGCGCCCATGACGCGGCGCGCAGCCTGCTGACCGATGCGGAGGCGCTGGACAGCCATGGCTGGCAGGCGGTGGTCGAGTGGCCGGCGCGCCTGGGGGCGACGCCGCGGCCGGCAGCCCTGCGCGAGCTTCGGACCGCGGTGTCCGCCGTCCTGCCGGCGCTCTATCCGGCCAAGGACGGGCTGCGCCCCGGCGGCGGCGTGCTGCGGCCGGACAGCGCGGCCCTGCGCAGCGCGCTGGACCGGATGGCCGGCTGGCTGGAGGCGACGGTCTTCGCCGGCCCGCCGCCGTGGGATGCCGATGAACTGGCCGGCTGGGCGGCGCGCGGCGGCACGGACGCGGCGCTGCTGGCCGCCCGGCTGCTGTCGCCGAATCTGGCCGGCTGGGGGGCCTGCGGCTTGCCGCTGCTCGGCGAACGGTCGCCCGGCTGGTTCGCAGCGGCGCTGGCGGGCGATCCGGGGTTCGCCGCCGCCCCCCGCCGCAACGGTGCCCCGGCCCTGACCGGCCCGCTGGAGCGGCAGGCGGAGCACCCGCTGGTCGTCTCGGTGACGGAGCGCTTCGGCGACGGGCTGGCCCGGCTGTTCGCGGCGCGGCTCGCCGATCTGGCAGAGCTGCCGCGGCGGATGGAAGCGGCCGTCGCCGCGCTTCGACCGGCCGATCCGGTTGCCGCCGCTCCCACAAACTCCACTGCGGGCGAAGGCTGCGGCGTGGCGGAGACGGCGCGCGGGCGGCTGGCCCACTGGCTGCGGCTGGACGGGGACAGCCGGCTGGCCGATGCCCGGATGGTGGCGCCGACCGACTGGAACTTCGCCGCCGACGGCCCGCTGGCGCGTGGCCTTACCGGAGCGGCGGTGCGCGACCGCGACGATGCGGTGGAGCGGGTGCGGCTGCTGGTCGCGATGCTGGATCCCTGCGTCGCCTGCGGCATAGACGTACACGAATGACGAGCGCTTGCCGAAGCCCGCGGGCAAGTCGATGATGGCGGGCGTCTTGCGGATGGAAGAGTGGGAGAGCGCGTGATGTGCACGGTTTGCGGATGCGGCGAAGGCGAGACCCGGATTGACGGCAAGGCCACCGATGCCGGGCATGAGCACGTCGGCCCCGACGGCAAAATCTACCGCCACCGCCATGGCGAAGCGCACCACCATGCCCACCATCACCATGACGACACCCACGAGCATGTCGCCCCCGACGGCACGGTGTTCCGCCACAGCCATAACGAGCATCATCATGGTCATGACCACCATCGCCCCGACCGGCTGGACGTCATCGACGGCGGCGCCGCGCTGAACCAGCCGCGGCTGATCACCATCGAGCGCGACATCCTGGCGAAGAACGACGGGCTGGCCGCCGTCAACCGCCGCCGCTTCGCCGACCGCGGCGTGTTCGTGCTGAACCTGATGTCCAGCCCCGGCTCGGGCAAGACAACCCTGCTGACCCGCAGCCTGACCGACCTGAAAGGCCGCTTCCCCGTCGCGGTGATCGAGGGCGACCAGCAGACCAGCTTCGACGCCGACCGCATCCGCGCCACCGGCACCCCGGCGGTGCAGGTCAACACCGGCAAGGGCTGCCACCTCGACGCCTCGATGGTGGCGCAGGCCGCCGACAAGCTGGCGGCCGACGGCCAGTTCGCCGAAGACGGCGTGCTGTTCGTCGAGAATGTCGGCAACCTGGTCTGCCCCGCCGGCTTCGACCTTGGCGAGACCCACCGTGTCGTCGTGCTGTCGGTGACGGAGGGCGAGGACAAGCCGCTGAAATACCCGGACATGTTCGTCCGCGCCGACCTGCTGGTCGTCAACAAGATCGACCTGCTGCCCCACCTGACCTTCGATGTGGAGCGGATGATTGGCTACGCCCAGCGCCTGAACCCGTCGCTGGCGGTGATCCAGCTGTCGGCCACCACCGGCCAGGGGCTGGAGGAATGGTACGACTGGATCGCCGACGGGCTGGCCGAGGCCCGCGCGTCTCATACTGCCGCCACAGACGTCTGACCGGAGGATCGCCGCCATGTGCCTTGCCGTCCCCGCCCTGGTCACCGCCCTGCTGCCCGACGACCGCGCCACCGTCAGCCTGGGCGGCGTCACCTCCACCTGCTCGCTGGAACTGGTGGAGGGCGTCGCCGTCGGCGACTACGTGATCGTCCATGTCGGCTACGCCCTGTCCCGCCTGGACGCGGAAGAGGCCGAGCGAACGCTCGCTCTCTTGGCCGAAGTCGCCCAAGTCGAAGCAGAAGCCGCGGCCTGACGCCCCCTCCCTTCCCCCACGCCCGCCGACCATCCGGACCCCCGCCATGACCGATCGCCGCCTCTTCACCCGCAAGCTCGACATCGCCCGCGGGGCGGTGGACATGACCCATGGGTCGGGCGGCAAGGCGATGGCGCAGCTGGTGCGCGAGCTGTTCGCCGCCGCTTTCGCCAACCCCTGGCTCGACCAGGGCAACGATCAGGCCGCCTTCGACGTGCCGGGCGGGCGCATGGTGATGACGACGGACGGCTTCGTCGTCTCGCCGCTGTTCTTCCCTGGCGGCGACATCGGGTCGCTGGCCGTCCATGGCACGGTGAACGACGTCGCCATGGCGGGTGCGGTGCCGCTGCACCTGACCGCCGGCTTCATCATCGAAGAAGGCTTCCCGCTCGCCGACCTGAAGCGGGTGGTCGACAGCATGGCCGCCGCGGCGCGCGAGGCCGGGGTCGCCATCGTGTCGGGCGACACCAAGGTGGTGGAGCGCGGCAAGGGCGACGGTATCTTCATCACCACCACCGGCATCGGCATGGTGCCGCCCGGCGTCGCCCCGTCGGGCGACCGGGCGCGGCCGGGCGACGCGATCCTGGTCAGCGGCACCATGGGCGACCATGGCGTCGCCATCATGTCGACCCGCGACAATCTGGGCTTCGAGACGGCGATCCTGTCCGACAGCGCCGCGCTGAACGGGCTGGTCGCGGCGATGGTGGCGGCGGTGCCCGACGTGCATGTGCTGCGCGACCCCACCCGCGGCGGGCTGGCGACGACGCTCAACGAGATCGCCCACCAGTCCGGCGTCGGCATGCGGCTGCGCGAATCCGACATCCCGGTGCGGGCGCAGGTGACGGCGGCCTGCGAATTGTTGGGGCTCGACCCGCTTTACGCCGCCAACGAGGGTAAGCTGATCGCGATCTGCACCGGGGAGGAGTGCGACCGCCTGCTCTCCGTCATGCGCGATCACCCGCTGGGACGGGATGCCGCCTGCATCGGACGTGTGGTGGAAGACCCCCACCGCTTCGTTCAGATGGAGACCCGCTTCGGTGGCCGCCGGATCGTGGATTGGCTGACCGGAGAACAGCTTCCCCGTATCTGCTGATACGTACCGGCGGGCTAACCCGCTGTTTCCAAAGAAGCGGCCCCATTGGCGGGACCCCTTTCGCGCGCTGGCCGTTGCCTCTCTCGGATGGTCCTATGCTCTGACCAGAGACGTTCAGCGACGAGAGATTACAATGGCGTTGTCCAACATCGCTCTTTTGGGCGCTCCCCGTCTGGACCCCGGCCGGATGGCCGGGACCCGGTCGGCGATGCAGGCGATGGACCGGCTTCCCGGTTGCCCTCCCTTGCACAGGCACCGCGTCAAGCGCGCCTTCGACATCGTCGGCGCGCTGGGGCTGCTCGCCGTTTTCGGACCGTTGATGGTGGTGCTGGCCTGGATGGTGGCGCGCGACGGCGGCCCGGCGGTGTTCGGCCACCGGCGCATCGGCGCCGACGGGCGTTCCTTCACCTGCCTGAAGTTCCGCTCCATGGTGGTCAATTCCGCCGAGGTGCTGGAACGGCTGCTCGCCACCGACGAGGAGGCGCGCGCCGAATGGCTGGCGACGCGCAAGCTGCGCAACGACCCGCGCATCACCCCGGTCGGCCGTTTCCTGCGCAAATCGAGCCTGGACGAGCTGCCGCAGCTGGTCAACGTGCTGCGCGGAGACATGAGCCTGGTCGGCCCGCGTCCGATCATCGACGACGAGGTGTCCTACTATCACGCCTGCTTCCCCTTCTACACCCGCTGCCGCCCCGGCCTGACCGGGCTGTGGCAGGTCAGCGGCCGCAGCGACGTCGATTACGTGCGCCGCGTCCAGCTCGACACCGCCTATGTCGTCGGCTGGAATTTCTGGGCCGACATCGGCATCATGCTGCGCACCGTGCGCGTCGTGGTGAAGGGCAGCGGCGCCTACTGAGCGCCTCTCCTCAGGTCTGGCAGCGCCACACCCTCCGTCCACCCCCTCCGAAAGCACTCATCCGTTCACGCCGGTCGCGCGTCCCATCGGGGCGCGCGACATCGCTGTTCGTGCATCCTATGTCAGGACTCCGCTCCATCGTGCGGTTCGGCCGTTCCACCCCCGGCATGCCCTCTTGCCGAAATCGGGTGGACTTTGAGAATGGGCGGACGACGTGCTAGGGTCGGGGCAACCGGCGAAACCCTGGTATAGTGAACGATGCGTGCAAGACCGCCGGCCGGATCGGCCAGTCAAGAGGGTCCAAGGATGGCGAAGCTGCTGGCTGCCCTGCTGCTGATGATGGTGGCGATCGGGCCCGCCTGCGCCGTGGCGCCCACCAGCCGTGCCGACACCGTCGCGGCGCTCGACCGCTACCGTACGGACTTCGCAAAAATCCGCGGCTACGGGTCGCTGTCCACCGCCGACCGCAATTACGTCCTCTTTTCCGACGCCATGCGCCGCGTTTTGACGGAGCATGTGAAGCCCTTCGATCCGCAGGTGCTGATCGACAAGGCGGAAGACGGGCTGAAGAAGAAGAAGGCGGAGAACCCGAAGGCCAGCGACCGGCTGCTGACCGAAGCGGCGCTGGACAGCATGCTGGGGGGGCTCGATCCCTATTCCAGCTTCCTCGACGCCGAGCGCTACCGCTATCTGCGCGAACAGACGCAGGGCGAGTTCGGCGGGCTCGGCATCGAAGTGACGATGGACGAGGAAAGCGGCCTGATCAAGGTCGTCTCCCCCATCGACGGCTCGCCCGCCGCCCGCGCCGGCCTGCGCAGCGGCGACCTGATCGCCCGCATCGACGACGTGGCGGTGAAGGGGCTGAACCTGCACGACGCCGTCGCCCGCATGCGCGGCCCGGTCGGCAGCTCGGTCGCCCTGTCGATCCGCCGCCCGCCGGCGACCGATGCCAACACCCGCGTCTCGCTGACCCGCGCCATCGTGAAGATCCAGCCGGTGCGCTACCGGCTGGAGGGTAACGTCGCCTATGTCCGCATCGCCACCTTCAACCAGTCGACCTCCTCGGCGCTGGACGCGGCGATCGAGGACATGCGACGGCAGACGAAGGGACGGCTGACCGGCGCCGTCATCGACCTGCGCAACAACCCCGGCGGCCTGCTGGAGCAGGCGGTGCAGGTGGCCGACCGCTTCCTGGAGACGGTGGACATCGTGTCGGTCCGCGGCCGGGATCCCGAAGAATCCCGCACCTACCGCGGCACCGCCGGCGACCTGATGGCCGGGCTGCCGGTGGTGGTGCTGATCAACAGCGGGTCGGCCTCGGCGTCGGAGATCGTGGCCGGCGCCCTGCAGGACCATCACCGGGCGCTGCTGTTCGGCTCCCGCTCCTACGGCAAGGGGTCGGTGCAGACGATTTCCTCGCTCAGTGCCGACACCGGCATCCGGCTGACCACCGCCCGCTACTACCGCCCGTCGGGCGCGCTGGTGGACTGCTTCGGCGTCTCGCCGAACCTGGAGGTCAAGCCGACCCACGGCAGCACCGAGGAAACCCACCCCGACCCGGCGACCTGCGACCCCAACGCCCCGGTCCCGCCGAAGCCGCAGGTGTGGATGGCGCCGGACATGTGCCCCGACGTGATGGACAAGGCGCCCAAGCCCGACGACGACCGCCCGCTGGAATGCGCCGTCTCCGCCATCCGCAACCGCCTGACCGGGACGCTGGCCGGCGGGGAGTGAATCTCCCTCTCCCAGGACGGGAGAGGGCGCTTTCCTACCCCGCGAACCCCGCCCCCATCACCCGCGTTTCCACCGTCCAGCCGGTGCCATGCGCCGCGATGGCGGCGATGGTGCCGGGGAGCACCCGGCGGTCGAACAGGCTCCAGTCCGCCGGCACGCCGACATCGCCGCGCAGGTCCTCGCCGATCTCCAGCAGGGCCGGCGGCGCCTCGGGCCGCACCTCCACCGCGAACCGGTCGAGCGGCATCGACAGCCCGACGCCGGCCGCCTTGATGAAGGCCTCCTTCCGCGTCCAGGCCAGCAGGAAGCCCTCGTCCCGCCGCTCCGGCCCCAGCCCCTGCAGCGCAGCGCGCTCGGTGGCGTGAAAGAAGCGGTCGGCGATGCCCTCGGCGCTCTCGATGGGACGAAGCCGTTCGATGTCGACGCCGATCCGCCCCTCCGCCGCCACGGCGATGGCGAGGCTGTCCTCGCTGTCGCTGAGGTTGAAGGCGGGGCCGCCGGGCAGCGACGGCTTACCGTGCGTCCCATAGTCGAAGACCAGCCCCGCCGGATCGCGGCCGGTGCAGCGCCCCAGCAGCAGCCGCAGCAGCCCGCGGCGCAGGATGAAGCGCTCGGTCAGCCTCTCCACCAGGAACCGGTCGGCGCGCTCCCGTTCGTCGTCGGACAGCAGGGCGCGCATCGCCGCCTTGTGTTCGGACAGCGCGGTGAGATCGGCGAACCAGACGCGGACGACTCCGGGGGCCAGGACATAATCGCCGGCAAGCCCGGTTGCGGCCCCGGCCTCCGGCATTTCGATGGTCCCGTCATGCATCGGACAGCGATCCTCCCTCTTAAATTAGCGTCCTGGCTCCGGCAGGGGTTTCGGGTATCATGCGCGCCTCTCGCATCCGCCCCTGCATCCGGACCAGGATCCCATGGTTGACACCGCCCTGCTCGCCCCGCATCTGACCAACGTTCTTCGCGACGCCTTCATCCCGGAGCTGCCCAATCATTACCGCGGCAAGGTGCGTGAAAACTACGACCTTCCGGACGGCAGGCGCATCCTCATCACCACCGACCGTCTCTCGGCCTTCGACCGCGCCCTGACCGCCATCCCGTTCAAGGGGCAGGTGCTGACCCAGACCGCCCGTTTCTGGTTCGAGGCGACGAAGGACATCTGCGCCAACCATGTACTGGAATATCCGGACCCCAACGTCGTGGTGGCGAAGCGGCTGACCATCATGCCGGTCGAGGTCGTGGTCCGCGACTATATGGCCGGCACCACCGGCACCTCGATCTGGTCGATGTACAAGCAGGGCCGGCGCGAGATGTACGGCCACATCTTCCCCGACGGGCTGCGCCAGAACCAGAAGCTGGGCACCCCGATCATCACGCCGACCACCAAGGCCTTCGACGCCGGCCATGACGAGGAGTTGACCGCGACCGAGATCGTGGACCGCAACCTGCTGACCCGCGCCCAGTGGGACGAGGTGTCGGACAAGGCGCTGGCCCTGTTCGCCCGCGGCCAGAAGATGGCGGCCGACCGCGGCCTGATCCTGGTCGACACCAAGTACGAGTTCGGCTTCGACGCGGACGGCAACATCCTGCTGGCCGACGAGATCCACACGCCCGACAGCTCGCGCTACTGGTTCGCCGGCAGCTATCAGGAGCGGTTCGAGGCCGGCGAGAAGCCGGAGAGCTTCGACAAGGACTTCGTCCGCAACTGGGTCGTCGCGCGCTGCGATCCCTACACCCAGGACGTTCCGGAGATCCCCGCCGACGTGGTTCTGGAGGCCGCCCGCGTCTACATCGAAGCCGGCGAGACCATCACCGGCCGCCCGTTCGAGGTGCCGGCGACCGCCGTCCCGGTGCTGGACCGCATCCGCGCCAATCTGGCGCCCTACTTCAACAAGTAAAGGGGGACGGGCTCCATGCGCATCGCCATCCTCGACGACTACCAGGGGGTTGCCTGCGACCTTGCCGACTGGTCGCGGCTTCCCGCCGGGAGCAGCCTGACGGTGTTCGAAAAGCCGCTTGGCGATGAGAACGCGGTGGCGGCGGCGCTGGAGCCCTTCGACGTTCTGGTGATCATGCGGGAACGCACGCCGTTCCCGGCCTCCCTGATCGGGCGGCTGCCGAACCTCAGGCTGCTGATCACCACCGGCGCCCGCAACAACGCCATCGACCTGAAGGCCTGCGCCGCCCGCGGCATTCCCGTCTGCGGCACCCGCATGGTCGGGGCGCCGACGGCGGAACTGACCTGGGGCCTGATCCTGGCGCTGGCCAAGCGCATCCCGACCGAAGAGCGGGCGCTGCGCGAAGGCCGCTGGCAGACCGGCCTGACCGGCGATCTCGGCGGCAAACGGCTGGGTCTGGTGGGCTTGGGCAAGCTCGGCAGCAAGGTCGCCAGGGTCGGCCAAGCCTTCGGCATGGAGGTTGTGGCCTGGAGCCCCAACCTGACCGACGAGCGCGCAGCGGATGCCGGCGTGACCCGCGTGGAGAAGCACGCGCTGTTCGCGACCTCCGACGTGGTCAGCGTCCATCTGGTGCTGAGCGAGCGCACCCGCGGCGTGGTCGGGGCCGAGGAGATCGGCGCGATGAAGCCGACCGCCCTCTTCGTCAACACTTCGCGCGCCGGGCTGGTAGACGAGGCGGCACTCGCTCATGCGCTGAGCCACGGCCATATCGGCGGCGCCGGCATCGACGTCTTCCCCATCGAGCCTCTGCCGAAAGACAGCCTTTGGCTTGACCTTCCCAACACCGTGCTGACGCCCCATCTCGGCTACGTGACGCGGGAGAATTACGCGGTGTTCTACCGCGACGCCCTGGAGGACATCCTGGCCTGGACGGCCGGCTCGCCGGTGCGGCTTCTCTCTCCCGCCTGAACGGCAACAGGGATGGAGGGTGCGGGTGAACCGGAACGAAGCGGTCGGAGGCGGCGGTAGAAGCGGGTTCTGGGCGAAGCTGAGCCGGCACCGGCTGGGGATGCTCGTCAGCCTCTCGGTGATCGCCGGTCTGCTGTTCGGCTTCGTCGAACTGGCCGGCGAGGTGATGGAGGGCGAAACCACCGCCTTCGACAAGCGCATCCTGCTGGCGCTCCGCGATCCGCTGAACCCCGACCAGCCCGGCGGTCCCTGGTGGCTGGCGCGGGTGGCGCGCGACATCACCTCGCTCGGCAGCACCACCATCCTCGCCATCCTGACCGTCGCCACGCTGGGCTTCCTGCTGCTGCTGCACAAGCGGGCGGCGGCCCTGCTGGTTCTGGTGTCGGTCGGCGGCGGCGGGATGCTCAGCACCGTGCTGAAGATGCTGTTCGACCGCGCCCGCCCCGATCTGGTGCCGCATGGCGACGAGGTGATCTCCGCCAGCTTTCCCAGCGGCCACGCCATGCAGTCGGCCGTCGTCTACCTGACGCTGGGCGCCCTGCTGACCCAGTTCGTCGAGGGCCGCCGTACCAAGGCCTATCTGCTGACCTGGGCGATGGTGCTGACCCTCATCATCGGGTCGAGCCGCGTCTATCTCGGCGTCCACTGGCCGACCGACGTGCTGGCGGGCTGGAGCGTCGGCGCCGCCTGGGCGGCCTTCTGCTGGATGATCGCCGAATGGCTCCAGCGCCGGGGTGCGGTGGAGCAGGACCGGCCGGAAACCACCGCCGGACGCTGATCCGGGTGCATCGCACAAAAGGTTAACAAGCGGGTTGAATAAGCTCGCTTGCCGACCGATAGTGTCGGCCCTAACCCTTTTGGATCGGGCCGCACCATGCCCCAGGGCACCCTCGACCGCGAAACCCTCGAAGCCGTCGGCGTCCTCGCCCGCGCGGTGGAGCGCGAGCGGGTGCCCGGCGTCCTGGAATGCCGCCTGCTCGCCAACGCCCTGAAACGGACGCTGGACAGCGGACGGGAGAACGAGTTGAGCGAGGCGTCGCGCGTGTTCCGCACGCTCGACGCCGAGCTGCGCGACCGCATTGTCGCCCGCGCCCGGGTCGAGGCGCAGCAGGCCCGCGCGCAGGCGAAGGCGGTGGAGACGGTGGAGACCGACGCCAGCCGCGATGTGGTGACGCAGGAGATCCCGGCATTGCCGGCCCGACGCGGTGCCGAACCGAAGGGCCGCGCCGGCACCAATTTCCTGGCCGCCCTGAACGGCCTGCGCCCGGCGGCCACCGCCGGCAGCCGAGGTGCCGCCCGCGACCGCCTGCGCGCCGCCGTCGACTCCCAGCGGCGGGTGGGCAAGCGGATGGAACCGACTCTGGATTGATGGGCGAGCGGGCGCCCTACCCTTACTCCGCAGCCGCCAGCGCGGCCGCACGCTCTGCGTTCTTGGCCCGGCGGGCCTTGCGCTTCAACCACCACATCAGCGTGCCGGTGACAGCGAACAGCGGCGGCAGGATGCCGGACAGGAAGACCGCCCATTTCCACAGCGCCCCCAGCCCCTCGCCGGCATGCAGCGGGCGCTGCCACGCGATGAGCGTCTCGCCGGCGCTATAGGCTGCCGGATCGCGGACCTCGGCCACCTGCGCGGTCCAGGGATCGACGAACACCGTGGCGATGGGCGCGCCATGCGCCTGCCCGGCCGGGGCGAGGCCGATCCGGTACGCCTGATCCGGCCGTGCCGGCGGCGAGACGGAGCGCAGGGCCGCTTCCGGCATCGCCTCGCGCGCCAGGGCGACCGCGCGGTCGACATCGATGGGGGTGGCGCCCTTCACCGGCTGGACCGTCACCGCGGCGCGCAGGTCGCGGGCCGGCAGAACCGACGACATGCCGGCCCCCAGCGTCTGCGGGAAGGCGAGATAGACGCCGGAGAAGCTGACGATCAGAAAGACCAGCAGCGACCAGATGCCGACCGCACCGTGCAGGTCGCGGTGCAGGCGGACGCCGCGGGCGCCGGCCTTGACGGTGAAGGCGGCCTTCCAGCGGCCCGGCCGCGGCCACCACAGGACGAGGCCGCTGACGCCCAGCACCAGCATCGCCGCACCCAGCCAGCCGACCAGTTCGCGGCCGCTGCGGTCGCGGATCAGCAGGTTGCCGTGCAGCATGTGGACGGTGCGCAGGAAGCCGCCGGACGCCTGCGCCGGGTTGGCGCCGGTCACCGCCAGCGACACCGGATCGATGCTGAGCATGCCGACCGGTCCCCCCTGCGGCGCCGGAGCGCCTTGGGGAGTACCTTGAGGAGCACCCTGCGGCCGTTCACCGCCCCGTTCACTGCTGCGTGCGGCGACGAGACGCACCGTGGCCGGGCGGCCCGGCTCTTCGGGCAGGACCAGGAAGCCCGGCTGCGTCCCGGCCGGTGCGGCGGCGCGGGCGGCGGCCAGGATGGCGGACACCGGTTGCATCGGACCGTCGGCCGGCGTCCCGGACAATTCCCGGACAGGCGCGTCGCCGGTCAGGCTGCGCAGCTCCTCGTCCACCACCAGGATGGACCCGGTGATGCCGAGGACGACCAGAGGCAGGCAGAGGATCAGCCCGACCCACAGATGGATGTTCTGAAGCGTGCGGTACCACAGGCGCTGGCTGCGCGGCTTGCTGGCGTTGGCCATGGGATGGGCTCTGACGGGATAAGCGGTTGGACGGGCTGCGGGTCAGCGGATGAAGAACTGGACCGGAACCACCAGTTCGATGCGGTCCTTCGCCATCTCCTCCGGCGGGGCCGGCAGGGGGGAGGCGCGGCGGACCATCTCCACCGTCTCCTCGTCCAGCGAACTGACGCCGGAACTGCGGTCGAGCTGGACCGACAGGACGTTGCCCTCGCGGTCGATGGTGAAGCGGACCTGGGCGACGCCTTCCTGCCGGCGGGCCTGGGCGGCGCGCGGGTAGCGCTTGTGCCGTTCCAGATGGCTCAGCAGCCGGCCCTGCCAGCTCGGCACCGCCCGGCTGGGCGCGGCCGACGGCGCCGGTGCCGCCGGGGCGGGCGCCTGGGACGGCGCGGGCGGAGCGGCCACCGGTGCGGGCTGCGCCGGCTGGGCGACCGGACGCGGCGGCTTCGGCTTCTCCGGCTTCGGTTTCGGCGCTTCCTTCTTCACCTCGGGCTTGGGCTTCGGCGGTTCGGGCGGAGGCTTGGGCAGCACGACCTCCGGCTCGACCACGGGGGGCGGCTCCGGCGGCGGAGGCGGTTCCTCGACGACCGGCTCGGGCTCCGGTTCGGGCGGCGGCGGTTCGATCACCGGCTCCGGCATCGGTTCCGGCAGGGGGATGTCGATGGCTGGCGTCGGTTCCGGCGGAGCCACCGGCAGCGGGGCGAGTTCCAGCAGAACGGCCGGCGGCTCGGCCTCAGACGGCATGATCGGCACATGCCAGGCGACCATCGCGACACCGGCCGCGGCATGGACGCCCAGCGCCACCATCAGGCTGCCGCCCCAGCGGAAGGCTCCCCACCCCGGCCGCTCCCCATCGGCAGCGGACCAGTCGGCGGGACCTTGGTCGAAGGCGGCACTCATGGGGCGGGCGCCGATTCCAGCCCGACGAGGCCGATCTTCAGGTAGCCGGCGCCGCGCAGGCTGTTCATCACCTCGGTCAGGGCGCCGTAATCGACGGTCTTGTCGGCACGCAGGAAGACGCGCTGCGTCTTGTCGCCGTTGGTGGCGGCGTCCAGCGCCGCACCCAGCGCTTCCTTCGTCGTCGCGGTTTCGCCCAGCGACAGCGTCTTGTCGGCCTGGATGGTCAGGAACAGCGGCTTGTCCGGCCGCGGCGTCGGTGTCGCGGTGGAGGCCGGCAGATCGACCGGCACATCCACCGTCGCCAGCGGTGCCGCGACCATGAAGATGATCAGCAGGACGAGGACGACGTCGATGAAGGGCGTGACGTTGATCTCATGGGTTTCGGTCAGATCGTCTTCGTTGCCGGAGCCGAGGCGCGCACCCATCGCTCTTACTCCGCCGCACGGGAATTGCCATGAGCCTGAACGCCATGGCCCGCTACGGCATGGGGCCGCGGCAGGGCATGGCGGTCGATGTCGCGGCTCAGCAGGCGCAGCACGGCGGCGGACGCGTCGGTCAGCTGCGCCTTGTGCCCGCCGATGGCGCGGCTGCAGGCGTTGTAGACCACCACTGCCGGGATGGCGGCGACGAGGCCGATGGCGGTCGCCAGCAGCGCCTCGGCGATGCCCGGCGCGACGACGGCGAGGTTGGTGGTCTGCGCCTTAGAGATGCCGATGAAGCTGGTCATGATGCCCCACACCGTGCCGAACAGGCCGATGAAGGGACCGGTCGAGCCGATGGTGGCGAGGATGCCGGTGCCGCGCGCCATGCGCCGGCCGGCCGCCGCCTCGATCCGCTCCAGCCGCGAGGCGGCGCGGTCCATCAGACCGTCGCGCGACGGCGCATCGGCCGACATGTGGGTCTCCGCCAGCACCGCGCGGACCAGCGCGCCGGCCGTGCCCTGGCTGAAGCCGACCCGCTCCGCCGCCTGCGACAGCGACCGCGCCTCCTCCAGCATCTCCAGCGCCGCACGCGCCTTGCGCTTGGCCGAGGTCACCTCCGCCGTCTTGGCGATGGCGATGGTCCAGGTGACGACCGAGGCGAGCGCCAGACCGACCATCACCGCCTGCACCACCGGGCTGGCGGTGACGAACATGCCCCAGGGCGACAGGTCGTGCGGCAGCGACGCCAGCGCCGCCGCCGCGTCCGGCACGCCCTGCGCCGCTCCCTGGGCCGCTCCCTGAGCCATGCCCTGTGCCGCCCCTTGCGCCACACCCGGCCCGGCCGCGGCGGGCGCGGCAGCCTCCTGCGCCTGGACGGCGCCGGCCATCAGTACCCCGGCGCCGGCAAGGACGGCGGCCAGGACAGGACGGTGGCGAAACGATGTCGGCATGGCGGTCCAACTCCCCCTCGGCGCGTGCCCCGCACGCGCACTGCAAAAAACCCGATGGCGCTCCGGAACAATGCCCCGAAGCGGATACCCCACCGCGGTTATAATGCGAATGAGTCGCACTCGCACTGAAAATCGACCGCGCCCAGCGGGGATTCGGTCGTTTTTTGTGGGAATTCGACACCGTCCGGCCGCAGTTTTATTGGCCTGACGAACCATCCCGGGGCAATAAGTGCGCCTGTGACCAAGTGCGAATAAGTCTCACTACCATCGTTCCGGTCCTTTGTCGCGAAGAATCTCGACGTACCGCAACCTTCCGGCACTCCCGCCGGTTGAACCGCCCATGGAACAACGCCAGGGAGACGGCCGATGACCCAGCTTTCGGTGGTGGAGGAGAAAGGTAGCTTCCGTCTGGTGGCCAGCGACGGCCGCTTCGCGGTGGTGGAGGCGCGGGCGGGACAGGTGTTCGGCCTGCCGGACGACTCCGGCGGCGGTCGCGACGGTGCTGCGGACACCCCCGACGGCATGGCGTCGGTCGCCCATTGGACCGGAGAGGACGAGGCCCGCGCCCTGATGCGCGACCTGTCGGAGCGCGGCGACCGGCTGGCCCGCCGCATCTGGTGATCCGGCCCAACCTTGGCCACGTACCGCAACGGTTGGATTGTGCGGGGCGCGCGCCATGAACGGTACGGACGGTGACAGGAGCAAGGGCTTGGACGGCGGTTCGCAGGGCGTCACCTGGATCACCGGTGCCGGCAGCGGCATCGGCCGGGCGCTGGCGATCCACCTCGCCAATGCCGGGGCGCGGGTGGCGCTTTCCGCCCGCACCGTCGAGGATCTGACGGCCGCCGTTCAGACGGTGCCGGACCGGATGCACATGTTCCCGCTCGATGTGACCGACCGCAAGGCGACCGCGGCCACCGTCGACGCCATCGAAAGCGGGCTGGGGACCATCGACCGGGCGGTGCTGAATGCCGGCACCCACAGCCCGATGTCGCTGGAGGATTTCTCCGCCGACACCGCCCGCCGGCTGATGGAGGTCAACTATATGGGCGTCGTCCATGGGCTGGAGGCGCTGCTGCCGCGGATGCGGGCGCGCGGGCGCGGACAGCTGGCGGTGGTGGCCTCGGTCGCTGGATACCGCGGCCTGCCGACGGCGGCGGCCTATGGCCCGACCAAGGCGGCGCTGATCAACCTGTGCGAATCGCTGAAGCCCGACTGCGACCGCGCCGGGATCAGGCTTCAGCTGGTCTGCCCCGGCTTCATCGACACGCCGCTGACCGCCCGCAACCGCTTCCCCATGCCGGACCTGATGCCGGTGGAGGATGCGGCACGGGAGCTGGCCGACGGGTTGGGTCGCGGACTTGACGGGGACCAGTTCGAGATAACCTTTCCCCGGCGCTTCACCCGCAAGCTGAAGCTGGCGCGCTGCCTGCCCTATCGGCTTTACTTCCCCCTGGTGCGCAAGGCGACGGGAGCATGACGGACGACGCCAGAAGCCGGGGGCTGGACGCCTGGGCCGACTTCTTCGAACATCTGAGCCTCGACACGCTCGACCGGCTTGCCGCGCTGACGGTGCCGGAGGTGCGGTTCCGCGACCCCTTCAACGACGCCCGCGGGCGCGATGCGGTGCGCGCGGTGCTGGTCCACACGCTGAACGGCTGCCGCGACCTGCGCTTCACCGTCACCCACCGGCTGTTCGCCCCCGACTTGGCGATCCTGCGCTGGCGGTTCGAGGCGACGGTGACCGGCATCGGACGCATGGACGTCATCGGCACCAGCGAGGTGCGGCAGGCCGCCGACGGGCGGGTGGCCGAACACATCGACCATTGGGATTCCGGTGAGCATGTCTATCTGCGCCTGCCGCTGCTGGGCGCGCCGCTGCGCCTCATTCAGCAGCGGCTGGGGGGACGGCGGCCGGAGGGACGGCGGCCGGGCGCGCATCCGCCGCGTTGACGGCGTCGGGCCGCGCCAGCCGGCCTTCGGGCAGGAAGAACAGGCTGAGCGTGCCGATCCACAGGCCCCAGCGATAGACGTTGGCGCGGTTGATCAGCGCATCGCCCGGTTGCAGCCACATCCAGTCGTCGAAGCGCACGCGCCAGCGGTCGCCGCCCACCTTCAGTGCCATCTCGTAGGTCCAGTTCAGCGCGTTGCCGGCCGACCGTCCCACCGCCGTGCCGATCACGTCGTCGGCCAGCCCCTCATACCGGCCCTCCGCCGTCCTGGCGATGCGCCAGACCCGGCGCTCGGTCTCGCCGTCGGCATAGAGGAAGCATTCGTCCAGCACCAGCTCCCGCCCGTCCCACTGCCCGTCGATGGCGACCGTAAAGCTGCGGCGCAGGGTGCCGAAGCGGTCCTCGAACACCCCCCAGGCATGGGTGCGCCCGGCGAAATACTGCTCGATCCGCAGTTCGGGCGTGTTGGCGGCGAAATCCTCGATCTTCATCGCAAGGGTCCCTCCGCTCACAGCTTGCGGAAACGCCAGAGCCCGACATCGATGGTCCCGGCGCGGAAGCCGGCCTCGCAATAGGCGAGGTAATAATCCCACAGCCGGCGGAACCGCTCGTCGAAGCCCAGCGCCGCCACCTGCGGCCCGGCCTCCAGGAAGCGCCGCCGCCACTCCGCGCAGGTCCGGGCATAGGAAGCGCCGAAGGTCTCGACATGCTCCACCACCAGCCCGGCCCGCTCCGCCTCGGCGCGCAGGGCCGACGGGCAGGGCAGCAGGCCGCCGGGGAAGATGTGGCGCTGGATGAAGTCGCAATTGCGGCGGTATGAGGGAAAACGGGCATCGTCGATGGTGATCGCCTGCACCACTGCCGCCCCGCCGGGAGCCAGCCGGTCGCGCAGGGTGGCGAAATAGCGCGGCCAATGCTCCTCCCCCACTGCCTCGATCATCTCGATGGAGACGATGCGGTCGAAACTGCCGCCGGCATCCCGGTAATCCGTCAGCCGCAGATCGACCCGGTCCGCCAGCCCGGCCGCATCCACGCGGCCGCGGGCGAAGGCGAGTTGCTCCGCCGACAGGGTCAGGCCGGTGACCGAGGCGCCGAAGCGGTCGGCCAGATGCTCCGCCATGCCGCCCCAGCCGCAGCCGATCTCCAGCACCCGGTCGCCGGGACGGAGCTGCAACAGCTCGGCGACGCGGGCGATCTTGGCGTCCTGCGCCTCCTCCAGGCTCTGGCCCTCCCGCTCGTAGAGGGCGGAGGAATAGGTCATGCCGGGGTCGAGCCACAGGCGGTAGAAGTCGTTGCCCAAATCGTAATGGAAGGCGATGTTGCGGCGGCTGCCGCGGCGGGAATTGGCATGGCTGCGGTGGAACAGCCGGTTGGCGAGCGCCGCCGCCGGGAGGCCCTTCAGCGCATTTCTCTTTGAATTGGCACTAAGCTCCCCCTCGTTGCGGATCGCCAGTTCGATCAGCGCCGGCAGGTCGCCGGTGCGCCACAGCCCGTCGCCATAAGCTTCCGCCATGCCGATGCCGCCGCCCAGCAACAGACGCCGCGCCGCCGCCCCGTCCAGCAGGGTCAGGTCGGCCCGCGGCCCCTGGGCTGGATCGCCGACGCCCATCGTCCGCCCGTCGGGCAGGCGCAGGGTCAGCTCGCCTCGGCGGATGCGGCCGGCCATCCTCGCCAGCGCGGCGGTCCACAAATCCCCTCCGGTCAGCAGCCGCAGCCATCGGGGCTGCCGTCGGAGCGTGCTTGCAGCGATGTCGGTAGCCATGTCGGTCATGGACGGAAAGCCTTCTCGGAAAACGGTCAGGAACGGGTCGGGGCGATACGCGTCGCGCCGGTGCCCCCCGCGATTCCGTTGTTGACGATGGTGACGGGATGGGCCGGGGCCGGCGGGCGCGGGCGGATCGCCAGCCCCTTGCGCCACAGATGCAGCGCCTCCCAATGGATGCCGGCCACCACCTTGGCGGTCATCAGCGGATGGCGGGCCCAGGCGCGCAGGATGGCGCCATCGGTCAGTTCCACCCGCCGGGCGGTCAGCGCAGCGTGCAGCACCGGCCCCCCGGCATCGGTCTGGCGGATCGAGACCGCCAGCGGCTCCCCGGCCAGCCCGCCGGGCGGGCGGATGCGGAAGTGATAGGCGGTCTCCATATCCATGAAGGGCGAGACGTAGAAGCCCTTGTCGCAGCGCTGGCGCACCAGCCCGTCCGGTCCGGCCGCCGCCGGGATCAGGTAGGCGTGGCGCTGCCCGAAGGTGTTGGACACCTCGTGGATGATGGCGGCGAGCGTCCCGTCGCGGCGGTGGCAGAACCAGACGCAGAGCGGGTTGAAGACGAAGCCCAGCACCCGCGGGAAGCAGAGCAGCCGGACCGGCCCGCCTCCTTCGATCCCGGCGGCGGCGAGCTGGCCCCCGGCCCACTGCTTCAAGCCCTTAATCTCCCTCTCCCCGGGGGGGAGAGGGGATTCACCACCCAACGGGCCGAAATCGTCATCATTAAAACCGAGCAGTCCGAAACGATTGTGGGCGAACAGCCGCAGCTCGCGGTCAAGCCGGGGAAGCTCGTCCAGATCTGCCAGCAGGCTGAACACCCGGTAGGACAGCCGGTGCCGCACCGGCTTCACCCGGTGGTGCATGACGCTGCCGACATAGAGGCCGGAGGCGAAGGGCCGCACCTCCATCACACCGCCTCCAGCGCGGCGGCACGGGCACCCGGCACCGGTCCCACATGGATGCGGCCGGACGGGTTCGCCACCGTCCAGGGCCGGGACAGGCCGCCCAGCGCCTCCGCCACCGCAAGCCCGGCCTGCGCGCCGTCCTCGTGGAAGCCGGCGCCGAAATAGGAACCGGCGAACCAGGTCCGCCGCTGCCCTTGCAGGCTCCACAGCTGTTTCTGCGCCGCCAGCGCCTCCATCCCGAAGATGGGGTGGTCGTAAAGGACGCTGCGCAGGATGCTGCCCTCGCGCGGTGGGCGCACCGGGTTCAGCGTGACGAACAGGTCGCGCTCCTGGGGCAGGAAGCCTTGCAGGCGGTTCATCCAATAGCTGACGCAGACGGCGTCGCGCCCATTGTCGCCCTGCTCGGCCAGATAATTCCAGCTCGACCACACCGCCCGGCGCTTCGGCATCAGGGAGGCGTCGCTGTGCAGGATGGCAAGGTTGCGTTCATAGCCGAAGGCGCCCAGCAGCCGGCGCTCGTCCTCGCCGGCATCCTCCAGCAGGGCCAGCGCCTGATCGGCATGGGTGGCGATCACCGCATGGTCGTGGGCGCGCACCGCACCGCGGCGGTCGCGCACCAGGACACGGCCCCCCTCGCGGACGATGCCCTCCACCGCACGGTTCAGGCGCAGGGCGCCGGGCATGTCGGCCAGGATGCGTTCCACATAGCTGCGGCTGCCGCCCTCCACCGTGCGCCAGACGGGCCGGCCCTTGATCTTCAGCAGGCCGTGGTTGTCGCAGAAGCGGAGGAAGGCGGCGGCGGGATGGTCGCGCATCGCGACGGCCGGGGTCGACCAGATCGCGGCGGCCATGGGCAGCAGATGGTCGCGGACGAAGGCGTCGGAATAGCCGCCGCGGTCCAGCACCTCGCCCAGCGTCAGCGTCTCCGCCGCCGGGCCCTGCTGCAACTCCGCCAGCAGCCCCGGCGCCTCGCGGTAGAAGCGCAGCAGGTCGGACAGCATCCGCCAGAAGCGCGGCCGCAGCAGGTTGCGCTTCTGCGCGAACAGGGTGGCGAGCGAACTGCCGGCATATTCCACCCGCCCTCCGTCCAGCGAGGCGGAAAAGCTCATGTCCGTCGCCCGCGTCGCCACGCCCAGATGGTCGAACAGCGCCACCAGATTGGGATAGCAGGGCTCGTTGTAGACGATGAAGCCGGTGTCGACCGGACCGGCGCCGTCCGCCTCCACCGTGTTGGCGTGACCGCCCGGCCGGTCCTCCTTCTCGTACAGGGTGACGCGGTGCGACTTCGACAGCAGCCACGCCGCCGACAGTCCGGCGATGCCGGCGCCGATGACGGCGATGTCGAGCGGGGCCGGCGGGCTGGTCTCGGGCGATGAATGCGGCATGGGGCAGCGCTCTTTGGGGGGACTTGGCGGTAATCGGCCAGGGTTTCGACGATGTCCGGGACCGCACTCTATCCGGATTGGGTAGGCTCGGCGTGTGATCGGGATACGGAGGCGGGTCGCGGTTGGATCATCGCCACGCCCGCGCTTTCCCGCCACCCGGCCGAACGGACAAAAAGACAAGGGGCGGCAGTGATCCGAAGCGCAGGCGTCGGCGTAACTCCAGCATGATCGCCCTCCTCGCCACTCTTCTGACGCACGCCGCCGGAGCGGACCGGGCCAAGCCGGACCGGGCAAAAGCCGGGCTGGCGGCGCGCGGCTGCGACGATCCGGCGGCAGCCCGGCTGTCCGCCGATCTGGTCGCGGTGGCGGCGGGTGACCGTCAGGCCTTCGCCCGGCTGTTCGCCCATTTCGCCCCGCGGGTGAAGGCGTACATGCTGAAGTTGGGCATGCCGGCGCAGCGGGCGGAGGATCTGGCACAGGACACCATGCTGTCGGTGTGGCGCAAGGCCCAGCTCTACGATCCGGCGAAGGCGGAGGCCGCCACCTGGGTCTTCACCATCGCCCGCAACCTGCGCATCGACGCGCTGCGCCGGGAACGGCATCCCGAGGTGTCCGACGACGAACTGCTGGAGCATGAGGACGACCGCCCGCCCGCCGACGAGCTGCTGGACGGCGACCGCCGCGCCCGTCGCCTGCGCGGCGCGCTGGCGGCGCTGACGCCGGAACAGGCGGAAGTGGTTCGGCTGTCCTTCTTCGCCGACCTTGCCCATCCGGCCATCGCCGAACGGCTGGACGTGCCGCTGGGCACAGTGAAATCGCGCCTGCGTCTGGCCATGGTCAAGATCCGCAAGGCGTTGGGAGACGACGACCGATGACCGCCAACCAACCCGATGCCGCCCTGGCCCTTCTGCCGAACCACCATCCCAGCGATGCGTTGCTGGTGGCCTACGGTGCCGGCAGCCTGGGAGAGGGGCTGTCGCTGGCCGTGGCGGTCCATCTCGCCCATTGTCCCGACTGCCGCGCCACCCTGGCGGAGGTCGAGGCGCTGGGCGGCGCCCTGCTGGAGGATCTGCCGCCGGCCCCACTGGAAAGCCTGTCGCTGGCCGCCACCCTGGACCGGCTGGACCGGGAGGAAGCACCGGCCAATCCCTGTAAGGCGCTGCGCCTCAAGCCGCACTGGAGCAAGCTGAAAGCCGCGTCCACGCCGGAACCTGCGACGATTCTGTCCCGTCCGCTGCGTGCCTATGCCCGCTCGCTGGACGGCCTGTCCTGGCAGCGTCTGGCCCCCGGCGTGCGGCGGGTGGAACTGCTGCCGCGCACGGCATCCGGCGGCGCGGCGCAGCTTCTGCGCATCGCGCCCGGCACCGCATTGCCCCACCACGGTCATGGCGGTCTGGAACTGACCGTGGTGCTGAGCGGCCATTTCGCCGACGAACTCGGCCGCTACGGCCCCGGCGATCTGGCGGAGGTCGACGGCGACACCAACCACCAGCCCATCGCCGACAGCCACCGCGACTGCATCTGCCTGATCGCGACCGACGCGCCGCTGCGCTTCACCGGCCTGATGGGCCGGCTGATGCAGCCCTTCATCGGGCTGTAGGCCGGCGTCCGGAAAGCCGCGAGGTCACGCAACAGCGGCCATCGGCGCCAGACCATGGGTCAGGCGCTCCACCTCACGCCCGACCGCCTCCTGGTCGGCGTCGGACAGATCGAACTTCACATGCAGCCGTCCGCGCTCGCTGGACTTGACCCGCGCCGTGAGCGGCCGGGACACCCCGTCGATGCGCAGGGTCACCGTCCCGCCGGTAAGATGGTCGGGAGCACCGGTTAGCATGGCGCCACCCGCCGACAGGTTGGCAACGACGGCACGCATCGGGCCGGCGCCCGCGACCTCCAGAACGCAGCCCATCGACACGGCGAAACGCGGGCGCTGGCGGCGGTCGACGTCGCTGGTGGCGGTTCGCACCACGCGGATCAGCACGTTGCGCAGGGCGTCGATGCCGCCGGCGACGTCGTCCGCCACCGCCCGCACCTCGCCGGCGCGGTTCTGGGTGGAGTCCGCCTCGGCGGAAACGCGGCCGATGCGCAGCGACACCTCCTTCGCCGCGTCGCTGGTCTGGCTGACCGAGCGGGCGATCTCCTGGGTCGCCGCCGCCTGCTCCTCCACCGCGGCGGCGATGGAGGAGGAAATCCCGGCCACCTCGTCGATGGTTTCCGCCACCTCGCCGACGACGCCGACGGCCGATGCGGTCACCGACTCCACCTCGGCGATCAGCGAGCCGATCTCCTCGGTGGACCGCGCGGTCTGGCTGGCGAGGTTCTTCACCTCGTTCGCCACAACGGCGAAGCCCCGCCCGGCATCGCCGGCCCGCGCCGCCTCGATGGTGGCGTTCAGCGCCAGCAGGTTGGTCTGGCTGGCGATGTCGCCGATCAGCCGGGCGACGGCGCCGATGCGCTCGACCGATGCCGACAGCCGCTCGATGGTGGAGCGGGCCAGCCCCGCCCGCTCCACCGCGCGGCCGGTGACCTGGGTGGCGGTCGACACCTGCATGCCGATGTCGCCGATGGAGGCCGACAGTTCCTCCGTCGCGGCGGCGACGGTCTCGGCGTTGCTCAGCGCCTGCTGGGCGGCGGCAGCAACGTTCTGGGCGTTGTCGCTGACCTGCACCGCCGATTCCGCCATGGCGCCGGCATTGCCGCTCATGCGGCTGGTCCGTTCGGCGACATGATCGACGGCGACGCGGGTCTCGCGCTCCACCTTCTCCGCCATCGCCTCCAGCGCTTGGCGCCGCTCCTCCTCGCCTTTGCGGCGGGTCTCCTCCTGGGCAAGGCGCAGCCGGGCATTCTCCCGCGCGCCCTGCTGGAAGACGCGGACGGTGTCGGCCATGTGGCCGATCTCGTCCCGGCGCTCGCTCAGGCCGACCTCGACGTCCAGGCTGCCGGCGGCCAGCGCCACCATGGCGCGGCGCAGCCGCTCCAGCGGGCGGATCATCGCTGCCTCCAGGAAGACGACGCAGGCCGAGGCCATCAGCAGGATCACCAGCCCGGCGCCGATCAGGGTCCAGCGCAGCCCATCGGCCGCCTCCCGCACCGCCCCGATGCCGCCGGTCAGCTCCTTCAGCCGGTCGGCGCTGAGGGCGACGACGCTGGCGCTCAGCGCCTCCATGCTGTCGCCCATGGCGTCGGCGACGCCGTCGAACTCGCCCATGATCCGGTTGCCGGCCTCCGGCCCGCCGTCGATATAGGCCTGCGCCATGCGCCGCCCCATCTCGTAATAGGGGCCGAAAGCCTTGCGGGCGCGTCCGATCTCGTCGACCACCTGGGGCAGGGTCAGCGCCTGCGCCAGTTCGGTAGCCCTGGCGGTGTGCTCCTCGAACCGGCGGGCATAGTCGGCGGCCTTTTCCGGACCGTCGTTCATGCCGTCCAGCCCGCGGGTGGCGGAAACGTCGGTCAGCCACTGCTGTGTCTGCACCACGTCGAACCGGATTTCCCCAACCAGGGAAACCAGGGGAATGACGCTGCCGACGAGGTCATGCGTGTCGTGCTGCACCTCCGACAGATGGTCGGTCTGCCGGGTCATGTCGCGCATGGTGAGGACCGAGGACAGGCCGACCGCGGCGAAGACGAACACCGCGACCGCCACGACCTTCGCCCGGATCGAGATGACGTGGAGAATGCTTCCGGCAGCCATCATGATGAGGAACTTTGCCGGTTAAGAGTACGAATGATCGGCACAGGCCGAGACTGCATACCCTAGACTTTCCACACCATTTGGTCACCGAAAATACTTTCTAACGGATGCATGTGCGACACGAAGTCGCTATTGTTCTTGAGAAACTCTATGGAATATCTTCGGAAACAAAACAACGACTGACGGAGTATTTGTTGCGTCAGGCCGTTTCCTGCTCCATCGCGGCATCGTCCGCCGGCTGGAACCGGGACGCCAGGGCGTCCAGCGTGGCGTCGGCGACGCCCTCCAGCGCTTCGCAGTGCGGGTCTGCGGCCGTCCAGCCGCCATGGTCGAGCGCCCGCTGTTCCAGCAGCGAAGCCAGACGGCTCAGGCGCACGGCGCCGATGTTGGCGGCCGTTCCCTTCAGGGTATGGGCGATGCGGACCGGCGGCACGGCGCCCCCCTCCCGCCCGGCCGCGGCGCGGACAGCGGCCACGCTGTCGCCCACCGTCCGACGGAAGGCGACCACCGTCTGCGCCCAGGCGTCCTCGCCGATCACCGCGCGCAACGACGAGGCCTGCCCGTCGTCCAGCAGCGGCGCCGCGCGCCAGGCCTCCGCCTCGGACGGGGCGGACGACGGAGGTGCCGGGGAAACAGATGCCATGGGCGCCCGCGGCGGCAGGCCGGAGTCCCCCCATATCCCGCCGGCCGCCCGCGACGCGGCCACCGAGGTCAGCACGTCGAACAGGTCGGCCGACACGATGGGCTTGGTCAGATAGGCGGTCATGCCGGCGGCGAGATACTCGGCGCGGTGGCCGGGCATGACGTTGCCGGTCAGCGCCACGATGGGGAGGCGGGCGGCCTCGCCCGGCATGGTGCGGATGTGCCGGGTCGCGGTGACCCCGTCCATCACCGGCATCTGCACATCCATCAGGACGAGGTCGAAACCGCCCTCCTCCACCAGACGCACCGCCTGCAAGCCGTCCTCCACCGCCGTCACACGATGGCCGGCGCGGCGCAGCATGGTCACGACGATTTCGCGGTTGATCTCGTTGTCCTCGGCGACCAGGACATGCAGGCCGGCCGCCTGCACGGTTCCGCCCCCGGCCGCCGGCACCGATTCCGGAGCGCGAGGCACGGTCAGCACCCCTGCCGACGGATCGGCGGCGGGTTCACAGCGGACGGTGAACCAGAAGGTGCTGCCCTTGCCCTCGGTGCTGACCACGCCGATGCGCCCGCCCATCAGCGTCACCAGCTCCCGGCTGATCGCCAGCCCCAGCCCGGTGCCGCCGAAGCGCCGGGTGGTGGAGCTGTCGGCCTGGGTGAAGCGGCGGAACAGGGTCTGCTGCACATTCTCCGGGATGCCGATTCCGGTGTCGGCCACCTCGAACCGCAGGAAGAAGCCGCCATCTGCCGCCAGTGCTGCCGCTCCCGCCGCCGCTCCCGTTCCGGTCCCCTCCAGCGCGACCCGCACGGACACGCCGCCCCGGTTGGTGAATTTCAGCGCGTTGCCGACCAGATTGACCAGCACCTGCCGGATGCGGCGCAGGTCGGCCCGCACCCGGTCGGGCACGGCGGGCGCCACCTCCCGCGTCAGGATCAGGCCGCGGCCGCAGGCGGTCGGCTCCAGCAGGTCGATGCTGTCGCCCAGCACGGCGCGCAGCTCGAAATCCACCGGCTCGACCTCCGCCTTGCCGGCCTCCAGCTTGGACAGGTCGAGGATGTCGTCGATAATCTGCAACAGCGCGTTGCCCGACCGGTTGGCGACGTCCAGAAGCTGGCGCTGCTCCTCGTTCAGGTTCGGCCCCTCGACCAGGGCGAGCGCCCCCAGCACCCCATTCATCGGCGTGCGGATCTCGTGGCTCATGGTCGCCAGGAACTCGCCCTTGGCGCGGTTGGCCTGATCGGCGGCCTCCTTGGCGCGGCGCAGGCTGGCCTCGATCTCGCGCTGGGCGGTGACGTCGCGGAGCGCGCCGGTGACGTACCGGCGGTCGCCCTCGCGCCAGCCGGCCAGGGTCACCTCCAGCGGAAACTCGCTGCCGTCCTTGCGGCGGCCGGTCAGTTCCCGAATCTCCGAGCGCGGCGCGGAGGCATCGCTCTCGCGGTAGGTGGCCAGCAGCCCGTCATGGACGGCGCCCATCGCGGTCGGCATCAGCCGGGTCATCGGTCCGCCGACCATGTCGGCCGCTCGGTAGCCGAACAGCCGCTCCGCGGCACGGTTGAAGGCGTCGATGGTGCCATGCTCGTCGATGGTGACGATCGGCTGGCCGACCGCCTCGAACATGGCGCGGTAGCGCGCCTCGCTGGAGGCCAGCCGGTTGGCGGCCAGCTCCCGCTCGGTGATGTCGGTGGCCGAGCCGCGGTAGCCGCGGAATTCCCCGCTCTCGTCGAAGATCGGACGGCCGCTGACGCTGAAATAGCGCAGTCCCGCCGCCGTCATGACCCGGTAGCGGAAATTCCGGAACGGCTCCCGCCGTTCCATCGCCTGACGGTGCTGCTCCCACTTCGGGGTATCCCCCGGTTCGCGCAGCGCGACATCCTCCCGCCTGAGGCCGATGGGCAGCGTGCCGTTGACGACATGCGGGACCAGCGGCCCGGCCAGATTGGAGAAGCGCAGGTCGGCGTCCATCTCCCAGAACCAGTCGGACGCCGTTTCCGCCTGATCGCGGAACCGCTCCTCGCTCTGGGCCAGTTGGCGGGCCAATGCGGCGAGCCGCGCCGTCTGCCGCGTCGCCAGCAGGGCCAGCCCGATCAGCCCGGCGCTGCACGCCGCCGCCGCCAGCAGATAGACCCGCTGCCGCCGCCGCGTGTCGGCCAGGAAGGAGCCCTCGTCGAACGCCGCCGTGACGATCAACGGATAGGAGGTCAGGGTGCGGTAGGATTGCAGGCGCGGAATCCCGTCGATCACGCTGGCGGTGCGCACGAAGCCGGTGGGCCGGAGGCGCGCCATCTGCAGCGTCGGCGATTCGCCGACATCCCGCCCGACGATGCGGTCGTTCATCAGCGAGCGGGCGCGCAGGATGCCGTCGGTGCCGACGATCGCCACCGCCCCGTTGGGGCCGACGTCCAGCTCCTCCAGCGAGTGGCTGAAATAGAAGGGGTCCATCGACGCGACCAGCACCCCGGCGAAGCTGCCGTCGCTGTTGCTGATGCGCCGCGTCAGCTGGATCGACCATTTGCCGGAGGCGCGGCCGAACACCGGCTTCCCGATGAACAGGCCGGCGGCCGGGTTGTTGGCATGGACGCGGAAATGCTCGCGGTCGGCCAGATGGATGCGGACTGGCGCATCCTCGACGCTGGTGTGGATGAGGTCGCCATGCTCGTCGATCACCGCCAGCTGGACCAGGATGCTCGAACGCTCCACCGCCTGCCGCAGCATCTGGGTGATGCCGTGGGTCCAGTTGTCGCCATGCTCGTGGTAATCGTCGATCAGGAACAGCAGGATCTGGTCGGCCTCGGCGAAGGTTCGGGTCGCCTGTTCGGCGACGACGCGGGCGAGGTTGCCGCTGTCGCGCTCGGCCCGCGCCATCGCCTCGGCATCGTCGTAATGGGCCAGCGTCAGGGCCGCCGCCCACAGTCCGGCGGCGATCACCAGGGTCGCCGTCCAGATGGCGGCGATGAAGCCTTGCAGATGAAGGCGTCTACGCATCAGCGCCGCCCTCCGGCCATCCCGTCCCCGCTTTCCCCCCCGCTGCCCGTCCGGCTGCCGCCGGCGGCGAGCGCCGCCACCCCGCGCGCCAGCCGCGGCAGATCGACCGGCAGCGGCAGCAGCAGGTCGGCCGGTCCGCCGGCCTCGACGTGAAGCGGGACGGCGCCAGCCCCCGGAAGCTCTGTGCCGGCCGCGCCGTAGAGCACGCAGAGCAGGTCCGGCCGCAGCGCCTTCAGGCGGCCGGCCAGTGCAAGGCCGGCGGGAAGCGCGCTCAGCCCCGGACCGATGACCACCGCATCGAAGAATCCCGGCTCGTCGGCGACGACGTCCAGCGCATCGCGGAGGTCATCGCAGACCGACACCTCGAATCCCTGCCGTTCCAACCCGGTCTGGAACCGGTCTCCGGATGCCGGGTCGGCATCGACGACCAGAACCTTGCAGGCCGGCGCGGAACTGCGCATCGCCAGATCCGGCACCTGCCGGGGCAGCAGCGGCGGCGCCTGCTGCGGCTGCCGTGGCGGCGCGTTCTCCGGTTGCGATGTCGCCGCCCTGGCGGTGCGGAGCGGCGCCGGGACGGCGGGAATGTGCAGCCGCACCGCCGTCCCTTCCACCGGGTGGGTCAGCAGGCTGAGCCCGCCGTCATGGAGCCGCGCGGTCAGCAGGGCTGCCGGCCAGGAGGCGCCCTCCTCCCGCTCCGACCGGCCGCGGCGGTAGCAGGCGCGGGCGGACAGCAGCGGGTCGACCAGCATGGACAGCACGTCGTCGGCCAGCGGCGGACCGTCGATCCGCAGTTCGAACAGGATGTGCGGCCCACGGCGCGGCGTCAGGAGCGGCCGGACGGTCCAGCCGGCGGCGTCCCGATCCGGATCGTCCTGATCCGCAACCGGTTCCGATCCCAACCCTGCCCCCAACTGGGCCCCCAACTGCGCCGGAACCGAGGCGCGCAGGCAAAGCCGGGCATCGCCGGCCCGGCCGGAGGCGGCGAGGATCTCCGCCGCCAGACCCGCCAGGGTCCGCGCCAGCAGGCCGGCGTTGCAGACCGGATCGGGCACGCCGGGATCGTGGCGGACGGCAAGACTGCCCGGCTGCACCGGAACGGTCCGCAGCAGTGCGGCCGCCTCGTCCAGAATGCCGGCGGCCCGCTCGGGCTTCAGCGGGACCGGCTCCATCCTTGCGGCCGACACCAGCCTGCGCAGGCCGGGACCGACGCGGGTCACCGCCGTCAGGACACGGCTGGCATAATCGGCCTGGGGCGAGTCCGCGGGCAGGTCGCTGACCAGGAAGTCGGCATAGCCCGAGACCGCGCCCAGCACATTGTTCATGTCGTGGACGATGCCGCAGGCAAGCTCGGCACGTACATCCATCGCCACCAGCTGCTGGCTGCGCAGCCGTTCCGCAGCCTGCCTGTCCCTTTGGCGCAACGCCTCTTCCAGCGCGGCGATGCGGACGGTGGCCCCGGCGGCCATGTCGGGAGCCGGCCGCTCCGGCGGCGTCGCCGGGCCAGGGAAGGGGCCAGGGGACGGGACGGAAAACGGCGTGGATTCCGCTGCCTTGTCGCGTGCGGCCTTGCGGCGCCCGGCACTCCAGGCCGACAGCAGCGTCAGCCCGGCCGCCGCAGCGCAGCCGGCAGCCATCAGCGGAAGCGCCAGGGGCGCCGCCTCGCGCAGCGGGTCGAGCGCGGACAGCAGAAGCACCGCGGCACCGCACAGCGCCGAGATGGCAGGCGCCGCGATGGAGGGCGCACCGGCGGCGGGCACAGCGGCGGGCGCGGCGCGGACCGTTTGCGGAGCGGGCATGGAATGGTCGGATGGGCTCATCGGCGACTCGGGATACGGCCCCATTTTGCGGCCCTGTAGCGGTTACGCCCATCTCTGCCGCACCGGACGAAGGCGTGTGACGAGAGGAGGCGACCATACCAGAACGGCCGGCCTCGCGCTGCTGGGACCAGCCCTATGCGGCAAGCGGTCTTCCCGGCACGCCTGCCGGAGTCAGGACGACGCTTCGTTCAGGCTGCGGGACAAGAGGCCGGCCTGCTGGGCGCGGCGCACGGCGTCGGTGCGGTTGCGGGCGCCCAGCTTGCGCAGGATGCGGCGGGTGTGCAGCTTGACCGTCACCTCCTGAAGGCTGAGGTGTCGGCCGATCTCCTTGTTGGTCGCCCCGGTGGCGAGCATCGACAGCACCTGCTGCTCCCGGTCGGTCAGGGGCGAGGACGGTGCCCTCTCCCCGTCCAGCGGCGCTCCGTCGGCCTCCTCCGCCTCGTCGATGTCGAGCGACAGGTCGGTCATGTGCAGCAGATCGAGCGCCACGCATTTCGGCACGAAGCTGCCGCCTTCGGCCACCAGGCGCAGGGCCTGGGCCAGGATGCGGCGCGGCGTCGTCTTCGGCAGGAAGGCTTCGGCGCCGCAGCGCAGCACCTCCAGGGCGGTCAGCGCATCCTCCGCCCCCGTCACCACGGCGACCGGCCCCTGGACCCCTGCCTGACGAAGCACGGCGATAGGATTGCTTCCCTCCGCACCCGGCATCCGCCAGTCGAGCACGATCAGGTCATAGCGGAAAAGCATGGCGGGGCTGCCGTCGGCCGATGCCGGCGCCGGAGGCAATTCCAGAAGCGAGCCGATGCAGCCGATTTCCGCATCCGGCCAAGCCTGACGGACCGACAGCTCCAAGGCGTCCCGGAACAAGGGATGGTCGTCCGCCACCAGGATCTTCATCAACCAGCCTCCGCCACCCTCGGCAACCATTCATCCCATAGTATCAAGATTTTCTGTTATACCGGTCGAAATCTTAAGTTTTCGTGGCTTCCGTACATTTCACGCCAGTCATAATTGCATGACGGTCATACTTTTGCATGACTGCCATAATTCCCTGCCCCCGTCCGGTGCCGCGTCGTCATGGACGCGGGATAATATCCCCACTATCCCGTTTCCCGTTCCCGCTATCCCAGGCACAGCGGGTGCGCGCGCCGGTAGCCGGTTATGGTGACGCTTAGCGATTTCTCTCCAGCGCGGCCCGACGGTCACGCGGCGGATCACGGAAGCGGCAACCATGGAAATGACCCTCTTCGAGTTGCGGGGCCTGCCCACCCCCTCTCCCACCACCGAATCCGCCGCGTCCATCCTGCTGGTCGACGACGACCCTGACTTCCGCGGGATGGTGCGCATCGCCTTCCAGCGGGCCGGCTACACCGTGCACGAGGCAGAGAACGGAAACGCGGCACTGGCCATCATGGAACGGCATCCGGTGGATCTGGTGGTAACGGACATCATCATGCCGGAGGCCGACGGGTACGAGATCATCCTGCGGCTGAAGGCACAACAGTCGCGCCCGCCCCTGATCGCGGTGACCGGCGGCAGCGTGCGTCTGCGGATGGAGCTGCCAGGGATGGCCCGCCTGCTGGGGGCCGAGGCGGCCTTCGAAAAGCCGGTCGACCTGAAGGCCCTCCTGGCCGAGGTCGGCCGCCTGCTCGCCGCCCGCAAGGACGGCGGCCGGGAAGGCGACGCCGCAAGATGAACATCCTCATCGTCGACGACGACCGCACCAATCTGTTCATCATGGCCGCCATCGTCCGCCGCCTGGACGATGCGGAGCCGGTGACCATGGAAAGCCCGCTGGACGCCGCCGAATGGCTGCGCGGGAACGAGCCGGACCTGATCCTGCTGGACCAGATGATGCCGGACATGGACGGCATCGAGCTGCTGCGCCACATCCGCGACGATGCGCGGCTGGACACTGTGCCGGTGGTGATGATCACCGCCAACACGGCGGTCGACATCCGCGTGCGAGCGCTCGACGAGGGCTGCAGCGATTTCCTGACCAAACCGGTGGTCGTGCCGGAGGTGCAGGCGCGCCTGCGCAACCTGCTGGCCCTGCGCCACAGCCGCGCCCTGCTGCGCGACCGCGCCGCGCTGCTGGCTGCCGAGGTCGAGCGGGTGACCGCCGCCCTCCAGCGCCAGGGGGAGGAGCTGGTCACCCGCCTGTCGCGCGCCGCCGAATACCGCGATCCGGAGACCGGCGCCCACATCGAGCGGATGGCGCTCTATTCGAAACTGGTCGCCGAAGCGGCCGGCTGCGGCGGCGCCTTCGCCCAGGAGCTGATGAAGGCAGCGCCGATGCACGACATCGGCAAGATCGCCATCCCGGACATGATCCTGCTGAAGCCGGGACGCCTGTCGCCGGAAGAGATGACGGTGATGCGCCAGCATGCCGCCATCGGCCACCGCATCCTGGCCGACAGCCCCATCCCGCTGCTGCGGCTGGCGGCGGAGATCGCGCTCAGCCATCACGAGAAATTCGACGGCAGCGGCTATCCCAACGGTCTGGCCGGGGCGGACATCCCGCTGTCCGGCCGCATCGTCGCCATCGCCGACGTGTTCGACGCCCTGACCTCCACCCGCCCCTACAAGCGGTCCTGGAAGCTGGAGGAGGCACGTGCCTACATGGTCGAGAACCGCGGCGGCCATTTCGACCCGGCGCTGCTGGACGCCTTCCTGTCGCGCTGGGAGGACGTGTGCAGGATTCACCACGAGAACGCCGACGAGCTGTCCGAACTCGTTCCCGAAGCGATTCATCACTGAAGAGGCGCGGCTGACAGGACGTGCCTGAACGGGCGCGAGGGCCGGTGAGGCCCTCGTTTCACGATCCGCCCTTGATTCAACCTGCCCTCAGTTCACGATCCGCCAGGTCCCGTCGGACTGGAGGCAGGCGGTGCCGTAGACCGGTTGCGGCCGGCCGCCGACCATAGCGCTGCTCTGGTATTCGCGGCATTGCTGGCCGCTTCGCGAATAATAGACCGGTCCGGCCGGATCGGCGCCGATGGTGCCCGGCGGCGGTGCATAATATTGCACCGGCGGAGGCGCGTAGACGACCGGCGGCGGCGCGTAATACTGCACCACCGGCGGGGGCGGCGCGTAGTAGCGGTACGGATGGTAATAGCCGTAGGCCGGGAAAATCGGTCCGACGCCGATGCCGACCGATACCGACGTGCGCGCCTGTGCCGCACCCGGAATGGACATCACGGCAGCTGCGGCCGCAACCGCCAGCATCGCAGCACCCAGGGCGACCGCCCTCCGCACCGTCTTCATCTTTGTCTCCCGGCCTTTATCTCCCGGCACGCGGAAACCGTCCCGCCGGCCGACTGAGATATGGCGCCATCATACACCGGTCCCGCGGCGCATCACAGAGGCTGCGCGCGGAGGCCGTATGCAGGACTGTCAGATGTCGAGCGGCAGATTGTCCGGGTCGAAGCCCAGCTGCTCCACGATGGCGCGGGCGAGCGGGATGCTGGTCTCGAACCGCCATTCGGCCATGCCGGGACGGTATTCCGACACGTTGGGGCGGCCATTGGCGAAGCGGCGCGGATGCAGCTCGTACCAATAGATGTCGTTGAGGCCGACACCCTGTTCCTTCGCATAGGCCTCGGCGATGCGGGGCCAATCGTTCACGGCCGGCTGGGGCACCCCGGCCGCTTTGGCGATGTCGGTCTGTTCCAGGAAGGCGACGATGCGCTTCCCCTCGCGCTCGAAATCGGCGACCCGGATGGTGACGGGCTGCTTTCCTTCACGCTGATAGGTCCACTCGCGGTTCTTTTCGACCAAGGCCTTATCCACGGCAAATGCTCCGGTTCACTCCTGCAAAGGCTAACCGACAGGCCAGCCTTAATCCAACTGTTCCGTTGCCTTTCCCGAACGGGCACGAGCCTTTGGCCCCTGCGCCGCCGGTCATGGCGGATCAAAGGTTACCAAAGCACGCCGCTTTTTCTTTGTATACGGGAATTGTGACGCCCGGCCTTCGCCGGGCACCCCTCTTCCCTTCCGCTCACTGCCCTCCGGCCAATCCCCCCTCCCCGGTTGCTCCCCTCAATATCCCAACGTCATGCCGTCGGGATTGCGCGGGTCGGAAAAGCCGTACAGACCGTCCTCGCGCAGCTGGATGGTCTGGGTGCGGCCCATCGTCGGTTTCACCGCCACCTTGTGGCCCATCTGCTCCAGCAGGCGGACGGTGTCGGGGCTAAGGCCCTTCTCCACCCGCAGCTCGTCGGGGGTCCACTGGTGATGGACGCGCGGCAGGGCGGCGGCCTCGGCCGGGTTCATGCCGAAGTCGACGTGGTCGATCACCGTCTCCATGGTGGTGGTGATGATGCGGCTGCCGCCGGGGCTGCCGGTGACCAGCCAGGGCTTGCCGTCCTTCAGCACGATGGTCGGCGACATCGAACTCAGCGGACGCTTGAAGGGCTGGACGGCGTTGGCGTCGCCGCCGACCAGACCGAAGGCGTTGGGCACGCCCGGCTTGGCCGAGAAGTCGTCCATCTCGTTGTTCAGCAGGATGCCGGTGCCCTCGGCGACGATGCCGCTGCCGAAATTGAGGTTCAGCGTGTAGGTGGTGCTGACGACGTTGCCCTGGTTGTCCGCCACCGAGAAATGGGTGGTCTGGTCGCTCTCGTAGGGCGCCGGCTTGCCGGGCTTGATGCTGCCGGCCGGGGTCGCCTTCTCCGGATCGATCTTGGCCGCCAGCTCGTCGGCGTATTTGCGCGAGGTCAGACCTTTCACCGGCACCTTGGTGAAGTCGGGATCGCCCAGATATTCGGAGCGGTCGGCATAGGCCAGCTTCATCGCCTCCGCCATCAGGTGGATCGACCGGGCGCTGTCGGGGCCGTAGTCCTTCAGCGGCCAGCGTTCCAGAATGTTCAGCATCTGGATGATGTGCGTCCCGCCGGAGCTGGGCGGCGGCATCGACTTGACGGTGTAGCCGCGGTAGCTGCCGCTGACCGGCTCGCGCTCCACCACCTTGTAGGCCTTCAAATCGTCCTTGGTGATGTAGCCGCCATGCTTTGCCATTTCTGCCGCGATCCTGTCGGCGATCGCGCCCTCGTAGAAAGCCTTCGGCCCCTGCTGGGCAATCGTCTCCAGCGAATTGGCGAGATCGGCGTTGGCCAGCGTCTCGCCGGCGGTCAGCGGGCGGTTGTCCTTGAAGAAGACGGCGCGGGTGGCGTCCCAGGCGGCCAGATGGTCGCGCTCGACCTCCAGCAGACCGGCGAGCTGCGGGGTGACGGTATGCCCCTCGCGCGCCAGCTTGATCGCCGGGGCCAGCACGTCGGCCAGCGTCATCGTGCCGTATTTTTCCAGCGCATGGGCCAGCCCGGCGACGGTGCCGGGAATGCCGACCGCCAGATGGGTGTAGAGCGAGCGGTCGGGGACCACCTTGCCCTGCTGGTCGAGATACATGTCGCGGAAGGCTTTGGCCGGCGCCATCTCGCGGAAGTCGATGGCGACATCCTTGCCGCTCTTTGCATCGTGGACGACCATGAAGCCGCCGCCGCCGATGTTGCCGGCATTGGGCAGCACCACCGCCAGGGCGAAGCCGACGGCCACCGCCGCATCGACCGCGTTGCCGCCGCGCTTGAGGATGTCGACGCCGATCTCGGTCGCCAGCCGGTGCTCGGAGGCCACCATCCCGTTCCGGCTGCGGACGGGATAGAAGATATTGTAGCCGAGGTCGTAGCGGACCGAAGCCGATGCCGGTGCTGGGGCTGGGGCTGGGGCCGTTGCCGGTGCCGAGGTCGCGGCAGTCTGGGCGGGCGCCGGCACCGGCAGCACCAGGGCGGAGCCGACGCAGAGCGCCGCCACCGCCGCACTGGTGGACCGGGATCGGAAGGCAGGGAACCACATGCGGTGAAACTCCTGAGCGGGACGTCAGGTCGGGGGCTGCTGCCCGGGCCCCGCAGGATGTCACACCCGCGGTCCCCGGTCTTCACCCCGTCGCTGGCCTGCCCAACAATTCACCATCAGGGTTAATTGCGTCACATATTCCCGTGACTGGACTGCTTCATCCGGTGAAGGGATGGACGCGTCGCGGTGCGGATCAGTAGGTTCCCGCCATGCGCGAATGGTCGACGGCCTGCGACTCGCCATAGGAGCCGCCATGGCCCAGCCGGTCCTGGTGATCGCCGGACAGGCGGTCCTTGAGCGGGCAATGGCCGCTCATGCCGCGGGCGACCAGCGCGGCGCCGACCAGCCCCATGATGGCGCCGGGAATGCTGGCACCCTTGCGCAGGCCGCCCGCCGCGACGGCAAGGCCGAGCCCGGTCGAGACGATGCGCTCGCCCATGCCGAGGTTGGTGTGGCCTTCGAAGACGCTGTCATAGGCGTTGCGGATGGTGGATTGGGCGTTCATGGCTTCTCCGGGGACTGGAATGGAGTGGGATCGCCCTTCCAACGCCGCGATGCCCATCCGGGTTCCCTGCCCCAGCGTCCCTGGGAAGGATCCTTGACGCTTCGCCCTGCCCTACCCCTCGACCGACGCCATGTCGCGGATGGAGCGGACCAGCCGCGACGGTTCTATCGGTTTGGACAGCACGGTCAGCGACACCTCGCGCGCCGCGGCGGTGGAGGTCAGATCCTCGGCATAGCCGGTGACCATCAGTATCGGCGTCTCGTCCTGGCGCGCGCGCAGGGTGCGGGCCATCTCCAGCCCGGTCATCCCCGGCATCATGTGGTCGGTGACGATCACGTCGGGCCGGAACCCATGGTCGAGCAGGGACAGTGCCGCCGCCGCATCGGCCGCCTCGCGCACCGCGAAACCGGCCTGGGCCAGATAGCCGGCGGTGGCGGAGCGCACCAGCTCCTCGTCGTCCACCAGCAGGATGGCGCAGCCGACGCCGACCGGCGCCGTTTCCGTCACCTTCGCCCTCGCCGGCAGCGGCGGCGGAGGAAGAGGCGGTGCCGCGACCACCTCCGCCGCCTGCTCGGCGCGCGGCAGATAGAGCGTCACCGTGGTGCCCAGCCCCGGCCGGCTGTCCAGCTCCACCCCGCCGCCGGACTGGGTCGCCAGCCCATGCACCATGCTGAGGCCGAGCCCGGTGCCGCGCCCGACCTCCTTGGTGGTGAAGAAGGGCTCGAAGGCGCGGGCGGCGACCTCGGCCGCCATGCCGGTGCCGGTGTCGCGCACCCGCAGAACCACATAGTCGCCGGCTGCCAGCCCCTCCACCTGCACCGGCAGCGGACCGCTCCCCGGCAACCGGCTGGCAATCGCCGGATCGCCGGCCTCCGGGCCGGCCACCGTCCGGTTGCTGGCCAGGATCCACAGCGTGCCGCCGCCGGGCATGGCGTCGCGGGCGTTCAGCGCCAGGTTCAGCACCGCCATTTCCAGCTGGGTCGGGTCGATCATCGCCGGCCACAGGCCGGGCGCCACCTCCGTCTCGATCCGCACCGACTGGCCCAGCGTGCGTCCGAGCAGGCGGCTGGTCCGCTCCACCAGCGTCGCGACATCGACCGGGACCGGTCGAAGCTGCTGCCGGCGCGAGAAGGCCAGCAGATGCTGGGTCAGGGTGGCGCCCCGCTCGACCGCCTGCAAGGCCAGCCGGGCCGGGCCGGCGATGCGCTCGTCATCGGTTCGGCTGTCGATGACGTGCAGGTTGATGCCGATGGCCTGGAGCAGATTGTTGAAATCATGGGCGACGCCGCCGGTCAGCTGGCCGATGGCCTCCATCTTTTGGCTCTGGCGCAGCGCATATTCGGCCTGCTCCCGTCCCTCCACGGCGCGGCGGGCGGCGTCCATCGCCCGCGTCGCCGTCTCGTAGGCGCTGAACTGGCGGGCCAGCGCCCACAGCGACAGCAGCAGCGCCGCGATGCCGACGGCGCTTGCCGCACCGATGGTCCAGGCCTGGATGCGCCATTCGTCCAGCACGGCGTCCAGCCTGCGCGTCACGTTGACGACCAGCGGATAGTCCGCCAGCGCCCGCGTCGCCACCAGACGGGCGCCGTCGTTCAGCCCGCCGGAGGAGAAATAGACGCCGGACTTGTCGCGCTCCAGCACCTTCAGGAAGTGGCGCTGGCCCAGCGGCCGGCCGATGTCCGGCAGCACCGGATGGCGGGCCAGCAGGATGCCGTCGCGGCGCCACAGGCTGATGCTGCCGTCGCCATCGGGCTGCAACGCCTTGTAGATCCTCTGGAAATAGCTCAGTTCGATGGCGCCCAGCACCAGCCCGACGAAGCTGCCGTCCCGGCCGCTGATGCGGCGGGCCAGATAGACCGTCCAGCTGCCGTTGCCGCGGTTCTGCACCGGTTCGCTGATGTAGGGGGCGGTGGTGTCATGATCGCGCAAATAGGCGAAGTAATCCCGGTCGGACACGTTGACCGGCGGGATCGGGTAATAGCGCGAGAAGTTGATCAGGTGCCCGTCGGCCGCGATCATCGTCACCGCATCCAGCTGCGGCAGGCCGGTGATGCGCGCCCGCAGCATCTGGTGGGTGTCGCGCCCGCCCATCCGGCGGACATACTCCTCCGGCGTGTCGATCCCGTCCGACTTCAGCTGCTCGATGATGGTGGTCAGCACCAGATCGACGCTCTGCGTCGCGCTGGCCGTCTGCTCCGCCAGCGACAGGTTCAGGGTGGACAGCTCGCGCTCCGCCCCCTCCATCTCGCGGTCGCGCATGCTGTCGATGTACTGGACCGTCGCCGCCAGCAGCACGGCGACCGACAGCCCGCCGATCAGCAGCAGGACGCGCAGGGGCCGGCTGGCACGCAGATGGGCCTGCCAGTGCCTGATCGGCGGAATCGGCATTCCACCGTTCGGTTGCGCGGTCCTATCGGAAGAGATCAAGGCTTGCCTATGGTTTAGGGACGCAACTATCGACCGGAATGATCCGGACGCCATAGCACCGCGTCAAGCTCATCGAGTTTAATAGGACTCTCATGCCCCTGGTTCCTCCTGCCAGTCCTATCCGATCCCCAATCGGCCCCCAATCGGCCTATGATCAGGCCCCTACCCGCGCCCGCGCCGGCAGTCTCAGCACCGACAGCGCCAGCCCGGCGAACACCAGCAGCCCACCGGCCAGCTTCGCCGTGGTGAAGGTCTCGCCCAGCAGCAAGGCACTGGAACTCATACCGAAAATGGGGACGAGCAGCGAGAAGGGCGCGACGAGGCTGGCCGGATAATGCCGCATCAGGAAGCCCCAGGCGGCGAAACCGAACAAGGTCGCCCCCGCCGCGATGTAGATCAGCGAACCGACTCCGACCAACGTCAGGGAGGTGAAGGCATGGACGATGCGGTCCGGCCCCTCCAGCGCCAGCGACAGCGCCAGAAGCGGCAGCGGTGGAACGAGGCTGACCCAGACCATCAGGCTGAACAGGTCGGGGGCCTTGGCCTGCTTCATCACGATGTTCGCCACGCCCCAGGCCGCCGCCGCCGCCAGCGTCAGCCCAAGGCCGAGCAGCGAGTCGCCGGCCGGCATCTCCAGCGCGATCAGCCCGACGCCGGCGAAGGCGACGGCCATGCCGCCGACCTGACGCGGCCCCGGCCGGTCGCCGAGCGCGAAGGCGGCGAAGATGGCGGTGAAGAAGGCCTGCGCCTGCAACACCAGCGAGGCCAGCCCCGCAGGCATGCCGACGTCGATGCCGAGGAACAGCAGCGGGAACTTGACCACGCCCAGCATCACGCCGATGCCGACGACATAGCGCCAGGGCACCGGCGGCCCCTTGCCCCAGCCCAGCACCACCACTGGCAGCGCCGCCAGCGCGAAGCGCAGGCAGGAGAAGAGCAGCGGCGGAAAATCGCGCAATCCGACCTTGATCGCGACGAAGTTCAGGCCCCAGACGGCGGCGACCGCCACGGCAAGCAGGATGTGGGAAGCGCGCATGATCCGAAGGCTAAACGGGCCCCGCCAAGCCGGTCAATCGGCGGCGGAGCGCGCGGCCTGCGTGGCTGACCTGCGCGTCACCCTCGCGGGTGCAACCCCTCACGACTCCGCATGCAGGATCCGGCATTCGTCCGATGCGTTGATCGCCCAGGACGATCCCGACAGCAGCATCGTGCCGATGTCCCCCAGACCGCTGCTGCGGAAGCTGACGCGGTGGGAACGGGCGAGCGGCTCCATCTCCTCCAGGAACCCCTTGGTCGGCACGGCGACATAGAGGCTGCCGTTGGGAAGGCCGCGGGCGCTCAAGGACAGGCGCGGCCCCAGGTCGGACATCACCGCCAGATCGTAGCGCTCGCCGGGCTTCACCGTCGCCCCGCTGTCCGACGGGGTGAAGCCCGACAGGATGAAGCCCGATTCGGCAGCGGCGGTGCGGAAGCTGAGGCGCGGGGCGGCGTTCTGGCCGACCGGGATGCCGCGCTCCGCGACGCAGAAGGGCTTGCCGCCGGGGGGCGTGTGGATGGTGACGGTCCAGCCCTTGCCCGAGCTGAAGGGTTTGGACGGCCCGTCCGGCAGCCCGGCCGCGGGCGGGGCCGCTGCCGGCGGCGGCGGCACGGTCTCGCAGGCGGACAGCGCCAGCGCCAACCCGGTCAGCAGCGCCCCGGTCAGCAGGGCCGAAGGCGTCGCCGCCCGGACGGCACGGCGGTCCCGCAGGGCCAGCCGCAGTCGGACGACGGGTGCAAGGTGCTGCCGATCCATCGCGGCGTCCTCCCCATCCCTGAACGTGTTGTGGCGACTTCCATACCACGTTCGCATGCCCCCGCGCGACCGTCGCGGGAACCGTCCGGCCTGTGCTAGAACCAGGGGCCCTGTCGCAGCAAGCCCCCGGTTGCCATGCCCCACGCCGACTTCATCCACCTGCGCGTCCATTCCGCCTATTCGCTGTCGGAAGGTGCGATCAAGGTGAAGGAGCTGGTCAAGCTCTGCCTGAAACAGCAGATGCCGGCCGTCGCGGTCACCGACACCGGCAACCTGTTCGGCGCCCTGGAATTCGCGCTGGCCGCCTCCGATGCCGGCTTGCAGCCGATCATCGGCACCGTGCTGGGCATCACCCGCGTCGGCCCCGCCCAGACCAAGCCCGGCCTGCCCGGCAAGGCAGCGGCCACCCCCGACCAGCTCGTCCTGCTCTGCCAGAACGAGGAGGGCTACCGCAACCTCGCGGCGCTGGTATCCAAAGCCTTCCTGGAGTCGGACCCACTGGCCGGCCCCCAGGTGACGCTGGACGCGCTGGACGGCCATTCGGCCGGGCTGATCGCGCTGACCGGCGGCCCCGGCGGCTCGGTCGGCCGGCTGCTGCACGAGGGGCAGAAGGATCTGGCGCTCGACGTTCTGCAACGGCTGAAGCGGCTGTTCCCTGGCCGCCTCTATGTCGAATTGCAGCGGCACGAGGGCGGGCGCGGCCATTTCGCCGCGGCGGAGAACGCCATCGAGCCGGCGCTGATCGACCTCGCCTATGCCCACGACCTGCCGCTGGTCGCCACCAACGACTGCTATTTCGCCACCGCCGACATGTACGAGGCGCACGATGCGCTGATGTGCATCGCCGAGGGCGCCTATCTCAGCCAGGAGGACCGCCGCCGCCTGACCCCCGACCACCGTTTCAAGTCGGCGGAGGAGATGCGGCTGCTGTTCGCCGACCTGCCGGAGGCGCTGGACAACACGGTCGCCATCGCCCGGCGCTGCTCCTTCCTGCTGAAGCCGATCAAGCCGATCCTGCCGCCCTTTGCCTGCGAAGGCGGCCGCACCGAGGACGACGAGCTGCGCGCCCAGTCGCGCGCCGGCCTGGAAGAGCGGCTGGAGAAGGTCGTCTACACGCCCGACATGACCCCGGAGCAGCGCGCCGAGACGAGGCGGACCTATTTCGAGCGGCTGGAGTTCGAGCTGGACGTCATCGTCAAGATGAAGTTCCCCGGCTACTTCCTGATCGTGTCGGACTTCATCAAATGGGCGAAGAACCAGGACATCCCCGTCGGGCCGGGCCGCGGTTCGGGCGCCGGTTCCGTCGTCGCCTGGGCGCTGACCATCACCGACCTCGACCCGCTGCGCTTCGGCCTGCTGTTCGAACGCTTCCTGAATCCCGAACGCGTGTCGATGCCCGACTTCGACATCGACTTCTGCCAGGACCGCCGCGAAGAGGTCATCCGCTACGTTCAGAAGAAATACGGCTACGACCGCGTCGCCCAGATCATCACCTTCGGTAAGCTCCAGGCGCGCGCCGTGCTGCGCGACGTCGGCCGCGTCCTGCAGATGCCCTACGGGCAGGTCGACAAGATCTGCAAGATGGTGCCGAACAACCCGGCCAACCCGGTGACGCTGCAACAGGCGCTCGACAGCGAGGAGATGCTGCGGCAGGCGCGCGACGGCGACGACACCGTGCGCCACCTGATCGACATCGCGCTGAAGCTGGAAGGTCTCTACCGCCACGCCTCGACCCACGCCGCCGGCGTGGTGATCGCCGACCGCCCCTTGCAGGAGCTGGTGCCGCTCTACCGAGACCCGCGCTCCGACATGCCGGTCACCCAGTTCAACATGAAATATGTCGAACAGGCCGGTCTGGTGAAGTTCGACTTCCTCGGCCTCAAGACGCTGACCGTGCTGAAGACGGCGGTGGATCTGATCCCCGAGAAGCCGGACCTGACCACCGTCCCGCTGGACGACGAGAAGAGCTACCAACTGCTCAGCCGGGCCGAGGCGACCGGCGTGTTCCAGCTGGAAAGCTCGGGCATGCGCGACGTCCTGCGCCGGCTGAAGCCGAACCGGCTGGAAGACATCATCGCGCTGGTGTCGCTCTACCGTCCCGGCCCGATGGACAACATCCCGAAATACATCCGGGTGAAGAACGGCGAGGAAAAAGCCGACTACATGCATGACAGCCTGGAAGGCATCCTGAAGGAGACCTTCGGGATCATGATCTACCAGGAACAGGTCATGCAGATCGCCCAGGTGCTGTCCGGCTATTCGCTGGGCGGCGCCGATCTTCTGCGCCGCGCCATGGGCAAGAAGATCAAGGAGGAGATGGACAACCAGCGCAAGATCTTCTGCGACGGCGCGGAGTCGCGCGGCGTGAAGGCCGATCTGGCCAGCATGATCTTCGATCAGGTCATGAAGTTCGCCGGCTACGGCTTCAACAAGTCCCACGCCGCCGCCTATGCCCTGGTCGCCTACCACACCGCCTATCTCAAGGCGAACCACCCGGTGGAGTTCATGGCGGCGTCGATGACGCTCGACCTCGGCAACACCGACAAACTGAACGTCTTCCGCCAGGAACTCGCCCGCCTGCGCGTCAGGCTGCTGACGCCGGACATCAACAAATCCGATGCGATCTTCGGGGTGGAGCAGCTGGCCGACGGGACCAAGGCGGTGCGTTACGCGCTGGCCGCCGTCAAGGGCGTCGGCCAGCCTGCCATGAAGGCGGTGGTGGAGGAGCGGCGGAAGAACGGCCCGTTCAAGAGCCTGTTCGACTTCGCCCGCCGGCTGGATCTGAAGACCATCAACAAGCGCCAGCTTGAGAATCTCGCCTGCGCCGGCGCCTTCGACGGGCTGAACCCCAACCGCGCCCAGGTCCATGCCGCGCTGGAGACCATCATCCGCTACGCCCAGGCCGAGGCGGCGGAGCGCGACAGCGGCATCGGCAACCTTTTTGGCGGCGGGGGCGGCGGCCTGCCCGAACCGGAGATGCCCAAGGTCAAGGACTGGGAACCGCTGGAGAAGCTGAAGCACGAGTTCGGCGCCATCGGCTTCTACCTGTCGGCCCACCCGCTCGACGCCTATTCCGGCCCGCTCGGCCGCATGAAGGTGGTGCGCTCGGCCGATCTGGCGAACGTCGCCAAGGCCGGCGGCATGACCCGCCGCGCGATGGCCGGCATCATCGTGTCGAAGAAGGAGAAGACCTCCAAGTCCGGCAACCGCTTCGCCTTCGTCGAGCTGTCGGACGCCGCCGGCGGCTACGAGGTCACGCTGTTCTCGGAAATCCTGGCGGCCAACCGCGCCCTGCTGGAGCCGGGCAACGCGGTTCTGCTGACCGTCGATGTCCAGTTGAACGGCGAAGAGATCCGCCTGACCTGCCAGGAGATCAAGCCGCTGGAGGAGGCCGTCGCCTCGATCAGCGCCGGCCTGCGCGTCGTCCTGCGCGACCCCGGCCCGATCGAGCATCTGCGCGCCACGCTGGACCGGCTGTCGCGCGGCAAGAGCCGCATCAATGTGCTGGTCGAGGTTGATCCGCTGAAGGAGATCGAGATCGAGCTGCCCGGCAGCTACACCATCACCGCGCAGAGCCGCTCGGCCCTGAAGGCGGTGCCGGGCGTGGTGGAGGTGGCGGAGCTTTGATGAAGATGGCGGCGCCCGCCTTCGGGCGCTTCATCGCCATCGACTGGTCCGGCGCCCGCGGCAGGCGCTACGCCGGCATCGCCGTGGCGGAATGTCTCGCGGGCGACGCCGCCCCCCGGCTGGTTGAAGGCCCCGGCGGCTGGTGGTCGCGGACAGCCGTGTTCGACTGGCTGCGTGCGGAACTGCCGAAGGATCCCGCTTTGGTCGGGATCGACTGCGCCTTCTCCCTGCCCTTCGCGGTGGCGGCGCGCGGCTTTCCGGAGCGCGAGGCCACCGTCTTCGATCTGTGGGACGCGGTGGAGGAGATCTGCGCGGCGGAGCCCGACTTCGGCGGCGGTCCCTTCGCCAGCCATCCGCTGCATGGGGTCGGCTTCTGGCATGGCGGGCCGCAGCCGGACTGGTACGAGGACCCGCACCGCGCCACCGAATGGGCCTGCCGCGCCGATGGGCTGGGCCACCCGCAGAGCCCCTACAAGCTGATCGGCTCGCGTCAGGTCGGCAAGGGCGCGCTGGCCGGCATGCGGGTGCTGCGTGCCCTGCGCCGCGCCTTGCCGGGCCAGTTGGCGGTCTGGCCCTTCGAGGATCCGGCACCGGGCGCCAGCGTGATGGTGGAGATCTACCCGCGCCTGTTCCTGAAGCACACCGGCTTCGGCCAGCGCAAGATCCGCGAGGGTGCCGAGATGGACGAGGCTTTGCGCCGATTGGGCTCGCACCCATTGGAGCGGACCGGGACGGTCAGCGACCATGACAGCGACGCGCTGGTGTCGGCCGCCGGTCTGCGCTGGCTCGCCGGCACCCCGCGCGCCTGGGTGCCGCCGGGGCTGGACGACACCGCAAGGTGGCAGGAAGGGTGGATTTTCGGGGTGGGGATGGCCGGAACATGAGCGCAATCGGCGTCACGCCGGCACAGGGCCTAGCAAAACGGCCCTCGCGCCGCCCGGCAATCGACGTGGCGCGCGGGCTGGCGCTGGTGGCGATGGCGGCCTATCACGGCAGTTGGGACGCCACCTATTTCGGCCTCGCCGGCTTCGACCTGCTGGGCGACCCGCTGTGGCTCGCCGCCCGCACGGCGATCCTGTCGAGCTTCCTGCTGCTGGCCGGCATCGGGCTGGTGCTGGCGAGCCGCGACGGGATCGAGTCCGGGCGCTTCCTGCGCCGGCTGGGGCGGGTGGCGGCCGGGGCCGCGGCGGTGTCGGCGGCGTCCTATGCCCTGTTCCCCGACAGCCCGATCTTCTTCGGCGTACTGCACCACATCGCGGTGGCGAGCGTCATCGGCCTTGCCTTCGTCCGCCTGCCCGCCATCGTGACGCTGGCAGTGGCGGCAGCGGCGGTGCTGGTCGGGACGACCCAGGGCTTCCCGCTGTTCGACAGCCCCTGGCTGCGCTGGATCGGGCTGACCAGCGTGGCGCCGGATTCCAACGATTACGTGCCGCTTCTGCCCTGGATCGGCGGCGTGCTGGCCGGGATCGGGATCGGCCGGCTGTGGCCGCGACTGGGCGAGGGGGTGAGGGTAACCGGCCGCGCCGCGCAGATGCTCGCCTTCGGCGGCCGGCACAGCCTTGCCGTCTATCTGCTGCACCAGCCGCTGCTGTTCGGGATCGCCTGGGCCGCGGCGCAGCTGATGCCGGTGGAGACGCCCGCCGTGCGCGAGTTCCAGGCATCCTGCGTGGCGAGCTGCGAACGCGCCGGCGTGGCGAGAGCCACCTGCGCCGCCAACTGCGGCTGCGTGCAATCCGAACTGGCGCGCAATGGATTGTGGGAGGGCTTCGTCGCCAACCGCCTCAACGAGCGCGACCGGCGCGGGCTGGAGGCGGCGGTCGCCGCTTGCCGCAAGCCCTGACGGCGGCGGACGGGCTCAGCCACCCGGGCCGCGCCGGCAGTCAGACGGACTGGCGCTTTTCCAGCAGGCCGCGCAGCAGGCTGGTCAGCGTTTCGGCCAGCTTGTACTGGTCTTCGCCCGGCAGCGCGGCGATGACGCCGGCAAAGTCGTTCAGCGGGTCGTGGCGCAGCAGCTCCAGCGCCTTCGGCGTCGGGTGCAGCTGGGTGACGCGGCGGTCCTCCGGAACGGGCACGCGGACCAGCAATTCCTTGCCCACCAGCACCTCGACCATCTGCGAGGCGGCTCCGCGGGTCGTGGCGTGGAAGTCGGCGAAGGCCGACACGGTGCGCTGGCTGTTGTTGGCCCCGGCGAAATAGCGGAGCGCCGTCCACTGCGACGGCTTCAGGCCATGGGTATAGCCAAGGCTGTCGGCGATGTGGGAGATCTGCAGCATCACGTCGGCGATGGCCTGCGGCGAGGCGGCCCCCGCACGATCCGGTTCGACGAAGTCCATGGTGGCTCCGATGGCTCCGGCTCCGATCGGCGGCCGGTCCAGCGTCCCGTTGTTCCGGACCGACATCCGGCCCGCAGCAACACCGCGCATTTTTGCGAAGTCCATTTTTTCCACTCTATAAGGTTTAGTGGCTATACGATGGGCGCATCACAAGGCTGGCGGCTTTCGCTGTAAGGCGGCAGCCACATCGATCATAAGATCGTCATACATACTAGCGTGGTTGAACACAAAACGGAACATCGAACACTTCATCCTTTTGTTGCAAATTGTCGCATTGGCTTGAGCCCAGCAAAGGAGGGACGAAGGGATGGGCAAGGCGCCGAAAGACCTCGAAGGCCCGGCAGTTCCAGGCGGAACGGGCATGGCGGCCATGCCTGCGGGCTATTTCGCCATGTTTCACTGGCGTAATCTTCGATTCGGCTGTATACGCGCGCGATGACCACATCTCCCGTTCCGAAGTCCGCATCGCCGGCCGCCGCTCAGACCATGGGCGCCCCGAAGGTCGGCATCGTCAGCCTCGGCTGCCCGAAGGCGCTCGTCGATTCAGAGCGTATCCTCACCCGCCTGCGCGCGGAGGGGTACGAGATCTCCCCCAGCTACGACGGCGCGGACGTCGTGCTGGTCAACACCTGCGGCTTCCTCGACAGCGCCAAGAAGGAATCGCTGGACGCCATCGGCGAGGCGATCAAGGAAAACGGGCGGGTGATCGTCACCGGCTGCATGGGCGTGGAATCGGACATGATCCGGCAAGTCCACCCCGGCGTGCTGGCCGTCACCGGTCCGCACCAGTACGAGCAGGTGGTCAGCGCCGTGCATGACGCCGTGCCGCCGACGCACAATCCCTTCACCGATCTGGTGCCGCCGGAAGGGCTGCGGCTGACCCCGCGCCATTACGCCTATCTGAAGATTTCCGAAGGCTGCAACAACCGCTGCAGCTTCTGCATCATCCCGAGCCTGCGCGGCGATCTGGTCAGCCGGCCGATCCATTCGGTCCTGCGCGAGGCGGAGAAGCTGGCGGTCGCCGGCGTCAAGGAACTGCTGGTCATCTCGCAGGACACCAGCGCCTACGGCGTCGACGTGAAGTACAAGACGGAGAAATGGTACGACCGCGAGGTCCGCACCCGCTTCTTCGACCTGTGCAACGAGCTGGCGAACTTCGACCTGTGGGTCCGCCTGCATTACGTCTACCCCTACCCGCATGTGGACGAGGTCATCCCGCTGATGGCGGAGGGGAAAATCCTCCCCTATCTCGACATCCCGTTCCAGCATGCCTCGCCCACCGTGCTGAAGGCGATGCGCCGCCCGGCCGCCCAGGAAAAGCAGCTGGACCGCATCCGCAAGTGGCGCGACGAGTGCCCGCATCTGGTCCTGCGCTCCACCTTCATCACCGGCTTCCCCGGCGAAACGGAGGAGGACTTCCAGTTCATGCTGGACTGGCTGAAGGAGGCCCAGCTCGACCGCGTCGGCTGCTTCAAGTACGAGCCGGTGGAGGGTGCGACCGCCAACGACCTGCCCGGCGCCGTCCCGGAAGAGGTCAAGCAGGAGCGCTGGGAGCGCTTCATGGAGACGCAGAAGGCGATCAGCGCCGAGCGGCTCCAGCAGAAGGTCGGCTATACGCTGGGCGTCCTGATCGACGAGGTCGACGAGGACGGCGCCATCGGCCGCTCCTATGCCGACGCGCCGGAGATCGACGGCAACGTCTTCCTGAACGGCGAGACCGGCCTGAAGCCGGGCGACATGGTCGACGTCACCATCGAGCATGCCGACGAGTACGACCTGTGGGGCAGCGTCGAGCGCGACCTCTGAACCCTGTCTGTCGACCGACTGGAGAGCGCCATGCCCGTCACGCCGGACGATGCCAGACTGATGGACGTCCAGCAGGGCGGGCGCTGCTTCTTCTGCGACGGGCCGGTAGGGGCGAAGTCCACCTTCGACCATCTGATCCCCCAGGCCTATGGCGGGATCGACGATCCGGCCAACGTCGTGCTGGCGCACCGCCGCTGCAACCAGCGCAAGGACGACCGCCTGCCGACCGACGAGGAACTCGACCGCTTCTTCGCGCTGCGCCGCTCCAGCCGGCTCGGCGTCTGGCCGCCCCTGCGCGTGTTGCGCGACGAGGGGGAGGGAGCGGACGAGGAGGAGCGCTGGATTGCCGTGGCCCAGGCCATTTCCCAGACCATCGCACGGCAACGGTGAGGCCGCCCGAAACCAAAGCGGCCCGATCCGGTTAACGGAAGACACCTTATATATAGAAGGAGCGTCGCCGATGACCGGTCAGCAGAACAAGCAGCCCCACACCGAGCAGACCGTCCGCCATACCGAGGGCGAGCAGAACACCGGCAACCACAAGAAGCCGGACGCCCCCGACGCCAAGGGCGCCGACCGCTTCGGCGGCACCCGTGCCGGCGCCGAGAATGTCGAGCCGAAGACGTAGGCCACCGGAATAAGGGGCTTTTCAGGCTGGCGCCGCACCGCCGGCCTGTGCGAGATCCGGGGGACGGCATCCGCAGGCTTCATGCCGGGGGGCCGCCCCCACTTCGCACCCATGACCCGGCTTCCGTGACCAGAATGGCCCCCTCGATCTTCAAGCGATACAAGCTGCACTTCACCCGCCCGCTGCCGGGGCTGCGTCCGGGACGGCCGGAACGCGACGCCATGGTGGAGCGGGTGCGGCGGCTGGCCAGCGAGAACGGCATGGCCGGCGACCTCCACACCATCGCCCCCAACGCCGGCTTCGGCATCCTGGAGGTGCGCTGCACCGAACGTCTGGCCCGCCGCCTGTCGGACCTGTCGGAAATCGAGACCGTCCAGGAGGCCTGACGTCCGTCTCCCGGCATGGCGGCGGGCGGCGTGAGGCGCGTAGGTGGTATATGGCTGGCCGCGGCGCCCCCCTGCCCTAGGTCAGGCCCGACCGGACCCGCAATGGCGGCAACCCCGATCGCGGCCGGCCGGACCAACCACGACCGTCAAAGGGAGACATCAGCATGGCGATGCGGCAATCGGACGCCGAATGGCGTGGCGACCTCAAATCGGGCAGCGGCAAGATGCGGCTGGGCAGCGGCGCCTTCGAAGGCAGCTACTCCTTCCCGTCGCGCTTCGAGAACGGCCAGGGCACCAATCCGGAGGAGCTGATCGCGGCGGCGCATGCCGGCTGCTTCTCCATGGCGCTGTCGGCCGGACTCTCCCAGGCCGGCCACCCCCCGACCCGCGTCCACACCACCGCCAAGGTGCATCTTGAGAAGGCCGGCGCCGGCTTCGCCATCAGCCGGATCGAGCTGGAGTGCGAGGCGGAGATCCCCGGCATCGACGAGGCCACCTTCCAGGAACAGGCGAACGGCGCCAAGGCCAACTGTCCGGTGTCGAAGGCGCTGGCCGGCACCCAGATCAGCCTGACCGCCAGGCTTCTCTGACCCGTCCCGCAGGAAAGGCGCCGCCCAATGCCGGGCGGCGCCTTTCCCTGCCGGCGTCCCGCGGCGGCAAGCGTACCGGTGCAGATAATGCAGCGAGCCACCGGTGGCAAAGCTGCCGCGACGCTTCATGTCTTCCAAACCTTCCGCTCTGCCGAAGGGCAGATTGACCCCGCCGCTTCCGCCCACCCATAGTGCGGCCTTGCGTGTGCGGGAGCCCATCTTCCGTCCGCCGATCCCATCGAACGACGGTCAATGTTCATCGCAATCCTCCGCCTTTGCCGGCCGATGTTTCTTCTGTTCGCGCTGCCGCTCGCGGCGCTGGCGACGGCTGCGGCCGCCCAGACGGCGGGAGAGGTGGGCCGGGAGTTGGGCCGCGAGCCGGTGATCCTGGCGCTGGACGGTGAGTTCGGGCTGACCAACAGCACCTCGGCAGAGGCCATCGAACGCGGCATCCTGGCCGCCATCGACGACATCAACCGCCAGGGCGGCGTGCTGGGCGGCCGGCCGCTGGAGCTGATCACGCGCGAACACCGGTCGATCTCCGCCCGCGGCATCAAGAACATCCGGGAACTGGCCACCATTCCCGATCTGATCGCCGTGTTCGGCGGCCGGTTCAGCCCGGTGGTGATCGAGGAACTGCCGCTCCTGGAACAGACCCGCACCCTGTTCCTGGCGCCCTGGTCGTCGGCCGACGCCATCGTCGACAACGGCATGGAGCCCAACTACATCTTCCGCCTGTCGCTGCGCGACAGCCTGGCGATGCCCTTCCTGCTGAAGCGCGCCGCCGACCGCGGCCTGACCCGCGTCGGGCTCCTGCTGACCAACACCGCCTGGGGCCGCTCCAACCTGGAGGCCGCCAACCGCTATCTCGCCGGCCACAAGGTCCCGGACCTGGCCGGCACCGCCTGGTACAACTGGCGCGACCGCTCGCTGCTCGACAAGTATCAGGCGCTGGCCGAGGATGGCGCCCAGGCGATCCTGCTGGTCGCCAACGACGATGAGGCCGCCGTGCTGGTGCGTGAGGTGGCCGCCCTGCCGGCGCAGCAGCGGCTGCCGATCCTCAGCCATTGGGGCGTCACCGGCGGCGACTTCGTCGGACAGGCCGGACCGGCCCTCAGCGAGGTCGATTTCACCGTGATCCAGACGGTCAGCCCCTTCCGCATCCCGCCGGACCGGCTGGCGCCGGTGCTGGAGACCGCCGGGCGACTGTTCGGCATCCGCCGGCCGGAAGACATCGTGTCGCCGGTGGGCTTCCTGCATGCCTACGATCTGACCCGCATCCTGGCGCTGGCCATCGACCGTGCCGGCACCACCGACCGCGCCGCCATACGCGACGCGCTGGAGCAGGTCGGCCCCTATCGCGGCGTGATCCGCGACTTCGACCGCCCCTTCGCCCCAGGCCGGCACGAGGCGCTGGGACCCGACGACCTGCTGATGGCACGGTTCCGCACCGACGGCGTGCTTGTCCCGGTGGATTGAGAAGACGGATGACCGATCCCACCCCCCTCGATCCGCCAGCCTACGGCAGCGTCCCGCGCACCGCGCAGCGGATGCTGACCTCCGGCCGTCTGGCGCGCCGCTTCGCGCTGGTGTCGCTGATGCTGGGCGTGCTGATCGCCATCCTGATCGGCGCCAGCCTGTATGTGGTGTCCAGCCGCCATCTGGCCCGCCAGCACCATACCAATGTGGAGGCGAACGCCAGCCTCGCCGCCCGCCAGACCGAAGGGCTGCTGAACACGCTGGTGACCACGGTGCGGGAGCTGGCGAACAACAGCATGCTCGCCACCGCCCTGGTCGATTCCGCCGGCAAGGAAACCTACCTGATCCCCTTCCTGGGCAGCTTCAACCACATCGCCAGCGTTCCGGTCGCCCTGGTCTTCACCGATTTCGAAGGGGAGCCCATCGCCGACAACGGCCGCCATGCCGACCCGCTGGCGATTGCGCCGGCCGACATGGCCTGGCTGCGCGCCGCCATCGCCGCCGGCCAGCCGGCCGCCCGGGTGGTCCAGCAGGGCGACGCGCAGTTCCTGCTGGCGGCGGAGATGCTGGTCTATTCCCGCACCCTGTCGCCGGAAGGGGCGCTGCTCTACAAGGTGCCGCTCGACTTCCTGGTGCTGCATCCGGAGGCGGAGCTTCTCTACGCCGGCGGACCGCCGAAGCCGCTGCCGCCCGACATGATGGCGGTGACGGTGCCGCTGACCGTGCCGGAACGGCTGGCCTCGCTGGGGCTGACCCTGCGGCTGGAGGCGCCGGAAACGCCGACTTCTGCGCTGCTGTCCTGGATGCTGCCCGCCTATGGGATGGTGGGGTTGGCCGCGCTGCTGGCGATCTATGTCGGCAGCCGCGCCGTCGGCAACCACATGACCCGCTCCCTGCGCGAACTGGAGCGGCTGGCCGGTGCCATCGCCTCCGACGGATTCACCGGCCAGCGCGCCGAAGTGCGCGGCAACGACGAGGTGTCCGCCCTGGCGCGCGGCTTCAACGCAATGCTGGACCACATCGCCGGCATCCAGCGCGACCGCGAGATGCGCGCGGCGGAGGAGATCACCATCCAGCGCACGCTGGCCGAGCGCGCCGAGCAGGCCCGCGCCGAGGCGGAAAGCGCCCGCAACGAGACGGAACGCTCGCGCCAGGAAGCGGTGATGGCGCTGATGGTGGCGGAGCGTGCCAACGCCGCCAAGACGCATTTCCTGGCCGCCGCCAGCCACGACCTGCGCCAGCCGGTGCAGTCGCTGGTCCTGCTGACCTCGGCCCTGGCGATCCGGCTGGGCGACCATCCCGCCGCCTCCCTGGTCGGCAGCATCGAGGCGTCGATGGACGCGCTCTGCCGCCTGCTCGACGCCATCCTCGACATCTCCAAGCTGGATGCCGGCACGGTGTCGCCCAATGTGCAGGCGGTGTCGCTCGGCACCATCTTCGCGCGGCTGGAGGACGAGTACCGCCTGCGCGCCGCGGAGAAGGGGGTCGCCTTCCGCAGCGTTCCCACCGGCGTGACGCTGAACGCCGACGCCGCACTGCTGGAGCGGATCATCCGCAATCTGGTGGAGAACGCGCTGCGCTACACCGACCATGGCCGCATCCTGCTGGGCTGCCGCCATGCCCGCGGGGTCCTGCGCATCCAGGTCTACGACACCGGCATCGGCATCCCGCCCGAACATCTGGAGCGGATCTTCCACGAGTTCTACCAGATCTCCAACCCCACCCGCGACCGCGGCAAGGGGCTGGGGCTGGGGCTGGCCATCGTCGACCGGCTGGCACGGCTGCTCGGCTACCGCGTGCATGTCGCCTCCCGGCCGAACAGGGGGTCCTGCTTCACGCTGGAAATCCCCACCCCGGCACGGGCAGCCATCGAGGCGCCGTCCGCGCCCGCACCGGCCGAACAGGCGCCGGAACCGGGACGCGGCACCGCCCTGGTCATCGACGACGACCCGCTGGTCCGCGAAGGCTTGACCATGCTGATCGAGGATTTCGGCTGGAGGGTGACCGCGGCCGACAGTGCCGGCCATGCGCTGCGCCTGCTGAGCGGCCAGGACCGTCCGCCCGATCTGGTGATCGCCGATTACCGGCTGGAGGCGGGGGCCACCGGCCTGCAGGCCATCCAGGCGGTCGAGGTCGCCCTGCGCGGCCGCGGCTTCGCAGTTCCGACCAGTGTGGTTCTGACCGGCGACACCGCACCGCAGCGCATCGCCGACGCGGAAGCCAGCGGCTACCGCATCCTGCACAAGCCCATCGCCGCCAAGGAAGTCGCGCAACTGCTGAGCGACGCTGTTCTGGAACGGACCGGAACCGAGGGTGGGCGGAAGACCGGCAGCCGGCGCAATCCGGTCATCCTGCCAGGCTGATCGCGCCGGGCCTACTCGAACCGGCCCCACTCGAACCGGTTGACCGATTGGGCCGGTTGACCGATTGAGCCGGTTCGAGTGGGCCGACGTGCCGCTTCAGGTCATCTTCGGCTGGATTGCCCCGCCGCGTCCACCTGCAGAACCAGCCGCTCTATCGCCCGCACGGCACTTTGCTGATACCCGTCCGCCAATCCGGCAGTCTCCTGCCGCAGATGAGCCGCCGCCGCATCCTCAAGCACGCCCCGGGCCTCCTCCACCGTAAGGAGGCCCTTTTCGACCATGGCGATCACCAACGATTCACAAATCGAGAGAGCAGCCATCCCCGCCGCTCCATCCTCCGCCGTCATCATGCCCCCCGTGTGATTGGATGGTGCTTACCGTCCAGCCATCCTGCCGGTACGTCCAATTGCATATGGAACAACACCACGGTCGGCCGCGCGTCACAGACCGTTCGAGAAAAATATTTAGCTGATTAACCTATGTTGTGGCCGCCTTTGCCGAAAACCCTAAACGTTCGAGTTCACGCGGAACCGGGTCAACTGCGCGTCCGTTTATCAAAGCGCCAATATTAGGACAAAGAAGGCAAAGACGATCATGACTCGCGCACCGGCGAGCCGCGCCCTCGAAGCCACTCCATTGTGGCTTAAATTGAGCAGCTATCTCATCCTGTCGGATGAGGAGAAGTTGTACCTTACCGATTTGGAAAGGACAATTGCCCGCGTGTCACCGCGAACCGATCTACTCCAACAGGGTGAAAGATATCGGGACGTGCGGATCATGCGGGACGGCTGGGCGATCCGCCACAAGGCCTTGCCGGACGGCCGGCGTCAGGTCGTGAACTTCGTCCTGCCGGGCGACATCATCGGCATGTATTGCACGCTGTTCGAATCCGCCGACCACAGCGTCACCACCCTGACCCCGGTGGAGGTGGCGAGCTTTCCGCCGGAGCGGCTCGGCGAGATGTTCCGCTCCTTCCCGCGCCTCGCCGCGGCGCTCGCCTGGTCCGGCGCACGGGAGGAAGCGATCCTGGCCGAACGACTGCTCAGCCTGGGCCGGCGGACGGCGCTGGAACGCACCGCCCATCTGCTGGTCGAGCTTCTGCGCCGCCTCAGCATCGTCAACATGGTGACCGACGGCCATTTCGTCCTGCCGGTGACTCAGGAGATCCTGGCCGACGCGCTGGGGTTGAGCATCGTCCACATCAACCGGACCCTGCGCCGGCTGCGCGATAGCGGCCTGATCGAAGTGAACGGCCAGCGCATCACCGTCAACGATGTGCGCCAGCTTGCCTCCGTCGGGCAGTTCGACGAGCTGTACCTCCACATGATCCGCGCGCCCCGTCGCCTGGAACGCACCTTTTCCGGCGCCGGCGCCTAAGGCGCCGGCTTCGGCCGTTCGAATGCCCCCGAAGCCGCGGCTTCGCCCCCCGATCCGCCAGCGTCGCAGTTCCCCGTCAGCAGAGCCCTCCCCCGCCCGGCGGAGCTGCTCCTGACGGGACGCCTGCGCCCGACCGATGAGTGCCGCTGCGCCCAATCCGCAGTGCCGGGGTCGGCCATCGGCCAGGCGGACGGCCGCCTTGCCCGTCCAGCCTTTTCCGCGCCGCACAAAATCCGTAAAACCACAGCTCCGGTGTATCGGTGGTGGGACCCATGCGCCCATTCGCCCTGCGGACCACCCCGGCATGCGCCAGGGATTCTCAAATCAATTCCTTGTTATAAAACACTTTTCTGCGACCCCACCGTCCCACCCCTAAAGCGACACACAATTCCTCTTTACAGTCGTTGATCTGTATCATATTTTTCCTTCATAAATTGTTCGCTGGACGCGCAATCCATCTCGGGGATGCCGATGTACACGCAGGGTTTGGATGCCAAGACCGAGCAGGGCGCTCAACCGTCTCCCCGGCTGGTGACGGAGCAGGAGGCCGCTCTCCAGGGCCGCTTCCAGGAGCGCGTCGACGCCGAGGAGAAGATCGAGCCGCGCGACTGGATGCCGGAAGGCTACCGCCGCACGCTGGTCCGCCAGATCTCGCAGCACGCCCATTCGGAAATCGTCGGCATGCTGCCGGAAGGGAACTGGGTCACCCGCGCGCCGACCCTGCGCCGCAAGGTGGCCCTGCTGGCGAAGGTGCAGGACGAGGGCGGGCACGGCCTCTACCTCTACAGCGCCGCCGAGACGCTGGGCGTGTCGCGCGACGAGCTGGTCGGCCAGCTGCTGTCGGGCAAGGCCAAATATTCCAGCATCTTCAACTACCCGACGCCGACCTGGGCCGACATCGGCGCCATCGGCTGGCTGGTCGACGGTGCGGCGATCATGAACCAGGTGCCGCTCTGCCGCTGCTCTTACGGTCCCTATGCCCGCGCCATGGTCCGCATCTGCCGCGAGGAGAGCTTCCACCAGCGCCAGGGCTACGAGCTGATGCTGGCGCTGGCCCAGGGCACGGTGGAGCAGAAGCGGATGGCGCAGGACGCGCTGAACCGCTGGTGGTGGCCGTCGCTGATGATGTTCGGCCCGTCCGACGACCAGTCGGCCCACTCCGCCCAGAACATGGCCTGGAAGATCAAGCGCTTCTCCAACGACGAGCTGCGCCAGCGCTTCGTCGACGCCACGGTGCCGCAGGCGGAGTTCCTGGGATTGACCATCCCGGACCCGGAGCTGCGCTTCAACGCCGAGACCGGCCATTACGAGTTCGGCGCCATCGATTGGACCGAGTTCAACGAGATTCTGAAGGGCAACGGCCCCTGCAACCGCGAGCGCATCGAGGCCCGCCGCAAGGCGTGGGACGACGGCGCCTGGGTCCGCGAGGCCGCCGTCGCCCATGCCGCCAAACGCCGGCAGCGCGCCCTGAAGAAGGCCGGCTGACCGAAGATTTCCGGGGGAACGAGATTATGGATCGTAAGGACTGGCCGCTGTTCGAGATCTTCATCCGGCCGAAGAACGGGTTGTCGCACAAGCATGTCGGCAGCCTGCACGCCGCCGACGCCCACATGGCGCTGGACAACGCCCGCGACGTCTACACCCGCCGCGGCGAGGGCGTCAGCATCTGGGCGGTTCCCGCCGCCAGCATTGCGGCGTCCGATCCGACCGACAAGGCCAGCCTGTTCGACCCGGCCGACGACAAGGTCTACCGCCACCCGACCTTCTACGACATCCCCGCAGACGTCAAAAACATCTAGCCGGAAGACCATTTGATGAGCACGGATCTCAAGGAGGCCCTGTTCGGCTACGCGCTGCGGCTGGGCGACACGTCGCTGGTGCTCGGGCACCGGCTGTCGGAATGGTGCGGCCATGCGCCGGAGCTGGAAGAGGACATTGCGCTGACCAACGTCGCGCTCGACCTCGTCGGCCATGCCCGCATGCTGCTGACCTATGCCGGCGAGCTGGAGGGCAAGGGCCGCGACGAGGACCGTCTCGCCTACCGCCGCGACGTCTTCGACTACCGCAACCATCTGTTGGTCGAACAGCCCAACCGCGACTTCGGCCACACCATCGTCCGCCAGTTCCTGCACGATTCCTGGGCGGTGGAGCTGTACGGGCGGCTCTGCGCCTCGACGGACGAGGCGCTGGCCGGCATCGCCGCCAAGGCGGTGAAGGAGGTGCGCTACCATGTCCGCCACAGCGGCGACTGGCTGGTGCGGCTGGGCGACGGCACCGACGTCAGCCATGCCAAGGTCGCCGACGCGCTGGGCCGGCTCTGGCCCTACACCGGCGAGATATTCGAGCGCGACGAGACCGAGCAGGCGCTGGTCGCCGCCGGCATCGTCCCCGACCCGGCCGAGCTGAAAGCCGCCTGGACCGCCCGCGTCGAAGCGGTTCTGGAGGACGCCACGCTCGACCGCCCGGCCGACGGCTGGATGCAGAAGGGCGGCCGCCGCGGCGAGCACAGCGAGCATCTGGGCTATCTGCTGGCCGAGATGCAGTTCCTGCCGCGCGCCTATCCCGACGCGAACTGGTGAGGATGCCATGCCGGATGCAGCGGGCTGCTGGGGACCGGAACCGGGCGCCGATGCGGTTGTGAGGGCCGCCTGGGACGCGCTGGCCGGGGTGATGGATCCGGAGATCCCGGTGCTGAGCATCGTCGATCTCGGCATCGTCCGCGCCGTCTCGGCCGATGCGGACGGGCGGCTGTCGGTGGCCCTGACGCCAACCTATTCCGGCTGCCCCGCCACCAACGTCATCGTGCTGGAGGCGGAAACCGCGCTGGCCCGCGCGCGCCTCGACGCCCGCGTCTCGGTGGTGATCGCCCCGCCCTGGACGACCGACTGGATCAGCGACACCGGCCGGGAAAAGCTGGCCGAGGTCGGCATCGTCCCGCCGCCGCACTCCGGCAAGCGCGCGCTGACGGCACCGGACGAGGTGATCGCCTGCCCGCGCTGCGGATCGGAAGACACCCGCCAGATCAGCCGCTTCGGCTCCACCGCCTGCAAGGCGCTGCACGCCTGCAACGCCTGCCTCGAACCGTTCGACGTGTTCAAATGCCATTGAGCGGCTTCGGCGGAGGTCCCCTCCCCGCCGCTAAGGATCCCGAGCCCATGACCAGCCCCAGCTTCCACCCGCTGACCATCCGCGAGTGCCGCCGGGAGACCGCGGACACCGTGTCGATCGCCTTCGACGTGCCGGCCGATCTCGCCGACCGCTTCCGCTTCATCCAGGGCCAGTACCTGACCCTCAAGACCCGCATCGGCGACGAGGAGGTGCGGCGCTCCTACTCCATCTGCTCGGGCGCAGGCGACGGCGAGTTGCGCGTGGCGGTGAAGAAGGTGGAGGGCGGGCTGTTCTCCACCCACGCCAACCAGTCGCTGGCGCCCGGCGCCGTGCTGGAGGTGATGACGCCGATGGGGCGCTTCCACACCCCCGTCGATCCGGACGCCGCCCGCACCTATGTCGCCTTTGCCGCCGGCAGCGGCATCACCCCGGTGATGTCGATCCTGAAGACCGTGCTGGCGCAGGAGCCGAAGAGCCGCTTCGTGCTGGTCTACGGCAACCGCACCGTCTCCTCCATCATCTTCCGGGAAGAGCTGGAGGACCTGAAGAACCGCTACATCGGCCGGCTGGTCATCCACCATGTGCTGAGCCGCGAGCCGGAAGAGGCCGGGCTGCTGGGCGGCCGCATCGGCGGCGCTCTGGTCCGCGAGCTGTGCACCGGCCCGCTGAAGGCGGAAGACATCGACGCCGCCTTCCTCTGCGGCCCCCAGCCGATGGTGGAGGAGGTGCGCGACGCGCTGGCCGCCTGCGGCACGCCGGCCGCCAACATCCATGTCGAGCTGTTCGGCACCACGACCGCCGCGCGGCCCGCGGCGAAGAAGGCGCCAACCGACAGCCCCACCGATGCCGCCACCATCGCCGTTCTTCAGGACGGCAAGCGCAAGGAATTCACCCTGGCTTACGACGGCGAGAGCATCCTGGAGGCCGCCCACCGGCATGGCGCCGACCTGCCCTATTCCTGCAAGTCCGGCGTCTGCTGCACCTGCCGCGCCAAGGTCCGCGAAGGCAAGGTGGAGATGGCCGAGAACTACTCGCTGGAGCCGTGGGAGGTCGAGGCCGGCTACGTCCTGACCTGCCAGTCGCGCCCGCTGACCGAACGGGTCGTCATCGACTTCGACGCCGCCTAAATCAACGAGAAAAAGGAAACGCCCCGCCATGACCACCACCCCGCAAGCCCTGTTCGAGACGCACGAGGCGACGTTGCAGAAGGCCGTCGAGGCCTGCCGCAGCCGCGCCTACTGGTCGGCCTTCCCCGAAATGCCGAGCCCGCGCGCCTATGGCGAGACGGCGGCGGCGGATGGCGAGGCGGCCTTCGCGGCCTACCGCGACAAGCCGTTCGAACTGGACCAGCCGGGCGTGACCGGCAGGGTGGGGGGCGAACACTCGCCCTTCGGCTTCGACCTCGGCATCACCTATCCGGTGTCGGACGTCGAGGCGCTGGTGCATGCTGCCAGGGCGGCGATGCCGGGCTGGCGCAAGGCGGGTCCGAACGGCCGGGCCGGCGTCTGCCTGGAAATCCTGAAGCGGCTGAACGCCCGCAGCTTCGAGATCGCCAACGCGGTGATGCACACCACCGGGCAGGCCTTCATGATGGCCTTCCAGGCCGGCGCCCCGCACGCCCAGGACCGCGGGCTGGAGGCCGTCGCCTATGGCTGGAAGGCGATGACCGACCAGACCCCGACGGCGCGCTGGGAGAAGCCGCAGGGCAAGAACCCGCCGCTGGTGATGGACAAGCGCTTCGAGGTGGTCGGCCGCGGCGTCGGGCTGGTCATCGGCTGTGCCACCTTCCCGACCTGGAACGGCTATCCCGGCCTGTTCGCCAGCCTCGTCACTGGCAACGCGGTGATCGTGAAGCCGGGCCCCACCGCCATCCTGCCGCTCGCCATCACCGTGAGGATCGCGCGCGAGGTGCTGGCGGAGTGCGGGCTCGACCCCAACCTCGTCACGCTGGCCATCGGCGACACCGTTGCCAAGGATCTGGCGCTCAGGCCGGAGGTGGCGGTGATCGACTACACCGGCTCGACCGGCTTCGGCGACTGGCTGGAGCAGACCGCCCGCCAGGCCCAGGTCTACACCGAGAAGGCCGGCGTCAACAGTGTGGTCATCGACGGCACCGACGACCTCAAGGGCATGGTGCGCAACCTCGCCTTCACGCTCAGCCTCTATTCCGGGCAGATGTGCACGACGACGCAGGTCATCTTCGTGCCCAGGGACGGCATCCAGGCCGGCGCTGATCGCATGAGCTTCGATCAGGTGGTTTCCGCGCTGGCCGGCGGCGTCGACAAGTTCCTGTCCGACCCGGAGCGTGCGGTGGAGGTGCTGGGCGCCATCCAGTCCGACGCCACGCTCGCCCGCATCGACGAGGCCGCCAAGCTCGGCACCGTCGTGCTGCCGTCCCGCGCCATCGCCCATCCGAAGTTCCCGGACGCCCGCATCCGCACGCCGCTGATCCTGACCATGGACGCGGCCGACGAGGACAAGTACGGCCATGAGCTGTTCGGCCCGATCTCCATCATCGTGAAGACCGACAGCACCGCCGACAGCCTGGAACGCGCCGCCCGCCTGACCCGCACCAAGGGGGCGCTGACCACCGGCCTCTACAGCACCGACCCGCAGTTGATCGAGCAGGCGACCGACCTCTTCGTCGAGGCCGGCGTCGCCCTGTCGGTCAATCTGACCGGCGGCGTCTTCGTCAACCAGTCGGCGGCCTTCAGCGACTTCCACGGCACCGGCGCCAACCCGGCGGCCAACGCGGCGCTGTGCGACCTCGCCTTCGTCGCCAACCGCTTCCGCGTGGTGCAGAGCCGCGTTCCGGTTCTGGAGGCCGCGCAATGAGCGACCAGCAGACCGCCGACAAAACGATCCTTCTCGACATCGCCGACGGCGTCGCCACCATCACGCTGAACCGGCCCGACCGGCTGAACAGCTTCACCGCGGCGATGCATGAGGAACTGCGCGAGGCCATCGCCGAGGTGCGCGACGACAAGTCGGTGCGCTGCCTGCTGCTGACCGGCGCCGGGCGCGGCTTCTGCGCCGGACAGGATCTGTCCGACCGTGCCGTTGCGCCGGGTGCCCAGGGTCCCGACCTCGGCGTGTCGATCGAGACCAACTACAACCCGCTGATCCGGTCCTTGCGCAGCCTGCCGATGCCGGTGGTCTGCGCGGTGAATGGCGTTGCCGCCGGGGCCGGCGCCAACATCGCGCTGGCCTGCGACATCGTGCTTGCGGCACGCTCGGCCAGCTTCATCCAGGCCTTCTGCAAGATCGGGCTGATCCCCGACAGCGGTGGCACCTGGACCCTGCCGCGTCTGGTCGGCCATGCCCGCGCCATGGGCCTCGCCATGCTGGGCGACAAGGTCTCCGCCGAGCAGGCGGAAGCCTGGGGCATGATCTGGAAGGCGGTGGACGACGACAGGCTGATGGCGGAAGCCGGCGCTCTCGCCCGCCATCTTGCCACCCAGCCGACGCGTGGTCTGGCCTTTATCAAGCAGGCGCTCAACGCCTCCTCGGCCAACGACCTCGATACCCAGCTCGACCTGGAGCGCGACCTCCAGCGCGAGGCCGGCCGCTCGCACGATTATCGCGAAGGCGTGTCGGCCTTCGTGGAGAAGCGTGCGCCGAAGTTCGAGGGGCGGTGATGACCGCACTCGAACCTTCCGTCACCGTCGCGGTGGTCGGGGCCGGCGCCATGGGCCAGGGCATCGCCCAGGTCGCGGCGCAGGCCGGCCACCCGGTCCTGCTCGTCGACACCCGCCCCGGCGCCGCCCAGGCCGCCGTCGGGTCCATCGCCAAGGCGCTGACCGCGCTGGTCGAGAAGGGCAAGCGCACGGCGGCGGAGCGCGACGCCACGGTCGGTCGGCTGCGCGCCGTCGATGACCTCTCCAACCTCGCCCCCGCCGGCCTGGTGGTCGAGGCCATCGTCGAAGATCTCGACGTCAAGCGCCGCCTGTTCGCCGAACTGGAAGGCATCGTTGGCGAGGATGCCATCCTCGCCACCAACACCTCGTCGCTGTCGGTGACCGCCATCGGCGCCGGGGTGCGGCGGCCGGAGCGGCTGGCCGGGTTGCATTTCTTCAACCCGGCGCCGCTGATGGCGCTGGTCGAGATCGTCAGTGGCCTCGCCACCGACGCCGCGGTGCTCGACACGCTGACCGACACGGCGAAGGCCTGGGGCAAGAGCCCGGTGCGCTGCCGCTCCACCCCCGGCTTCATCGTCAACCGGGTCGCCCGCCCCTTCTACGCCGAAGGGCTGCGGCTGGTGCAGGAGCAGGTCGCCGACCCTGCCACCATCGACGCCGTCGCCCGCGAGGCCGGCGGCTTCCGCATGGGGCCCTTCGAGCTGATGGATTTGATCGGCCATGACGTGAACTTCGCCGTCACCCGCTCCGTCCACGCCGCCTATTTCGGCGACCCGCGCTTCCAGCCCTCGCTGATCCAGCAGGAGTTGGTCGAGGCCGGCCGTCTCGGCCGCAAGACCGGCCGCGGCTTCTACGACCACAGCCCCGGCGCCGCCAAGCCCACGCCGCAAAGCGCCGAGCCGGCCGCGAAACCCGACCGCGTGCTGGTGCAGGGCGACCTTGGCCCCGCCGCTTCGCTGGTTGGGCTGCTGCGCGAGGCCGGCATCGCGGTGGAGGAAACCGCCGGTCCCGGCGTGCTGATGGTCGATGGCGTTACCCTGGCCCTGACCGACGGTCGCACCGCCACCGCGCGGGCGGGCGGCGATGGCATCGCTCCGCTGGTGCTGTTCGATCTGGCGCTGGACTATGCCAAGGCGACCCGCGTCGCGTTGGCCCCTGCCGACGGCACGTCGCCCGAGGCGCTCGCCGCCGCCGCCGGGCTGTTCCAGGCGCTGGGCAAGGCGGTGTCGGTGATCGACGACGCCCCCGGTCTGGTGGTGATGCGCACCGTCGCCATGCTCGCCAGCGAGGCGGCCGATGCGGCGATGCAAGGCGTTGCCAGCGCTGCCGACATCGACATCGCAATGACCAAGGGCGTGAACTACCCGCTGGGTCCGCTGGCCTGGGCCGACCGCATCGGGCTGCCCCATGTGCTGGCCGTGCTCGACGCGCTGGCCCGCACCTACGGCGAGGACCGCTACCGCGCCTCGGCTCTGCTGCGCCGCAAGATTTTCGGAGGAAACCGCTTCCATGGCTGAGTCCCACACCGACGCCCAATCCGCCGATCTTCAAAAATTGGCCGAAGCGGTCGGCCGCGGCATGTACGAGCGCGACCATTGCGCCCAGGCCCACGGCATCGAGCTGCTGGAGATCGCCCCCGGCTATGCCCGCATGAGCATGACCGTGCGCAGGGACATGGTGAACGGCCACGACATCGGCCATGGCGGCATGACCTTCACGCTGGCCGACACCGCCTTCGCCTATGCCTGCAACGCGGCGAACGAGGTGACGGTGGCGGCGGGCTGCTCCATCACCTTCCCGGCCCCGGCCAGGCTGGGCGACCTGCTGACCGCCGAATGCCGCGAGGTGCACAAGCGCGGCCGTTCCGGCGTCTACGACGTCACCGTCACCAATCAGGACGGCACCGTCGTCGGCCTGTTCCGCGGCCAGTCGGCGCGCCTCGCCGGCAGCGTGATCCCCGTTCCCGGAGCCTCCCATGCGTGAAGCCTACATCTGCGACGCCGTCCGCACCCCCTTCGGCCGCTACGGCGGCGGGCTGGCCCCGGTGCGCCCGGACGACCTCGCCGCGGTGCCGCTGACGGCCCTGATGGAGCGCAACCCCGGCGTCGAATGGTCCGCCGTCGACGACGTGATCCTCGGCTGCGCCAACCAGGCCGGCGAGGACAACCGCAACGTCGCCCGCATGGCCGCGCTGCTGGCGGGGTTGCCCGAGACGGTGCCCGGCACCACGGTCAACCGCCTCTGCGGCTCCGGCATGGACAGCATCGGCATGGCCGCCCGCGCCATCAAGGCGGGCGAGGCCGAGCTGATCGTCGCCGGCGGCGTCGAGAGCATGACCCGCGCCCCCTTCGTCATGGGCAAGTCCGACAGCGCCTTCTCCCGTCAGGCGGAGATCTTCGACACCACCATCGGCTGGCGCTTCGTCAATTCAGCTATGAAGGCGAGGTTCGGCATCGACAGCATGCCGGAGACGGCGGAGAACGTCGCCGCCGACTACGCCATCTCCCGTTCCGATCAGGACGCCTTCGCCGTCCGCAGCCAGCAGCGCGCCGGCCGCGCCCAGGAGTCGGGCCGCCTCGCCCGCGAGATCGTCCCGGTTTCCATTCCCCGCCGCAAGGGCGAGCCGACGATAATCTCCGCCGACGAGCATCTGCGCCCCGACACCACGCTGGAGGCGCTGGCCAAGCTCTCCACCCCCTTCCGCAAGGAGGGCGGCAGTGTCACCGCCGGCAATGCCTCGGGCGTCAATGACGGCGCCGCCGCGGTGATCGTCGCCTCGGCCGAGGCCGTGAAGCGCTATGGCCTGACCCCGCGCGCCCGTGTCGTCGGCACCGCAGTGGCCGGCGTGGCGCCGCGCGTGATGGGCATCGGCCCGGCCCCGGCGACGCAGAAGCTGCTGGCCCGCCTCGGCCTCTCCATCGGCGACATCGACGTGATCGAGCTGAACGAGGCCTTTGCCGCCCAGGGCCTCGCCGTGCTGCGCCTGCTGGGCCTGCCCGACGATGCCGAACATGTGAACCCCAACGGCGGTGCCATCGCGCTCGGCCACCCGCTGGGCGCCAGCGGCACCCGGCTGGTCGCCAGCGCGGTGATGGAGCTGGAGGACCGCAAGGCGACCCGCGCGCTCTGCACCATGTGCATCGGCGTCGGCCAGGGCATCGCCATGATGGTGGAGCGGGTCTGAAGGGAATTGGGCTTCACCGGCCGCCAAGCGCCGGGAACCGGAACGAAGGGAGAAGCGCACCATGTCCATCATGACCGAGACCGGCGTTAACCAGGGCGCGAAAGCCGGCATGGACCGCTACGAGTTCGCCAGCCGCGACGAAATCGTGGCGATGCAGACGGAGCGGCTGGCATGGTCGCTCCGCCATTCCTACGCCAACGTCGCCTCCTTCCGCGCCAAGTGCGAGGCGAAGGGCGTCCATCCCGACGACTTCAAGGAACTCAAGGATCTGGCGCTGTTCCCCTTCACGGTGAAGGACGATCTGCGCCGCGCCTACCCCTACGGCATGTTCGCCGTGCCGATGGAGGACATCGTGCGCGTCCATGCCTCCAGCGGCACGACCGGGCGGCCGACGGTGGTCGGCTACACCAAGGGCGACATCGACGTCTGGTCGGAGGTCGTCGCCCGCTCCATCCGCGCGGCGGGCGGCACGCTCAACGACATCGTGCACATCGCCTATGGCTACGGCCTGTTCACCGGCGGCCTCGGCGCCCATTACGGGGCGGAGCGGCTGGGCTGCACCGTGGTGCCGATGTCGGGCGGCCAGACCGAGAAGCAGGTCCAGCTGATCCAGGACTTCAAGCCGACCATCATCATGGTCACGCCGTCCTACATGCTGAACATCGCCGACGAGATGCGCCGCCAGGGCATCGACCCGCGCGGCACCAGCCTGCGCGTCGGCATTTTCGGCGCCGAGCCCTGGACCGGCGCGCTGCGCGAGGAGATCGAGCGCACCTTCAACATCCACGCGGTGGACATCTACGGCCTGTCGGAGGTGATGGGGCCGGGCGTGGCGTCCGAATGCGTCGAGACCAAGGACGGCCCGGTGGTCTGGGAGGACCATTTCTATCCCGAGATCATCGATCCCGACTCAGGCGAGGTGCTGCCCGACGGCTCCTATGGCGAGCTGGTCTTCACCACGCTGACCAAGCAGGGCATGCCGGTCATCCGCTACCGCACCCGCGACCTGACCCGGCTGCTGCCGCCGACCGCGCGCGGCATGCGGCGGATGGACAAGATCACCGGCCGCTCCGACGACATGCTCATCATCCGCGGCGTCAACGTCTTCCCGACCCAGGTCGAGGAACTGATCTGCAAGATCCCGGCGCTCGCTCCCCACTATGAACTGGTGGTGAGCCGCGACGGCCATATGGACAACCTCGCCGTCCGGGTGGAGATGCATGACGGCGTCCATCCGTCGGAATGGGACGGCCACGCCAAGCATCTCCAGCACTCGATCAAGTCGCTGATCGGCATCAGCACCCGCGTCGAGGTGGTCGAGCCCGGCGGCATCGCGCGATCCATCGGCAAGGCCAAGCGGGTGCAGGACCTGCGCCCGAAGAGCTGAAGCTCAGCCCTTCTGCGACAGCAGCGGGAAGGCGTCCAGAACACCGGTCAGCAGGATCTGGACGCCGACGCAGAACAGCAGGAAGGCGAACAGCCGCGTCAGCACCCGCACCCGCGTCGGCCCCAGGAAGGCGACGATGCGGTCGGCGGAGCGGTAGGACAGCCAGATCAGCGCGGCAATCGCCAGCGCCGCTCCCGACATGCCCAGGAAAAATTCCATCAGCCCGCCGGCCCCGCGCGTCGGGCGGGTGGAGCCCAGCGCGATGGCGACCGAGATGGTGCCCGGCCCGGTGGTGAAGGGGATAGTCATCGGGAAAAAGGCCGATTCGGCCAGCCGGTCGTTGTCGCCGGTCGGCGCCGCCTGCTCCTGCTTGCGCGCCTCGTGCCGTTCCGGTGCCGTCAGCAGCGCCCAGGCCCGTTCGGCCACCACGAAGCCGCCGGCGATCCGCAGCGCCGCCATCGACACGCCGAAGAAGTTCAGCACATAGGCACCCGCCCACAGCGCGGTCAGCATGACGATGGCGGAATAGAGGCTGACCAGCCCCGCCAGCCGCGCCCGGTCGCGCGGACTGCTGTCCGCCGTCACCTGACTGAAGATCAGCGCCATCGCCAGCGGATTGACGATGGAGAACAAGGCGGTGAAGGCGAGCAGGAAACTGTCGAGCATGGCATCCGAGGGTTTGTCGGCCGCGGGGTTGTCGGCTGCCCGAACAGTTAGCGGGGACGGGGCAGGACTGGCAAGGGGGGCGTTGTGTCCCCTCTCCCGCCACGAGATCCCCTCTCCCGGGGGGAGAGGGGGAATTCCGGCTCCGCTGCCCGAAAATTCACCACCCAATCAGTCTCAGCCCGAAAATTGTGCGCCTTGCGAAAAACACACCTGTGCGAACACTGTCCACGCCGTCAGTTCCTGTCTCAATGGACAAGTTTTCTCTTTTTAAAAACAAAGCCCTATCCGCCGAATACTGAACCTCCGCCCCGTCTGGCTCGCTTCTTGCTCTCCTCCCCGTCGAGAGACGACAACGCGAAGGGACGAACGCCGTGCCAGCCGCCCAGCCCGCACCGCTCACTCTGGTTCCGCCGGCCGCAAACGCGGCACCGCGCACCATCGTCGATGTCCGCAACCTGACCCTGACCTATCAGACGGCCGACCAGCCGGTCTACGCGCTGAGCGACGTCAGCCTGTCGATATCCAAGGGCGACTTCATCTCGCTGATCGGCCCCAGCGGCTGCGGCAAGACGACCCTGATGCGGGTGGTCGCCGACCTCGAACAGCCGACCTCCGGCGAGGTGACGGTCAACGGCATGACGCCGGAACAGGCACGGCTGAAGCGCGCCTACGGCTATGTCTTCCAGGCCCCGGCGCTCTACCCGTGGCGAACGGTGGAACGCAACGTCATGCTGCCGCTGGAGATCATGGGGATGCCCAGGGCCGAACGGCAGCAGCGCGCCCGCGAGCAGCTCGACCTCGTCGGCCTGTCCGGCTTCGAACGCAAATTCCCCTGGCAGCTGTCGGGCGGCATGCAGCAGCGGGTGTCCATCGCCCGCGCGCTGGCCTTCAATCCCGACCTGCTTCTGATGGACGAGCCGTTCGGCGCGCTCGACGAGATCACCCGCGACCATCTGAATTTGCAGCTCACCCGCCTGTGGCTCGGCACCCGCAAGACCTGCATCTTCGTCACCCACTCCATCGCCGAGGCGGTGTTCCTGTCCACCCGCATCGTGGTGATGAGCCCGCGCCCCGGCCGCATCCTCGACGTCATCGACTGCGACCGCGATCTGCCGCGCGAGCGCACGCTCGACATCCGCGAAAGCCCGGAGTTCCAGCGCATCGCCCACCGCGTCCGCGAAGGGCTGATGGAGGGCCACAGCTATGACGACTAGGACGACGCTGCCGGTGGTCGTCATGGCGCTGGCGGTGCTGGTGCTGTGGTACTTGGGCGCGGTCTGGCTGAACGCGCCGACGGCGACCGATGCGCTGAACCGCGCCGGCCAGGGCTGGACCACCGCCGACCTGATCCGCGCCACCCTGGCGATGAAGCGCCCGATCCTGCCGACACCGGATCAGGTGGCGCTGGACCTCTACAATTCCCTGACCGGCTATCCGGTGACCAGCATCCGCAACCTGCTCTACCACACCGGCGTCACTGCCGGGGCGGCGCTGGCCGGCTTCGGCATGGGGGTGGTGCTGGGGGTGGCGCTGGCGGCGGGGATCGTCCAGGCGCGCACGCTGGAATCGAGCCTGCTGCCCTGGGTCATCGCCTCGCAGACCGTGCCGATCCTGGCGATTGCGCCGATGATCGTGGTGATCCTCGGCAATTTGGGTTTCACCGGCCTGCTGCCCAAGGCGATCATCGCCATGTATCTGTGCTTCTTCCCGATCACCATCGGCATGGTGAAGGGGCTGCGCTCCGCCGATCCGCTGACGCTGGACCTGATGCGGACCTACAGCGCCGGCACCGCCCAGACCTTCCGCCTGCTGCGCCTGCCAGCCTCGCTGCCCTATCTGTTCACCAGCCTCAAGATCGCGGTCGCCGCCAGCGTCGTCGGCGCCATCGTCGCCGAGCTGCCGACCGGCGGGCAGGCGGGGTTGGGCGCCCGGCTGCTGTCCGGCTCCTATTACGGCCAGACCGTGCAGATCTGGAGCGCTCTGGTGATGGCGGCATTGCTGAGCGTCACGCTGGTCGCCGCCGTCGGCCTCGCCGAACGGGCGCTGGTGCCGGGCGGCCGGGGAGGTGCGCGATGAGCCGCTCAACCATGACCCGCGCCGCCATGGCCCGCCCCACAATGGCCCCCTGGCCGCTGGTGATGCTGGCCGCCCCGCTGCTGCCGTTCGCCACGCTCGACGGTGCCATCCTGTATCTGCCGCAGATACCGGCGGCCCTGGCCCTCTTCGCCCTGACCGTCGTGACGATCCTCGCCCGCCGCCTGCCCGGCTCGGCTCTGGGCGAGGCCCTGCTCCTGCTGGCCGGAGTCGCCGCCGCCTATGCCGCCCCGCTGGTGCTTCTGAGGCAGGGCCACGCCCTCGCCCAGGCCGGCGGGCTCTGGCTCTATCTCGCCGGCGCCACCCTGCTGCTGTGGCGGGTCCTCGCCCTGCTGGCGGGCGTCGCCGGTCCGGTGCGGCTGGCCGGCCCCGCTTTGTTCGGGCTGGCGCTGGTCTTGCTGTGGGAGATCCTGACCCGCGGCTTCCAGGTGCCGACCATCCTGCTGCCGCCGCCTGGTCTCGTGCTGACCGCCTTCACCGCCAATGCCGCCGATCTGTGGGACGATTTCCGCCAGACGGTGCTGATTTCGGTCCTGCGCGGCTATCTGATCGGCTGCGGCGCCGGGTTCCTCGTGGCGATCCTGGCCGACCGGGTGCCCTTCCTGGCGCGCGGCCTGCTGCCGCTCGGCAATCTCGCCAGCGCGGTGCCGGTGGTGGGCATCGCACCGATCATGGTGATGTGGTTCGGCTTCGACTGGCAGTCCAAGGCCGCCGTCATCGTGGTGATGACCTTCTTCCCTATGCTGATCAACACGCTGGCCGGCTTGCAGAGCGCGGAGCGCATCCAGCTCGACCTGATGCGCTCCTATGGCGCGGGCTATTGGCGCACGCTGGCGATGCTGCGGCTTCCCTGCGCCTTGCCCTTTTTGTTCAACGGACTGAAGATCAACTCAACCCTGGCTTTGATCGGGGCCATCGTCGCCGAGTTCTTCGGCACGCCGGTGGTGGGGATGGGCTTCCGCATCTCCACCCAGGTCGCCCGGATGAATTTGGACGTGGTCTGGGCGACGATCGCCGTCGCCGCCCTGACCGGATCGCTGCTCTACGGTGCGCTGGCACTGGCGGAGCGGCATGTCACCGCCTGGCACCCGTCTTTCCGCAAACGCTGATATCCCTCCTTTTGCCATCCTTATCGCCGCCCTTTCGCAGCCACAAAACAAAATCCAGCCAGAAGAGGATCGAACGCGATGAAGACCCTTGCCTCCGCCGTCCTGCTCGCCGCCACCGCGCTCACCGGCCTCGCCGGCTGGGGGGCGCCGGCCGCCGCCGCCGATGCGCTGACGCTCCAGCTGAAATGGGTCACCCAGGCCCAGTTCGCCGGCTATTACGTCGCCGCGGCCAAGGGCTTCTACAAGGACGCCGGGCTGGACGTCACCATCAAGGCCGGCGGCCCCGACATCAACCCGACCCAGGTCATCGCCGCCGGCGGCGCCGACGTGATCGTCGACTGGATGCCGTCGGCGCTCGCCAGCCGGGAGAAGGGCGTGCCGCTGGTCAACATCGCCCAGATGTTCCAGAAGTCGGGCATGATGCTGACCTGCCGCAAGGACGCCAACATCAAGGATCCGAAGGACTTCAAGGGCAACACGCTGGGCGTCTGGTTCTCCGGCAACGAATATCCGTTCCTGGCCTGGATGAGCAAGCTGGGCTACTCCACCTCCGGTTCCAGCCCGGACGTGAAGGTGCTGAAGCAGGGCTTCAACGTCGATCCGCTGCTGCAGAAGCAGGCGGCCTGCATCTCCACCATGACCTACAACGAATATTGGCAGCTGATCGAAGCCGGCATGAAGGCCGACGAGCTGACGATCTTCAAATATCAGGACCAGGGCGTGGCGACGCTGGAGGACGGACTCTACGCCACCGAGAAGTCGCTGTCCGATCCGAAGATCGTCGAGAAGCTGGCGAAGTTCGTCAAGGCCTCGGCCAAGGGCTGGGAATACGCCGCCAAGAATCAGGCCGAGGCGGTGAAGATCGTGCTTGAGAACGACACCACCGGCGCCCAGACCGAGGAACACCAGACCACCATGATGCAGGAGGTCGCCAAGCTGATCGACGGCGGCGCCAAGGGCACCGGCTATCTCGACCCGGCCGATTTCGACCGCACCGTCGGCATCCTGATGTCGGGCGCGTCGGCCCCGGTGATCTCCAAGAAGCCGGAAGGCGCCTACAGCCACGCGGTGTTCGACGCGGCGGCCAAGCTGTAAGGGGTCAGGTTTCGGGGAGCGGGCGCCGCGCCGTGCCCGCTCCCCCACCCATGAATTTCATGCGGCAAAAGACTTTCCGCCTGCGGACGCGCAGCGATATATTAGTAAGCGCGGCCTCTTGGTATCGACCGCCGATGAATTGAATGGGACGATTATGGACTCCAACGCGGGCGATACGAACATGGTGGCCGTGGCCGCACCGGTGCGCCGTCGTCGCCGCCGGCCCGCCAGCGCCACCGCAAGGCCCGCCCACCGCGGCGCCACGGTCTCGGGCACCATCTACCGCGACCTGCGCGACGACATCGTCTCCCTGCGGCGCAAGCCGGGCGAGCCGGTGATCGAGAAGGAGGTCGCGGAAACCTATGGCGTCAGCCGCACGCCGGTGCGCGAGGCGATGCTGAAGCTCGCCGACGAAGGTCTGGTGGAGGTGTTCCCGCAGTCCGGCACCTTCGTCGCCCGCATCCCGATCAGCGGCCTGCCGGAGGCCATCGCCATCCGCCGCGCGCTGGAGGAGGCCACCGTGCGCTACGCCGCCGAACAGGCGAGCGGCAGCCAGGTGGCGAGGCTGCGCGCCAATCTGGAACTCCAGCGCGAGATGAAGGAGTCCGGCAATTTCGACGGCTTCCACGAGGCCGACGAGGCGTTCCACGCCCTGCTGGCGGAAATTTCCGGCTATCCCGGCTTCTGGGCGGTGACCCAGCAGGTGAAGCGGCAGGTCGACCGCTACCGCCATCTGACCCTGCCGGCGGCCGGCAGGATGGACAAGGCGCTGGCCGAACATGGCGCCATCGTCGAGGCCGTCGCCGCCCGCGACCCTGACCGCGCGGTGGGCGAACTGCGCCACCATTTGACCGACCTGCAGCTGGGCATCGCCGAGGTCCGGCGGAGCTATCCGCAGTATTTCACGGAATGAGATTTCACCGCATGAGGGGGCGGGAGGCTTTCGCCCGCAATCGGCGGGCGCGGCCATACGGCCGCTTGCCTTCGCAGGCATGAGCCTGCGGGGCCGCAGTCGCGGCCCTTACGGCCCAGCGTAAGTCGGAACTTACGCTGGGCCGCATCACACCTTGCGCGTCTCGTAATCGGTGAAGCTGGCGGCGCGCGGGGCATAGCCGCTGGCGAAATGGGCGGAGGAGACGATCATGTCGGCCGTCGCCTCGTTGCAGGCCATCGGGATGTTGTAGAGCGTCGCCAGCCGGGTCAGCGCCTTCACATCGACATCGTGCGGCTGGGCGGTCATCGGATCGACAAAGAAGACCAGCAGGTCGATCCGCCCTTCCGCGATCATCGCGCCGATCTGCTGGTCGCCGCCCAGCGGGCCGCTTTTCAACGGGGTGATGTCCAGGCCGGGATGGGCGGCGCGCACCTTCTGCCCGGTGGTGCCGGTCGCCCAGAAGGCATGGCCGTCCAGCGCGCCGATGTTGGCGCCGATCCAGGCGATGAGGTCCGCCTTGCGGGCGTCGTGGGCGACGAGGGCGATGCGCTTGCGGGGCTGGGCGGACTGTTGGGCGGTCATGGCTGGACACTCCTGACGAAGACCGATCACTAATATATTACCTTTGAAGCCGGTGCAACGCGCCCTCCCGCCGCTGCCTCCGGAGCCCGCTCGGACCAGCGACTTTGTCGCACCCTCCGCCGCCTGAAATGTCCGGCACTCCATCATTAGAGCTTGCCCGGCTTACTAGTATATTAGTATGATGGCGCCAGACCTGCCGGGACGCCGGCTGCACAGATTTTAAAAGGACCCTTCCCATGAAAATCTCCGTCCGGCATGCTTCCCATCCCGACGCGGTCCGCGGCTTCGATACCGAGACGCTGCGCGACCATTTCCTGGTCCCGACTCTGTTCGAGGCGGACGAGACCGTCTTCACCTACAGCCACATCGACCGCTTCGTGGTCGGCGGCGCCATGCCGGTCGCCGGCCCGCTGAAGCTGGAGTCCTCCAAGGAGATCGGCTCGCCCAATTTCCTCGACCGGCGCGAGCTGGGCGTGGTCAATGTCGGCGGCGCCGGCCGCGTCACCGTCGACGGCGCCGTCTATGAGCTGGCGCCGCGCGACGCGCTCTATGTCGCGATGGGCAGCAAGGACGTCGTCTTCGAAAGCCTGGACCGCCGCGAGCCGGCCAAGTTCTACCTGAACAGCACGCCCGCCCATGCCCGGTTCGAGACGATGAAGATCTCGATCGGCCAGGCCAAGGCCGTGCATCTCGGCGACCCGGCCCAGTCGAACGAGCGCACCATCTACCAGATGATCCACCCGGACGTGGTCCGCACCGCGCAGCTGGTGCTGGGCATGACGGTGCTGAAGCCGAACAACATGTGGAACACCATGCCGTGCCACACCCATGATCGGCGCTGCGAGGTCTATTTCTACTTCGACCTGCCGGAAGAGGCGCGCGTCGTCCACCTGATGGGCGAGCCGGAGCAGACCCGCCACATCGTGGTCGCCAACGAGCAGGCGGTGATCTCGCCGCCCTGGTCGATCCATTCTGGCGTCGGCACCCGCAACTACACCTTCATCTGGGCGATGGGCGGCGACAACCAGGACTTCACGGACATGGACTTCGTCGCCATGGACCGCCTGCGCTGACGCGCCACCCGATTTGAAACCAAACGATAAGAACGGAAACCGACCATGAGCATTTCGTTCGACCTGACCGGCAAGGTGGCGCTGGTCACCGGCGCCAACACCGGCATCGGCCAGGGCATCGCCCTGGCGCTGGCAGAGGCCGGCGCCGACATCGCCGCCGTCGACGTCGTGTCGCTGGACGAGACCAAGGGTCTGGTCGAGGCGACCGGCCGCAAGTTCCTCGGCATCCACGCCGACCTGACCTCCATCGCCCCGGTCCAGGGGCTGGTGGAGGAGACGGTCGCCAAGCTCGGCGGGCTGGACATCCTGGTCAACAACGCCGGGATGATCCGCCGGGCCGACGCCGTCGACTTCAGTGAGGCCGACTGGGACGCCGTGATGAACCTCAACATCAAGACGGTGTTCTTCCTCTGTCAGGCCTTCGGCCGCTACGCCATCGGTGCGGGCCGCAAGGGCAAGATCATCAACATCGCGTCCATGCTGTCCTTCCAGGGCGGCATCCGCGTGCCGTCCTACACCGCCTCCAAGAGCGGCGTCGCCGGCATCACCAAGCTTCTGGCCTGCGAGTGGGCCGGCAAGGGCATCAACGTGAATGCCATCGCGCCGGGCTATGTCGCCACCAACAACACCGCGGCGCTCCGTGCCGACGAGAACCGCAGCGCCGAGATCCTCGGCCGCATCCCGGCCGGCCGCTGGAGCGTGCCGTCCGACATCGGCGGCCCGGCGGTGTTCCTGGCGTCGGATGCCGCTGACTACATCCACGGCACCATCCTGCCGGTCGACGGCGGCTGGCTGGCGCGCTGAGGCAAAGCAGCCCTCCCCGCCCGTCACGGGCGGAGGAGGGCTTTTCCATTGGGGGAGGAAACTGGAAGATGACCACCGCAACGGCGACCGATGTGTTCCTGACCGCGGGCGACATCCCGTGGCAGGATCTGGGCGACGGCGTGCGCCGCAAGATCCTCGGCTACAACGACACGATGATGATGGTGCGGGTGGAGTTCGAGGCCGGCGCCATCGGCGCGCAGCATCGCCATCCCCATGTCCAGTGCGCCGTGGTGGAGAAGGGCTCCTTCGACGTCACCATCGACGGCCGCACCAAGCGGCTGAACACCGGCGACGGCTATATGGTGCCGTCCAACGTCCTGCATGGCGTGGTGGCGCTGGAACCGGGCATCCTGCTCGACATCTTCACACCGATCCGCGAGGATTTCATCGGCGAGCCGGTGGCCTACGCCGCCGAAGCCGACGCGAAATAACTCTCCCGGTTTCGGCGCAGGCCGGTTTTCGGACCGGCCCGGCGCCCCGGCCTTTTCAGATCGGCCCCCTCAGATCGGCCTTTTCAAATCGGGTCGCCCGGCGCCGTGAAATAGCGCGGGTAGTCGCGCCGGATGTCGGCGACCGAGATCTGCAAATCGTCCAGATGGTCGTCCAGCGCCTTGATGGCGGCGGCGGGGTCGTTCGCCGCCATCGCGTCGAGGATGGCGGTGTGCTCGGCGATCACCTCGGCGATGCGGCCGCGCACCGGCAGGGTCAACAGGCGGTAGCGGTCGATCTGCACCTTGGTCTGCTGGATCAGCGTCCAGAAGCCGGGATAGCCGGCGATCTCCGCGATCAGCGCATGGAACGCCTCGTCGGCTTGGTGGAAGCCTTCGTAATTGGCGGTTTCCTGCATCTCGCGCTGCAATTCCAGATTGGCGCGCAACGCCGCGATCTGGCTGCGGCTGGCGCGTGCCGCCGCATAGCGCACCGTCGCCTCCTCCAGCGCCTTGCGGATGGCGAAGGCTTCCGGCAGGGCGTCCAGCGGGATGCGCGACACGAAGGTGCCGGACTGCGGGAAAATCTCGATCAGCCCCTCGTCGGCCAGCTTCAGCACCGCCTCGCGCACCGGCGTGCGGCTGACGCCATAGGTCTCGGCGATCTGCTTCTCGGCGATGGCGTCGCCGGGCTTGCGCTTCAGCGAGACGATCTCGCCGCGCAGGTCGCGGTAGATGCGCGACGCGACGGTGGCGGCACGGCGCGGCGGGCGCACCGCCGGGGTCGGGACCACGCTGCGGCGCACGGCTGCGGAGGTCAGGCCGCCTTCATCCTCTGTCGTCGCGACCTTCTTCACCGATGGCTCCATTGCGGCAAACATACAGATGTCGTGGGGTGGCGGTCCGCCACCCGCGAGATGTTCCTCATCCCCAGCAATCTACCCGCCCCTCTTCGTCAACGTCAAACCCATCGCCAGTTTCCCTTCAGGATCGGGTGCGGCGACTGGGCGCAGCCTTCACAGGCCCCGATGCCCCATCAGCGGAACGATTGGGCTTGCAATCAGATCTGATATATTAATATTATACAGCCAGCCGGTAGGGACGGTCCCCCGCACGGACCCCGCCTTTTCCCCACCCTGCTTTTGCCCTTCTCTTGCAGCGTAGAGGCTTCCGATGCTTCACCCCGACCGTCTTTTCCCGAGCGACCCGACGCAACGTGCCATCGCGCGCCGCCTGTACGGCGAAGTCGCCGCCCTGCCGATCGTCAGCCCGCACGGCCACACCGATCCGTCCTGGTTCGCGCAGAATGAGGCGTTCCCCGATCCGGCGAGCCTGTTCGTCAAGCCCGACCATTATGCATTCCGCATGCTCTACAGCCAGGGAATTCCGCTGGAGCAGCTGGGCGTTCCGCGCAAGGACGGCGGGGAGACCTCGACCGATTCGCGCGCCATCTGGCGCCTGCTGGCCAGCAACTGGCACCTGTTCCGCGGCACCCCGACCTCGATGTGGCTGACCCATGCCTTCGAGACGGTGTTCGGCGTCACCGAGCGCCTGAGCGCCGCCAGCGCCGACCGCATCTACGACCAGATCGAAGAGTGCCTGCGCAAGCCGGAATACCGTCCGCGCGCCCTGTTCGAGCGCTTCAACCTCGAAGTGCTGGCGACCACCGAATCGCCGCTCGACCCGCTGGTGCACCACAAGGCGATCCGCGAGAGCGGCTGGAAGGGCCGGGTCATCACCGCCTTCCGTCCCGACCCGGTCGTCGATCCGGAGTTCGAGGGCTTCCGCGACAACCTCGCCGAGCTGGCCCGCATCACCGGCAAGGACACCGCGACCTGGGACGGCTACCTCGCCGCCTTGGCCGACCGCCGCCTCTATTTCAAGAGCTATGGCGCCACCTCGACCGACCACGGCCACCCGACGGCGGCGACCGCCGACCTGCCCCGTGCGGAAGCGGAGAAGCTGTTCGACATCGTGCGGCGCGGCGGTGCGACGGCCGAGGAATCCGAGCTGTTCCGCGCCCAGATGCTGACCGAAATGGCGCGGATGAGCCTGGAGGACGGTCTGGTCATGCAGATCCACCCCGGCAGCTTCCGCAACCACAACGACGCGGTGTTCCAGCGCTTCGGCCGCGACAAGGGTGCGGACATCCCGAGCGGCACCGAGTATGTGCGGGCGCTGAAGCCGCTGCTCGACCGCTTCGGCAACGAGCGCGACCTGACCATCATCCTGTTCACGCTGGATGAGGACAGCTATTCCCGCGAGCTGGCGCCGCTGGCCGGCCATTACCCGGCGCTGCGCGTCGGCCCGGCTTGGTGGTTCCACGACAGCCCCGAGGGCATGCGCCGCTACCGCGAGATGATCACGGAGACGGCCGGCTTCTACAACACGGTCGGGTTCAACGACGACACCCGCGCCTTCTGCTCGATCCCGGCCCGTCACGACGTGTCGCGCCGCGTCGATTGCAGCTTCCTCGCCCGTCTGGTCTCCGAGCACCGGATGGAAGAGGACGAGGCCGCGGACCTGGCCGTCGACCTCGCCTACCGCCTCGCCAAGAACGCCTACAAGCTGTGATTGGCTGAACGCTACGACCTGCAAAGCCCCTCTCCCTCAACGGGAGAGGGGCCAGCAAGTCTCCTCAAGGACATCTTCCCATGGCATCGCTGACCATCCGCCTGCACCCCGCCGACAACGTCGTCGTCGCCGGCGCCGACCTGGAACCCGGCATCCTTCTGCCGGCAACCGAAGTCGCGACCACCGGACCGGTGCCGGCCGGGCACAAGGTCGCGGTGCGCTCCATCGCGCCGGGCGAACCGGTGCGCAAGTACAATCAGGTCATCGGCTTCGCCACCGCGGCGATCCAGCCGGGCGACCATGTCCACGTCCACAACATGGGCATGGGCAGCGATTTCGAGCGCGACTACGCCTTCGGCGCCGACGTCCACCCGGTCGAGCCGATCCCGGAGGCCGAACGCGCCACCTTCCAGGGCATCGTTCGCCCGGATGGCCGCGTCGCCACCCGCAACTACATCGGGGTGCTGACCTCGGTGAACTGCTCCGCCACCGCGGCGCGGATGATCGCCGACCATTTCCGTGGGCCCGCCCTGGCCGCTTATCCGAACATCGACGGCGTCGTCGCGCTGACCCACGGCTACGGCTGCGGCATGGCCGGCAGCGGCGAGGTGATGGACACGCTGCGCCGGACCATCGCCGGCTATGCCCGCCACCCGAACTTCGCCGCGGTGATCCTGCTGGGCCTCGGCTGCGAGGTGAACCAGATCGACAAGCTGATGGAGGCCACCGGCCTTGAGGAAGGCGCCCGCGTCATCCCCATCGGCATCCAGGACATGGGCGGCACCGCCGCGGCAGCCCGCGAAGGCATCCGCCGGATCGAGGCGCTGCTGCCGGAGATCAACGACGTCACCCGCCAGACCCTGCCGGCCAGCCACCTGACGCTGGCGCTGCAATGCGGCGGCTCCGACGGCTATTCGGGCATCACCGCCAACCCGGCGCTGGGCTATGCCGTCGACCTGCTGGTCCGCAACGGCGGCACCGCCGTGCTGAGCGAGACGCCGGAGGTCTATGGCGCCGAGCATCTCCTGACCCGCCGTGCCGTCCGCCGCGAGGTGGGCGAGGCGCTGGTCGAGCGCATCGGCTGGTGGGAGGAGTACACCAGCCGCACCGGCGGCGAGATGAACAACAACCCGTCGCCCGGCAACAAGAAGGGCGGCCTGACCACCATCCTGGAGAAGTCGCTGGGCGCGGTCGCCAAGGGCGGCACCACCCCGATGACCGCCGTCTACCGCTATGCCGAGCCGATCGTCGACAAGGGCTTCGTCTTCATGGACACGCCCGGCTACGATCCCGTCTCGGCGACCGGCCAAGTGGCGGGCGGCGCCAACGTGCTGTGCTTCACCACCGGCCGCGGCTCGGTCTTCGGCTGCAAGCCGACGCCCAGCCTGAAGCTGGCGACCAACAGCACCTTGTTCCGCCGGATGCCGGACGACATGGACATCGATTGCGGCGCCATCGCCACCGGCGACGCCACCATCGAGGAGGTCGGCCGCGCGATCTTCCAGCTGGTGCTCGACACCGCATCTGGCCGCAAGACCAAGAGCGAGGAACTCGGCGTCGGCGCCGACGAATTTGCTCCTTGGCAGATGGGAGCGGTTATGTAAGGGGTCCGCCCCCTTAACCATGACCGTTGAAGAGCCGGCGCCATGCCCGACAGTTCCATCTCCCGCACCAATGCCGAAACCGGTCCCGAACCGGTGAACGCGCCGCAGACCCCGATCCAGCCGACGGTCAATCCGCAGGCCGGATCCGGGTCTAAGGGCACGGAGCCGATGCGGGCGATCATGCTGGTGGTGCTGGGTGTGGCCTGCCTGTCCTGCTCCGACGCCACGGCGAAATATCTCGGCCGGACCCTGCCGCCGGCCGAAATCGCCTGGATGCGCTATGTCGTCTTCACAGCATTGGTGATGCCGCTGGCGCTGCGCGGCGGTTCGCTGAGCGTGCTAAAGACGACACGGCCGGGGCTTCAGGTGGTGCGCGGCCTGGGCATGCTGGGCTCGGCGCTGTTCTTCATCATGGCGATGCAGCATCTGCCGCTGGCCGAAGCTGCGGCGATCAGCTTCGTCTCTCCCGTCTTCGTCACCGTGCTGTCGATCCTGCTACTGGCCGAGAAGGTCGGCGTCCGCCGCTGGGCGGCGCTGCTGGTCGGGCTGGCCGGCGTCATCATCGTCATCCGGCCGGGGGCGGAGGGTTTCCAGCCGGCCTCGCTGCTGCCGATCCTGACCGCCTTCAGCTGGGCGCTGGGGCTGGTGGCGACGCGCAAGATGACGGTGCAGGAGAACCCGCTGACCACCATGGTGTGGAGCGCGCTCACCGGCCTGATCGCCCTGACGGCGCTGCTGCCGCTGCATGCGGCGTGGCCGACCCCGTGGGAGATGCTGCTGGGGGCCTTCATCGGGCTGGTCTACACCCTGGCGCAATGGCTGCTGATCCTGGCCTACCGCCAGGGCGAGGCCTCGGTGCTGGCGCCCTTCACCTACGTCCAGCTGATCTGGTCCACGGCTCTGGGATTCCTCGTCTTTGGCGCGGTGCCCGACCATTGGACCTTCGTCGGCACCGGCGTGATCATCGCCAGCGGACTCTACACCGCGCACCGCGAGCGGATGCGGGCGCGGGAACGCCGTTCAATTGCCTGAAATGGGATTTGCCGGGGCGTTCCCCGGCTTGCGGAGAAGAAGCATGACCGACACGCCCAACCGCGTCGCCGCCCTCGGCGAATGCATGATCGAGATGTTCCGGCGGCCGGACGGGTCGCTGACCATGGGGTTCGGCGGCGACACGCTGAACACCGCGGTCTATCTGGCGCGTCTGGGCACGCCCGTCGACTATGTCACCGCGCTCGGCGACGACAGCATCAGCGAGGACATGGTGACGGCCTGGGCGGCCGAGGGCGTCGGCACCGGGCATGTCCTGCGGGTGCCGAACCGCCTGCCCGGCCTCTACCTGATCGAGACGGACTCCAGCGGTGAGCGCCGCTTCCTCTACTGGCGCGACCGCGCCCCGGCGCGCGAGCTGTTCGCCCTGCCCCAGACGCCGGAACTGTCCAAGGCGCTGGAGGGCTACGGCATCGTCTACCTGTCCGGCATCAGCATCGCCATCCTGGGCGAAGAGGGCCGCGAGCGCCTGTTCGAGGTGCTGGAGCGGGTGCGGGCGCAGGGCGGCAAGGTCGCCTTCGACACCAACTGGCGCCCGCGCCTGTGGCCGGACCTCGACACCGCACGGGCCGCTTTCGACCGCATGCTTGCGCTGACCGACATCGCGTTGCCCGGCGTCACCGACCTGCGCGACCTCTATGGCGACGCCGATGCCGACGCCGTGCTGGCCCGCGTCCGCAAGGCCGGCGTCGCCGAGATCGTCCTGAAGCTGGAACAGCCCGGCTGCGTGGTGATCGAGAATGGCGAGGCGGTCGAGGTGCCGGCGCAGAAGGTCGCCACGGTGGTCGACACCACGGCGGCCGGCGACAGCTTCAGCGCCGGTTATCTCGCTGCCCGCCTGCGCGGCGAGGGTCCGGCCGATGCCGCCCGCGCCGCCCACAAGCTGGCCGCCGCCGTCATCCAGCACCGCGGCGCCATCATCCCGCGCGACGCCATGCCGGCCTGACGGCCGGGGTCAGGCCGACACATCACCCTTCCGCCGTCAGTTCGCGGCGGAAGGTGCGACCCGCCATCTCCGCGAAGGCGGTGAGCGCCGCCTCGTCTACGCCGTCGCGCGCCGCCGCCGACATCCCCATCATCGCGATCATCACGAATTCGGCGAGCGCACCGGCGCGGTCCGGCGCCTCCCCGGCGATGAAGTCGCGGAGCGCCGACACGCTGGCCGTCCGCAACGCCGCGGTCAGCGCGCGCGCTTCCGGATCGGCGCTGTTGCGCGCGCCGTCGAGCACCAGACAGCCAGCCACCCCATCGCGCTCCGGATAGAGCCGCGCCGCCAGAAGCAGCGTGCGCTCGATCACCTCGACCACGCCGCCGCCGTCGGCCTGCGCGCGGGCGAAGATGTTCGCCTCCCCCGCCGCATAGCGCCGGAGCGCCCGCTCGAACAGCCCGGCCTTGCTGCCGAAGGCGGCATAGAAGCTCGGCGGCTTGATCCCCAATTCGGTTCCCAGTTCGGCGACGCCCACCGCGTCGTAGCCGCGCGCGTGGAACAGCTTCATCGCGGTTTCGACCGCCTCGTCCACATCGAAGGACCGCCGCCGCCCACGGGCCCCGGAAGTTTCTATAGCGACCACTATATTTTCTCCTTGCGCAAATCCCTTGCCTGGATTTATATAGCGCTCACTACATTTCATCAAGGAGCACATCATGGGTGAGTTCACCGGCCGCAAGATCCTGGTCCTCGGCGGCAGCCGCGGCATCGGCAAGGCCATCGTCCGCCGCTTCGCCAAGGCCGGCGGCACGGTCGCCTTCACCTATGCCGGGTCGAAGGACGCCGCCGAGGCACTTGCCGCCGAAACCGGCGCAGAAGCCATCCGCACCGACAGCGCCGACCGCGACGCCCTGATCGCCACGGTGGCCGACCGCGGCGCGCTGGACGTGCTGGTCGTCAATGCCGGCACGGCGATCCTCGGCGATCCGCTGACCTTCGACCCCGACGCCGTTGACCGCATGATCGACATCAACGTCCGGGCGCCCTACCACGCGGCGGTCGAAGCGGCCCGGCGCATGAACGACGGCGGGCGCATCATCGTCATCGGGTCGGTCAACGGCGACCGCATGCCGTTTGCCGGCGGGGCCGCCTACGCCCTGACCAAATCGGCGGTCCAGGGCATGGTGCGCGGCCTCGCCCGCGATTTCGGCGACCGCGGCATCACCGTGAACGCCATCCAGCCGGGTCCGACTCACAGCGACATGAACCCGGCCGACGGTCCGATGGCGCCCGCCATGCACAGCTTCATGGCCATCAAGCGCCACATCGACGCCGACGAGGTCGCCGAACTGACCGCCTATGTCGCCGGCCCGCATGCCGGGATGATCACCGGCTCGTTCCAGACCATCGACGGCGGCTTCGGCGCCTGACCGACGGCTTCGATTGCCGTCGAAGCCAGACCCGTCCCTTCCCGGCCGTCATTCCCCGCCTTCGCGGGAGATGACGGCCGGGACGTTCCTTTCGGCGCTCATGCTCCGCTCCCCACCGTCCTACAGCCATGACGGGAATGGGGGCGCCTTTGTCACACCCGGATCCGAACGGGGGATGAGCGAAATTGCTTGCCGCGCTAGCTGATATATTAGTATTCTTAGGCATGTGCTTCTGAGGAGGCTGGACGCCATGCCATCGGGCAACCCGCCGGCCAAAACCGGTTCCATCGCGGCGACATCGCCATCGACCACGCCGGTCATGCCGGCCAAGGCCGCCCCGCTCCTGGTCCGCCCGCCGGCACGCCGGGACATGCGGCGCGGTCCGACCGCCGCCGATGCCATCCACCGCGACCTGCGTGCGGAGATCGTGTCGCTGAAACGCAAGCCGGGCGAGCCCATCGCCGAAAAGCAGATCGCCGAGGCCTATGGCGTCAGCCGCACGCCGGTGCGCGAAGCGGTGCTGCGGCTGGCGGACGAGGGGCTGATCGAGATCTTCCCGCAATCCGGCACCTTCGTCGCCCGCATCCCGCTGGGCGCCCTGCCGGAAGCCGGCGTGATCCGCAAGGTGCTGGAGCGGGCGACCGTGCGCTTCGCCGCCGAACGCGCCAGCCGCAGCCAGATCGCCGCCTTGCGCGCCTGCCTGGAGCACCAGCGCGAGGTCGATGCGGTGGGCGACGCCGACGGCTTCCATCAGGCCGACGAGGCATTCCATGCCCAGATCACCGAGATGGCGGGATATCCCGGCTTCTGGGGCATCATCCAGCAGGCCAAGGTCCAGCTCGACCGCTGCCGCCGCCTGACCCTGCCGGTCCCCGGCCGCATGCGCACGGTCATCGCCGAGCATGAGGCCATCGTCGAGGCCATCGCCGGCCACGACCCCGACCGGGCCGAACAGAGCCTGGTGCGCCATCTGGACAATCTGCAGATCACGGTGGACGACGTGCGCAACGCCGCCCCGCTCTATTTCTCCGGCAGCCTGACCGCCGACATCGCTGCCGAGATGACCATTTTGGACGGAGCGCTTCGATGACCGGTTCCCGTCGCCGCATCGGTGTCGTCGGCCTCGGCATGGCGTCGGCGCCGCACGCGCAGAGCCTGATCGATCTGGCCGACCGGGTGGAGGTGGCGGGCTGCTTCAGCCCGTCGGCCGACCGCCGCGCCGCCTTCGCCGCCCGCCACGGCCTGCCGGTGGTCGACCGGCTGGAAACCCTGCTGGAGGACCCGGCGCTGTCGGCCGTCCTGCTGCTGACCCCGCCCGACAGCCATGCCGGTCTGGTGGCACGCTGCGCCGCCGCCGGCAAGCATGTGCTGCTGGAAAAGCCGCTGGACGCGACGCCGGAGGGCGCGCGGGCGGTGGTCTCCGCGATGGAGGATGCAGGGCTGACGCTGGGCGTAGTGTTGCAGCACCGCTTCCGCGCCTCGGTCGAGCGGCTGGCGGCGCTGATGCGCAACGGCGCGCTGGGTCGGCCGCTGACCGCTGCGGTGTCGGTGCGCTGGTGGCGCGACAATGCCTATTACGCTCAGCCCGGCCGCGGCATGAAGGCGCGCGACGGCGGCGGCGTGTTGCTGACCCAGGCGATCCACACGCTGGACGCCTTCGTCGGCCTCGTCGGCCTGCCGGACCGGGTCGCCGGATTCGCCGCCACCAGCGTCCTGCGCAGATCGGACCCGGCTGTCGGCATGGACACGGAGGATGTGGTCGCCACGGCCCTGCGCTACGGCAACGGCATGCTGGCGACCGTGAATGCCACCACCGCCGTCTATCCGGGATATCCGGAGCGGATCGAGATCGCCGGGACCGGGGGCTCCGCCGTTCTGGCCGGCGACCGGCTGGAGGTGCAGCTGGTCAATGGCGAGCGCATAACCGCCGGGGCGGACGGCGCCACGCTGGGCGGCGGTGCCGATCCGATGGCCTTCTCCCACCAGCATCACCGCGCGGTGCTGTCCGACTTCCTCGACGCGCTGGACGAAGGACGCCGGCCGCGGGTGGACGGGCGCGAGGCACTGAAGGTCCACCGGCTGATCGAGGCCATGCTTGAAGCGTCGGGAAGCGGCGCAAGCGTGGAGGTCGGCACGCCCTGATCGGCAGCCCCACCGGAACTCCACCGGCCGCAAGCGCGGCCTTGCGCAATCCACAGCTTTGGCGTAAAGCGCCAGAACCAGGCCGGGCCCCTCTGGCAACCTTCACCGGTTGCGATGTCGGACTGGGAACATCAGGAGCGGCCCGCGCCTTTTGCCCTTGACCGGCTCTTCCCGTCCGACGCCATCGGCGCGGCCCGGCCGGTCATCGGAAGACCCCGTGCGGCCTCTCCTCCCACACTGATCGTGATGCGAGGACTCGTGCCCAAATGACGGAACTCTTCACCACCGACGCGCTGTTCGCGCTGCTCCAGGTCATCATGATCGATCTGGTGCTGGCCGGCGACAACGCCATCGTCATCGGTCTGGCCGCCGCCGGCCTGCCGAAGGACCAGCGCGGCAAGGCGATCCTGATCGGCATCCTGGCCGCCACCGTGCTGCGCATCGCCTTCGCCGCCGTCACCACCCAGCTTCTCCAGATCATCGGGCTGCTGCTGGCCGGCGGCGTGCTGCTGCTGTGGGTGTGCTGGAAGATGTGGCGCGAGCTGCGCCAGTCCCAGGACGAGGACGAGGCGGTCGAGTCGCTGGAGAACGATGACGCCGCGGCATCCGGCCCGCGCAAGACTCTGGGTCAGGCGGTCTGGCAGATCGTCGTCGCCGACGTGTCGATGTCGCTCGACAATGTGCTGGCCGTCGCCGGGGCGGCGCGCGAGCATCTGGGGGTGCTGGTCATCGGCCTGACCCTGTCGATCGCCCTGATGGGCCTCGCCGCCAGCTTCATCGCCCGCATCCTGCACAAGCACCGCTGGCTGGCCTATGTCGGCCTCGCCATCATCCTCTATGTCGCCCTGCACATGATCTATCGCGGCGCCCTGGAGGTGTGGCCCCTGGTGAATGGTCACGCCTGACCGGCCCAGTTTTAAGGGACCGAAGGCGTCCGGCGCCGCATCCGGGTGACTGGGGGGCTGGCTGCGGCGGACGCTGGGGCCGAATGTCGCACCTGCCCCCCTGCGGCGATCCGTGGTCTGGCTGAAACCCGCGCCGGCAGTCACTTTGTTCCTCTCCCCGCAATCCTGATCGCGATAAAGTCCGAACGGTTGTTGCCGCTTTGAACTTTCAGGGTTGCGCGCAGATTGATATACTAATATCCTAAGTACAGTGAACAGGGGGCGGCGCAAGGTTAGCCGGGGGGCTGAAGGAAGATGGGGGCGGGGCCGGTGTCGGCCATGCATGATGCCCGGTCGCGCCGCGCTGTCGCAGCGCTGCGAAAGCCGGCCGCCGCAAGTTCCACCTTCCACGCTTCGTCTGTCACCCGTCCACGGTACGTGCAGTCGAGTGTGCAGGCGGCCCGTTCGCCCTCCAGGCCAACGGGCAACGCCAGAACAAGAAAGGACGGGCCGCATCAGGCTTCGTCCCCACCATCAGGAGGAGAACCTATGAAGTTTTCGCTGACCTCGGTCCGCACCGCGCTGCTGGCCGCCTGTGCCGTCTGCGGCATCCTGGCCGCCCCGATGCTGGCTGCGCCGGCCGACGCGCGCGACTTCCGGTCCGCCGACATCCACCCGACCGACTATCCGACCGTCGAGGCGGTCCGCTATGTCGGCAAGCTGGTGGCTGAGCGCAGCAACGGCAAGCTCGGCATCAAGGTGTTCCCGAACGGCGCGCTCGGCACCGAAAAGGACACCATCGAGCAGCTGAAGATCGGTGCGCTGGAGATGATGCGCATCAACGTGGCGCCGCTGAACAACGTGGTGCCGGAGACGATGGTCACCGCGCTGCCCTTCATCTTCCGCGACACCGGCCACATGCGCCGCGTCCTGGACGGCCCGATCGGCGACGAAATCCTGGCGGCGATGGAAAGCCAGGGCATGATCGGCTTGGCTTTCTACGACAGCGGCTCGCGCAGCATGTATTCGGCCGCCAAGCCCTACAAGACGCTGGCCGACATGAAGGGCGCCAAGATCCGCGTCCAGCAGTCCGACCTGTTCGTCGCCATGATCCAGGCGCTGGGCGCCAACGCCACGCCGATGCCCTTCGGCGAGGTCTATACCGCGCTGAAGACCGGCATCGTCGATGCCGCCGAGAACAACTACCCGTCCTACGAATCCTCCCGCCACTTCGAGGCGGCCAAGTACTTCACCCTGACCGAACACGCGATGGCCCCGGAAGTGCTGGTCTTCTCCAAGGTCGCCTGGGACCGCCTGTCGAAGGACGATCAGGCCACGGTCCGCAAGGCCGCCAAGGACTCCGTGCCCTACATGCGCAAGCTGTGGGACGAGCGCGAGCTGAAGTCCAAGGAGATCGTGACCCAGGCCGGCGCCCAGATCGTCGAGGTTCCGAACAAGCAGGAATTCATCGACGCCATGAAGCCGGTCTACACCCAGTTCGCGAACACGCCGAAGCTGCAGAGCCTCGTCCAGCGCGTCCAGGAAACCAAGTAACGACCTTTCTGTAACGCCAAGAACAAGGCGGCGCGCGGCTTCGTCCCGTCCGGGACGGACCGCGCACCGCCGGGGTCTCAGGAGTGGGGAGCCGCAGCATGGATATCGAGCTGCAAGCAATGGACGTCAGCCCGCCGCATGCGGCCGGCTGGTTGACCCGCATGAACGCGGCGCTGGCCAAAACCGGCATGTATGCCGCCATCATCGGCCTGATGATGATCGTGTGCGTCGTCTTTTATCAGGTGTTCGGCCGCTATGTGCTGAACAGCTCGCCGACCTGGGCGGAAAGCCTGGCCATCGTGCTGGTGCTCTACGTCACGCTGATCGGCGCCGCCGTCGGCGTCCGCGATGCCGGCCATATCGGGCTGGAGTCGCTGCTGGTGATGCTGTCGGACAGCGCGCGCCGCAAGATGGACGTGCTGATCTACGCCCTGGTCGGCATCTTCGGCGCCTGCATGGCCTACAATGGCTGGATCCTGGGCAGCTCGGTCGCCTCCTACACCATCCCGAACCTTCATATCTCCGAAGCCGTGCGCTACGTGCCGCTGGTGCTGTCGGGCGTGCTGATCGTTCTCTTCTCCATCGAGCATATCGTCGCCATCGTGCGCGGCGAGGAGGTCAAGCCGTCATGGAACTGACCATCCTTTCAATCACCTTTTTCGGCTTCCTCATCCTCGGTATTCCGGTCGCCTTCGCCATCGGCCTGTCGGCGCTCTGCACCATCCTCTATGAAGGCCTGCCGGTCGCGGTGGTCTTCCAGCAGATGATGTCGGGGATGAACGTCTTCTCGTTCCTCGCCATTCCCTTCTTCGTCTTCTCCGGCGAGCTGATGCTGCATGGCGGCGTCGCCGACAAGATCGTCACCGCGGCCAAGAGCATGGTCGGCCACATCCGCGGCGGGCTCGGCATGTCCAACGTCGTGGCCTGCACGCTGTTCGGCGGCGTCGCCGGATCGCCGGTCGCCGACGTGTCGGCCATGGGCGCCGTGATGATCCCGATGATGAAGCGGGAAGGCTACCACGCCGATTACGCGGTCAACGTCACCACCCACGCCGCACTCGTCGGCGCGCTGATGCCGACCAGCCACAACATGATCATCTATGCGCTGGCCGCCGGCGGAAAGGCGTCTATCGGCGCGCTGATCGCCGCGGGCCTGATGCCGGCGCTGCTGCTGATGGTCTGCAACCTGGGTGCCGCCTATTACGTCGCGGTGAAGCGCGGCTATCCCAAGGGGACCTTCCCCGGCTGGGACATCCTGGCGCATTCCTTCGCCGCCGCGGCCCCCGGCCTGCTGATCGTCGTCATCATCCTGGCCGGCATCACCACCGGCGTATTCACCGCGACCGAGTCGGCCTCGGTGGCCGTGATCTACGCGCTGCTGCTGACCACCTTCGTCTACCGCACGCTGAGCTGGGAGAAGTTCCTGGCCGCCGCCGCCAAGACGGTGAAGACCACCGGCGTGGTGCTGCTGCTGATCGGCGTGTCGACCATGTTCCAGTACCTCATGGGTCTCTATGAGGTGGCGGACATGACCGGCGAGCTGCTGGCCGGCGTGTCGACCAACCCGCTGATGATCTTCCTGCTGATCAACATCATCCTGTTCCTGCTGGGCACCTTCATGGACATGGCCAGCACCATCCTGATCTGCACGCCGATCTTCCTGCCGATCGCCATGCAGTACGGCATGGACCCGGTGCAGTTCGGCATCGTCATGCTGATCAACTGCGCGCTCGGCCTGAACACCCCGCCGGTCGGCACCACCCAGTTCATCGGCTGCGCCATCGGCGGCGTGTCGGTGGGCGAGGTGATGCGCTCCATCACGCCCTTCTACGGGGCACTGTTCGTGGCGCTTCTGCTGGTCACCTATGTCCCGGCCTTCTCGCTGTGGCTGCCGCGCATGCTGATGCACTGAGGCGGACCGGGAAACAGGCGGCGCTCCCGCACCCCTGAACGACTTCTCTCCTGGACTGGGCCATCGGGATCTTCCCGATGGCCCTGTTTTTTTGTGCGCTTTCCGCCCAACCGATCCGGCCTTTTCCCCCGAATTGGTGGTAGCTACCAAGCGATGTCCCCCAATCTGGAAAAAGAGTGGCAAGCCGCCGCAACAGGCCCGACCGGCCGGATGGCGTCGAAATCGAAAGAGACCGCACCGCTTTCGCTATGACGGAGAAAACAGATCGCCCGGCCGGAGTGGATGCTTCCCAAGGAATGATGGGCTTATTGGATGTTGTTCGGTGGACATGATCCCGTACATCACAGAAAGCGCAAACGACTTCCAACAATTCCCCAGAAAGGGGTTTTTCATGCACGGGATCATTCTTGCCGACGCCGATCTGGCCGACATCGATGCGCTGATCGGCCGGCACGCGCCGGACGTGACGGTGGTCCGGGTCGCCGCGGACGAGGACGCCCTGGGCCTGCTGGCCGACGCCCTGGAGGCCGCCCGCGAGGCTGGCCCGGCGGCGGTCCACCTGATCGCCCATGGCGCGCCCGGTGTAGTGAAGCTGGGGGCGACGCCGCTCGACACCAGTGCCCTGTTCGACCGCCGCTGGCCCGATGCGACCGGCTGCGAGATCCTGATCCATGCCTGCGACGTCGGCGCCGGACGCAACGGCCGCCGCTTCGTGGAGCGTCTGGCCGCCGTCACCGGTGCGCGCGTCGCCGCCGCCAGCCACCCGGTCGGTCATGCGGACCAGGGCGCGACCTGGGATCTCGACGTGGTGACCGGCCCGATCCTGGCGGCCCGCCCGTTCGCAGGCGCCGAGGCCTGGCCGCACCGGCTCGGCTACAGCGGCACCGCCACCAGCGGCAACGACACGCTGATCGGCGACAATGGCGGCAACACCATCAACGGGCTGGCCGGCAACGACAGCATCGTCGGCGGCACCGGCAACGACAGCCTGATCGGCGGCATCGGCAACGACACGCTGGTCGGCGGCGGCAACACAGGCCAGTCGGCTGGCGACACCATGAATGGCGGGCTGGGCGCCGATCACTATGTCGGCGGCAGCGGCTTCAACATCGTCACCTACGAGAACGCCACCAGCGGCCTGACGCTGGACCTGACCAACGGTGCCAACAACACCGGCGAAGCGGCGGGCGACACCTTCGTCAACATCCAGCGCTGGATCGGTTCCGAATATGCCGACAGCCTGACCGCCGGCGACACCGCCGTCTGGTTCTGGGGCCATGGCGGCAACGACGTCGAGCATGGCGGCGCCGGCAATGACACGCTGGAGGCCGGCGACGGCAACGACAGCGTCTTCGGCGGCGGCGGCAACGACCTGATGTACGGCCGCGCCGACAACGACCAGCTGCACGGCGAACTCGGCAACGACACGGTGGCCGGCGGCGGCGGTGCCGACCTGATCTACGGCGATGCCGGCAACGATTTGCTGAAGGGCGACTGGGAGCGCGACACCGTCTATGGCGGCGACGGCGACGACACCATCCTCGCCGGCATCGTCAGTTCCGGCAGCTACGCCCAGACCCAGAACGATCTGATCTATGGCGATGCCGGCAACGACCGCTACATCGTGGTCAGCCAGTACGATGCCGGGACGGTCAGCTTCGACGGCGGCGCCGGCACCGACACGCTGGAGCTGCGGTCCGACAACCTGACCAGCTACAACGGCTACAATCTCGAATATTACAACGACGTCGCCACGCCGAAGATCGACATCAGCGGCATGACGCTGACCAGCGTCGAGACCCTCGCCCTGACCGGCAGCCAGCGCCACACCGTGACGATGACCGCGGCCCAGGGCAACGGCTTCGGCAGCATCACCGGCGCCGTCACCGGCGACGCCTTCGCCATCGTCGGCGCCGCGCTGTCGGGGACGGTCGGCAGCGGCAACGGCAGCACGCTGACTGCCGGCAAGGTCCAGGCTGAGACTGTGAACGGCGTCACGCTGGTCCATGTCGGGCTCGACGGCACCGCCGGGTCGGACCTGACTTTGCGCATCGCCGGCAGCTTCGCCGCGTCCAGCATCAGCCTGTCCGGCAACACCATCACGCTGGGCCAGGGCGGTGGTTCGACCGGCGGCGGCGATACGGGGGGTGGCAACACCGGCGGTGGCAATACCGGCGGCGGGACGGGCGGCCAGACCCTGACCGGCACCGACGGCCGCGACTATCTGGCCGGCGGCAGCGGCAACGACACCATCATCAGCAACGCCGGCGACGACTACATGATCGGCGGCGCCGGCAGCGACACCTTCGTCTTCAAGCCGGGCGACGGCTGGGATTATGTCGGCGACTTCCAGGCCGGCAGCGGCGGCGACGTGCTGAACGTCGCCGGCTGGGGCGGCTTCAAGGACTTCGCGTCGGTGATGGCCGTCACCGTGCAGGACGGCGCCAACACCGTCGTCAACTTCGACAACAACAACAGCGCCATCCTGGCCAACGTCACCCGCAGCAGCCTGACCGCCGCCAACTTCTCCTTCACCGCGACCGGCGGCAGCACTGGCGGTGGCACCGGCGGGTCCACCGGCGGCACGCCGGGCCAGACCATCACCGGCACCTCGGCCGGCGAGTATCTGGCCGGCGGCAGCGGCAACGACACCATCACCGGCAATGCCGGCAACGACTACATGATCGGCGGCGCCGGGCGCGATACCTTCGTCCAGCATGCCAGCGACGGCTGGGACGTCATCGGCGACTTCCAGGCCGGCAGCGGCGGCGACGTGGTCGACATCCGCAGCATCGCTGGCTTCACCAGCCTGAACAGCGTGCTGACCCACTCGACGCAGGACGGCGCCGACCTGTCCATCGACCTCGGCGCCTTCAACTCGATCAAGCTGATGGGCGTCGACCGCAACAGCCTGACCGCGGAGAACTTCCTGTTCGCCAGCTCGGTGGGGTAATCGGGGCATGACGTAAAGCCCCTCTCCCCTTGCGGGAGAGGGGTTGGGGTGAGGGGGATGCGTGATGGGATTTTAACGAGAATCCATGCCGTGCCTCCCCCTCACCCTAACCCTCTCCCCGAGGGGAGAGGGGATTTTGGGCACTATCGCTTTACCGCTCCACCGCGACCGGGACATTCAGGGCGTTGCGCTTCGCCACCGCTTCGTAGACCGGCGGGAAGGCGGGGCGGTTGATGTAGCGGCCGGCACCGCGCACCGCGCGGCTCTCGCCCAGCGCGTGGACGATGCGGCCCTGGCTCAGCGTGTAGGCCGGGGTGCCGGTGACGGTCATGCCCTCGAAGATGTTCAGACCGACCTTCTGCATCTGGGTCTTGGCCGAGATGGTCTTGGTCGCCTTCGGGTCCCAAACCACCAGATCGGCGTCGGCGCCGACGCTGACCGAGCCCTTGCGCGGGTAGAGGTTGAAGATCTTGGCGGCGTTGGCGGAGGTCACCGCGACGAACTCGTTCATCGTCAGCCGGCCGGTGTTGACGCCGTGCGTCCACAGCGCGGTCATGCGGTCCTCGATGCCGGCCGTGCCGTTCGGGATCTTGGTGAAGTCGTTGCGGCCCATCGCCTTCTGCTCCGCGCAGAAGCAGCAATGGTCGGTGGCGGTGGTGTGCAGGTGCCCGGCCTGGAGACCGCGCCACAGCGCGTCCTGATGCTCCTTCGGGCGGAAAGGCGGGCTCATGACGTGGCCGGCGGCGAAGTCCCAATCGGGGTTGCGGTAGACCCCGTCGTCGATCAGCAGATGGCCGGCCAGCACCTCGCCGAACACGCGCTGGCCGTCATTCTGGCCGCGCTCGATGGCGGCCAGCGCCTCCTTGGCCGAGACATGGACGATGTAGACCGGCACGCCGAACACCTTGGCGACCTGGATGGCGCGGTTGGCGGCCTCGCCCTCGACCTCCGGCGGGCGGGAGAGCGGGTGCGCCTCCGGACCGGTCAGTCCCTGGGCCAGCAGCTTCTTCTGGAGCTGGAAGACCAGCTCGCCGTTCTCGGCATGGACGGTGGGGATCGCGCCCAGTTCCAGGCAGCGCTGGAAGCTGTTCACCAGCGTCTCGTCGTCGGCCATGATAGCGTTCTTGTAGGCCATGAAGTGCTTGAAGCTGTTCACGCCATGGTCGGCGACCAGCGTGCCCATGTCCTTATGCACGCTCTCGTCCCACCAGGTCACGGCGACGTGGAAGCTGTAGTCGCCGGCCGCCTTCTCAGCCCAGCCGCGCCAGGTGTGGTAGGCCTCCATCAGGCTCTGCTTCGGGTTGGGGATGACGAAGTCGATGATCGTCGTCGTCCCCCCGGCGAAGCCGGCGGCGGTGCCGCTGAAGAAATCCTCCGTCGTCACCGTGCCCATGAAGGGCAGTTCCATGTGGGTATGCGGATCGATGCCGCCGGGCATGACGTAGCAGCCGCCGGCATCCACCGTTTCGGCCCCCGCCGGCACGTCGAGCGTGTCGCCCACCGCGGTGATGAGGCCGTCCTGGCAGAGGACGTCGGCACGGCGGGTTTGCTCGGCGGTGACGACGGTGCCGCCGCGGATCAGGATGGTGGACATGCTCGGGCGCTCCCTCAGAGGATCGGTTGGGCGGAGTGATCGGGTGTTTCGGAGGTTGGCGTTTCAGGGGTTGGCGTTTCGGGCGTTTCAGGCTCCGGCAGTCCGGCGGCGCGCAGGACCAGCCGCAGCACCTCCGCCGTCATGGCGGCGAAGTCCTGGCGGGTCAGGGTCCGGCGACCCAGCACCTTGCGGATCTGGATGTCGAAGTCGGCGTAATGCTGGGTCACCGCCCAGATCATGAACAGGAACTGTCGGGCGTCCACCGGAGCCATGCGGCCGGCGGCGACCCAGCCGTCGATCACCGCGGCCTTGGCATCGACCAGCGCTTTCAGATCCTCCGCCAGGAAGCGTTCGACCTGGGTGCCGCCATGCAGGATCTCGTTGGCGAAGACCTTCGACGCATGGGGCCGGGTGCGCGAGACCTCCATCTTGGCGGTCACGTAGGCGGTCAGCGTTTCCGCCGGATCGGCGTCGGGGGTGAAGGACGCGATCGGCGCCAGCCACATCCGCAGGATGTTGTCGAGCACCGCGCGGTAGAGGTCGTCCTTGGTGCCGAAATAGTAATGCAGGTTGGCCTTGGGCAGGCCGGCCCGCTCAGCGATGTCGGCCATGGTGGCGCCGGCGAAGCCGGCCTCGGCGAAGACGCGCTCGGCCGCCTTCAGGATGCGCTCGACGTTCTCACGCCGGATGCGCCCCTGGGGCTGAGTGGTGTCCGTGGTTTCGGCAGCCGTTCGCGCCATCGCTTTCGCCATCGCTGTTGCTGGGGCCCTCTCACCGGGAGCGTATCACTCCGCGGACGCTTTCACCTGCTCCGCCATGGCGTTGGCGCGGTCCAGCACGGCGTGCAGCAGCACCTCGCAGCCGGCGGTCGACCATTCCGGGGTCGTCTCCTCGACCTCGTTGTGGCTGATGCCGTCGATGCAGGGAATGAAGACCATCGCCGTCGGTGCGACCTTGGACAGGTAGCAGGCGTCATGGCCGGCGCCCGAGACGATGTCGCGGAAGCTGTGGCCGGTGCGCTCCACCCCCTTGCGGACGGCGGCGACGCAGCTTTCGTCGAACTTGATCGGGGCGTAGTACCAGATCTGCTGGAACTCGGTCTCCAGCCCGATCTCGCCGGCGATGCGCTCGACTTCGGCGCGCAGCTCGCCGTCCATCGCGGCGAGGATGCCGTCGTCGGGATGGCGGAAATCGACGGTGAAGAAGACGCGGCCAGGGATGACGTTGCGGCTGTTGGGGTGGATCTGCATCAGCCCGACAGTGGCGCAGGCCAGCGGGCCGTACTTTATGCCGATGCGGTTCACCGCATCCACCACGCGGGCGGCCCCCAGCAGGGCGTCCTTGCGGCGGACCATCGGGGTCGGGCCGGCATGGGCCTCCTGGCCGGTGAAGGTGATCTCGTACCAGCGCTGGCCCTGGCAGTCGGTGACGACGCCGATGGTCTTGCCTTCGATCTCCAGGATCGGACCCTGCTCGATGTGGGCCTCGAAATAAGCGCCGACCTTACGGCCCCCGACCTCCCGGTCGCCGGCATAGCCGATGCGGGCCAGTTCCTCGCCCATCGTCTTGCCGTCGAGGTCGGCGCGCGACAGGCCGTAGTCCAGATCGAACACCCCGGCGAAGACGCCGGACGACACCATGGCGGGGGCGAAGCGCGAGCCCTCCTCGTTGGTCCAGACTGCGACCTCCACCGGGGCCTCGGTGACGTAGTTCATGTCGTTCAGGCTGCGCACCACCTCCAGCCCGGCCAGCACGCCATAGACGCCGTCATATTTGCCGCCGGTCGGCTGGCTGTCGAGATGGCTGCCCATGATGACGGGCGGCAGGCTGTCGTCGCGGCCGGGACGGCGGGCGAAGATGTTGCCCATCCTGTCGACGGAGACCGTGCAGCCAGCCTCCTCGCACCAGCGCACGAACAAGTCGCGGCCCTGTTTGTCGAGGTCGGTCAGCGCCAGCCGGCACACGCCGCCCTTGGGCGTGGCGCCGATCTGCGCCATGTCCATCAGGCTCTGCCACAGGCGCGAGCCGTTCACGGCGACATTCTGCGGGGTGGACATGTTGCTCTCTCCTGAACGTCGTTCTTGTTCGGCGGCGTTTTATTCGGCGGCGGCTTCGGGGACGCGCATCGGGTTGCGGGCGTCGTTGGGCCAGGTGACGTAGGGCAGGTCGGTCTGCTCCGGCACCATGGTGATGCAGTCCGGCACCGGGCAGATGTGGCTGCACAGGTTGCAGCCGACGCACTCCTCGTTGACCACGGTGAAGACGCGGCGGCCATCCCCCTGGTCGATGCGGATCGCCTGGTGCGAGGTGTCCTCGCAGACGATGTGGCAGCGGCCGCAATCGATGCACAAGGCGGGGTCGATCACCGCCTTGGTCGAGAAGTTCATGTTCAGGTCGTTCCAGTTGACGACGTTGCGCACCGCCCGGCCGCTCAGCTCGTCCAGCGTCCAGTATCCCTTCTCGTCCATCCAGTTGGACAGGCCGCCGATCATGTCCTCGACGATCTTGAAGCCGTAGGTCATCGCCGCGGTGCAGACCTGGACGTTGGTGGCGCCCAGCGCCAGGAACTCCGCCGCATCGCGCCATGTCGTGATGCCGCCGATGCCGCTGACCGGCAGGCCGCGCGTGTCGGGGTTGCGGGCGATTTCCGCCACCATGTTCAGCGCGATGGGCTTCACCGCCGGGCCGCAATAGCCGCCATGGCTGCCCTTGCCGTCGACCACCGGGGTCGGCGCCATGGCGTCGAGATCGACCGCGACGATGGAGTTCACCGTGTTGATCAGCGACACCGCGTCGGCGCCGCCGCGCTTGGCCGCTTCGGCCGACCACAGGATGTTGGTGATGTTGGGGGTCAGCTTGACGATCACCGGCAAATTGACGGCGTTCTTCACCCAGCGGGTGACCTGCTCGACCATCTCCGGCACCTGCCCGATGGCGGAGCCCATGCCGCGCTCGCACATGCCGTGCGGGCAGCCGAGGTTGAGTTCCAGCCCGTCGGCGGCTCCCGTCTCGGCGATGCGGCGGGCGAGGTTGGCCCAGGCCTCCTCCTCGATGCGGGCCATCAGCGAGACGACCATGGCGCGGTCGGGCCAGTCGCGCTTGACCTCGATGATCTCCTGCAGGTTCACGTCGAGCGGCCGGTCGGAGATCAGCTCGATGTTGTTGAAGCCGATCATCCGGCGGTCGGTGTCGAGATGCGCGCCGTAGCGGCTGGAGACGTTGACCACCGGCGGGTCCTCGCCCAGCGTCTTCCAGACGACACCGCCCCAGCCCGCCTTGAAGGCGCGGACGACGTTGTAGGCCTTGTCGGTCGGCGGGGCCGACGCCAGCCAGAAGGGGTTGGGGGAGCGGATGCCGGCGATGGTGCTGCGAAGATCGGCCATGATGTGGCTCCCTTTCCTCAGGCGGTCAGGTGGCTGTGGATGGCGAGGGCGGCGAGCTTGCCGTCCTGCACGGACTGGACCGTCAGATCCTCGCCCGTGGCGACGCAGTCGCCGCCGGCCCAGACCTTGGCAAGCGTCGTGCGGTAGGCGCCGTCGATGGCGATCTTGCCGCCGGTGACCTCAAGGCCGGACAGGGCGTCGGCCGACAGTTTCTGCCCGACCGCCTTCAGCACCATGTCGGCCTGGAGGGTGAAGGTCTCGCCGGTGCCGCACAGCTTGCCGTCGCTCAGGCAGGTACGCTCGAAGGTGATGCTGGTCTCGCCGATCTCCTTGGGAGCGGCGAAGGTCTTGAGGACCACGCCCTCGGTCTGCGCCAACTCCTGCTCCCAGGCGGTGGCGCCCATCTGGGCCCGGCCGCGGCGGTAGACCAGGGTGACGTCCTCCGCGCCCAGGCGCTTGGCCTGGATGGCGGCGTCCACCGCGGTGTTGCCGCCGCCGATCACCACGACGCTGCGCCCTACTGCCGGCGGCTGGCCAGGAAGGGCCTGACGCACCCGTTCGATGAAGGCGGTGGCATCCTCGACACCCGCACGCTCCTCGCCGGGGATGCCGAGACGGTTGTTGGAGCCGAGACCGACGCCAAGGAACACCGCGTCATAGTCGGCGCGCAGGCTATCGAGCGACAGGTCGGCGCCCAGCCGGCGGCCATGCTCCACCGTGATGCCGCCGACGCCGAGGATGAAGGCGACCTCGCGCTGGGCGAAATCGTCGGCCATCTTGTAGGGGGCGAGGCCATATTCGTTGAGGCCGCCGGACTTGGCCTTCGCCTCGAACACCGTCACCTCATGGCCGAGCGTGGCGAGGCGGTGTGCGCAGGACAGGCCGGCCGGGCCGGCACCGACCACGGCGACGCGCTTGCCGGTGGCGGCGGCGCGGGCGAAGGGGTGGGCCGGTTCACCGTCGATCAGACGGTCGGTGGCATGACGTTGCAGCCGGCCGATGGCGACGGGGCGGTCCTCCGCCCGGTTGCGGACACAGGACTGTTCGCACAGCGTCTCAGTCGGGCAGACACGGCCGCAGGTGCCGCCCATGATGTTCTCCGACAGGATCGTCGTCGCGGCACCCTTCAGGTTGCCGGTGGCGATGGAGCGGATGAAGGCCGGGATGTCGATCCCGGTCGGGCAGGCCTTGATGCAGGGCGCGTCGTAGCAGAACAGGCAGCGGTTCGACTCGGCCAGCGCCTGCACCGGCGTCATCGCCGGGGTCAGGTCGGCGTAGGGCGAAGCCAGCTGGTCTTCGGTTGTGGCAAGCGTAGCGATCAGGGTCATGGCGGATGGCTTCCCTTCGGTCGCAGAGCGGCGTGTCTACCGAAGCATCAGCAACCCGCGTGCCAAGAGAACCAACCAGCACTGCCAACGGAGACGGGCGGCGGAAAAGCTGACTGTTCGGTCAGAAATTGACGGTATGGACAGGCATGGCTTCATCATGCCAGCCATGCGGATTGCACGCAACTCAGCCTTTTGGCGCCTCTTTTGGCGGCGATACGCAAGAAACGCATGGGAATTCGCGAAGTAGGAATCAGGAAATTACGCCGTATCAAAGGGTTGCATCGCAGGTGCGCTGCCTTCAATTTCGGCAGCGCACCTATGCAACCGGGATAGGAGGTGCCGCCATGCCCGCTTTCTCAAGCCTGCTGATCGACCGCACCGCGACGCCCATCGGCGAGTTGATCGTGGTGGCGGACGGGGACGGCGCCCTGCGCGCCATCGACTGGACCGATCATGAGGACCGGCTGCACCGGCTGCTGCGCCTGCACCATCCAGGCGGCTACGAGCTGCGGCCGGCCGGCGATCCGGGCGGGCTGACGCAGGCGATGGATGCCTATTTCGCGGGCGAGCTTGCCGTCATCGACCGGCTGCCGGTCCGCACCGGCGGGACGCCGTTCCAGCGCGCGGTGTGGGCGGCGCTGCGCGGGATTCCCTGCGGCGGCACCGTCAGCTACCGCGAATTGGCGGCGCTGGCCGGGCGTCCCGCGGCGGTGCGGGCGGCGGGACATGCCAACGGCGCCAACCCGGTCGGCATCGTGGTGCCCTGCCACCGGGTGATCGGATCGGATGGAACGCTGACCGGCTATGGCGGCGGGGTGGAGCGCAAGCGCTGGCTGCTGATGCATGAGAGAGCGGCGGCAAATCCCGCTTTCGCGGGGATTACGGTCGAATAGGTTCCAGCCGCCCCCTACAGCTCCGCCGCCAGCTTGGTGCCCTGGGCGATGGCGCGCTTGGCGTCCAGTTCGGCCGCGACGTCGGCGCCGCCGATCAGGTGGACGGCGATGCCGGCGGCTTCCAGCGGGGCGTGCAGCTCGCGCAGCGGCTCCTGCCCTGTGCACAGGACGATGCTGTCCACCGCCAGCGTCTGCACCCGCTCGCGCTTCTCGCCGAAGCTGACGGTCAGCCCCTCGTCGTCGATGCGCTCGTAATTCACGCCGGACAGCGCCTGGATGTTCTTCATCTTCAGCTGCGCCCGGTGGATCCAGCCGGTGGTCTTGCCCAGCCCGGCGCCGGGCTTGCTCGCCTTGCGCTGGAGCAGCACGACCTCGCGGGCTGGCGGCGTCAGGTGCGGGCGGATGCCGGCGACGCCGCCGCGCGCCTCGGCCGGGTCGGCGACCCCCCATTCGGCCCGCCACAGCGCCGGCTCCAGGCTGGGCGACGGCGCTTCCTGGACCAGAAATTCGCTGACGTCGAAGCCGATACCACCGGCGCCCACCACGGCGACGCGCCGGCCGACCGGCTTGGCACCGCGCAGCACGTCGATGTAGGTCAACACCTTGGGATGGTCCTGGCCCGGGATCTTCGGGTCGCGCGGCACCACCCCAGTCGCCAGCACAACGGCGTCGAAGCCGGCCCCGGTCAGCTCGTCGGCCCCCACCCGCCGCCCCAGATGCAGCGCCACCCCGGTCTCCGCCAGCCGGTGACGGAAATAGCGCAGCGTCTCGTGGAACTCCTCCTTGCCGGGGACCAGCTTGGCCATGTTGAACTGGCCGCCGATTTCGTCGGCCGCGTCGAACAGGTGCACCTCGTGCCCGCGCTCCGCCGCCGTGGTGGCGCAGGCCAGCCCGGCCGGCCCGGCGCCGACCACGGCAACGCGCTTGCGCTTGGCGGCGGGCGCGATCACCAGCTCCGTCTCGTGGCAGGCGCGCGGGTTGACCAGACAGCTCGCCGTCTTGCCGGAGAAGATATGGTCCAGGCAGGCCTGGTTGCAGGCGATGCAGGTGTTGATCGCTTCCGCCTTCCCCGCCCCCGCCTTGGCGACGAAATCCGGGTCGGCCAGGAAGGGGCGCGCCATCGACACCATGTCGGCCAGCCCATCGCCGATCACCGCGTCGCCGACCTCGGGCGTGTTGATGCGGTTGGTGGTGCAGAGCGGGATCGACACCGCCTCTTTCAGCTTCCCCGTCACCCAGGCGAAATTGGCGCGCGGCACGCTGGTGGCGATGGTCGGCACCCGCGCCTCGTGCCAGCCGATGCCGGTGTTGATGATGGTGGCCCCCGCCCGCTCGATGGCTTGGGCGAGCTGCACCACCTCTTCCCACGTGCTGCCGTCGGGGATCAGGTCCAGCATCGACAGGCGGTAGATGATGATGAAGTCGCGCCCGACCGCCTCGCGCATGCGCGACACGATCTCGACCGGGAAGCGCATGCGGTTCTCGTAAGCGCCGCCCCATTTGTCGGTGCGCTGATTGGTGTGGGTCACCAGGAACTGGTTGATCAGGTAGCCTTCCGACCCCATCACTTCCACCCCGTCATAACCGGCCTCGCGCGCCAGCTCGGCACAGCGGACATAGGCGCGGATCTGGCGCTCCACCCCCCTGGCGGTCAGGGCACGCGGGGTGAAGGGGGTGATCGGCGACTTGATGCGCGACGGCGCCACCGACAGCGGGCTGTAGGCATAGCGCCCGGCATGCAGGATCTGCAGCGCGATCTTGCCGTCTTCAGCATGGACCGCGTCGGTGATGACCCGGTGCGCCCGTGCCGCCCCATGCCGCGCCAGGGTGGAGCCGAAGGGCGACAGCCAGCCCTCCACGTTCGGCGAGAAGCCGCCGGTCACCATCAGCCCGACCCCGCCGCGCGCCCGCTCGGCGAAATAGGCGGCCAGCCGCGGGAAATGGCGGCGCCGGTCCTCAAGCCCGGTGTGCATCGATCCCATCAGCACCCGGTTCTTCAGCACCGTAAAGCCGAGGTCGAGCGGGGCCAGCAGATGCGGGTAGGGCTGGGAGCCGGGCATGGTCACGGGACGCGTCCTCCGGTTATCGAACCCGCGCTTCTGGCGGCGCTGGGCAGGCTGATGATTGGTGGCGCGAATCCTAATTCAGGGTGACGTATGCGTCAATCAGGTTCCGCAGCATCCGCCAGCGCCCCTGGAGGGCCAATCGAGCCCCGATCATTCGCGCACCCCGCTTTCCGCTGTGTGAAAAAGCCGTTCGGCGAACTGGCTCAAGGGCCTGCGCGGCGGTCAAGCTCCCAACCCAAGGGCCGCCCCTCCATCCTCGGCGGCCGATTTGCGTAACCGGGAGTTCGGTCATGGTGCAGTTCGCCGCCAACCTGACGATGCTCTACAACGAGCATCCCTTCCTCGACCGATTCGCCGCGGCGGCCGATGCCGGCTTCCGTGGGGTCGAATACCTGTTTCCCTATGATTTCGCCGCCGACGCGCTGGCCGAGAAGCTGCGCCAGCATGGGCTGACCCAGGTTCTGCACAATCTGCCGGCCGGCAACTGGAGCGGCGGCGAGCGCGGCATCGCCATCCTGCCCGACCGGGTGCAGGAATTCCGCGACGGCGTCGCCCGCGCCATCGACTATGCCGGCACGCTGGGCTGCAAACAGGTCAACTGCCTCGTCGGCATCCTGCCGCAAGGGAGCACCGGGGGGGCCGATGCCGCCACGGCGGAGAGCACGCTGACCGCCAACCTCGCCTATGCCGCCGACGCGCTGGCCGGTGCCGGCATCCGGCTGCTGGTCGAGCCGATCAACACCCGCGACATCCCCGGCTTCTACCTGACCCGCACCAGGCAGGCGCTGGACCTGATCGCCAAGATCGGCTCCGACAATCTCTTCGTGCAGTACGACATCTACCACATGCAGATCATGGAAGGCGATCTGGCACGCACCATCGAGGCCAATCTCGCCCGCATTGCCCATGTCCAGCTGGCCGACAACCCCGGCCGCTTCGAACCGGGCACCGGCGAGATCAATTATCCCTTCCTGTTCAAGCATCTGGACGCCATCGGCTACAGCGGCTGGGTCGGCTGCGAATACAAGCCGAAGACGACGACGGACGAGGGGCTCGGCTGGTTCGCCCCCTACAAGACCGAACCGGCGCACGCCTGAGACGCCCCCATCCAATCAAAGAGAAGGACTACCGCTATGAAGGTCGGTTTCATCGGTCTCGGCATCATGGGCACCCCGATGGCGGGGCATCTGCTGGACGCCGGTCACACGCTCTACGTCCACGACATCAAGCCGGTCCCGGCCGAGCTGACCGATAAGGGCGCCATCCCCTGCCCGAGCGGCGCGGAGGTCGCGGCGGCGGCCGAGGTCATCATCACCATGGTGCCGGACACCCCCCATGTCGGCGCCGCCCTGTTCAGCGAGACCGGTGTGGCCGCCGGCCTGTCGGCGGGCAAGATCGTGGTCGACATGTCCTCGATCTCCCCCATCGAGACCAAGGAATATGCCAAGCGCATCAACGATCTCGGCTGCTCCTACCTCGACGCTCCGGTGTCGGGCGGCGAGGTCGGGGCCAAGGCCGCCTCGCTGACCATCATGGTCGGCGGCCCGCAGGAGGCCTTCGACACGGTCAAGCCACTGTTCGAGAAGATGGGCAAGAACATCACGCTGGTCGGCGGCAACGGCGACGGCCAGACCACCAAGGTCGCCAACCAGATCATCGTCGCGCTGACCATCGAGGCGGTGGCCGAGGCCCTGCTGTTTGCCTCCAAGGCCGGGGCCGATCCGGCCAAGGTCCGTCAGGCGCTGATGGGCGGCTTCGCCTCCTCGCGCATCCTGGAGGTCCATGGCGAGCGGATGATCAACCGCAACTTCACCCCCGGCTTCCGCATCGAACTGCACCAGAAGGATCTGAACCTGGCGCTGAACGGCGCCAAGGCGCTGAACCTGTCGCTGCCGCACACCGCCAGCTGCCAGCAGCTGTTCAACGCCTGCGCCGCGCAGGGCGGAGCCGCCTGGGATCATTCCGGCATGCTCCGCGCGCTGGAACTGCTGGCCGGGCACGAAGTCGGGTCGAAGTAAGGGGTTGGGGGCGCCGCCGGCCGACGATGCTGCCGATGGCGCCCCACCCAAACCATTGGCCTGCCAACCATTCGCGTGCATTCTAAGCGCCCCGCCCTCCAAGACGCCCGAGCGACCATGACCTCCACCGCCCCCAATGCCGACGCCCTGCTCCACGACCTGTTCCAGGCGGCGCTCACCGCGGTGACCGCCGAAACCCGGCTGCCGGCGGCTTTGCCGAAGCCGCCGAAGGGCCGCACGGTGGTCATCGGTGCCGGCAAGGCGGCGGCGGCGATGGCGAAGACGGTGGAGAACCACTGGCCGGGGCCGCTGACCGGGCTGGTCGTCACCCGCTACGACCATGACCTGCCGACCGAGCGGATCGAGGTGGTGCAGGCCAGCCACCCGGTGCCCGACGCCGCCGGGCAGGAAGCGGCGCGGCGCATCGTCGACATGGTGCAGGGGCTGACCGCCGACGACCTCGTGCTCTGCCTGATCTCCGGCGGCGGCTCCGCCCTGCTGGCGCTGCCGGCCCCCGGCATCACGCTGGAGGACAAGCGCGCCGTCGCCAAGGCGCTGCTGAAGAGCGGCGCCGACATCGGCGAGATGAACTGCGTGCGCAAGCACCTGTCGGCGGTGAAGGGCGGCCGGCTCGCCGCCATGGCCCACCCGGCCCGCGTCGTGTCGCTGCTGGTTTCCGACGTGCCGGGCGACGATCCGTCGGTGATCGCCAGCGGCCCGACCGTGCCCGACCCGACCAGCTTCGCCGATGCCCGCGCCATCCTGGCGAAATACGGCATCACCCCGCCGCCCGCCGTCGCCGCCTTCCTGGAGGCCGCCGAGGACGAGACGCCGAAGCCCGGCGACCCGCGTCTGGCCGGCGCCGAGACCACCATCATCGCCACCCCGCAGGACGCGCTGGAAGCAGCGGCGGCGCTCGCCCGCGACCGTGGCTACACCCCGGTCATCCTGGGCGACGCCATCGAGGGCGAATCGCGCGAGGTCGCCAAGGTCCATGCCGGCATCGCCCGGCAGGTTGCCCGCCACGGCCAGCCGGCCCCGGTCCCCGCCGTGATCCTGTCCGGCGGCGAAACCACCGTGACGGTGCGCGGCCAGGGCCGCGGCGGCCGCAACGTCGAATTCCTGCTGGCGCTGGCGGTGGCGCTCGACGGCCATCCCGGCATCCGGGCGGCGGCCTTCGACACCGACGGCATCGACGGGACGGAGGACAATGCCGGCGCCGTCCTGCGCCCCGACACGCTGAAACGGGCCGAGGCGATGGGGCTGGATGCCAAGGCCTTCCTCGCCAACAACGACGGCTACAGCTTCTTCAAGGCGCTCGGCGATCTGGTCGTCACCGGCCCGACGCGGACCAACGTCAACGACTTCCGGGTGATCGTCATCGATCCGGCCTGACCGATGGCGACCGGTATCGACCGGCAGATGCCAATACTGGAAGAGGTGCACCTCTGACGGCCTGCTAAGGCACTGTAAGCACGATCTTCCCGAAACCGCCGCCGCGCTCCATCGCCTCGTGCGCCTGCACGACGTGCGCCAGGGGAAAGACCTGCGAAACCACGGCGCGCAGGGTGCCGGAGGCGACGAGCGGCAGCATGCGGTCGGCAAAGCGCTGAACCATCGCGCGCTTCTCATCCGGCCGCCGCGACTTCATCACCGTTCCCACCAGCCGCAGATGGTTGTGAAGAAGCAGGCCAAGAGGAATGGACGCATCGCCTCCGCCTCCCATCAGCCCGACCTGCACCAGGATCCCGCCCGGCCGCAGGCTGCGCAGGTTGGCGGCGAGCGTGCTGCCGCCGATGAAATCGACCACCGCGTCGAGACCCTGGCCTGCCGTGAAGCGCCGGGCCTCCGCCGCGAAATCCCCCGACCGGTAGTCGACCACCGCCTCGGCACCCAGCGAGAGGACATCGCCGAGGCGACCGGCGCCGGCGGTCGCCAGCACACGGCCCCCCAAGGCGCGGGCGACCTGCACCATGGCGGAACCGACGCCACCCGCTGCCGCGTGCACGAGCATGGTCTGGCCGGTGCCGAGACCCGCCAGATGTCCGACGACCTCATAGGCGGTGACGAAGGATTCCATCACCGCCGCCGCCTCGATGAAGCCGAGATGATCGGGCATGCGGACAGCCAGCGCCTGATCGACGCGCGCGACCTCCGCATAGGCACCGCCGCCGGTGATCGCCATCACCCGGTCGCCGCGACGGAACTCGGTCACCGCTTCGCCGACCTCCAAGACCTCGCCGGCCAGTTCCAGCCCGAGAAGCGGGCTGTCGCCGTAACTCTCCGTTCCATAGACCCCCTGCCGCTGTAGAAGATCGGCCCGGTTCACACCGGCGGCACGCACCCGCACCAGAAGATCCGTCGGCCGGATCTCCGGGGCCGGCACTTCGGCGAGGCGGAGAACATCCGCCCGGCCGAAGTCCTGGAAAACCGCGGCCTTCACTTCACTCCCTCCAGCGCCCGCGCTTCGGCGCGCCGCGCGATGCTGGCGGCGAAAAGGGGAGTCTCGCGCCGGTTATGGTCGCCGCCGGCGGCTTGACGGGCGGCGGCAGCGGCTTCGTAGGACAGCTGATGCGCCTCCAGAAATTCCATGAAGGCGTCCGTGGGATGCGCGGTCACCCGGTTCGTGTAGCGCGTCCGGCCATTGTCGATGGCTTCGGCCATCAATTCCCACACGACATTGACCTGCGTGCGGCCATTCGCCGTGAAGACGTCCGAGATGGAGTTCATCCGCACATAGGCCGGGCCGGCTTCTTCGGCCACGTAATGCTGGACCACGAGGCCGGTCCCGATCATCTCGACATTGATCGACATCCGGCGGCCGTCGTCGGTCGTGGTGATGCCGGCGGCGATATGGTCGGGCGCGCAGCAGCGCTGATATTCGGCCTCCGGCAGGGAAAACAGCCATTCCTCGATGTCCACCTGATCCAGCGGCACGTCGATCTCGGCCGAATAGGCGGATTGGGACAGGATGCGATCCAGAACTTTCATTGTACTCTCCATTTCGCTCCGGTCGGGCTCCAGCGCCCGGCTCGTGGAATGGACCTTACCCAGCCTCCGCAGGTGCGAGAATGCAGGCGGATCTCGAAACCTTTTTGCCGGGAACGCAAAGATGATCGATCCACGCTTCGCAGAGCATTTGACGGTCTTCGTCGACGTGGTCCGGGGCGGCAGCTTCTCCAACGCAGCGCGGCGGCGCGGCTTCACCCCCTCCGCCATCGCCCGCCAGATCGACGCGCTGGAACACAGCGTCGGCGTCCCGCTCTTCGTCCGCTCGACCCGCGCCCTGGCAATGACCGATGCCGGCGAGCGGCTCTTCGAACGAGCGCAGCGGCTTCTGGACGATCTGGCCGACACCCACGCGGAAATCGCCGCCTTCGACGGCGCGGTGACCGGCGTCTTCCGCCTGGCCTGCTTTCCCACCTTCGGCAAGCGCTACGTGATCCCGGCGGTGGAGGCGGTGATGCGGGACCATCCCCGGCTGACCGTCGAACTCGATCTGACCGAACGCCTGGCCGACCCGGTCCTCGAGCGTCTCGACGCGGTGATCCGCATCGGAGAGCTGGCGGACAGCACGCTCATCGCCACCCGTCTCGCCGGACAGAAAAGGCTCCTCGTCGCTTCGCCGGATTACCTGTCGCGCAATGGGGCGCCGACCGACCGCGCCTCGCTCGCCGCTCACCGGCTGATCGACAAGCTACATGGCGCCGATCTGCTCGGCTGGGCGGACGTGCTCGGCCATCCGGCGGGGTATCGGCAGGATGCCAACGGCGTGGTCTTCCGCTGCGACGACTTCGAGGCGATGCGGGGCGCGGTCCTCTCCGGAATCGGCATTGCCTTTCTGCCGGATTGGGTCGTGGGGGCCGACGTTCGCGCCGGCGCCCTCCTGCGCCTGTCCCTCGACAGCGAATCCGGGGCCGAATCCTGGAATGCGGCGGAAACCGGCATCCACCTGCTGCGCGCCCTGGCGCAACCCTCCGCGAAATTCCGGGTGGTGAGCGCCGCCATCCGCACGGTGATCGGTGCGCCGCCGGTCTGGGCTTCCTGATCCCGATTCTCCGCAGCGACGGCCGCCACCCTCCTCACCGGCGCCGCAGCCCCTGTAAAGCGACGCTCGACGGAATTGCCGCTATTGCGCTTTCTTCGTCAGCTGCGCGATGTAGATCCGCGCCAGCGACTTCAGGATCGGCGGCATCGCCGCCACCGCCTCCTCGAAGCTGCGCTTGTCGATCACCTCGCAGATGCCGCCGCTCACCGCCACGGCGGTGACGTCGGGCGGCCGGCCGGTCAGGAGATAGATCTCGCCGAACAGGCTGCCCGGCCCGAAGCTGGCGATCTCCTCGCCCAGCGTGCCGCGGCCGGGGCGGAAAGCCACGCGGCCGGACTGGATCAGGTAGGCGGCGTTCACCGGGTCGTTGGGGCTGAAGAAGACATGCCCCTCGCGGATCATCCGGCGGTCGACCACCTTCTGGAACGAGTTTGTGGAGCGGAAATCCACCGCGTTGCCGACCCGCTCGGTCGGCGACAGGCCATAATCGCGGCGGATGGCGGCGATCAGGCTCTGCAACAGGTACGACGCCAGCGGCGGGCTGCGCTTCAGCAGGCTGCGGAAGGCGTCCCGCGTCACCTCGACGCACGTCACCTCGGTCAGCGCCCGCACGGTGGCGCTGCGCTCGCCATCGTCGATCAGCGCCATCTCGCCGACCACCGCCCCCTTGCCGACCACCCCCAGCCGCCGGATGCTGCCGTCCGCGGCGGTCAGCAGCACCTCCAGCTCTCCGGATTCGATCAGCCATGCCCGGTCGCCGCGCTCGCCCTGCCGCATCATCACGATGCCGGGACCGATGCCGTAGCGCTTGGGACCGGAAGAGGCGGACTGCGTCATTGTGCGGCTCAGAACAGGCGGAACAGTGAAGCGTCAGAATACCCTATCGCCGAAAAGCCGTCAGCCGCCTGTCTTCATCACCCCGCCGCGGTCACGGGCCGGTCCGCCGCCATGACCAAGGAACTGGCGCAGGAAGGTAACGACCTCCGGCGAATCCCACTCCACCGCCCCCTCGACGCGGCCAAGCTCGCGCCCTTCCGGATCGACCAGGATGGTGGTGGGCAGGCCGCGCAAGGACAGCGCCTTCATCGACTCCGACGCCGGATCGAGGAACACCGTCAGATGCTCCACCCCGGTCTTCTTATAGAAGGGCTCCACCGCCGTCCGCCCGCCGCGGTCCAGCGACAGCGCCACCACCTGGAAGGCGTCGCCGCCCAGCTGGGCCTGGAGCCGGTCGAGCGACGGCATCTCCTTCACGCACGGCCCGCACCAGGTCGCCCACAGGTTCAGCAGGATCACCCGGTCCTTGAAATCGGCCAGATCGACCCGCCGCCCCTCGGCATCGACGAAGGACAAGGGCGGCATCGGCTTGGGCTCCGCCCCCTTGAACTTCTCCAGCTTGTCGGCACCGGTGGAGGCGACGGGCGTGGCCGTCAGCCCGGCATCGGGCGCGCCCAGCCGCACCACCTCCGGCGTGCCGGCACCGGGGTTGGGCGCCGCGCCGGCGCTCCACCACAGGCCGGCCCCGGCCATGCACACACAAACCGTTGCGACCGCCGTCAAAGTCCGCATACTCACGCTTCCTCGCTCCCCTTCACCCGAATGCCCCGGTATCCGTCCCCATGAGCGCCGATCAGACCACGCCGACTTCCGCCGCCCCGACCGGTGCCCCCACGGGCTCTGCCGCACCCGCCGCCAGCCAGATGTGGGGTGGGCGATTCGCCCGCGGTCCCGCCGCCATCATGGAGAAGATCAACGCCTCCATCGGCTTCGACAAGCGGCTCGCCGACCAGGACATCGCCGGGTCGAAGGCCCATGCCGCGATGCTGGCCAAGCAGGGCATCATAACCCAGGCCGACGCCGACGCCATCATCGGCGGGCTCGACCGCGTAAAGGCAGAGATTGACGCCGGCAGCTTCACCTTCAAGGTGGAGCTGGAGGACATCCACATGAATGTGGAGGCCCGGCTGGCCGAACTGATCGGCGAACCGGCCAAGCGCCTGCACACCGGCCGCTCGCGCAACGACCAGGTGGCGACCGATTTCAAGCTGTGGGTGCGCGACGCCATCGACCGGACCATCGCCGGCCTGACCGCGCTCCAGACCGCGCTGATCGACCTGGCGGAGCAGCACACCGGCACGGTGATGCCCGGCTTCACCCATTTGCAGGCGGCGCAGCCGATCAGCTTCGCCCATCACCTGCTGGCCTATGTCGAGATGTTCGGGCGCGACCGCAGCCGCTTCCGCGACGCCCGCTGCCGGCTGAACGAATGCCCGCTGGGCTCGGCGGCGCTGGCCGGCACGCCCTACCCCATCGACCGCTTCATGACGGCGGAGGCGCTGGGCTTCAACCGGCCGACCGCCAACTCGCTGGATGCGGTGTCCGACCGCGACTTCGCGCTGGAATATCTGTCGGCGGCGTCGATCTGCGGCATGCACCTGTCGCGCTTCGCCGAAGAGATCGTGATCTGGTGCTCGGCCCAGTTCCGCTTCATCAAGCTGTCGGACGCCTTCACCACCGGCTCGTCCATCATGCCGCAGAAGAAGAACCCCGACGCGGCGGAGCTGGTGCGCGCCAAGGCCGGCCGGGTGATCGGCAGCCTGAACAGCCTGCTGATCGCCATGAAGGGCCTGCCGCTGGCCTATTCCAAGGACATGCAGGAAGACAAGGAGCCGGTGTTCGAGGCCGATGACACGCTGGCGCTCTGCATCGCCGCCATGGAAGGCATGGTGCGCGACATGCAGCCCAACGTCCCGGCGATGCGCGAGGCGGCCGACCGCGGCTTCCTGAACGCCACCGACCTCGCCGACTGGCTGGTGCGGGAACTGGACATGCCGTTCCGCGAGGCGCACCACGTCACCGGCCGCGCCGTGAAGGCGGCGGAGGACCGGCGCGTCGGCCTGACCGACCTGACGCTGGCCGAGTTCCAGGCCATCGAGCCGCGCATCACCGAAGCCGTCTATCCGGCGCTGAGCATCGAGGCGTCGCTGAACAGCCGCACCAGCTTCGGCGGCCCGGCCCCCGTCCGCGTGCAGGAGGCGGTGAAGGCCGCCCGGGAGCGTTTCCTGTGATCAGCCCTCTTCCCCGCTCCGTCACCCTGACCGTCCTCGCCCTGGCCGGCGCCCTGGCGCTGGCCGGCTGCGGCAAGAAGCCGAAGGCCGTCGACAGCCCGGTTCCCGAAGGGCAGGTCGATCCCTTCCCCCGCACCTATCCCAACCCTTCGCTGGACCCGAAGCCCGGTAAGCCGGCCGGTTCCGGAGTCCAGTTCCCATGACCGCCCGCACCGCGTCTCCCAACGGATCTCCGATGAGCGTCTTCGCCTACCGCAACGGCGTTCTGCACGCCGAATCCGTGTCGCTGGAGGATGTGGCGCGGGAGGTGGGCACCCCCTTCTACCTCTATTCCACCGCGGCGCTGGAGTCGCACTACAACGCCTATGCCGGCGCCTTCGCCGGCCAGGATGCCGGCGTGTGCTACGCGCTGAAGGCCAACTCCAACCTCGCCGTCATCCGCACGCTGGCGAAGCTGGGGGCCGGCGGCGACGTGGTGTCGGTGGGCGAGATGAAACGGGCGCTGGCCGGCGGCATCCCGCCCGAGCGCATCGTCTTCTCCGGCGTCGGCAAGACCCGCGACGACCTGCGCGCCGCCCTTGAGGCCGGCATCCACCAGATCAACGTGGAATCGGTGCCGGAGCTGGAGGCGCTGAGCCAGATCGCCTCGTCCATGGGCGTGGAGGCAGACATCGCCTTCCGCGTCAACCCGGACGTCGACGCCAAGACCCACGCCAAGATCGCCACCGGCAAGAAAGAGAACAAGTTCGGCATCGACTACGACCACGCGCGCGAGATCTACCGCCGCGCCGCGGCCCTGCCGGGCATCAAGCCAGTCGCCATCGCCGTCCATATCGGCTCGCAGCTGACCGACCTCGCCCCCTTCCGGGCGGCCTACGAGCGGGTTGCGGCGCTGCTGCACCAGCTGCGCGAGGACGGCCACGACATCCAGCGCCTGGATCTCGGCGGCGGGCTCGGCATCACCTACAAGAACGAGGCGCCGCCCGATCTGGCCGACTATGCCGCGATGGTGCGCTCGATCACCGGCAATCTCGGCTGCCGGATCACGCTGGAGCCCGGCCGCTCGCTGGTCGGCAATGCCGGCATCCTGGTCAGCCGCGTCATCTATGTGAAGCAGGGGCTGCACCGCCGCTTCGCCATCGTCGACGCGGCGATGAACGACCTGATCCGCCCGTCGCTGTACGACGCCTACCATGGCATCGTCCCGGTGGCGGAGCCGGCCGCAGACGCCGCTGCCGAGCCCTACGACGTGGTCGGCCCGGTGTGCGAGAGCGGCGACACATTCGCCGTGCAGCGCCCGCTGCCGCCGCTGGCCGACGACGACCTCGTCGCCTTCCTGTCGGCCGGCGCCTATGGCGCGGTGATGGCCTCGACCTACAACACCCGGCCGCTGGTGCCGGAGGTTCTGGTCAACGGCGACCGCTTCTCCGTCATCCGCCCCCGCCCCACGGTGGAGGAGATGCTGGCGGCCGAGCGGGTGCCCGACTGGCTGTGAGGGACTGGCCGTAAAGGGCTGGCTGTAAATGACGTCGCCCCCTTCCCGTAAAAGCCAAGGAGGGGGCGATCCTCGTCACGCGTCCAGCACGAACCGGGCGTTCTTCGCCGTCAGCGCCTCGAAATAGGGGCGCAGGGTCGCGTCGTCGAAGCCAAAGGCCTGCTGGAAGCGGATGATCAGGTCGCGCTCGCCCTGCTCCGCCTCGCCGTCGGCCATGGCGCTGTCGATCATGTTCAGCAGGATGCACAGCCGCTGCTGCTGGTTCAGCTTCGGCACGACCTCGGCCAGGAAGCTGTCCGGCGGGGTGCTGCGCGCATATTTGAGGCAGCCGTCCAGTTCCTCCCGCGAGGCGCGGCGGCCGAGCACGGAGACCAGATGGCCGACCTCCTCCGGATCGATCTCGCCGTCCGATCCCATGCAGTAGACCAGCGACACCACCAGCGCACGGCGCGGGTTCATCTCCAGCGGCGCGTTGCCCTTGAACATATCGAACAGACCCATCTTTCGACCTCCCCAATGGTTCAGACGCCTGCCCATCTGGGCCTATGGGGCAAGCCGCGCAAGATGGGGGGCGGTGCTATTTTTCAAAGACTGCGGCGGAGGTTTCCGGCCCCGCAAGCCCCCTGAAACTGTCCGGCCATCGGGGCAAACCCCAGGGGTACGCGGCGTCGAATAGCACAGCCGTCCCATCGGATTCGTGATAGTTTGGATGTGAAGTTTCGGGCGGGCCGCATCGCGCATCGGCACACAAAAGGGGGATTTGTGGGACGCTTCCTACGGGGCGCGCTGGTGGTGGTGGTCGTGCTGGCTGCATTGGCGGGCAACGCGGCCCACAGGGTCTATTACGATTACCAGGACACCCAGCAGCGCCGCTTCGCCCTGGTGCGGGACATGGCCCGTCTGGTCGACGACCATGTCCGCCGCACGGTGCGCACGGCCGACGTCGCACTCGACCAGACGGCGGCCATGGTGGCGGAGGCCCGCGGCCTGCAGAAGCTGCGCGACCTGAAGCATTGGGCCCGTCTGCGCGAATATGCCGCCCAGGTCGAGGGCGCCGACGCCATCTGGATTTACGACGCCGACGGCCGGGCCGTGCTCGAGTCGGCCAGCTTTCCCAACCGCATCGCCGATTTCGCCGACCAGAGCGGTCTGGAGGCCCTGCGCGGCGGGATGCGCCTGCACATCGGCGCGGCGCAGCCGGTCCGGACCGGGTCCTATCCGCTCGTCTTTCCGGTTTCCCGCCCGCTGCATGATGACGAGGGGCGCTTTATCGGGGTGGCATCCGTGTCGATCCGGGTCAACCACCTGACCGACTTCTCCAGCATTTCAGGCTTCGAATTCGATCCGCTGATCGCCGTCTACCGGCCGAACGGCGAGGTGGTCGCCCGCCGCCCGGAACCCGAAGCCTCGGCCGGCCGCACGGCCGCCGCCACGCCGCTGTTCCAGTCCCGGCTGCGCGAGGCGCCGGAGGGGCAGTTGCTGTCGACGTCGCCGCTGGACGGGGTGCTGCGCATCGTCGCCTACCGGACCGTCCGCGACTATGGTCTGGTGGTGCTGGCCGGCATCGACCGGGAAGAGGCGATGGCCGTGTGGCGCACCCGCACCCTGCACACGGCGGTGGAGACCCTCGTCGGCCTGCTGGCGGTCCTCGGGATGCTGGCCTGGGGGATGCGCTATCTCGACCGCGAGCGCAAGGCGCAGGTGGCCCTGGCCGAGGCGCGGAACGCGGTGGAGCGGACCAGCGCCGAACGCGACGAGAGCGCCCGGCTCGCCACCGCGCTGAACCATGCCCGCGACATGGCGGAGAGCGCGCGGCAGGCCGCCGAGGCCGCCAACCGGGCCAAGGGCGAATTCCTGGCCGGGCTGAGCCACGAGCTGCGCACGCCGCTGAACGCCGTCATCGGCTTCGCCGACCTGATCGCCCGCGAGGCGGAGGGGCCGGTCGGCACCCCGTCCTACCGGCAATATGCCGCCAATGTCCGCGACAGCGGCCAGCATGTGCTGGAGCTGATCAACGAGATCCTCGACCATGCGCGGGCGGAAGCCGGGGCGCTGACCATCGAGGAGGGGCACTGCGACCTGGAGGCCGCGGCGGATTTCGCGGTCCGCATGCTGACCCCGCGGGCCGAGCGCGCCGGCGTGCTGCTGTCGGCGGTGGTGGCGCCGGCAGTGGGCGCCTTACGCGGAGACGACCGCCGCATCCGCCAGATCCTGCTGAACCTGATCGCCAACGGGGTGAAATACACGCCCTCGGGCGGATCGGTGACGCTGTCCGCCCTGCTGGAAGACGGCACGCCGGTGATCCGCATCACCGACACCGGGCTGGGCATCCCGGCCGAGGATCTGGATCGCGTGCTGGAGCCCTTCGCCCGTGTCGAGAGCGCCGACCACCGCGGGGTCGAGGGCGCCGGGCTGGGCCTGCCGCTGACCAAACGGCTGGTCGAACTGCATGGCGGCACGCTGGCGCTGCGCAGCACGCTGGGCGTCGGCACCACGGTGACGGTGCGGCTGCCGGCGAACCGCCTGTTGCCGGCGGAGGCTCCGGGCATGCCGGCGAGACCGCCGGCCCAGCCGGCCGCCGCCAGCCCAGCCGGCAGCCCATCCGTCACCGCTCCCGCACAGCCCCTGGCCCAGCCCCCCTTACCGACTCTCTCCCCGCCGCCCTCCGGACCGCTGTCGATCCTGCTGGTGGACGACGACCCGACCGTGCGCGACATGGTGGCCGGTCTGCTGCGCGGCTGGGGCCATCGGGTGATCGCGGCGACCAACGCCAACGAGGCGCTGGTGGTGCTGGACGGGCCGGAAAAGCTCGATCTGCTGCTCAGCGACATCGTCATGCCGCCGGGCATGGACGGAACGGAGCTGGCGCGGCACACCGCCCGCATGCGCCCGGGCCTGCCGGTTCTGCTGGCCTCCGGCTTCGCCGCCCATGCCGTCGGCACGCCTGCCGGCTTCGGCCCCAACGTGGCGATGATCGCCAAGCCCTTCTCCATCGACGACCTGCGCCGGCAGCTTGCCCGCATCGCCGGCCGGCGGGTGGGAGCGGCCCCCCAGGCCCAGGCGATGGCGGCCCAGGCAATCGCTCCCCCGCCCCCCGCTCCCCTTCCCCGTCCCGCCGGACCGCCGCGCCTGCTGATCGCCGAGGATCTGTCGATCAACCGCGAACTGCTGGCGGCGCTGTTCAAGGACAGCGGCTACCGCATCGATCTTGTGGCCGATGGCGCCGCGGCGGTGGAGGCAGTGAAGGCCGGCGACTACGACCTCGTGCTGATGGACGTGCAGATGCCGGAGATGGACGGGCTGGAGGCGAGCCGGATCATCCGCGCCATGCCGCCGCCGCGCGGCGACCTGCCGATCCTGGCGCTGACCGCCGGTTCGTCCGACGAGGAGCGGCGCGACTGCCGCGACGCCGGCATGAACGGGCACATCGGCAAGCCCTATGAGCGCGACCTGCTGCTGCGTCAGGTCGCCCGCACGCTGGCCGCCGGGCGCAGCCGCACCGGCGCCGCCTGAAGGCCCGTTAGGGAAAGCCGGTCAGGGCTGCTCGAACACCCTTGGGAAATGGGCGAGGCGCCGGCCGAACAGGCTTTGCGGCGTGGCGTCGGCCACGACCGGCTCCGCCTGATTGGCCGCCAGAGGCGCCATGGGCAGGGGCGTGGAGGAGAGCGCGCGCGCCGAGGTCGGGCGGGGGCGGCGTTCTGTCTTCTCGGGTGGGGCGTAGAAATGCAGGGTCAGCTGGCCGTCGGCTTCCGCCGCATAGGGCAAGCCTGGGACCGTCCGGCGTTCGGTGCCGGGAAGCACATACTGCTCACCTTGGTCGGTGCGTTCGATATGCGGCATGACCGGTATCCTGTCTCCACCGGACCGATCCTGCCGTTCCCGCCCTTGCGGGTCAAGGGCGGGCTGCGTCACGAAGGGCTTATCCGTTCGTACCGCCATCCGCCCCCTCGTTCACAGGGTGTTCTCCCCCCGGATCGAGGCCCTTACGGGTGCAGGACGCTCGCCACCAGCAGGTAGGACAGCCAGGCGACGATGCCGGAGGCGGGAATCGTCAGCACCCAGGCCCAGACGATTCGGCCCGCTAGCCCCCAGCGCACCGCCGAGGTCCGGCGGGCGGAACCGACGCCGACGATGGCGCCGGTGATGGTGTGGGTGGTCGAAACCGGGATGCCCAGCCACGTCGCGCCGAACAGCGTGATGGCGCCCGCCGTCTCGGCGCAGAAGCCCTGGTAGGGCTTCAGGTCGGTGATGCGCGACCCCATGGTACGGACGATGCGCCAGCCGCCCATCATGGTGCCCAGCCCCATCGCCAGCTGGCAGGCGATGATGACCCAGAAGGGAACGTGGAAGGTATCGCCCAGCATGCCCTGGCTGAACAGCAGGACGGCGATGATGCCCATCGTCTTCTGCGCGTCGTTGCCGCCATGGCCCAGGCTGTACAGCGCCGCCGAGACGAGCTGCCAGTGCCGGAACTGGCGGTCGACCGCGAAGGGGGCGGCCCGGCGCAGCGCCCAGGACAGCACCAGCATCAGGAACAGCGCCAGCAGCAGGCCGATGCCGGGCGACAGCACGATGGCGACCGCCGTCTTGGTGAAGCCGCTGCCGATGATGGCGCCGAAACCGGCCTTGGCGATGCCCGCCCCGGCGATGCCGCCGACCAGCGCGTGCGAGGAGGAGGACGGCAGCCCGAGATACCAAGTGATCAGGTTCCAGCCGATGGCGCCGATCAGCGCCGCCAGGATCACCGCCGGGTCCATCACCAGCGGATCGACCAGCCCGGTGCCGATGGTGGTGGCGACATGCAGGCCGAAGAACAGGAAGGCGATGAAGTTGAAGAAGGCCGCCCACAGGACGGCCAGCTTGGGCGACAGCACGCGGGTCGACACCACGGTGGCGATGGAGTTCGCCGCGTCGTGCAGGCCGTTGATGAAGTCGAAGGCGAGCGCCACCAGAACGATGACGGCGATCGCCGGCAGGCCGAGTTGCAGGGCCTCCATGACCGGGACCGCCTCAGACCTGATCGAGCGTGATGCCCGCGACCAGGTCGCCGACGTCGTCGCACCGGTCGGTCACCGCCTCCAGCATCTCGTACAGCTCGCGCCGGCCGAGGAAGGCGATCATGTCCGGCTTCTCCGCGATCAGCGACTGGAGCGCGCTGCGCAGGATGTCGTCGGCCTCGTCCTCGATGTCGGACAGCCGGCCGCAGAGATGGTCGATCCGCTCGGCGTTGCGGGCGATGGAGCCCAGGAGCGGCATCAGTTCGACCAGCACGTCGGCCTGCTGGCGGATCAGGGCGACGAAGCGGCGCATCGGCTCGTCGAACGCCTCGATGCCATAGAGGCCGGCATGGCGCGGCACCTCGTCCATCAGGTCGATGGCGTCGTCCAGCGCGTTGATCAGCGACAGGATGTCCGAGCGGTCGAAGGGGGTGATGAAGGCGCGGTGCAGGTCGCGCCCGGCATCCTTGGCGACGCGGTCGGCGTCCTTCTCCACCCGCTTCAGCGCGGCGACCTTCTGCACGCGGTCGTCCGGTCCGGAATCCATCACCGCTTCCAGCGCAATGGATGCTGCCACGATATGGCGGGCCTGCTCGACGAACTGGTCGACGAAGCGTTCCTCCTTCGGCATCAGCGAACGGAATGCGCGCAGCAGCATGGGACGGTGACTCGCGTAGACTGGAATGGTTTGGCGCTGCTCTTAGCACGCTTCGCGGTGCGGTGCAGCGGCGGCATGTCATGTAAAGGTCATGAAACAGTCATTTGGTAGCAAAATCGCCACAGGTCGCGGCATATCGCCGCTTTTCACCCCTCCAACCAATCCGGCAGACCAGTTGGGCTGGCCGCCCTTGGGCAGACCCCATGGAAAGCCGCCGGACGCCTTCCCAAATCTCCCCCGAAGCCCCTTCCCCGACCGCAGGGTTCCGCCGATGACGTGCCCACCCCCCGCCTTCCGCCTTGCCATGCCGGCGCTCGCCGTGCTGCTGCTGAGCGCCGCCCCGCTGCATGCCCAGACGGTTCCGCCCGCAGACCCGGCCGGCCGGTGCAGCCCGACCGTCTCGGCTGCGCTCAGCACCTGGGACACCGGAGTCGCGGCGGCGGAGCGTTTCGGCGACAAGGCCGCGGCGGTGGCGCGCGAAAAGGGGCGTGAATATCTGCTGCCGCTGCTGGGGATCGACCCGAAGGCGGTGCCGCCTGACACCAAGGGCGGCGGCACGACCGACGACGTCGGCCGCGCGCTGGAGGAAAGCCGCAACGATCCCAAGCGCCGCGCCGACCTCTGCGCCGCCATCACCCGCGCGGCGGACGAGGCGAAGAACTCGGCCGGCGCCGGGCTCGACGCGCTGAAACGGGCCCTGGACAACTGGCAGCTGACGCCGCCCGCCGCTCCCGCCCCCGGCCCGGCCCCCGTCCCTGCTCCGGAGCCGACGAAACAGGACGGGCTGATCCGGACCTGACCTGCTTTAAATCCGCCGCAGCGGACGCCGGGCGCTCCACACCCCGGCCAGGAAGGGCAGCGCCAGCAGGACCTGCAAGGCTGCCCAACCCAGCGCCTCCCAGTTCGGCCGGGTCCACTCGACCTCGTGCAGCGCCTCCATGAAGGGCAGCTGGCCGTAGATCAGCGATTCGAGCGGCACGAAGCCCTCGGCCACCACGGTCAGCAGCGCCGCCAGCAGCAGCCCGAAGCCCAGCACCGACTCGACCGGCAGGCGGCGGACGGCGCCGCACAGGCCGCGCGGTTCGCCATCGGCAAAGGGAATTGCCGGACGGAACAGGCTGGCGATGCCCAGCGCGCCGCGCGTCTCCGTCCCCACCGGCCGTCGGGCGGCGCGGATCAGGCCCAGCGCCGGCAGCGCCACCGCCGGGATCAGCAGATAGGGGTTGGGGAAGTCGCGGTAGCGGCCGTCGAAGACGATCAGCAGCGACCAGACCAGCGCCGCGACGCCCAGCGCCACGGCGCTCCACCGCCCCACCCGCTCGGTGCGGGTCAGGGCCGGGCGGGCGTGGCGCAGGCCGACCAGCGGCTCGCTCGCCAGACCGCCGCTCGCCAGCGTGCGGTGGGCGGTCAGCAACACCGCCAGCGCCAGCGCCGCGGTCAGCGCCAGCATCGCCACGGCCAGCGTGGTGTCCTGCCAGTAATGCTTGCCATGCTCGGCCAGAAAGGCGGCGCGGACATAGAGGGTGGACAGCGCCTGGGCCAGCAGGATCAGCACCGCCCAGCCGGTGCCCGGCACATGGCGGCGCAGCAGCGACAACCCGCCCAGCAGCACCAGCGCCAGCCCGCTCGACGCCGCGAACAGCCAGGGCCATGCGACATTGCCGACGACCGGCCCGGCCAGCGAGAATTTCGGCGTGCGGTCGGCGTTGTACAGGCCCCAATGGCCGCCGACCGTACCCTCCAGCTTGGCCTTCCATTCCTGATCGAAGGCTTCGATCACGTTGTAGTCGAAGCCCTCCTGCTCGGCCATGCGGACGAAGGCATTGACGAACTTCGCCTTGTTGACCAGCCCCGGCACGGCGGCCCCGCGCGAGCGGCCCTGCGTCGGCCAGCCGGTCTCGCCGACCAGGATCGGTTTGCCGGGGAAGCGGTGGGCGATGGTGCGGTAGCTCTGGCGGATGCGCTCGGTCGCCGCCTCGACGCCGGCCGGCACGTCCTCCCAATAGGGCAGCAGATGGATGGTCAGGTAATCGACATGGTCGGCGATCTGCGGGTATTTCAGCCACCATTCCCAGACGTCGGCATAGGACACCGGCTGCTTCACCGCCGCCTTGACGCGGTCGATGTAGCCGGCGACCTGCTCCGGTGTCAGCTCGCGGCGCAGCAGCACCTCGTTGCCGACGATGACGCGGGTGATGATGTCGGGATAGCGGTTGGCGAGATCGATCAGCGAGGCGATCTCCGCCTCGTTCTTGTCGGTCCGCGAGGACAGCCACGCCCCCATGGTGACCTGCATGCCATGCTTGCGCGCCAGTTCCGGCACCACCTGCAAGCCTTCCAGCGAGGTGTAGGTGCGGATGCCGGCCACCTGCGGCGCCAGCGCGACAATGTCCTCCTCGATCTGCGCGGTGGAGGGCAGCACGCCGGTCAGCGGGCTCTGCCCGTCGCGGAAGGGTGCGAAGGACACGCTGCGCAGCTTGCCGCCGGGCGGCGGGTCGAGCGGCACCGGCAGGTTCGGCAGGGACCAGACGGCGAGATTGGCGAGGCCGGCGACGAGCAGCGCGGCGAGGATGAGGATCAGGCGCATGGGCGGGATGTCTACACCAAAGGCTTGACGGTTTGAACGGCGACCGTCGCACCAACAGGCCGGACGGCGATTTTATTCACGGATGTGGACAGAAAATGGGCGCGCCCCCCAAAGGAGGCGCGCCCAGTCGGTCAAGGATTGAGTGACGTGCCTTCGTCACGGATTGGTAAACCGGCGGGCGGGGACGTTTATTCCGCCGCGGCGCCACTTTATGGAGGTCCATGGCCTTCGTGGGTTCGATATGAGACGCACGAAGCCGTAACCGGCCTCATCAGCCCGCTCGGGCACGCGCCAGCCAAACCGTGTGGCCGTTGCAGTCAGGATCCTCTCGTACATGCGCCACGACGTCGAACCCGTGCGCATCCAGCAGCGCACGGTATTCGTCCCTGTCCAGGCTGGCATGGAACAGGGGTTCACCCTGGAAAGCACCGATCGCCTCTCCATGCGCGGGGCCGCTGGTGAACATGAGAGCAGCGGCCGGCGCCGCATGACGTTGAAAGACCTCGAACATCCGCCGTTGGTCATCCCAGCGCAGATGAAAGAAGCTGTTCCAGGCCAGGATGCCGTCAAAACGCCGGGGCAAGGACAGTCCGCGCATGTCCGACAGGAGCCAGCGATGCTCGGGAAACCGTTCCCCGGCAAGTGCGAGAAGAGGCGGAGATGTATCGATCCCCGTCACCGCGAACCCGCGCTCAATGAAATAGCGCGCCACGGGGTCGGCGCTCCCACAGCCCAGATCCAGTACAGCGCCCCTACGCGGCAGAAGCTCTTGGAAACGATCTAGCCAGCCCTTCTCAAAAAGGCTACGGCCGCGACCGGACTCCCACGCAAGGCCATGTTTTCGGTAAATCTCGATGATCTGATCGGCCGCGTCTGTCATCGCACCACCACAACGACACGTCCGGGCTGCAACCAAGCCTTCCAGGCCTCAAACCCAATCGACCTGAGAGGAGCAAACGGACGCTGGGGTGTGATCGGCTCAAGCAGGACCGCGTGAGCCGATCATACGGAAAACCGGAAGCCTGGAGTCCATCAGGCACTTCCGTAAACACCCGATGGACTCCGGTATAACGCATGAAACTCTGGCGCGGCCCGAAAGCCAACACCCTCAGCGCTCCACGAACGCCTTTTCGATGACGAAGCCACCCGGCTCGCCGTTGGTGCCCATGACGAAGCCGCGCTTCTCCATCATCGCGGTGGTCTCGGCCAGCATGGCCGGGCTGCCGCAGATCATGACGCGGTCCTTCTCGGCATCCAGTTCCGGCAGGCCGAGGTCTTCGTAAATCTTGCCGGTTTCCATCAGCGTGGTCAGGCGGCCCTGGTTGCGGAAGGGCTCGCGCGTCACGGTCGGGTAATAGAGCAGCTTTTCCTTCACCTGCTCGCCGAAGAACTCGTTCTCCGGCAGGCTGTGGTGGATCAGGTCGTCATAGGCCAGCTCCGCCACGGTGCGGGTGCCGTGGGTCAGGATCACCCGGTCGAACTTCTCGTACATCTCCGGGTCCTTGATGATGCTGAGGAACGGCGCCAGGCCGGTGCCGGTGCTCAGCAGATACAGGTTCCGTCCGGGAAGCAGGTTGTCGGTGATCAGCGTGCCGGTCGCCTTGCGGTTCACCAGCAGCGTGTCGCCTTCCTTCAGATGCTGGAGCCGCGAGGTCAGCGGGCCGTCCTGCACCTTGATGCTGAAGAACTCCAGCGTCTCCTCGTAATGCGCGCTGACGAGGCTGTAGGCACGCAGCAGGGGCCGGCCTTCGACCTCCAGCCCGATCATGGTGAACTGCCCCGGCAGGAAGCGGAAGGACGGATCGCGCGTGGTGGTGAAGCTGAACAGCGTGTCGGTCCAGTGGTGAACGGTCAGCACGCGCTCTTTGATCAGATTGCTCATTTGGGCGTTCCAAAACCTGTCGGCGCCAAGCTCTGTTGGCAATGTTCAATACCAAAGTCCGGGACGCTGCGTTCAGGTGGCCGGCGCGATGACACGAGCGGAGCTGCCGCGACGCAACGGCCGAAACCTATCAACAAACCCGGTCGAAGGCCACGGATTTATACCAGTCAAATGACGGGCTTTCCGGCAAACAACACGAATTTCGCCGTACAACATTGATCCCGGTCAATCGAATCCTTATTCAGCGCTGGGCGGCGCGAACAGGTAGGGCGACAGGCCGCGCAGATTCTCATCGACGATAAGCCGATGATTCAGCGGCGGAAACGCCCGTTGCGAGCAGTCCAGCCGCGGGCAGAGCCGGCAATTCACCCCGATCGGCGTCGCCGCATCGGTGTTGGACAGGTCGAACCCGTCCGCATAGGTGACCTGAGCCGCATGCTGGACGTCGCAGCCCAGCGCCACGGCGAATTGCTGCGGCGGGCTGCGGTGGCCGCCGCCGGCCTTCACCACCGTGCGGGCGATGGAGAAATAGCCGGTGCCGTCCGGCATCTCCGCCATCTGGCTGTGGATCTTGCCCGGCGTGCGGAAGGCCTCGTAGACGATCCAGCGCGGGCAGCCGCCGCCGAAGCGGGCGAAATGGAATCCGGCCCCCGAAAAGCGCTTCGACACGTTGCCGGCGCTATCCACCCGCATGAAGAAGAAGGGCACGCCCTTGGCCCCCGACCGGTGCAGCGTGGTCAGCCGGTGGCAGACCTGCTCGAACGACGCGTCGAAGCGCCGCCGCAAGATCTCGATGTCGTAGCGCAGCTGGGTCGCCGCCTCGTGGAAGCGGGCATAGGGCATCAGCACCGCCGCGGCGAAATAGTTCGCCAGCCCGATCCGGGTCAGCCGCCGCGCCTCGTCGTCCGACAGGTTGGCGGCATCGACGATGCCGTTCAGCAGGTCGCGGTGGCGCAGCAGCGCGATCTGGCAGGCCAGCTGGAAGGTGCGGCCCGACGGCGCCAGCATCTCCGACAGCAGGATGCGCCGGCTGTGGCGGTCGAAGCGGCGCACGGCATAGCCCATCACCTCCGACGGCAGCAGGCGGACCCGCACGCTGTGCTGGGTGTTCAGCCAGTCGACCAGCCCGCGATAGAGGTCGCCGCGCTCCAGCTTGCCGTCCTGCCACAGGCTTTCCGCCGCCGCCTCCAGTTCCGGGAAATGGTTGGAGTGGGTCTGGAACAGGTCGCGCACCTCGTCCTGCGGGAAGCCGGTGGCCTGCACCAGATGCAGCTTCTCGCGGTCGGCCACCCGCTCCGCCAGGGCCTGGAGATCGTCGCGCGCGCCGCGGAAGCCGCGGTAGAGCGCCACCACCGCCTGCCCCAGCGTCGGCGCCACCGCCGCCAGTTCGCGAAAATCCTGGTTCTTGATGTCGGAGCCGTCGAACAGCTGGTCGGAGAACACCTCGCGCAGGCCGGCCACCAGCCGGCTTTCCTCGTCCTCGGCGAAGGCCTGGAGATCGACGCCGAACTGCTGGCCCAGCTTCAGCAGCAGCGGCACCGTCACCGGGCGCTGGTTGTGCTCGATCAGGTTCAGATAGCTGGGGGAGATGCCGAGCTGGTCGGCCATCTGCGCCTGGGTCAGTCCCTGGTCGCGGCGCAGGCGGCGGACCTTCGGCCCCAGCATCGCCTTCTTTTCCATGGTCGCCACGACAGCTCTCCGGCTTTACAAGATTTACGGATTTACAGGATTGTGAAGACAGCAGTTTACAAACGGACCTTTTTACAAACAAGGGCTTATTGCAACGCACTCGGGCGGGGTTTAAGTCTTGGTTCACGGCCGCGCTGTAAAGCGCAAGCGGCCCCGAAGACGGCAAAAGTGCAGACGAAACCGGCGGGAGGAAACGCCGCTGCACAAGGGCCGCAGGGACCGACAAAAGGCCCGCCCCGAGACCCCAGTTCCGCCCCGATCGACCGGGCGCACCGGACAAAAGGAACCTGACCCATGTCGCTCGATGAAAAGACCAAGACCGCCATCCACGCCGCCCGTTACGAGGGCATCCGCCGCGACTACACCATGGACGATGTCAAGCGTCTGAGCGGCTCGGTCAAGATCGAGTACACGCTGGCCGAGCTGGGTGCGCGCCGCCTGTGGGAGCTGCTGAACACCGAGCCCTACATCAACACCCTGGGCGCCCTGACCGGCAACCAGGCGATGCAGGCGGTCAAGGCCGGCCTGAAGGCCATCTACCTGTCGGGCTGGCAGGTCGCCGGTGACGCCAACACGGCCGGCCAGATGTACCCGGACCAGAGCCTGTATCCGGTGAACTCGGTCCCGGCGGTCGTCGAGCGCATCAACAACACCTTCAAGCGTGCCGACGAGATCCAGACCTCCGAGGGCAAGGGCGACACCTACTGGTTCGCGCCGATCATCGCCGACGCCGAGGCCGGCTTCGGCGGCCCGCTGAACGCCTTCGAACTGATGAAGGCGATGATCAAGGCCGGTGCCGCCGGCGTGCACTGGGAAGACCAGCTGGCGTCGGAGAAGAAGTGCGGCCACCTCGGCGGCAAGGTTCTGATCCCGACGCAGCAGCACATCCGCACGCTGAACGCCGCCCGTCTGGCCGCCGACGTCTGCGGCACCTCGACCCTGGTGATCGCCCGCACCGACGCCGAGTCGGCGCAGCTCATCACCTCGGACATCGACGAGCGTGACCATCCCTTCATCGACTTCGACAGCGGCCGCACCACCGAGGGCTTCTTCCGCCTGAAGAAGGGCATGGGCGTCGATCACTGCATCGCCCGCGGCCTGTCCTACGCGCCGTACTCGGACCTGATGTGGTGGGAGACCTCCAAGCCGAACCTGGACGAAGCCCGCCGCTTCGCCGAGGCCGTGCACAAGCAGTTCCCCGGCAAGATGCTGGCCTACAACTGCTCGCCCTCCTTCAACTGGAAGGCCAACCTGGACGACGCCACCATCGCCAAGTACCAGCGCGAGCTGGGCGCCATGGGCTACAAGTTCCAGTTCGTCACGCTGGCCGGCTTCCACAGCCTGAACTACTCGGCCTTCACCCTGGCCAAGGGCTATGCCGAGCGCGGCATGGCCGCCTACTCCGAACTGCAGCAGGCCGAGTTCGCGGCCGAGAAGGACGGTTACACCGCCACCAAGCACCAGCGCGAAGTCGGCACCGGCTACTTCGACGCGGTCGCCACGGCGATCTCCGGCGGCACCTCCTCGACCACCGCGTACAAGGACTCCACCGAGGCTGACCAGTTCCATTGATCGCAGGTTCCGATCATTGGGAGTGGTCCGTGATCCAGTGTGCGAGCTGGATCTTTTCGAACGGCTGATGCTTTGACTTGCCGACGGCCGGGGGCCTTCCCCCCGGCCGCTTTTTTTTGCTTCATCGCCGCAGGCATCCGGTTCAACCGATATAATCCTTCGGCGAAGCCACGTCCCCATGGTATGGCAGCCCTGCACCGCATCAACCGGTGGTACGGGCGGGTTGGCCCGAAAGTCTTGAAGTGGGCTGGAAAATGCGGTGGCATCCACCGACTCCGGCGAAATCCGGGGCGCGGCATCCTTGGGTGCGCCGCGGAATCCCTTGTTGACTTGAGACCTCATCGGGACCAATTAAGTCCCTATGCTGAAAACAAACCGATCCGGGACGTAAAGGTCCCACACGCCGGCACCCGACCTCGGGGTCCCGGCGGGCGGAACTGGCCGCCGCGCATCCCCATGCGCGGCGATGACCGTTTCCCGACCGCCTCCCCTGCTTCGGCCGGCCCCCGGCGGGTTCTCCCCTGGTCGACATGCCATCGGAGATGCTCCGGCGTTCTATTGGTGAAACGATGAAAGGACAAGACAGTATGGATCAATCGCTCGCAGGAAAGTCCATCGCCATCCTCGTCTCCAACGGCTTCGAAGAAGCGGAGATGACCGAGCCGCAACGCGCTCTTATCAAGACCGGCGCCACGCTGCGTACCATCTCGACCGAGACGGGTCTGGTCAACGGCTGGCACGGCAAGTCCTGGGGCCATTACTTCCCGGTGGACAAGCATCTGAGCGAGGCGCTCGGCGCCGACTTCGACATGCTGCTGCTGCCGGGCGGTGAGCGCAGCGTGGCGAAGCTGCAGCAGTCGGCCCACACCCGCCGCATCGTCGGCCACTTCCTGGATGCCGGCAAGCCGATCGCCGCCATCGACCAGGGCATCCAGCTGCTGGCGATCCCCGGCAAGCTGCGCGGGCGCCTGCTGGCCGCCCCGGAAGCCTACCGTGCCGACCTGACCGCCGCCGGCGGCAAGATCAGCGACGAAGCTCTGGTCGTCGACGACATCACGGTCTCGGCGCTGGGCCAGGACCAGCTGAACGAGTTCGTCGAAGCCGTGGTGAAGCTGTTCACCGAGCTGGGTTCCGTTCGCAAGGCCGCCTGATCTCCATCCTCAGACGGTCCCGAAACGGCCGCCGCACCACCCGGGTGCGGCGGCCGTTTCGTTTTCGGGCTCCCTTTACTCCCCATTCAAGTCACGCCCTGTGACCATTGCCCGGCACCCTGGATTTCCGACGAATTCACTCACCTTCCGCGTTGATAATTTTAAACATTCGGATTAGTAAGATTGAGGGTCGAATAATACCTTCGGATGGACAGGGTTCTTGCCGAGGGTTTGGCGGGGGTGCGGGCAAAATGGCTAAAATTCGAGCATTCGGACAGTTGACCATTCGTGCCAAGATCATCGTCGCGGTGCTGGGCACTGTGGTGATGGCCGGCGCCTTCGGGATTTTCACGCTCAGCCGGCTTGAAATCCTAAACAATGCTGCCGAAACCATGCGCAGCCGTTCGCTGCCGGCGACCCAGTTGGCCGGTCAATTGACCTCCGCCGCCCAGAGTCACCGCATCGCCGAAGCCGCCTATGCCCTCGCCACCAACGAGATGCAGGTGAATCAGGCGGAAAAAGGCTGGACCGACGCGGTGACCGAGGTTGCGGCGCGCCGTCAAGCCGCCGGTACCCGCTTCACCGGCGGCGACGGCGCCGCAAGACTGGCCGCCTTCGACGAGGCCTGGACCGCCTATGCCGCCGCGGCCGACCGTGTGCGCGCCCAGGCCCGCGACGGCAACGCCCAGTCCGCCGTCAGCGTCTTCAAGCGTCCCAGCGCCGTCGCCTTCGCCCGCGTGCAGGAGGCGCTCGACGCGCTGGTGGACAGCACGATGGCCGATGCCGGCGCCGTCGCCGACCAGGGGGCGGCAGTCTACAGCAGCGCCCACGGCATGGTGCTGGGCGGCGTCACTCTCTGCACCCTGCTGGCGCTGGGCTTCGGCGCCGTGCTGGTGCGTGGCATTTCCCGCCCGATCCTCGATGTCGCCGGTTCGCTGGAGCGGCTGGCCGCCCGCGACTTCACCGCCACCTTCCAAGAAGGCCGCCGCGACGAGATCGGCCGCATGGCGACCGCCGCCCGCGTCTTCCGCGACACCATGCTCGACACCGAACGCCTCCAGCAGGAGCAGGAGCGGCTGAAGACCGCCGCCGCCGAGGAGCGCCGGCGCGAGCTGCGCAAGCTGGCCGACGGCTTCGAGGCGACGGTGAAGCGGCTGGTCGAAGCGCTGTCGGCTTCCACCGCCGAGATGGCCGCCGCATCCTCCGCGATGGCCGAGGGCGCCGCCGAGACGGCGCGCCATTCCGACGCGGTGTCGTCGGCCGCCGGCCGCGCCTCGGCCAATGTCGACAGCGTCGCCGCCGCCACCGCCGAACTGTCGGCCAGCTTCGCCGGCATCGCCCGGCTGGTCGCCGATTCCGCCGGCATCGCCGCCGACGCCACCCGCGACGCCGAACGCAGCACCACGGTGATGGGCAGCCTCGCCGAGGCGGCGGAGGAGATCGGCAAGGTGGTGGACATGATTTCCGGCATCGCCGGCCAGACCAACCTGCTGGCGCTGAACGCCACCATCGAGGCCGCCCGCGCCGGCGAGGCCGGGAAAGGCTTCGCCGTCGTGGCGAGCGAGGTGAAGCAGCTCGCCGGCCAGACGGCCAAGGCGACCGCCGAGATCCAGGCGCGCATCGCCGAAATCCAGAGCGCGTCGGGCACCGCCGTCGACACCATCGGTGCCGTGACCCGCACCATCGCCCGCCTGAACGAGATCTCCAGCGAGGTCGCCGCCGCGGTCGAACAGCAGACCGCCGCGGTGGGCGAGATCGCCACCAACATCCAGGACGCCGCCGACGGCACCCGCACCGTCTCCGACAACATCGCCGCCGTCACCTCCGCCGCCGCGTCCGCCGAACGGGCCAGCGGCGTGATGGTGCGCTCGGTGGACACGGTGCAGGACGACGCCGGGCGGATGCGCCAGGAGGTCGACGGCTTCCTGGGGGCGTTGCGGGCGTCGTAAGAAGCCCCTTTCCCCTTACGCCTGCTTGGCGTCGATGATTCCCCGGCGCACGGCGCGGGTCTTGGTGAAGTGGTCCTGCAACTGCTCCCCCTCGCCCCAGCGGATGGCGCGCTGCAAGGCCGTCAGATCCTCGGTGAAGCGCTGGAGGATTTCCAGCACCGCCTCGCGGTTGTTCAGGAACACGTCGCGCCACATGACGGGATCGCTGGCGGCGATGCGGGTGAAGTCGCGGAAGCCGCCGGCCGAGAATTTGATGACCTCGGACTTGGTGTCCTCTTCCAGGTCCGACGCGGTGCCGACGATGGTGTAGGCGATCAGGTGCGGCAGGTGCGAGGTGATGGCCAGCACGCGGTCGTGATGGCTGGCCTCCATGATCTCGACGGTGGAGCCGACGCGGCGCCACAGCTCCGTCACCTGCTCCAACGCGTGGCGGTCGGTGCCGGACGGCGGGGTCAGGATGCACCAGCGGCCCTGGAACAGCGTGGCGAAACCGGCCTCCGGCCCCGAATGCTCGGTGCCCGCCACCGGATGGCCGGGGATCAGATGGACGCCGTCGGGCAGATGCGGCCCGACGTCGCGCAGGGTCGCCTGCTTGACCGAGCCGACGTCGGTGACGATGGTCCCGCGCTTCAAAAGCGGCCCGATGGCCTCGGCCACCGCGGCATAGCTGCCGACCGGGGTCGACAGCACCACCAGATCGGCGCCGGCCAGCGCGGCGGCCGGATCGGTGGAGGCCTCCGCCACGATGCCCAGTTCCAGCGCTTTGGCGCACGCCGCATCGCTGCGGTCGGTGCAGACCACCTGCCGTGCGATCCCATACTCCGCCAGCGCCCGCGCCAGCGAGGAGCCGATCAGACCGATGCCGACGATGGCGACGCGGTCGAACAGGGGTGCGGAAGCGGTGGTGGCGGTGGACATGACGCTGGGTGTCCCGAAAGCGGAGTGAACGGGCGAAAAACCGTCCCGTTTAAACCACCTCGCACCCGCGGGACCAAGCGAATCTTTCGCCACCGCTCCGTCAGCCGTCCTTCGCCGTCATCTCCGCCCTGAGCGCTTCGGCCAGCCGCTGGAAGGTTTCCTTCCGTCCCGAGGTGCGGCGCCAGGCCAGCGCGATCCGCCGACCCGGCCGGTCGCCGGCCAGCGGGCGCACCGCCAGATCCAGCCCGCGCAGGATGCCGGAATCGACCGCCATCTGGGGCAGCAGCGTCACCCCCAGCCCGTTCGCCACCATCTGCACCAGCGTGTGCAGGCTGGTGCCCTGGAAGGCGGTGTTGTGCGGCGTGGCGTCCAGCGCGCAGGCCGCCATGGCGTGGTCGCGCAGGCAATGCCCGTCCTCCAGCAGAAGCAGGTCTTCCGACGGGACCGTCACCGGCTGCGCCGGATCGTCGCCGCTCAGCCGGTGGCCGGTGGGGCAGACGAAGGAGAAGCGGTCCTCGGCGATGTCCTCCGTCTCCAGATCGCCCATCGGATAGGGCAAGGCCAGCAGCGCCGCGTCCAGCTTGCCGGCGTTCAGCTGCTCCAGCAGCCGCGCCGTCTGGTCCTCGCGCAGATAGAGCCGCAGCCGCGGGAAGCTCTCGCGCAGGGCCGGCATCACGCGGGGGATCAGGAAGGGACCGATGGTCGGGATCACCCCCAGATGCAGGGCGCCCGACATCGGGTCGGCGGCGGACCGGGTGATGTCCACCAGTTCCTCCGCCCCCTTCAGAAGCTGGCGCGCCCGCTCGGCGATCTCGCGGCCGAGCGGCGTCGGCAGCACGGAGCGGCGCGTGCGCTCCACCAGCGTGGCGCCCAGCAGATCCTCCAGCTCCTGCAAGCCGGCGCTCAGCGTCGACTGGCTGACGAGGCAGGCCTCGGCCGCCTGTCCGAAATGGCAGCGGTCGACGACGGCGACGAGGTAGCGGAGCTGGCGCAGGGTGGGGAGCGGTTTCATGCCCGGTTATGTAATCGGATTTATCGATCAATTCAATTGGTATTTTCTACTTCTCTTAATCACAGATTTCCCGTATTCCTCCACGGGTCAACGGGACACGGGAACATCGCCCCGCACCCTGGCCACACGGCAGGCCCCCTTGTTCGACCCGGTGCGCCGCACTAAGTCGGGCATGGCACGGCCACCGGCCGGGGCCAGCGGCCAGGGATTGAGGCGACAACCAAATCATCGCATTCATCGGAGAACACAAATGTCCTTGATCAACAGCGAAATTAAGCCCTTCAAGGCGACCGCGTACAAGAACGGCAAGTTCATCGACGTGACCGACGCCGACCTGAAGGGCAAGTGGTCGGTCGTGTTCTTCTACCCGGCCGACTTCACCTTCGTCTGCCCGACGGAGCTCGAAGACCTGGCCGACAACTACGCCGAATTCCAGAAGCTGGGCGTCGAGGTCTACAGCGTCTCGACCGACACCCACTTCTGCCACAAGGCCTGGCACGACACCTCGCCGGCCATCGGCAAGATCAACTACACCATGATCGGCGACCCGACGCTGGCGATCAGCCGCAACTTCGAGGTTCTGATCGAGGAAGTCGGCTTGGCCGACCGCGGCACCTTCGTCGTCGACCCGGACGGCAAGATCCAGATCGTTGAGATCACCGCCGGCGGCGTCGGCCGCGACGCTAAGGAACTGCTGCGCAAGATCAAGGCCGTGCAGTACGTCGCCGCCCACCCGGGCGAGGTCTGCCCGGCCAAGTGGCAGGAAGGCGAGAAGACCCTCGCCCCGTCGCTCGACCTCGTCGGCAAGATCTAAGGTTTCCCCTTAAAGGGAAACCACGGATCGGGGGCCGGCTCCGGCCGGTCCCCACCCCCGCTCCCGTGGGTTTTGAAAACGAGTACCCTTGATCGGCCCCCATGAAACAAGGGGGCCGGCCGCAAGACAGGTTTTTACGGGCCGGCTTTCAAAAGCCCCCCGGTTCGGGTTCCGTCATCGGTTTCCCCATCCCCGCGAAGGCGGGCACCCAGGCGCTTTTTGTCGCAGCCTTTTGCAAGCCTGGATCCCCGCCTGCGCGGGGAGGACGATGACGTTTCAAACCCTCCGCTGTTTCAAAACCAGACCGCCCGCCCGACCGGCTCTTCCTGCTCGGGCCACAATTTCCTCCGCCCGGACCGCCGCGACTCGACGCAGGCGATCCGCCCCGGACACGAGACGTTGGGAACGAAAGCCATGCTGGACGCCAATCTGAAGACGCAGTTGAAGGCCTATCTGGAGCGCATCACCCACCCGATCACGCTGGTGGCGTCGCTGGACGACGGGGCGAAGTCGCAGGAGATGCTGGGCCTGCTGGAGGACATCGCCTCGCTGTCCGGCAAGATCACGCTGGACCGCAGCGGCGCCGACGCCCGCCGGCCCTCCTTCGCCATCAAGCGCGACGGCAGCGACATCGGCGTCACCTTCGCCGGCCTGCCGATGGGGCACGAGTTCAACTCGCTGGTGCTGGCCCTGCTCCAAGTCGGCGGCCACCCGTCGAAGGAGTCGGAGGAGCTGCTGGAGCAGATCCGCAATCTCGACGGCGATTTCCGCTTCGAGACCTATTTCTCGCTGACCTGCCAGAACTGCCCGGACGTGGTCCAGGCCCTGAACCTGATGAGCGCGCTGAACCCGCGGATCAAGCATGTCGCCATCGACGGCGCGCTGTTCCAGCAGGAGGTCGAGCAGCGTCAGGTGATGGCCGTCCCCACCGTCTTCCTGAACGGCGAGCCCTTCGCCCAGGGCCGGATGGACGTGGCGCAGATCGTCGCCAAGCTGGACACCGGCGCCGTCGCCCGCGCCGCCGAGAAGATCAAGACCAAGGCCCCGTTCGAGGTGCTGGTGATCGGCGGCGGCCCCGCCGGTGCCGCTGCCGCCATCTACGCCGCCCGCAAGGGCATCCGCACCGGCGTGGCGGCCGAGCGGTTCGGCGGTCAGGTGCTCGACACCATGGCGATCGAGAACTTCATCTCGGTCTCCCACACCGAGGGTCCGAAGCTGGCCGCGGCGCTGGAACAGCACGTCAAGGACTATGAGGTCGACGTGATGAACCTGCAGACCGCCACCGCCCTGGTGCCGGCCACCCAGGAAGGCGGCCTGATCGAGGTGAAGCTGGCGAGCGGCGCCTCGCTGAAGTCCCGCACCGTGGTGCTGTCGACCGGCGCCCGCTGGCGCTCGATGAATGTCCCAGGCGAGGCGGAATACCGCAACAAGGGCGTCGCCTACTGCCCGCACTGCGACGGTCCGCTGTTCAAGGGCAAGCGCGTGGCGGTGATCGGCGGCGGCAACTCCGGTGTGGAGGCGGCCATCGACCTCGCCGGCATCGTCTCGCAGGTCACGCTGATCGAGTTCGACAGCCAGCTGCGCGCCGACGCGGTGCTGCAGCGCAAGCTGCACAGCCTGTCCAACGTCACCGTCCTGCTGTCGGCCCAGACCACCGAGGTGCATGGCGACGGCAACAAGGTGGTCGGCCTGTCCTACAAGGAGCGCACCGGCGGCGAGCTGAAGCGTGTCGATCTGGAAGGCATCTTCGTGCAGATCGGCCTGGTGCCGAACACCGAATGGCTGAAGGGCACGCTGGCCCTGACCCCGCGCGGCGAGATCGAGGTGGACAACCGCGGCCAGACCTCGCTGCCCGGCGTGTTCGCCGCCGGCGACGCGACGACGGTGCCGTTCAAGCAGATCGTCATCGCCATGGGCGAAGGTGCCAAGGCCGGGCTTGCCGCCTTCGACCACCTGATCCGCACCGTGCCGGCCGAGGAGCCCGCCCGCGAGACCATCGCGGCGGAGTGATCGGTCCGGGATGAAAAAAGCCGGCGGTCCTGCAAGGGGCCGCCGGCTTTTTTGCTGTTCGAGCGGAGAAGACCCTGCTTCGTCACCCCTTCTTCACCGCCGCCTTTTCCTTGTCCACCGCGTCCAGAATCCGCTGCAAGGCCTCGGTGCTCAGGGCTGACTCCATCGTCAGGCTGTCCCCGAACTTGCGCAGCGCGCCGATAACGCGGCGGCGCGCGACGAACTCGTCGTCGCCCTGCTCGAACGGCTCGACCACCGGACCCTTGTAATAGCCGCCGCGGAAGCTCCACTGGCGGCGGCCGTCGGCGCGCCATTCGCTGCCGTCGGACAGCACCATGCAGCGCCCCCCTTCGGTGTAGCGCTCCACCGTGGCGATGGATTGCGGAATGGACTGGCCGCTGCGGATGGTCACGCGGTCGCCGACGCGGAAGCTGGCGGCAGTGAACATGCTGTCTCCCAAATGGCACCTGCTGAATGGCGCTTACCCTCTCAACCAGAGCGCAGCGCCGCAAAATTCCCGAAGACGCTGTTTTCCACCAGTTGCGCCGGCAAATCCAGCGCCATGTCCCCGCTATCCAATCGCTCCCTGACGAAGACGAGCCGCTGGCTGCGTCAAGGCCGAAGCGGGCCATTGCCCCACCAACGGATCACGGACCCGGTCTCGCGCCGAGTTCGCGGGCGAGGCCGATGAAAGCCCTGAGGGCGGCCGAAGGGTTGCGCCGTCCGGGATAATAGAGGCAGAGCCCGGCCCGCACCGGGGTCCAGTCGTCGAGCACGCTGACGAGACGGCCCGCCTCGATGTCGGTGCGCACGTCCTGCTCCATGAAGAAGCCGAGCCCGATGCCTTCCAGGACGGCGGTCCGTGCGAGACTGGCCTCGTCCAGGGTGATCGGTCCGCGCACGTCGATCTGCGTCGCCTGCCCGTCCTTCTCGAATTGCCATCGGTACAGGGCCCCGTTCGGCAGCCGGACACGGATGCAGGGGTGGTTGAGCAGGTCGGGCGGGACGCGGGGCTTCTCATGGCCCTCGAAATATGCCGGCGAGCCGACGACGGCGTATCGCTGCGGGCGGCCCAGGGAAACCGCGATCATGTCGCTGGGCACGAGGTCGGCCACCCGCACGCCGAGATCGAACCCTTCGGCGACGATGTCCACCAGCCGCCCTTCGGTGACGAGATCGACATGCACCTGCGGGTTGCGGCGGAGAAACTCCAGCACGAGCGGCGAGAGGATCTCCCGCGCCGCCATGGCGAACGCATTGATGCGAAGCGTTCCCGACGGCGTCGTCTGCTGCGACCGCACGGCTTCCAGGGCGCCGTGAACATCCTGCAATGCCGGGCCGACCTGCTCGACGAACAGACGGCCGGCATCGGTGAGCGACACGCTCCGTGTCGTCCGGTTGAACAGACGGACGCCGAGTTCCGCCTCGAGCTTCCTGACGGCGTTGCTGAGCGCGGTGGTGGACATGCCGAGATCGAGTGCCGCGGCACGGAACGAGCCCCTGCGCGCGATGGCGAAAACGGCGTCGAGATCGTTCAGTTCAGCCCGCGTCATTGTCCCGTAAATCGAAATTCCACATCCCATTTTATCCCGATTATCGAAACGGCTGTCCACGCTCATCTTGGAAAGGACAGAACACCCCCGATCAGGAGACAGCACGATGACACTCCCTTCACCGATCCTGGCCTACATCGATGCCGACCGGAGGTGCGACGGCGCGGCCCTGATCGCCGCCTTCGCACCCAACACCGTCGTCAGGGACGAAGGGGGGTCCCATGCCGGCCACGACGCCATCGATGCGTGGTGGCGCGCCGCAAAGGCCAAGTACCGGCATGTGATCGAACCGCTCGAAATGTCCGAGACGGACGGAATTGCAAAAGTCCTTGCAAGGGTGTCCGGCCAGTTCCCCGGCAGTCCTGCCACGTTGGTCTTCGCGTTCCGGATCGAGAACGGGCGGATTGCCGGGCTGGAGATCGCCCCATGACCGGGTTCGTCAGCCTTGAAGGCAAGCGGGCGCTCGTCACCTCCGGTACGCGCGGGGCCGGTGCGGCCACCGTCGCCCTGTTCCGCGACCTCGGCGCCCGCGTGCTGACCGCCGCCCGATCCCGGCAGGACACGCTCGACGAGGAGATGTTCGTCGGTGCGGACCTCACCACCGCGGAGGGGTGCGCCACGCTCGCCGCAGCGGTGCGCGAGCGGCTGGGCGGAGTCGACGTCATCGTCCACATGCTGGGCGGCTCATCCGCCCCCGCGGGCGGCTATGCGGCGTTGGGCGACGCGGACTGGGCCAGGGAACTCGATCTCAACCTGATGCCCGCCGTCAGGGTCGACCGCGAACTCGTGCCGGCGATGGTGGCGCAGGGCCATGGCGTGGTCATCCACGTGACCTCCATACAGCGCCAGCTGCCGCTGCCGGCTGCGACGACGGCCTATGCCGCTGCGAAGGCCGCGCTCTCGACCTACAGCAAGAGTCTGTCGAAGGAGGTCTCGCCCAAAGGCGTGCGCGTGGTGCGCGTGTCCCCCGGCTGGATCGAGACCGAGGCGGCGGTGCGGCTGGCCGAGCGGCTCGCGAAGGAGGCCGGCACCGATTACGAAGGCGGCAAGCGGATCATCATGGACTCGCTCGGCGGCATTCCGATCGGCCGGCCGTCGAAACCGGAAGACGTTGCCAACCTGATCGCCTTCCTCGCGTCCGATCGTGCCGGGACCATAACCGGCACGGAATACGTCATCGACGGCGGCACCGTCCCCACCGCGTGAGCCGTGTGCGCTCTACAGGCTGAAACTCGCCACCACCGGCGCATGGTAGCTGACCGGCGACGGCTCGTCGGCGTGCTCGACCTCGTCGGTCAGCTCCTCGTTGTGGATCGCCACGTCGCGCAGCCGTTCGGTCAGCCGCGGCGAGGCCAGCAGATGGTCGAGCAGAACCGGCGCGCCGCCATGCAGCACGGTGTAGCGCCGCTCCTCCGGGATCGCCTGCTCCAGCGGCTCCAGCACGCGGTTGGCCAGCTCGGCGTTGCCGGTGAAGTCGGGTCCGGCGCGGATGATGCGGACGGCGGTCTGCTCCAGATCGGCGTTGCAGTCGCCGGCCACCAGGATCAGCGCGTCGGGATCGGCGTCGAACAGCCGGTCCACCGCCATCCGCGTCTCCAGCGCCTGCCCCGCCCGCTTGATCGCGGCGAGATAGAAGCCCTCCGCCCAGCCGGCCGCCGTCTTCCAGGTCTGGGCGTCAGCCTTCTGCCCCGGCACCGGCGCGGCGATGGGCGCCCGCAGATGCAGGTCGAACACATGCAGGATGCTGCCGTCCGGCATCTCCACCTCGGCATGCAGCACCGGCCGGTCCCAGCCGACCTCCGTCTCCCCCTCCGCCGCCGGATCGGCGGTGGCGAGCCGCACGCGGGCCGGCGGCACCAGATGGTGGCGCAGCAGCCGGGCGGTCCGGATCGGCCAGCGGCTGACGATCACCGGGTTGTGGCGGTCGGCCGGCGAGGCGGCGTCGCCCGCGGTGACGTGGTAGCCGGCATAGCGCGTGTCCTCCAGCAGCCGGGTCAGCGCGCGCAGGATGCGCGGCTCGCTCTTCACCGGATGCTGGGCGTCGACCTCCTGCAGGCAGAGGATGTCGGCCTCCAGCCGTTCCAGCTGCGGGCGCAGCGTGGCGATCCGCGCCTCGAAGGGCGGCTCGTCGGCATCGTCGTCCAGATTTTCCAGGTTGAAGGTGGCGATCCTGAACAGCATGTCGGCCATGAAGGGCTCCGCGGAAGAACGGCGCGGTGGGAACGCGCGACGAACGGGCGCGCCCCCGGTCGAGCCTATCAGAACAGCTCGACGTCGCCTTCGATCCGCGTCCGGCCCAGATGCTCCATGTAGGACGACTCGTTGCGGGCGATGTCGTGCAGGGTCTCGTCGCCGATCAGCCGGCGCTGGCTGCGCCCGGTGGTGGGGAAGAAGCGGACGGCGCGCGGGCTGACGCCGCCGACATCCCAGCTGACGGTGGGGATGCCCTCGGTCGCCAGATAGTCCATGACGAAATCGACGTTGCGCTGGCCGATGTTGGCGGTGCGCAGCGTGTTCAGGTTGACGTTGGCGCCGCCGAACAGCTTGGCGCGCAGCCGGTCGCGCCGGCCGGTGACGGCCAGCAGCCGGTTGATCAGATGCTCCATCGCCGTGGCGCCATAGCGCGACGACAGCGACAGCGTGTCGGTTCCGGCGTCGGGCAGCAGGAAATGGTTCATCCCACCGATCTCGGCCACCGGATCGTACAGGCAGGCGGCGACGCAGGAACCCAGCGTGGTGGTGATGACGACGTTCGGGTCGTCGGTGACGACGCAGCCGCCGACGACGATGTTGACCACCTCCGCCCCCAGCCGGCGGTCGTGATAGCGATTGGCGGCCACATCCTGACGTTCCAGCCGGCGGCGCAGGACGTTGCGCGCGGGTGAGGTGGCGGAACGGTCTGTCATCATCGGGGCTGTGGCTCTCGCTGCTGGTTGCCAACGCATATGGGCCGGATGGGCCCGCGATCAATCGACGCAGGCCCGGCATTTCGCAAATCGACCCCTCGTCGAATCGACTTTGATCGGCATTTTACTGGTTAGACCATCCTCCGTCCTATGACCTATCTCAGTCAATAGCTCACGGCCCAGCGTCCCAGCGTCTCGTCCTGCACCTTGCGGGCAGCGGCGGCCCAGCCGCGCGCCTCCGCCGGAATGGCGGTCACCCGTCGGTCGAGCGCGGCGTCCAGCGCCGCCCGGCGTGCCGGATCGGCGATGAACAGGACGAAGCCCAGCCGCCGGCCGCTGGCCGCCGTCAGCAGCCCCGCCAGCCCCTTCACATAGGCCAGCGTGCCCGTCTTGGCATGGACGCCGGAGGGTAGCGCCTTGCCGTCCTCCTCCCCCGGCAGAAGCTCCCACAAAGCGGGTCCGCCGGCCCGCAGCAGCGCCGCCATCTGCCGCGGCGTGGCGCGCGACCCGGTGCCCAGCCCCGAATGGTTGGCGAGCCGCAGCCCGCGCCAGCCAGCCGCCACCTGCCCAGCCGCCTGCCCGCCCGTCTCCATCGGCTGCCGCGTCAGCCAGCCCTGCAACAGCGCCGCCGAACGCTCCAGCGTCGCGGCCGACGGATCCAGCCGCTTCGAGGCCGCCAGCCCGATCACCTCCGCCGACAGATTGTTGGAATGGCGCAGCAGCCCGCGCGCCAGCTCCGACAGCGGCAGGCTGTCCAGTGCCGCCAGCAGTGCTGTCCCGGCCGGCGCCCGCCCGACCTCGGGCAGCGGCAGGGCGATGTCGGCATCGCCGGCCAGCCGGCGGAACAGGGTGGCGGCAGCCAGCCCCGGCCGCGCCACCGGCACCCAGGCGCCGCCCGCCTCCCCGGCGGCGGGCGGCGCCATCAGCCAGCGGTCTGCGCCGTCCGGCAGCAGCGGAAAGCCCCTGCTCCCGGCCATCGGCCGCACGGCGACGCTGTCCAGCGGCAGGCGCCCGGCATCGGCGACCGTCAGCACCTCCGGCCCGGCGCCGCCGCGCCGCCAGTTCAGCAGGGCGCGGTTGTAGTTCAGCGACAGCGCCCCGACCCCGGTGTTGTAGGGTGCCGCCCAGGGTTGCCCGGCATCGATCTCCGCCAGATCGGGCAGCAGCGCGGTATCGTACAGGAACCGCCCCTCCACCCGGCGCAGCCCGGCGGTGGCCAGCGCGCCCAGCAGCTGCACCAACCCTTCCGTCGCCAGCGCCGGATCGCCGCCGCCCTGAAGGATCAGATCGCCGCGCAGCACCCCGCCCGTCAGCGGTCCCGTCGCCAGCAGCCGCGTGGTGAAGCGATGGTCCGGCCCCAGCAGGGCCAGCGCCGCCGCCACCGTCGGCAGCTTCGCCACCGACGCCGGGATGAAGGGGGTGTCCGCCGCCCGTGACTCCAGCACGGTGCCGCTGTCCGGCTCGAACAGGATATAGCCGACCGCCGCATTTTCTAAACCACTGGTGGTGGATGCCAGGGCCGGCAGCGGACCCAGCACCGCCGGCAGGCCCAGCGATCCCAGCAGGCCGAAGAAAGGCCGGCGGCCCAACATCAGGCGGTCTTCGGGCCGGTTATCGGGTCGGCTGCCGGGCCAGTTGCCGGGCCAGTTGCCGGAGTGACGGAATGCGGTCACGGTTCGGGTCTTTCCGCTTCTGATGGAAGCTTTCATAAAGTATTTTGGGAAAAAATCGCCGGGAATCGCGAACAGGGACGTAGCCGGGCGGCGGTCGGAAAAGAGCGGTCCGACACGGGCAGGCCGGGTCAGAAGGCCGGGGCGGCAGGCCAAAGGGGGACGGGATGGCGATGTCCAAGCGGCGCGAAGCGCGCTTCGAGGTGGTGGTCGAACAGGGCGGCAAGCCCAACATCGACGGCGTCTTCGAAGACGAGAAATCGGCGACGGAGCGCGCCAACTTCCTGCTGCGCCTTGCCAAGTTCCCGGTGGTGCGCGTGGTGAAGGTCACCGGCACCGGGCGGGAAGAAACCGTCTTCCAGAAGACGTCCTCCGGCGGCGCCAAGCTGACGACCATCTCTCCCATCGAGACGGCCAACCTCTGCACCGACGTGTTGCAGGTTTTCTCCTTCGACAGCCGGATGACCCTGTTGCGGCTTCTGCGCGGTTACTGGGACGACCAGGGCATCATTCCGTCGGAGCAGCTTCACCGCTACTATCCGTTGCGCTACTTCGAACGCGAGGCGCTGCTGTTCAACCCGGCGGTCAGCCGGCTCGCGACCATCCAGGCGCCGATGCTGGGGGCGAAGCCGCATGAGCGCTACGACCAGATCACCCGCCTGTTCACGGCGCTGAAGGAACTCGCCCAGAAATCCGACACGCTGGCCCCCTTCGACCAGGCGCTGATGCGCGGCGGGATTTCCGGCCTGCTGCTGGCCGCCGTCAGCCGCCCGGTGGAGGAGCGCGACCGCATCGTCACCCACGCCTTCGCCACCCTGCTGGAGCCGCACCGGGAGTGGGGGGCCAAGCTGACCGCCGTCCTGCGCCTCCACCAGGAGGGCGACGGCGAGAACACCCGGCTGGTGGATGAATTCTCCGCGGAGATCGTCGACGGGCGGGAGCCGATCCGCGCCCTGATCGGCTATGCGCCCGATCTCGCCTCCGCCCTGCTGGCGCTGCTGGCGGCGCTGCGCGGCGATCTGGACGACCGGCTGCCCCACACCGAACCGCTGCTGGCGCTGTCGAACGCGCTGGCGTCGGACGGAACCGGCTTCGGCTTCGCCCGCACGCGCGAGGCGCTTCTGCACCGCATCCGCGGCGGGCTGGACGGGCTGACCCCGCTGACCCGCAGCGGGGCGGCCAGCGACGCCCGCGCCTTCTCATCCATCGTCGACGGCATGATCGCCTTCGACGGCTATATGGGCGGTCCGGCCATGGCCGAGTCGCTGACCCGCCGCGGCAAGACCGTGTGGGCCACCGGCGGCATCGACCTGCCCTTCGAGGAGACGATGATGCGGCTGGCCGGCCGCTTCAACACGGCGGCGGGGCGGCTCGGCTATCTGCTCGACCTCGGCGCCAGCGCCTATGGCCACAAGAAGATCAGCACCGTCATCCAGCGCGTCGCCGACGAATTCAACCGGGTGAAGTCCGCGGCGGAGCTGGCCGCTCCCGGCGCCTCGCTCCAGGAGGTGCGCGAGGGGCTGGGCCGCCGCCTGCGCGCCGCCGGTATCCCGCGGGCTTTGGCCGACGGGCTGATCGCCAAGATCGCCGCCATCCCCGACGACCAGCGCGTGTCGATGACCGGCATCGGCGTGGTGACCGGCATGCGGACCGGAGCCGTGCCGCATGCCCGGCCGACGGACATGACGGTCGACATGCAGGCCCCGCCGGCGCCGGCGCTGCGCCTGACGCTCAGCTACCAGGGCCGGACGGTGGCGGTGCCCGATGCCGGCGCCGATCTGGTGATCGGGCGCGGGGCGGACTGCGGCATCATGCTGGACCATGCCTCCGCCTCGCGCCGGCATGCGCTGATCCGGCTGCGCGACGGGGTCTTCACGCTGGAGGATCTGAGCCGCAACGGCACCCGTCTGGTGCCGCAGGCCGGCGAACAGCGTTTGCTGAAGATGGGCGATGTGGCGCCGCTGTCCGGCCGGGGAGAGATCGTCATCGGCTCCCTCGACCTCGGCGAGCATCCGGCGCGCATCGCCTGGAGCGTGGCCGGGGGGCGCTGACTTTCCGGCAACGCCGGGTCTTCAGTCTCCGGCGCAGGCCTCGGCCAGCCGGGACTCGGACTTCAGCGACTCGGCCGCGCGGCTGGCGGCCCGATTGGCCGTCGCCCGGTCGTCCAGCAGCGCCACCGCCCACACCACCAAGCCGCCCAGCGCCAGCGCCGCACCGACCCAGCCGGTGGAGGTCCAGCCCCAGCCGGCGGCAATCGCCATGCCGCCCAGCCAGGGGCCGAGCGCGTTGGCGGCGTTGAAGGCGCTGTGGTTCAGCGCGGCGGCCAGCGTCTGCGCATCCTCCGCCACATCCATCAGCCGGGCCTGCAGGGGCGTGCCGAGACCGCCGCCGCAGCCGATCATGAAGACGACGATGGACACCAGCCACACATTGCCGGCGGTGAAGGGATAGAGCGCCAGCGACCCGGCGCTCCACAGCAGGACGATGGCGACGGTCGGCATCAGGGCGCGGTCGGCGGCCCAGGCGCTGACCAGCGTGCCGACGGTCATGCCGGATCCGAACACCGCCAGCACGACCGGCACCATCGCCGGCGACACCTGCGTCACCTCCATCAGGGTGGAGGCGACATAGGTGTAGACCGCGAACATGCCGCCGAAGCCGATGGCACCGATGCCGAGCGTCAGCCAGACCTGACGGCGCTTCAACGCGCCCAGTTCGCGCAGCGGGCTGGCATCCGGGTGCGGCCGGTCGTTGGGGGCGAGGAACCAGACCAGCACCACGGTCAGCAGAGCCAGCAGCCCGACCACGCCGAAGCCCCAGCGCCAGCCCAGCACCTGCCCGATCCAGTTCGCCATCGGCACGCCGATGACGGTCGCCACCGTCAGCCCCAGCATGGTCCGCGCCACCGCCTGCGCCCGGCGCTGCGGCGGCACCAGTGACGCGGCGACCAGGGCGGCGACACCGAAATAGGCGCCGTGCGGCAGCCCGCTCATGAAGCGGAAGGCCAGCATCCAGCCATAGGAGGGGGAAAAGGCGCTGGCCACGTTGGCGGCGGCGAAGACCGCCATCAGCCCGATCAGCAGGGTCCGCCGCGCCACCCGCGCCGCCAGCACCGCGATCACCGGCGCGCCCACCACCACGCCCAGCGCATAGGCGCTGATGACATGGCCGGCGGTCGGCTCGTCGATGCCCAAGCCCTGGGCGAAATAGGGCAGCAGGCTCATCGTCGCGAATTCGGTCGTCCCGATGGCGAATCCACCCATGGCGAGCGCCAACAGCACCAGACCGGGATGGGCCGAGGCCAGCTGTGCCTCGGCACGCAGGTCGCCGTGATGGCCGGCAGACGCCATTGTCGTTTCTCCGCTGTCGCGCTGGGTCAAGGAATGCGAAGCCCGGCGGCAGGGGAATCGAAAGCAACCGGGGCAGGGTCAGGATATTTGCCTACCCCCCGCTGAGGCAATCCGCCGCAGGCCGTTAATTCCGCAGGTGCGAAATGACCGGCGGGCATGGCTTATGCCCTCTCCCCGGGCGAGAGAGGGCTTTCACGCACCTTTACAGCAGGTCCTTGAACAGCGGCATCTCCGCCGCCTTGTCCCGCTTGCGCGCCTTCTTCGGCTTGTCATTCGCCGGTTCCGGCTGCTCCAGCGGCAACTCCGGCGCTGCCATCGGCATCGGCAGCTCAGGAGCAGGGGTTTCGGCGGCAGGCGGTTCGGTGGCAGGCGATTCGGCGACCGGCTCCGGTGCCACCGGCGGCGCGGGCTCCGGCGCCACGACAACCTCCGGCTCCACCGCCACTGCCTCCGGCGCCGCCGGCGCCACCACCTCGGGCGGCAAACCGGGGGCCATCTCCGGCGCCGCCTCGGCCTCGGGCTTCGCCGTCTTCTTCCGCGACGGCCGGCGCGGCGGGATGCCGACGCCTTCCTTGGCGCGCTGCTTGGCCTGGTCGCGGGCCTGCGCCTCCGGGGCGGCGGGGTCTTCGGTCAGCCATTTGCGGCGCTTGATGACCTCGTTCACCCGGCCCTGATTCACCCCCAGCTGGAAGGCGATCTCCTGCTGGGTCATGTTGGTGGTCTCGTGCAGGTGCAGGATCTCGGTCGCCAGCTCCGGCGTCATCTTGCGCCCGGTCAGGCGGCGCGCCGGCCGGACGGAACGCTGGGAGCGGTCGCGCGCCCGCAGGGACTCCAGGATCTCCAGCGCGGCCGTGTTGCCCGACGCCTTCAATGCGTCCTCGAATTCCTTCAGCGTCGCCATAATCCCTCTCCTGCTTTCCCCTGCCGGTCCCCGCAGCAACCGGCAAGATCACAGATAGTTCTTCCGATGGCGACGGAAAAGCCGCGATCTCAGTCGGTGCAGATGCCGCATCAGGCCGGAAAATGCAATTCGATCCGCGTGCCGGTGCCGCCGCCAGGGCCATTTGCCCGGCCATTTGCCGGGCCATGGCTCATCCGGCCGGCCAGCTGGGCGGCCAGGCTCTGGATGATCTTCCAGCCCAGGCTGGGCAGCCGCTGCACGTCGAAGCCGTCCGGCAGGCCCACCCCGTCATCCGTCATCAGCAGACGCAACTGACCCGGCTGGTCCGGCACCTCGGTCAGTTCGATGGTGACGGTGCCGCCGTCGCGTCCGGCGAAGGCGTGCTTCAGGCTGTTGGTCAGCGCCTCCACGATCAGCATGGCCAGCGCCAGCAGCCGTTCGGGCGACCGCGGCGCGGCCTGCACGGTCACGCGGCAGGTGACGTGGGACATGCCGGCCGCCGCCAGCATGTCCCGGCACAGCCCGTCGATGTGGCTGCCGAAATCGTCGCCGGAACGCGGGTCGTGCAGGCGCCGGTGCACCCGCGCCATCGTGTCGAGCCGCCGCTCCGCCTCCTCCAGCGCCGCCACCGCAGCGTCCGGCGACCGGTCGATCGACCGCCGTTGCAGGGACAGCAGGGCGGAGACGAACTGCATGTTGTTGGCGACGCGGTGCTGCAGCTCGTGAAACATGGTGGTCTGCGCCTCCAGCAGGGAGGCGGTGCGGCCGCGCTCCTCCTGCAGCCGGGCCAGCGTCACCTGCATGCCGTGGATCAGCGCGATGTCCACCGCGACCACCACCGCATAGAAGCCGAGCGCCACCCCGACCGACGCATCGAGGGCGAAGGAATGGCTGGGCGAAATGAAGAAATACCAGGCCGCCAGTCCGGACAGCACCGCCGTCGCCACCCCCGGCCCCCGACCGGCCATGAAGGTGGTCACGATCACCGCCGGGAAGAAGGTGAGATAGGGAAAGCCGGTGGGCAGGGCGCTGTCGGCGGCCTGTCGCACCAGCAGGGCGGCGGCGAAGATCAGCAGTGCTGCGCCGTAGCGCGGCACCGGACCGCGCCGCACCAGCGAAAAACGCGCAACCCACTGCCAGACCGGCCGATCGGACCCCATTCCCTCCATGACTCCCAGAGCGACACCCAGAACTCCCGGCGCACACATATGACCGGCACCCATCGCTTGTAAGGGCATGGGGAAGCCCGTGCACGTGAAATATCGGCCGGCAACCGTGACCATCGGCGGGCGAAGCCCGGCCATCGCCTTCGCCGTGCACGCGGCCCATCTGTCCAAAGCTGTTCACATCTTCGCCACATCCGTTCATGACGGGCGGGCACTTTGTTCAATCCACGGAGCGATTGTGGCGGCATGCGGCGGCCGGAGCCCTCTGCCCCGGCGTCCAATGAACCACAAGGCTGAAGGAGCCCCGCCCCGTGAAGTCCCATCTGAGCGCACTCGCCATCGCGGCCACCCTGTCCGTCTCCGCCATTGCCCTCTCTGGTACCGCCCAGGCCGGCGCCACCTTCGACGGCGTGAAGCAGAAGGGCTACGTCCAGTGCGGCGTCAACCTGGGCCTGTACGGCTTCTCCTCGCCCGACGACAAGGGCAAGTGGTCGGGCCTCGACGTCGACATGTGCCGCGCCGTCGCCGCCGCCATGTTCGGCGATGCCGAAAAGGTGAAGTACACCCCGCTGTCGGCACAGCAGCGCCTGCCGGCGCTCCAGTCCGGCGAGATCGACCTGCTGGCCCGCAACACCACCCGCACCTTGACTCGCGACACCGCCAACGGCCTGAACTTCGCGCCGACCAACTATTTCGACGGCCAGGGCTTCATGGTGTCGGCCAAGCTCGGCCTGAAGAGCGCCAAGCAGCTGAACGGCGCCACCGTCTGCGTCCTGCCCGGCACCACGACCGAGCAGAACGTGTCGGACTACTTCCGCGCCAACAAGATGACCTTCAAGCCGGTCGTCATCGAGAAGAACGAGGAGCTGAACAAGGCTTTCTTCGCCGGCCGCTGCGACGCCCTGACCTCCGACGCCTCCCAGCTGGCTGCCATCCGCGCCGCCGAGGTGCAGAACCCCAACGACTACGTCATCCTGCCCGAGCTGATCTCCAAGGAGCCGCTGTCCCCGGCCGTGCGCCAGGGCGACGAGGAATGGATGAACCTGGTCACCTGGGCCTTCTACGCCATGGTCCAGGCCGAGGAGAAGGGCCTGACGTCGGAGACCGTCGACGCCGCCATGACCTCGCCCGATCCGGACGTGAAGCGCCTGCTGGGCGTCACCGCCGGCAACGGCAAGGCGCTCGGCGTCGAGGAGAACTGGGCCTACGCCATCATCAAGCAGGTCGGCAACTACGCCCAGAGCTATGAGCGCAACGTCGGCGCCGGCTCCAAGCTGAAGATGCCGCGCGGCCAGAACGCCCTCTACACCGAAGGCGGCCTGATGTACGCCCCGCCGATGAAGTAAGGGCGCCCCCCTCTTTTCCCCTTCTGGGGGAAGAGAGGGCCTTTCACCCCCGCACGGAGCAACACCATGACAAACCCGGTCCAGGCGCTGAATTCCGCGCGCGTGCGGGGGTGGCTGTATCAGGCTCTGTTCCTGGCCTGCGCCCTCGCCGTCGCCTGGTATCTCGTTTCCAACACGCTGACCAACCTCGCCACCCGCGGCGTCGCCACCGGTTTCGGCTTCCTGCACCGCGAGGCCGGCTTCGAGATCGGCGAGAGCCTGCTGCCCTATTCCGCCTCCGACACCTATCTGACGGCCCTGGTGGTCGGCCTCCTGAACACGCTGGCGGTGTCGGCCGCCGGTGTCGTGCTGGCGACCGTGCTGGGCGTGCTGATCGGCATCGGGCGGCTGTCGTCCAACTGGATGGTGAACCGCTTCGCCACCCTGTATGTCGAGACGGTCCGCAACGTCCCGCTGCTGTTGCAGCTGGTGGTCTGGTACACCATCCTGAACCGGCTCCCCAGCCCGCGCGAGGCGCTGGAGGTGCTGCCGGGCATCTTCCTCAGCAACCGCGGCATGAAGTTCCCGGTCCTGGTGGAGCATGCCGGCCATGGCTGGATCCTGCTGGCGCTGGCCGCCGGCATCGCCGCCGCCATCGCCGTCGTCCGCTACGGCCGCCGCCGGCGCGAGACCACCGGCAAGCCCTTCCCGACCCTGCCGGCCGTCATCGCCGCCCTGCTGCTGCCGCCGGCCCTGGCCTTCATCGTCACCGGCGCCCCGCTGGCGTTCGACGTACCGGTGCTGGCCGGCTTCAACTTCGAGGGCGGCGGGTCGGTCACCCCGGAATTCACGGCACTGCTGATCGGCCTGTCGGTCTATACCGCCGGCTTCATCGCCGAAATCGTGCGCTCCGGCATCCTCGCCGTGCCGCACGGCCAGACCGAGGCCGGGCTGGCGCTGGGCCTGTCGCCGGGCAAGATCCTGCGCCTCGTCATCCTGCCGCAGGCGCTGCGCGTCATCGTGCCGCCGCTGACCAGCCAGTATCTGAACCTGACCAAGAACAGCTCGCTGGCCGTCGCCATCGGCTATCCGGATCTGGTCAGCGTCTCCAACACCTCGGCCAACCAGACCGGTCAGGTGGTGGAGGCGGTGGCGATGATGATGCTCGTCTATCTCATCATCAGTCTTGCGATCTCCGGCTTCATGAACTGGTACAACCGCCGCGTGGCTCTGGTGACCCGATGAGCAAGCAGTTCCCGGCCGATCAGGCCCCCATCCCCACCGCTCCCGTTCCCCCCGCCCATTGGGCCGCGTCTTACGAAGAAGAGCCGACCCAGGCCTCCGCCCCGCCGCAGGCCAACGGCATGACGGCGCTGAAGCCCTTCGGCTGGGCCAAGGACAACCTGTTCAACACGCCGCTGAACACGGCGCTGACGCTGGCCTGCTTGTTCCTGCTGTGGCTGGTGGTGCCGCCGATGGCCAACTGGCTGCTGCTGAACGCCAGCTGGTCCGGCTCGTCGGAGGCCTGCCGCGAGGCGGCCGGCGCCTGCTGGTCGGTGATCGTGGTCAAGCACCGGCTGATCTTCTTCGGCACCTACCCCTACGACGAGCAGTGGCGCCCCTTCCTGGCCTGCGCCCTGTTCGTGGCGATGCTGGGGGCCAGCGGCGTCCGCGCCTTCTGGCGGCCCTGGCTGGCCGTCGCCTGGGCGCTGACGCTGGTCGGCATGGGCGTGCTGATGTGGGGCGGCGTCGCCGGCCTCACCTATGTGCCGAACGACCGCTGGGGCGGGCTGCCGATCACGCTGATGCTGTCGGTCTTCTCCATCGCTCTCGCCTTCCCGCTGTCGATCCTGCTGGCGCTGGGCCGCCAGTCCTCGCTGCCCGCCATCCGCACCTTCTGCGTCGGCTTCATCGAGACGATGCGCGGCGTGCCGCTGGTCAGCGTGCTGTTCATGGCGTCGGTGATGTTCCCGCTGTTCCTGCCGGAAGGCGTCACGGTCGACAAGCTGTTGCGGGCACTGGCCGGCATGACGCTGTTCACCGCCGCCTATCTGGCCGAGGCCGTGCGCGGCGGCTTGCAGGCGATCCCCAAGGGCCAGTACGAGGCCGCCGACGCCCTTGGCCTCAGCTACTGGCAGAAGACGATGCTGATCGTCCTGCCGCAGGCCCTGCGCATCGTCATCCCGCCCATCGTCAACCAGTTCATCAGCGCCTTCAAGGACACCTCGCTGGTCACCATCGTCGGCCTCTACGACCTGCTGACCGCCGCCACCGTGGCGACGACCGACCCCGAATGGCGCCCCTACTTCGCCGAGGTCTATGTCTTCGCCGGGCTGATGTTCTGGATCTTCTGCTTCAGCATGTCGCGCTACAGCCAGTGGCTGGAGCGTCTGGCCAACCGCTACAACCGCCGCTGACCGGCTCTGGAGACCGAGCAATGACCGAGAACGCCATCATCGAACTCCGCAAGGTCGGCAAGTGGTACGCCAGCTACCACGCGCTGCGCGACGTCAGCATCAGCATCGGCAAGGGCGAGAAGGTCGTCGTCTGCGGCCCCTCGGGCTCGGGCAAGTCGACGATGATCCGCTGCATCAACCGGCTGGAAGCGCACCAGACCGGCCACATCATCGTCGACGGCATCGAGCTGACCGACGACGTCAAGGCGGTGGAGAAGATCCGCCGCAAGGTCGGCATGGTGTTCCAGAACTTCAACCTGTTCCCGCACCTGACGGTGCTCCAGAACCTGACGCTGGCCCCGATCTGGGTCCGCGGCATGGCGAAGTCCGAGATCGAGGAAATCGCCATGATGTATCTGAAGCGGGTTCGCATCCCCGACCAGGCGCACAAATTCCCCGGCCAGCTGTCCGGCGGCCAGCAGCAGCGCGTCGCCATCGCCCGCGCCCTGTGCATGCGCCCCGAGATCATGCTGTTCGACGAGCCGACCTCGGCGCTCGACCCCGAAATGGTCAAGGAGGTGCTGGACGTCATGACCGAGCTGGCCGGCGAGGGCATGACCATGGTCTGCGTCACCCACGAAATGGGCTTCGCCCGGCAGGTCGCCGACTCTATTGTCTTCATGGCCGAAGGCTCGATCATCGAGAGCGGGTCGCCGGCCGAATTCTTCGAGAACCCGAAAAGCGAGCGCACCCGCCAGTTCCTGGGCCAGATCCTGGAACATTGAGGCTTAAGGCGCGCTGAGAGGCGGACAAGAGGGTCATGGCGGCGACCATTGCCATCACCGACGACGACGCGGTGACGCGCGAGACGCTGAAGTCCTATCTGACGGATGAGGGCTTCGACGTCCTGCTGGCCCGAAGCGCGGAGGAGCTGAAGGATCTGCTGGCGGCGGCGTCGGTGGACGTGGTGCTGCTCGACATCCGGCTGCCGCGCCAGGATGGCCTGACCCTGACCCGCGAGCTTCGCGCGGTGTCGGAGATCGGCATCATCTTGGTCAGCAGCCGGGCGGAGAAGCTGGACCGCATCATCGGGCTGGAGATGGGGGCCGACGACTACATCGCGAAGCCCTTCGAACCGCGCGAGATCCTGGCCCGGGTGCGGAACCTGCTGCGCCGGCTGAAGGCGCCGGGCGACCAGCGCGACGACCGCAAGCGCTGCTTTTCCGGCTGGACGCTGTGGCTCGACCGCATGCGCCTGACCGACCCGCAGGGCAACCCGGTGCGGCTGACCGGTGCGGAGTTCGAACTGCTGTCGACCTTCGTCTGCAACCCCGGCCGGGTGATGAACCGCGACTATCTGCTGACGGCGACGACGCGGCGCAAGACGGATGCCACCGACCGCACCATCGACAGCCTCGTCCGCCGCCTGCGCCGCCTGATCGAGACCGATCCGGCGGACCCCCGGCTGATCGTCACCGTCCACGGCACAGGCTATCTGTTCGCCGGCGACGTCACGCAGGATGGATGAACACTCCCTCTCCCGTCCCGGGAGAGGGAAGGGGCCCAAGCGGAGCTTGGGAAGGGTGAGGGGTAAGACAAGGATCAAAAATCCATGTCCGGATAGCCCCTCACCCTCCCTGCGCCGACGGCGCGGGTCCCCTCCCTCTCCCGGGGCGGGAGAGGGCGACACACCCTACCCCGAGCAAACTCCCCCGTCGCTTCAGTCTCGCGGCGGCCACGCGCTCGGCAACCTGGGCCACGGAAATCGCGAAAATTTTTCGCGCGCTTCCGTGGCCCATTTTTTATGCATCGACGCGGGCAACCGGCCTCTTCCGAAGTCAATCCACCACATCCGGTTGCTTTTCATCTTGTTGAATTCCTCCCTGGGAAAGTCATATTCCGCCGCCGCCCCGAAAAACTCGCCCGTTTCCTTACGCCATTCATCCCCGCTTGCCTCAAATGCAAACGAAAAGACACGAACTGTTCACAAATGAACGCTAAACCGTTCAAAGGGCCCTGCGACGATATGCGTGTAGCAATCCGTTGAAACCGTTCACTGGCGGCGGGGGTTTGGGCATGACGGCGATCTCGACGAATGCGGGCAGCACCCTGGACGATGGCGGTGCGCGCCACCGCTTCTGGACCCTGCGCCGCGCCATGGTGTCGGTGGTGGGCGTGCTGGTGGTGGCGCTGATCGCCAGCCAGGCCTGGGTGTCGCAGCGTTACACCGACTTCGCACTGACCACCTTCAACAGCAGTGCGGCGGCCACCCTGCGGGTGCTCGCCAACGACCGCATCCGCAAGAACTACACGGACTGGCTCCAGGGCCACGCCAACGAATGGAGCCGCGACGCCTTCCTGGTCGACAGCATCAACCAGAAGGACCCGACCAAGACGATGCTGGCGCTGAAGAACATCAACGCGCGGCCCGTGGTGGTCGACCGCGAGGTGCGGCTGGTCTCGGTCGCCGTGTTCGACGCCGACATGACCCGCATCGCCGCCACCGGCGGGGAGCAGGACAGCGTTGCCACCGTCGCCCCGCTGTTCGAGGCGCTGAAGACCCGCGACATCGCCGACAAGCGCCGCCCGGCCAGCCTGCTGTGGCGCGACGGCCAGGGCCGGCCGCTGTTCAGCATGATCGTCCCCATCGGCGGCTTCCGCGTCCTCGGCTTTTTGGAGGTGGTGACCGATCCCCTGCCCGCCCTGTCCAACCTGGGCGCGGTGCTCGACGCCGACATCCGCATCACCGACGCCAAGGGCGGCGTGCTGTTCGAGGCGAAGGGCGGCGAGCCGTCGGCCCATGCCCAGCTCTCCACCACCACCGTGTCGCTCGGCGGCGACGGCGGACTGCCCTGGGCGACGGCGGAGATCTCGCGCGACGTGTCGGAATTCGTCGGCGCGACCGAGGCCCTGCGCAACGACGCCCTCAAGATGGTGGGCGCCTTCGCGCTGGCCGTCGCCATCGCCGCCGCCCTGCTTCTGCGCGTCGCCGTCATCGCCAACCTGCGCAAGTTCGCCCGCGCCATGGAGCAGATCGCCGCCGGCGACCTGTCCATCGAGGTTCCCCGCACCGGCCGCGACGAGCTGGCGGTGATGGCGGCGGCGCTGCGCCGCCTGCGCGGCAGCGTCGAGCAGGTGCTGCTGATGAAGCGGATGGTCGACAGCAGCCCGGTTCCGACGGCGCTTCTGCGCACCGACGGTCAGGTAGGGTTCGTCAACCCGGCCGCCCGGAGCTTCTGCGAGGCGCACGGCATCGACCCGGCCGGCCCCGACCTGCTGGCCCAGGGGCCGGACTTCACCGCCGCCTGCACCGACCCCGCCCGCCCGCCGATCCCGCGCCGCACCCTGACCGTGGACGAGACGACGGTAGAGGCCCATGTCGACACCGTCTTCGACGACCAGGGCAACGTGCTGGGCAAGACCCTGTCCTGGACCGACGTGACCGAGCAGATGCGCTCCGCCGCACTCGCCCGCCAGCTGATGGAGGACGTGCATCAGGTGGCGTCGGGCGTCGCCACCCAGTCGGGCCAGCTGCGCGAGCTGGCCGACGCGCTGCGCCGCGAATCGTCCGGCACCATCGACAGCACGGTCAGCGCCGGCAGCTTCGTCGCCGAGAGCAACCGCAACGCCAACACCTGCAACGACAGCGCCGGAGTGCTGATGGACACCATCGGCACTGTCTCCAGCCTGACGAGCGAGGCGGCGGGCGTGGTCGGTGACACGCTGGGCGAGCTGACCGCCGCCCGCGAGGTGGTCGGCCAGCTCGGCGAGAACACCGAGCAGATCCGCCGCATCGTCGACGTCATCACCGGCATCGCCCACCAGACCAAGCTCCTGGCACTGAACGCCACCATCGAGGCGGCGGCGGCCGGCGTGGCGGGCCGCGGCTTCGCCGTGGTGGCGGCGGAGGTGAAGAAGCTGGCGGAGGAGACCGCCAACGCCACCGTGCAGATCGCCAGTTCGGTCGGTGCCATCAACGGCAGCATCCAGAACACCGTCGGCACCTTCGCCCGCATCTCCGGCTCGGTCGAGCGCATCAACGAGGTGCAGGACCTGATCGGCGAGGCGGTGGCCCGCCAGACCGCGTCCTCCACCGACATCCGCAGCCGCGTCGGCGTGATCGCCGGCAACACCGGCGAGGTGGCGTCCCTGATCGACGGCGTCAGCGCCCAGGCCGCGCGCACCGGCGACATCGCCGCCTCGCTGACCGAGACGGCGAACACGCTGGCCGAGGAAGCGGCTTCGCTGCATAGTCTGCTCGGCACGCTGCGCGCCGGGCAGGCGGCCTGATCCCGCCCGCCGCAGGGGTGCGGCGGAAGAGGCGGGTTGGGGGATGGGTGTCGGAATGCGGCTGGTGTTGCTTGTGCTGCTGGCGATGGTCTCTGCCTTGCCTGCGGTGACCTCGCCGGCTTATGCCGAGGACGGCGACACGCTGGAGCGCATCCATGGCCGCGGCTTCCTGATCTGCGGCCTGCGCAGCGGCGTCAGCGGCATCTCCTTTTCCGACCCGCAGGGGCATCTCGACGGCTTCCTGGTCGATGTCTGTCGGGTCTTCGCCGCGGCGACGCTCGGCAGCGCCCAGGCGATCCGCGTCGTCCGCCTGCCGGAGAAGCCGCAGGAATTCCAGGCGGTGGAGAAGCACGAGGTCGATGTGGCGCTGACCACCACGACCTGGACCTTCAGCCGCGAGCTGTCGCACGACATCGAGTTCCTGATGCCGCTGCTGCATGACGGCCAGGGCTTCGCCATCCACTCGGACGGCACACCACCGCCGCCGCTCGACCGGCTGGGCGTCCGCACCGTCTGCGTCAAGACCGCCACCACCACGGTCCGCAATCTGGAGGACCATATCCGCAAGTCGGACCTGCCCTGGACGATCCGCACCTTCCAGACGCTGGACGAGGCGTTGCAGGCCTTTCTCGCCCATGAGTGCGACCTGCTGACCACCGACCGCACGGTGCTGGTGACCTCGCTGGCCGGCTACCGCCAGGCGGGGATGGGCATTTACATCTACCCCGACGTGATCTCGCGCGAGCCGCTGACGCCCTACATCGCGCGCGGCGACCGCAACTGGTACGACATCACCCGCTGGGTGCTCCACGCCATCATTCTGGCCGATGCCAAGGGCGTCACGTCCGCCGACGTTCAGGCCGGACGCATCCCCGACGATCCCGAGCTGCACCGCATGCTGGGCCATGCCGGCAGCGTCTTCCGCACGCTCGGCCTGCCCGACGACTGGGCCTTGCAGGCGCTGGCCCAGGTCGGAAACTACGGCGAGATCTTCGACCGCAACCTGGGCACCCCCTACGGCATGGACCGCGGAATGAACAGGCCCTGGACCCAGGGCGGCCTGCTCTACGCGCCGCCGTTCCGGTGATGCGCCCGCCCTACGCCGCCAGCGCCACGCCCAGATGCCGCTCCAGCAGCGCCGGATCGGCCTTCGCCTGCGCCGCTGGCCCGGCATGCACCACCCGGCCGCGGTCGAGGAAGACCACGCGGTCGGCGAAGTCCAGCGCGCGGTCGATCTGCTGCTCCACCAGCAGGATGGTCATGTCGAGCCTCGACAGCGCCGCCATCAGCATGTCGCAGATCACCGGCGCCAGCCCCTCCAGCGGCTCGTCCAGCAGCAGCACCGTCGGCTTGCCGAGAAGCGCGCGGGCGACCGACAGCATCTGCTGCTCGCCGCCCGACAGCTCGCCGCCGCCGTTGCGCCGCCGCTCGCCCAGCCGGGGGAACAGCTCGTACGCCTCCTCCAGCGCCGAGCGCGGCCGCCCCTTCAGCCCGGTGACGAGGTTCTCCTCCACCGTCAGCGATTTGAAGATGTCGCGCGTCTGCGGCACATAGCCGAGCCCCGCCGCCGCCCGCGCCGAACTGCTCATCCCGCCGAGTTCGACCCCGTCCAGCCTGATGCTGCCGCCATGGCGGGTGGTCTGGCCGACCAGCGTCGCCAGCGTCGTCGTCTTGCCCACCCCGTTGCGGCCGAGCAGGGCCAGCCGCCCGCCCGCCGGCACGGCCAGCGACACGCCGTCGAGGATCAGCGTCTTGCCGTAGCCGGCGCGCAGATCCGCGACCTCGAAAGCGCCACGCGGTTCAGTGGGCATGGGCACGGCTCCCCAGATAGACCTCGCGCACGCGCGGGTCGGCGACGATCTCCTTGGCGGTGCCGCTGCACAGCAGCCGCCCCTGCGCCAGCACGACGATGGTCTTCGCGAAGCGGAACACCAGATCCATGTCGTGCTCGATCATCAGCACTGCCAGATCCTTCGGCAGCCGGTCGATGGCGTCGAGGATGCGCTGGCTTTCCGAATGGGGCACGCCGGCCGCCGGCTCGTCGAGGATCAGCACCTTCGGCTTCATGGCGAGCGCCAGCGCGATCTCCAGAAGCCGCTGCTGCCCATAGGCCAGCGAGCCGACCGCCGTGTGCGCCGCATGGGTCAGACCCATGGCATCGAGCAGCCCGGCCACCTCGTCGGCCAGCCCGGCCACCCTGGCGACGCTGGCGAACAGGCGGAAGGTGCGGCGGTCGCGCTGGAGGACGGCCAGTTCCAGATGCTCGCGCACCGTCATCGACTTGAACAGCCGCGCCACCTGGAAGCTGCGGATCAGCCCCAGCCGCACCCGCTCCGCCGCCGACAGCTTCGTGATGTCGCGGCCCTCCAGCCGGATGGTGCCGGCGCTGGGCGGGATCACCCCGGTGACGAGGTTGACGAAGGTCGTCTTGCCCGCCCCGTTCGGCCCGATCAGGGCGCAGCGGTCGCCGGCATTCAGCGTCATGGTGATGTCGGACGACACCTGGAGGCCGCCGAAATTTTTGCTCAGCGCCTGAACTTCCAACAGATTCGTCATGCCCCGCCCTCCTTCCGGCGCAGCAGCCCGCCCAGCCGCTCCACGCCCGAGGCGATGCCGCCGGGCAGGAACAGGACGATGCCGATCAGGAACAGGCCGATGAAACCCATCCAGTGGAAGGGATCGCTGGCGGCCAGGATATGGTGGATGCCCATGAAGGCCGCGGTGCCGATCACCGCGCCATAGAGCCGCCCGGTGCCGCCCAGCACCAGCATCACCAGCGCTTCCGCCGACCAGGGGAAGCCGGCACTGTCCAGCCCGACGATGCCGCTGGTCACCGCCGTCAGCGCCCCCGCCACCCCGGCGAACACCCCGGCGACGGCATAGAGCGCCACCAGATAGGATTTCGGCGACCCGCCGATGGCGGAAATCCGCAAGGGATCCTCCTTCACGCCACGGCAGGCCAGCCCGAAGGGCGAGCGCACGATCCGCCGCGCCACCACCAGCCCGACCACCAGAACCGCCAGCGCGAACAGGTAGGAGGTGCGGCCGAACATGTCGAAGCGGAACAGCCCCAGCACCGGCGCCGGGTCGATGCCCGACAGCCCGTCGCTGCCGCCGGTCCAGTCGCGCGCCTTGTTGGCGACCTCCTGCACGATCTGCCCGACCGCGATGGTCAGCATCAGCAGGGTCAGCCCGCGCGCATGGAGGATCAGGGCGCCGGTCGCCAGCGCGACCAGCCCGCCGGCCAGCCCGCCGGCCGCCAGCATAACGAAGGGGTCGTTGTTCCAGTTGACCGCGACGATGCCGGCGGCATAGGCGCCGGTGCCGAACATCGCCGCCTGCCCCAGCGTGGCGATCCCGCCATAGCCGAGCACGAGGTCGAGCGACAGCACGAACAGGGCCGATGCGGCGATGCGGGTCAGCAGCGCCAGATCGTCCGGCAACAGCCAGAAGGCGGCCAGCCCGGCCAATGCGACCAGCGGAATGCCGATCCAGCCGAGATCGCGCCGCTTGCCAAGCGGAACAGGCCGGATCGCCTGGCTGGCCTTTCCGTCGCGCTCGGCGACGCTCGTCATGCCGTCCTCCCTTTGAAGAAGCCGTGGGGCCAGCGGAACAGGATCAGGATCAGGGCGGCGTAAAAGAAGAACTCGCCGAAATTCGGGATCAGGTATTTGCCGGCGGTGTCGACGATGCCCAGCGCCAGCGCCGCCGCCGCCGAGCCGAAGATGCTGCCCGCCCCGCCGACCGCCACCACCGCCAGGAACAGCACGATGTAGCGGATGGCGTAATAGGGCTCCAGCGGCAGCAGTTCCGCCCCCAGCACGCCGCCCAGCGCCGCCAGTCCAGTGCCGAGCGCGAAGGTCGCCAGATAGAGCCGCTCGGTCCGGATGCCCAGCGCCGCCGCCATGGCCGGGTCATCCACCGCCGCCCGCAGCCGGATGCCGAAATCGGTGCGCTCCAAGAGCCACCACAGCCCCAGCAGGGTGGCCGCCCCGGCGCCGATGACGAAGGCGCGGTGGGTCGGGATCGACTTCGGCCCCAGCGACACCGTGCCGGTCAGCAGATCGGGCAACGGAATGCGCTTCAGCGTCGGGCCGAACAGGTAATTGATGCCGGCGACGATGACGAAGGTCAGCCCGATGGTCAGCAGCACCTGCGCCAGCTCGTTGGCCGAGCCGTAGATGCGGCGGTACAGCAGCCGTTCGAGCGGCAGCGTCGCCAGCACGGTCAGCGCCACCGCCACCACCAGCGCCAGCCCATAGGGCAGCCCGGCGCTCTGTGCGGCATAGGAGGCGACATAGCCGCCGACCATGGCAAAGGCGCCATGCGCCAGATTGACCACCCGCATCAGCCCCAGCGTCACCGACAGCCCGACGGAGATGATGAAGAGGATCATGCCGTAGGCGACCCCGTCGACGGCGATCCCGAACATGGTTTCCATGATGTGCGTCCGTCTGGCGATCTCCCTCTCCCCCCGGGGAGAGGGTCGGGGTGAGGGGGAAGCACCGCGTGCCTCACCCGAAAATCCTGCCGTGTGTCCCCCTCACCCTAGCCCTCTCCCCGGGGGGAGAGGGGATTTTCCGGGTTAGGAAATGGACACACCCTCACTTCGCCAACTTGTACCCATAGTCCGGCTGCTTCGGGAACGACTGCTTCTCGACATTCTCCAATTTGCCGTCGACCATCTCGACGGTGCGCAGATAGATCGTCTGGGTGACGTGGCGGCTGTCGGGATCGATGGTCAGGGGGCCGCGCGGGCTCTCCCAGCTCATGCCCTTCACCGACTCCACCGCCTTGGCGCCGTCGATCTTGCCGCCGCTGTTCTTGATCATCTGATAGATGACGTGCGTGCCGTCATAGGCGCCGACCGAGGTGAAGGTGACGCTGTCGTAGGAGCCGAACATCTCCTTGTGCTTGGCGACGAAGGCCTTGTTCATCGCCGAGTCATGGGCGCGGCTGTAGTTGAAGCTGGTGGTGATGCCCATCGCCGCCTCGCCCAGCGCCGGCAGGTCCGGTTCCTGGGTCAGGTCGCCGGGACCGAAGAACTTGATGCCCGCCGCCTTCAGCCCGGTGTCGTTGAAGGCCTTGGCGAAGGCCAGCGTCGTCGGGCCGGCGGGCAGGAAGGCATAGACCGCCTCAGCACCCGAATCCTTGATCCGCTGCATGAAGGGGGCGAAGTCGGTGGACTTCAGCGGCATGCGGATGGTGTCCACCACCGTGCCGCCATTCTTCTCGAAGGTGGATTTGAAGGCGGCCTCGCCGTCGATGCCGGGGCCGTAGTCGCTGACAGCGGAGATCGCCTTCTTGAGACCCTGCTTGGCCATGTGTTCGGCCAGCGGCACCGTGTTCTGCCACAGCGTGAAGGAGGTGCGGACATAGCGCGGCGACTTCTCCGTGATGGCGGAGGTCGCGGCGTTGAAGATCACGCAGGGGATGTTCGCCTCGTCGATCAGCGGGGCGACCGCCAGCGCATCCGGCGTGAAGAAATAGCCGGCGAGGAAGGACACCTTCTCCTTGACGATCAACTCCTGCGACAGCGCCTTGCTCTGCGCCGGGTTCGCCTGGTCGAGGTCCTTGTAGATGAACTCCACCGTGTCGTTGCCGACGGTCTTGCCGTGCTCGGCCTGATAGACCTCGATGGCTTCCTTGAAGCTCTTGCCCACCACGCCGAACGGCCCGGAGAAGGGCGCCACGACACCGACCTTGATGGTGGCGGCACCGGCCGGACCGGCCGCCAGCGCCAGACCGAACGCCGCACCCAGCAGCGCGTTGCCCAACAGCGCGTTGCGCAGAGTCCTCGTCATTGTCCCTCCCACATGTGACCATATGCCGGCGCCGGAATTCGCTATTCCGGTCATTGACTGTTCCGTCCACCGTACTGAGGGAGGACCAAACCGTCAAGTGCGATATTTGATATTATGTTCTATAATCGCACAAAATTGACCCTCAAGTCAACTGATTGATAAGCATCAATCTTTATCAACAAACTTGCCCAGCAGGCTACGGATTCCTCATGTTGCGCCGCAATATGGGCGATCATCGCACGTATAACGCTTTTTTCGCCCTTGACACTTCGGTGCACCGCTCGCCACTCTGTGCGTAACGACGAATGTTCGTGCGATTTTCGCACATCCGGGAGGTCATATGGCGAAGATCACGCCCCTGCGCGAGGCGGTGGCGAGCCTCGTGCACGACGGCGACACAGTCGCCCTGGAAGGATTTACCCACCTGATCCCCCATGCCGCCGGGCATGAGATCATCCGGCAGGGCCGGCGCGACCTGACGCTGGTGCGCATGACGCCGGACCTGATCTACGACCAGCTGATCGGCATGGGCTGTGCCAGGAAGCTGATCTTCTCCTGGGGCGGCAATCCCGGCGTCGGCTCCCTCCACCGCTTCCGCGACGCGGTCGAGCAGGGTTGGCCGCACCAACTCGCCATCGAGGAGCACAGCCACGCCGGCATGGCGAACGCCTATGTCGCCGGCGCCTCCAACCTGCCCTTCGCCCTGCTGCGCGGCTACACCGGCTCCGACCTGCCGAAGGTCAACCCGAACATCCGCTTCATCGAGTGCCCCTTCACCGGCGAAAAGCTGGCCGCCATCCCCTCCGTCCGGCCGGACGTGACGGTGATCCACGCCCAGAAGGCCGACCGCCGCGGCAATGTGCTGCTCTGGGGCATCCTGGGCGTCCAGAAGGAGGCCGTGCTGGCCGCCAAGCGCTCCATCGTCACGGTGGAGGAGATCGTCGACGATCTGGAGGCGCCACCCAACGCCTGCGTGCTGCCGAGCTGGGCGCTGTCGGCCGTCTGTCCCGTCCCCGGCGGCGCCTATCCGTCCTACGCGCAGGGCTATTCGGAGCGCGACAACCGCTTCTACAAGGCCTGGGATCCCATCGCCCGCTCGCGCGAGACTTTCCAGGCCTGGATGCAGCGCCATGTGCTGGACACCGACGATTTCGCCGGCTTCCGCCGCGTGCTGGCCGAAAGCATGAAGGAGGCTGCGTGATGGGTTCCGAAACTCTCGACTTCACCGCGACCGAGATCATGACGGTGGCGGCCAGCCGCCTGCTGAAGGACGGCACCGTCTGCTTCGTCGGCATCGGCCTGCCCTCGACCGCCGCCAACCTCGCCCGGCTGACCCATGCGCCGGAGGTCGTGCTGATCTATGAGTCGGGGCCCATCGGCGCTAAGCCGACGGTGCTGCCGCTGTCGATCGGCGACGGCGACCTCGCGCTGACCGCCGACACCGTGGTCGGCACGCCGGAGATCTTCCGCTACTGGCTGCAGGGCGGGCGGATCGACGTCGGCTTCCTCGGCGCCGCCCAGGTCGACCGCTTCGCCAACATCAACACCACGGTGATCGGTCCCTACGATACGCCCAAGGTGCGGCTGCCCGGTGCCGGCGGCGCGCCGGAGATCGCCTCCCAGGCCAAGGAGGTCTTCATCGTCCTGAAGCAGAGCCCGAAGGCCTTCGTCGCCAAGCTGCCCTTCGTCACCTCCGCCGGCTATCTCGACGGTGGCGGGGCGCGAGCCAAGGCCGGCATCCCCGGCGCCGGGCCGACCGCCGTCATCACCGACCTCGGCATCCTCACCCCCGACCCGGTGTCCAAGGAACTGACCCTGACCAGCATCCACCCCGGCGTGACGGTGGAGCAGGTGAAGGCGGCCACCGGCTGGGACCTGAAGATCTCGCCCGACCTGAAGACCACCGAAATCCCGGACGCCGGCGCGCTGGCCGCGCTGCGCGACCTCCAGGCCCGCACCGCCGCCGCTCATGGTCAGGTCGGCGGAGAAGGATGACATCATGCGTGACGCCTACATCTGCGACGCCATCCGCACCCCCATCGGCCGCTATGCCGGAGCCCTGTCGTCGGTGCGCGCCGACGATCTCGGCGCCGTGCCGATCCGCGCGCTGATGCAGCGGAATCCCTCGGTCGACTGGGCCGCAGTGGACGACGTCCTCTATGGCTGCGCCAATCAGGCCGGCGAGGACAACCGCAACGTCGCCCGCATGTCGGCGCTGCTGGCGGGATTGCCCGACGCGGTGCCGGGCACGACGATGAACCGGCTCTGCGGTTCCGGCCTCGACGCGCTCGCCACCGCCGCCCGCGCCATCATGGCGGGCGAGGCCGATCTGATGATCGCCGGCGGGGTGGAGAGCATGAGCCGCGCCCCCTTCGTGATGGGCAAGGCCGACGCCCCCTTCTCCCGGCAGGCCGAGATCTTCGACACCACCATCGGCTGGCGTTTCGTCAACCCGGCGATGAAGGCGGCCTACGGCACCGATTCGATGCCGGAGACGGCGGAGAATGTCGCCGACGACTGGAAGGTCTCCCGCGCCGACCAGGACGCCTTCGCACTGCGCAGCCAGGAACGCGCCGCCCGCGCCATCGCCGACGGCAGCCTCGCCCGCGAGATCGTCCCCGTCACCATCAAGACCCGCAAGGGCGAGACACTGGTGACGACCGACGAGCACCCCCGCGCCACCACCATCGAGGCGCTGTCGGCGCTGAAGCCCATCGTCCGCCCCGGCGGCACGATCACCGCCGGCAACGCTTCGGGTGTCAACGACGGCGCCGCCGCCCTGCTGGTCGCCTCAGAAGCGGCGGTGAAGCGCCATGGCCTGACCCCGCGCGCCCGCATCCTCGGCGGCGCCACCGCCGGCGTGGCGCCGCGCGTCATGGGCATCGGCCCGGTCCCCGCCACCCGCAAGCTGCTGGAGCGGCTCGGCCGCACCATCGGCGGTATCGACCTGATCGAACTGAACGAGGCCTTCGCCGCCCAGGCGCTGGCCGTCCTGCGGGAGCTTGGCCTGCCGGACGACGCGAGCCATGTGAACCCGAACGGCGGCGGCATCGCGCTCGGCCACCCGCTCGGCATGAGCGGCGCCCGTCTGGCGACCACGGCGCTCCACCAGCTCGAACAATCCGGCGGCCGGACGGCGCTCTGCACCATGTGCATCGGTGTCGGCCAGGGGATCGCGGTGATGATCGAGCGGGTGTAGCGTCAAACTCGGTCGCGCCTGCACCACAACAAGCGAAGGCAGTCTCCATGCCCTTCATCGAAGCCGCCGGCATCACCCAGCATTTCGACCTGACCGGCCCGGCCGACGCGCCGGTGCTGCTGTTCGCCAACTCCATCGGCACCAGCTTCCACATCTGGGACGCGGTGGTGCCGCACCTGTCGCAGCGTTACCGCATCCTGCGCTACGACATGCGCGGCCATGGCCTGACCCAGGTGACGCCGGTCACGGAAGACGCCGGCTACAGCATGGATCTGCTGGCCGACGACGCCGCCGGCCTGCTCGACGCGCTCGGCATCGGACGCGCCCATGTCTGCGGCCTGTCCATCGGCGGCATGATGGCGCAGCGCCTCGCCGTCAAGGCGCCGGGCCGGGTGCATGGCCTGATCCTGTGCGACACCGCCGGCGTCATCGGCCCGGCATCGGTCTGGACCGACCGCATCGCCGCCATCCGCGCCCGCGGCATGACGGCGATTGCCGACGGGGTGATGGCCCGCTGGTTCACCCAAGCCTTCCGCGACGGCCGGCCCGACCAGATCCGCGGCTACACCGCCATGGTCGCCCGCATTCCCGAGGACGGCTATGTCGGCTGCGCCATGGCGATCCGCGACGCCGACCTGCGGACCGCCAATGCCGGCATCAAAGCCCCCACCCTGGTGATCTGCGGCGCGGAGGACGTGGCGACCCCGCCCGATGCCGCCCGCGAGCTGGCGGCCGGCATCCCCGGCGCGCGGTTCGAACTGCTGCCCGGCGCCGCCCACATCCCCGGCGTCGAGAAGCCGGCGGAGCTGGCCGCCCTGATCGACGGCTTCCTGAGGGAACTGTGATGGCCGACCGTGAAATGAACGACAAGGACCTCTACGACCGCGGCATGGCGGTGCGCCGTTCGGTCCTCGGCGACGCCCATGTCGACCGCTCGCTGGAGCGCGCCACCGACTTCGACGCCGATTTCCAGGAGTTCATCACCAAGACCGCCTGGGGCCAGATCTGGACCCGGCCGGGGCTGGACATCCGGACGCGCAGTATGCTGACCATCGGCATGCTGGCGGCGCTGGGCAAGGACGGCGAACTGAAGCTGCACATCCGCGCCACCCGCAACACCGGCGTCACCCGCGACGAGGTGAAGGAAATCCTGATGCAGGCCGGTATCTATGCCGGCGTCCCCGCCTCCAACCACGCGATTGCGCTCGCCCGCGCCGTCTATGCCGAGATGGACGAGGAAGACGCGAAGAAGGGGTGACCAGCATGACGACCATCCACGCCGACCCCCTGCTCGACCCGCTCTTCACCAGCGACGCGGCGGCCGACGCCTTCTCCCCCTCGGCAAGGCTGCAGGGCATGCTGGATTTCGAGGCGGCGCTGGCACGGGCGGAGGCGGCGGTCGGCGTCATCCCGTCCCGCGCCGTCCCGGCCATCGAGGCGGCGTGCAAGGCCGATCTTTACGATCTGGCCGCGCTGGGGGCGGAGGCGGCGCTGGCCGGCAACACCGCCATCCCCCTGGTCAAGCACCTGACCGCCGCCGTGAAGGCTGCCGACGAAGAGGCGTCCCGCTACGTCCATTGGGGCGCCACCAGCCAGGACGCGATGGACAGCGGCCTGATGCTGCAACTGCGCCGCTTCCTCGACGGGCTCGACGCCGATCTGGCGGCGCTCGCCGATGGCCTCGCCGATCTCGCCGAACGCCACCGCGCCACGCCGATGGTCGCCCGCACCTGGCTTCAGCACGCCCTGCCCACCAGCTTCGGCCTGAAGGCCGCCGGCTGGCTCGACGCGCTCGGCCGCGACCGCCAGCGCATCGCCGCCGCCAGTAAGCGCCTCGCCCTGCAATTCGGCGGCGCCGCCGGCACGCTGGCCGCGCTCGGCGACGCCGGCCCGGCAGTGGCGGAGGCCCTGGCGAAGGAGTTGGACCTCCCGCTGCCCGCCCTGCCCTGGCACGCCAGCCGCGACCGCATCGCCGAACTGGCCTCCGCGCTCGGCATCCTCGCCGGCACGCTGGGCACGCTCGGCCGCGACATCTCGCTGATGATGCAGATGGAGGTCGCCGAAGCCTTCGAGCCCAGCGCCCCCGGCCGCGGCGGCTCCTCCACCATGCCGCACAAGCGCAACCCGGTGTCCTGCGCCGTCCTGCTTTCCACCGCCATCCGCGCGCCCGCCCTGGTCGGCGGGCTGCTGGCGGCCCAGGTGCAGGAGCATGAGCGCGGTCTCGGCGGCTGGCATGCCGAGTGGCAGGCCCTGCCCGACCTCTGCCGCCTCGTCGCCGGTGCCGCCCGCCATGCCCGCGAGACAATCGCCGGCCTGACCGTCGATGAGGAGCGCATGCGCGCCAACCTCGACCTGACCCGCGGCCTGATCCTGGCCGAGGCGGTGACCATGGCGCTGGGCGACCGCATGGGCCGCATGGCCGCCCATTCCCGCGTGGCCGAGGCTAGCCGCCGCGCCGCCGCAGCAGCCCGCCCGCTGCGCGACGTGCTGGCCGAGGACGGGGAGGTGATGCAGGCGCTGGGCGCGGACGGCCTCGACCGGCTGTTCGACCCGCTGCGCTACACCGGTGCGGCCTCCCACTTCATCGACCGCGTGCTCGATCACCATAAGAACACACAAGGTCGGCAAAGCTGACCGTTCCAAGGAGGAACCCCCGAGATGGACACAGCCGTTCACGAGGCTGAAGGCGATTTCAGCCCCCGCGACTGGGCGCAACACCCGCCCTACCTGTCGCCGCTCTACAAATCGACGGTGCTGCGCTCGCCGTCCAAGCCGCTGATCCCGATGAAGCAGGGGCTGTCGGTCCGCACCGGCCCGGTGTTCGGCCATGACAGCCTCGATCCGCTCGACCACGACCTGACGAAGAACGGCCGCGTCAACGGCGAGCCGATCGGCGAGCGCATGATCGTCACCGGCCGCGTGCTGGACGAGAGCGGCCGGCCGGTGCCGCACACGCTGCTGGAGATCTGGCAGGCCAACGCCTGCGGCCGCTACGTCCACCGCTGGGACCAGCACGATGCGCCGCTCGACCCCAACTTCTTCGGGGCCGGCCGCTGCCTCACCGACGCCGAGGGCCGCTACCGCTTCACCACGATCAAGCCCGGCGCCTATCCCTGGGGCAACCACCACAATGCGTGGCGGCCGGCGCACATCCATTTCTCGCTGTTCGGGCCGTCCTTCCTGACCCGTCTGGTCACGCAGATGTATTTTCCGGGCGACCCGCTGCTGCCACTCGACCCCATCTACAACGGGGTGCCGGAGGGTGCGCGCGAGCTGCTGGTCTCCCGCTTCTCCATCGACGTGACCGAGCCGGTGTGGGCGCTCGGCTACGAGTTCGACATCGTCCTGCGCGGACGCCACGCCACGCCGATGGAGGGCTGACCGTCATGAGCCAGACCCTGAAACAGACCCCCTCCCAGACCGTCGGCCCCTATTTCGCCTATGCCTGGACGCCGGAACTCTACGGCCGCCGCCCGCTGGCGACCAACCGGCTGGCGACCCGCGACATGGCCGGAGAGCACATCCGCATCGAAGGCGTGGTCTATGACGGCCAGGGTGCGCCGATCCGCGACTGCGTGGTGGAGATCTGGCAGGCCGGCGCCGACGGCAAACACGCCCCCGGCGCCGCCGGCTTCGGCCGCTGCGGCACCGACGACGCCGGCCATTATGTCTTCGACACGGTGAAGCCGGGTCCTTGCGACCCCGGCCACGCCCCGCACATCGCGGTGACGGTGTTCGCCCGCGGCATGCTGAGCCACGCCTTCACCCGCCTGCATTTCTCCGACGAGACCGCGGCCAACGCGGCCGACCCGGTGCTGGCGGGCGTCCCCGCCGACCGCCGCGACACCCTGATCGCGACCCGCACCGAGACGCCCGGCGGCGTGGTCTACCGCTTCGACATCCGCATCCAGGGCGACGGGGAAACGGTCTTCTTCGACTGCTGAAAAGGAGGGAGCCGCCAACCGGCGGCCCCCCACACGTCACGCCTCGCGGATCGTCGCCACGAAGCGCTGCACCTCGCCGCGCAGCTGGGTCGACTGGTGCGACAGCGTGTCGGCGGCCCCACGCGCCTGGGCGGCCATGCTGCCGGTTTCGCTGGCGGCGCGGGTGACGCCCTCGATGTTGGTTGACACCTCGCGGGTGCCGCTGGCGGCCTGCTGGACGTTGCGGCTGATCTCGCGCGTCGCCGCCCCCTGCTCCTCGGCGGCGGCGGCGACGGCGGTGACCGTCTCGCTGATGCCCAGGATGGTGCGGCCGATGGCCTGGATGGCGCCGACGGCGCTGCCGCTGACCGACTGGATCTCGGCGATCTGCGCGGCGATCTCCTCGGTCGCCTTGGCGGTCTGGCTGGCGAGGTTCTTCACCTCCTGCGCCACGACGGCGAAGCCCTTGCCGGCCTCGCCCGCCCGCGCCGCCTCGATGGTGGCGTTCAGCGCCAGGAGGTTGGTCTGGCCGGCGATGGACTGGATCAGGTTCACCACGTCGCCGATCTTCTGCGCCGCCTCGGCCAGACCGGCCACCGTGCCGTTGGTCTTCTCGACCTCGCCCACCGCGTCGTTCGCCATGCGCGACGAGGCGGCGATGCGCTGGTTGATCTCCTCGATGGAGTGCGCCAGCTCCTCCGCCGCGGCGGCCACCGTCTGCACGTTGCCGCTGGCGACGTCGGCGGCGCTGGCGACGGCGGAAGCCTGGGCGTTGGTTTGCTCGGCGATGGCCGACAGCCCTTCGGAGTCGGCGCGGATCGCCTCGGCCTGCTTGGCGACGCTGGCGACCACGTCGCCGACCGAGCCCTCGAAGCGCTGGGCCAGACGGGCTAGATCCTGCTTGCGCTGCTCGGCGGCGCGCTGCTCGTCCAGGCGGCGCTGCTCCTCCATCTCGGCGACGCGGCCGGCATTCTCCTTGAACAGCTGGAGCGCCGTGTTGATGGCGCCGATCTCGTCGGCGCGGTCGCGGTCGGCGACCTCCACGTCGCGCCGGCCGGCGGTCAGCGCCTGGATGGTGGCGATGATCCGGCGCAGCGGCTGGCCCACCACGACCCGGCTGGTCAGCCACAGCGCCAGCAGAAGCCCGGCGGTCAGCAGCACCGCCCCCACCGCGATGAAGGTCCGCAGTTCCTGCTTCGGCACCTCGACCTTGTTGAGCGGCAGATTGACCAGGATCGACCAGGGCGTGCCGGTGTTGCCGATGACGACCGGCCGGAACAGCTGCTTCACCTCGGTGCCGAGGCTGGCCGACACCGAGAAATGGGCGAAGGGCCGGCCTTCGCGGACGGCGGACATCGCGTCCTTCAGCCGGGGGTTGGTCTCCAGGATCGGCTTGCCCAGATGGTCGGGGTTGCTGTAGGCCGCCCAGGCGCCGGCGTTGGAGATCAGGAACACCGACCCGGTTTCGAACGGCTTTGCCGTCTTCAACTCGTTCCAGATGGCGTCGGTGGCGATGTCGACGCCGGCGACGCCGATGAATTTGCCGTTGTCGAGGATCGGCACCACCAGCGACACCATCAGCACGGTCTTGCCGGCGACGACATAGCTGTAGGGTTCGACGATCACCTCCTTGCCGGTGCGCTTGGCCTGCTGGTAATAGAGGCCGTCCGGTCCGGGATCGTCATAGCCGACCAGCGATTCCAGCTGGGCCTTGCCGCCGCCGCGGTTCCAATAGGGGATGAAGCGGCCGCTGGCATCGGTGCCGGGGCTGTTGGCGAAGGCGGAGTCCTTGCCGTCCAGCGCGTTCGGCTCCATGCCGATCCAGACGCCGATCAGGCCGGTGTTGGCCTCCAGCAGGCTTTTCAGCCAGTCGTTCAGCGCGCCGCGGTCGGTGACGCCGCTCCGCTTCAGGCTGAGCAGCGTCGTGCCCATGTTGCGGCTGATGTCCAGGGCATCGTTCAGCCGGCGCTCGACCGTCGCCGCATGATACTTGCCCAGTTCCTCCCCGACCTGGAAGGACAGCGCGTCGGTGTCCGCCCCGCTCTTGACGGAGATCACGACCGACCCGGCCCCCAGCCCGATCGTCATGACCAGTCCGATCGCCAGAACCAGCTTGGTCACCAAAGGCAACTTCTTGAACATCGACAGTCCCCACGACACACCCGGACAAGGGCACGGACACCCCGGAGTAACTGTCTCGCAGTTCTGTTAAATTCGAGTAAATTATTCACCAATCCATCCGTCCGGCCCACAGTTGCTGAGAGTTGTTCTCAAAAACCGCGAAGAACTCGGACCGCGATCGGCAAACCGTACTTAAGGACCAATCTGAGAATCATTCCAATCTCTGCAACCCGGGCTCGGCATCCGCAAAAGAAAAGGGGCGGACCGGTCGATCCGGTCCGCCCCCGTCACCCCTGCAACTGGCGTCGCCGTGGTTACTTGCGGGACGCGGCGATGGCGCCCTGCAGATCCTTCAGCACGTCGGCACCGCCGTCAGCGGCGTACTTGTCGAAGGCCGGCTTGACCATCTCGCGCATGCGCTCCAGCTCGGCCGGGCTCAGCTCGTTGATCTGCATGCCCTTTTCCTTCAGGTAGGCGATGCTCTGGGCCGAGGCCTCGCGGCTGTCCTTGCGCTCGAAATCGCGCGAGGCGATGGCGGCCTCGTTCAGGATCTTCTTCTCGTCGGCCGACAGGCCGTCGTACCAGCGCTTGCTGGCCAGCATGATCCACGGGCTGTAAACGTGGCGGGAGATCGTCAGATACTTCTGCACTTCATAGAACTTGGACGACTGGATGGTGGTGACCGGGTTCTCCTGGCCGTCGACCGTGCCGGTCTCCATCGCGGTGAACAGCTCGGAGAAGGCCAGCGGCACCGCGTTGGCGCCGAAGCGGTTGAACATGTCGATGTAGACCGGGTTCTGCATCACGCGCAGCTTGATGCCGCCCATGTCCTCCAGCTTGGTGATCGGCCGCTTGCTGTTGGTCAGGTTGCGGAAGCCGTTCTCCCAATAAACGAGCCCGACCAGCCCCTTGTCGTTCAGCGACTTCAGCAGCTTCTCGCCGAACGGGCCGTCGAGGACGGCGTCGGCCTCCTTCTCGTTGTTGAACAGGAAGGGCAGGTCGTAGACGCCGAAATCCTTGACGATGCCGACGAGGGTGGCGGTGGAGCCGACCATCATCTCCTGCGCGCCGCCGATCAGGGCGTTCTGCATCTGGATGTCGCTGCCCAGGCTGGCGTCGCCGAAGCCCTTCACCTTCAGCTTGCCACCGCTGCGCTTGGACAGCTCCTCGGCGAAATACTTCACCGCGCGGCCCTGGTTGCTGCTTTCCGACAGGCCGTAGCCGAAGCGGATGATGCGGGTCTTCACGTCCTGCGCCGAAGCGGCGACCGGGGCGAGCAGGGCGGCGGCGATGCCGGTGGCGAGCAGCAGTTTGCGGAACATGGGGTCGATCTCCCTTGCCATCTGGTGATTGGCGTCTGGTGTTTTGGGCTTTTGGTCTTGGGCAGGCGTCAGTGGAACATGTGCAGCGGCGCGGTGACGATCTCCGGCACGGCGATCAGCAGGCCCACCAGCACGATGTAGGTCAGAAGGAAGGGCCAGATGCCCTTGGTCGCGCTTTCCAGCGAGATGCGGGCGACGCCGCACACCACGTTCAGCACCGTGCAGACCGGCGGATGGATCAGGCCCAGCGTGCCGATCAGGACGAACATCACGCCGAAATAGGTCGGGTCGATGCCGGCCTTGATCGCCAGCGGGGTCAGCACCGGACCCAGCACCAGGATGGTCGGGGTCAGGTCCATCACCGTGCCGACGGCCAGCAGCAGGACGGCGATGGCCAGCATCAGCATCTTGGGATGGCCCATCAGCGGGGCCAGCAGCTCCGTCATCTGCTGCGGCAGGTCGGCCAGCGTCACCATGTAGGACGACACCAGGGCGGCGGCGCACAGGAACATGACGGTGCTGGTGGTGCGGGCCGCCTGGACCAGCAGCGGCACCAGCTGCGGCAGCGTCACCTGACGGTAGACGAACAGCGCCACGAACAGCGAATAGACGGCGGCGACCACCGCGGCCTCGGTCGGCGTGAAGATGCCGCCGCGCAGGCCGCCGATGATGATGACCGGCAGGGCCAGCGCCCAGACGCCGTCGCCCAGCGCCTTCAGCCGCTCCCGCCCGCTGGCCTTCGGCTGCAGCTTCACCGTCATGTCGCGGACGACGAAGATCCAGGCGGCGATCAGGCCCAGCCCCATCAGCAGGCCCGGCACGATGCCGGCCATGAACAGCGAGCTGATCGAGGTGTTGGTGGTCACGCCGAAGATGATGAAGGGCATGCTGGGCGGGATGATCGGGGCGATGATGCCGCCCGACGCGATCAGGCCGGCGGAGCGCGGCACCGGATAGCCGTGGTCGCGCATCATCGGGATCAGCAGCGTCGCCAGCGCCGCGGTGTCGGCGATGGCCGAGCCCGAGAGGCTGGCCAGCATCACCGAGGCGCCGATGGTCACGAAGCCGAGGCCGCCCTTGATGTGGCCGACCAGGCTGACCGCCAGGTTGATGATGCGCTGGGAGATGCCGCCGGCGTTCATCAGCTCGCCGGCCAGGATGAAGAAGGGCACCGCCATCAGCGGGTAGTTGTCGGCGCCGCTCAGCATGTTCTGGGCGACCAGCTGGGCGTCGAAGAAGTCGAGGTGGACCATCAGCGCGACGCCGGTCAGCATCAGCGCGAAGGCGATGGGCATGCCGAGCAGCATGAAGCCGAACAGCGAGCCCAGGAAAATGGTGAGCGTCATGGCGGCGTCTCCGTCCGCAAAAGGTCTTCTGGGCTGGGCTTCAGCGCTTGGCGACGGCCGGGCCGGTGGCGCTGCCGGGATGGCTGCCGGGCGCCGGCGGGGCCACGGCGGGGCCGTGCGAGTCCGGATGGTCCATCATCGTGTCGGGGTCGCCGGGGATGCGGGCGCCGGGCTGGTTGGCGACGATCCGCCACAGGTTCGCCAGCACGATCAGCGCCATGGCGATGGCCGGGAAGAAGCCGGCCGCGGCATAGAAGGCCATGGGGAAGCGCAGGACGGTGGAGAAGGTCTCCATGCCGATCAGCAGCTGGATCCAGCTGCCCTGCACGAACAGATAAAGCGCGTACAGCATCATCAGGTGCGCGATCACCGCGCAGGCGCGGCGCACCTTGAAGGGCAGGCGGGCCTGCAGGATCTCCAGCCCCAGATGCCGCTGGTGGCGCAGCGCCACGGTGGCGCCCAGGAACACCAGCCAGACGAACATCAGCCGCGCGATCTCCTCCGCCGCGACGAGGCCGCTGTTGAAGATGTAGCGCAGGACGACATTGCCGAAGACGAGACCGACCATGACCGCCAGCATCGCCGCCATGATCCATTCGGTGATCCGCTCCAGCAGATCCGCAACGCTCTTCATGCGTTCCTCCCAGATTTTTCCCCGGTCTTCCGGTCGCCGGTCAGACGGGCATAAGCATCGGCGACGATGGCCTCGGCCGGCAGCGTCACCTCGTAGGACAGCACGGCTTCGTCGGCCGCCGGCATCTCCAGGTCGGCGAACTGGCTGTCGACCAGGGCGGTGGGCATGAAATGGGCAGTGCGCGCCCCCATGCGGGAGGCAATCAGCGCCTTGTCGCCATGCAGGTGCAGGAAGACCACCCGCTCGCAGTCGCCGCGCAGCCGGTCGCGGTAGCGCCGCTTCAGCGCCGAACAGGCGACGACCAGCCCGCGCTCCGCCCGATGCGCCTCGGCGATGAAGCCGGCCAGCGTCGCCAGCCAGCCGTCGCGGTCGGCGTCGGTCAGCGGGACGCCGGCCGACATCTTCTCGATGTTGGCGGGCGGGTGGTGGGCGTCGCCCTCGATGAACTCGTCGCCCAGCTTCGCGGCAAGGCTCTGGCCGACGCTGGACTTGCCGCAGCCGGCGACGCCCATCACCACGACGATCAGCGGCGCACCGCCCGATAGCTCGGGGGGAATGGCGTTCATGCCGGGGGACGGCGCGATGGGGGGACCATTCATGAGGCTCGTGTTCCCGAAGACCGGTGCGGCACCGCCCCCCTTGACCGGGATCGCGGCGGCCTTCGCACCGACACAGTTATGTTAGCGCTATCATCATCAGGTCAAAAGGACGTCCGCGGCCTGCCGGCCGGAAATCGCGGGTGACGCCGAGATGAGGTGGCGATACTGTTAGCGCTAACCTTGACGGCCGTAAAGAGTTTTGTTTGAGTTGCGGACAAACGGATCGGAGACGGGCCGCGGGTTGCAGAATTGGCCCCCGAATGGGATGCCCGTGCATGGACTGCGGCCGTTGCCGAGTATGATACACACCGGTGACCAGCGAGCCCGCGCGACCTTCCGTCGCGCCGGCCGGAAACGGAAGGACGAAGCCCTGTGACGACCCGTGGCGGCGATGGGACGGCAACCCCGGCGGTCAAGACGCGCAAGCCGCGCTCCTCGCGCACCGGCCGCGCGACGATGGCGGACGTGGCGGAGCGCGTGGGCATCAGCGCCATCACCGTGTCGCGCGCCTTCAAGCGCCCCGAGCTGGTGATGCCGGAGCTGCGCCAGCGCATCCTCGACACCGCGCAGTCGATGGGCTACGTGCCGAATCAGGCCGCCAGCGCGCTGGCCTCGGCGCGGTCGATGACGGTGGCGGTGCTGATCCCGTCGATGACAAACATGGTCTTCGTCGAGACGCTGGCCGGCATCCACGACATGCTGCTGCCGCGCGGCTATCGCGCCCTGTTCGGCGTCACCCACTATTCCCCGGAGGAAGAGGAGCGGCTGATCCGCACCTATCTCCAGTTCCAGCCCGACGGCATCCTGCTGACCGGCACCGACCACACCGCGGTCGCCCGCACCTACCTGTCGGCGCTCGCTAGCCCGACCGTCCACATGATGGAGCTGCTGGACGATCCCGACAGCCTTAGCGTCGGCTGTTCGCAGGAGGAGGGCGGCCGGCTGATGACCACCCACCTGCTGGAACGCGGCTACCGCCGCATCGGCTTCGTCGCCGTGCAGCTCGACCCGCGCACGCTGGCCCGCCTCGACGGCTACCGCCACGCGCTGGAGGAGGCTGGGCTGTATGACGAGGCGCGCGTCTGGCGCCTGCCCGACCCGTCCTCCATCCATCTCGGCGCGGCGATGATCGACCGGCTGATGGCGGAGAACACCGACTGCGACGCCGTCTTCTTCTGCAACGACGATCTGGCGCAGGGCGCGCTGTTCCAGTGCCAGCGCCGCGGCATCCGCGTGCCCGACCAGCTTGCCATCGCCGGCTTCAACGATCTGCCGGCCTCGGCCTGGACGACACCGACCCTGACCACCGTCGCCACGCCGCGCTACGCCATCGGCCGCCACGCCGCCGCCATGCTGCTCGATTTGATGGACGGCAAGGAACCGCCGCAGCGGCGGCTCGACCTCGGCCTGACCTTCATCGCGCGGGAAAGCACGTGAGGAAGCATACCCCCTCCGCCCCGCCAATGATCCGGATCAACCGCAGCGCGTAAGGTGCGGCATGGCTGCCGCGCAGGCTCGGCGACGCTGACGCGCCCGACCGGGCGTAGACTGTGCGCATGCTGACGCTTCGACATCTGGCGATAGACACCGTCCGGGAGAACGTCGCCTTCCTCAACCGCCGCTGCACCCGCTACCATGTCGAGGATTTCCTCGGGCTGGGCCGGGTGGAGGTGCGGAACGACGGCCGTTCCCTGCTGGCGGTGCTGAACGTCGTCGACGACCCCGCCACCGTCGCCCCCGACGAGATCGGCCTGTCCGACCCCGCCTTCGGCCAGCTCGGGCTGGCGGAGGGCTCCGCCGTCCATCTCGTCCCGCCGACCCCGCCGGAAAGCTTCGAACTGGTGCGCGCCAAGGTCGGCGGTGCCGCCCTGACCGACGCGCAGCTGTCCGCGATCATCCGCGACATCACCGACCAGCGTTACTCCAAGATCGAGATCGCCGCCTTCCTGATCGCCTGCGCCAGCTTCATGACGACGGCGGAGGTGCTGGGCCTGACCCGCGCCATGATCGCCGCCGGCACCCGGCTGCATTGGGAGGGTCCCGATGGAGTTGGCGGCGGCACCATCGCCGACAAGCACTGCATCGGCGGTATACCCGGCAACCGCACCTCGATGATCGTCGTGCCCATCGTCGCCGCCCACGGCCTGCCGATCCCCAAGACCTCGTCGCGCGCCATCACGTCGCCCGCCGGCACCGCCGACACCATGGAGGTGCTGGCCAACGTCGACGTGCCGATGGAGCGCATGCAGGCCCTGGTGCGCGAGGCCAAGGGCTGTCTGGTCTGGGGCGGCCATGTCCGGCTGTCGCCGGCCGACGACATCCTGATTTCGGTCGAACGGCCGCTCGCCATCGACACCCGCGAACAGCTGGTCGCCTCCATCCTGTCGAAGAAGGTGGCCGCCGGCTCCACCCATCTGCTGATCGACATCCCCGTCGGCCCCAGCGCCAAGATCCGCACGGCCGGCGAGGCGGTGCGCCTGCGCAAGCTGTTCGAGCATGTCGGCGACAGCCTCGGCCTGACGCTGGAGGTGGCGATCACCGACGGCTCGCAGCCGGTCGGGCGCGGCATCGGCCCGGTGCTGGAGGCGCGCGACGTGATGGCCGTGCTGCGCAACGAGCCCGCCGGGCCCGCCGACCTGAGGGAGCGCGCCCTGCTGCTGGCCGGCCGCATCCTGGAATTCGATCCCGCCGTCCGCGGCGGCAGCGGCAACCGCCGGGCGCGCGAGCTGCTGCGGTCGGGTGCCGCGCTCGCCGCCATGGAGCGCATCATCGCCCTGCAAGGCCCGCCGCCCGCCGTGGCGACGCTGGGCTCGCTGGTGGCGGAGGTCGCCTCGCCCGCCGACGGGACCGTGTCGTCGCTCGACTGCTACCGCCTCGCCCGCATCGCCCGGCTGGCCGGTGCGCCGACCGACAAGGGGGCCGGCATCGACCTGCTGCGCAAGGTCGGCGAACCGGTGCGCCAGGGCGAGCCGCTCTACCGCATCCACGCCAGCACCAACGCCGACTTCACCTTCGCCCAGGCCTTCGCGGCGGAGAACAGCGGGGTGATGGTGGGGTAACGACCAGATTAAGGAGCCGACCAATGTCCCTGTCGCTGACCTTCCATGGCGCCGCCGGAACGGTGACCGGTTCCTGCTTCCGCCTGTCCACGCCTGCGGGCGACGTGCTGATCGATTGCGGCATGTTCCAGGGCACCAAGACGATCCGGGAGCTGAACTACCGTCCCTTCCCCTTCGATCCGTCCGCGATCCGCGCCGTCCTGCTGACCCACGCCCACATCGACCATTCCGGCCTGCTGCCGAAGCTGACGAAGCTGGGCTTCCGCGGCCGGATTTACGCCACCGGCGGCACGGTCGACCTGCTGGAATACATGCTGCCCGACAGCGGCTACATCCAGGAGGGCGAGGTCGAGCGCCTCAACCGCCGCAACCGCCAGCGCGGCCGACCGCCGGTCCAGGCGATCTACACCCAGGACGACGCCATCCGCAGCCTGCGCCGGCTCCGCCGCATCGAGTACGACCGCTGGACCGACATCCTGCCGGGCCTGCGCGCCCGCTTCTGGCAGGCCGGCCACATCCTGGGCTCCGCCTCCATCGAGGTCGAAGTCTCCAACGGGACCGCCGAGCCCACCCGCATCCTGTTCTCCGGCGACCTCGGCCCCGGCGGCAAGAGCTTCCATGCCGACGCCGAGGCGCCGGAACGGCCGGACTGGATGGTGCTGGAAACCACCTACGGCGACCGCGACCGCACCGACCTCGACGAGGCCGGACGGCAGGCGGTTCTGCGCGCCGAGGTGTCCACCGCGCTGGCAGCCGGCGGCGTCCTGCTGATCCCGGTCTTCGCGGTGGAGCGGACGCAGGAGCTGCTCTACGACCTCGACTGCCTGTTCGACAGCGGCCAGCTGCCGGCGGTCGACGTCTTCCTCGACTCCCCACTGGCCGACGCGGTGACCGGCGTCTTCCGCCGCCATCTCGACGATCTGGAGACCGACGGCGATCCCTTCACCCGCGCCAATTTCCACCATGTCCGCGGCGTGCCGGAAAGCCAGCGGCTGAACAGCATCGCTGGCGGCGCCATCGTCATGGCGGCCAGCGGCATGTGCGATGCCGGCCGCATCCGCCACCATCTGAAGAATCGCCTGTGGCGCCCGCAGGACACCGTGCTGCTGGTCGGCTACCAGGCCCCCGGCACGCTCGGCCGCCTGTTGCAGGAGGGAACGCCCCGCGTCCGCATCCATGGCGAGGAGATCGCGGTGAAGGCGAAGGTCCGCTCCATCGATGTCTATTCCGGCCATGCCGACCGCACCGCCCTGCTGGACTGGGTGAATGCCCGCCACGGCGTCGGCCACGGCCTGTTCTTGGTCCATGGCGAGGACGCCGCCCGCGCCTCCATCCGTCAGGCCCTGCTCGACAAGGGCTGGGCGGCGGAGCGTATCGCCCAGCCGGCGCTGGACGACCGCGTCGACCTCGCCGCCCCGCGCCCGCTGGCCCCGGCAGACCGCCACCCCCGCCTTGCCGCCGCCGGCCTCGCCGGCCTCGACTGGCACAATCATTATGCCGAGGCGCTGTTGTCCCTGCGTCGCACCCTGGACGCCGCCCCCGACGACGCGGCGCGCGAACGCATCCTGGCCGGCGTGATGGGCGCGCTGAACAGCGATGGCGAAGCGGCGAAAGGAACCCAGCCATGAGCATCAAGCGCCTTTTCATCGCCGTCGCCCTGCTGGCGATCCTCGGCGCCGGGGCCGCCTATGGCTGGCGGGCGATGCAGGGCAACCGCCTGCCCGCCGGCTTCGCTTCCGGCAACGGCCGGATCGAGGCGAACGAGATCGATGTCGCCACCAAATACGCCGCCCGCGTCCTGACCATCCCGGTGCAGGAGGGCGATCTGGTGGAGGCCGGCGCCGTCATCGCCACGCTCGACACCCGCGACCTGGAAGCGCAGCTCCGCTCCGCCGAAGCCCAGCTGCGCCAGTCCCGCCGCGCGCGGGAGGAAGCGACCGCCCTGGTCGCCCAGCGCGTCAGCGAGGCCGACTTCGCCGCCAAGGAGATGGAACGGGCGCTGATCCTGTTCGGCAAGGGCCATGTCGCCGAACAGCGTGTCGATCAGGCCCGCAACAGCCGCCGCACCGCCGACGCGGCGCTGGAGGCCGCCAAGAGCCACCTCGCCAGCGCCGACGAGGCCATCGCCGCCGCGGCCGGCGACGTCGACCGTCTGGCCGATCTGGTCGCCGACGGCGTGCTGAAGGCGCCGCGCAAGTCGCGCGTGCTCTACCGCCTGTCCGAACCCGGCGAGGTGCTGGCCGCCGGCGGCAAGGCAGCGACCCTGCTCGACCTGTCGAACGTCTACATGACCTTCTTCCTGCCGACCGACACGGCCGGGAACCTCGCCTTGGGTGCCGAGGCCCGCATCCTGCTGGACGCCGTTCCCGACACCGCGATCCCTGCCGCCGTGACCTTCGTCGCCCCGCGCGCCCAGTTCACGCCCAAGCAGGTGGAGACCAAGTCCGAACGCGACCGCATGATGTTCCGCGTCAAGGCCCGCGTCCCGGAAGCGCTGGTGACCCGCTACATCGAGCGGGTGAAGACCGGCCTGACCGGCATGGCCTATGTGAAGCTGGACGACAAGGCGGTCTGGCCCGACTGGCTGGAATCGAAACTGACGCGGGAGGAGTCTCCCTCCTCCCCTCAAGGTCCCCGATC
>NZ_CP170469.1:0-342644 GCF_042604625.1 Azospirillum sp. A29
ATGCCGCATCTGACCGTCGAATACACCGGCAACCTCGGCGCACAGGCCGACATCCCGGCGCTGCTGCGCAAGGCCAACGCCGTGCTGATCGCCCAGGGCGGCGTCTTTCCCACCGGCGGCATCCGCTCCCGCGCCATCCGGCTGGAGGATTTCTGCGTGGCGGACGGCACGGCCGACGACGCCTTCGTCCATTTGACGCTGAAGATCGGCGCCGGCCGCAGCGCCGAGCAGAAGACGAAGACCGGCGACGCGCTGTTCGCCATGGTCAGGGACCATTTCGCCGAGCTCTTCGCCAGCCGCTTCCTCGCCCTGTCGCTGGAAATCCAGGAATTCAGCGAGGCCGGCACCTGGAAGCACAACAACATCCACGGCCGCTACAAGGCCGCTTGAGACGAGGCTTTCCCCATGCTCAGTCGTGACGCCGTCCGGGCCGCCGCCGCGCGCCTGCACGAGGCGGAGAACACCCGCGTCCAGACCCGCCAGATCTCCCTCGACCACCCCGACATCACCATCGAGGACGCCTATGCCATCCAGCGCTGCTGGGTGGAGGCGAAGATCGCCGGGGGGCGCAAGGTCATCGGCCACAAGATCGGCCTGACCAGCCGGGCGATGCAGCAATCCTCGCAGATCGACGAGCCGGATTACGGCACCCTGCTCGACGACATGCTGTTCCCCGACGGCGGCGACATCGCCATCGACCGCTTCATCGCCCCGATGGTGGAGGTCGAGTTGGCCTTCATCCTGAAATCGCGCCTGGAGGGTCCGAACGTCACGCTGTTCGACGTGCTGTCGGCCACCGACTATGTCGTGCCGGCGCTGGAGATCATCGACGCCCGCTGCCACCGCGTCGATCCCGACAGCAAGCGCCCGCGCAAGGTGATGGATACCATCTCCGACAATGCGGCGAATGCCGGCATCGTCATGGGCGGACGACCGATGCGGCCGCTGGACACCGACCTGCGCTGGGCCGCCGCCCTGCTCTACCGCAACGGCGTAATCGAGGAGACCGGCGTGGCGGCCGGCGTTCTGAACCACCCGGCCAACGGCATCTGCTGGCTGGCCCGCCGCTTCGCGCCGCATGGCGTGGCGCTGGAGCCGGGGCAGGTCGTGCTCGCCGGGTCCTTCACCCGCCCGGTGCCGGTCAAGTCCGGCGACACGGTGCATGCCGATTACGGCCCCTTCGGCTCCATCGCGCTGCGCTTCGTGTAAAGATTCCAAGGAGGACAGCGATGAAGACTCCGGAAAACACCTTCAAGCGGGCGCTGGCGGCGGGGCGGCCGCAGTTCGGCCTGTGGCTCGGGCTGGCCGACGCCTATTGCGCGGAGATCGCGGCCGGGGCCGGCTTCGACTGGCTGCTGATCGATGGCGAGCATGCCCCGAACGACCTGCGCGGCATTCTGGCCCAGCTCCAGGCCATCGCCGCCTATGCCAGCCATCCCATCGTCCGCCCGGTGGTCGGCGACGCGGCGATCGTCAAGCAGATGCTCGACCTCGGCGCCCAGACCCTGCTGGTGCCGATGGTGGAGACGGCGGAGCAGGCGGCGGCGCTGGTCGCCGCCACCCGCTACCCGCCCGGCGGCATCCGTGGGGTGGGCAGCGCGCTCGCCCGCGCCTCGCGCTGGAACCGCATCGGCGGCTATCTGGACGGGGCCGATGGCGAGATCTGCCTGCTGGTGCAGGTGGAATCCGCCCGCGGCCTGGACAATCTCGACGCCATCGCCGCGGTGGAGGGGGTGGACGGCGTCTTCTTCGGCCCGGCCGACCTGTCGGCGTCGCTGGGCCTGCGCGGCCAGCCCGCACATCCGACCGTGCGCGCGGCCATCGAGGACGGCATCGCCCGGACCCGCAGGGCGGGCAAGGCCGCCGGGGTGCTGACGACCGACGAGACGCTGGCCCGCGCCTATCTGGCGGCCGGCGCCCTGTTTGTCGGAGTCGGGGTGGATACCACCCTGTTCGCCCGCGCCGCCGCCGACTTGGCCGCCCGCTTCCGCCAGCCGTCTGCCTCTCCGACGACCTCCCCGTCGACGGCCGCTCCGGCGCCCGGCGGCTACTGACCGCCCCCAGCCCCGCAGGATAAAGATCCATGATCGATTTGACCGACAGCACCCTGCTGCGCGAGCGCTGCTTCGTGGCCGGCGCCTGGATCGACGCCGACGATGGCGGGCGCAGTCCCGTCACCGACCCGGCGACCGGCGCCACCATCGCCCATGTCCCCCGCTGCGGCGCCGGGGAGACCGCACGCGCCATCGCCGCCGCCGAGGCCGCCTTCCCCGGCTGGCGGGCGGAAACCGCCGGCCGCCGCGCCGCCCTGCTGCGCCGCTGGTTCGAGCTGATCCTGGAGAACCGCGAGGATCTGGCCCTGCTGATGACGCTGGAGCAGGGCAAGCCGCTGGCCGAGGCGCGCGGCGAGATCGATTACGCCGCCTCCTACGTCGAATGGTTCGCGGAGGAGGCGAAGCGCCTCTATGGCGACGTCATCCCGTCCCCCCTGCCCGACCGCCGCATCGTCGTGGTGAAGGAGCCGGTCGGCGTCTGCGCCGCCATAACCCCCTGGAATTTCCCGGCGGCGATGATCACCCGCAAGGCGGCACCGGCGCTGGCGGCCGGCTGCACGATGATCGTCAAGCCGGCCGAGCAGACGCCGCTGTCGGCGCTGGCGCTGGCGGCACTGGCCGAGCGCGCCGGCATCCCGCCCGGCGTCTTTTCGGTGGTGACCGGGCCGGCCCGGCAGATCGGCGCGGTGCTGACCGCCAGCACGGCGGTGCGCAAGCTGACCTTCACCGGCTCCACCGAGGTCGGCCGGCTGCTGATCGGGCAATGCGCCGGCACGGTCAAGCGGCTGTCGATGGAACTCGGCGGCAACGCCCCCTTCATCGTCTTCGACGACGCCGATCTCGATGCCGCGGTTGCCGGCGCCCTGGCTTCCAAATACCGGAACGCCGGCCAGACCTGCGTCTGTTCCAACCGCTTCCTGGTGCAGGACGGCATCTACGACCGCTTCGCCGCCCGGCTGTCGGAGGCGGTGGCCGCGATGACGGTCGGCAACGGGCTTGAGGACGGCGTGCAGCAGGGACCGTTGATCGATGCCGCCGCCCTGGCGAAGGTGGAGGAGCTGGTGGCCGACGCCACCCGGTCCGGCGCCGTCGTGGCGGTGGGCGGCCGGCGCCATGCACTGGGCGGCACATGGTTCGAACCGACGGTGCTGACCGGCGTCACCACGTCGATGCGGGTTGCGGTGGAGGAGATCTTCGGCCCGGTCGCGCCCCTGATCCGCTTCACCGACGAAGCCGAGGCCGTGCGTCTTGCCAACGACAGCGACTACGGCCTCGCCGCCTATCTGTTCACCCGCGACCACGCCCGCGTCTGGCGCGTCGGCGAAGCGCTGGACTACGGGATGGTCGGCATCAACACCGGCCTGATCTCCACCGCGGTGGCGCCGTTCGGCGGGGTGAAGCAATCCGGCTTCGGCCGCGAAGGCTCCCGCTACGGCATCGAGGATTACGTGGAGATCAAATACCTGTGCATGGGGGGACTCTAAGGACGCGCACATGAGGGGGCCGTCGGCCCCCGCCCCCTATTCCTCGTCGCCGTCGCTGCCATCCGCACCGCCCAGGCAATCGGCGAGTTCGTCGAGCAGCCCGTACAGCGTCGCCAGCCGGTCGGCGCCGAAGGCCGCGGTGATCTCGGCATAGCGCCGTTCGCTGTGAGGAGCGATCAGCGCGATCATGTCGCGGCCGGACGGCGTGATCGAGATCTGGGCCGCCCGCAAATCCTTGTCCTCGATCCCGCGCTGGATCAGCGCGCGCTTTTCCAGCGTGCGCAGGATTCGCGACAGGCTGGGCATGCTGATGCTGCTGACCCGCGCCAGCTCGCCGGCACGGAACTCGTCCGCCGTGGTCAGGGCGCGCAGCACCCGCCACTGCTGTTCGGTCAGGTCATGTTCGTGCAGCAGCGGCCGGAAGCGCGCCATCACCGCCTCGCGCGCCTTCAGCAGCGCCATCGGCAGCGACCGGCGGAAGGCCCGCATCTCGCCAGCGGACTGCCCGGTTACCTCTGTGGGTTTCGCCGCCGGTTCGGTTGCCGCCGCGGCTTTTCTGGAAGGTCTGCCCAAGGCTCCGGCCTCATCTGGAAAGAGTCGACGCATGTCTCGAGGTTTCCCGCACCATAACGCGGCGGCCCTGCGCAGGGAAAGCGCTTGACAGCACCGCAGCCCAATTTATATAACATGTTAAATATTAACAGATCAAGTTCTGCGCCGGCGCGCACCGCCCGCGGCAGCCCGGCCCGCCATATCCCGGCCCACCACAGCTCTGCCGATCACAGCTCCGCCCAACAAGTGCCAACCAAAACCTGGAGTGAAACGCCATGGCATCCGCTTTCGAAACGAATCTCGCAACCGCGGAACGGCTCCTGACCCGGTTCCGGGATCGTCCGCTCGGCCATTTCATCGACGGGCGGGAGGTGCCCGGCCAGTCGGAGCGGCTGTTCGACAATCTGTCCCCCATCGACGGCGGGATCATCAACCGGGTCCATGCCGGCAACGCCGCCGACGTCGATGCCGCCGCGACCGCGGCACAGCGCGCCTTCCCCGCCTGGGCCGCCCTGCCGGGCACCGAGCGCAAGCGCATCCTGCACCGCGTCGCCGACGGCATCCTGGCGCGGGCGGAGGAGATCGCCGTGCTGGAAAGCCTGGACAGCGGCCAGCCGATCCGTTTCATGAGCAAGGCGGCCGAACGCGCGGCGGAGAATTTCCGCTTCTTCGCCGACCGGGCGCCGGATGCCGCGAACGGCCTGTCGCTGCCGGCCAGGGACCATCTGAACTTCACCGTCCGGCAGGCGCTGGGACCGGTGGCGGTCATCACGCCCTGGAACACGCCCTTCATGCTGTCGACCTGGAAGATCGCCCCGGCGCTCGCCGCCGGCTGCACGGTGGTCCACAAGCCGGCGGAGTGGAGCCCGCTGACCGCCATGCTGCTGGCCGAGATCATGGCCGAAGCCGGCGTGCCGGCCGGCGTCGCCAATCTGGTCAACGGTCTGGGCGAGGAGGCCGGCAAGCTGCTGACCGAGCATCCGGCGATCAAGGCGGTGGCCTTCGTCGGCGAATCGACCACCGGCAGCCACATCATGGCTCAGGGCGCCCCGACGCTGAAGCGCGTGCATTTCGAGCTGGGCGGCAAGAACCCGGTCGTCGTGTTCGACGACGCCGATCTGGACCGGGCGCTGGACGCCGTGGTGTTCATGATCTACAGCCTGAACGGCCAGCGCTGCACCTCGTCCTCGCGCCTGCTGGTGCAGAGCGGCATCCATGACGCCTTCGTCGAAAGGCTGGCGGAGCGCGTCGCCCGCATCCGCGTCGGCCACCCGCTGGATCCCTCCACCGAGGTCGGCCCGCTGGTGCACGAGCGCCATCTGAACAAGGTTCTGAGCTATTGCGACATCGCGCGGGAGGACGGCGCGACGGTCAAGGTCGGCGGCGTCCGCGCCGGAGAGCCCGGCGGCAACTATGTCCGTCCGACGCTGTTCACCGGCGCGAACAACCGCATGCGCATCGCCCAGGAGGAAATCTTCGGGCCTGTCCTGACCGCCATTCCCTTCAACGACGAGGCGGAAGCGGTCGCGGTGGCCAACGACGTCGCCTATGGGCTGGCCGGCTATGTCTGGACCCGCGACGTCAGCCGGGCCAACCGCGTGGCGCTGAAGCTCGACGCCGGCATGGTGTGGATCAATTCGGAGAACAACCGCCACCTGCCCACCCCCTTCGGCGGCATGAAGGCCAGCGGCATCGGCCGTGACGGCGGCGACTACAGCTTCGATTTCTACATGGAGACGAAGAACATCTGCGTGGCGCTCGACACGCACACGGTGCCGAAGCTCGGCGCCTGAGTCACCGCGTTCGCGCGCTGAAAGCCGGAGCGATGCGGCGGACGATCCCTCCGTCGCATCGCCCCGGCTTCCAGCGCCGCGCGGGGCCAACGCGCAGGATCACAACTGAAACAGCGTCGTCAGCGGCATGTGGGCGCGCACGATCGGCGACTTCAGCACGACATAGCTGAAGTATTTGTCGATGCCGATGTCCATGTCGGTCAGCTTTTCCATGATCTCCTGATATTCGCCGATGCCGGAGGTGACGAACTTCAGCATGTAGTCGTAGCCGCCGGACACCAGATGGCATTCCAGCAGCTGTTCGATCTTCTTGACCGCGGCCAGGAAACGGGCGAAATCGACCTGCCGGTGGTTCTTCAGCGTCACCTCGGTGAAGACGGTCAGGGTCTGGCCCAGTTTGCTGACATTGATCTGCGCCGTGTAGCCTTCGATGTAGCCTTCCGCCTGGAGCTTCTTGACCCGCATCAGGCAAGGGCTGGGCGACAGATTCACCAGTTCGGCCAACTCGACGTTGGTGATCCGGCCGTTCTTCTGGAGCTGATGCAGAATCTTGATGTCGATGCGGTCCAGCTTCATGGGGAACCCATCCGGTTCGAGGGCGGGAGAGCGGAATAACGGCAGCAGATAATTCTGCCAAGCATGCCGGGGCAGCTTAACACGCGCAGCCCGCCTGTCGACGGCCGAGTGGCTTTCTTCCGGCAGAACAAAGCGTCGGGCATTCCGTCATAGACAGAAGATAATGCCGTTCAGTTGCCCAAAGCAGCGCCCGCCGATCCGCGCGCCATGGCTAGATGGTGTCACGCCGAAATCGGAGACCCGCGCCATGCCCGCCCCCTTGCAAACCATCCCGTCCTCCCCGAGCCTGCCCGAACGGGCGGATGCCGTCGTGATCGGCGGCGGCATCGTCGGTGTCTGGGCGGCCTATTTCCTGGCCCGGCGCGGGCTGTCGGTGGCGCTGGTGGAAAAGGGACAGGTCGGGGCGGAACAGTCCAGCCGCAACTGGGGCTGGTGCCGGCAGCAGAACCGCGACGCGCGCGAACTGCCGATGGCGACCAAAAGCCTGGATTTGTGGGAGCGTTTCGCCGCGGAGAGCGGCGAGGACACCGGCTTTTCCCGCTGCGGCCTGCTCTATCTCAGCAACGACGACGGGGAACTGGCAGGCTGGGCGCGCTGGCGCGATTTCGCCCGGACGGTCGGCGTCACCACCCACATGCTGTCCGCCGCCGAGGCCGCCGAGCGCGGCCGGGCGACCGGAAAGCCCTGGAAGGGCGGCGTCTTCTCGCCGTCGGACGGCATCGCCGATCCGGCCCGCGCGGCACCCGCGGTGGCAAAGGCGATCATGAATCTGGGCGGCACGGTGCATCAGGGCTACGCCGCGCGCGGGCTGGAAACCGCCGGCGGACGGGTCTGCGGCGTCGTGACCGAGAAGGGAACGATCCGCACGACGCTGGCGGTCCTGGCGGGCGGAGCCTGGGCGTCCTCCTTCTGCCATCAGATGGGCGTGCGGTTCCCGCTGGCCTCGATCCGCTCGTCGATCCTGTCGGTCGGTCCCAGCCCGTCCGGCCTGCCCGACGCCCTGCACACCGCCGCCGTGTCGATCACCCGGCGCGGCGACGGCGGGCACACGCTGGCCATCAGCGGACGCGGACGCGTCGACCCGACGCTCCAGCAAATCCGCTTCGCGCCGCAATTCATGCCGATGTTCGCCCGGCGCTGGCGCAGCCTGATGCCCGGCGGGACGGAGGGAATACGCTCCGGCCACGAGACTCTGCGGCGCTGGCGGCTCGACCGCCCGACGCCGATGGAGCGGGTGCGGGTTCTGGACCCCAGCCCGGACCGCAGCACCATCCGCCTCACCCACGAGCGGGCAACGGCGCTGCTGCCCGGCCTGAAGGGCGCGCCGATCACCGCCGCCTGGGCCGGCTACATCGACAGCACGCCCGACGGCGTTCCGGCCATCGGCGAGGTCGGCAGCCTGCCCGGCCTGATCCTGGCCGCCGGCTTCAGCGGCCATGGCTTCGGCATTGGCCCCGGCGCCGGGCACCTGATCGCCGACCTCATCACCGATCAGCCGCCGATTGTCGATCCCAAGCCCTACCACCCCGACCGCTTCGCCGGCTTTTCCGCCGGCAGGGTCGCCGATTTCTGACCGGCATCGGGCCTGCCCGGTCAAAAGCCCTGAGGAGCCGTCAGGCCGGAAAATTCAGGAGCGACCCGGCTCAAGGGCGCGAGCGGCTTGGCGAATGCAGTCGCGCATCAGGGCATGGCTGCCGGACAGCGGGCGCTCCTTGCTGGTCAGGATGGCGATGGGCACCTGGATGCTCGGGCGGAAGGGCCGCTGCACGATGCCGGAAAACTGGCTCCATGGCAGAAGTCCGTCCACCACCGCCACGCCGATGCCTTCGCGCACGAAGGGCAGCGCGGTGATCGACAGGTCGATCTCCACCGCCGGGGCATAGACGCCGCCCTCGGCCTCCAGCGCCCCGGCCAGCAGCCGGCCGGGCAGCGTGTCGACGCGGTAGGAGATCAGCGTCTCCTCCGCCAGATCGGCGAAGCCCAGTTCGGCCTGTCCGGCCAGCCGGTGCCCCTCGGGCATCAGGCAGACCAGTTCGGCATGACCGACCGTTTCGACATCGAGGTCGGGATGGGGCATGGCGTTCATCGCCACCCCCAGCAGAACGTCACCGCTGCGCAGCATGTCGCGGATGTTGCCGATCGGCGCGACCAGGGACCGCACGACGATGTCGGGATGCGCCTCGCGGAATGCCGTCAACGCCTTGGGAACGATGGACATGGAGGGCGGAGCGGAGGCGGCGAGACGGACCAGACCGGTGCGGCCGTGACGCATGTCGACGGTGCGCCGACGCAACGCCCCCAGTTCCGAGAAGATCCGCTCGGCCTCCGGATAAAGCTCGTTGGCCTCCTGGGTCGGCACGAGACGTCCGCGCACCCGGTCGAACAGCTTGAACCCCAGCTGATCTTCGGCATGCAGCAGGATCTGGCTCAAGGCCGGCTGGGAAATGTTCAGCATCCCCGCCGCCCCGGTCACCGTTCCACAGCGCATCAGCATGCAGAAGACTTCCAACTGGCGGGCTTGCATTCACGATCCTGGGCTCTGTTGATCGGCCGACTATAGCGATCGACAAGCCTGTGGGTCGAGCGGTAAGGGTACCGTGCCATCGAGAGCGGCGAGCGTGCCGCGGATTGCGGCGATGCGGTCCTTCACGGTAGTTTGCGGCGGCCGCACCGCGACTTTGACGCCGTCATAGAGCAGGCTGCTGCCGGCGGCTTCGAGCGTCGCCGCCACCTTGAACCGGTCCATGACAGAATCGGGCATCTGTTCGCGGAGCGGCGGATGCACATCGCTCCAGGCCATGCCGTAAGCGCCATCGCGATCCGTCGCGCCGGAAAACATCACGCCGCGCAGCAAGCCGGCGGAGCGCAGGCGCTGCACATGCCGTTCGGGCGCCGTCGCGTCCCGCTCCTCGATTGCCGAGCGGCCCCAGTTCACCGCCATTCCCGTGGGCGTCGGCGACCTTGCCGCGGCAGCGGCGACGGCCTGGATCTCGATGTCGAGGGGAAGCAGGCCCTTCTGCCAGGGCAAGGTCGCGGTACGGGCGTCGCAATGTTCGAGGACGACGGCGACACCGCCCCAGTCCCACGCCAGAATCTCGCACAGCGACCGCTCCAGCGCCTCTCCCCCCAGCCCGGCATCGGCCGGCACCAGCGTCGGAAACGACTGAAGCTCGACGGCGACGATGCGCTGCCCGCGCGCCAGGCAGTCCAGGGCGGCCTCGCGGGCCGATGCGACCAGTTGGACCGCCCGCTCACGCCCATCGGGGTCGGGAGAGGCCAATCCGACGGACGGAGTTTTGGCAGCCATCGACGCCGCAGCCCCGATCAGGGTCAGCACATGCCCTCCCCGCCCCCCTCGATTGCCGAGCAGCTCGGCCAGAAGCGGGGCATCCTGCTCCCAGCCGGGCGCTCCCCAGGAAATCTCCAGGCCGTCGACACCGGGAAGAGAGAGAACCTCCTCCAGAAACGCCCTGCGCTCATGAGCCTCGTCCGGTTGGGCGGCATAGGCGCCGACGACGCGGAGGGGCTTGTAACGATGCTCGGTGGTCATGGCTCTTGCCCTTTCTTTCTCGCGGGCAGTTTTTCACGGGTGCGGAGGCGCAATCCCCGATCGCGCCCCCCGCACCGGCCGTCGCAGGGTTCAGGCGCGGCCGGAAGGCCGGGCTTCGCCCCATTCGGCATCCGTCGGCGTGTTGAGGTCGCGGTCGAGGGTTTCGGGCAGCGAGTAGGTGGCCAGGAACGACACCAGCATGGTGACGGCCATATAGATCGCGACCGGAACCCAGGAATTGCCGTACCAGGCCAGCAGCGAGGCGCACAGCAGCGGGGCGATGCCGCCGCCGATGATCGACGAGAACTCCCGGCCCAGCGTCACGCCGGCATAGCGGTAGCGGCTGCCGAAGATCTCGGGGAAGAAGCTCATGTGCACGCCGGTCACGCCCTGGGCGGCGACCATGTAGCCGAACACGATGATGGCGGTGATCAGGACCGGCGAGCCGGTGTTGAGGCCGGGGAAGACCAGGAACGGCGTGACGACGAGGATCCCGGTCAGCACCAGCGTCATCCGCCGGCGTCCGAAACGGTCGGACAGGCTGCCGGTCAGGAAGGCGGCGAAGGACGCGGCGATGGCGGCGGCAAGCTGGACCGGCGGAACGAAGTGCGTGTCGACCCCCACCACATTGATCAGGTAGGAGATCATGAAGACCTGATAGGTGTAGGACTGGGTGGACACGCCCCAGTTCATCAGGATGACCTTGATGACGTTCTTCTTGCCATGCTTCGCGACGACGCGGAGCGGAGCCTGGTTCTTGACGTCCACCTTCTTCTTGAGTTCGAGGAACACCGGGCTTTCGGCGAGCTTCAGCCGGATGACGAAGGCGGCGATGGTGACGACGATGCTGCTCCAGAAGATCGCGCGCCAGCCCCAGCTCATCAGCGCTTCGTTGGGAAGCTGCTGTGCGCCGATCCAGGCGATGGCCCCCAATGCGGTGCCGAAGGCCGCACCCACCATGATCAGCGACGACAGCCGGCCGCGCTGACCGAGCGGAGCCGTTTCGGTCAGCAGAGTGGCGCCGCCGGACTGCTCGGCGCCCGCGCCGAAGCCCTGGAAGAAGCGGCAGAGCACCAGCAGCAGCGGCGCCCAGACGCCCGCCGTCTCGTAGGTCGGCAGGCAGCCGATGGCGAAGGTCGCCCCGCCCATCAGGAACAGGGTGGTGACCAGCACCCATTTGCGGCCGAACTTCTCGCCGTAATGCGAGAAGAAGAGGCCGCCGAGCGGCCGGGCGAGGAAACCGATGGCATAGGCGCCGAAGGCGGCGATGACGCCGGCCGCCGGGGAGATCGTCGGGAAGAACAGCTTGCTGAAGATCAGGGCCGACGCGGTGCCGTAGATCACGAAATCGTAGTTTTCGAGCATCGTGCCGATGAGCCCCGCCAGCGCGGCGCGGCGCACATTCTTGGCATCGGCAGGAGCGTCGGCGGCGTCTGTCCGGGCGATCCGTTCGGTTTCCGCGATGGAGCTGGATATCTGAGACATGTCCTGCTTCCTTCATCAACCACCGCAGCGGTGGAGCAATGAGCGTGCGCGGCCTGAACCGCGCGATGAGGGGCCGCGCGATGAGGGGCGCGATCGTGAGGGTGCCGGCGATGAGCAAGCCGGCCGGTGCGGCGCCAGCGACTGGGTCAACGGTTGGACACGGCCGGGCTTGCCGCCGGGCAAGCCCGCGACGGTGTCAGCCGGCGTTCAGCGGGGGCTGACCGGATTGCGCAGCGGCTCTCCCGCCGTCAGCCGGGCGATGTTCGCGGCGACATCGCGCACGCGGCCCTGGAAGGTCTGGGTGGTGACGCCGGAGATGTGCGGGGTCATCAGAATGTTGTCGAGCGTGTCGAAGGGTAGCGCCGCCGGCTGGGCATGGGCGCCGCCGGTCGGGTACTGGTACCACACGTCGATGACGGCACCGCCGATGCGGCGTTCCTTCAGCGCGTCGTAAAGCGCCTCGGGGTCGACCAGCAGGCCGCGGCTGACATTGACCAGCAAGGCATCGGGCTTCATCACCGCAAGCTGCGCCTTGCCGATGAGGTGGCGCGTCTCCGGCAACAGCGGCAGGCACAGCACGACGATGTCGCTCTCCGCCAGCAGGCGGTCGAGACCGTCGGTGCCGGCGACCCAGCTCAACCCCTCCCCGTCGGCCCTGGCGGGCCGTGAGGTGACGGCGACGCCGGAGGCGCCGAACGCCCGCATCAGCCGCCAGACCTGCGATCCGATGTGGCCGTACCCGACGATGCCGACGGTGGCACCGGCCAACGACCCCAATTGAGAGCGCTGCGATTCGTAGACGGAAGAATCCCAGTGCCCCCGGCGCAGTTCGCGGTCCTGCTGCAAAAGCTGGCGGCGCATGACGACGCTGGTCGCCGCCACATATTCGGCAATCGAGGATTCGTGACAGAAGGTGTTGGCGCACAGCACGCCAGCGGGCAGCGCCTTGCCATCGATGCCGTCATAGCCGGCACCGCCGACATGGACCAGCCGCAGGCTGTCGGCGGCGGCCCCCATCGCGGCGGTGAAGCGCGGACCGACGAAGACGTCAGCGCCCGGCAGGTCGGCCGCAACCGCCGCCTCGTCGAAGGCGGGATGCCAGGACACGACGGTGCCGGCGGGAAGCTGCGCCTCCATCAAGGCGCGGTGGGGCAGGAAGTTGGCGTCGGCAATCACCACGCGGAGGGGGGACACGGGCGGCGCGGCGCCCCCGCCGGCCTGCGATTTCTCCTTGGACATAGCACTCATGATTCCCCCTCGATGGTGTTCCCGCCGGATTCCGCAGCGACGGAGCGCTGCGGTCAGCGGAATGGTTTGATTGCCCGACCGGATCCGATGCCCTGTTCCGGTCCACTCACGCTCCGGCCGGATGCTTCGTGCTTCTTATCGCGGGCGGCGGTGCTAGGCACCCCATACCGCCCCGACTCCTGAAGGCATCTGCCGGACCGGTCGCCGATAATTGGGCAATTGGTACACTGGTCTTCTATTCCAGTGGATAGTGCACCGGGCGAGGGCCTGTCAACTGCATAACGCTGGATGCACAAAATGTTTTGTCACCATGCGACTGACGGTCGCAGGGCGACGCCTTGACTTCCCGGTCTTTTATGGGTGGAGCGCCACAGCCCGACAGAGTCCTCCGTATGGACATTCACGCCCATCCCGTTGATAGACCGTCATATTTTTCCTGACACCTCCGGCACGCCGGCAGTCGCCACTGCCCTATGCCGACGACGCCTGCCGCAAGTCCGAACACGCCGTGTTGACAAGTCCGTGCGACCAGCATAATCATCCAACCAGAAGACCAATTCGCATATTGGTTCATTTTACCGGATACGCGCCACCGCCGCTGTCGGGCACCTTGGCAAAGCACGGGACACCCGCAGGCCGGACAATCGGGCGGCATCCCACACGGACACCACACGGACACGAGGCGCGACGGCGCGCCGTTACCTTTCAGGAGAGACCAGATGCGCGGCTGTGTTCTGCATGGACAAAAGGACCTTCGCCTTGAAACGCTCGACGAGCCGGCGCTGAAGCCGGGAGAGGTCCGGGTCAGGATCGCCGCCGGCGGCATCTGCGGCTCGGATCTCCATTATTTCTTCGAAGGCCGCGTCGGCGACTTCAATGTCCGGGAGCCGATGGTCCTGGGCCACGAGATCAGCGGCGACGTCGTCGAGGTCGGCCCCGACGTCACCCGGACCAAAATCGGCGACCGCGTCGCCGTCAACCCCGGCAAGCCGTGCCGGACCTGCCCGCACTGCCTGGCCGGCCGGGAAAATCTCTGCGCCAACATGATTTTCTTCGGCAGCGCCTCGCGCTTCCCCCATGTCCAGGGCGCCTTCCGCGAAACGCTGGTGGTGCGCGACTTCCAGTGCTTCCCGGTGCCGGCCGACACGAAGCACACCAATCTGGTCTTCGCCGAACCGTTCGCCGTCGCCCTCCATGCGGTGGCGCAGGCCGGCAGCCTGCTCGGCCGGCGCGTGCTGATCACCGGCGCCGGGCCGATCGGCTGCCTGATCGCCGTCGCCGCGCGCCGGGCGGGGGCGGAACACATCACCATCACCGACCTGTCCGACAAGCCGCTGGAGATCGCCGCCCGGATCGGCGCCGATGAAACCGTCAACGTGCTGGCCGACAGCGAAACCCCCAACCGCTGGCAGGCCGACCGCGGCTGCTTCGATGTCTGCTTCGAAGCGTCGGGCAGCGCCAGGGCGGTGGAGACCTGCGTGCTCAGCACCCGCCCCGGCGGTGCCGTCGTCCAGGTCGGCATGCTGGCGCCCGGCCTCACCCCGATCCCGCTGAACCGGCTGCTCGCGAAGGAAGTGACGTTCAAGACCTCCTTCCGCTTCCACGAGGAATTCGCCTGGGCGGTGTCCGCCCTGACCACCGGCGGCGTCGACCTGTCGCCGCTGGCCACGGCGCAGTTCCCGTTCGAGGCGGCGGCCGACGCGTTCGCCGCGGCGCACGACCGCAACAGCAACATGAAGGTCCAGATCGTCTTCTGATCCGGCGGCGCCGTGCCGCGGCACGGCGCAAGCCCACCCCTCCCTTGCGAGCGCTCCATGAAAATCACGCAGCTGGAAACACTGAGGACAGACGAGTTCTCCAACGTCGTCTGGGTCCGCGTCCACACCGATGCCGGCATCGTCGGCCTCGGCGAGACCTTCTACGGCGCCGGCGCGGTCGAGGCGCACATCCATGACGTGCTGGCCGCCCGCCTGCTCGGCAAGGACCCGCTGCGCATCGAGGCCCATGCCCGCGAGCTGGTGAACCTGCCGATGGCGCAGTCCTCGACCGGCGCCGAATACCGCGCCGCATCGGCCATCGACCTCGCGCTGTGGGACATTTTCGGCAAGGTCTGCGGCCAGCCGGTGCACCAGATGCTGGGCGGCCTCTGCCACGACCGGGTGCCGGTCTACAACACCTGCGCCGGCTACGGCTATGTGCGCTCCAACAAGATCAAGCCGGTCGACACCTGGAACCTGGGTTCCAGCGAAGGGCCGTACGAGGATCTGAACGGCTTCATGACCGATGCCGGCCGGCTGGCGGAAAGCCTGCTGGAACAGGGCATCACCGGCATGAAGATCTGGCCGTTCGATCCCGCCGCCATCGCCAACGACGGCCGTTTCATCACCGCCGAGCAGATGAAACGCGCCGTCGAACCGTTCGAGAAGATCCGCAAGGCGGTGGGCGACCGCATGCAGATCATGGTCGAATTCCACTGCCTGTGGAACCTGCCGACCGTCAAGAAGATCGCCCGCGTCCTGGAGGACTACGATCCGACCTGGTACGAGGATCCGATCCGCATGAACTCGGTCAATGCGCTGACCGAGCTGGCCGCCTCGACCAGCGTGCCGATCTGCGCTTCGGAAACGCTGGGATCGCGCTTCCCCTACAAGGACATGCTGGAATCCGGCGCCATCGGCGTGGTGATGACCGATCTGGTGTGGACCGGCGGCCTGACCGAGGGCCGCAAGATCGCGGCGCTCGCCGACACCTACCACCGTCCCTACGCCCCGCACGACTGCACCGGCCCGGTCGCCTATGTCGCCGCGGTCCATTCCTCGCTGTCGAACCCGAACACGCTGATCCAAGAGTCGGTGCGGGCCTTCTACACCGGCTGGTACGCGGAACTCGTCACCGAAGTTCCCCGCATCGTCGACGGCCATGTCCTGCCGATGGAAGGGCCGGGGCTCGGCACCGAACTGCTGCCGGCCGTCTTCGAGCGTCCCGATCTGCGCGTTCGCCGCACAAGCCTCTAACCGGAAGACTCACCACCATGACGACCATGTTCGATCTGAGCGGGAAGACCGCCCTTGTCACCGGCTCGGCCCGCGGGCTGGGCAACGCCATCGCCGAAGGGCTGGCCGAGGCCGGTGCCGCGATCATCCTCAGCGACATCAACCCCAATTCCCTCGCCGATGCCGCCGCCAGGGCGCGCGACAAGGGCTATACCGTCCATGAATCCGCCTTCGACGTGACGGATGAGGACGCCGTGGCGAAGGCCTTCGCCCAATTCGACGAGCAGGGCATCTCTGTCGATATCCTGGTCAACAACGCCGGCATCCAGATCCGCAGCCCGCTGGTCGATTTCCCGGTGGCGGACTTCCGCAAGGTCATCGACACCAACCTGACCAGCGCTTTCCTCGTCGGGCGCGAGGCCGGCCGCCGCATGGTCGCGCGGCGGGCGGGCAAGATCATCAACATCGGCTCGCTGACCAGCGAGCAGGCCCGCGTCACCGTGGCGCCCTATGCCGCCGCCAAGGGCGGCATCCGCCTGCTGACCAAATCGATGACCGCGGAATGGGCGGAGTTCAACGTCCAGATCAACGCCATCGGTCCGGGCTACATCGTCACCGAGATGAACAAGCCGCTGATCGAGAACGAGGAGTTCGACGGCTGGGTGAAGAAGCGCACGCCCGCCCGCCGCTGGGGCAACCCGGCCGATCTGGTCGGCACCGCGGTGTTCCTTGCCTCGCCGGCGTCCGATTTCGTCAATGGACAGCTGATCTTCGTCGATGGCGGCATCATGGCCGTCTACTGATCGTCCGGTCTTCCCTCCCGCCGGGCGGAAACGCCCGGCGGGGGCCTGCGATTGACTCGGCAGTCAAGGATGCCTAAACAACTGGAGTGATTGTAAACCAGCGAACCAGTTCGGTGATCGGAGAGCGGCATGGATGATCCTGATTTCGACGTCTCCCGCCACTTTCAGAAGATCAAGATCCGGCGTCCGCCCGACATCATCATCGAGCAGATCAGCGACCTGATCGCCCGCCGGATCATCAAGGCCGGCCAGAAGCTGCCGGCCGAACGGGTGCTGGCGGAGCGCTTCGACGTCAGCCGCGGCACGGTCCGGGAGGCCTTGCGCCGCCTGGAATTCTTCGGGATCGTCCGCACATCCCCGCAGAGCGGGACGGTGGTGGAAAATCTCAGCGAGCATGTGCTGATCGGCCTGATCAGCAACATCCTGAATGCCGGCGACACCAGCCCGGAGATGCTGATCGAGGTGCGCGGCGCGCTGGAGGCATTGTCCGCCCGGCTGGCAACCGAACGCGCCCATGGCGCCCAGATCGCCGAAATCCGCAAGGCGCAGCAGCGCATGCGCGAGCAGGCCGAGGCCAACGCCTATACGCTGGAAGAGGATCTGCTGTTCCATCTGAAGGTTGCCGAAGCGACCAACAACAACCTGCTCCGGTCACTGATCGCCCTGATGGGACCGGACGTGCTCCGCTTCTCGCACCAGCACGCCACCTACAAGGACGGCCGCATGCATGCCGCGGCCAACGAGCACGATGCGATCATCGCGGCCATCGAGAGCGGCAAGCCCGACGAAGCCGAAAAGCTGATGAAGCAGCATATCGACAAGTCCTACGAGCATTACCGCCGTGACGGCAACACCGACGCCAGCTTGGCCGACGGCGATGCGGAGTCAGGAAAGCCGGTCCGCAAGCGGCGCCCCAAGGCCGCGGCCGTGTAACTGCAAGCTTGTGAAGGCAGGCGGCCGGACCGTCCGCGCGCAGCATCGACGCCGTCAGAACAGCGGGAGCTGGACGCGGCCGCCGTCGTCCGCATGGGCTTTCGCGGCACGCAATGCGGCATCCTGGGCACCGCCCATGGTGCGCGCGGTTCCGGACCGGACCTGCTCGCCGGCGACGGTGACGACCCACGCCCACATCTCCGGCCCCCGCCAGATCACCGCCAGGTCGCACCCGTGAACCCGCGTCACCGCGTGCCGAATCGTCCAGTCCGTCATCGTTGGCATGCTGCCGGCGTCCCCATCAGTTTCGGCATGCTGTAGCACAGGGTCGGGGGAGCCAGCCAGCACCGGTCCGCAGCCCATCGCTGCCGACCGGTATCGGCGCCGGTTTTCCGTCACTCCTCCACGATGCGCTCGATCCGCCGGTCCGGCACCAGCCACAACAGGATCACCAGGATGTAGAGGGCGATGGACAGCCATTGCAGGACGAAGGCCAGCGGGATGGCCAGGGCATACAGCCCCAGGCTGATCTTGCCCTTCAGATCGGATCCGACCGCCCGTGCAACCACCGACTCGCGCCCGCCGCAGGCGATGATCGCGCGTTCGGTCAGGCTGTAGCCGATGGCCGCCATGCCGAGCACGACGCCGTAGGATGCCGTCGCCACCGGCGAGAAGTCGCTGGCATCGAGCCAGCGGATGACGAAGGGGACCAGCGACAGCCAGAACAGCAGGAACAGGTTGGCCCACAGCACCCGCCCGTCGATGCGCGTGGTGGCTTGCAGCAGATGGTGATGGTTGTTCCAGTAGAGCCCGACATTGATGAAGGACAGCACATAAGCCAGCAGGATGGGGACGCGCTCCGCCAGGGCGGCGAGGCTGCCATCCTCCGGCACCTTCAACTCCAGTACCATGATGGTGATGGCGATCGCCACCACGCCATCGGTGAACGCTTCCAGCCGGCCGGCCTTCATGCTCCGAACTCCTGTCTTTGCAGAGGACTCCGCACCGGGGCGGCAAAGCCCCGGTACGAAATCGGGTGCGTCAGGCGGCATCCACCATGACGATTTCGCTGTCCTCCAGCGCCGTCACCGTCAGGGTGTCGAGATCGGCGATGGCCGCGCCGTCGCGGGCATTCACCCGCACCCCGTCGATCTCGACGGCACCGCTGGCCGGGACCAGATAGGCGCGGCGGTCCTTGCCGAGCGGGTAGGTCGCCGTCTCGCCGGCCTTCAGCGTCGCCCCCAGCACGCGGGCGTCGGTGCGGATCGGCAGGGCGTCGCCGTCATCGGAATAGCCCGACGCCAGGGTGACGAAATGGCCGCTGCGGTCGCCCTTGGGGAAAGGCTTGCTGCCCCAGCTCGGCTTCTCGCCGCTGCGCGTCGGCATGATCCAGATCTGGAAGATGCGGGTGGTGACGTCCTCCAGATTGTATTCGGAATGCGCAATGCCGGTGCCGGCGGACATCACCTGGACGTCGCCCGCCTCGGTGCGGCCCTTGTTGCCCAGATTGTCCTGGTGCGTGATGGCGCCCTCGCGGACGTAAGTGACGATCTCCATGTCGCGGTGCGGGTGCGTCGGGAAACCGGTGTGGGGGGCGATGGTGTCGTCGTTCCAGACGCGCAGGTTGCCCCAGTTCATCCGCTTGCGGTCATAGTAGTTGGCGAAGGAGAAGTGATGCTTGGCATCCAGCCAGCCGTGGTTCTCGCCGCCCAGGCTCTCGAAGGGACGCAGTTCGATCATGGTCCGTCTCCTGATTGTGCGACCGATGGGTCCTTGCCGCATCGGCCGCCGTGTTTCGCTTGAGAGGACAATAGCGCTGGTCTCCTTTCAGGTTTACCCCTATAAAACACCGCAAGATGTTCAGGAAAGTTGAACGATGAGCAGCGTCGGCACCCCCAGCTTCGACCAACTCAGCATCTTCCTCGCCGTGGTGGATGCCGGCAGCTTCGCCGGGGCGGGACGGCGTCTGAACCGGGCGGTCTCCGTCGTCAGCTATGGCATCGCCAACCTCGAAGCCCAGCTCGGCCTGACCCTGTTCGACCGCGAAGGGTCGCGCAAGCCGACGCTGACCGCCGCCGGGCGGGCGCTGCTCGCCGAAGCCCGGACGATTGCACAGGGGATGGACGGCTTGCGCGCGAAGGTGCGGGGCCTGCACGAGGGGCTGGAGGCGGAGGTCGATCTCGCCGTCGACGTGATGCTGCCGGCCGACCGTATGGGCCGGGTGCTGCGGGACTTCGCGCGCAGCCATCCGACGGTTTCGCTGCGCCTGCATGTCGAAACCCTGGGCGCGGTCGCCGCCCTGGTGCTCGACCGCCGGGCGGTGCTCGGCATTTCCGGCCCGGTGGCGGCCGGCATGGACGGGCTGGACCGCACGACCGCCGGATCGGTGCCAATGGTGCCGGTCGCCGCCCCCGACCACCCGCTGGGCCGCATGGCGCAGATCGCCCCCGGCGCCGGACGCGACCATGTGCAGCTCGTCCTCACCGACCGGTCGCGTGCCACCGAGGGGCAGGATTTCTCGGTGATGAGTCCGCGCACATGGCGGCTCGCCGACCTGGGCGCCAAGCACGCGCTGCTGCGCGAAGGGATCGGCTGGGGCAACATGCCGCTGCCGATGGTCGCGCCCGATCTGGTCGCCGGCACCCTGGTGCGGCTCGCCATGCCCGACCATCCGGGCGGCACCTATCGCTTCTCCGGCGTCTGGCGGCGCGACACGCCGCCCGGCCCGGCCGCCTCCTGGCTGCTCGCCCAGTTCGTGCAGTTGGGAGCCCGCGACCGGGAGGAGGACGGCTTCACCGACCTCTGACGGACGGTTCCCGGTATCGCCGCGCCGGCGTCAGGCCGCAACCGGTGCGGTCGAGGCCGGGTGAAGTGCGCAGAACGCGGTGCCTGCCAGCACCAGCGCGCCGACGACGACCAGGGGCAGCACCAGCCCGCTCTGCATAACCATGACGGCGCCGAGCGCGGCACCGAGGAAGATCGCCGCCACGCTGGCCATCCGGCGTCGCGCATTGGTGTTCGGCCCGCCGGCAAGGCTGGAATCGGCGGCCAGTCCGGTCAGGGTCAGGGTGAGGACCGTCGTCGTCAGATCGGGAACCTTCATCTGCCGGACCGTGGCGTTTCGGAATCCCATGGCGAAGCCGGTCAGGACGATGATCGCGTACAGAGTGGCCGCTGGAGCCTGCGTCTCGACATCGAAGCCCGCGGCGACGGCGGCGGCGATCCAGAACAGGGCCGTTTCGAACAGGGCGGCGGTCAGCAGCCAATGCCGCATCGGCCGGCCGGCGAATGTCCTGCCGAGCCGGCCGGCGATCAGGGCACCGGTCAGGAAGGACAGCAGCGCCGCCACCGCCGGCAGAACCCGGAAGCCCGGCGTACCGACGACGGCGAAGCCGAGGAAGACGATGTTGCCGGTCATGTTGGCGGTGAAGACCTTGCCCAGGCCGAGCACGCTGACGGCATCGACGAGCCCCGTCGTCACCGACAGCAGCAGCAGGAGGATGGGCAGTGGGGAGGTGCCTGATGCGGCCGGTGCGGACATGGCTGTCGTTTCCTGCGGTTTCTTCGAGCGAAGAGGGCAGTATCGGCGACGGCGACCGGCATGGTCTTGTCGCATCGGCACGACCTTGGACCATTCTGGACCTCCCGGCAGGCTTGGCTGCAGCAGATCTGGCCGCATGCCGAACAGCCTCGACAGGATGGACGGATGGGTTAGGCTGCCGGAACTCCCGGTCGTCACCAGCCGCCATCGCGATGAACAGCAGCGCCATCCGCTTTTCGGACCCACAGCTGAAAGAGCGCCGCCCGGTCTGGGAAGCGTTGTCGACGATGTATCTGGACACGGACGTTTCGCTGTCCCGCGCATGGCGGGTGCAGGTCCTTTCCGCCTCGCCCTACAGCTTGGACGAGATGGACGCCATCCTTCGGGAGGAGATCCATCCCGTCTGCTTTTCGAACCTGCTCCAGCCTGCCGGCGAATGGGCCGGCTTCGATCCCTCGAAGCTCGAGCAGGCAATCCGAGGTCGCCGGACGCGCTGGCGCTCCAAGCTGCTGGCGAGGCTCAGCCTGGCCCTGCCGGGGTGCTTCCCGACCGAGGAATGGACGGTCACGCGCCGGGAGATCGCCTGCCGGCGCAGCCAGCGTAGGGCATCGCAGACCTGAGCGGCACCATGCAGCGGCGCACGGGTGAGGCCGGGCACCCACGTCATGGCGACGTCCTGATATCGGATAATGTATCGCAGACACTACACATTCCCGGAATAATATTCCATCTATGAGACGCAAACCGGCGTGGCCCGAGACTTCGCTCCGATCTGCATCACGTCTCGCACATGAGACCAAATTCACGCATTGCGTATCAGGTGTAAGACGATGAAAGCCGAAGACGGAACCTTCAGGACCAAAGGGTCGCCGGTCTATCCGGCCGTGGCCCGGGCAATCGGGAAGCTCGGCCAGGACATCTCTCTCGCACGCCGGTCGCGCCGCATTCCGGCCGAGGATTTCGCGCGGGCGATGGGCGTGTCCCGAGCGACCCTGCATCGGCTGGAGAAGGGCGATGCCGGTGTCTCGCTCAACACGCTCGCGATGGCGCTCAACGCGCTCGGCCGACTGGATCTGCTCACGAACCTTCTCGACCAGACGAAAGACGACGTTGCCTTGATGATGCTCCGCCAGGACGTGCCGACCCGCGTCTCGAAGCCTAGGGCGAAGAAAAACGGGTCGAAGCCCGATGACGCCACGACCGGCCCCATCGTCTCCAACGACGAGGTGGAGGGTTGGTGAAATGACGACACGGAGGATCGACGTCCGGCTCGGAACGAATGCCGTTCCCGTGGGAGAGTTCATCCACGAGAGCACGGGCACCCGCGAAACGTCCGCATTCACCTATCACGCCTCGTGGCTGGACAACCCGCGGGCCTTCGCCATCGCGCCCGACCTGCCGCTCCAGGTGGCTCCGTTCTACCACGCGCGCACGGGCAACGCCTCCGCGCTTCCCGGCCCGATCGCCGATGGGTCCCCGGATTCGTGGGGTCGCGCTATCATCAGGATGGCGCTGGGCGGCCGCGTGGACTCGGAACTCGACTACCTGTTGGAGGCCGACGACGAACTCCGCTCCGGGGCGCTTCGCTACTTCGACAAGCCGGGCCCCGCCGGGAAGCCGCTCGCACCCCCCAGGGAGGCGGGCGAGATCTCCATCCCGCGCCTTTTCGACCTCGAGCAGATCGTGGCCGAGTCCCGGGCGTTCGAGGCGGATCCTATCCACTACCGGGAGAGCCGGGCGAAGATGCTTCACGGCGGTCTGCTCAAGACCGCCATCGGATCGCTCGGCGGCGCGCGGCCGAAGGTGAACGCCCGCGATGAGCATGGTGCTTTGTGGATCGTCAAGCTGGCGAAGATGGACGACGAGTATGCTGTCGCCCGTGCCGAGGTTCTGGCGCTCCGCCTGGCCGAGCGCGTCGGCATCAAGGCGTCCACGGCCGACGTGCTGCCGACCGGCCAGCGCTTCCCCGTCGCGATCATCAGGCGTTTCGACCGCATTGCCGGCCGCGCAGACGGTCAGCCGCACGCCCGTGTCCCCTTCATCTCGGCGCAGACCTTCATGGGGCTGCGCGGTGCCGAGCCGGGCAACTACGTCGATCTGGCCCAGCGGATGCTCACGCACTGCGCGGCCCCACGGACCGACATGCGCGAACTCTTCCGGCGGGTGATGTTCAGCATCCTGATCCGGAACACCGACGACCATCTGCGGAACCACGGTTTCCTCGCCGCGCCCGGAGGAAAGTGGACCCTCTCTCCGGCGTTCGACGTGAACCCGGTTCCGGAGGAGGGCACCCTGAAAACCGCCATCTCCGAGATCCACGGCAACGACCTCAGCGTGGCCCGCCTGATCGAGGCCGCTCCGTACTTCCAGACGAGCGAGGACGAAGCCCGCAAGATCGCCATCGGCATGGCCAACGCGATTTCCGCCGAGTGGCGGCAAATCGGAACGAGGCTCGGCATGACCGGGCAGGACATGCGGGCCATCGCTCCGGCGATGGAAAACCGTCAGATTGAGGAGGCGCTTGCGCTCGGGCGGACGACGGCTCCCGGCGCCACCATCCCGTGAGGCGGGGCATGCCCTGTTTCCGCTGCCGGGCATGCCGCACCCGTCACTCCGGCACGGAGCCTTTCACCACGACGCGCATCAGCACGCGGCGGTGCTTGCCCATCTCGTAATTGGCGGTGGCGCGGTGCAGCAGGCAGCGGTTGTCCCAGAAGACGAGGTCGCCGTGCCGCCAGCGGTGGGTGTGAACGAAGCGGTCCTGCGTCGCATGCTCCAGCAGCTCCTCCAGCAGGGTGCGCCCCTCCTCCTCCGGCATGCCGTCGATGTGGGAGCTGTACATACCGATGTAGAGGCTCTTGCGCCCGGTCTCGGGATGGGTGCGGACCAGCGGATGGGCGATGGGCGGAGCGGCGGCGATGTCGTCCTCGGTCGGCGGGGCGCTGCCGGTGTAGCGGCGCATGAACTCCAGGCTCTGCACCGACTTCAGCCCGTCGATCCGGCGGCGCGTCGCCTCCGGCAGCGCGTCGTAGGCGGCGGTCATGTCGGCGAACTGGGTGTCGCCGCCATTGGGCGGCAGCTCCACCGCCTGCAGCATCGTCAGCAGCGACGGCTCGCGCAGGAAGGACTTGTCGGTGTGCCAGAAATAGTTGGAGCTGATGAAGGGCTTGGCCACCGGGTTGCCGGCGGCGTCCAGGTTGGTGATGGTGTGGACCGCATCCCACTTCGACCCGTCGGCCAGCCGGATCATGTGGCCCTCGATGGGGCCGAACAGTTCGGCGAAGCGGTACATGCGCTCCTTGTCCAGCGACTGGTTGCGGATCACCAGCAGGTGATGGTCGCGGAAGGCCGTCCGCACCGCATCGACCGTCGCGTCGTCGAGCGGCCGGGACAGGTCGAGCCTGTCGGTTTCCGCCCCGATGATGCCGTCGAGCGGCGTGAACAGGGGAATGGGCGCAGAAGCAGCGGCGGAAGAGGCGGTTGGCGCATGGAGGCTGGTCATCGGGACGGTTCCTCGTGCAGGTCGGTTGGTTTTCAAAGCGGTCGGCGGCAGGCCCAGAGGGCGGCGCGTGTCAGGATTTGGCGGTGGGCGGGGTGTTCCAGGGACGCGCGGTCATGGCCCAGCGTGTCGGCCACTACCCGCCCCAGCCCGGCGTCACGCGCCCACAGGGCGGGCCAGGCGCGTCCCCCTTCCGGCGCCACCAGCGCCAGCGGCCGGACGTCGCCGGCCAGATCGAAGTCGCCGTAAGCCTCGTCGGTGACGGTGAAGGGCGGCAAGCCGGCGGTCAGGGGATGGGGAAGGTCGGTGGGGATCAGGGTGACCGGACCGCGCGGCGGATGGGCGGAGCGGCCCCACACCCAGGCGCCGCCCAGCAGATCCTTCCAGTCGGGCCAGTCGTCGAAGCAGATCAGCGCGGTGTGCAGGCCCAGCAGCCCACCCCCTCCAGCGACGAAGTGCGACAGCCTCCGCCGTCCGTCCGGCGACAGCGAAAAGGCCCAGCGCTCGCGGTGGGGGGCGTATTTCTCGCTGCCCAGCATCCGCCAGCGCAGCGCATAGACGGTGAGCAGGTCGAAGCCGCCCTGCTCCAATACCGCCAGCCCGCCTTCGATGTCGTCGGTGACGGTCGAGACGACTCCCACACCGGCCAGGATTTCCTCCAGCGCCGCTGCGGCGTCGGCGAAGGGGTGGCCGATGCCGCCGGTCAGGATCAGGTTGCGGACCGCCCCGCTCATCGGTCACCCGCCGGGGGCTTCACCGCCGGGGCGCGGCGGGGCAGGTGCATCTTCAGGCTGAAGGACACGCCGCCATCGACCATGAGATGCTGTCCGTGGATGTAGCGCGCCCGGTCCGAGGCCAGGAACAGCACCGCGTCGGCGACATCGTCGGCGGTGCCGAGCGAGCGGGCGGGGACAGCGGCGCCGCGCACCGCGCGCACCTCCGCATCCGCGTAGATCGGCGCCGACATGCCGGCGTCGATGAAGCCGGGGGCGACGGCGTTGACCCGCACGCCGCGTGGCGCCAGCGCCAGCGCCAGATGTTCGGTCAGCAGCGCGACCGCCGCCTTGGTCGCCGGATAGGCCCCGGCGTCGGGGCTGGGGGCGACGGCGTTCAGCGAGGTGATGTTGACGATGGCCCCCGACCCGCGTTCCGCCATCCGCCGCGCCACGGCGCGGGTGACGATGAAGGTGCCGGTCAGGTTCACGTCCACCACGCGGCGGAAATCGGCAACGCTGTGCTCCAGCAGGTCGCCGAAGCGGACGATGCCGGCATTGTTGACCAGCAGATCGGGGCCGTCGCCGAACGCCTCGGTCATCGCGGCGACCACCGCGTCGATCTGCGCCTCGTCGGTCACGTCGGCGGTGAAGGCCAGGGCGCCGGGAATGCGCGCGGCCTCGACCTCCAGCCCGGCGGCATCGAGGTCGAGCAGCGCCACGCGGTATCCGTCGCCGGCCAGACGGCGTGCGATGGCCGCGCCCAGTCCGCCGCCGGCTCCGGTCACCAGAGCGGTCTTGGTCATGCGATCCTCCCGGAAAAGCGGGTTTTGAAGGTTGACGGGTCACTCATTACGGGCGCTCTGCACGATGCCGCCGTCCAGCCGGGGCAGACGGTGTCGACCAGGATGTTCTCCGCCGCCGCCCGTCCGATGCCCTGGCTGCCGCCGAGCACCGGCGCGACCTTGCCCTTCAGTCCCATATCCATCGCTGTGGTCTTCCTTGTTCCGGATGCGGCGGCGGACACTCAGCCGCGCGGGCGCCTGCTGACGACGGTTCCGGCCTCGGGCTGGAAATAGCTGCGCTCGGGCTTGTAGGTTCCGCTCGCCACGGTGATGCCCCAGCTTCCCGGCGCCAGCGCCATGAAGCCGTGGATATCGGCGGGCGGGGCGATCACCACGCTGTCGCCCGGCTCCAGCACGCGGTCCTCGACCATGGTCAGATCGGCCTTGCCGGGAACCGAGCCGTCGTCGTGCCGCTCGTAGACGGTGTGCTTCACCCGCCCCCGGTAGATCACCATGCTTTCCCAGTTGCCATGGTCGTGGACGGCGATGGGCTGGCCGTCGGGTAGCTCGAACAGCAGGATCGACAGGTCGCCGTCATAGTAGAGGTACTGGGAATTGGCGACGTGGTTGCCGATGCGCGGCACGCCGGCCGTGCACAGGTCGGGCCTGGCGGCCAGCGCGGCCAGCGGTTCGCGCAGCGCCTCCGTCAGGCGGGCGGTGTCGTGTCCGTGCGTCTCGATCGCCCGGATGACCGCCTGGGCGCAGGCGCGGATGACGGTGCCGGTCTCTGGGCTGGCGGCCATGGTGGATCCTCCTGAAAAGGCGGTGGTCAGAGCGTCGCCAGCAGGCGGCGGGTGGCGGCGACGGCGCGCGCCACGCGGGCCGGCGCGTCCATCGTCCGCGCCAGGGCGGCGGTGGGGATTTCGAGGGCGAGCGGCAGGCCGGGCGGAAGCGCGCGCAGCAGCCCGGTCAGGTCGATGCCGCCGTCGCCGGGAAACAGCCGCTCCTTCACCGCGGTGTGCAGCAGGGACTCGCGGTCGGCCTCATAATCGCGCGGGGCGTCGCAGAGATGCATGTAGGCGAACAGGCCGGGCGGGATCGCCGCCACCTCGGCCGGCGTGCCGCCGGAGCGGTCGTAATGCAGCGCGTCGAGCGCGATGCCGATGTTCGGGCGCTCCACCCGGCCGATCAGCCGGGCGGCGGCGGCGGCGCTCGGCACGCTCATCCAGGGCACGAACTCGAACTGCACGGTCAGGCCGAAGCCGGCGGCATCGTCGCACAGCCGCCCCAGCCTTGCCGCCAGCCGCCCCTCGTCGGGGTCGTCGCCGGTCGCCAGAACATGGCGGGCGCCCAGCTCGGCCGCAGCCTCCAGGAAGGGGCGGAAGGCGTCGAGGTCGGTGTGGGGCAGGACGCGGGCGGTGTTGGCGTCGAGCGCCGTGACGCCGCGGTCGGCCATGCACCGCTTCATCTCGCGCCGCAGGGCGGGGTCGGCCAGCAGCGGCATCGGATCGCCGTCGGGCTGGCCGCCCAGCAGGCGCAGCCCGACATGGGCGCAGCCCTGGTCCGCCGCCACCGTCACCATGTCCGGCGGCGACAGCTCCGGCACGGTGTAGTAGGAGAGCGACAGCGGGTTCATGCCGCGCCCCCCGCCGCCTGGAGGGGGGAGGGAGCCGGACGGACGCCGCCATACTGTGCCCAGGTGCCGGCGACGTGCCATCCGGCATCCACCACCAGATTGACGCCGGTGATCGCCGATGCCCGCTCGGAGGCCAGGAACTCGATGCTTTCCGCCACCTCGCGCGGCTGCACGATGCGGCCGAGCGCGGTGAATTCAGCCGGATCGGCGGCGTAGCGGCCAGACCGGATCCGTTCGACCACCCGCGGCACCAGCGTCGAGCCGGGCGAGACGCAGTTGACCCGGACCCCGGCGCGTCCCCATTCCCCGGCGAGGTTCAGCGTCAGGCTGACCACCCCGGCCTTGCTCGACGCATAGGCATGGACCGGCACCGAACCGATGGCGGCAATCGACGCGATGTTGACGATGCTGCCCCGCCCCTGCCGCGCCATGCGGGTGCCGAAGGCGCGATTGGCGTAATAGGTGCCAGTCAGGTTGACGTGGATTGTGCGCTCCCACACCTCCAGCGGCAGCTCGGCCGGCGGCAGCACCGGCTGGAACACCGCGGCGGCGACCACCAGCGCGCCGACCGGACCATGCGCCGCCTCGATGGTGGCGGCGGCCTCGTCGACCGCGCCGGCGTCGGCGATGTCGAGCGCCAGCGCGGCGCCGCCGAGGTCGCCGGCCACCCGCTCCGCGGCATCCGGGTCGAGGTCGGCGACCGCCAGCCGCCAGCCGCGCGCCGCCATCAGGCGGGCGGTCTCCTCGCCGATGCCGTTGCCGCCGCCGATGACGACGGCCAGCGCACCGTCCGCGGTCGGGGTCTGCTGCGTCATGGCGGGGGCCTCCGTCACTTGCGCAGGTCGGCGGCGAGGAAGGAGCTGTCCAGCACCTTCGACCAGTCGACCGGGCCGGACCATTCGCCCATGCGCTCCATGCCCTTGACCCAGATGTTCAGGGCGTCCATGTCGAAATCGCCCTGGCTCCAGTACTTGATCGCCGCCATGCGCTTCATCGAGGCGGTGGCGACATCGACCGGCAGCGTGTCGCCATAGCGCTTGGCGACCATCTTCGCGGCCTCTTCCGGGTTCTCGTAGATGAAGTTCACCGCGGAGCGCCAGGCGGCGAGCAGTCCGCGCAGCTGGTCCGGGCTCTTGCGCATGAAGTCGCCGGTGGCGACGCCGACGGTCGGCGTCATCGACGGCAGGTTCTCCAGCGAGAAGGCGACCTTGTAGCGGTCCTTGCGGGCGCTGTAGAGCGGCTCCAGGATCAGCGCCGCGTCCACCCCGCCCTGCTCCAGCGCCGACAGACCCGAGCCGACCGATCCCAGCGCCACCATGTCGGCCTTACCGGGGTAGCCGGCCGCCTCGAAGGCCATGACGACCATCAGCTCGCTCGACGATTTCGGAGCGGTGATGCCGACCTTGCGGCCGACCAGATCCTTGACCGAGGACACGCCGCTGTCCGGCCGCGTCACCCACAGCAGGTCGTCCACCCGGCGGATCGCGGTGTGGACGATGCGGATGTCCATCCCCTGCCTGATGCCGGCCAGCGCGGTGGAGGTGCTGACGATGCCGTAGCCGAGCCCGCCGCCCACCATGTTGCGGATGCCGGTGCCGCCGCCGACCGAACTCATCACGTCGGTGACGTCGACGCCGTTCTTCTTGTAGTCGCCGCGCTCCAGCGCCACCGCGATGGGGGCGGTGTTCAGCAGGGCGCCATAGTGGGACGCCATGATCTCCAGCGCATGGGCCTGCGGCGCCGAGGCCAGCAGGCCGCCGATCAGCGGCACCGCCGCCAGCGCGCGGGTCAGGAAACGGGTGATGGTCATGGCGTCCCTCCGTTATGGGTTTTGTCTTTTCTCGTGGGGTCTTTTCTCAGCAGGCGGCGGGCGTTGCCGGCCAGCGCGGGCGACACGGCACCGTGGTGCCCATCCTCCGGCTGGTCCCAGCCGGCGAAATTGGTGCCGAAGACCAGCCGGTCCGGCCCCACCACCTGGGTCAGCAGCGCCAGCGCCCGGTCGTCGTTCAGGTGCGTGTCGAACCACAGGCGCGACAGCATCTCCTCGAAGGCGCCGTCCTTCTTCATCGACTGGCTGGCCCACGGGCGCTTCATGCCGGCCTGCGCCAGCCGCCCGGCGGTGAAGGCGGCGGCCCCGCCGCCATGGCTGATCCAGACGTCCAGCCGGGGGTGGCGCTCCAGCACGCCGCCGAAGATCAGCGTGGCGACGGCGATGGTCTCCTGCGCGGCGAAGCCGATGATGACGTCGAGGTCGAAACGCTTCAGCGCCGGGTCGCCGGGCGGCCCGTCGATGCCGGCCGGGGCTGGATGCAGGAACAGCGGCACGTCCAGCCGGACGAACGCCTCGTAGAGCCTGTCGAATTCCGGACTGTGCAGCGGCTCGCCCGCGAATTCGGTGCCGGTCGCCGCCCCCCACAGTCCCAGCTCGCCGACGGAGCGCTCCAGCTCCTCCGTCGCGGAGCGCGGGTCCTGCATCGGCAGGGCGGCCAGCCCGCCCAGTCGGTCGGGGTAGCGCCCGACCAGCTCGGCCAGCACGTCGTTGTGCCGGCGGCAGAAGGAGACGGCGGAGGGCACGTCGATGTGGTGGAAGTAGTTCAGCGGACTGGCCGACAGCACCTGGAAATCGATGCCGGCCTGGTCCATGCGGCGCAGCCGCAGCTCCGGGTCGGTGAAGGGGCTGTTCAGGTGGCGGACGCCGCTCAGCCGGTAATTGCCGACGCGGTACCAGGGCTGGCCGTTCCCGTCGACGCCATGCTCCGGCCCGTGGATGCCGGCGGCGCCGTTGGTGGCTTCCAGGCGGACATGGGCATGGACGTCGATCAGCGTCGCGGTTTCGATGGGCATGGGAAGGTCCTTTCCGCCGGGCGGGCCGGCGGCCGGGAAGGAGGTGAACGGAGGTGCCGGATGGCTCAGGCGGCCCGGTGCATCCGGTTGTCGAGCGCGAGCAGCGCGCTGTTGACCGCCAGGGCGAACAGGCCGATCAGCACGGTGACGCTCATCATCGTCGCGGTGTCGTTGACGCTGATGCCGTTCATGATCATGAAGCCCAGCCCGCGCTTGGACGCGAACATCTCGCCGACCATCACGCCCAGCAGGGTGATGGAGAAGCTGATGCGCAGGCCGGTCACGATCTCCGGCACCGTCGCCGGCACCAGGATCGCGGTCACCGTCTGCATCCGCGTCAGCCGCATGGCGCGGGCCGAGCGCCGCAGCACCGGGTTCATGGCGCGGATGGCGCCCATGGTGACCAGCATCATCGGGATAAAGCCGTGCAGCGTGCCGAAGGCGACCTTCGCCGGCATGCCCAGCCCGAACAGCAGCAGAATCACCGGATAGAGCGTGACCTTGGGAATGGCGTAGAGGGTGACGAACAGCGGCTCCAGCACGTCCGACAGCGACCGGCTGGCACCGATCAGCACACCCGCCAGCCCGCCGCCGAGGCAGGAGATCAGCAGCGACAGCCCCAGCGCCTTGGCGGTCTCCGCCACATTTTCCCAGAAGGACGGGTTGCCGAACAGGACGGTCATCCGGTTCAGGGTGACGGCCGGCGAGGCCAGCGCCTCGTCCCCGGCAAGGCCATGGAACAGCTGCCAGCCGCCCAGGATCAGCAGGGCGATGACGGCGGTGGCCGCCAGCTTCTCCCCCGCACCAGCGGTGTCGCGGGCGGCGCCGACGCGGCCGGCACCGGAGCGGTGGCGCACCCGCTGTTCCGCCCAGTGCAGCAGCACGGTCAGGCTGGAGACGAAGACCACCACGAACAGCAGCAGCGCGTACATCGTCCGGTCCTGGAGATTGTTGTACGCGAAGGCGATGGAGTAGCCGAGCCCGCTGCCGGCCAGGATGAACTCCGCCCCGATGACGCCGGTCACCGAATAGCTCAGCGCCAGCTTCACCCCGGTGAAGATGTGCGGCCCGGCGGCCGGAAGCTGGATCAGCAGCGCGTCCTGGACGCGGTCGAGGCGGTAGGTGCGGCCGACCTTGCGCAGCACCGGCGGAATGCGGTCAAGCCCGGACAGCGTCGCCGTCACCATCGCCATCACCGCATAGAGGAAGCCCATGGCGATGATCGGCAGCGCGTTCATGCCGAGCAGGACGATGAACAGCGGATACAGTACGAAGAACGGCAAGGCGTAATAGCTGGCGATCAGCGGCTCGACCGCCCGGCGGACCCGCGGCAAGGCGTGGAGCGCGACGCCGCCGGCGAAGCCCACGACCATCGCGGCGACGGCGGCGGCCAGGATGTTGCGCAGGGTGAAGCCGATCTGCGACCAGAACCCGTCGGTTCCCATCAGACGGAGCAGTTCGGCCAGCATCTCCGACGGCGGGATCATGGTGCCGCGCCCGACATAGCCCAGGCGGCAGGACGCCTCCAGCGCCAGGACGGCCGCAGCGGTGATCAGCAGGCGCTGGATGCCGGCCCGCATCATCCCGCGACCCTCCGCTGGCTGGCCATCGCCTTCAGCGACTCCTCGCGCAGCGTGTTCCACAGCCGGGTGGTGACCTCGCCGAAGGCGGGCTCGGCGGCGATGGCGCTGGTGCGGTCGCGCGGCCAGCCGGTTTCGACGATCTCGATGAAGCGGCCGGGGCGCGACGACATCACGCCGATGCGGTCGGACAGCATCGCCGCCTCGTCCAGCGCATGGGTAATCAGCAGGACGGTCGCCCCGCTGGCCCGCCACAGCCGCAGAAGCTCGTCGCCCATCAGCAGGCGCGTCTGCTGGTCGAGCGCGCCGAACGGCTCGTCGAGCAGCACGAGGCGCGGGCGCATCACCAGCGTCCGGGCGATGCAGACGCGCTGGCGCATGCCGCCGGACAGCTGGTTGGGATAGGCGCCGGCAAAATCGTTCAGCCCCATGAAATCGATGGCATGGCGAACGCGCTCTTCCGCCTCGGCACCGCGGAAGCCGGCGCGGCGCAGGCCGAAGGCGATGTTGTCGCGCACGGACAGCCAGGGGAACGATGCATCCTCTTGGAAGACCACGCCGACCCCGTCGGGAACCGTGCCGCGCACGCGCTTGCCTTCGAAGGTTATGGTGCCGTCGGTTGGGCTGCTCAGCCCGGCCAGCACGTCGAGCAGGGTGGATTTGCCGCAGCCGGACGGCCCGACGATGGAGAAGAACTCTCCCCGGCGCAGCTCAAGATCGACCGGACCCAGCGCATGGACCGCCGATCCGAAGATGCGGGTGACGCCGGTCATCACCGCGTGGGCCCCGGCCGCGAGGCCGTTGGAACTCTGGGCACCGTTCGGACCCTGGGCGCGGCCGAAGGGAATGGGCTGCGCCGGATGGGACGCGCCTGCCGGACCCTGGGAGGGATCCTGCGGGATCGGTGCTCTTTCTGACGATAGGCCACGCATGGGCTGCATCTCCCTCCCGGTGTCGGGCGTTCGGCGTTGCGCCTGAATTCTGTTTGTTTTGTAAGCATACAAATGCAGCCCGCCGGCCCTGTCTAGGACAGCTTTGGACCACCCCCATACAAAAATTGTTTGCCCTCCCCCGCTGCCGATGCGAGGCTTCCGTCCCTGCCCGTGGCGTGCCGCACGGCTGCCACGATGGGCCACCGCAATGGGCCGCCCCACCGGGCCGCAACGATGGATCCCGACCGATGCGCAGCCGCCAGCTGGAAAGCTTCATCCTCGTCTGCGAACTGGGCAGCATCAGCAAGGCGGCGCTGGCGCTGAACATCGCGCAGCCGGCGCTGGGGGTGCAGATCAAGGCGCTGGAACGGGAGTTCGGCGTGCCGCTGCTGGTCCGCACCGTCACCGGAACCCACCCCACCCCGGCCGGCCTCCTCTTTCTGGAAGAGGCACGGCTGATGGTGCGGCGTCTGCAGGATTTGAAACGCTCGCTGCGCGAGGTCACCGGGCAGGTCCCGAGGACGCTGGCCGTGGGACTGACCCCCAGCCTGTCCGGGCTGCTGGCCGGCAGGCTGATGGAGCGGCTGCACGGCGCCCTGCCGGGGGTGGAACTGAAGCTGTTCGAAGAGCTGAGCCATGCCCTGATCGGCCATGTCTCATCGGGCAAGCTGGATCTGGCGCTGGCCTACACGGTGCCGCGCAGCCGCATGCTGCACCGGGAACCGCGGCTGAACGAGGCGCTGTGCCTGATCACCCATCCGGGTTCGCGGTTCGACGGGACCGGCCCGCTGTCACTGGCGGCCATCGCCGACGCCGAGCTGGCGATGCCCAACGAGGGCGATCTGGTCAGGCGTCTGGTCACCGACGCGATGACGGCGCGCGGGCTGGTGCCGAACATCGCCTTCTCGCTCGAATCGATGCAGGCGATCAAGGACATGGTCCGGCGCGGGCTGGCCTGCGCGATCCTGCCGCACAGCGCCGTCGCGGAAGACATCCAGGCCGGCGCCCTGGTGATCCGGCCGATCTGCGACCCGGCGCTGATGCGCACGCTATTCCTCATCCATCCAGCCGGAACCGACGTGAATGCCGCCACGGCAGAGGCGCTGCGCATCATCGACGGCCTGCTGGACGAGCTGAGACGGAGGGACCGGAACTTCACCGTCGCGACGGAAGAGGAGTGATGCTTTCCGTGATCCTGCTTCGGCTCGGATGGACGGCGGTCATTCGGCCGGTTCGGCCGCCCTTCGATGCTGCAACGCCCCGAGCACGCCACGCTCCGATTGCCGCAGATACGCGTCGAGCGTCGTCATCGATACCAGCCGGTCGCCCGTCTCCAGCGCACGAAGGAGGGTGTGGTTGAGGTCGATGTAGGGCTCGTGAAGATGTGCCATGTCCTTGAGCTGCCCGAAGGCAAGCCGGAGTTCGGCGAGCACGAGGTCGAAGCTGGCGCTCAGCCGGGGGCTGTCGCACAGGCCGACCATGGCGCGGTGAAACTCCATGTTGTTCGTGCCGACCTTTTGCCAGTCCCGCTTGGCGCCAAGCTCCCTGCCCTCTTCGACCAGGGCCCGCATGCGGGCGAAGGCAGGATGGCCCCGGCTCGCCGCCTCAACGGCGCCACGCTGGATCACCGCGCGGACACGGTAGATGTCGATGATCGCGGCCTCGTCCGGCACCGTGACGAAGACGCCGCGGTTGGGAATGTAGGAGAGCAGCCGCTGGCTGGTCAGGAAGCGGAACGCTTCGCGAAGCGTGTTCCGGGACACCGCGAAATCCGCCGCCACCCGATGTTCCGAGAGCTTCTGGCCAGGCTCGAACTCACCGGCGATCAGCATGTCGCGGATGCGGATCGCCACCGCGCCGGCAAGGGATGCTTCGTCGGCTTCCGTCGTCGTCCTGATCGTCATCGGCACCTCCCAAGATCCCGGCGCTGCCGGATCGAATCAAGATTGTTGAACAATAATTTTTGTGATACTCAACAATCCATAGTCAGACGTTGAGCAGGTTACCGCATGGCCGTCATCGATCTCAATGATGATCGCGGCGGCGATCCTGATGAACCGAACGGAAAAGCCAATGAAGCCCACCTCCATCACCGCGCGCCCTGCAGATGCCGCTGCGCGCAAGGCGGTCAGGCCGGTGATCTGCTATCCGACGCAGAGCCTGCCGCGTGCCGATCTGGCGGCATACCGCGCGGTGCGGGACGGGATGGAACTGGTCGGGACGGTGGTGGTCCCACCGCGCGATGCGGCCACCTGGACCGTGCCCGCCGGCCATTTCTTCCGCATCGTCTCGACCGAGGGCGCCCAGGTTGGCGACCTCAACCTCTTCAACGCGAACGATTTGAAGGAGCGGCTCTACACCGGCAAGACCCGCGCGCTGAACGGCACCCATGTGGGGCTTGGCGATCAGCTGTTTTCCAACTTCCCCTATCTCCGCCCCATCGCCACCATCACGCACGACACGCTCGACTGGTACGGTTTCGACGAATTCGGCGGATCGGTGCATGACGTCATCGGCACCCGCTGCGACCCCTACACGCACAACCTGCTCAGAGCCGGGGACCATTACCACCACTGCTGCCATTCGAATCTCACCCGCGCCCTGGCGAAAGCCACCGGCATGACTCTGCCCGAGGCCGAACCCCACATCCACGATGTGCTGAATGTTTTCCTGTGCACGGGCTTCAGCCGGGACACCGGGCAGTATTTCATGAAGGCCAGCCCCGTGCGGCCGGGCGATTACCTTGAGTTTTTCGCCGAAGTCGATCTGCTCGGCTGCATGTCCGCCTGCCCCGGCGGCGATTGCTCGTCGGAACATTCCTCGGACGCGGCCAGTTGCCATCCGCTCTTGGTCGAGATCTACAAGCCCGCTCGACTGCCGGAGGGATGGCGCGCACCGGCCATCAATGGCTACGACCGAAGCCACGGCTGCTGAACGGCTCCGGACATCGCAGATCGCACTTGCACTGCGGCCGATCCCGATGACTCATTGAGCGGGTATCGAGCGGAGTGACGGACACATCATGCGTGAAATCTTGAAGATGGGTGATCCCCGGCTGCAGCGGGTGGCGAGGCCGGTCGAGGATATCCATGACCCGGCAGTGACGTCGCTGATCGCCGAGATGTTCGAAACCATGCACGCCACCAACGGCGCCGGGCTGGCCGCACCGCAGATCGGCGTCGACCTGCGGGTGATCATCTTCGGCTTCGACGCCAATCCGCGCTACCCGGATGTGCCTCCCGTCCCCGTCACCGCGCTGATCAATCCCTGGTTCGAAAAGCTCACGGAAGAGGTCGAGGAATCCTGGGAGGGCTGCCTGTCGGTTCCGGGACTGCGCGGGATGGTTCCGCGCTGCACGCACATCCGCTATGGCGGCACCCTGGAGGACGGCACCACGCTCGTCCGCGAAGCCAAAGGCTTCCACGCCCGGGTCTTCCAGCACGAGTTCGACCACCTCGACGGCTTCCTCTATCCCCAGCGGATCGTGGACATGTCCAAGTTCGGCTTCATCGACGTCCTGTTCCCGGAGTCCGGACTGGCCGATCTGGAAGCGCACTGACCCGATCCAGGCGGGAGGCTCCGACCGTCTGGTCGGCGCCCCCGGACAAGGCTTCGAGGGCGGTGTCGCCACATCGGTGCCAACGAGTTCACGCCGTCAGCAAAGCCCCGAGGCGGCGTAACCCCGGTTCGATCCGGTGGGCGGCAATTGAGGTGAAGCCCAGCCGGAAATATCGGCGGCCCTCGGCAGGGTCCAGAAAGAAGATATCACCGGCTTCGATCAGGACGCCCTGATCGCGCGCCCTGCGAACCAGATCGCGGCTGTCCAGCTCGGGCGGCCCTTCGATCCAGAAACTCTTCGCGCCGAAGTCGCGGCGGGACCGGCAGCCGGGCAGAAGCTTCGGCAGCAGCCCGGCGATCAGCTCGGCCCGCTCCTCCAGCACGGCGGCGGTCCGGCGCAGATGCTGCCGGTAATGGCCGAGCTGGATGAAGGTGGCGAGGCTGCGCTGGTTGTTGGTCGGCGGGTGCCGCAGCATCAGCCGGCGCAGGACGCGCAGCTCGTCGATCACCGGCTTCGGCGCCACGACGTAGCCGATGCGCAGGCCGGGCGCCAGGATCTTGGAGAAGCTGCCGGTGTAGATCACCCGTTCCGCCCGGTCGAGGCTCTTCAGGCAGGGCAGATCGGCATCCCCCTCCACCGACAGGTCGGATTCGTAATCGTCCTCGATCAGGACGACGTCGTGGCGGGCGGCGGCGTCCAGCAGGGCGCGCCGCCGCCCCATCGGCATCACCGCGGTGGTCGGACACTGGTGCCCCACCGTGACGAAGGCGACCCGGCGGCTCGCAAACACCGCATCGGCCACGACGCCGAAGCCGTCGCAGGTCAGCGGCCTTATGTCCGCCGTCGCCATGCCGACCATGTGGCGCACGTCGGGATAGCCCGGATTCTCGATCCCGACCGGCGTGTCGCGGCCGACCAGCAGCTGGACCAGCATCGACAGCGCATGCTGGGAGCCGATGGTGACGATGATCTCGCCCGGACCGGCGAAGATGCCGCGGCGGGGCAGCACCTTGTGGCGCAGCTGGTCCAGCAGGTCGGGGTCGTCGTCGTCGATCATGTCGCGGGCCCAGCGGGTGATCTCCTGCACGCTGGACGCCGCCTTCACGCTCTCCCGCCACGGGTTGGTCGGGAACAGGCTGGGATCGAACTGTCCGAACAGAAAGGGATAGGGATAGTCCATCCAATCGCGCGGCTTGGTGATCTGCGGCAGGCGCGATGGCCGGATGGCGAAGCGCGCCGCCCAGCCGCCGGCCTTGTCCGCCGCAGCGCCGGTGTGCGTGGGATCCGACGCACGCCGGTCGTCCGACGGGGCAACGAAAAAGCCGCTGCGCTCCCGCGCGACCAGCAGACCGTCGTCGATCAGATGCTGATAGGCGGCGTTGACGGTGTTGCGCGAGATGCCCAGCGCCTCGGCAAGGCTGCGGCTGGAGGGAACCCGCATGTCCGGAGCCAGCAGGCCGGTCTCGATGGCGTCGGCGATGATGCCGCGGACGCGCGCGCTCAACCCCTGCGGGTCGCGCTCCATCCCGCCGAAAAGAAGCCGCCAGGCGGTGTCGATCTGCATGGTGCAACCGTCCTTCTTTCCCCTGGGCCATCAGGTCGGCCATCACGCCGGGCTGCCTGCCCCGGTATGCGAAAAAGCAAAAAGGGTGCCGGCCGGTGATGGGCGGAAAGGCGTCGATTGCGGCGGCCGGGGTGGTCACCGGACGGGCGTCTGCCCAAAGGGGCGCCACATGGCGCGGGATGGGGCAGCGGATCGGGCGCCGGACCAGTCACTGCCGCAAAGCGGGAGGATCTGGACCTTTCGGCGGGGGCGGCGGCTGGGTCCTAATGGCCGCATCGGCCTAATGGTCGCATCGGATTGACCGGCCTCGACGGAGACCCCGCCATGACCTTCAGCAAGACCCTGCTCGCCACCGCCTTCGTCGCAATCGGCGCGCTGTTCGGGGCCTCCGCCCCGGCCGTGGCCGCGGAGAAGACCGTCACCTTCGCCTATCAGGACATGATGACGCCCATCCGCGTCCTGATGGAAAGCGGCGAACTGGAGAAGAAGACCGGCTATGCCGTGAAATGGGTGAAGTTCGGCGGCGGCGGCGACGTGATCCGCGCCATGGCGTCGGGCAATGTCGACATCGGCGAAGCCGGCTCCTCCCCCATCGCCGCGGCGGCGTCCCAGGGTCTTCCCATCACGCTGTTCTGGATCCTGGACGACATCGCCAACGCCGAACAGCTGGTCGCCCGCAACGGCAGCGGCATCAAGTCCATCGCCGACCTGAAGGGCAAGACGGTGGCGGTGCCCTTCGTGTCGACCTCCCATTACCAGCTGATGTACGCGCTGCAGGAGGCCGGGCTGTCGGGCAAGGACGTGAAGCTGCTGAACATGCGTCCGCCGGAAATCGCCGCGGCTTGGGAGCGCGGCGACATCGACGCCACCTTCATCTGGGCGCCGGTCCTGACCGCTGCGAAGAAGAACGGCACCGTCATCGCCAGCGCCGGCGATTTCGCCAGGAAGGGCAAGGCAACCTTCGACGGCATCGTCGCCACCAAGGCCTTCATGGCCGCCAACCCCGACTTCATGACGACCTTCGTCAAGCTGCTGGCCGCCGCCGACGCCGATTACGCGAAGACCGGGGACGGCTGGACCGCGACCTCGCCGCAGGCCGCCGCCATCGCCAAATGGACGGGCGCCGCCCCGGCCGACGTGCCGGACGGGCTCGCCGCCTACCGCTTCCCGACCCTGGAGGAGCAGGCGTCCAAGGAGTGGCTGGGCGGTGGCGCCGCCGAGGCGCTGAAATCGACCGCCGAGTTCCTGAAGAGCCAGGGCCGCGTCACCGAACTGGCCCCCGACTACGGCCCCTTCGTGACCGCCGACGTGGTCAAGGCGGCGGCCAAGTAACGGTCCGGACCGCAGTTCCATTCCCCTGCCTCAGGAGGCTCAGCATGCTCGAAGTCCGCAATGTCAGCGTCCAGTATGGCGGCGGGGAAAGCGCCACCGTCGCCTTGTCCTGGGTCGATCTGACCATCGAGCCGGGGGAATTCGTGGTGGCGCTCGGTGCGTCGGGCTGCGGCAAGACCACCCTGCTGTCCTGCATCGCCGGCTTCCTGCCGCCGACGGACGGGGAAATCCTGCTGGACGGCAAGCCGGTCACCGGGCCGGGAGCCGACCGCGGCGTGGTGTTCCAGCGCCACGCCCTGATGCCCTGGCTGAGCGTGGCCGACAATGTCGCCTTCGGCCTGAAGATGCAGGGCATGGCCAAGGCGGAACGCGGCCGGCGCGCCCGCAGCATGCTGGAGCTGGTCGGGCTGGCGTCCTTCGCCGACAAGCGGATCTACGAGCTGTCGGGCGGCATGCAGCAGCGCGTCGGCATCGCCCGTGCGCTGGCCGCCGATCCGCGCATGCTCCTGATGGACGAGCCGCTGGGCGCGCTCGACGCCTTCACCCGCGAACAGATCCAAGAACTGATCCTGCGGGTGTGGGCGGAGACGCGGAAGATGGCCTTCTTCATCACCCACGAGGTGGAGGAGGCGATCTTCCTGGCGACCAAGCTGATCATCATGACCCCGCGCCCCGGCCGGATCGCCGAAACGATCCCGCTGGAGTTCAGCCGGCGCTTCCTGGCCGGGCAGGATTCCCGGTCGGTCAAATCCTCCCCCGATTTTATCGCGATGCGCGAGCGGGTGCTGGGCTTCATTCACGAGCGCAGCGACCACGGCAGCCACGCCGCCACAGGAGAGGCCGCATGAAACCCACCGCCACGGAGCAGGTGCGATCCGTCAAAAGCCCAGGCGCCGGGCTGGCCGGCATTCCGTCCGGGATGGTGCCGTTGAACCGGCTGCGCCGCCGGATGCAGGGATTCCGGTCGCAACCGGTGCTGATCAGCATGGCGGCCATCCTGGCGGCGCTGGCGCTGTGGGCGGCGCTGACCGGCCAGGGCGTGGTCAAGCCGCTGTTCCTGCCGAAGATCGGAACGGTCTTCCAGGCCTTCCTGGATGCGGTGGACGGACGGATCGACGGCGCGCCGCTGACCGAACACATCGCCATGAGCCTGGTGCGTGTGGTCAGCGCCTTTGTGCTGGCAGCATTGATCGGCATCCCGGTGGGGCTGGCGACGGGACTGAGCACCACCTTGCGCGCCGCACTCGACCCCTTCATCGAATTCTACCGGCCGCTGCCGCCGCTGGCCTATCTGCCGCTGGTCATCATCTGGTTCGGCATCGGCGAGACTTCGAAGATCCTGCTGATCTTCTTCGCCTGCTTCGCCCCGGTGGCGCTGGCCGCCCGGGCCGGCGTGTCGGCCGCCGCCGCCGATCAGGTCAACGCCGCCCGCGCGCTGGGCGCCAGCCGCTGGCAGGTGGTGGTGCATGTGGTGCTGCCGGCGGCCCTGCCCGACATCCTGGTCGGCCTGCGCATCGGTATGGGGGTGGGCTGGACGACGCTGGTCGCCGCCGAGATGGTCGCCGCCTCCACCGGGATCGGGCAGATGGTGCTGAACGCTTCCAACTTCCTGCGCACCGACATCGTGCTGATGGGGATCTTTGTCATCGGCGCCTTCGCCACCCTGTTCGAGTTCGGCATGCGCTGGCTGGAACGCCGTCTGGTGCCCTGGAAGGGCAAGGTCTGAACCACTGAGGGAAGGTTGCGAAACCGATGTCCATGCTCCTCTTCGGGGGCGTGACCTTCCTCGCCGCCGCGTTTCGCGGGGTGACGGGGTTCGGATACGCCCTGATCGCGGCGCTGGGGCTGCTGTTCCTGCCCTCGCCCGCCGCCGGCATCCCCTTCATCCTGGTCAGCGACCTGCTGTTGACCTGTTTCCTGCTGCTGGACCGCGAACAGGGGGCGGTGGATTGGGCGGTGGCGCGGCTGATGCTGGCGATGGGCTTCGCCGGTGCGCTGTGCGGCAGCCTGATCGCCGCCAGCCTCGATGACGGCACCTCGCGGCTGCTGGTCGCGGTGACGGTCTTCGCGGCGGCCTGCGTCGCCCTGGTGCGCGAGCCGCCGCACTGGCTGCGGCACCGGACGGTCGGGGCCGGCATTGCCTTCGTCGTCGGCGTGCTGCTCGCGGCCTTCGCCGTCGGCGGACCGCTGATCGCGGCGTGGCTGCTGGCCGGCGGGCGGGACCGGCGGACCATCAAGGGAACGCTGGCGGTCTTCTTCGGCGCGGTCGATGCGCTCAGCCTTGCCGGGCGCGCCATGGTCGGGGCCATCGACCCCGGCGTGGTCGGTCTGCTGGCGACCTTCATCGGTCCCACCCTTGCCGGGTTCGCCGCCGGCCGGTTGCTGTCCGCCCGCCTCAGCATCGACGGCTGGCGGCGGCTGGCCTCCGGGGGCCTGTTCGCCGTGGCGGTGGCCGGCCTGATCCAGACCGCCGTCACCCTGGGCCTGAACTTCACCACTCCGTCATGAGGAAAGATCGAACGATGTCGAACACCGCCGCGAAGCGTGCCGGCCCGAAGATAGCAATCGTCACCGGCGCCACCTCCGGCTTCGGCGACGCCATCGCCCGGCGGCTGGTGGCGGAGGGCTGGCGGATCGTCGCCACCGGCCGACGCCAGGACCGGCTGGACGCCCTGGTCGAGGCGCTGGGCGGGCCGGATGTCGTCCATCCGCTGTGCTTCGACATCCGCGACGAGGAGGCGACCAGCGCCGCGCTGGCCACCCTGCCCGACGCCTTCGCCGACATCTCGGTCCTGGTCAACAATGCCGGGCTGGCGCTCGGCACCGGGGCGGCGCAGGACTGCGACCTGGAGCAGTGGCGGACGATGATCGACACCAACATCACCGGGCTGGTGACGATCACACGGCTGCTGCTCGACCGGCTGATCGCCCGGCGCGGGCTGATCGTCAACCTCGCCTCCATCGCCTCCAACTGGCCCTATCCCGGCGGCAACGTCTATGGCGGCACCAAGGCCTTCGTGAAGCAGTTCTCGCTCGGCCTGCGCAGCGACCTGTCGGCGCAGGGCGTGCGTGTGACCTCCATTGAGCCGGGGCTGTCGGAAAGCGAATTCACCCTGGTGCGCACCGGCGGCAACAAGGACGCCTACGACGCGCTCTATGGCGGCGCCAACCCGCTCCAGCCCGAGGACATCGCCGAGACGGTGCGCTGGGTGGTCTCGCTGCCGCCGCACGTCAACATCAACAGCGTCGAGATCATGCCGGTGAGCCAGTCCTGGGCGCCGTTCAAGATCCACCGCGACACGCTTTCCTGATCCCGCCGTAACCGGCACCGCATCCCACCCCTAGGAGATGACCGATGGATGACGTCCTTCGGAACGACGCGTCACGCGTCAACGACATCCGACATGTGATCGAGGCCGACCGCGCCCATGTCTGGCACCATCTGACCCAGCACAAGGGGTTCGAGACGACCGACCCGCGCATCTTCGTCGAAGGCAAGGGGATGCGGGTGTGGGACGCCGCCGGACGCGAATATCTCGACGCGGTGTCGGGCGGCGTCTGGACGGTCAATGTCGGCTATGGCCGGGCCAGCATCGCCGACGCGGTGCGCGACCAGCTGGTCAAGCTGAACTACTTCGCAAATTCCGCCGGGTCGATTGCCGGCGCCCGCTTCGCCGAAAAGCTGATCGGCAAGATGCCGGGGATGAGCCGGGTCTATTATTCGAACTCCGGCTCCGAGGCGAACGAGAAGGTGTTCAAGATGGTGCGCCAGATCGCGCACCGGCACCATGGCGGCCGCAAATCCAAGATCCTCTACCGCGAGCGCGACTATCATGGCACCACGCTCGGCACGCTGGCGGCGGCGGGGCAGGCGCAGCGACGCGCCCAGTTCGGCCCCTTCCCCGAGGGCTTCGTCGAGGTGCCGCATTGCCTGGAATACCGCAGCCAGTACGGCGCGGTGGAGAATTACGGCGAGCTGGCCGCCGACGCCATCGAGGCGGTGATCCTGCGCGAGGGGCCCGACACGGTCGGCTCGCTGTGCCTGGAGCCGATCACCGCCGGCGGCGGCGTCATCACCCCGCCCAAGGGCTATTGGGAGAAGGTGCAGGACATCTGCCGCCGCCACGAGGTGCTTCTGCACATCGACGAGGTGGTCTGCGGTCTCGGGCGCACCGGCACATGGTTCGGCTACCAGCATTACGGCGTGCAGCCGGACTTCGTCACCATGGCGAAGGGCGTGGCGTCGGGCTATGCCGCCATCTCCTGCACCGTGACGACCGAGCCGATCTTCGAGCTGTTCAAGGACGACCCCGCCGACCCGATGTCCTTCTTCCGCGACATCTCGACCTTCGGCGGCTGCGTCGCCGGGCCGGCGGCGGCGCTGGAGAACATGCGGATCATCGAGGACGAGAATCTCCTCGCCAACACCCAGGCGATGGGGGAGCGGCTGATGTCCAGCCTGTGGGAGCTGTCGGAGCGCCACCGCGCCGTTGGCGACGTGCGCGGCAAGGGACTGTTCTGCGGCGTCGAGCTTGTGCAGGACCGGGCGACGAAGGAGCCGGCGGAGGAGAGGCTGGTGCAGGCGGTGGTCGCCGACTGCATGGCGAACGGCGTCATCATCGGCGCCACCAACCGCTCGCTTCCCGGCCTGAACAACACGCTGTGCCTGAGCCCGGCGTTGATCGCCACCGCCGATGACATCGACCGCATCGTCGTGGCCATCGACGGCGCCTTGTCGCGCGTCTTCGGCTGAAGGGCGGCAGGTTGCCGGTGCCCCGCATCCTGCGGGGCACGCGCCCGCACTCGATCCGGGTCGATGCTCCTGACCTGAACAAGCCGAATTGATCGTCTTGTCGATGCCGGACCTACCGCGGCTTGCGTGCGTGGACCTCCAGCAGGCACTCGCGAAAGGCCCTCGCCACCCGCGACAGCACGCTTTGCGGAAGATGGGCGAGGCAAAGCGGGATTTTGAAGCTCAGCAAATCGGGCCGCAATGCCCGCATTTCGTCGCGTTCGACATAGCGCTGCGCGAAATGCCGCGGCAGAAAGCTGACGAACCGGCCGCTCAGGATCAGATGCGCCTGACCTTCCATGTTGTAGGCCGTCGCACTGGGCGCATGTTTGAAAAGCGTGTTGTAAGCGGTCGCCACGGCATAGCCGCGGCGCGCATAAGCCTGCTCGGCGATCAGCTCCAGCGACAGCCGCGCCGTGTCCGTCTCGAACAGCGGATGACGCGCGCCGCAGAACAGGTTCTGTTCTTCATGGAACAGCTGCTGCAATTGGACCGCACCGTTCATCGGCTGGTTGGGGACGATGGCGATCTCCATCTGCCGGCTGAGCAATTCGGTTTCGATCTGGTTGGGCGAGATGACCGTCAAGGTCAGATGCACGTTCGGCACCCGTTCGTTGAAGATGGCAATCGCCCGGTCGAACGCGCAATTCGGGTTCTCGACGACCGCGTCGACAATCCCGATCCGCAGGTCCCCGACCAGGCTGCCGCGCATGGCCCCGACTTCGGTGCGGAAATTGTCCATGGCCGCGAAGAACTTGATGGTCTCCGTATAGATCTTCTGCCCATGTTCGGTCAGCGCGAATCCTGAACGGCCGCGCCGGCAAAGCGTAAGCCCAAGCCGCGTTTCGAGTGCCGCCATCTGCGCGCTGATGGTGGAGCGCGAAATGCCGAGTTCACCCTGTGCCTGGGTGAACCCCCTGCTCTCCACGACAGTTCGGAAAATGCGGAGCTGACGCAGATCCACGTCGCTGAGCGGCGGCAGAGTGGGCTGCATGATAGGTTGGCATCGTCGGACGTTTAGATTTGAAATCTGATATTATTGGACGTTTCATCCTATGGCAACGTTGCGGTCATCGATCCCCTGCGGAGACCGCGATGCCCTTGAAATCCGACGGCGAAAAGCCCCTGGCGGGCGCCTCGCCGACATCCTTCCAGCCGGTGTCGGCGTTCGACCTGCCGCGCTATGCCGGGCTGCCCAGCTTCATGCGGCTGCCCTATCTCGGGCTCGACGATCCCGCCACCGCGGAGGTGGACATCGCCATCGTCGGCGTGCCCTGGGATGGCGGCACCACCAACCGTCCCGGCACCCGCCATGGTCCCCGCCAGCTGCGCGACCTCTCGACCATGATCCGGCCGGTCCATCCCGTCACCGGCATGAACCCGTTCAGCCTGCGCAACGTCGCCGATCTCGGCGATTCACCGGTCAATCCGGCCGATGTCGCCGACGCGCTCGACCGCATCGCCGGCTTCTACGGCACGCTCAAGAGCCGCGGGATCGCACCGCTCAGCGCCGGCGGCGACCATCTGGTCTCCTACCCCATCCTGAAGGCGCTGGCGGCGGACGGACCGCTCGGGATGATTCATTTCGACGCGCACACCGACCTGTTCGACACTTACTTCGGCGGCTTCAAATACACCCACGGCACGCCGTTCCGCCGCGCCATCGAGGACGGCTATCTCGATCCCCGCCGCGTCGTGCAGATCGGCATCCGCGGGACGATGTATGACGGCGCTGACGTCGTCTGGGGCCTGGAGCAGGGGGTGCGGATCATCCGCATCGAAGAGGTCGAGGATCGCGGCATCGCCGCGGTGATGGAGGAGGCGCGTGCCATCGTCGGCGACGGTCCCACCTATGCCAGCTTCGACATCGACTGCATCGACCCGGCCTTCGCGCCCGGCACCGGCACGCCGGAGATCGGCGGCCTGACCACGCGCGAGGCGCAGCGCATGGTGCGTCTGCTGTCCGGCCTCAACCTCGTCGGCGCCGATCTGGTGGAGGTTTCGCCGCCCTTCGATCCGTCGGGCGGCACCGCCTGGGTCGGCATCTCGATGATGTTCGAGCTGCTCTGCGTGCTCGCCGCCTCCCCCCTCACGCTCCGCCGCCGGACCTGATCCGTCCGAACGCCTTCAAGGAAAGAGAGACCGAAGCATGAAGCAGTTCCTTTCGCGACTTCGCGGCCCGGCGCTCGCCCTTCTCGCCGCGTTCGGCGGCTTCGCATCCACTGCGTCGGCGGCCGAGCTGACCGTCGCCCATTCGACCTGGGTCGGCTACGGCCCGCTCTACATCGCCAAGGAAAAGGGGTTCTTCAAGGACGAGGGGCTCGACGTCAGGCTGGTGCTGATGGAGGACGTCAAGACCCGCATGCCGGCGCTGACCGCCGGCCGCATCGACGTGGCGGTGACGACGGTCGACGCGGTGCTCGGCTTCACCTCGGCGGACCGTCCGCTCACCTACCTGTTCGCCGTCGACGACAGCCGCGGCGGCGACGGCATCGTCGCCAACAAGGCGATCAAGGACATCGCCGGGCTGAAGGGCAGGAAGGTCGCCTTCACCGAAGGCTCGGTCTCGCAGTTCTTCCTCAGCGTGCTGCTGAAGGACGCCGGGCTGAGCGTCAAGGACGTCCAGGCGCTGAATATGACGGCCGGCGACGCCGGTGCCGCCTTCGTCGCCGGCAAGGTCGACGCCGCCGTGACCTGGGAGCCCTGGCTCAGCCGCGGCAAGGCCACCTCGCATGGCGCGCTGCTGGTCGACAGCTCGGCCAAGCCCGGCCTGATCACCGACGTGATGGTGACGACCAAGGCCAAGCTGGAAGCGCGCCGGCCAGAGATGGTCGCGCTCTACCGCGCCTGGAGCAAGGCGGTCGACTGGCAGAAGGCCAATGCCAAGGAAGCCGACGCCATCATGGCGAAGGGCATCGGCGGCTGGCTGGAGGATCCGGCGGTCTTTGCCGAAACCCGCGCCGGCATCGCCTTCTACGATTCCGCCATGAACGCCACCTTCATGGACCCGGCCAAGCCCGACGGCATCGTCGCCACCATCGCCAACGCCAGGACGCTCGGCGAGGCGGCCGGCCTGTTCAAGCTCGACGCCGATCCGGCCGCCATGATCGCCACCGGCATCGTAAAGTGACCCACGGAGCAGGCACCATGTCGACCCGTTCCCTGTTCGCACCGAAAGTCGATATCCCGCGCAGCGCCAGCCTAGCGCTCGGCACCGGCTCTGTCGCCATCCTGATCGGTTTCTGGTGCCTGCTCACCTATGGCGGCTTCACGCCTCCCGACTTCCTGGCCGCGCCCGACAGGGTGCTGGCGGCCGGGATCAAGCGGATCGGTGACCTGTCGCTGTTCCGCCACATCGGGTCGAGCCTGACCGTCATCCTGTCCGGCTTCCTGCTGGCCTCGATCCCGGCGGTGCCGCTCGGTATCCTGATGGGTAGCTTCCGCGCCGTGCAGGCGGCGGTCGAGCCGATCACCGGCTTCATGCGCTACATCCCGGTGTCGGCGCTGATCCCGCTGCTGATCCTGTGGATCGGCATCGGCATCGAACAGAAGATCATGGTGATCTTCCTCGGCACCTTCTTCCAGCAGCTGATCCTGATTTCCGACGTGTCGGCCCGCGTGTCGAAGGATCTGATCGACTGCGCCTACACGCTGGGCGCCAGCCGCCGGCAGGTGGTGCAGCGCATCCTGTTCCCGGCCTGCATGCCCGGCGTGCTGGACAATCTGCGCGTCACCATGGGCTGGGCCTGGACCTATCTGGTGGTGGCGGAGCTGGTCGCCGCCGACAGCGGGCTCGGCTACATGATCCTCAACGCCATGCGCGGCCTGTTCACCGACGTGATCCTGCTGGGCGTCTTCACCATCGGCGTCCTCGGGCTGATCACCGATTTCCTGTTCAAACTGCTGCGCCAGCGCCTGCTGTCCTGGTCCGCCGATCTGTAAGGAGCATCCCATGAGCCTGCTCGCGCTCGATCACATCACCGTCCGCTTCCAGCCCAAGGGCAAGCCGGAGGTGACGGCCCTCGACGATGTTTCGCTGCGGGTCGCCCACGACACCTTCGCGGTGATCGTCGGTCCGTCCGGATGCGGCAAGTCCACCCTGCTCCGTCTCGTCGCCGGACTGGAGACGCCGACCTACGGCAGCATGACGCTGGACGGCCAGCCCATCGCCGGCCCGTCGGCCGACCGCGGCATGGTGTTCCAGACCTATACCCTCTTCCCCTGGCTGAGCGTGCGCGAGAACGTGATGTTCGGCCCGAAGCTGAAGGGGCTGCCGAAGGCGGAGTGCGAAGACATCGCCGACGACCTGATCCGCGCGGTCGGGCTTTCCGGGTTCGAGCGGTCCTTTCCCAAGGAGCTGTCGGGCGGAATGCGCCAGCGCGTGGCCCTGGCGCGGGCGCTCGCCAACGATCCGCGCATCCTGCTGATGGACGAGCCGTTCGGGGCACTCGACAGCCAGACCCGGCAACTGATGCAGGAATTGCTTCTCGAGGTCTGGCAGGCGCGGCGCAAGACGGTCCTGTTCATCACCCACGATATCGACGAGGCGATCATCCTCGGCGATACCGTGCATGTGATGACCGCGCGGCCGGGGCGCATCAAACGGTCCATGTCCATCGATATTCCACGTCCCCGCAACCTCGATGCCCTGACCTCCACGGAATTCATGCAGTTCAAGCGGGAAATTCTGCACCTGATGCACGACGAGGCGGTGCTCGCCGCCCGAACCTGACGCGGACGCCGCGGAGCGTTCCGGCAGGCCGGTGCGGGTCCGGCTGCGAACACTCTCAAAGGCAGTTTCTCAAAGAAAGAAGTCGTCGATCTCGCCGCCCTGCTCCTGGCCGGTTTGCTCCCCACCGGGTTGCTTTTGGCCGAGTTGCTTTTGGCCGACTTGCTCCCGTCCGCCTTGCAGGCCGCCGAAAAGGTCGGAATGGATGCTTCTCTCCCGTTCCGCGGTGTACAGCGACGCGAAGAGCCGCTTCATTTCGTCGGAAATCCCGGGTGCATGGATGTCTCCCCGACCGGCATAGGGTTGCATCCGGTCCACGAAGCGTTGGGCGAACCCTCCGAGCCGAAGCTCCATGCCCAATCGGCCGACCGTGCCGGTCAGCACCTTGGAGGCTTCCGCGCAATCGCCGGTCATGGTCGACAGCGAGCGCATCTGATCGGCGTGCAGCCGCTTCAGGCAATCCATGGAGCCGGTCATGGCATCCACCAGCTCCATCGCCACCCGATGGTTGGTGCCCGACCGCAGGTCCAGCCCGTTCGCCCGGTCGGTGGCCGCATGGATCGCCTCGGTGATCGCCTTCGACATGTCCTCGGTCCGGCGGCTGCACGCGCGCAGCTCCTGCGCGACCACGCCCAGCGCCCGCCCCGCATCGCCAAGCCGCGCGCATTTCAGCGTTGTGTTCAGCCCCATCAGCCGCATGTCGGTGTCGATGGAGCGGATGGCGAGAACGTCCCGTCCCATGGCGACGAACCCGCCCGAGACTTCGCCCACCTGCCTGCGGATGATGTCGTCGGACTGGCGATAGCGATTCAGCAGCTCCAGCGCCCGGTCGACGTCGCCCGCGACATCGTGCAGAACGGACCGGCCTGCCGGCCTGTCGGCGGCCGGGATGTCGCCGCCCGACCCGAACAGCTCCCGGGCTTCCTGCGCGATGCTGTCCGCATCGCGGGCAAGCGCTTCCAGATTGTCCTTCAGCGACGCCACCTGACTGGAGAAATCGGCGCACGCCTCGACGCACTGGCGGATTTCGAGGGTGCAGATCGCCGCCGACAGGTCCTGCCGGTGTCCCAGGTCCAGCCCGGCGAGCCATCGCAGGTCCCGCGCCAGGGCGGACGCCGGGGGCGGGTCCGCCAGCAGGGCCAGCACATCCATGGCCACGCCGATATGGGCCAGCCGCTGGCAGGTGAAGTCGCCGACCTGAAGGTCGCTGATGCAGCGGGCGATGCGCCGGCCGATCTCCTCGACACGGCCGACGAAGCGCTTTGATGCAGCCTGCGCGGTGTGGCGGTATGCCGTCAAGCGGTCCAGGCTCGCCTGCAGACGGCTGCCGACATCGTCCAGGCGGGTGCGGTTGTCGCGCTCGAACGCACTGGCGCCGTCCTTTGCCGCGGACATGGTCGTGCGCAGATCGGCGAGACGCCCGATCGCCTGCGTCGTCGCCGCCTCGGCCAGACGGTGGAGCCGGTCGATTTCCCGGTTGAACACGCTGAAATCGTCGCTGCCGGTGCGGATCTGCACCGACTGGACCTTCGCGTTGATCGCCAGGGCGGTGATCTCGCCGATGATCTTCGCCAGGGTGGCGAGCAGGGCGGCCATATCGGCCCCCGTCCCATCGAGATCGGTCAGATCGGTCAGCGTTTGCCGGAGATTGCCCGCCAGACCGTCGGTCACGCTGCGGACGGTGCCCAACCGCCTGCAAGCCTCGGCGCCGTCCTCGCTGTCGATCAGCATGGACAGCGCGCTGAAGCGGCCGCCGATTGCCGTCATCCGCTCCAGCGTTTGCGACAGCGTTTCGCCGACCGTCAGGAAGGTCGTCTCGATGGGCGCCGATGCGGCGCGCAGTTCGGCGCTCAGCGAGCGGATCAATCCCATGTCCGGGCCCTGGGCCGAACCGGACCGATCCGGGCCGGGCTGGGGAGCCGCCGGGAAGGCGCCGCCCGGACCGCCAAGGGCCGCTGCGTCAACGGTGCTGTACATGCCGGAAGCCTTTTCCAAACGGATGCGTCAGGGGAAGCGGATGACGTCACGAGCGGTCATGGCGCAGGATCTCGCGCGGGATCGACGAAAGTCCCACCACCTTGTCCACCCCGCCGCGTGCGATGGCCTCCTTCGGCATGCCGAAGACGACGCAGCTCTCCTCGTCCTGGGCGACGGTGAAGGCGCCGGCCTGCTGCATCTCGCGCATCCCGGTGGCGCCGTCGTCCCCCATTCCCGTCATGATGACGCCGACGGCATTGCCGCCGGCGCAATGGGCGGCCGACCGGAACAGCACATCGACCGACGGTCGGTGCCGCGACACCAGCGGCCCCTCCTTCACCGCCACCAGATACCGGGCGCCGCTGCGTTGCAGCAGCATATGGCGGTTGCCCGGCGCGATCAGCACCTGCCCGCGCAGCACCGTGTCGCCGTCGCGCGCCTCGCGCACCGTCATCTCGCACAGGCTGTCGAGCCGGCGGGCGAAGGCGGCGGTGAAGCTTTCCGGCATGTGCTGGACGATGACGATGCCGGGGCTGTCGGCGGGCAGCGCCTCCAGCACCTCGCGCAGGGCCTCGGTGCCGCCGGTGGACGCGCCGATGCAGATGACGCGCTCGGTGGTGCGGGCCATCGCCCCGCCGCTGGGGGCCGGCATCATCACGTCGGCGCTCAGCTTCGGTTCCGGGGCGCGGGTGCGGCCCAGGGGTGTGCCGTGGGGAATGGAGGTGGCGGATGCCGGGCGGGCGGAGGGGCGCGGGCGGGCACGGGCCGCCGCCTTCACCGTGTCGCAGATGCGGACCTGGGCGTCGAGCAGGCTCTGGCGGGTGTCGATCCGCGGCTTCAGGATGACGTCGACGGCTCCGGCCTCCAGCGCCTGCATCAGCGTCTCGCTGCCATCCTCGACCAGCGAGGAGCACATCACCACCGGGATCGGGTGCTGGTTCATCAGCTTGCGCAGGAAGGTGATGCCGTCCATGCGCGGCATCTCGACGTCGAGCGTGATGACGTCCGGCGCCTCCTCCGCGATGCGGCGGACGGCGGCATAGGGATCGGCGGCCGTCCCCATCACCTCGATCTGCGGATCGGACGACAGGATGCCGGCCAGGGTCTGGCGGACGGTCGCGGAATCGTCGACGATCAGCACGCGGATCTTCTGGCCCATCGTTCAGCTCCGGACGAAAATGGCGGAACCCACCTGTTTCACGGGCAGGTTCATGTTGGCGATGGTCTCGCTGTGGCCGACGAACAGGTAGCCGCCGGGCCGCAGATGGCCGCAGAGCTTCTCCAGCACCCTCTGCTGCGTCTTTTTGTCGAAATAGATCAGGATGTTGCGGAAGAAGACCACATCCATGTCGGTCGGCATCGGATAGACCGGGTCCATCACATTGAGATGGCCGAAGCGGACCGACTGGCGGACCGGCGGCACCAGCCGGACCGTGGGATTGCCGTCGTCGCGCGACCGCATCAGATAGCGTGACGCGAAGGGGGCGGGCACCATCTTTGCCATGTCGAGCGGGTAGACGCCGCTCTTCGCGGCGGCCAGCGCCTCCGTGCAGATATCGGTGCCGACGATCTCGTGGCGGATCGGCGCTCCGGTGCTCGCGCGGTCGAGCATCAGCATCGCCACCGTGTAGGGCTCCGCCCCGGTCGAACAGGCAGCGCTCCAGATCTTGAGCGGGCGGTCCTGGCCGGGCCGATGGGGGAGACGGGACAGGGCCGGGATGGCGGTGCCCATCAGATAGCGGAAATGCTCGATTTCGCGGAAGAAGTCGGTCTTGTTGGTGGTGACGGCATCGATCAGGTCGACCATCTCGCCGTCCAGCCCGCCTTCGTCCAGCACATGGCGGCAATAGGCGTTCATGTCCGGCAGCCCGAGCACCCGCAGACGGCGGCGCAGCCGGCCTTCCACCATGGTCCGCTTGCTGGGCGGCATCCGGATGCCGGCATGGCGTTCGATGATGACGGCGAGCCGGGCGAAATCCCGCTCCGACAAAGTGTCGGAGGATGGCCGCGACCGCCCTTCGTCTGGCTGCGGATCGTCGGGATCGATCATGACACCCCGTCCGCCATCAGGCCCGCCATACCGTTCGCCATGCCATCGGCCATGTCCAGCAGAGCCACGTCGTCCTCGGCGAACAGACGGGCGATGTCGAAGACGATGACGAAATTGCCGTTGGAGCGGCCGATGGCCTGGATGCAGTCCGAACGCCAGCGCCCGCCGACCTGGGGCGGCGTCTCCAGCCCGCGCTCGTCAAGCGAGGTGACCTCGAACACCCGGTCGGCGATGACGCCGACGGTGATCGACTGCCCCCGCTGCGGCACGTCGAGCACGACGATCCGGGTGTTGGCGGTGGGCTGTGCCGCCGGCAGGCCCAGCTTGATCCGCAGATCGACGGTGGGCACCCCCTGGCCCCGCACGTCGATCATGCCGACCAGGAAGGACGGCGCGTGCGGCAGGCGGGTGATCGGCTGGAGATCGAGGATCTCGCGCACGATGGCGACCTCTATGGCGAACACTTCGCGATCGATGCCGATCGTCACATATTGCGCCGGTTCGCGGGGCGCGGTCGCGCTGGTCATCTGCGGCTTCCGGTTCGGGGGACGGAACGGCGGGATGGCGCTGCAAGCACCATCCCCCTTGCATGGAGAACGGCCCGGCGATCAGAACGCGGTGTAGCGGGCGTCGAGCGCGTCCGGGCCGCTGCCGCCTTCCAGCGCGATCTTCACGCCGCGGTCCCTGCCGTTCAGCTTCGCCGCCGGCTTGTGCGTCAGGGTGACGGTCGTCGACGGACGGCGGGCGGCCGGAACCGGGGACTGAGCCTGCGCCGGCCGGGCCTGAGCGGACACAGAGACCGGGCTGCGGGCGGCGGAGCGGACGGCGGCCTTCTCCTCCACCGTGAAGTAGGAGATGGTGTCCTGGAGCTGCGTCGCCATCGACGACAGCTCTTCCGAGGTCGCGGCCATCTGCTCGGACGCGCTGGAGTTCTGCTGCGTCACCTTGTCGAGCTGCTGGATCGCCTGGTTGATCTGCTCGGCGCCGATGTCCTGCTCGCGGCAGGCGGCGCTGATCTCCTCGACCAGTTCGGCGGTCTTGCGGATGTCAGGCACCAGCCGGCCCAGCATCTGTCCGGCCTCCTGGGCGATCTTGGTCGATTCCGCCGACAGGGAGCTGATCTCCGCCGCCGCCCCCTGGCTGCGCTCGGCCAGCTTGCGCACCTCCGAGGCGACCACGGCGAAGCCGCGGCCATGCTCGCCGGCCCGCGCCGCCTCCACCGCGGCGTTCAGCGCCAGGAGGTCGGTCTGGCGGGCGATCTCCTGCACGATGCTGATCTTCTCGGCGATGGTCTGCATCGCCTGCACCGCCTTGTTGACCGCCTCGCCCGACGCCTGGGCGTCCTTGGACGACTGGCGGGCGATCTTCTCCGTCTGGGTGGCGTTCTCGGCGTTCTGCTTGATGTTGGCGGCCATCTCCTCCATCGAGGCCGAGGCCTCTTCGGCGGCGGACGCCTGCTCGGTCGAGCCCTGCGACAGCTGCTCCGAGCTGGCCGACAGCTCCTGGCTGCCCGCGGCCACATTGTCGGAGGCGGACAGCGCGTCGGTCACGACGCCGCGCAGCTTCTCCAGCATGGTTTCCAGCGCCAGACCCAGCGTGTCCTTGTCCGACTGCGGACGGGCCTGGACGGTCAGGTTGCCACGGGAAATCTCGTCGGCGACCTCGGCGGTCGCCCGCAGGTTGGCGGTCATGCTGTTCAGTGCCGTCACCAGATCCTTGATCTCGTCGTCGGTCGACACCTCCACCTTCTGGCTGAGATCGCCGATGGCGACCGCATCGGCCAGACCGACCGCCTTGCCGAGGCCGCGGGCGATGGAAATGGCGATGTAGGCACCGGCGGCGATGGCGACCAGCAGGGCGAGCGCCACCGCACCGATGGTGATCGCGCGGATCTGGGCGTAGGTGGCCTCTGCCCCCTGTTTGTCCGCCGTCATGCTCTTCTCGGCATCGGCAACCAGTTCGTTGGCCGCCTGTCCCAGCTTGGAGGCGGCGGTGCGCACTTCACCGATGGAGATCGCCAGTGCCTTGTTCTCGGTGTTCTTCAGGGAGAGGGCGAGGGCGTCGTTGGTGACGCGTTCATAAACCCGATACCGATCAATAAAGGTGTTGAAGGCGCGGATGTCTTCATCGGCCGTCAGGCGGCTACGGATGTTGTCCTGCTGCTGGGAAATGCTTTTCAACAGGTCGGGCAACGGTTTCAGCATCGCGGCCGTGCCCGCGTCGTCGGACACGAGCAGCGAATTCCTGATGATGATGCGCGCATTGGCCCAGTCCGTCGTCATGCGCCGGATCAGGTGGGCTATGGCCGTCTGTTCCGCTGTCGCCTGTGATCCGGTTTCCACGCGATCAAGCAAAGGCCGCAAGGCTTCCTGTGCCGCGACAACCGAATCGTTGCCGGGGCCGATCAGCATATCTGCACCCTTTGAATTGGAATGGACCCGCCCGATGGAGCGGACCTTGTCCTGGGAATTGGTGAATTCCGCCATCAGGGCCTCGACCTGAGCCGCCTTGTGGGTGCCCTCGGCATCGGCGATGCGCCGGTACTGCTCCAGGACTCCCTTGAACTCCTCCCGGCGCGTCAGCATTCCCTTGTCGAAACGCTCAATGTCCTCTTCGCTGCTCGACAGCAGGAAGTTTTTCTCTTCGCGCTGGATCAGATAGACCAGCGTCGGCATCTGGCGGGCGACATTGATCCGCTGGGCCGAGACGTTGACGAGTTCCTCGATCTTCTGGTTCAGGTCCGTCAGCCCGTTCAGGGCGATGCCGGCGGTGGCGGCGGACAGCAGGATGACCGTGCCGAATGCCACGACGATTTTGGCTTTTATGGAGATGCGCATGGCCGTTCCTTGCTCCGCGGACCTGGACGGCCTGTCCCAAGGACAGGACCGGGCCGGCCGGTTTGGTTTCCGTTGACCGGGTTTCAATGGGTCGTGAAGATCCGGACGATGTCCGGAATGACGATGAAGTCGTCGCCGCGCTTGCCGATCCCCTTGATCAGCTCGGGGTTCCAGCGCATGCCGATGTCGGGCGTGTCCTCGATGGAGGCGCCGGCGATGCCGGTCACCTCATGGACCTTGTCGGCCAGCAGCCCGACCACCGTCGGCTCGTCGTCCAGCAGGATTTCGACGACGACGATGCGTGTGTCGATGGTCGGTGGCGTGCGCTCCATGCCGAAGCGGATGCGCAGGTCGGCGAGCGGCACCACCTTGCCCCGCACGTTGATCAGGTGGCCGACCAGCGGCGGCGCGCCCGGAACCTCGGTCTGGGGAACGATGTCCAGAATCTCGTGGACCGAATTGGCGTCGATGGCGAAGATCTCGCCGCCCAGCCCCAGGGTCAGCGCTTCGAAGGTCTCTGTCCCGGTGACGGCCATGCCGGCCTCCCTGTGACGTCTGTCGATGGAATAGGTTCGCTGTGAGGACCGCTCAGCAGGCTTCGCGCCGCAGCTCCTGCGTCTGGCCGGCGGCCACGATCTGCGCGATGTCGAGGATCAGCGCGACCGAGCCGTCGCCCAGGATGGTGGCGCCGGAGAAGTTGGCGACGTCGGCATGCAGCTTGGACATCGACTTGATGACGGTCTGGTGGTCGCCCAGGACCTGATCGACCACCAGACCGACGCGCTTGTCGCCGGAGGAGATGATGACGATCTTCTGATAGGGATCGGGCGGATGACGCACGGCGAAGCTGTCGCGCAGACGCAGGAACGGCACCAGCGCTCCGCGGATGTTCAGGAAATTGCGGTTGGCATGGCGGCGTTCGACATCGGCCGGCAGCTCGACGCATTCCTCCACCGCGAACAGCGGGATCACGTAGCGCCCCTGCCCGACCCGGACCAGCAGCCCGTCGATGATCGCCAGCGTCAGCGGCAGGCCGAGCGTGATCTCGGTTCCGCCGCCCGGCAGACTGGACACCTCGATGGTGCCGCGCAGCCCATCGATCGTGCGCTTGACCACGTCCATGCCTATGCCGCGGCCCGACACGCTGGTCAAGGTCCGCGCCGTCGAGAAGCCGGGATGGAAGATCAGCTGGAACAGCTCGGCGTCCGACAGCTTGGCGCCGGGCGGGATCAGCTCCTGCTCCTCGGCCTTGGCGCGGATGCGGTCGCGGTCCAGCCCGCGCCCGTCGTCGCGGATGGTCATCAGCACGCGGGTTCCGGCATGGCGGGCGGACAGATGGATGCGGCCCTGCGGCGGCTTGCCCGCCGCCACGCGCTCCGCCGCCGGTTCCAGACCGTGATCCAGGCTGTTGCGGATGATGTGGACGAGCGGGTCGTTCAGCCGCTCGATCATCGTCTTGTCCAGCTCGGTCTCCTCGCCGGACATCGTCAGCGCCACGTCCTTGCCCAGCTCCTGCGAAAGGTCGCGGACCAGCCGGCGGAAGCGGCCGAACAGCGATTCCACCGGCACCATGCGGATGCCCATGGTGATGTCGCGCAGGCCGTTGGACAGCCGTTCGATCTCCTCGGTCACCGACTTGATCTGGAGATCGACGCTGTCGGAGATCAGCTGCTTCAGGCGGGCATGGGCGATCACCAGCTCGCCAACCTGATCCATCAGATCGTCGAGCCGCTCCGCCGGCACGCGGATCGAGTTGGCCGCCAGCTGCGCCCTGCCCTTCTCGGGCACAGGCTCCGCCTTCGGCAGGGCCGGCTCCTTCGGCGGGACAGGCCCGGCCGCCATCGCCGGAACGGGCACCGGCACCGTTTCCTGCTCCGCCGCCGGCTCCGGCAGCGCCGACACCGGTTCGATGGTCAGTTCGGTCTCGTCGATCACGAAGATGAACACGTCTTCGATGGTCGAACGCGGATGTGCGGTGGTGAGGATCAGCTCCCAGACGATGTGGCAGCGGGTCGGCTCCAGCTCGCCCAGCGGCGGAACGTCGTCGGTCAGGGCGACGATCTCGGCCTCACCCAGCCCACGCAGTTCATCGAGCAGCAGCAGCGGGTTGGTTCCGCGCTCCAGCGCATCGGGAGCGAGCCTGAAACGGACACGCCAGGTCGCCCGGCTTTCCTCGTCGTCGCGCTCCCGGTCAAGGGGAGCGGACATCGCGGCACTGCCGCTCAGGTCCGCCAGCCGGGCCAGGATGCCATCGGCTACGGCAGGGTCGGCGCTGGCGGGATCCTCGATCAGGATGCGGATATGGTCCTTGGCGGCAAGGGCGATGCCGATCATCGCCGTCGTGGCGGCCAGTTCGCCCTTGCGCATCCGGTCGAAGGCGCTTTCCAGATGATGGGTGAAGCTCGCCGCGGCCTCGAACCCGAACATCGAGCCGGAGCCCTTGATCGTGTGCAGGGCACGGAACGCGGTGTCGAGCGGCTCGCGGTCGGTGGGGCTCTGTTCCAGATGGAGCAGTGCGGATTCGAGATCGGCCAGAAGCTCCGCCGCCTCTTCGCGGAAGACCTGGCCCGGGTCGCCGCCGGTCATGTGCCGACGATCTTTCGGACGACGCTCAGCAGCTGGTCCTGCTGGAACGGCTTGACGATCCAGGCGGTGGCGCCGGCCGCCTTGGCTTCGGCCTTCTTGCCGGCGTCGGATTCGGTTGTCAGGAAGACCATCGGGATGCCGCGATAGGCCGGCAGCGTCCGCAATTCGCGGATCAGCGTCAGGCCATCCATATTCGGCATGTTCAGATCGGTCAGCACCAGATTGAAGCTGCCGGACTTCGCCTTGACCAGGGCGTCACGCCCATCCGCGGCCTCCACCACCTGATAACCGGCGGAGGACAGGGTCAACTTGACCATCTGGCGCATGCTGGCGGAATCGTCGACGGCTAGTATGGTCTTCGCCATGATGTCAGGGCACTCCAATCCAGAATTCATCCGCCTTGCGCGTAGGTCCGGACATAACGATGAAGCCGCCCCGTTCGAGCGCATCGCGCATCGATGCGGAGATCGGCTGCTTGAGATGCAGGCCGATGCCCCGCCCGGCTGCGCTTTTGCGCGCCGCCAGCAGAAGTTGAATGAAGCAGATCGATGTCTCGCCAACCTCGCTGCAATCGACATCGACCCGGCCAGCCGAACTCAGCGAATCCCGAAGCCGGTCGCGAACGTCCTCGACTTCGATGAGCGTCATCGGGCCAACGCACTCCACAACAACGCTTCCACTGAGATCGGCCATTCGTCTTCACCGCATTCGCCGCGTCATCGCAGTCGCCATGTCACCGCAAGGCACATGTTGAAATTTCATATCTTGTTGGTCTGCGTAATTGAAATTCGGGATATCCCCAACCCCGGTTTCATCGCAACTTAATGGCCGCGAAAGATGATATAGCATCTATATTAGATTCTTCGCCGGCACCGGGCCGGTCGTACCGGTCGGCCGGTGACGCCGTCCCCTCCCCTTCCGGTCACGGCGGGCAATCGTGTGCGTGTTTGCGGCCGCCCCCCGCCTCTTGATAGTCTGTGGCTGGACGACCGGAGAGGCTTTCGTGGCGAACGGCGGGCAACGGGGCGGGCAGCGGGGCGCGTGGCCGGAAAGAATGGGGCCGGAGGGCGGAAGGCCGGCACGGGCAGGTCTGAGCGAGGCGATCCTGACCTTCCTGGAGCGTGGCGTCAGCCTGGTCGTATCGTCGAGCGATCGGGCGAACCGACCGCGGGTCGGCCGGGCACTGGCGGTGCAGGTGCCGGCGGACTCGACCTGGATCGGCGTCTGCCTCGACCGGACGGCGAACGCCGCCCTGCTGGCGGCGGTTGCCGAGACCGGACGCTTCGCCCTGGCGGCGACCGAACCGAGCACGCATCTCTCCATCCAGCTGATCGGCGAGGACGCCACCGTCACCGCAGCGGATCCCGAGGCGATGGCGATGGCCGCCCGCCACGTCGACGCCTTCGCCGCCGAACTGGCGCTGATCGGCTACGGCGAAGCCTTCACCCGCGCCCTGATGGCGCATGACCCGGCCACACTGGCAGTGGTCCGCTTCTGCCCGTCGCGGCTCTATGACCAGACACCGGGCCCGAAGGCCGGTAGCGCGGTGCCGCCATGAGTGCCGCCACCAGCGCCTCCCTGACGCTCGATGCGATCCGCGCTTGCCTGGAGGGGGCGGTGCCGGCGACCATCGCCACCTGCGCGCCGGACGGAACGCCCAACGTCTCGCTGCTGTCGCAGGTCCATTACGTCGATCCCGACCACGTCGCGCTGTCCTACCAGTTCTTCAACAAGACGCGCGCGAACATCCTGGCCAACCCCATCGCCGTCCTGCAGGTGATCGACCCGCCGACCGCCGCGCAGTACCGGATGGAGCTGTGCTACCTGCGCACCGAGACCACCGGGCCGCTGTTCGAGAGCATGAAGGCCAAGCTGGCCGGCATCGCCTCCCACGTCGGAATGCAGGACGTGTTCCGGCTGCTCGGCGCCGACCTCTACCGGGTGACGGCAATCGAGGCGGTGCCCGGCGGCGCCCCCCTCCCCGCCCCGGTCGCCCAGCGCAGCCTCCTGTCGGCGACCCGGCGGGCCTGCGAGGCCTTGCGCGGCTGCGCCGATCTGACGGAGCTGCTTGACCACAGCCTGTGCGTGCTGCGGCGGCTGTTCGGGGTCGACCATGCGCTGATCCTGATGCCGGACGAGGCGACCGGCCGGCTCTTCACCGTCGCGGCGCTCGGCTACGACTCCTCCGGCGTCGGGTCGGAGGTGGCGCCCGGCGAGGGGGTGATCGGCGTGGCGGCGCGGGAACGGGTGCCGATCCGCATCACCCACATGACCAGCGACGTCGCCTACAGCCTGACCGCCCGCGACGGGGCGGAGGACGCCGGGCTGACCGGCGGCCCGGCCCGCGAGATCCCCTTTCCCGGATTGGAGCGTCCGCACAGCCAGCTGGCGGTGCCGATCCTGGCCGGGCGGCGTCTGGCCGGCGTGCTGTTCGTCGAGAGCCGGCAGGAAATGCGCTTCACCTACGACGACGAGGATGCGCTGGCGACGCTGGCCGCCCAGCTCGGCGCGCTGATGCAGGCCCTGCCCCCGGCGGAGGAGGTGGCGCCCGTTTCCGCCACTTGCCCGGAGGCTGGCGGCGCCCCGGTGGTGGTCCGCCACTACGCCGCCGACGACAGCGTGTTCGTCGACCACGATTATCTGATCAAGGGCGTGGCCGGCGCCATCCTGTGGAAGCTGGTGCGCGACCACACCACGCTTGGCCGCACCGACTTCACCAACCGCGAGCTGCGGCTGGCCCCCGACATCCCGCTGCCCGATTTCGCCGAAAATCTGGAAGCGCGGCTGATCCTGCTGCAACGCCGGCTGGACGAGCGCTGCGGCGTTCTGCGCATCGAAAAGACCGGACGCGGACGCTTCCGCCTGGTGGTGACAAAGCCGCTTCTCCTCCAGGAGACGGCGTGAACGCCGTCCGGCTTTACTTTCCATCCCGACAGTTATCGGGCCAGAAACAGTTACGAATATTTTAGCATTCCGTTAGGCAACAGTTAGCAAGCCAACGGCGATTGCCTGCGTAGGGTCCGTTCCGCACACAACGTCACGGAGCCGACCGACATGACCGCCCTCCCTCCCGTGGAGGCCCTGGAGCGCATGATGCTGGAGCGCATGATGCTGATCCGGGCCTACGAAGAAACTTTGGTCGACCTGCATGGCCGCGGCCGCGCCGCCGGAACCTGCACCGCCATCGGGCAGGAGGCGTCGGCCGTCGGCGTCGTCGCGGCGCTGACCCCCGACGACCTGATCCTCACCAACCACCGCAGCGCCGGCCATCTGCTGGCCCGCGGCGCCGACCCCGGCCGGATGCTGGCCGAGGTGCAGGGCAAGAGCGGCGGCTATTGCGGCGGCAAGAGCGGGTCGCTGCACATCTCCGCCAAGGAGCTGGGCATCGTCCTGACCTCCACCATCGTCGGCGGCGAGCTGGCGCTGGCGACCGGCGTGGGGCTGTCGCGCTCGATGCAGGGCGGCCCCGGCATCGTCGTCTGCTTCTTCGGCGACGGGGCGGCCTGCGAGGGCCGCTTCCACGAATCGCTGAACCTCGCCGCGGTGTGGAGCCTGCCGATCCTCTATGTCTGCGAGAACAACCAGTGGCAGGCCTTCGTCCACCGCAAGGAGACGATGACGGCCGACGGGGTCGCCGGCCATGCCGCCGCCTACGGCATCGACAGTGCGGTGGTCGACGGCAACGACCCGCTGGCGGTGTTCGAGGCCGCCGCCGCCGCGACCGCCGCCATCCGCCGCACCGGCAAGCCCTTCCTGCTGGAGGCCATGACCTACCGGCTGCGCGGCCATTTCGAACCGGACGACCAGTCCTACGTCGACCCCGGCGAGCTGGCCCGCTGGCGCGAGCGCGACCCCGTCGTCCTGCTGCGCCTCCGGCTGGAACGCGACGGGCTGCTGGACGCCGCTGCCGCCGCCCGGATGGAAGAGTCGGTCAGGACGCGGATGGAGGCGGCCGCCGCCTTCGCCGAGGCCAGCCCGTACCCAGCGCCCGAGGAACTGACCCGCGACGTCTACGCCTGACCCGGGAGACCGACACCATGACCCAGATGACCGTGAACGATGCGATCTCCGCCGCGCTGGCCGAGGAGATGCGCCGCGACCCCTCCGTGCTGATCTTCGGTGAGGGCGTCGCCACCAAGCGCCGCGACCTGCTGGGCGAATTCGGCCCGGCCCGCGTCCGCAACACCCCGCTGGCCGAGGGCATCATCGCCGGCACCGCCGCCGGGGCCGCTGCCACCGGCCTGCGCCCGGTGATCGACCTGCTGTTCGCCCCCTTCCTGTGCTACGCGATGGACGAGATCGTCAACAGCGCCGGCAAGCTGCGCTACGTCTCCGGCGGGCAGTTCAAATTCCCGATGGTGGTGCTGGCGATGACCGGCGCCGGCTGGGGCGTCGGCGCCCAGCACAATCACAACATCGAATCCTGGTTCGTCCACAGCCCCGGCCTGAAAATGGTGATGCCCTCGACACCCGCCGACTTCAAGGGGCTGCTGAAAGCGGCGATCCGCGACGACAACCCGGTGCTGGTCTTCGCCGACATCGCGCTCGGCTACAGCGCCGGCGAGGTGCCCGAGGACATCGACGCGATCCCGCTGGGGCAGGCCGCGCTGCGGCGGGCAGGCGACGACGTGACGCTGGTCTCCTACGCCAAGACCGTCGGCACCTGCCTGGCCGCCGCCGACCGGCTGGCCGAGGCCGGCATTTCCGCCGATGTCCTCGACCTGCGCAGCCTGAAGCCGCTGGACGAGGACGCCATCCTGCGGTCGGTCGCCAAGACCGGCCGGCTGGTGGTCGTGCACGAGGCAAGCCGCCTGTGCGGCGTCGGGGCGGAGGTCGCGGCGCTGGTCGCCGAGAAGGCCTTTGCCAGCCTGCGGGCGCCGGTGCTGCGGCTGACCGGCCCCGACGCCCCGGCCCCGGCCAGCTTCCCGCTGGAACAGGCCTTCGTTCCCCAGGCCGACGCGGTGGTCGCGGCGGTCCAGTCCCTCGTTCATGGCGCGCTCGCCGCCTGATCACCCGGAGTTGCCGACGATGTTCCGCAAGGCCTTGTGCACCGCCCTCCTGCTGTCCGCCGCCGCTTTCGCCTTCCACGCCGATGGGGCCCGCGCCGACGAGAGGGTGGAGCGCGGCAAATACCTCGTCGCCCTCGGCGGCTGCAACGACTGCCACACCCCGGGCAACTTCCTCGGCAAGCCGGACTTCGCCCACGCGCTGAGCGGATCGGAGGTTGGCTTCGAGATCCCGGGCGTGGGCGTGTTCCACGGCCCGAACCTGACGCCGGACAAGGTGACCGGGCTCGGCGACTGGAGCGAGGATCAGATCGTCGCCACGCTGCGGACCGGCAAGCGGCCGGACGGGCGCATGCTGGCGCCGGTGATGCCCTGGATGGCCTTCTCCGTCCTGACGGACGCCGATGCCTACGCCATCGCCGCTTACCTGAAGAGCCTGCCGGCGGTCGCCAACAAGGTCCCCGGCCCCTTCGGCGCGACGGCGAAGCCAACCGGGTTCGTGATGCGGGTGGTGGCGCCGCAGAGCGAGTGAAACCGGCGTCCCGGCGGGTTCGCTCAGTCCTCGCTGATCGACACCAGCTCGGCCTTCCGGCGGCGCCGGGTGTCGGCCAGTTCCCTGGAATCGACGCGGACGAAGCTGCCCGGCGCCTGTTCGGCGTCGGCCGCACGGGCGATCTCCCGCCGGTTCCAGGCGGACACCCGATGCGCCTCGGCGATCTGATGCAGGAACAGGTCGGACGGACGCAGGCGGAAAATGATGTCGTCGTGCCGCTTGCCGACCTTGATGACCTCGCGTTCGACCTCCGCCAGTGCGCCGACCTTCTGCAGCACATCGACGATGTCGGAAATCCAGCGGAGCATGTTCGACCAGCGCGCCCATTCCGTCATGCCGCTGTCGCGCATGATCTCCCGCGCGGTGATCTCGATGCTGGACCGGTCCTGGTGATGGCGTTGCAGCAGCGTGAAGGCGACGCGCTTGAACAGCCAGCGCGAGAACGGATTGGCGATGCGCATCAGCCATTCATAGGAGATGCGCTGCTGCTCGACGCTGCGGATGGTGTTTTCCACCATCCAGTTGAACTGCACGGCGGTTTCGACGTCGGCCCGGCCGTTCTCGTCCGGCGAGCCGCCGGCGTTGACGTCCTGGTTGCGCATCCACAATTGCGGGAAGACGCTGGAATCGAGCAGGGCGTTCTTCCCGCCCTTTTCCGCGATGACGATGGTCGAGCGGCGCAGGACGAGGAGCGCTTCCTTGAGTTCCGGCAGGCTCAGCGTGTGCTTGACCCGCCGAAGCTCCTGCATCACCTCGTAGAGGGTGAATTTGAAGACGATGGAGTCTTTGTCCCCGGTCGACAGCCGGGCCTTCTCGGCCGCAAGCCGGCGGATGACCTCCTCGACGACCTGCTCCTTCTCGCCGGGGAACATGTCGATTTCCTCGACGACCTCGGTAGCGCCCTCCTTCACCCGGCGCTCGATGCGGGCCGGCAGGATCTTGAGCGAATAGCTCTTGTCGTTGAAGACGAACTCGCGCTTCACCTGACGCAGGAAGCGCGGCTTGGCCGGATCGGGCTCCGCAGCGTCGACCGCGCCGGCGGAACGCTTGCGGCCGTTGGAGCGTGCGACATCGGAGGCGAAGAAGACCCATTTGGGCGCGACATCGTAGAGGCCGACGAAATGGGTCGTGCGCTTGGCGTCGTCGGGCTCGTCGATCTCGAACAGAGCGAACTGGAGCGGCAACGCCATCTGCTTCAAGTCGCCCTTTCCGCCCGGTGTGTTGCTCGACATCTTGGGGTCTCCAGCCACGTCTCCAACGACACACGCTATGGGGTCGGACATCCGCTGCGCAATGACGGATTTGGCATGCCCTTCTCCATGCCGGTAGGTGCCGGGTGCAGATAGGCAGGTTGCGGGTGCAGAAGCGATAGGTGCCGGGTGCAGACCAGTAGGTCCTGGGTGCAGGAAACGCCGGGACAGGCAGCCGGACACTCCTTTCTGCACCCGGCACCTACCGGTAACCGTCCGAATCGGGGTGGAATTGCCCGGCCGGCTTCCAGCGACGGCCCCTGGGGCGCCAGGATCTCCAGCCTCCGCATCGATCTGCACCCGATGCCTACCCAACTGCGCCGACGCTCACGCCGACAGCTCCCCTTCCCCCGCTGCGCAGGCAGGCGGAGACCGCAAGCGGTCGGTAGGTGCCGGGTGCAGCAGAGCCTCCAGCGAGTCCGGGATCGCCGGGCAGCCTTCCGCCCTGGCGTGACGGTAGGCACCGGGTGCAGAAAGCGGATCATCCTCCGGCCCCTCCTGCCGCGGCAACCGGGTGCAGAGTCCCGCACCGCCGTCCGATAGGAACCGGGTGCAGATGGCCCGCTCCGATTCGCAGGTCATCTGCACCCGGCGCCTATCCATCGGCACCCACACCCTACCGGGCTGCATCCGGCACCTATGCATCTGCACCCGACACCCAACGGTGGGCGCCGGGTGCAATTTGGCCGATGCCCGTCCCTCGGGGAATCCTGACTGCAGATCCGTCGGCCCATGCCGATTGCCAGACCTCGCAGGAGCACCCGATGCGCAGCTCGCCGACCGACAGCACCAGCCGCTGGGGCAGGATCCCCGCCTGGTGGCTCGACCACCCCGATCTCGACGCCGACGGGTTCGCCATCCTGGCGGCGCTCGCCACCTTTGCCGACGAGCACGGCGTCTGCTGGCCGTCGCAATCGACGCTCGCCGCCAAACTCAAGCGGTCGCGCCCGACAATCAACCGAATCCTGCAACGACTGGACGACATCGGTCTGGTCCGCATCGAACACCGCCGCGGTCGCGACGGCTCCCGGCTGTCCTGCCTGTACCGGCTGCGCGTCGAGCAGGATGGGAACGGGGCCGCGAAGGAGGCGCCGCGCCCTGCCGCCGCCGGGGATGTTCATGCGGAGGACAGGGATGACTCGCTGATGAACGCCCCCTGTCCGCCAGCGAGTCAAAAACACCTCCATTCCGAACAGATTCCGGACTCGCTCGCCACGGGCGGGCGCGGGCAGATGTCCGACGTGCCTGCCGATTGGATGCCGAGCACCGACGACCTCGCCTGGGCCCGCAGCGGTTTCGGCACAGTCGATCTCGGTCGGCATGTCGAGGGCTTCGTCCTGCGCTGCCAGGCGCATGGCTACCGCTACCGCGACATCTCCGCAGCATGGCGCGCCTGGCTGATCCAGGATGCCGCCGCCGGCAAGGCACCCGCGGCCAAGAGTGCGGCGGGCGGTGCCCCCCTTCCGCCGTCCGCTTCGCCGACCGTCCGGTCACGCGAAAGCGCTGCCGAACAGCGCGTCAATGCCTGGATGACCGTCGCGGCGCGGCTCAAGGATGCGAAGCCCGAACCCCGTTCCTGGCTGTGAGGAGAACCGCCATGTCAGCCGCCGCCGTCATGCCGGTGCCGGAGCGTTCGCCGCTGCCCTTCGACCCCGCGATGCCGCCGGGCGACCGCCGCCGGCTGCTCGTTGCGGCCTTGCCGGAACCGCTGCGCGAGGTGCTGGCCGCCGGCCGGCTCGAACACCGTCCGCGCTTCGGTGACAATGGCTTCGACGGGCTTTCCGAGATCTGGTCGCCGCCTGCCAGCGTCACCGCCCGGCAGGCCGCACTTGCGCAACGGGCGCTGGCCGATCTCGAAGGGTCGGTCCTGGCTCCGGCGGAGCCCGAGCGGCTGCTCGGCCGTATCCTGGCACTGCTGTCGCATTACCCAGCGAAGGGGCTGACGCCCGAAGTGGAGCAGCTGGTTGCGATGGACTGGGTCGAGGATCTGGGGGAGTTTCCGGGCTGGGCAATCGATCAGGCAGCGCGCAGCTGGCGGCGGACACGGAAATGGCGGCCGAGCATCGCCGAGATGCGGGCGCTGTGCGAGGAGGCCTGTGCGAAGGAGCGCCAGCTGGCCGAGTGTCTCCGCAAACTGTCGGGTGCCGCCCTGCCCGGATCGTCGGTTCCGGGTTTCACCCGGCTGGCCGAGGCTCCCTGTATCCGCCGTTTTCCCTGATTCCAGGCCTTGATCGCGGCTTTCACCGGTGTTGCCGAAAAGACAGGGTGGCGGCGAGACGCTAAAGCGGGCATGCCGGCCCATCCGAACGGCGTTGACAGGTGTGAGTGTCTCACACTATCGGTGATCCGGCTGGACTCGACGGATTGGGGAGGGGGCATGCTCGGCGAACAGTTGAAGGCGTACCGCGAGGCTCGCGGGCAAACGAGGGAAGACTTCGCGGCCTTTCTGAACGAGGGCCTGGACCGCTCCTACGACCGCCAGCGGATTTCGCGCTGGGAGAATGGCGGCGAGCGCATTCCGCAGGCCGTCGTCGCCTTCGTCCGCAAGCACCCGGTGCTTCCGGTCGAGAAGCCCGGCCCGGCGCTGGTGGTGTCGTTGGCGAACCAGAAGGGCGGCGTCGGCAAGACCACCGGCTGCGTCAATGTCGGCCGCATGCTGGCCGACCGCGGCTATTCCGTCGTGCTGGTGGATTCCGACCCCCAGGCCAACGCCGGCATCCATCTCAGCGTCGACGTCGTCGCCTGCGAGGACGCCGAGAAGACTCTCTATTATGTCCTCAAGGGAGTGGCGAAGGCGGAGGAATGTCTGGTCGAGACGCGCAACCCGCGCCTCCGGGTGCTGCCCTCCTCCCTCAAGCTGGCTGAGAGCGAGACCGAGCTTGCCGCCCAGCAGTTCTCGCACAACACGCTGCGCAGCCGCCTCGCCGAACTGCGCCGCAGCGTCGATTTCATCCTCATCGACTGCCCGCCCACGCTGGGGCATCTGGTGACCAACGCCCTGGTGGCCAGCGACACGGTCCTAATCCCGTGCCAGACCCAGCCGCTCGCCTTCATGGGCATGGGCACGCTGCGCAGGCAGATCGACTTCGTGCGGGAACGCGGCAATCCCACCCTGTCGTTGCTCGGCATCGTCCCGACCTTCTATTCCGGCCGCACGACCCAGGATCAGGCCACCCTGAAGGACATGCACGATACCTACGGGCAGGAGGTCCATATCTTCCCGCCGATCCCCAACACCACGCTCTACCCGCAATCCTCGGCCGGCGGCGATGCGCTGGTCGCCTTCAACGCCAAGGCGCCGGGGATCGGAACCTTCGATCTGGTGGTGCAGACCCTGATCGCGGAACGCGACCGCCGCATCGTGCCGGCCGGTCATGGAGTGATGACGCATGGCTAAGGGCATTCCGCGCTCCAACATGGGGCTTATCACCAAGAGCAGCGATCAGAACAGCGCCAGCCCGGTGCGGCTCGACAGCAATGCGCTGACCGGCAAGGCTGTGCCCTTCGAGCGGCCTTTCGCCTGCGACATCGGGCTGGTGGTGACCAATCCCGACCAGCCGCGCAAGATCTTCCGGGAAGAGGAACTGGCGTCTCTGGCCGCCTCGCTCGACCGGCATGGTCTGAAGCAGCCGATCGGTGTGCAGCAGCAGGCCAACGGCGAGTATCTTCTGGTGTGGGGCGAGCGGCGCTGGCGGGCTGCCCGGGCGCTGGGCTGGCCGACCATCACCGCGGTCCTGACCGCCGGCGATCCGCTCGAGGTGGCGCTGGTCGAGAATGTGCAGCGCGTCGACCTGTCTCCGTTCGAGCAGTCCGATGCGCTGCAGGGGCTGAAGGAGCGTCACGGCTACACGGACGAGGCGCTTGCCGGCATCGTCGGCAAGGACCGCAGCATGATCTCCAAGCTGCTCCGCCTGCAATCCCTGCCCGGGGTGATCCGCAAGGAATATGCCGAGCACGAGCCGACGCTCCGTTTCCTCCTCACCCTGAGCCGGGCGGCGTCGGAGGCGTCCGCGCTTGCCATGTGGACCCAATGGAAGAGCGGTGACGGGCTGGGAAATCCCGATCCGGACGGCGAGCCGCCACAGCGGAAGAGCGCCGGCGATGAGGGCGAGCGCTTCCCCCACAACCCCGCCGACGGCTCACCGGAAATGGCGCTGAGTGCCCTTCCGCAGCGGGTGTTCCGCGTGCTCAACCGGGCTCAGGAAACCATCAGCGCGATGGTCGAAAAGCCGCGCCCGCTGACCGATGAGGATTGGCAGCGGCTGATGCGGATGCGGTCGCTGATCGACACGCTGCTCGAACAGCGCAAGGCGTAATGGAAGGCCGTGCAATGGGAACGGTTCCCATTGCACGGCCTTCTCGGCTTTGGACGTGCCGATGACCGCCGACCCGGTCGAACGTCTGTTCCTGGCGGTCTGTTCGATGGGAACGGTTCCCATCGACCACCCCGCACCCCCGCCTTGCGCCAGGGGCAGAAGCGGTTCGCCGCCGTTTGCCAGGGACCGAACTTCATGCTTTGCCGGCCACCGAGCCCGCAGACCTGTCGAGTTAAGAGAGCCGGCGACAGGAGGGCATGGCCGCCCGTCGAAACGGTGTTGTGAAAGGGAGAGCCGATCACCACGAGCACGATACTCGTGGTGACGGTCCAAGCGCTGCCAGAGCGGTTTACTTTCATATACCTAGGCGACTCTAAGTGCGTTATTGTAACCTAGTGTCTCCTATATATCTTGGCGGTCTTTCCAACGGAGGCATGTACTCTGATGACCGCTACTGATGTCCTGTTTCGCCCATTCCGTATTGGCGCCATGGAACTGGCGAACCGCATCGTCATGGCGCCCATGACCCGCAGCTTCGCAGTGGATGGGATTCCCGGCGCGGCGCATGCGGCTTACTATCGCCGTCGGTCGGACGGCGGGGTGGGCCTTATCCTCTCCGAAGGCACGGTGATCGATCGGCCGGCGTCGCGGAACGATCCGGGCGTCCCGTTCTTTCATGGAGAGGCGGCACTGGCGGGTTGGAAGGGCGTGATCGATGCGGTTCATGATGGCGGTGCCAAGATGGGCCCACAGCTTTGGCACACCGGAGCGCTCAAGAGCTTCCTGACGGAGTGGGTGCCGGACACGCCCGTCGAAAGCCCGTCCGGATTGCAGGCACCGGGCGTCGAGCGCGGCGTTGCCATGAGCGATGGCGACATTGCCGAGACGATTGCCGCCTTTGCCCGCGCCGCCGGCGACGCAAAGCGTCTTGGCTTCGACACCATCGAACTGCACGGGGCGCACGGCTACCTGTTCGACCAGTTCTTCTGGGCCGCCACCAACCGTCGGACCGACCGTTACGGCGGTGCCACGATTCGGGAACGCTCGCGCTTTGCTGCGGAGGTCGTCGCGGCGGTCCGGGCGAGCGTCGGCCCCGACTTCCCGATCATCCTGCGTCTCAGCCAGTGGAAGGTGCAGGATTTCACCGTGCGGCTCGCGGAGACGCCGGCTCTCATGGCCGCCTGGCTGACCCCCCTGGTAGAGGCCGGCGTCGACGTCCTGCACTGCTCGCAGCGCCGATTCTGGGAGCCCGAGTTCCCGGACATCGATGGCGAGCAGGGCCTGAATTTCGCCGGCTGGGCCAAGAAGCTGACCGGAGCGGCTACGATCAGCGTCGGCTCGGTCGGCCTTGCGGGAGACTTCATGGGCGCGTTCGGCGGCGAGGGCTCGTCCGCGGCCAAACTCGACAAACTCGTGGAGCGGATGGAGCGCGATGAGTTCGACCTGATCGCCGTCGGTCGCGCCCTGATCGCCGATCCGGCATGGGTGGAGAAGGTCCGGACCGGCAACGGCAGCGCCCTGAAGGGCTTCGACGCAGCCGCGCTCACGGAACTGGTGTAGGACTTGGAAGCGGCGCTCGGCGTCGAGCGGTCCTCGCACGGCGGCGCGCCGTGACGCCGGCCTTTCGGGGACCGTCGCCGACAGTCGGGCGCGGATCGAGGCGCCCGACGAGCAGCGCCCCGACCCATGAACGGTCAGCCCTTACTGGGTGATGAGTCCGGTCATCCGAGGACGCCGAGCGCCTGCGAGGGCGGTGCCCAGATCAGACCTGCGCCATGCCTCCGTCGACCGGCAGCTCGGCTCCGGTGATGAAGCTGCTTTGGTCGCTGGCGAGGAACAGCGCGGCCGAGGCCACTTCGTCGGCACGACCCATACGGCCGAGCGGGATCAGCGTCGTCAGCGTCTCGCGCACCTCGTCGGACGCTGCCGCCATCATGGCGGTGTCGGTTGGTCCCGGTGCCACGACGTTGACGCGGATGTTGCGGGGCGCCAGCTCGTTGGCCCAGGTCCGTGCGAACGAGCGCACGGCGGCCTTGGTCGCCCCGTAGACGCCATAGCCTTTGGTGCCGATCGCGCCGGCGATCGAGCCCACCAGCACGATCGAGCCGCCATCGGGCATGATCGCCGTCGCAGCCTTGGCGGCAAACAGCAGTGCGCGCACGTTGAGACCGAAGGTCCGGTCGAAATGGTCCTCGCCGATGCCGTCGAGGGTCGCGAACTCGGAAATGCCGGCGTTGACAGCGAGCACGTCCACCCGTCCGGCCTCGCTGCCCACCGCCTCGAAGAAGGCGGCGAGCGCCGTCAGATCGGAAGCATCGACGCGGCGCGTGCGCAGCCTGCCGGCCCCAAGCTCGACCTCCCCCTCTTCCGCGCGACGACTGGTGGCGTAGACCGTGGCGCCTTCTGCCGCGAACCGCTCCGCGATGGCGCCACCGATGCCGCCATGGCCACCGACCACGACGGCGATTTTTCCTGAAAGCCCACTCATACGTCCTCACATCGCTGGTGATGACGAACAGCTATCATTCCTATATCTAATTACAAGAACGCACCTGAGGGTGCTTAGATACCAGATAGTGCTCAGATATTGAGGTGTATACCCATGGCCAGAGACGTGCTCGAACTGCCGCTGGATGTCACCGCGACGCGGCCCATCCTCGAACATATCGCCAACAAATGGACGGTGCTGATCCTGAGCGTCCTCTGCACGCAGCCGGCGCGGTTCAACGACCTCAAGCGCCGCCTCGACGGCATCACCCACAAGGCTTTGTCCGAGGCATTGAAGCGTCTGGAGCGCAACGGCCTCGTCAGTCGCAAGGTCCTGCCGACGCAGCCGATTGGCGTGGAGTACGCGATTACCGATCTCGGCTGCTCGCTGCGCGAACCCTTCGCCGCCCTTTACAACTGGTCGCTCGCCAACGGCCCCGCGATGGAAAGAGCGCAGCGCGCCTATGACACATCGAGAGGGGAGGGAGAGGAGGAGGAAGAGGAGGTCTAGCAGCCAGGGGCCATGCTGTCTCCTTCGCATACCGTCCCAGAGCGTTGCTTTGCCATCTCTGCATTCGATCAGTTTTTATCGGCCTTCATCACCCTCGTATCGCTCCATGTCAGAACCCGCCCGTCTCCTGTATGCAGTTCCAGACGGGCAACCGGGAGGCCCGTTTCAGCGGCGATCATCGAGGATCGCGGCTCATCGGGGCCATAGAGATGGTCTTCGCCCCACTGGCGCAGCGCGACGATAACGAGGAAAAGGCCGCGCCCTTTTTCGGTCAGAACATATTCCTTGTAGGCGCTGCCGTCCGAAGCCGGCGCGGTCTCCAGAATGCCGCGTTCGGTCAGATCGCGCAGCCGGGTTGCCAACATTCCCTTGGCAATGCCAAGGCCGCTCTGGAACTCGTTGAACCGTCGCACTCCGTCGAAGGCGTCGCGAATGATCAGCAGTGACCACCAATCGCCGATGACATCGAGCGCCCGCGCCACCGGGCAACCGGCATCCCAAAGACTGACCCGCTTGACCATGCCACCGGCCTCCATCACACAAAACTGGTACTAACTTAGAACTGGATTTCTTCCTGCACAAGTGGTCTCGATATGAAACCAGATTGGCTTCACAAACGGGATCGCCATGCAGAGTGCAAGGGAATCAGGGAGACGACATCAGCCGGATGGCGGTCTATCAAGAGGTACGACGCTGATCTTTGCCATTGCCGCCGGCATCAGCGTCGCGAATGTCTATTTCGCTCAGCCATTGCTCGACGCGATCGCGAGGGATTTTGGAATTTCGCCCGCTGCGATTGGACTTGTCGTGACGCTGACCCAGGTTGGCTATGCATTGGGGCTGATCTTCATCGTTCCGCTTGGGGATATGCTTGACAGCCGTCGGCTTGTCATTGGGCAGGGCCTTTTGTCGGTCGTCGCGTTGGTCGCCGTTGCGACAGCGAAAAGCGAAGGGGTTCTCTTCACCGGCCTTGCCGCGATGGGCCTGCTCGCCGTCGTGGTGCAGGTTCTGGTCGCCTTTGCCGCGACGCTGGCAGCACCTGCCGAACGGGGCAAGGCAGTCGGCACAGTAACAAGCGGCGTCGTCATCGGCATCCTCGCCGCCCGCTTCGTCGCCGGACTGCTCGCCGATGTCGGCGGCTGGCGGGCGGTCTATCTGACATCGGCCGTTCTGATGGCCGCTATGGTCGGGCTGCTGACGCGTGTTCTGCCGCGAAATCCGTTGCCGGGCAGCACCGACAGCTACGCGGAGACACTGCGCTCCATCCCCTCCCTGTTTTTTCGTGACCGGGTTCTGCTGGCGCGCGGTCTTCTCGCTCTGCTGATTTTCGCAACTTTCAGCACATTCTGGACAAGCCTGGTTCTGCCGCTCAGCAAGGCCCCTTTCAACTACTCGCACACGCAGATCGGTCTGTTCGGTCTGGTCGGTCTGGCAGGGGTGGCAGCCGCGACAGGTGCGGGACGCCTCGCGGATCGCGGTCTCGGCCAATGGACGACGGCACTGTCTCTCACGCTCCTGCTGCTGTCGTGGGGGCTGATCGCGTTTCTGCCGTCGTCGATTCCGCTTCTGCTGATCGGCGTTGTCCTGCTCGATCTTGCTGTGCAGGCGGTCCATGTCACCAACCAGAGCATCATCGTCGCTCGCTACCCGACGGCACGCAGCCGTCTCGTCGGCGGATACATGGTTTTCTATTCGATCGGCAGTGCCATTGGAGCAAGTGCCGCAACCATGGTCTACGCCCATGCCGGCTGGCACGGCGTTTCCATGCTGGGAGCAGCATTCAGTGCAGCCGCAATGGTGATTTGGGCTGGCGCGCGCCAGTTGACGGTCGGTAGCGAAGCGACGGAATGCGCCAACGGATCCTAAGATTCTGGTTTGCCGACTTCACCCTCTCTCCCATGCCAAACACCACCGCCGCCAAGCGTTTTCTGTCGAAGAGGATTTTCATGGGAGACGATCCTCTTGCGGCTGGTTCGCACATGTGGCGCGGGACAGGATGCGGCGGGCCTTGCGCGCCATCGCTTCGTCGATCATGCGGCCATCGACCACCGCGACGCCCTTGGCACTTTCAGCCAGGATACGGCGGGCTTGGGCGATCTCGGCTTCGGTCGGGGTGAATGTCGCGGTGATGGTGGATATCTGGCCGGGATGGATCGCCGCCTTGGCACCGAATCCCAGCGACAGGGCGGATGATGCTTCCCGTTGCAACCCGGCGGTGTCGGTCAAATCGAAGAAGGGGGAATCCACCGCTTCGATGCCCGCAAGCGCTGCGGCATTGATCAGCCGGGACCGCGCCGACAGAAGCGGCTCCCACGCGGTGGCGCAGCCCAGATCGGCGGACAGGTCGGCGGCACCGAAGAACAGGGCGGCTAGCCGGGGCGATGCGCGGGCGATGTCCTCCACCGCCGCGATGCCGGGGGCGGACTCGATCAGCGCCACCAGCGGCAGGGGCCTGCCCGCGCCGCTCAGAAGCGTGTCGATCCAGCGGATCGTCTCGGGACTGTCGACCTTCGGCACGATGACGAAATCCGGCCCGCCGCCTTGCGGATGGCGCATCAGGGCCAGCAGATCCTCCAGCCCTTCGGGCGTCACCGGCGTGTTGATGCGCAGCGCCCGCAGGATCGGCGCGGCGGGTGCCGCCGCCAGGGCCGTCAACGCCGCATCGCGCGCCATCGCCTTGTCGGCAGGTGGCACGGCGTCCTCCAGATCGACGATCAGGACATCGGCACCGGACCGGGCGGCACGGTCGAAGCGGTCGGGGCGCGTCGCCGGGGTGAACAGCCAGCTGCGCCGGGGCCGCCCGCCGGAAAATCCTCCGTCCCCAACCGGTTCATTCACGGTGTGCCCGCTCATGGCCTGTCTGCTCCCGGCGTGACCGCGAATTCGGCCGTCATCGCGACCTGTCCGTCCGGACCGACCGCCCATCCCTCGATCTCGCCATCCCCCCTTGCCGCCGCGTTCAGCGTGAAGGGTGCGGTGTCGAACAGCGGCCGGCGGGCGCGGAAGCGGAAACCGGCGACCCGCCGGCCCTCGGAACCGCTGGCAAGATTGCGCAGCACCAGATCCATCAGCAGGGTCGCCGTCAGCGGTCCATGCACCACCAGCCCCGGATAGCCTTCCGCCTCGCGGCAGTAGGGACGGTCGTAATGGATGCGGTGGCCGTTGAAGGTCAGGGCGGAATAGCGGAACAGCAGCACCGGATCGGGGGTGACGCTGCCGGTCCAGTCGGCCACGGGCAGGGGATCGGCGGATGGCGGGGGCGGCGCCTCGCCCGGCCTAGCGGCCTCGCGATAGACGATGTCCTGCTTTTCGCGGATGGCGACACCGGCGTCGGTCGCGATCTCATGCCTTACGCTGACGAACACCATTTTGCCCGACCGGCCGGCCTTGTGCTCCACCGATTCGATGGTGGAGGTGCGCCGCATCTCCACACCGATGGGGATCGGTGCCAGAAAGCGCATGTCGCTGCCGGCCCACATCCGGCGGGGCAGCGGCACCGGCGGCAGGAAACCGCCCTTGTGCGGGTGGCCGTCCTCGCCGATGTCCCGCTGCGGCGCGTTGGGGAGGAAATGCAGCCAGTGGCCGAGCGGCGGCAGTTCCCCCGCCGGCCAGGGCGGGGTGTCGTGGTCCAGCGTCGCCGCCAGCCCGGCGAGCGGTGCGGCGATGGCGGTGTCCGTCCGCATCTCCACCCGGCCGATCCAGTCCTTCAGAGCTTCGAAGGTCATGGCGCCACCTTGGGCGCCACCTCGAAGGCCACCTTGGGGGAATGCAGGATCTTGCCCGGATTCATGAGGTTGTGCGGATCGAAGGCACGCTTCAGCGTCGCCATCATCTCCAGTTCCACCGGCGATTTGTAGCGCGGCATCTCGTCGATGCGCAGGCGGCCGATGCCGTGCTCTGCCGAGATCGACCCGCCGAGATCGACGACGATGTCGTGGACGATGGCGTTGACCGTCGCCAGCTTCGCCCGCCATTCGGCCGGGTCGCCGTCCTCCGCCTGGATCGGGTTGTAATGGATGTTGCCGTCGCCGAGATGGCCGAAGGAGAAGGGGCGGATGCCGGGGCAGGCCCGTTCCAGCGCCGCGTCGGTGCGGTCGAGGAAGCGTGCGACGCGCGAGATCGGCACGGAAACGTCGTGCTTGAAGGACACGCCCTCGCGCTTCTGCCCTTCCGGGATGCCTTCGCGGATGCGCCACAGCGAATCGGCCTGGGCCTTCGATGCGGCGACCACGCCGTCCAGCACCTCGCCGGCCTCCATCCCCGCCTCCAGGATGCCCTCCAGCATCTCGGCCAGCCGGTTGCCGGAATCCTGGTCGGCCAACTCCACCAGCACGTACCAGGGATAGCGGTCGCGCAGGGGATCGGGCACGTCCGGCACATGTTTGCGGGCCACGTCGATGCAGGCGCGTTGGATCAGCTCGAAGGTGACGATGCGGTCGCCGGCCACGCCCTTGGCGCGGGTCAGCAGATCGACGGCGTCGCTGGGGGCCGACACGGCGACCAGGGCGGTGGCGGTGGCGCGCGGCAGCGGCGACAGCTTCAGCACCGCGGCGGTGACGATGCCCAGCGTGCCTTCGGAGCCGATGAAGATCTGCTTCAGGTCGTAGCCGGCATTGTCCTTGCGCAGGCCGCGCAGCCCGTCCCAGATCCGGCCGTCGGGCAGCACCACCTCCAGCCCGGCCACGAGGTTGCGCATGTTGCCGTAGCGCACGACCTGCACGCCGCCGGCATTGGTCGCGATGTTGCCGCCGATCTGGCAGGATCCCTCGGCGGCGAGGCTCATCGGGAACAGCCGGCCGACGTCGCGCGCCGCGCTCTGGATGTTGGCGAGGATGCAGCCGGCCTCCACCGTCATCGTGTCGTTGTCGATGTCGATTTCGCGGATGCGGTTCAGCCGGTTGGTGGAGATGACGATCTCCGATCCGTCGGCATGCGGCTGGCTGGCCCCGGTCAGGCCGGTGTTGCCACCCTGCGGCACGATCGGCGTGCGGGTTTCGGCGCAGATACGGACCACCGCGGCGAGGGCCTCGGTACTGTCGGGAAGCACCACGGCGGGCGACCGGCCGACCCAGCCGTCGCGCCAGGATTCCATGAAGGGCTTCATGGTTTCGGCGTCGGTGATCAGGCCGCGGTCGCCGACGATGGCGCGGATGGGGGCGAGCACGGCCGTCTCGAAGTCCGGCCGGAGGGTGGTCATCTGCCCGCTGGTCGGCCCGCTGGTCTGGATATCGTTCGGCAAGGGAGCTCTCCCTGGGCTTCGGGCCTGCGTCACAGCGCGCGGTAGGCCGTCTTGATGATGGTATAGAATTCGATGGCCGAACGTCCCTGCTCGCGCGGGCCGTAGCTCGACATCTTCCGCCCGCCGAAGGGGACATGGTAGTCGACGCCCGCTGTCGGCAGGTTCAGCATGGTCATGCCGGCCTGGATGTTGGCCTGGAAATGGCGGGCATGCTTCATCGAGTTGGTGACGATGCCCGACGACAGGCCGTAATCGGTGTCGTTGGCGACGGCCAGCGCCTCGTCGTAATCCCTGACGCGGATGACGCTGGCGACCGGGCCGAACACCTCTTCGCGGTTGATGGTCATGGCGTTGCCGGTTTCGGTGAACAGCGTCGGCGCCAGGAACCAGCCGCGGGTCGGCCGCTCCAGCCGCGTGCCGCCGGACGCCAGCCGGGCACCCTCGTTCAGGCCGGTATCGATGTATTGCAGGTTCTTGGTCAGCTGGAACTCGTCGATCACCGGGCCGATCTGGGTCTCCGGCAGAAGGGCATGGCCGACGCGCAGGGCCGCCATCCGCTCGACCATCGCGGCGACGAAGGCGTCGTGGATGCTGTCCTCGACGATGAAGCGGCCGGTGGCGGTGCAGCGCTGTCCGGCGTGGAAATAGGCGCTGTTGACGCCGATCTCGGCGGCGCGCTCCGGGTCGGCGTCGCCCAGCACCACCAGCGGGTTCTGGCCGCCGAGTTCGAGCTGGACGCGGATCATGTGTTCGGCGCAGCGCACGGCGATGCGCCGTCCGGTGTTGACGGACCCGGTGAAGGACACCGCGTCCACCGCATCGACCACCGCGGCGCCGACGTTCGGACCGGCGCCGATCACCAGATTGAACAGGCCGGTCGGCATGCCGTGCGCTTCAAGCGCCGACGCGATGATGCGGGTGACGGCGATGGAGATGCCGGGGGTCTTTTCCGACGGCTTCCAGATCACCGCGTTGCCGAAGGCGAGCGCCGGGGCGATCTTCCACATCGGCGTGGCGACCGGGAAGTTCCAGGGCGTCACCAGACCGATGACGCCGACCGGCTCGCGCGTCACGTCCACCTCGACCCCCGGACGCACCGAGCCCAGCGTCTCGCCCGGCGCCCGCAAGGCCTCGGCCGAGAAGAAACGGGCGAGATGGGCGGCGCGGACGATCTCGCCCAGCGCGTCGGGGATGGTCTTGCCGCCCTCGGTCGCGGCGATCCGCGCCAGTTCCTCCTTGCCGTCGAACAGCGCGCGGGAGATGGCGTCGAGCACCAGGGAACGCTGCTCCACCGTCGCGGCGCGCCAGTGCGGCTGGGCGCTTCGGGCGGCGGCCACGGCTTCGGTCACGTCGTCGGCGGTCGCCAACGTGTAGGAGCCGGCCAGCTCGTCCAGGTCCGACGGGTTGAAGATGTCGAGCCGGTCGCGGCCCGGCCGCCAGTTTCCGGCGATGAAGTTGGTGTTTTGACTGATGTCGGAATGCATGTCGGGTCTTCTCCGGAAATCCGTTCGGTCGAGGGGGGCGGCGGCCTTTAAGTCAGCCCTTGGCTCAGCCGGCGCGGGCCACCCGCTCCTTCAGGGCGGTCAGCGCCCACAGCGTTTCGATGGTCGGCACCGGCACGCCGCGGCGGCGGGCCAGTTCGAGGACGGCGGTCACGATGGGGCCGATTTCCATGCTGCGCCCGGCTTCGAAATCCTGCAGCATCGACGGCTTGTGCCCTGGAACGCCGCTGCCGCGGCCGAGCCGCTCGTCGACGTCGTCGGGCAGGTCGACGCCCCAGGCGCGGGCCACGGCCAGGCATTCGCGCATCAACCGGCCCTGGACGGCGGCCATGCCGGGCGCCTGCTCCATGGCGCCCATGGTGGCGCCGGTCAGCACGCTGGTCGGGCCGACCGCCATATTGAGCATCAGCTTGCTCCACAGCGGGATGCGGATGTCGGCGGGCAGCCGGGCGGTGGCGCCGGCGGCGTTGAAGGACCCGGCCAGCGCCGCCAGCTTTCCGGCATGGTCGCCGGGACGCGGCGCCCCGAAGGCCAGCACCGGCATGGCGCTGTGGGCGACGACGCCCGGCTCGACGATGCGGGCGGGCAGGACCTCGATCACGCAGGCGGCGATCCGCTCCGGACTGATGGCCGCCCACAGGGCGCCGCCGGGATCGACCACCTCCAGCGGCTCCGCCGTCACGTCGTCCCCGGCGCCGTACAGGTACCACCAGGGGATGCCGTTCTGCGCCGCCACCACCAGCGTGTCCGGGCTGCACAACGCCGGGAAGGACGAGGCCAGCGCCGGCAGTCCGTGCCCCTTGACCGTGACGATCACCATGTCCTGGCGGCCGAGATCGCCGGCGTCGTCGCTGGCCTGCGGCCGGCAGGCCAGCGTGCCCGTCGGCGTCCGGACGGTCAGGCCGCGCTCGCGGATCGCCGCCAGATGGGCGCCGCGCGCCAGCAGAGACACCTCGTGCCGGCCGGTCGCGGCGAGATACCCCGCCAGCGCGCCGCCCACGGCGCCGGCCCCTACGACGGCGATGCGCATGTCGTCCTCCCTTCCTGTCTCACTTGAATTCCAGCGGCGGCAGCTCGTTGTCCATGCCGCTGCCCAGGCCCTGGAACTGCTCCTCGATCTGCTTGTCGTCCAGTTTGACCGCGGCCGACTTGTAATGCATGACCATCTGCGGGAAGGCGATCACCAGCGCCACCATCACCAGCTGGATGACGACGAAGGGCACGGCTCCCCAGTAGATCTGGCTGGTCAGGACGGGCGCCGTCTCCTTCTTCGTCACGCGGTCGATGTAGGGCAGTTTCGGCGCCACCGAGCGCAGGAAGAACAAGGAGAAGCCGAAGGGCGGGTGCATGAAGCTGGTCTGCATGTTCACCGCCAGGATGATGCCGAACCACACCAGATCGATGCCCAGCCGGTCGGCCGCCGGAGCCAGCAGCGGGATGACGATGAAGGCCAGCTCGAAGAAATCGAGGAAGAAGGCGAGCAGGAACACCATCACGCTGACGGCGATCAGGAAGCCCATCTGGCCACCCGGCAGGGAGACCATCAGCTCCTCGACCCAGACATGGCCGTTGACGCCGTAGAAGGTCAGCGAGAACACCCGCGCCCCGATCAGGATGAACAGCACGAAGGCCGCCAGCTTCGCCGTCGAGTAGGTCGCCTGACGCACCATGTCGAAGCTCAGCCGCTTCTTCATCGCCGCCAGCGCCAGCGCGCCGACGGCCCCCATGGCGCCGCCCTCCGTCGGGGTGGCGAGGCCGATGAAGATGGTGCCGAGCACCAGGAAGATCAGCGCCAGCGGCGGCACCATCACGAAGGTCGCCTGCTCCGCCATCCGGGAAATCAGCCGCCGGCCGCTGGCCCGCTCCACCAGCGCCACCGCCAGGGCGTAGAGCGCACCGGCCGCGATTGAATCGCCCAGCAGCGCCAGCGTGGTCGAGCCGTTCAGCGTCAGCCACGCCGCTCCCGCCGTCAGCGCCGCCGTCACCACGGCTTGCAGCGCCAGACGCTGCGCGCCGAAGGACCGGTTGAAGGTGGCGGCCAGGAAGGCCACCGTCACCGCCACCGACAGCAGCAGCACGACATAATCGGCGCCGGACTTCACCCCGGTGCGCCCCATCACCCAATAGGCCATGGCGCCCGAGAACAGCGCCAGCACGCCGAGCTGCCAGACGCCGCGCGCGCCGTTGGGCTCGCGGTAGGCGATGGCTTCCGGCGGCAGGCCGGGGGCGGCCTTGGGCCAGATCAGCGAGACGACGAAGACGTAGAGGGCGTACAGGCCGGCCAGCAGCAGGCCGGGGATGAAGGCGGCCTCGTACATGTCGCCGACGGAGCGGCCGAGCTGGTCGGCCATGACGATCAGCACCAGGGACGGCGGGATGATCTGGGCCAGCGTGCCGGACGCGGCGATGATGCCCGACGCCAGACGGCGGTCATAGCCGTAGCGCAGCATGATCGGCAGCGAGATCAGGCCCATGGAGATCACCGAGGCGGCGACCACGCCAGTCGTCGCCGCCAGCAGCGCGCCGACGAAGATGACGGCATAGGCGAGCCCGCCGCGGATCGAGCCGAACAGCTGCCCGATGGTGTCGAGCAGATCCTCGGCCATTCCTGAACGCTCCAGCACCAGCCCCATGAAGGTGAAGAAGGGCACGGCAAGCAGCACGTCGTTGTTCATCGTGCCGTAGATGCGTTCCGGCAGCGCCTGGAACAGGTCGGGCCGGAACAGGCCCAGCTCGATGCCGATCAGGCCGAACAGCAGGCCGTTGGCGGCCAGTGCGAAGGCGACCGGATAGCCCAGCAGCAGCATGACCACCAGCACGCCGAACATGATCGGCGCCATGTTGTGGCCGAACCAGCCGCGCCAGCCGTCCTGTTCGGCGAGCGCGCCGGCGCCGGGCACCGGAAGCACGTAGAGCGCCACGGCGACGGCGGCCAGCAGCAGCAGGGAGATGACGGACAGCCGGACGGTGCGCGGCGAAAGGGAGGGGGAGGTCGTGCTCATCGCGCGTCTACCGGCTGGGAATGGTGTCGGGAGGGGGGGTCCGCTCGCGCTCGGCGGCGAGCAGCCGCTCGGCCTCGGCCTCGGCGGCCGCCTGATGGCCTCCGGCCCGCTGGGTTCCATTCTCCAGATGGCCGGCCATGATCGCGGCACGCTTGGCCAGCTCCGACAGGCCCTGGATGAACAGCACGGTGAAGCCTAGCGGAATCAGCAGCTTCGCCGGCCATTGCGGCAGGCCGCCGGCGTTCATCGACTGTTCCTCGATGGCGTAGGAGGCAAGCGCGAAGGGCCAGGAGGTGATCATCATCACGAAGCTGAAGGGCAGCAGGAAGGCGATATGGCCGAACAGGTCGATGCCGTCGCGCGCGCGCTTCGTCAGCATCGCATTCACGATGTCGATGCGGATGTGCTCGTCCTCCCGCAACGTCCAGGGCGAGCAGAGCAGGAACACCGCGGCGAACAGCACCCATTGCAGTTCCAGCCACGAGTTGGAGCTGACGTCGAACAGCTTGCGGATCACGGCGTTGACCGCCGAAACCAGGATCGCCAGCAGGATCAGCCAGGATATCGCCTTGCCCAGCCGCACGGTGACCGCGTCGACCAGCCGGCAGACCCCGACCAGGGCCGTCATCAGGGGGGAGGGGGGTGAGCTCGTCATGGAGGGCAGCTTCTCCCGGAAGGCCGATCGCGACCGTCGCGACGATGCCAAGGGGCCGGGGGCGGCGGTGCCGGCACCCGGCCCCTTGGCTGGGAAATCGTGAAGGAGCGGCGGCCGATCAGCGCCGCGTCAGGCGGAGGGTCGCGCTGTCATAGGCATATTCCGAAGCCTGCAACCATAGATTGGAATCGTTCTGGAAGCGGCGATAGCTCTCGTAGAACTTCTTGAAGGCCGGATTCTTGTCCGACAGCTCGTCGTAAAGCTCCATCGCCGCCTTGTGGCTGGCTTGCAGCACGTCCTGCGGGAAGGCGCGCAGCTTGGCGCCATTGGCGACCACGCGCTTCAGCGCGGCCGGGTTCAGCACGTCGTAGCGCGCCACGCTGTCGATGTTCGCCAGCGCCGCCGCCGCCGTCAGTGCCGCTTGATAATGCTTCGGCAGGTCGTTCCAGCGCTTGGTGTTGATGAAGAAATGCTGGAGCGAGGTGCCGTCCCACCAGCCTGGATAGTAATAGTTGGGGGCGATCTTGTAGAGCCCGAGCTTCTCGTCGTCGTAGGGGCCGTTGAACTCGGCGGCGTCGATGGTGCCGCGTTCCAGCGCCGGATAGATGTCGCCGCCGCCGACCTGCTGCGCCACCACGCCGAGCTTGGCCAGGATCTGGCCGCCCAGGCCGGAGATGCGGAACTTCAGCCCCTTCAGATCCTCGACGCTCTTGATCTCGTTGCGGAACCAGCCGCCCATCTGCGCGCCGGTGTTGCCGCCGGCCAGCGCCTTGAGATTGTAGCCGGCGTAGAACTCCTCCAGCAGCTTGCCGCCTTCGCCGTGATAGAACCAGGCGTTCTGCTGGCGGGTGTTCAGCCCGAAGGGCAGGCAGCAGCCGAAGGCGAAGGCCGGATCCTTGCCGACATAGTAGTAGGACGCGGTGTGGCACATCTCGACCGTGTCGTTGCTGGCGGCATCCAGCGCCTGGAGCGCCGGGACCACCTCGCCGGCGGCGAAGACCTGGATCTGGAACTTGCCGTCGGTGGCCTCGGCGACGTTCTTCGCCATCACCTCGGCGCTGCCGTAGAGCACGTCGATGTTCTTCGGGAAGCTGGACACGCAGCGCCAGCGGATCGTCGGTTCCGATTGCGCGATGGCCGGAGCCGCAAGCGTGGAGGCACCGGCGGCGACGGCGGCACCCTTGAAGAATTGACGGCGCTTCATGCTGTTGTTCCTCCCGAAGTTCTTGTTGTGTGACGGCACGGCGACGGTTGATTATCCACAACCGCTTTTCTCGGCATGACATCCATCGAACCGGTTAAGAGCAGATGGAAATCGTGGCTTGCGGTGTCTGGCGGTGGGCGCGACATCTCCTTGCTCGCGGTGTCCGGGGAATTGGCGGCGGCTGGTCCCGGGGACGATGGTGACTGTCCGGGAACGGACGGGTCGATGTGGTGACCCTGACAGTGGAGCAACCGTCCGCACAGAGGAATGTGTTTCGTGGGCATACCAGCCATAAGCTGGGCAAGCCATCAGCCACACGAACCTTTTCCGCTAAGTCCCATAGCCCCCGCAAAACCGGAGTGCCTGCTGACGGTTTGCTATGCCCGCAATGAATATCTGTTACAGGCACGCCATGCGCTCCGCGATGCGAGGCTGATCGGTAGTCTGTGGGGAACGGTTCCCAATAGCCTCAAACGACGGATGTTCAACCGCATGAACGGTAAGCGCCATGTCTAGGCCGTCCTCTCCGCTCAACGCCGCCGGGGCTGCCTATCTGGAAGCGTTGCAGGAACGTTTCCGCGACGATCCCGCATCGGTGGACGTGAGCTGGCGCGCCGTCTTCCAGATCCTGGACGAGCTGGGCGCGGTCGCTCCGGACTTGTCGGCATCCGGTGGCCCGGCGTCCGGGCCGCTGTCACTGCAGCACGAGGAAATCCGCCAGCGCGGCCATGCCGCCGCCGCCCTCGATCCGCTGGGCCGCGCTGCGCCTCCCGCCGGGCCGGCGTCGGGGGATGCGGAGACCATGAGGCTGCGCCGGCTCTATCAGGGCACGCTGACGCTGGAAACCGCCCATATCGACGATCCGGCCCTGCGGTCCTGGCTGCGCGACGCCTATGAGGGAGCGGCTGATGTTCCGTCGGCCGAGGCCCGTCGCCGGGCGCTGTCGCTGCTGAGCGCGGCGGAGGAGTTCGAAAGGCTGCTCGGCACCCGATACCCGACGAAGAAGCGGTTCGGCGCGGAGGGGATGGAGACGCTGATTCCGCTGCTGGACCGCATCCTCGCCGCGGCGGCAGCGGCGGGCGTCACCGAGGTGCAGGTCGGGACCATGCATCGCGGCCGGCTCAGCCTGATGGCCAACGTGCTGGGCAAGCCTCTGGTCGAGCTGTTCGCCGGGATCAAGGGCATGCATCCCTTCCAGGCCGACCCGCCGGTCCCTGCCGATGTCCCCTATCACATGGGGGTGGAAAGCAGCCTGTCCTTCGGCGACGGCACGATGGCGCTGACCCTGTCCCCCAACCCGTCGCATCTGGAGGCGATCAATCCGGTCACTCTGGGCCGTGCGCGGGCGCGTCAGGATCTGGTCCGCGAGCAGGGTGGCGAGGCGCGCCGGGTGCTGTGCGTGCTGCTGCACACCGATGCCAGCGTGATCGGCCAGGGCAGCGTGACCGAGGCGCTGCAACTGTCCGGCGTCGTCGGCTTCACCGTCGCCGGCACCATCCATGTCATCGTCAACAACCAGATCGGCTTCACCACCGACCGCGACGAGGCGCGGACCTCCCTCCATTGCACCGGGCTGTGGAAAGCGGTGGACAGCCCCATCCTGCACGTCAACGCCGACGATCCGGACGCGGCGCTGCGGGCCGCCGACCTCGCGGTTGCCCTCCGGCAGACGCACGGGCGCGATGCGGTGATCGACCTCGTCGGCTACCGCCGCAACGGTCACAACGAGATCGACGAGCCGCGCTTCACCCAGCCGCTGGATTACGCGGCCATCGACGCCCACCCGCCCGTCCGCGCGCTCTATGCCAAGCGCCTCGCCGCCGAAGGGGCGGTCGGGGAGGGCGACATTGACGCTCTTGCCGCCGGTCACAAGGCCCGCTTCCAGGAGGCGTTGGCTGCCGCCGCCGATTACCGGCCGAACCATGACGGCTTCCCCGGCGGACGCTGGGCGCCGTTCGCGTCCGGCGGTTCAACAGCGGCCGAACCGGACACCGGCATCGGCCCCGACCGGCTGCGGGCTCTGCTGGCGGCGCTGGCCGCCATTCCGGATGGCCTGACCGTCGACCGCAAGGTGGAGCGCGTCATCCGCCGCCGCGCCGAGGAGCCGCTGGACTGGGCGACCGGCGAGGCGCTGGCCTTCGCCACGCTGCTGGCCGACGGGGTGCCGGTGCGGCTGACCGGCCAGGACGTGGTGCGTGGCGCCTTTTCCCACCGGCATTTCGCCCTGACCGATACCGTCACCGGGAAGCGCCATGTCAGCCTGAACCATCTGGGCGTCGCCCAGGCTCGCTTCGACGTGGTCAACAGCCCGCTGTCGGAATATGCCGTACTCGGCTTCGAATACGGCTACAGCCTGGAACGGCCCGACGCGCTGGTGATCTGGGAGGCGCAGTTCGGCGATTTCGCCAACGGCGCCCAGATCCTGATCGACCAGTTCATCGTCAGCGCGGAAGACAAGTGGCGTCAGCCCTCCGGCCTCGTCATCCTGCTGCCGCACGGTCTGGAAGGGCAGGGGCCGGAGCATTCCTCCGCCCGGCCGGAGCGCTTCCTCCAGATGGCGGCGCGCGACAACATCCGCATCGCGCATCCGTCCACCCCGGCGAACTATTTCCACCTGCTGCGCCGGCAGATTCTGCGGCGTGACCGCAAGCCGCTGGTGGTGCTGAGCCCGAAGACCCTGCTGCGCCTGCCGGCGGCGGTGTCGACGCTGGCCGATGTCGCGCCCGGCACCGGATTCCAGCCGGTCGTCGTCAGCGCCGGCGAGCGCGTCGGCCGCATCCTGCTGTGCAGCGGCAAGCTGGCTTACGAGCTGGAGCGGGAGCGGTCCGCCCTGGACGCCGGGGATGTCGCCGTGGTGCGGCTGGAGATGCTGTATCCCCTGCCCGCGGCCGAGCTGTTGGCCCTGTTCCGCCGTTGGCCGGAGGCATCCTGCCTGTGGGTGCAGGAAGAGCCGGAAAACCTGGGCGCCTGGACCTACCTCGACCGCCGGCTGGAGTCCTTGCGGGAAGCGGCCGGCTGCGCCGAGCCGCGCGTCGCCTGCGTGGCCCGCGCCGAAGCGGCCTCTCCCGCCGGCAGCTTCCACGGCGACCATGACGCCGACCAGCGCCGGCTGGTGGAGCGGGCCTTAGCCGGGCTCGCCGCCTCCCTGCCGTCCCGCGAAAAGGCTGCGGCGGCGGAGTGACGACCCGGCCGTCCCCCGTGGCGGCCGGACTGGACAACAAGAACCGAGGAAACGCGCCATGTCATCCATCTCCACCACCGCCACCGGCTTGCCGCTGCTGCTTCCCGATCTGTTGCCGGCCACGGCGGCGGCGCTCGACGCGGTGGCGCGACTGGCCCAGGCGGCCGAGCGCGGCGTCGCGGCGCTGGTGGCGCCGGATGGCCGTGTGGATGCGGCGGCGCTCGACCGCCATCAGGTGGCGGCGCATGGCTTCGCCTGGGTCGCGACCTATGCCGAGGCGCTTCGCCAGATGCGCGGCTGGGCGGAGCGGCTGGACCATGCCGGCCGGCTGGGCGAACTGGAAGCGGCCATGCTCCAGGCGGCGTTCGGCGAGTATCTGGCCCAGCTCGACGGCGGTCTGGCGATGAGCCAGGGCGAAATCGTCCGTCCGGCCGATTTCGGGCTGGGCGAGGCGGAGCGGGACGCCTTCCGCACCGAGGCGGTGCGCCGGCTGATCGCCGCCGGCAACGCGTCGGCCCTGCGGCTGCGCATCGCCGAGCTGCTGACCGATGCGCTGCATGGCGGCGGCTTCGGCGACGCGGCCCTGGAGGACGAGGCGCTGGACATGGTCCGCGACCAGTTCCGCCGCTTCGTCGCCGACGCAGTGGAGCCGCATGCCCATGACTGGCATCTGAAGGACGAGTTGATCCCGCTTCCCGTCATCGAGCGGATGGCGGACATGGGGGTGTTCGGCCTGACCGTGCCGGAGGAGGACGGCGGGCTGGGCATGGGCAAGCTCGCCATGTGCGTGGTGACGGAGGAGCTGTCGCGCGGGTACATCGGCGTCGGCTCGCTCGGCACCCGCGCGGAGATCGCGGCCGAACTGATCCGCATGGGCGGCACCGCCGAACAGCGGGCGCGCTGGCTGCCGCGCATCGCATCGGGCGAGATCCTGCCGACCGCCGTGTTCACCGAGCCCAACACCGGCTCCGACCTGGGCAGCCTGCGCACCCGCGCGGTGCTGGACGGCGACCTCTATCGCGTCACCGGGGCGAAGACCTGGATCACCCATGGCAGCCGGTCGGACCTGATGACGCTGCTGGTGCGCACCGATCCGGACGCCCCCGGCTATCGCGGCCTGTCGATGCTGCTGGCCGAGAAGCCGCGCGGCACCGAGGCGGACCCCTTCCCGGCCGAGGGGATGAGCGGCGGCGAGATCCCGGTGCTGGGCTATCGCGGCATGAAGGAATACGAGATCGGTTTCGACGGCTTTGCCGTTCCCCGCGAAAACTTGCTGGGCGGTGTCGAGGGCCAGGGCTTCAAGCAGTTGATGGCGACCTTCGAATCCGCCCGCGTGCAGACCGCCGCCCGCGCCGTCGGCGTGGCGCAGAACGCGATGGAACTTGGCCTGCGCTATGCCCAGGACCGCGTCCAGTTCGGCCGTCCGCTCGCCGCCTTCCCACGCGTCGCCGGCAAACTGGCCTGGATGGCGGTGGAAACGATGATCGCCCGCCAGTTGACCTATTTCGCCGCGCGGGAGAAGGACGGCGACCGCCGCTGCGACATCGAAGCCGGCATGGCGAAACTGCTGGCCGCGCGCGTCGCCTGGTCGAACGCCGACAACTCGGTGCAGATCCATGGCGGCAACGGATACGCCGTCGAGTATCCGGTCAGCCGGGTGCTGTGCGACGCCCGTATCCTGAACATCTTCGAAGGAGCGGCGGAAATCCAGGCCCAGGTCGTCGCCCGCGGTCTGCTGTCGCGCCGCAATTGAGGAGTGCCGGCCGGGCGGAACTGACCTGTCGCGACCACGCTTGTATCATACCGGCGTATTCGCTATCGGACGGGGAGGACTGAAAGGACAAGGCCGCCCGCGATGGAACTTCTGGAACTGCGCTATTTCGTTCAGGTGGCTGACCTTGGCAGCTTCTCCAAGGCCTCGGTCAAGCTGGGCATCACGCAGCCGGCGCTGAGCCGGCAGGTCCAGAAGCTGGAGCACGAGCTGCGCACGAGCCTGTTCTACCGTCACGGCCGCGGCGTCTCGCTGACCCAGCAGGGGCGCAAGCTCTACGACGTGGTGCGCCACCTGCTGGGCGCGCTCAGCGAGATCAAGGAGGAGATCCAGGACCAGTCGGAACGGCTGACCGGGACCGTCACGCTGGGGCTGCCGCCGTCGATCTGCGCCACGCTGGGTGCTCCGCTGGCCCGCCGCTTCCACGAGAACTATCCCGACGCGACCCTGCGCATCCACGAGGTGTTCAGCGGCACGCTGCTGGAATGGGTGGAAGGCGGGCGGCTGGACCTCGCCGTCCTCTACGACGCGCGGCGCGGACGCAGCATGCTGTCGTCTCCCCTGCTGGTGGAAAGTCTGCAACTGGTCCAATCGGCCAAGGACGCAGCGGCCGGCGACGACGGGCCGGTCGGGGTCGAGATGCTGGCCGACCTGCATTTCGTGCTGCCCGGCCTGGAAAACGGCCTGCGCCGGGTGGTGGATGCGGCGGTGCGCCGGGCCGACATCGATCTTCAGGTCGATATGGAGATCGACTCCGTCACCGCCATCAAGCAGTTGGTGGAGGAGGGGATGGGATCGACCATCCTTCCCTTCGGTGCCGTCCACCGCGAGGTGCGCCAGGGCCGGCTGATCGCGCGCGAGATCGCGTCGAAGGACATGCATGCCATGCTGGTCACCGCGACGCCGCTGCATCAGCCGGTGTCGAAGGCGACCCGTGCCCTGCTGCGGCTGATCCATGTCGAAGTCGTCAAATGCGTCGCCAACGGCGTGCTGAAGGGCAAGGTCGTCGCGCCCGGCAGTGCGGGGGAGGACAGCGCGCCTTGATGGAGGCTCTTGAAGGCGACCGGGGCCGTACTCCGCCCCGATATGCTTTGGCCGCTGATAGCAGTTATGACGGATGGTCCATAGCACGGCCGGTTTGGCGCGGATAGCTTCCCCCCATCACCACATAATTCCCTGGGGAAGGAACCGAGAATGACGAAGCGCCTGGACGGCAAGGTTGCCCTGGTCACCGGGGCGGCGCAGGGCCTGGGCCTTGCGATGGCCGAAACCTTCGTGCGCGAGGGTGCCCGCGTGGCGGTCGTCGACATCAACGGCGACGCCGCCCATGCGGTGGCGGAGCGGCTGGGCGATGCCGCCATCGGCATCAAAGCCAACGTGACCAGGACCGCCGATGTCGAGATGACCATCGCCGCGACGGTCGAGAAATTCGGGCGCCTCGACATCCTGGTGAACAACGCCGGCTCCACCCACGCCAACGGCCCGTTCGAAAACGTGACCGAAGAGGAGTTCGACCGCGTCTTCGCCCTGAACGTCAAGTCGATCTACCTCTATTCCAAGGCGGTGGTCGCGACGATGCGGGCGCAGAAATCCGGCGTGATCCTCAATCTCGGCTCCACCGCCGGGCTGCGCCCGCGTCCGGGCCTGGTCTGGTACAACGCCACGAAGGGCGCGGTGCACAACATCACCCAGTCGCTGGCGCTGGAACTGGCGCCCGACAACATCCGCGTCTGTGCGCTGGCGCCGGTCGCCACCGAAACGCCGCTGCTCGCCACCTTCATGGGCGGCGACACCCCGGAAAAGCGGGCGCGCATGCTGGGCATCGTTCCGCTCGGCCGCCTGGGCCAGCCCGCCGACGTCGCCAACGCCGCGCTGTATCTCGCTTCCGACGAGGCGGCCTTCATCACCGGCGTGGTGCTGGAGATCGACGGCGGCCGCTGCGTCTGAGGACGGGCCGTGCAAGGCCGGGGTTGCGTCCGCGCCCCGGCCTGACCGAACCCTGCCGCCCCTCTGCATCCACCCCCGAGCGGAATCCGTCCCCCATGTCCTCGCTCCTTACCGATCTGCGCATCGTCGAAATCTCGGCCTTCGTCGCGGCTCCGCTGGGCGGCATGACCCTGGCCCAGCTGGGTGCGGAGGTGATCCGCATCGACCCCATCGGCGGCAACATCGATTACCGCCGCTGGCCGCTGGCGCCCAACGGTACCAGCCTCTACTGGACGGCGCTGAACAAGGCGAAGCGGTCGGTCACCCTGGCGCTCGACAAGCCGGAGGGGCGGGAGATCGCCCAGGCCATCATCACCGCGTCGGGCGAGGATGCCGGCTTTCTGCTGACCAACCTGCCGGCCAGCGGCTGGATGGGCTATGAGGCGCTGTCCGCCAGGCGCGACGACCTGATTATGCTGCGGCTGACCGGCAATCCGGACGGATCGGCCGCGGTGGACTACACCGTCAATTGCGCCGGCGGATTCCCGATGGCGACCGGCAGGGGAGGGGAGCCGGTGAACCATGTCCTGCCGGCCTGGGACGTGGCGGCCGGCCTCTATCTCGCCACCGGGCTGCTGGCGGCCGACCGGCAGCGGCGCCGCACCGGCCGGGGGCAGGAGGTGACGGTGGCGCTGGCCGACGTGATGCTGGCGACCGTCGGCAACCTCGGCTACCTCGCCGACGTCCGGGTGAACGGCGCCGTGCGTCCGCCGATGGGCAACGACCTGTACGGCGCCTATGGCCGCGACTTCGCCACCGCCGATGGGCGGCGCGCGATGGTCGTCGCCATTTCCAACCGCCAGTGGAAGGCGCTCGGCAAGGCGACCGGGCTGGCCGACAGGCTGGCGATGATCGGCCCGCTGATGGGCGTGGACATGGATGACGAAGGCGGGCGCTTCCAGGCCCGCGATGCGATCTCCGCCATGCTCGCCCCCTGGTTCGCCGCGCGCACGCTGTCAGAGGTGGAAAGTGCGTTCGCCGGCTCGGGCGTGCTGTGGGGGCCCTACCGCGATTTCGGCCAGCTCGTCGCCGAGGATGCGCGCTGCTCCACCGCCAACCCGCTTTTCCGCGAAATCGACCAGCCCGGCGTCGGGCCGCTGCTGGTTCCCGGATCGCCGCTCGGCTTTCCCGGCATGGGCGAGCGCACCGACCATCGTCCGGCCCCCCGTCTGGGGCAGGACACCGACGCGGTGCTGGCCGATCTGCTGGGGCTGCCGTCGGCGGAGATCGGCCGCCTTCACGATGCCGGCATCGTCGGATAGGTCGGATAGGGCGATCTGGCGGATCCCGTCCGGCGAGGCCGGAACGGTTCACTCGGCAAGGCGCGGCCCCGCAGTCGTTCCGATCGTCAGGGTCGCGGACATGCCGACACGGATGCGTTGTTTCTGCGCGTCGGACAGGGGCGGCAGCGCCACGCGCACGGCGAAGGATGCGCCGGTGGACGCCCCCCCGTCACCGGCCGTCGCCTGCTGCGCGACCCAGGCGACCCGTCCGGACAACCGACTGTCTGGAAAGGCTTCGCCGGTCACGTCGACCGGCTGACCGACGCGCAGGCTGTTGACGTCCATCTCGTCGACCTGCGCCGCGACCGCCAGGCTGTCCATCTCGGCAATCAGGAACAGGCTTTGGTTTTGGGACAGCCCGGCCCCGACCTCGACCGCAGCGACGCCGGGCGTATTGGCCGAAGAGGCGGTCGGCGCCTTCATGACCATGCCGGAGGCCGGAGCCCTCACCACCGCACGCTCCACTTGCCGGCGCAGATCCTCGACCTTCGCCAGGGCGCCCGCATGCTCCAGTTCAGCCATGCGGACGGCGTCGCGCCCGCCCCTCTTCACGGTGGTGGCCAGCTCCTCTTCCGCCGCCTGACGGTTGAGCGCCTGTGCTTCGGCCTGCCTGAGCAGATCCTCATACTCCTGCCGCGGAATGATGCCCTGGGCGATCAGGGGCTTGGCATCCTGCACGCGGCGTTGCGCCTGCTCGGCCTCCCGCCGCGCGGCGGCCAGTTGACGCTGCGCACGCGCCATCTCCGTGCCGGTCGCCCAGTTCCTGACCTCGTCCAGATGCTGCGCGGTCTTGAGACGGGCAGCCTCCGCGTCGCGCGCGCGCATATCCATATCGAAGCCGTCGATGACCAGCAGGACCTGACCGGCTTCGACCCGCTGGCCATACTCGAACCGCTTTTCCTTCACCGATCCGGCGAAGGGGGCCACCACCGCCACCGTGCGGCCCGGTTCGACCGTTCCGGCCACGGACAGGACCGGAAGCTGCCCGGCAATCTCCGGTTCAACCTCCCGAGGCGTCGGCGCGGCCCTGTCGGCCGGAACGCGGCTTGCCGACAGCATTGCCTGCGCATCCTCGAACCGGGACGGGCCGCTCAGGACGAGGCCGGCGCACAGGGCGCCGCCGCAGAACCACACCAGCCTGTCCAGGGCCCGCCGCCGCGATCCGCCGGCCGCCGGTCGCGGTGCCTGTACGCTCATCGACCCGCTCCTTGCATTCCTCTCGACCGCATCGGCGTTCACTCCCCGCGCAACGCCGCGACCGGCTCCAGGCGGGACGCCTGCATCGCCGGGTAAAGCCCGAAGAACAGCCCCACCCCGCTGGACATGCCGAGCCCCAGCGGCAGAGACGGGACGGACGGCGCGAACGCCCACCCCGCATTCCATGCATAGACCGCCGCCGCCGCGAGGCCCAGGAGGGCGCCCGCCATCCCACCGCTGAGCGAGAGGGCCAGCGCTTCGGCCAGAAACATCGCGCAGACATCGATGGGCCGGGCGCCCAGGGCCATGCGCAAGCCGATTTCGCGCCGCCGCTCGACCACGCCCATCAGCATCACATTCATCACGCCGACCCCGCCGACAATCAGCGACACGCCGCCGATGGCGGCCAGCAGCAGGGTGTGAACCCGCGCCTGATCGCTCATGGCGACGATCAGCTGGCGAGCGCTCTGCACCATGACCGGGCGGGGATGAGCGCCGCTGGAGAAATGGCCGGTCATCGATTGCCGCACGTCCTGATCGGCGGCACCGGGCATCTTGCGGACCACGAGGTTGGTGATGTCGCTGTTGGCCGACACCCGCCGCGCGCCGGACAGGGGCACGAAGGCCGTGCTGTCGACATCCAGCGGCAACACCGGGTTCGGCGTGCTGCCGACGAGAACGCCCACCACCGTGTGGTTGTATCCCCCCATCCGCAGCAGGCTGCCTGGCACCGGGGGGTGGCCGTCTTCCGCCAGTCGGCGGGCCAGCACGGCCCCGAGGACGACGACGGTCGCGGCGCGGTCCCCCTCGGTCAGCGTCCGGCCCTGTGCGGCTTTGGCCTGGACCAGCGCAAAGAATTCCGGCGTGACGCCGGCGACGGCGCTGGGCAGGCGGGTGCGCCCCTGGCGGATCTCCACCCCCAGCATCGCCAGCGGCGCGACCTCCTCGACGCCGGGAAGCGCCCGCAGCCGGTCGACATCGGCACGGGTCATGGCCGCCGGCCGGCCGGACAGGCTGAAATCCTTCTGGACCGTCAGGATGTCCGCCCCCATGGCGAGGAACTGGCGCATGGAGTGTTCCTTGGCATTCTCGCCGATGGAGATCAGGGCGACCACGGCCGCCGTTCCGATGGCGATGCCGAGCAGGGCCAGGAGCGAGCGCTGCCGCATCGCCCCGAGGTTGCGCAACGCGTCCGCCGCCAGCGCCCGCCACCGGCGCCCGCCGCTTTCCCCGTCATCCATCGGCCTCACGGGCCCGACGCGCCTCATGGGACGGCCCCGGACGCCGCGCTGTCCAGCCGTCCGTCCCGCATCACCAATTGACGCCCGCAACGCGCCGCGATGGCGGGATCATGGGTGACGAGCGCCACGGTCACCCCGAGATCGGCGTTCAGGGCGAAGAACAGGTCGATGATCTGGCGCGCGGTGGCGCTGTCCAGATTTCCCGTCGGCTCGTCGGCCAGCAGCAGGGCGGGATCGCCGACCACCGCGCGGGCAACGGCGACGCGCTGGCGCTGGCCCCCCGACATCTCCTCCGGCCGGTGATGCAGCCGGTCGCCCAGCCCGACCCGCTCCAGCATCGCCGCCGCACGGTCGCGGCCCAGGCGCGGCGGCACGCCGCGGTACAGGAACGGCAGGGCGACATTCTCCAGCGCCGTCAGCCTGGGCAGCAGATGGAAGGACTGGAAGACGAAGCCGATGCGGCGGTTGCGCAGGGCCGCCAGCCGGTCCGCCGAGGCCGCCCCGACCTCCTCCCCCTCGAAGCGGAGCCGTCCGGAATCCGGACGGTCCAGCAGCCCCATCAGCGAGAGAAGCGTCGATTTTCCCGACCCCGAAGACCCGACGATGGCGCAGACCTCGCCCTGCCGGATGTCCAGCGACACGTCGCGCAGCACCTGCACCGCGCCTGCCGCGCGGCCGTGGCTCTTATGCACGCCGTCGAGAGCGAGGATGGTCATGCGGCACCTCACGGACCGGCGGCGGGCGTGTTGGCGGGCGACACCAGCCGGAGGGAGACCCCCGCCTCACCGGTGGGGCGGGCGTAGGCCGCCAGCGGCAGGCCGTCGGTGGAAGCCGCCAGTGCCGGCGGCGCGATGTCCGGCGCCGCGACGGGGGGAAGCGCGATCTCGGGCGGCGCGCAGCAGCCGGCCGCCAGCGTGCACAGCAGCGCCGGGAGCAGTGCCGGCCTCGGCCGGAAAATGAGGATGGGGGAGCGCATCATGGCGGCGGATCGTTCAGCTGGATGCCCCAGGTGTCGATGGTGGTGCCGACCTGCAGGTCCAGCAGGACGAGCGCATCGAGATAGGCCACCAGCGCCGCCAGCTCGCCGCTTTCGGCGGAGCGCAGCTGGTCTTGGAACGACACGACCTGGAAATTGCTCGACCGTCCGGCGCGCAGCTTGGCCATCTCGCCGGCCAGCGTCCGTTCGCCCAGTTCCCGCACCTGCCGGCTGAGCGTGTATTGACGCCACATGGCGTCGACCGTCCGCACCCCGTCGCGCACCTGCTGATCGACCTGGGCGCGCAGCTGTTCCAGCACGACCTCGTTCTGCCGCAGGCCGACGCTGGCCTGGACCTCCTGCTGTTTCAGGGACAGGTCGTTGATGGGGATGTTGAGCTGAAGCCCGGCCCGCAGGTCGGTCTTGGTGGCGGGCAGCTTTTCCGATGCCCGCCAGCCGCTGCGCCCGGCCCCCGGCACGCTCACCCCGGCGACCACCGAAACATCCCACAGCCGTTGATTGCGGGCGACATCCAGCCCGATGCGCGCGCTTTCGATGGCGATCAGCTGCGACAGGTAATCCGGGCGGTTGTCGAAGGCCAGCGCCCTCACCTCGTTCACGTCGATCCGCACCGGCTTCGCCGTCAGCCGGTCGGCGGGAACGATCCGCGTGTCGAGATCGAGCGCCAGCAGCGCCAGCAGTGCGAGCCGCGCGGCATCGAACGCGCTTTGCGCCTGCAACAGCGCCAGTTCCTGGGCCGCCGTCGTCGCCTGGGCCTGGAACAGTTCGACCGCGGCCATCCGTCCGGCGGCGATCAGGGCGCGATTGGTCGCCTCCAGATCGCGGGCGCGTTGCAGGGCGCCGTCGGCCAGGGCGATCTGCTGGCGGGTTTGAACGAACTGGTGATAGGCGCGGGCGATGTCGGTCACGGTGTTGGCGACCGCGGTCTTCAGGCGAAGCCGGTTGTAGCGCTCCTGCAACCGCGCGATGCGCACCGGGGCCATCGTGGTGTCGTAGCCGGCGCTCTTCAGCAGCGGTTGGATGACCGACAGGGTGAGCGCCGACTCCCCCCGCGACAGCCCGTCGTTCGGTTGCCGCCGGCTGCTCTGCCGCAGGTCCCAGCCGAACGCGATAACGGTTCCCAGCGGCGTCAGCGTTTGCACCGTCGGCGTCAGGTCGATGGCGACCCCGCGGCTGCCGCCGGTGCGGTCGGCATCGACGGTGGACAGCAGATTTCCGCGGGGGGTGAAGGCGGATTCCGCGACATGCAGGTTGTAGGCGTCGAGAACCCGTTGCAGATAGGCCGTCCGGACCCCGTTATTCCGCCGCAGCCCGAGATAGACCGCCTCAGGCAGGGTCAGGCGCAGCTCGGGACCGGTTGCCGGCGGCGGCGGTCCGGAGCCATCATGGGCATAGCGGGGTTGCGGAGCCATCTGCGCGTGTGCGCCCTCCGCACCGCCAACGGCGGTTCCCAGAGCCAGGGCGACCGCCATGCAGCGTATGATCGCAGGACATGCGTTCATGGCACTCGGAACCGCCACAGAGACACCTTTGACACAACCATAACTGTCCATATCATACGCAATGTGCCATGGACAGGAAAAGGGCGGGCGGCACGGGCGACGATGCCGATCCTCGCCACCTGTGTCGGGCCTTGGATGCGGACATCCGTCCTGCCGGCTGGCTTCTTCCCTCCGGTGGGGCCGTGTTCAGGTCTTCAGATCGACAGGCTTGTACGAGGGCGGAGGCGACGCTTTGTCTGCGGTCTGGGCGGAGGATTTGTCGGTGGCAGGATCGGTGAGGGAGGAAGCCAGCCAATGCGCAGGGCCATTCGCCTCCGATCGGTCGCGCCCGGTCACGCCCTTCAGCAACCTTTCGGCCAGTTGCGCCGCATCCTCGCTCCGCGCCTTCATGCGGTCGAGCCGCGTACCGCTACCAGACGCCGGAGAGGACGCATCGCCTTTCTCCCCACGCAACTCTCTCTGCTGAGCTTCGTAGGCCGCTTTGGATTCCTTTATGACTTGAACGAATTTTTCGTATTGTTCTGGCGGAAAGTTTTCTTTTACATATTTAATCTCTTCTTCTTCTGTCATTTTCCCAGATTTTGTGCCAACTGAGTCATTCATCTTACTTACGGTCGATACAAACTCATCGATATCATCTCCACTGTCGGCGACGTTACTGCCACCTTCGCCGCCACCAATTTGGACGCCTTTATCTGTTGTCTCTAGGCGATAGGATAAGGCATAGCCAGACTTTCCATTCAAATCAGTTCCAAAATCTGATGTGATATTTACAGAAATCTCGCCATCGGCAGACCTGAAGTCTGCTTTGAATCCCGCGACGCTTCCGGTTTCCTCGATTTTTTTCTTGGCAGCAGCGGCGGTATTTTCCATGAATTTCTTCAAAGCGGAACCGCCCGCAAGCGTGACGTTGGGGCCGTTGTAATCCGTGATCGCTCCAGCCATTTTCGGCACTCCGTCAGCGGGATGACTGGCGGGCATCACAAATGGATGCCCGCCATTGCATGTTACTGGATCGTGAACTTCACGTTACCCGAGCAGGTGGGAGAGGGCTGCTGGCTCACCACCACATTGTTGCAACTCCAAGAGCCCACTCCAAGCTTCGTCGAGAAACTTGTCAACGTCCCGCAGAGCGGGCCGTTCTTGACCTGCTGCCCCGGCCGCGACCACGAGAAGCTGCAAGACTTCCCGCCCCCCGACACGGTCAGAACGCCGCTGTCCGGCTGACCGGAGGAAAAGCTGGACATGCCCGTTCCCGAGCTGCCGTTGTTGATCGAGCTCGGCAGGCCGATGCTGGTCCCCGACACCGTGACAGTTTGGCCGGAAAGGTTCTGTACGACGACGCCGGTGGTTCCCGCCAAAGCCGGCATGGCGAACAGCAGGGAGGCCGCAAAGCCCATTGCTCCGGCAAATTTGACTGACATTAAAATGTCCTCCAGTTTTTTGGTCTCAACGCCCGAAACCTCCCGGTATGGTGGTCTCTTTGGTGGATGACAACACCTATATAGCGCAATTCAATGTCGAAAGACAGTGCATGACGGTAGAAAAATAGAATCCAATAAATCCTTAGATAGCAAAATTAGTATTTCTGCTCCCGTCCTCCGCAGGGTCTGTTGCAAGGTTTGCCGGCAGGCACGGGATGATGGTTACGGGCATCCCGTGAGGTCCGACACCAATTGGCTTCCTCCAGCGTCCAGCCATTCCGCCGCCTGCCGGCAGACCTTGCAACAGAGCCGGAACGCGTCCCCGGACGTCGGTATTGTGCTTGCGGGACGAAGGACGCTGCCCTCCCGGCACAGGCCCGGACGCCTCCGGCACGGCCATGGTCTCACCGTTTCGTCGCCATCTCGCTTTGGGCCGCCGTTGCCTATGCAGACTGCGACGCCGAATCCGGGTAATGTCCGCCCAGCGTCTCCGACAGGCGGCTGCCGGCGGCCAGCAGCAGGGGCGCCATCACCGCCACCCGCTCCCCGGTGAAGCGGGTCAGCGGTCCCGACAGGGTCAACGCGCCGACCAGCCCGTCCCGTTGTGAAAAGACCGGCACGGCGGCGGCCCCGGTCTCGGACTCGCGCTCGCCGAAGGAGAGCAGAGGCAAGGCGGCGAAGTCAGCCGCCGATCCCTGCCCGGCGAAGCGGGTGAGCACATGGCCGGCGGCACCCCGGTCCAGAGGCAGGCGGTCGCCTTCATGAACGTGATCGCGGATCGCCTGCGTCGAATCCTCGCGGAAGGCGCAGATGCGCCACGCCCCTTCGCGCCGGAAGAAGGAGGCGCTTTCCCCGCTCTCCCGCATCAGCTGGCGCAGCACCGGCCGGACATGGTCCTCCAGCCGCAGCGAGCGCTGGTAGAGCCCCCCCAGCCGCATCAGCTCCGGGCCGAGCCGGTAGGACTTGTCCTGGTGGCGGACGAGGTAGCCGGCCCTTTCCAGCGACACGGTCAGCCGCAGGATGGTGCTCTTGTAGAGCCCGGTTCGTGCCGCGATCTCGGTCAGGCTCAATGCATGATCGCCCGCCTGAAAGCAGCCGACGATGCTCAATGCCCGGTCGACGGACTCAACTCCCCCGGCGGATGCGGCGGTCGTGGTCGGCTTCGCATCGGTCATGTCGCACCCTTCATTGGCAGCTTCGGCGTGCATTCTTCCTCGACACCGCCATCGGCCGTCAAGGACGGCCCGAACAAGTCCCAGCCGTGAGAAAAGTGCGGGGGCAAATGGTTCAGGCTTGACGCAATTTGCCTTCGTATGTTCTCTTAGATGAAACATGGTTCTATCTAACAGAACTTCTGCGAGGCGAAGGGTGGAACGCTACAAGCTGTTCATCGACGGGGACTGGTGCGATCCGGTTTCCAACGAGTGGTTCGAGACGACGGAGCCCTTTTCGGGGCGGGCCTGGGCGGAGATCCCGCGCGGCACGCAGGCCGATGCCGACCGCGCGGTGGAGGCGGCGCACCGCGCCTTCCTGTCGCCGGATTGGGCCGGACTGACGGCGACCCAGCGCGGCGCGCTGCTGCGCCGGCTGGCCGGGCTGATCGAGGACAATGTCGACCGGCTGGGCGCCATCGAGCAGCGCGACAACGGCAAGCTGATGGCCGAGGTCAGCGGGCAGGTGCGGAACGTCGCCCAATGGTTCCATTACTATGCCGGGCTGGCCGACAAGGTTCAGGGCGCCGTCGTGCCGATCAACAAGGCCGACGTCTTCAACTATGTGAAGTACGAGCCGCTCGGCGTCGTCGTCGCCATCACCCCGTGGAATTCGCCGCTGGCGCTGACCACCTGGAAGATGGCTCCGGCGCTGGCGGCCGGGAACACCATGGTCATCAAGCCGTCGGAATACACCTCCGCCTCCATCCTGGAGCTGGCGAAGCTGGCGCATGAGGCGGGCTTCCCGCGCGGCGTCGTCAACGTCGTCACCGGCTTCGGCGGGGAAGTGGGCGAGCCGCTGGTGCGCCATCCCCTGACCGCCAAGATCGCCTTCACCGGCGGCGACATCGGCGGTCAGCGTGTCAACGAGGCCGCGGCGCCGGGCCTGAAGAAGGTGACGCTGGAACTGGGCGGCAAGTCGCCGAACATCGTCTTCGACGACGCCGACCTCGACCAGGCGGTGAAGGGCGCCATCTCCGGCGTGTTCGGCGCCTCGGGCCAGACCTGCATGGCCGGTTCGCGCCTGCTGGTCCAGAAGACCATCCACGACGCCTTCGTGGGCAAGCTGGTCGCGGCGGCGGGCGAGGCGCGCATCGGCGACCCGTCCAGCATGGACACGCAGATCGGCCCCATCGCCACCCGTCCGCAATGGGAGAAGATCCTGCGGATGATCGACATGGCGAAGCAGGAAGGCGCGGTCTGCGCGCTCGGCGGCCATGCCCTGTCGGGGCCGGACTACGGCCAGGGGCAGTTCGTGGCGCCGACCATCTTCACCCAGGTGCGCAACGACATGCGCATTGCCCAGGAGGAGGTGTTCGGCCCGGTCCTCTGCGTCATCCCCTTCGAGGACGAGGACGATGCGCTGCGCATCGCCAACGACGTCGAGTTCGGCCTGGCGGCCGGCGTGTGGACCCGCGACCTGCACCGCGCGATGTACTGCGTCGACCGGCTGCGCGCGGGGACGGTGTGGGTGAACAATTACCGCTCGACCAGCTTCACCACGCCCTTCGGCGGCTACAAGCGCTCCGGCCTCGGCCGTGAAGGGGGCGTGGAGGCGATCAAGGAGTATCTCCAGACCAAGTCCGTCTGGATCACCACGCAACCCAACCGCGCCAACCCCTTCGTGCTCGGCTGAGGCCGGGCCCGCGGGGCGAGTCCTCCGGGAGCATTCCCATGTCCGAAATTCCCATGTCCGAAGCGACCATCGACAGCGCCGCCGGCTGGTGGCGGACGTCGATCATCGACATCCATCCGGGTTCGATCCGAGTGCGCGGCTATGCCATAGAGGAGCTGATCGGCACGATCGGCTTCCCCGACATGGTCTGGCTGATGCTGCGCGGCGAATTGCCCACACCGGCGCAGGGCCGGTTGCTGGGGGCCGCGCTGGTGGCGGCGGTGGATCACGGGCCGCAGGCGCCATCCATCGCCACCGCCCGCATGGCCGCCACCTGCGGCGTCGGGCTGAACAACGCCATGGCGTCCGGCATCAACGCGCTGGGCGACGTCCATGGCGGTGCCGGCCAGCAATGCATGGACCTCTACGCCGCCGTCGCCGCCTGCATGAGCGAAGGCATGTCCGTGGCCGGGGCGGCGGATGAGGAAATCGCCGCCCGGCTGGAGCGGCGCGAGCATATCCCCGGCTTCGGCCACCGCTTCCATCCCGTCGATCCGCGCGCCGGCCGGCTGCTGGCCCTGGTGGAGGCGGCGACGGGGGAGGGGGCCGTGACGGGAGAGGCCGCCGCCATCGGCCGCGCGGTCGAGGATGCGCTGGCCGCGCGCAAGGGCAGGCGGCTTCCGATGAACATCGACGGCGCCACCGCCGTGGTGTTCGCCGAACTCGGTTTCCCGTCCGGGCTCGGGCGCGGGCTGTTCGTGCTGTCGCGCTCGGTCGGCATCATGGCCCACGCCTGGGAGCAGTCGCAGCAGGGCGGCCGCATCAAGGGGCCGATGCCGCCGTCCATCCCCTACCGCTATGACGGGGCGTCGCCGCGTCCGGTTCCAGGAGACGGAGCATGACCGACCGATCCCCCGCCGACTCCCCCGCCGGATCTTTTGCCAAGCCGCTCCCCCTGGCCGGCGTCAAGGTCGTCGATTTCGGCCATACGGTGATGGGGCCGTCCTGCGCCATGATCCTCGCCGACCTCGGCGCCGATGTGGTGAAGGTCGAACCGGTGCCCAACGGCGAGCCGACCCGCCATCTGAAGGGCTTCGGGACCGGCTATTTCGGCTATTTCAACCGCAACAAACGCTCCATCGCCGTCGATTTGAAGACGCCGGAGGGCCGCGACATCGCGCATCGTCTCGTTGCCGAGGCCGACGTGCTGGTGGAGAATTTCGCCCCCGGCACGATGGAGCGGCTGGGGCTGGGCGCCGACGCGCTGGCCCGCATCAATCCGCGCCTGATCTATGCCAGCCTGAAGGGATTCCTCGACGGCCCCTATGCCGGCCGCCTCGCGCTCGACGAGGTGGTGCAGATGATGACCGGGCTCGCCTACATGACCGGGCCGAGCGGCCGGCCGCTGCGCGCCGGCACCTCGGTCGTGGACATCACCGGCGGCATGTTCGCCGTCATCGCCATCCTTGTGGCGTTGCGCGAGCGGGAACGCATCGGCAAGGGCCAGACCGTCGAGACCGCCCTGTTCGAAACCACGGTGTTCCTGATGGGGCAGCATCTCTGCTACGCCGCCCAGGCGGACGGGCCGATCCCGCCGATGCCGGAGCGGGTGTCGGCCTGGGCGGTCTACGAGACCTTCCGCACCGCCGACGGGCGGCCGATCTTCGTCGGCATCACCACCGACAGCCATTGGGAGCGCTTCTGCGCCGTCATCGACCGGCCGGACCTGCGCGACGATCCCGCGTTCCGCACCAACAACGACCGCATCGCCGCCCGGCCGCGCCTGCTGCCGCTGCTGACGGCGCTGTTCGGCAGCCTGTCGATGGAGGAGGCGGTGTCGGTGTGCGAGCGTGCCCGCATTCCCTTCGCGCCCATCGCCCGGCCGGAGGATCTGTTCGAGGATCCGCATCTGCGGGCCACCGGTGGGCTGATGCCGACCACCCTGCCGAACGGGGTCCGGACCGCCCTGCCGCGGCTGCCGATCCATGTGGCGGACACCGATCTCACGATCCGCCGCGACCCGCCGCGCGTCGGACAGGACACGTGCGCGGTGCTGGCCGAACTCGGCTACGGTCCGGCGGCGATCGAGCAGCTGACGGGGGCCGGAATCGTTGTGGCCGATCACGAACCCGACGGCAACCGGCAGCGCCTTGCCGGATGATGCGGGACAGGTCTGGAGACGAAAGAAATGACGGAGGAAACACGGATGTCTGAGCACCCCATCGGCGATTTGGCCATCAGCGATCTGGTCATCGTCGGCTGCGGCATCGCCGGGCTTTCGGCAGCGGTGACGGCGTTGCAGGCCGGCCTGTCGGTCACCCTGCTGGAGCGGGCGCCCGAGGAGGATTTCGGCGGCAATTCGCGCTGGACCGAAGCCTATATGCGGATGAAGAATGATTCGGAGATCTCCGACGATTTCGAGGAGCATTTCGCCGCCAATGCCGGGCTGAACATCGATCCCAACGTGCTGGCCGCCGCGGCCGAACCGTACGAGCATTGGCCGGACTATGTGAAGGCCCACCCCTTCCCCGATCCGGAAGTGATCTCCCGCTTCGCCGAGCGGGTGCCGCCGACCATTGCCTGGCTGAAGGGTTTCGGCCTGCGGTTCGAACCGCAGCCGATCTATCTGCTGACCCAGAACACCCAGCGCATCGCGGCGCAGGGCGGCGGTCTCGCCCTGATCGAACGCCTGATGGCGGAGGCGAAGGCGCTGGGCGCCCGCGTGCTCTACCGCACCACGGCGCTCGACCTGCTGCGCGACGACCGGGGCCGCATCGGCGGCGTTTACGCCACCGGGACGGACGGGCTGCGCGTCGCCATCCGCGGCCGGTCGACGATCCTGGCGTCGGGCGGCTACCAGGGCAACCCGGAGATGATGACCCGCTACATGGGCCAGCGCGCCAAACATGTGCGGCCGGTGGCGCGCGGCGGCTACTACAATCGTGGCGAGGGCATCCGCATGGCGCTCGACGCCGGGGCGGCGGCGGCCGGCGATTTCGGATCCTATCACGCCGAGCCGGTCGACCCGCGGTCGCGCCAGCCGGAAGCGGTGATCTTCATCTGGCCCTATGGCGTGCTGGTCAACAAGCGCGGCGAACGCTTCCTCGACGAGGCTCCGGGCACCGCCGACGCCACCTACGACCACATCACCCGCATCGTCGCCGACCAGCCCGACGGGATCGCCTATGTGCTGTTCGACGATCAGGTGGGGGACGTCCCGCGCTGGCGCACCAGCATCCGCAGCGACGTGCCGGCCATCGAGGCGCCGACGCTCGACGCGCTGGTCGAAAAGCTGGGCCTGCCGCTGGACGCCACGCTGGAGACGGTCGCCGCCTACAACGCTGCCTGCCCCGCCGACTTGGCCCGCTTCGACCCGACGCGGGTCGACGGTCTGGCGACCGCCGGCCTGACCCCGGCCAAGACCAACTGGGCCCGCCCGCTGACCAAGGGTCCGTTCCGCGCCTTCCCCATCGTCTCGGCCAATTGCTTCACCTTCGGCGGGTTGAAGGTGGATGCCGATGCCCGCGTGCTGGACGGCAACGGCCGGCCGATGCCGGGACTCTATGCGGCGGGCGAGACGGTCGGCCTCTATCACCAGGTCTATACCGGCTCGACCTCGGTCCTGCGCGGCGCGGTGTTCGGCCGGCTGGCCGCCCAGCATGCGGCGGCCTCCGGCGACGCCGTTGACCATCCATAACGCTGGCAATCCATAAAAATTCCCTAGGGAGGACCTGATGAACCGTTACGCCGTAACGGCGGCCGTCGCCGCCTGCCTGTTTGCCCACAGCCTGTCCCAGCCGGCGCTCGCGCAAAGTGCCGCCTACAGCGACGGCAAGATCAAGATCGGCATCCTGACCGACCTGTCGGGCCAGCTGTCCGACAGCACCGGGCAGGGGTCGATCGCCGCGGCGCAGATGGCGGTGGAGGATTTCGGCGGCGCCGTCAACGGCACGCCCATCGAGCTGATCTTCGCCGACCACCAGAACAAGGCCGACGTCGGCGCCTCGACGGCGCGGCGCTGGTACGACGTCGATCAGGTCGACGCCATCATGGACGTGCCGAACTCCGCCGTGGCGCTGGCGGTGCAGCAGATCACCAAGGAGAAGAACCGCGTCGCCATCTTCTCCTCGCCGGCCAGCTCCGACCTGACCGGCAAGGCCTGCACGCCGAACGGCATCCACTGGACCTACGACACCTATGCGCTGGCCCATGTGACCGGCGAAGCGGTGGTGGCCTCGGGCTTCGACAGCTGGTACTTCCTGACCTCCGACTATGCCTTCGGCCACGCGCTGGAGCGTGACACCGGCGCCGTCGTCGAAAGCCAGAAGGGCAAGGTGGTGGGAAGCGTCCGGATGCCGGCGAACAATGCCGACTTTTCCTCCTTCCTGCTCCAGGCCCAGGCGTCGCCGGCCAAGGTCGTGGCGCTCGCCACCGCCGGGGCCGACACCCAGAACGCCATCAAGCAGGCGGCGGAATTCGGGCTCGGCCAGTCGGGCAAGAACATCGTGGCGCTGCTGCTCGCCATCAGCGAGGTCCACGCGCTGGGCCTGCCGGCGACCCAGGGCATCATGCTGACGACGCCCTTCTACTGGGACATGGACGACGGGACACGCGCCTTCTCCAAACGCTTCTTCGAGAAGCGCAAGGCGATGCCGACCTTCTACCAGGCCGGCGTCTACGGCGCGGTCGGCCATTACCTGAAGGCGATCAAGGCCGCCGGAACCGACGCCGCTCCCACCGTCATGAAGACGATGAAGGAAACGCCGGTGAACGACTTCATGACGAAGAACGGCACGGTGCGCGAGGACGGCCGGGTGCTGCGCGACATGTATCTCTTCCAGGTCAAGACCCCGGCCGAGTCCAAGTCGCCCTGGGACTATTACAAGCTGGTCCGCAGCGTTCCCGCCGACCGTGCCTTCCGGCCGCTGTCGGAAAGCGACTGCCCCCTGGTCAAGAAGATGTAGGCGTCGCCCCAAGGGCTTCGCCCCGGACGATGCATAACCGATGGTAATGCCCCGCTTACATATATGAAGTTGAGCCGGAGGGCTGATTGCTTAGGATTCGCACCGAGTTCGCCGCATCACCTCCGGCGGCGGCACCTCCCACCCCTTACCGGACAGCATAACGATGGAGCGGATATCGGCCGCCGAAACCAGCCTGAGCGGGGGCGACCCGGCGACGGGTGAGATGGTGATGCGTGGGCATCGACTGCCCGATCTGATCGCCCGCTCCTATGAAGAGGTCGTGGCGATCCTGTGGGAAGCGGAGATCCCGGCACGGATGAGCCCGGATGCCCTGGCTGCGGCGAGATGCGACGCCTTTGCGCGGCTCTCTCCCCGCTTCGCGGCGATGCCGTCCGATCTCACCGTGATCGAGTGTCAGCGCTTCCTGCTGGCCTCGCTGCCGGGGGGCGCGATGACGCCGACGATGCTGGTGGCGGGCGCCGCCGTTGCCGCCGCTTCGGCCATCCGGCTGGTTCGTGGACAGGCCCCGGTGGCGCCGGACCGCTCCTTGCCGCATGCCGCCGATCTGCTGCGCATGATCCATGGTGCCGCCGTCGGCGAGGCGGAGACGCGGGCGCTGGACCGTTATCTGGTCGCGATGGTCGATCACGGTGTGAACGCCTCGACCTTCACCGCCCGCGTGGTCGCCTCGACCGGGGGCGGCCTGTCGGCCGCCGCGCTGGCGGCGCTGGGCGCGCTGGAAGGGCCGCTGCATGGCGGGGCGCCGGGGTTGGTCCTCGACATGCTGGACGCCATCGGCGAGGCGGATCTTGCGGAAAACTGGGTGACGGCGGCGCTCGACCGGGAGGAGCGGCTGATGGGCTTCGGGTCGCGGGCCTACCGCATCCGCGATCCTCGCGCGGACATCATGAAGGACAGCCTCCTGACGCTGCAGCGGTCCGGCGCGGGCCGGGCACCAGAGGGTCGGCTCGCCTTTGCCGAAGCCGTCGAGCGGACGGTTCTTTCGGTGATGGCGGCGCGCCGTCCCGAGCGGACCCTGCACACCAATGTGGAATTTTACGCCGCCCTGCTGCTGGAAGCGCTCGGTGTGCCGCGTGCCGGCTTCACACCCCTCTTCGCCGCCAGCCGCGCGGCCGGATGGGCGGCGCATGTGCGTGAACAGGAACGGACCGGACGCATGTTGCGACCGACGTCACGCTATGTCGGTCCGCTGTCGGCCGGCCGACCCAAGACCGGAAGAGAACAGGAATGACCAACGGACCCACCGACGACATCATCCTGGAAGCGCGTGGTCTGACGAAGGAGTTCAAGGGGTTCGTGGCGGTGAAGGAGGTGAACCTTCAGGTTCGCCGCGGCACCATCCACGCGCTGATCGGCCCGAACGGCGCCGGCAAGAGCACGGTGTTCAACCTGCTGACCAAGTTCCTGACGCCGACACGCGGCCAGATCCTCTACAAGGGCCGCGACATCACCCGCACCAAGCCGGCCGACATTGCGCTGATGGGGCTGGTCCGCTCCTTCCAGATCTCGGCCGTCTTCCCGCACCTGAGCGTGCTGGAGAATGTCCGCGTCGCGCTGCAACGGCCGCTCGGCACCAGCTTCCACTTCTGGAAGTCCGAATCGTCGCTCCACGACCTGCATGACCGGGCGCTGGAACTGATCGAGGCGGTGAACCTTTCCCCCTGGGCCGGCCACACCGCCGCCGAACTGCCCTATGGCCGCAAGCGCGCCCTGGAGATCGCCACCACCCTGGCGCTCGACCCGGAGGTGATGCTGCTCGACGAGCCGCTGGCCGGCATGGGCCATGAGGACATCGAGGGCACCGCCGCGCTGATCAAGCGCGTCGCCGCCGACCGCACCGTGCTGATGGTCGAGCACAATTTGTCGGTCGTCGCCCACCTGTCGGACACCATCACCGTTCTGCGCCGCGGCGAGATCCTGGCGGAGGGACCCTACGAGGTCGTCTCGAAGAACCCGCAGGTGATGGAAGCATATATGGGCACGGGGGGGACCGGACATGCCTGACGGGATGAACACCAAGACGGCCATGCTGGAGATCGCCGACCTGCACGGCTTCTATGGTGAGAGCCATGTGCTGCACGGCGTCAGCCTGGAGGTGCGGCAAGGCGAGGTGGTGACGCTGCTGGGCCGCAACGGCGCCGGCAAGACCTCTACCATGCGCGCCATCATGGGCATCATGGGCAAGCGCACCGGCTCGATCCGCTTCCAGGGGCAGCAGCTGATCGGCATGGCGCAGCACAAAATCCCGCGGTTGGGCATCGGCTATGTGCCGGAGGAGCGCGGCATCTTCTCAAGCCTCAGCGTGGACGAGAACCTGACGCTGCCGCCGGTGGTCAAGGAGGGCGGGATGACGGTCCCGCAGATCCACGAGCTGTTCCCCAACCTGAAGGGCCGCGGCTCGACCCAGGGCACTCGGCTGTCGGGCGGCGAGCAGCAGATGCTGGCGATCGCCCGCATCCTGCGCACCGGTGCCACCCTGATCCTGCTGGACGAGCCGACCGAGGGGCTGGCTCCGGTCATCATCGAGCAGATCGGCGTCGCGGTGCGGGCGCTCAAAGCACGCGGCTTCACCATCGTGCTGGTGGAGCAGAACTTCCGCTTCGCCGCCACCATCGCCGACCGCCATTACGTGATGGAGGAAGGCCATGTGGTCGACATGATCCCCAACGACCGGCTCCACGCCAACATGGACAAGCTGCACACCTATCTCGGCGTGTGAGCGGGAGAGGACCGTCCGATGTCGCACCTGTTCGGCATTCCGCCGCAAGCCCTGTTCGGCCAGCTTCTGCTCGGCCTGATCAACGGCTCCTTCTATGCGCTGCTCAGCCTGGGGCTGGCGGTGATCTTCGGCATGCTCAATGTCGTCAACATGGCGCACGGCGCCTTGTACATGGTCGGCGCCTTCGTGGCGTGGCTGCTGCTGACCTACCTGGGCGTCGGTTACTGGGGGGCGCTGGTGCTGGCGCCGCTGGCGGTCGGGGCGGTCGGGCTGGTGCTGGAGCGCACGATGCTGCGCCGGCTCTACAAGGTCGATCATCTCTATGGGTTGCTGCTGACCTTCGGGCTGGCACTGATCTTCGAGGGCGCCTTCCGCCACCAGTATGGCGTGTCGGGCCAGCCCTATCCGATCCCCGACCTGCTGAAGGGCGGCACCAACCTCGGCTTCATGTATCTGCCGACCTACCGGGGCTGGGTGGTGGCGGCGTCGCTGCTGGTGTGCCTGGGCACCTGGTTCGCCATCGAGCGGACGAAGCTGGGCGCCTATCTGCGGGCGGCGACGGAGAACCCGACGCTGGTGCAGGCCTTCGGCATCAACGTGCCGGTGATGGTGTCGCTGACCTACGGTTTCGGCGTGGCGCTGGCCGGACTGGCCGGCGTGCTGGCGGCGCCGATCTATCAGGTGTCGCCGCTGATGGGGTCGAACCTGATCATCGTGGTGTTCGCGGTGGTGGTCATCGGCGGCATGGGCTCGATCCTCGGCGCCATCGTCACCGGGCTCGGGCTGGGGCTGCTGGAGGGGCTGGCCAAGGTCTTCTACCCGGAAGCCTCGAACATCGTCGTGTTCGTGATCATGGCCGTGGTGCTGATGGTGAAGCCGGCCGGACTGTTCGGACGGGAGAGATAAGCCATGACCATGCAAACCAGGGACACACTGCACGAAGGTATCGTCATGTATGGCGGTTCGCCGAAGATCCTGCTGGCCGGAGCCGGGCTGCTTCTGGCAGTCCTGGCGCCCTATGCGCTCTATCCCGTGTTCCTGATGAAGGTGCTGTGCTTCGCGCTGTTCGCCTGCGCCTTCAACCTGCTGATCGGCTTCGCCGGCTTGCTTAGCTTCGGCCATGCCGCCTTCTTCGGCGGGGCCGCCTACATCGCCGCGCATGTGGTGAAGGAATGGGGATGGGCGCCGGAGTTCGGGCTGATCGCCGCCACCGCGGTCGCCGGGCTGATGGGGCTGGTCTTCGGGCTGATCGCCATCCGCCGCCAGGGCATCTATTTCGCCATGATCACGCTGGCGCTGAGCCAGATGGTGTTCTTCCTGGCGCTCCAGCTTCCCTTCACCCATGGCGAGGACGGCATCCAGGGCGTGCCGCGCGGCACCCTGTTCGGGCTGTTCGACCTCAGCCAGCCGCTGACCATGTACTACACCGTGCTGGCGATCTTCGTCGCCGGCTTCGCCCTGATCTGGCGCACGGTGCATTCGCCCTTCGGGCAGGTGCTGAAGGCGATCCGCGAGAACGAGCCGCGTGCGGTGTCGCTCGGCTACCGCACCGACCGCTACAAGCTGGTGGCCTTTGTGCTGTCGGCCTCTCTCGCCGGACTGGCCGGCGGCACCAAGGCGCTGGTGTTCCAGCTCGCCAGCCTGACCGACGTGACGTGGCAGATGTCGGGCGAGGTGGTGCTGATGACGCTGCTGGGCGGCATGGGCACTTTGTTCGGGCCGGTGGTCGGCGCCGGGCTGGTGGTGACGCTGGAAAGCTACCTCGCCGCGACCAGCCTGCCGGTGCCGGTGGTGATCGGCTGCATCTTCGTCGTCTGCGTGCTGGTCTTCCGCCGCGGCATCGTCGGCGAGCTGCTGCACCGTCTGCCCGGAAAGGGGAATCGCTGATGTCCCTCCATCGGGAGATCGACCGCTTCCTCGCCGACATCAGAGCCGCATAAAGGATACGATTCATGAAAGTCCTCGTCCCCGTTAAGCGAGTGGTCGACTACAACGTGAAGATCCGCGTCAAGGCGGATGGCAGCGGCGTCGAGACCGCCAACGTGAAGATGAGCATGAACCCCTTCGACGAGATCGCCGTCGAAGAAGCCGTGCGCCTGAAGGAAGCCGGCAAGGCGACCGAGATCGTGGTGGTGTCCGTCGGCCCGACCCAGGCCCAGGAAACGCTGCGCACGGCACTCGCCATGGGCGCCGACCGCGCCATCCTGGTGCAGACCGACGTGACGACCGAACCGCTGGCCGTCGCCAAGGTCCTCAAGGCGCTGGTCGAGAAGGAAGCGCCGGGGATGGTGATCCTCGGCAAGCAGGCCATCGATGACGACTGCAACCAGACCGGCCAGATGCTGGCGGCGCTGCTCGGCTGGGGCCAGGGCACCTTCGCCTCGAAGATCGCCGCCGGTGACGGCACGGTCGCGGTGACCCGCGAGATCGACGGCGGGCTGGAGACGGTGGAGCTGAAGCTGCCGGCGGTGGTGACCGCCGACCTGCGCCTGAACGAGCCGCGCTACGCCTCGCTGCCCAACATCATGAAGGCGAAGAAGAAGCCGCTGGAGACCATCACGCCGGACAGCCTGGGCGTCGACGTCACGCCGCGCCTGAAGACGGTGAAGGTCGCCGAGCCGCCGAAGCGTCAGGCCGGCATCAAGGTGCCGGACGTCGCCACCCTGGTGGACAAGCTCAAGACCGAAGCCCGCGTGATCTGAGGGGAATGAACTGACCATGGCCAACATTCTCGTCATCGCCGACCACGACGGCGCCTCGCTGAAGCCCGCCACGCTGAATGCCGTCACCGCTGCCGGCAAGATCGGCGGCGATGTCCATATCCTGGTCGCCGGCAAGGGCGCGCAGGCTGCTGCCGAGGCAGCCTCGAAGGTGGCCGGCGTCGCCAAGGTGCTGCTGGCCGACGATGCCGCCTACGAGCATCAGCTGCCGGAAGACGTCGCCCCGCTGGTGGTGTCCACCGTCACGGGCGGCGGCTACGGCCATGTGCTGGCCGGCGCCACCTCGGTCGGCAAGAACCTGCTGCCGCGCGTCGCGGCGCTGCTGGACGTCGCCGCCATCTCCGACATCACCGCCGTGCTGTCGGCGGACACCTTCGAGCGGCCGATCTACGCCGGCAACGCGATTGCCACCGTGCAGTCGGCCGATGCGGTGAAGGTGATCACCGTCCGCACCACCGCCTTCGAGACCGCAGCATCCGAAGGCGGTTCGGCCGCCGTCGAGGCGGTGTCGGGCGCCGGTGCCGCTGGGCTGTCGAGCTTCGTCTCGGCCGAGCTGACCAAGTCGGAGCGTCCGGAACTGACCGCCGCCCGCGTGGTGGTGTCGGGCGGGCGCGGCATGCAGTCGGGCGAGAATTTCCCGCTGCTGGAGGCGCTGGCCGACAAGCTGGGTGCCGCGGTCGGTGCGTCGCGCGCCGCCGTGGACGCGGGGTTCGTGCCGAACGACTATCAGGTCGGGCAAACCGGCAAGATCGTGGCGCCGGAGCTGTACATCGCCGTCGGCATCTCGGGGGCTATCCAGCACCTCGCCGGCATGAAGGACAGCAAGGTCATCGTCGCGATCAACAAGGATGAGGAAGCGCCCATCTTCCAGGTCGCCGATTACGGCCTCGTCGCGGACCTGTTCAAGGCCGTGCCGGAGCTGCAGCAGGCGCTGTGAGCGCGCAGCAACCGTTCAAAGCATAAGGGCGGCCTCCATCGGAAGGCCGCCCTTTCGCTTGGGGGAAATGCCCCTTACACCCGTTCCAGCAGCAGCGCGATGCCCTGGCCGACGCCGATGCACATGGTGCACAGGGCGTATCGGCCGCCGCGCAGCTCCAGTTCGATCAGCGCGGTGGTGGCCAGCCGCGCACCCGACATCCCCAGCGGATGGCCGAGCGCGATGGCGCCGCCGTTGGGGTTGACCCGCGGATCGTCATCCGCCGGTCCAAGCTCCCGCAGACAGGCAAGCCCCTGTGCGGCGAACGCTTCGTTCAACTCGATCACGTCGATGCGGTCGAGCGGCACGCCGGTGCGGTCGAGCAGGCGGCGAACCGCCGGGACCGGCCCGATGCCCATCGCGCGCGGCTCGACGCCGGCCACCGCCGCGCCGACAATGCGGGCACGCGGCGTGAGGCCATGACGCCTCGCCGCCGCCTCTCCGGCGACGATCAGCGCCGCCGCGCCGTCGTTGATGCCAGACGCGTTGCCGGCGGTCACGGTGCCGCCGGGCCGCACCACCGGCTTCAGCGCCGCAAGCTGGTCGAGCGTGGTATCGGGCCGCGGATGCTCGTCGGCCGTCACCTCGGCGATCGCCCCCTTGCGGCCGGCGACCGGCACGGCGACGATCTCCCGGGCGAAGCGTCCACGGCCCTGGGCGGCGCCGGCCCGCTGTTGCGAGCGCAGGGCGAAGGCGTCCTGGTCCTCGCGGGCGATGCCATAGCGCTCCGCCACCGTCTCGGCGGTTTCCGGCATGGTGTCCACGCCGTGCGACGCCGTCAGGCGCGGGTTGACGAAGCGCCAGCCCATCGTGGTGTCCTCCAGCCGCATCGCGCGGGAGAAGGCGCCGTCGGCCTTGCCCATGACGAAGGGCGCGCGCGACATGCTCTCCGCCCCGCCGGCCAGGAGCAGGAATTGTTCGCCCGTGCGCACGCCGCGCGCCGCGAGTGCGATGGCGTCGAGCCCCGATCCGCACAGGCGATTCACCGTGGTGCCGGGAACCGTCTCGGGCAGACCGGCAAGCAGGACCGCCATGCGTGCGATGTTGCGGTTGTCCTCTCCCGCCTGGTTGGCGCAGCCCAGGATCACGTCGTCGATTGCCGACGGATCGAGGGATGGGTTGCGGTCGAGCAATGCCCGCAGGGGGATAGCGGCGAGATCGTCGGCGCGCACCGGCGCCAGCGCGCCGGCGTAACGCCCGATGGGCGTGCGCACGGCGTCGCACAGGAATGCTTCGGTCATGGAGTGGGTCTTCCGCTACCCGCCGCCGCTGGAGCAGGACGGGCACTGTGTTGGGCAGGAGGATGGTGGCCGGTCGCGGCAGCGATGGATGCGGCCGGCCGTGTCCCCGACTATCGGAAGTCCGTCGGACTGCGGCAACTGACATAAACTTGCCGGGGCATAACCTGAGGTAATGTATGCGGCGCCGCGTTTCAGCCGGCCGCCACTTGCTCCAGCAGCCAGTTGCGCACCTTCGCGATGCGGGCGCGGTCCTGGTGATTGGGCGGCACCACGAAATAATAGCCGAGGTCGCGGCGCAGGGGCCGGTCGATTGGACAGACCAGGCTGCCGCTGCGCAGCTCGGTTTCCAGCATGGCGGGTTGGCCCATGGCGATGCCCAGGCCGTCCAGGGCGGCCTGATAGGTCAGCAGCGAGCTGGGGAACATCAGCGGCTCCTGCGTCTCCGCCATCGTCACGCCGGCCGCCTCCAGCCAGTCCGGCCAGTCCCGCCGCCGGTAGTGGGAATGCAGCAGCGGGTAGCGCAGCAGATCGGCCGGCGCCTTCACCGGCGGGCCGCCGGCCAGCAGGGCGGGGCTGCACACCGGCAGGATTTCGTCGGAAAACAGAAAGACCGAGTCCATGCCCTGCCAGTCGCCGGTGCCGAGCTGGATCGCCGCGTCGACGTTGTCGCGGGCGAAGTCGACCGGCGCCACCGCCGTCCGGGTGCGCAGCCGCAGATCGGGGTGGTTGGTCTGCAACTGCGGAAGGCGCCGCATCAGCCATTTCGCCATGAAGGTCGCATAGACCTGTAACTTCAGGGGAGCGGCGGCACGAGCGGACACCAGTTCGGACGTCGCCTCGGCGATGCAGCGGAAGGCCGGTGCGATCTGCGCCGCGTAGCGCTTGCCCTCGCTGGTCAGGGTCAGGCCGCGGGTCTCGCGGTGGAACAGCCGGACCCCCAGGTAATCCTCCAGCAGGGCGACCTGCCGGCTGACCGCCGGCTGGGTGACGCTCAGTTCCTCCGCCGCCTTGGTGAAGCTGCCGTGCCGTGCCGCGCATTCGAAGACGTGGAGCGGATTGAGCGGGGGAACCTGGCGCAAATCACGGTCCATTACATAAGGTTATATATGCCCAACAACTAGGAATTTGCCGCTTGTCCGTCAATGCGATTGATTGTCCGTAACGCAAATCGATAGCCCCGTCGGAGCCATGGACTTTCAACTCAACCAGGAACAGCGCGCCTTCGCCGACTCCGTGCGCCGCTTTGCCCGCGCCGAGCTGGCCGCCGACGCGCTGAAGCGCGCCCATTCCCCGGCCTTTCCCTGGGACGTGGCCGCGAAACTGTCGGAGATGGGGCTGCTGGGCATCACCATCCGCGAGGAGGATGGCGGCGTCGGCGGCACGCTGATGGACGCGGTGATCGCCATTCAGGAGTTGGCACTGGTCTGCCCCAAGAGCGCCGACGTCGTCCAGGCGGGCAATTTCGGGCCGATCCGCACTTTCGCCGAATATGCCAGCCCCGAGCAGAAGGAGCGCTGGCTGGGCGACCTGCTCGGCGGACGCAAGCTGCTGGCGCTGGGCATGAGCGAACCGGATGCCGGATCGGCCGTCACCGATCTGAAGACCAGCGCCCGCGAGGATGGCGACCATTATGTCATCAATGGGTCGAAGGTCTTTTCCACCCACAGCCCGGAAGCGACGCTGTTCCTGATCTATGTCCGCTTCGCCCCCGGCGTCGGCGGCATCGGTTCGGTGCTGATCGAACGCGGCACCCCCGGCTTCGCCGTCGGCCAGCCCTCCGCCTTCATGAGCGGAGAGGAATGGTGCCAGCTCTATTTCGAGGACTGCCGCATTCCCAAGGCGAATGTCCTGCTGGGGCCGGGCGGTTTCAAGAAGCAGATCGCCGGCTTCAACGTGGAGCGCATCGGCAACGCATCGCGGGCGCTGGCGCTGGGCCGCCATGCCTTCAACCTGGCCAAGGCGCATGCGGAGACGCGGATCCAGTTCGGCCGCCCCTTGTGCGAATTCCAGGGTCTGCAATGGAAATTCGCCGACATGGCGTTGAAGCTGGAGGGCGCGCAGCTGCTGCTCTACCGCGCCGCCACCAATGCCGACAACGGCCTGCCGTCGGCCTATGAGACCTCCATCGCCAAGCTGGCCTGCAACCTTGCCGGTTTCGAGGTCGCCAACGAGGCCCTGCAGATCATGGGCGGCACCGGCTACAGCCAGGAAGCGCTGGTCGAATATTGCGTGAAGCGGACGCGCGGCTGGATGATCGCCGGCGGCTCCATCGAGATTTTGAAGAACCGCATCGCCGAAGAGCTGTTCGAGCGCCGCTTCGATCAGCGCCCACCGCGGGAGAGCCGGTCGTGAGCGGCATCGCCCTTAAGGGCTGCACCGGCTCCGCCCTGGCCGAGGCCCTGCTGCGGCCGCGCACGGTGGCGCTGGTCGGGGTGTCGGACGACATCGCGAAGACCGCCGCCCGTCCGCTGCGCTTCCTGCGCCGTGCCGGATATGGCGGCGAGGTCTACAGCGTCAACCCCACCCGCGCCACCGTGCAGGGCGAGCCGGCCTTCGCATCGCTGTCGGCCCTGCCGGCACGGCCGGATCATGCCTTCATCCTGACCGGCACCGATGCGGCGATTGCCGCGCTGGAGGAGTGCGGGCGGCTGGGCGTCCCGGTCGCGACCATCCTGGCCGGCGGTTTCTCCGAGGCGGGCGGCGCCGGCATCGAGCGGGAAAAGCGGCTGGCCGAGATCGGCCGGTCCTATGGCGTGCGCGTGCTGGGTCCCTCCAGCATCGGCGTGGTCAATGTGCATGAGCGGCTGGTGCTGACCGCAAATGCCGCCTTCGCCGAACCCGACCTGCCGGAAGGCGGGGTGTTCGTCGCCTCGCACAGCGGAAGCCTGATCGGTGCGATGCTGTCGCGCGGCAAGGCGCGCGGCGTCGGTTTCGCAGGGCTGGTGTCGGTTGGCGGCGAGGTGGATTTGTCGGTCGGCGAGATCTGCGAGGCGACGCTCGACGATCCGAAGATCGGCGGCTATCTGCTGTTTTTGGAATCGATGCGCAACGCCGACACGCTCCGCCGCTTCGCCTTGGCGGCGGCGGAGCGCGGCAAGCCGGTGGCGGCCTACAAGCTGGGCCGTTCGGCGGAGGCGGCGGAACTGGCGGTCTCCCACACCGGCGCGCTGGCCGGGGAGGATGACGTCGCCGACACCTTCCTGCGCGATTGCGGAATCGCGCGGGTGGAATCCTTCGACGGGCTGCTGGAGATCATGCCGCTGCTCAACCGGATGCCGGTGAAATCGGTGCGGCACCCTGCTGTCGGCGTCGTCACCACCACCGGCGGCGGTGCGGCCATGGCCATCGACCAGCTTGCCATCCGCGGCGTGCGGGTCGCCGCCCCCAGCCCGGACACCGTACGCCGCCTTGCCGAGGTCGGGATCGTGGCAGGGGAGGGGCGGCTGGTCGATCTGACGCTTGCCGGCACCCGCTACGACGTAATGAAGGCCGCGCTGGGGGTGATGCAGACCGCGCCGGAATTCGATCTGGTGCTGGCGACGGTCGGTTCCTCCGCCCGCTTCCAGCCCGATCTGGCGGTGGCGCCGGTGATCGACAGCGCGCGGGAGCATGACAAACCGCTGGCCGCCTTCATCGTGCCGGAGGCGCCGGAAGCGCTGTTGCGCCTGAGCGCCGCCGGGGTGCCCTGTTTCCGCGCGCCGGAATCCTGCGGCGACGTGATCGCCGCCGCGTTCAACCGCCGGGTTCCCCGCCCCGAATTGGCGACCCTGTTGCCATCGGTTGCGCCGGGAGCCGGATCGGGTGCCGGGCGGACCGTCGACGAGGCCGAGGCCTACCGTCTCTTCGCCCGCGTCGGCGTTCCCCATGCGCCGGTCGCGGTGCTGACGGTCGGCGAACCGGTGCCGGAGCTTCCCTTCGCCTATCCGGTGGTCGCCAAGGTCCTGCACCCGGACATCGCCCACAAGACCGATGTCGGCGGCGTGGCGCTGAACATCGCCGATGCCGGCGCGCTGTCGACCGCCATGGCGGCGATCCGCGACCGGGTCGAGGCCGCGCGGCCGGGGGTGGGCGTGCGCAGGATCCTGGTCCAGCCGATGACCCGAGGCGTGGGCGAGGTGCTGGTCGGTCTGCGCCGCGACCCCCAGGCCGGGCCGGTGGTGATGCTGGCCGCCGGTGGCGTGCTGACCGAGATCTACCGCGACCGTGCCCTGCGGCTGGCTCCGGTGGACCGGGCCACCGCGCTGGAGATGATCGGCGAGGTGAAGGCGCTCCAGGCCCTGGCCGGTTATCGCGGCCGGACCGCGGGCGACCTCGGCGCCGTCGCCGATGCGCTGGTCGCCGTCTCCCGCCTTGCCGTGCTGGACGACGTGACCGTGCTGGAGGCGGAGATCAACCCGCTGATGGTGATGGCCGACGGGCAGGGGGCGGTGGCGGTCGACGCGCTGGTCCAACTCGCAACGGCGGATGTGCCCGCCCAATCCCAAGAAGACGACACCGAAACACGTTCCGGGAGGAACCGATGATGTCCAGGCCGGATGTGCTCTCACTGCCGGAGCTTGTGAACGCCAATGAACGGCTCGTCCATCGCGGCCGTTTCCTGACCGCGGCGATGCGGCTGGACATCGGCGCCGACGCCTATCTGATCTCCATCGACCGCGGGCGGATCGCCGAGGTTCGCAAGGGTCCGTTCGTCATGCCGTCCTGGACCTTCGGCCTGTCCTGTCCGGTCGATGCGCTGGAGCGCTTCTGGCAGCCGCTGCCGCCGCCGGGCTTCCACGACCTGTTCGCCCTGCTGCGGCGAGGCGACCTGACCCTGTCCGGCAACCTGCAACCCTTCATGGCCAACCTCCTCTACATCAAGGACGTGATGGCCAGCCTGCGCAGCCCGAAGGAAACCGCCTGATGCGTGCGACGATCGAATCCATCACCGGGCGTTACATGCGGCTGGATTACAAAGGCCGCGAACACCGGATCTATTTCGAAGAGGCGGGGCAGGGCATTCCGCTGGTCTGCCTGCACACCGCCGGTTCGGACGGCCGCCAGTTCCGCGGCATCCTGAACGACCCGCGCATCACCCGCGATTTCCGTGTCATCGCCTTCGACCTGCCCTGGCACGGCAAATCCTCGCCGCCCGCCGGCTGGCAGGACGGCGACTACCAGCTGACCAGCGCCGACTACACCGACATCATCCTGACCGTCTGCCGGGCGCTGGAGCTGGACCGGCCGGTGGCGATGGGCTGTTCCATCGGCGGGCGCATCGCGCTGCATCTGGCGATGGAGCATGCCGAGGAGTTCCGCGCCATCATCGGGCTGCAATCCTCGGCCCACGTCCATCCCTATTACGACACGACCTGGCTGCATCATCCGGACGTGCATGGCGGGGAGGTCTGTGCCGCCATCGCCGCCGGGCTGGTCGGGCCGAACGCGCCCGATGCCCACCGCTGGGAAACGGTGTGGCACTACATGCAGGGCGGTCCGGGCATCTTCAAGGGCGACCTCTATTTCTACAAGGTGGATGGCGACATCCGCCATCGGCTGAGCGAGATCGACACCAGCCGCTGCCCGCTCTATCTGCTGACCGGCGAATACGACTATTCCTGCTCTCCGGCCGACACGCTGGAGACCGCCGCCTGCATCCCCGGCGCCACCGTATCGATCATGCCGGGGCTGGGCCATTTCCCGATGAGCGAGGACCCGGAAGGCTTCGTCGTCCATCTGCTGCCGGTCCTGAGCGAGATCGCCCACCGCTGAGCCCCGCTCCGACGGCAGGCATCCACATCGCCGGCCGATTGCCGGCCGATTGCCGGCGCTTCGACAACAACCGGCCGCCGCCCGCAACGAAGGCGGCGGCCCACAGTTCCCTGGGGAGGGACCAATCATGCGCGCTATCACTGTTCGGGTGCCCGGTCTGCGGGCGCTGACCGCCACGGCCGTCGCGGCACTGACCATCGGACTGGCCGGCGGGGCGGCGGCCGAGATTTCCGGCAAGACGGTGAAGATCGGCGTCCTGACCGACATGTCCGGTCCCTATTCCGACAATGTCGGCGCCGGAGCCGTGCTGGCCGCCCAGATGGCGGCGGAGGATTTCGGCGGCAAGGTCAATGGCGCCGTGATCGAGATCGTCTCGGCCGACCACCAGAACAAGGCGGACGTAGGCTCGGGCATCGCCCGGCGCTGGTATGACGTCGAGGGCGTCGATGCGATCACCGAGGTGGTGTCGTCCGCCGTGGCCCTGTCGGTGCAGGGGCTCTCGCGCGAGAAGAACCGCATGTTCCTGGCGACCGGCCCCGGTACGCCGGACCTGACCGGCAAGGCCTGCTCGCCCGTCGGCGTGCATTGGGCCTACGACAACTACGCCCTGCCGACCGTCGCCACCACCGCGCTGGTCAAGCGCGGGTTGAAGGACTGGTATTTCCTGACCGCCGACTACAGCTTCGGCCACGCTCTGGAAGGCGAGGCGACCCGTGTGGTCAAGGCCAACGGCGGCACGGTGGTCGGGGCGGTGCGGGCGCCGCTCAACAGCGCTGACTTCTCCTCCTATCTGCTGCAGGCGCAGGCATCGACGGCCACCGTGGTCGGGCTGGCGAATGCCGGGGCCGACATGATCAATGCCGTCAAGCAGGCGAACGAGTTCGGCATCACCGCCGGCGGCAAGACGATGGCGGCGCTGCTGGTCAATTTGCCCGACATCCATGCCCTGGGGCTGGAGAGCGCACAGGGCCTGACCTTCGCCGAAAGCTTCTATTGGGACATGAACGACGAGACGCGGGCCTGGAGCAAGCGGTTCATGGAGCGTTTCAACGGCCGGGCGCCCGGCGGTTTGCAGGCGGCGGTCTATGGCGCCGTCACCCATTATCTGAAGGCGATCCAGGCCATCGACAGCGACGACGCCACCAGGGTGGCCGAACAGATGCGCAAGACTCCGATCGACGACTTCTACACCAAAAACGGCTCCATCCGTCCCGACGGGCGGGTGATCCGCGACATGTACCTGATGCAGGTGAAGAAGCCGTCGGAGTCCAAGGGCCCCTGGGACTATTACAAGGTCCTGGAGACGGTGCCCGGCGACAAGGCCTTCCGTCCGATGGACCAGGGCGGCTGCCCGCTGGTGGCGAAGTGACCGGCAGGCCGGCCAAAATGCTCGGCGACCGGTCCGGCGGAACGGTCCGGCTGGAGCGCGACGGCGGGGTGGCGGTGATCGTCATCGACAACCCGCCGGTCAACGCCGGGTCCACCGCCGTGCGGCGCGGGCTGCTCGACGCCGTCGCGACGGTCGCGGCCGATCCCGATCTGGAGGCGGCGGTGCTGATCGGCGCCGGCAAGACCTTCATCGCCGGCTCCGACCTGCGCGAGTTCGGCCAGCCGCTGGAGGAGCCGCAGCTTCCCGCCGTCATCGCCGCCATCGAGGCCTGCGCAAAGCCTGTGGTCGCCGCCCTGCATGGGGCGGCGCTGGGCGGCGGGTTCGAGCTGGCGCTGGGCTGCGATGCCCGCGTCGCGGCATCCGGCACGCGGGTGGGTTTGCCGGAGGTGACGCTGGGCATGATCCCCGGCGCCGGAGGCACCCAGCGCCTGCCGCGTCTGGTCGGCGCCTCCACCGCCATCGGTCTGATCTGCGAAGGCCGGCGGGTGTCCGCCGCCGACGCGCTGGCGCTCGGGCTGGTCGACGCGGTGGTGGAGGGGGCGGTGGCGGAGGGGGATGGCGCGCAGTCCTTGCGGGCATTGGCCATCGCCCATGCGCGGGGTCTCGCCGGGGCCAAGAATCGGGTGGCCGACCGCGGCGTCCCGGCCGAGCGGGCCGAGCGCATCGAGGCCGCGGCCAGCGCCGCCCTGCGCGCCGGCCGCGGGCGTCCTCCGGTGGTGGAAGCGATCCGGGCCGTCCGCGCCGCGGCCGAGCGGCCGCTGGACGAAGCGCTGGCGGAGGAGCGTGCGGTTTTCCAACGGCTGCGCCTGGAGACGGAAGCCTTCGCCCGCCGCCATCTGTTCTTCGCCGAGCGGGATTCGGCGCGCCTTCCCGAGTTGGAGGGCGTGGCGGCGCGGCGGCTGGAGCGGATCGGCGTGATCGGCGCCGGCACGATGGGGACCGGCATCGTCATCGCCGCGCTGGATTCCGGTCTGCCGGTGACGCTGCTGGAACGCGACGCGCAAGCGCTGGAGTGCGGGATGGCCCGGCTGCGCGACCACTATGCCCGCCGGGTGGATGGCGGGAAGATGAGCGCCGGGGAGGCTGGGAAGCGGCTCGCGGCGCTCGATCCCACCACCAGCATGGTGGCGCTCGCCACCGCCGATCTGGTGATCGAGGCGGTGTTCGAGGATCTCACCGTCAAGCAGGACCTTTTCCGCCGGCTGGATGCCGTGCTGGCGCCGGGGACGGTGCTGGCGTCGAACACCTCCTATCTGGATCTCGACGCCATCGCGGCGGCGACCGTTCGTCCGCAGGATGTGGTGGGTCTGCATTTCTTCAGCCCGGCCAACGTCATGCGTCTGCTGGAAGTGGTCCGCGGGGCGAAGACCGCGCCCGACGTTCTGGCGACCGGCATCGCTCTGGCGAAGCGGCTCGGCAAGCTCCCGGTGGTGGCGGGGAACGCCTTCGGCTTCATCGGCAATCGCATCTATGCCGCTTACCGCCGCCAATGCGAGTTCCTGATCGAGGAAGGGTCGCTTCCGGCGGATGTCGACGCGGCGCTGGAGCGGTTCGGCTTCGCCATGGGTCCGTTCGCGGTGGCCGACCTGTCGGGGCTGGACATTGCCTGGCGGATGCGCCGGCAGCAGGCCGCGACCCGTGATCCTGCGGCCCGTTACGTCGAGATTCCCGACCGGCTGTGCGAGGCCGGACGGTTCGGCCGCAAGACCGGCGCCGGCTATTACCGCTATCCGTCCGGCGCGAAGCGGGGCGAACCGGACCCGGAGGTGACCGCGCTGATCGAAGCGGCGTCGGCCGCCAAGGGCATCGCCCGCGCTGCAGTTTCCGACGAGGAGATCGTCACCCGCGTGCTGCTGACCATGGTCAACGAAGCCGCCTGTCTGTTGTCGGAGGGGGTTGCCGCCCGCGCGTCGGACATCGACCTCGTGCTGGTCAACGGCTATGGCTTCCCGGCCTGGGAGGGCGGGCCGCTGTTCTGGGCCGGCCGCCAGGATCCGGCATGGCTCGCAGCCGGGCTTGCGCGGCTGGGAGACCTCAGCGGACCGGGTTTCCGGCTCTGCGATCCGGGCGTGCTCCGCGCCGCCTGAGTCCATCGAACTTGGCTGTATAGAGGCGACGATGACGAACACCGCCTATCCTGACCTTCGCCTGTGGATCGGTGGGCGCTGGATCGAGGCCGGAGGCCGGACCGGCGAACCGGTGATCGACCCCGCGACCGGCGCGACGCTCGGACTGCTGCCCCACGCCGGTGCCGGCGACGTGGATGCGGCGGTCGCGGCGGCGGCCGATGGCTTCCGGCTCTGGCGGCGGACCAGCGCGGTCGAGCGGTCGGCGCTGTTGCGCCGCACGGCCGACCTGATGCGGGCGGACGCCGGCAGCTTCGCCGCCCTGATCGCGCTTGAGCTGGGCAAGCCGGTCGTCGAGGCGGTGCGCGAGGTCGAGACGGCGGCCGGCATGTTCGACTGGGCCGCGGAGGAATGCCGCCGGTCCTATGGTCGGATCATTCCGCCCCGCACGCCGGGCCACCGGCTGATGGCGCTGCGCGAGCCCGTCGGGCCGGTGGCGGCCTTCAGCGGCTGGAACGCCCCGGCGATCACGCCGGCGCGCAAGATCGCGGGCGCGCTGGGGGCGGGCTGCTCCATCGTGATCAAGCCGTCGGAAGGGACGCCGGCGTCCGCCCTCTTCATTGCCCGTGCGCTGGCCGAAGCCGGTCTGCCCGCCGGTGTTGCCAACATGCTGTTCGGCAATCCCGGTGCGGTGGCCGAGCGGCTGATGGAGGCGGAAGCCATCCGCATGGTGTCCTTCACCGGCTCGATCCCCGTCGGCAAGCATCTGGCCGCCCTGGCGACGCGGACAATGAAGCGCGGCGTCTTCGAACTGGGCGGCCACGCCCCGGTGCTGGTCTTTCCCGACGTGGACGTCGAGGCGGTGGCCCGCGGTGCGGCCGCCGCCAAGTTCCGCAGTTCCGGGCAGATCTGCACGTCGCCGACCCGCTTCTATGTGCATCACTCGATCCATGACCGCTTCGCCGCCGCCTTCGCCGAAGCGGCATCGGCGATCCGTGTCGGCGATCCCTTCGACAGCGCGACGCAGATGGGTCCGGTGCAGAACGCCCGCCGATTGGCGGCGGTCGAGGCGCTGGTGGAGGATGCCCGGCGGAATGGCGCGACGGTGGCGGCCGGCGGTGCCCGCATCGACCGGCCCGGCTTCTTCTATCGTCCGACGGTGCTGACCGGTGTCACCGACGCCTGCCGGGCGGCCAGCGAAGAGCCGTTCGGGCCGCTGGCGCTGGTTGCCTCCTTCCGCGATACCGACGAAGCGGTGGCATTGGCGAACCGCCTGTCGCTCGGGCTGGCGTCCTACGTCTTCACACGGGATCTTGCGCTCGCCGACCGGCTCGCGGCGGAGATCGAATGCGGCAATGTCGTGGTGAACCATTGGGTGGTGTCGCACCCGGAAACGCCCTTCGGCGGCATCAAGGACAGCGGCATCGGACTGGAAGGCGGCACCGAGGGGTTCCAGGCCTTCGAACAGGTGAAGTTCGTCAGCCAGGCCCCCCTCTGATCGGCCAGGAAACATCGGCGCGTCCGTGCGACAGGTTTGCGGGCTCGATCCGCCGTCGTGAAACGCCGTTGGGATCCGCCGTTGTGTCAGGCGGTTGGCAACATTGGGGGCGTCGCAGGGGTATCGGCCTTGTGCCTTCCCAGGTCCACGACGTCGCCGGGATGATCCTGCAGCAGGTGACGCTGCACCTTCTGTGTGGCGGTCTTCGGGATTTCCGTCCGCATCTCGACGAAGCGCGGAATCATGAAGGCCGGGATGCGGCCGGTCAGGAAAGCCGGCAGGTCCCGCGGGTCGAAGCCGGGACGGGGAACGATCACCGCCTTGATCTCCTCGCCGAGGATGTCGTCCTGCCCCCCGACGACGGCGCAGTCCTGAGCGGCCGCATTCGCGAGGATGGCCGGGTGTTGCGCGACATGTACCTGTTCGAGGTGAAGACCCCGGCGGACTCCAAGGGCAAATGGGACTATTACAAGCAGCTCGGCGTCATCGCCGCCGCCGCCGATGCCGCCCGCCGCGCCGCCCGTTACGCGCTTGCCCCCGAACGGGAGCGGTCCCGCGCCTCAATAAAGCGGGCCGGGACGAGGGCAATGCCCGCCCCGTCCCGCCATGCCGTCAGGAGGCAGGCGCCAGCGCCCTCGTGAACTGGGCCAGATTGTGGCGCATCATGTCGACGTAGGTCGCCGCCGGGCCGTCCGCCGCCGACAGCGCATCGGAATAGACCCGTCCGCCGATGCGCGCACCGGTCTCCCGTGTGATCTGCTCCAGCAGGCGCGGATCGGCAATGTTCTCGACGAAGACCGCCTTGATCTTCTCCATCTTGATCTGGCGGATCAGCTTGGCGATGTCGCCGGCCGCCGCCTCGGATTCGGTGGACATGCCGACAGGGGCGAGGAAGGTGACGCCGTAAGCCTTGCCGTAATAGCCGAAGGCATCGTGCGAGGTGACGATCTTGCGGCCCTTGCGCGGGATCGGCTTCAGCGCGGCCTTGATCTCCGACTCCACCGCGTCGAGCTTCGCCTTGAACGCGGCGTGGTTGGCGCGCAGGGCGGCGGCCTTGTCGGGAGCGGCGGCGACAAGGCCCTTGAGGATGTTGTCGGCATAGATCCTGGCGTTGGCGACCGACTGCCAGGCGTGCGGGTCGTGGGCGCCGTGATCGTGGCCGTGATCGTGGCCTTGGCCCTCATGGCCGGCCTCGTCATGCTCCTCCTCGCCGGCGATGGGCTTGACGCCTGTGCTGGTGACGGTGACCGGGCCCTTGTAGCCGGACGCCTTGACCAGCCTGTCGATCCAGCCCTCCATGCCCAGGCCGTTGACGACGACAAGCTTGGCGGTGCCGAGTGCACGCGCATCGGCGGGTGTCGGCTCATAGACATGGGCGTCGCCGTCGGGGCCGACCAGCGTCGTCACCGCGACCTCGTCGCCGCCGATCTGGCGGACCATGTCGCCGAGAATGGTGAAGGTGGCGACCACCTTCACCGGTTCGGCCATGGCGGGAAGCGCGAAAAGCGCCATCGCCATCGCCAGGGAAGCGGCGAATGAACGTTTCATCGGGAAGTCTCCTTGGAAAGAAGCACGGACATCAGGCCTCCAGATGCCGGCCGGGAAACCAGCGCGTCCGCAGGCTGCCGACCGGCCCCAGCGCCAGCGACAGCAGGTAGCCGGCCCCGGCGACCAGGACGATGGACGGCCCGGACGGCAGATTGAGGTGGAAGGACAGCAGCAGCCCGCCGATGCCGGACGCGAAGGCGAGCGCCATGGCAGTCAGCGCCAGCGTGGCGATGCCCTCGGCCCAGAAGCGCGCCGAGGCGGCCGGCAGCATCATCAGACCCACCGCCATCAGCGTGCCCAGCGCCTGGAAGCCGCCGACGAGGTTGAGGACCACCAGCACCAGGAAGACGAGGTGGCACAGCGCGCCCAGCCGTCCCCCTATGCCGCCGACCGCGCGCAGGAAGCCGGGATCGAAGCATTCCACGACGAGCGGGCGGTAGAGCAGGGCCAGCGTCAGCAGCGTGACGGTGGCGATGCCGGCGACCAGCAGCAAACCGGCATCGTCCACCGCCAGGATGGTGCCGAACAGCACATGCATCAGGTCGACGTTGCTGCCGCGCAGCGAGACGATCAGCACCCCGCCGGCCAGCGAGATCAGGTAGAAGGCGGCGAAGCTGGCGTCTTCGCGCAACGCCGTGACCCGCGACACCAGCCCGGCGAGCAGCGCCACCGCCAGCCCGGCGAGAAAGCCGCCGATGCTCATCGCCCACAAGGACAGGCCGGCGGCGAGAAAGCCGATGGCGGCGCCGGGCAGAACGGCATGGGACATGGCGTCGCCCATCAGGCTCATCCGCCGCAGCACCAGCAGAACCCCCACCGGTCCGCACCCGAGCGACAGCGCCAGACAGGCGGCGAGCGCCCGCCGCATGAAGCCGAACTCCAGGAAGGGGGCGGCGGCGAAGTCATAGAGGGTCATGATGCCGACCTCCGGCAAAGCGCGGCCTTGTCGTCCCAGGATTCCGCCATCGCACGGGCGCGGACGAGGTTGGCGGGAGCCAGCGCGTCGGTGGTTCGGCCCCAGGCGACCGGCTCGCGCGCCAGCAGAAGCGTGTCGGGGAAATGGCTGCGGACCTGCTCCAGGTCGTGCAGCACGGCGACCACGGTCCGCCGTTCGCCATGCCAGCGCCGCACGACCTCGAGCAGATCGGCGGTCGTCCTGGCATCGATGGCGGTGAAGGGCTCGTCGAGCAGGATCAGGCGGGCGTCCTGCAGCAGCAGGCGGGCGAACAGCACGCGCTGGAACTGGCCGGCCGACAGGGCGGCGATGGGGCGCCGCTCGAAGCCGGACAGGCCGACAGCGGCCAGCGCCTCCCCAGCCTGCCGCGTCAGGGCAGGCCCGATGGAGCGGAACAGACCGACGCGCCGCCAATGTCCGAGCAGGACGGTGTCGAGCACATCGATGGGAAAATCGCGTTCGATCTCGGCCTGCTGCGGCAGATAGGCAATGTCGGCGGCGGTCAGTCCGTGCAGCGTCACCCGGCCATCGAGGGGGCGCAACGCGCCGACGATTGCCTTGAGCAGGGTGCTCTTGCCGGCACCGTTCGGGCCGACCACGGCGGTGAGCGAACCCTCGCGGAAGCCGCCGGACAGGTGGTGGACCGCCGGATGACGCCGGTATCCCAGAGTGAGGTCGGTCAGGCGGATCAGCGGATTCGGCAGTGCGTCAGCGATGGTGGATGCCATGTCAGATCGTCCAGTCCAATGGCCAATCCAGCGCCCAATTCAGTGCCCAGGCGACCGTCAGCCACAGGAGGGCGCACAGAAGAGCGGCCGCGGCGATCCGGCTCAGCGCGGAGGCGGCCAACGGCGAGCGGGAGCGGTCAGTGATCATTATGGTCCAGGCAGAGCAGCAGGCGACGCGCACCGGACGGGTCGGCCGGCGGCGAGCGATGGACGAGACCGCGCCCGCGGTTGCCGGGCCATGCCTCTCCCTTCAGCAGGGCGACATGGCCGGCATGGAGCATCCGGATGCGGCGCGGATCGGACAGCACGGCATCGTTGTCGCCACGGCCCAGCGCCGGGCGGGTGACCGCCCCATCGGGCAGCCACTGCGTGCCGGCACCCCGGTAGGTGCAGAGCAGGCGGAGGCCGACATGATCGACATGGAAAAACCGGCAGCCGTCACCGGACATGCTGTCCAGGCGAAGCCGGATCGCAGTGCATCCGAGGATGCCCGCATACACCGTCACCAGATGGACGATGTCGTCGAACAGCGGCCCCGCGTTCCAGCGCGACGGCAGGGCGGCGGCCAGATCGGCGGTCACCTCATCCGATGTCGTCGCGAGTTGGAAGGACGGCCAGTCCTGTTCCGCAAGCTGGGCGCACTGTCCGGAGATCCCGGCCGGCAACCGGCGGTGCCAGACAGCCAAGTTAACGTCGGAGCGCCGGATGACCGATAAGGCGTTGGCAGTACGGCACCGGGCGGGCTGGCCATGTCCCGTCGGACCGGCGGCCGGCCGCATGGTGACGGGGGCCGGAGAATTGGGCAGGCTTTGCATGCGGCCTCGGCGGAAAACGACGATGGAACAGTAATGTTATATCATTACATATATTGCAAGCGCGCTCTTGCTTCGCCCGGCCCTGAAAGCCTGACCGTGCGGAATGCCGGAGGTCGGAAGGTCATGGAGAAGACGGGTTCGGCCGGACGCGCGGCCGGCCAGGCAGTCCTGCCGCTTCCAGCAGCAGCGGGATATCGGCGCGGAACAGCTGCCGGGTCCGGAAATCATGATTTTGCATAAAATATGTATTCATTCCCCATAATTGCGGACTTTGTTTTGCAACAGGGTGGCCGTGGCGACGGCTATCCAATCTCGGCAGTGCGTTGGAAACGATTGCAACGCGCCGCTTCGACATTGCGCTGGTCGACATCAACCTGCGTGGGGCGCGGATCGATCCGGTGGCCGACCGCTTGTCTGCCATCGGAATCCCTTTCCTCTTCACCACCGGCTATGGCGAAGACGCCCGCCCCAAGGCGCATCGTCATCGTCCGGTGATCACCAAGCCCTACAGCGATGCCGAGGTAATCGACGCTCTGCTGCGACCATCGTCCGCAGACGGGGGAGTGATCCTGATGAGCGCCATGCCCCATGTCCTGATCGCCGAGGACGAGACTCTGGTTGCCTTGGCCATGGCCTTCGTCCTGGAGTCCGAAGGATACCGGGTCACGGTCGCCTGCAACGGTGTGGAAGCGGTCGAGGCCGACGTCGACGATCCGGCCGACATCCTGATCACCGACATGCGCATGCCGGTGATGGATGGCGCGGCCCTGATCCGAGCCATCCGGGAGCGGCGTCCGGATCTGCCGATCATCGTGGTGAGCGGGTTCAGCGAGCATCTTCCACGGCCGGAGCCGGGGCGGCTGGTGGTCATGCGCAAACCCTACGAGGTGACCGCGATGGCGCCGACCATTACCGCGCTGTTGTCCGGTGAAGCCGGCTCCGCTTCCTGATGCCGGATCCGTGGCTGCGCGCAGCGGGCCGTCTGCCGCCGGGAGTCCGCCCTTTCGGCGTAGGCATCGCATCCATCCGGCCTGTTTGCGGATATTCTGTATGCGTGAATTGACCGGTATAGCCGCCGGGTCTGTTATGGAGGACCGGCGATAAGCTGGGCAACCGGGCACAGAGCGGGCGATCCGTACCATGAGTCACACTTTATTTCGCTCGGCTCGCGGGAACATGGCAGTTCCAGCCAAAATGGCAGGACGGGAAGCGGCTCGGGCCGAACGGTCCTTGGCCGGCCTCACGGTCCTGATCGTCGAGGATGAGATCCTGACCGCGATGGATCTGGAGGATCTGCTCACCGACCGCGGTGCAACCTGCCTCGATCCGGTCGGCTCAATCGGAAAGGCGTTGACGGCGATTGCGGGACATCACGTCGACATTGCATTTCTGGACGTCAACCTGCGTGGCGAGTCGATCGATCCGGTGGCGGACCGTCTGGCGGCGGCCGGCACGCCCTTCCTCTTCACCACCAGTTACGGTGTGGACGCGCTTCCCCCGGCACACCGCCACCGTCCGATGATCGCCAAGCCCTATGGCGAGTCGGCGATCATCCGGGCTTTCACTGAGCATTGCCCAAACTGACACGCCGCTTCGATGGTCATCGCCGACCGGGCAGGTCTTCGTGCTTCATCTTGGAACCGCAAATCCAATGACGAACCGCAAGCCTGTCCGGAGCCTTCGTCCTTCAGATGGAAGCCGTGCGGGAAGCTGCGTTGTCCGCCGTCCTGCCGGCCGACCAGCGCCGGTAATCGGCCGGCGTCATCCCAGTGAGCTGGACGAAAGCCCTCCGGAAGACGCTCTCCTCGCCATAACCGCAGGCAAGGGCGACCTGCTTGACGCTGGCCCCCGGCGTTTCGAGCAGGACGCAGGCCGTTTCGATCCTCACCCGGGTGATGAATTCCTTGGGTGACTCGTCGGTCAGCTCCTTCAGTCTCCGGTGCAGGGTTCGTCCGCTCAAGCCCAGGGCCTGCGCCAGTCCCTCCGCCGTCAATCCGGGGCTGGCATGGCGAATGATCTGCTCGGCGCGCAAAAGCAACGGATCGGTGGTGTTGATGAAGCCGCGCGGGGCATAGATCATCTGCGGCAACGGCAGGCTGTCGGCGACCGAGATGTCGGCAGCCAGCTTGGCAATCTCGGCGCCCGCCAGACGCCTGATGACATGCAGTCCGAGATCGACCCAGGACAGCGGCCCGCCGGTGGTGACGATGCCGTCCTGCTCCTCCAACGCCGTGCCCCAGACTGGGCGTGCCTTGGGAAATCGCCGCTTGAAGGCATGGTGCAGCCACCAGGTGGTCGTGCAGCGCCTGCCATCGAGCAGACCCGCCTCGCCCAGCACGAAGGTGCCGGCGCAGGCCGCGCCGACCAGCGCGCCCTGCCGGTGGCATGTCCTCATCCATGCGGCACCCTGCGTGATCGAGGCGGATGCAGGCGGCAGCCGGTCCGCACCGAGAGCCATGCCGGTGGCAAGGGCCGCATCGCACCGGTCAAGATCCCGGAAGGCACCGTCGACAGAGATCAGCCTGCCCTGCGGATCGCGCAGGGGCTTGCCGTCCGCGCTGACGATGGCGATTGTGAACAGGGGGTCGGCCCGGTCCGGCAGGCCGGCGGCAACCCCTTCGGGCGGCGCGCGGAGTGACTGGTTGGTGATCCAGAAAAGATCGGACAGGCCGGCGATTGCCGATAGCAGGCTGCCGTCGACGGCAAGGATCGCAATACGCATGAGCTGTTTCCCGCTTCTCGGCGGCTCCCTGCCGTTTTGGCGAGTTTTGCACGAACTCTGTCCAGTTTGCCATCTTATGACCTCGGCAGGGCGGCGATAGGATTTTCCCATCTCCCGCATCGCCCGGCCCGATCATGAAGCCCTCCAGCGACATCCGCCATTCTCCCTCCCCCGGACCGGAACGAACCGGCGCGGCGCCGCCTTGGCTGCGGCGCCTCGCCGCGGCGCTCGGGTTGACGCTCGCGCTGGCTGGAAGCCAGACCGCAATGGCAGCGACCGCTCCCGCCCTGCGCAACATCGTGCTGGTGCATGGCGCGTTTGCGGACGGGTCGAGCTGGCTGCCGGTCATCGCCCGGTTGCAGGTCATGGGCTACCATGTCACCGCCGTGCAGAACCCGCTGACCTCGCTGGCCGACGACGTGTCGGCCACCGAAAAGGTCCTGCGGCGGCAGGCCGGCGGCGTTCTGCTGGTCGGCCACTCCTGGGGCGGCGGCGTCATCACCCAGGCGGGCAATGCCGCCAACGTCAAGGCTCTGGTCTATCTCTCCGCCCTGGCCCCGGACAGCGGCGAGTCGGTGGCCGATCTGTTGCAAAGGCTGGGAGCACCGATGGGCGGCTTCATGCCGGATGCCGACGGGCTGATCTGGCTGGACGATCCCGGGCGCTTCCATCAGGTCATGGCGGCGGACCTGCCGATGGAAAAAGCGCGCGCGCTGGCGTCGATCCAGCAGCCCATCGCGGCGGCCGGCTTCGCGGACAGGATTCAGAACGCGGCTTGGCGCGGGAAACCGAGCTGGTATCTGCGGACGACCCAGGATCGGGCGCTGCCCCCCGCCGTGCAGCAGGCCATCGCGCAGCGCATCGGCGCGAAGACCGTGTCCATCGCCTCCAGCCACATGTCCCTGCTGTCCCACCCGGATCGGGTGGCGCGGCTGATCGATCAGGCCGCCCGGGAAGCGGGGCGATAGCCCCCGCAGGTCGGACGGAGTTCCGTCAAAGACGAGGTTCACATGAAGATCCTGCACATCGATTCCAGCATTCTGGGCGGCGCGTCCCTGACCAGGGACGTGTCGGCCGCGGTGATCGACGAAATCCGCACCCGCCACCCAGCGGCCGAGGTCACACGCCGCGACGTAGTGGCGGATGGACTCCGCCATCTGGACGGTGCAATCGCCGCCGGATTCCGACCGACCGGCGTCGACGGCTTCGATGACGCCACCCTGGCAGAGCACCGTGTGTCCGAAACGCTGGTGGCGGAGTTCCTGGCCAGCGACCTGCTGGTGATCGGCGCTCCGATGTACAACTTCTCCGTACCCAGCCAGTTGAAGGCCTGGATGGACCGGATCGCCCAGGCGGGACGGACCTTCAAATACACGGAAAAGGGTCCGGTCGGTCTGGCCGGCGGCAAGCAGGTCATCGTCGTTTCGGCCCGCGGCGGCTTCTACACCGACGGACCGCTGGCCCGCATGGATTTCCAGGAAAGCTATCTGCGCGCCTATTTCGGGTTCCTCGGCATCACCGACGTCCATGTCGTCAGGGCCGAGGGCGCTTCGAAGGGCGAAACGGTGCGTGCCGAAGGGCTCCAACGTGCCAAGGCGGCGATTGCCGGCGTCATCGCCGGCCTGCACCCGGCCACCGCATAGCCAAACACGGGAACGGAGTTCGGATCATGTTGTTTTCAATCACGGTTTCCTACATCCGCCCGCTTGAGGACGTCAAAGAGCATCTCGACGCCCACAAGGAGTGGCTTGTCCGTTACATCATGGCGGGGACGATCCTCGCCGCCGGCCCGCTCCGGCAGGGAGATGGCGGCTTCGTTCTCGCCCATGCCCAGGATGTGTCGGAGATCATGGGCATGATCGCGGAAGATCCCTTCGATCGCCACAAGGTCGCGAGTTTCGACATTCAGGCCTGCGATCCGGCGCTGCGCGCCGCAGGCTTTCCGGAGCAATGGGCGCCCGCCGCCAAAGCCTTCGCCGCCGCACCCCAGGGACTATCGTGACGTGACGTCCTGCCGTCCGACGGCGAAGGGTGACAGCATGTCGGCGGTCGGATCGAGACGCTGTCGATGGGAGAGCGCCACCGCCTCGCCATTGCCGCCGCCCTGGCAGCCGATCCGGCGGTGCTGCTGCTCGACGAGCCCTTCGCCCTGCTGGACGATGCCGGGGTGCAGATGCTGCGTTCCGTCATCCGCCGGCGGCTCGCCATGGGGCGCATCCTGCTGGTCAGCGAACACCGGCCGGACCGGCTGCCCGGCCTGCCCGCCGTCCATCTGCACATGCCGGCCCCGGCCGGACGCGTGGCACCGGCCGTTCCCGACGAGCCCGTTCCCGGCGAGAGGGGCAGGAGCGCGGCGGAGGCGCCGGTCCTGCATGCCGAAGGGCTGCGGGTTCCACGCGGCGACGGCACGCCCTTGTTCGACCGGCTTGCGATGATGGTGCCGGCGGGGCGGCGTTTCCATCTCAGCGGTGTCAACGGGGCAGGGAAGAGCAGGCTGCTGCGCTGCCTGATCGGTGCGGAACCGCTGGAGGACGGCACCGTCACCGTCACCGACCTGTGCAACCCCAGCCCGGGCACCGTCAACTCGTTGGCACCGACATGGTGGCTGGCCCCGTTCGGCCATGGATAGGCAGATGCCGGTGCCTCAGTCGGCCAGCGGCGCACCGGCGACCTCGGCCCAGTCAGCGAAGGCCTGGACGCGGGCGGCGCGGTATTCGGAGGCGGTAAGGTGATCGCGGCGCGGTTGTTGAGGCCCTTATGCTGGCGGTGCTCGCAGCGCAGCTTCAGGGCCTTCTTGGCGGCTGCGTAGGACTTCAGATTATCGGTGATCAGCACCCGCGGCGCCCGGCCCTGCTTCTTCAACAGCTTGCGCAGCAGACGCTTGGCCGCCTGCGTGTCGCGCCGACTTTGCACGAGCACGTCGAGAACAAAGCCGTCTTGGTCGACCGCCCGCCACAGGTAGTGCCTCGCTACCAGCGATGCTGATCACGACTTCATCCAAATGCCACTTGTCGCTGCGCGCAAGGCGCCGTTGCCGGATGCGGGTGGCGATCTCCCGGCCGAACTTCAGGCCCCATTGGCGCACGGTTTCATGGCTGACCGTGACACCACGCAGCCCCAGCATCTCCTCGACCATCCGAAGGCTCAGCGGAAAGCGGAAGTACAGGTACACCGCGTAGCTGATCACCTCGGCAGGGAAGCGGTAGCCGGCGTACATCGGGTCGGGGCGCGTCGTCATGCCGGCCCTATACCGTCACCCAGGCACCCCTGCTAGCCCGAACTTGACGGTACCTCGTCGAGCTCGCGCGCCGAGCGGGGATCGCCGACGGCGAGCATCAGGCCGTAGAGACGCAGGGCGTGACTCAGCGCATCGAGGTCGGCGCCGCGTTCGTGCTGGGCTGCCGTATCCGGCGCACGCAGGCGCAGCCCCTCGAGGACGGCGGCGAGGCGCTGCGGGTCGACGCGGTGGCCGTCGAGGCCGGCGTGGGCACGCACCGCCTCCAGGCGTACCCAATGCTGCCAGGCGGGGAGCAGCGGATGACCGTCGAGGGTGGCGTCGAGGCGGGCGACTGCCAGCACAGCGCGCTCGAGAGCGGCGGCGCGGACGGCTGGGTCGGCGTTTTTGAGGGCGGAAAACCCACGTGTAGTCAATCCTTTCATGTCCGCCACGGCCTGCCTCATGGAAGCAATATAACAGTTTGCTTCATAATGGTGAATTCTCTCTACAAGGACAAAGAGCCGCGGGCGCACGGCGGCGGCCGGGAGCAAGAACGTCCTGGAAATCCTTGGGTTTGCCGGCGTCTGCCCGTGCCGTCGGTCGCGCGCGGCCTGGACGCTGCGGCGCTCGAGCCCACGTCGGCGGATTACATCCGACAAGCGATGTTGCCGGATGCCCATCGATCACCTTTGTGCGTCCACTCTCATCCGGGTGGATGAAATCGACTTATATTCTGTACAAAGGCCCAGTCAGCTCCCACAACCCGGCAGCCGCAGGACACCCAGATGACCCTCTTCGCCTACGCCCGCGTCTCCACCGAGGAGCAGTCCACGGGCTTGCAGATCCTCGCTCTCAAGCAGGCCGACTGCTCGGTCATCTTCGAGGAGCACGCCTCGGGCGGCGACCGCGACCGCCCGGTGCTGGCCAAGGCGTTTGCCAGCCTAAAGAAAGGTGACACGCTGGTGGTGGCGCGCATCGACCGGCTGGCGCGATCGCTGTTCCACCTGCTGGAGGTGATCGACGGGCTGGGGCAGCTGGGCATTGCCTTCAAGTCGCTGGGTGACCCGATCGACACCACCAGCCCCCAAGGATGATTCGCTCTCCAGGTTTTGGGGGCCGCCGCCGAACTGGAACGGGCGCTGATCCGCGAACGCTCGATCGCCGGGCTGAAGGCGGCAGTCGCCAAAGGCAAGGAGCCCGGCAATCCCGATCTGCGCCGGCGTGACCCGGCGGCGCTGGAGAAAGCCCACCGAGGCCGCGAGGTGGCGCGGGACAAGATCGTGATCGTCCAGGCCCAGGACTTTCTGCCGACGGTGGAGGCGCTGAGGCCGACCGCCGCCTGGGAACAGGTGGCGCGGGCGCTGAAAGGGCAGGGCACTGGACCCCTAACAGCCTGATCCGGGCGGTGCGCCGGCTGGTGGCGGCAGGGCTCGTTCGCCAAGAGGTTCTCAATACAGCGCCCAAACGGATCGACAGCGACGACCTCGTGCTGATGGTTGCCGGCCTAGCGCGTTCGGAGCCCGGCATCACGCTCGACGGCATCTCTCGCCGGCTGCAGAGCATGGGACAGCGCACGCCGCGCGGTGGGCTGCGCTGGAGCCGGTCGTCGATGAAGAACCTACTCGACCGCGCCAAGGAGCAGGGACTGGTGCGAGAGGTGTTGGTGCATGGCGATGGGCGGCCGGTCTTTTCGTCCATTCTGCCGCCGCTTACGCGGTGCGCACCGGCACGGGGCGTCCTGCGTCGAACATGCGGTTGAGGGCGGATACGCCGATCATGGCTTCCGCCTGCTGAGCGGGCAGAGTCCGGGCGTGGGGGTGCCCGCCAAGAATGCCCTTGTAGCGCGCCATGGCCGTTTCCCCTTTGGAGCGGCGGCCGTACTTGGTTTCGCGCTGCCAGCCCATCCGGCCGGTTTCGGCGATCCGCTGGATGTGGCGGTCGCGCTGCGTCGGAGCGGTCTCGGTTTGGTTGCTAGGCACCGCGGTAGCGCGCGGCGGGACCATTACCACAGTTCCAGGATCGTGCTGTGCGATGGTCTGGTAGATCGGCTCCCCGTCATAGGCGCCGTCCGCCAGCACCGTGGTAATCGGGCCGGTCGTCTGCTCGGGCAAGGGACCGACCTGCGAGGCGTCTCCGGCCTCGGTGGTCGTCAGGACCGCACCAATGATGGTCGAGGAGGTCGCGTCGACGCACAGGTGCAACTTGCGCCATGATCGCAGGCCACGAGCGCCGTGCTTGTCGGCGAGCCACTCGCCCGCCCCGAAGACCTTCAGGCCCGTGCTGTCGAGGACCAAGTGCACTGGCCCGTCCGGCAGGGCGGCCCGCAGGATCGGCGTCAGTGTCGCGGACCGTCGGCTCAGGGTCGTGTGGTCGGGCACCGGTAGATCGAGCCCAAGCAACTCCAGCAAGGAACCGAGCAGTCCCTCGGTCTGGCGCAGCGGCTGGTGGAACACCACGCGGACCAGAAGAGCTGTTTCAATCGCGAGGTCTGAATAGCGCGCCTGACCGCCCGGTGTCGTTCGTGGAGCGGCCCGCCAGCCGGCGATCGCGTCCTCATCGACCCAGAAGGTCAGGCTGCCGCGCCGGCGCAGCCCCGCTTCATACGAGGACCAATTCGTCGCCGTGAACCGCATCTTGGGAATGCGGTGGCGGCGCAGCGTTGTGCTTGAAGGGCATATCGGGCGCGGTAGTCAGGGCAACGGGGCCGCCCTTCTACACGAAACCCGTTGGAAAAGGATATTTCCAGACGATTGCAGAGGCGGCCGCCAACGGTCGGCTTCCCGGACTGTCGCGCGCGAATCCAGCGAATAAGCCACTGTTCCAGTTCAGTTCATGCTTATAGTTGTTTGGAAAACACCTATCGCGTTCTCTTCAAAATGCTCCGGATTGGCACTCGCTGGCGTTGATCGTCTTGTGGTACAGCAAGCCGGAGCTTGTGGAGGGCTGGCATGCCAACGACAATCACCTGGACGACACGGCACGCGGTGATGCGGATGTCCGGCTGCGATCTGGCGGTGGTCTGGCGCGGGCCGGATCTGTGGAGCTGGACCGTCACGGTTGCTGGTGAGCAGGTCCGCTCCGGAAATGCCCGGACGATGAGCGGCGCTCAGGACGCTGCTGTGCGTGCCGCGAAAGCCCACACGGACGATGGCGGGCGCATCCAGCTCCCGCTGTTCTGATCAAGGTTTTACAAAAAGGGAGTAGATGCGGAGATCTGTGGTGCTGTTCACAGGTCCTTAACGTGGAGATTCCTATGGTGACCTCAGGTTCTCGTCCTCCCCGAACCGAAATCTGAAGGCCGTACCTGCTTGGGTACGGCCTTTTTCTTGTCTATATGTTTTGGCAGGCTGCTGTTTGGTTGCCTCTCTACTCACCTACAGCAGGTCGGCGGCCGGGTTTTGGTGCACGGCGCCGGTCTGGAAGTAGCGGGCGGCGATGCGGTGGCTCTTATGGCCGGAGAGCTGCATCAGCAGGTCGAGCGGGATGCCGTCGCGCCCGTCGCTGATGCCCTGGTCGGCGAGCAGCCGCAGCCAGCGGCGCAGCGCGTCGGCGGCGGCGCGCTTCACCGGCACGTCGGTGCCCGCGCCCTGCTGGTCGGTCTTCGAGCGCCGGATCCGCAGGGTGAAGTCGCGTCCGGCCGCAGTGACGTCGGCCAGGCGCAGCGCCACCAGTTCGGAACGCCGACGGCCGCCGCTGGCGAAGGCGACGGCGAGAATGGCGCGGTCGCGCACACCGCGGGCGTCGTCAGACAGGGCATCGAGCATCGGCCCGAGCACCTCGTCGCGGGTGGCGGCCCGCTTGGCCCGGGGGGTGATGCCGCGGGCGGCCAAGGCGCAGCGGGCCTGGCGCAGCAGGTCGCGCACCCCGGGATGCAGGGAGGGGCTGGGCAGGCCGCGGGCGCGGTGCAGGGCGGCCAGGGTGGCCAGCCGCCGTTCGGTGGTGGCCAGGCCGAGCGGTCAACCTGAGACCTCAGCGTTCCGCCGGATTGAGCAGCACCCAGAGCTTGGCGATCTTTCCGTCGACCACTTCAGCCACATCGCTCCCCGTGACGGCAACCGGACCATTTGCCGGACCGGCCTTCCATGTCAGCACCCCGAGGCCGTGATGCCCCACGGCGTCGCCCTCCGGTTGGAAACGAAACGCAGGCCCGAACTACTCCAGGAGAGTGCCCGCGACCTCCGAGATGGCCGCACGCCCTCTTACGATATTGGTCGGTTCGTACATGATCGGCTCAGCCACGAAGAGTTCCGCAATGGCTTTCGCGCGCTTCCCGGCATCACGTTCATTGAAGACACGCTCCAGATTCGAATGCAGAAGGTGATTGTAGTCCGGTTCTTCGGACAAATGCATGTTGTGATCCGCATTGGACATGTTGTTCATCGTCTCGTGCGCGGCATGGCAGCCACCATGACGCCGTTGTAAATTTCACCAGATTTGGCGAGGAAGGCGGCCACCAAGGCATCGGCGCCGCGGGGCCTCCCTAAGCCCCGCGTCGCCTCGATACGCCGTCATTCTCCAGGCTGATGCCGCGTTTGCAGACCGGCTTCTTCCGCTGCGACGGGATGCTGGTTGACCGCCAGCGGTCCACTGAAGAGACGGCGGACGACCGTGTAGAACACCGGCGTGAAGATTAGGCCGAAGATGGTCACGCCCAGCATTCCCATGAACACCGCCGTGCCCAGGGTCTGTCGCATCTCCGATCCGGCTCCCTGCGCGATCATCAGCGGCACGACGCCGAGAATGAAGGCGAGCGAGGTCATCAGGATCGGACGAAGTCGCGTGCGTGCCGCCTCCACCGCCGCCTCGAAGCGATTTTTTCCCTCGAAGAGTTCGTTCTGGCGGGCGAACTCGACGATGAGGATGGCGTTCTTGGCGGCAAGGCCGACCAAGACGACGAAGCCGACCTGGGCCAGGATGTCGACGGCCATGCCGCGGATCATCAGGCCGGTCACCGCTGCCAGCAGGCACATCGGCACGATCAGGATGACCGACAGCGGCATGGTCCAGCTCTCATACTGGGCGGCAAGCACCAGAAAGACGAACAGCACCGACAGCCCGAAGACCATCAAGCCGCTGTTTCCTGCAGCCTTTTCCTGATAGGCCAATTCCGTCCACTCGAAACCGAAACCGTCCGGCAGAACCTCGGCGGCGGCCTTCTCCATGGCGGCCAGGGCATAGCCGGTGGAGAAGCCGGGCAGCGTATTGCCCTGCAGCTCCGCCGCCGGATAGAGGTTGTAGCGGGCGGCGCGGTAAGGGCCGGTGATGTCGGTCAGGGCAGCTACCGCACCGATCGGCACCATCTCGCCGCGCTCGTTGCGCGTCTTCAGGTTGGCGAGGTCGTGCGGGTCCTGGCGGAAACGGCCGTCGGCTTGTGCGGTGACCCGGTAGGTCCGGCCCAACAGGTTGAACTCGTTCACGAAGGCCGAACCGACATAGATCTGCAAGGCCTCGAACACCTGATCGGCGGTCACCCCCAGCATCTCCGCCCTTTGGCGGTCGATATCGGCGTAGATCTTAGGGGTCTTGGTGTTGAACAGCGTGAACACGCCGACCAGCCCCGGGATCTTGTTGGCCGCGGCGGACAGCTCCGTCACCGCCGCATCGAGTGCCGGCAGGCCGCGGCCCCGCTTGTCCTCCACCATCATCTTGAAGCCGCCGGCATTGCCGATGCCACGGACTGGCGGCGGCGGGATGGTGATGATGAAGGCGTCCTCGATGGAGGCAAGCCGTTTCCTCAGATCGGCCAGGACCGCGTCGGCGGAATGGCCGTCCCTGATGCGATCCTCGAAGGGGGCCAGGGTCACAAAGATCGCCCCGGCGTTCGGCGCGTTGGTGAAGGTAGCGCCATCGAAGCCGGCGAAGGGAACTGCATGGACGACCCCGGGTGTCTTCAGCAGCACGTCCACCGATTTGCGCACCACCTCGTCGGTCCGGGCGAGCGAAGAGCCCGGCGGCAGCTGCACCACGGTGATCAGGTACCCCTGGTCCTGGTTGGGAATGAAGCCGGTCGGCGCCCGGTTGAACTGCCAGCCGGTCAGACCAAGCAGCAGCAGATAGACCGGCAGGACGATGAAGGGCAGCCGCACCAGCCGCCGCGTCAGTCCGGCATAGCCGTTGGACAGCCGCTCGAACCCGGCGTTGAAACCGCGGAAGAAGGCGGCGACCGGGCGCATCGGCAGCGACGGCTTGGGCGGGTGCTCCTGGTGGGGTTTGAACAGCAGGGCACAGAGCGCCGGGCTGAGCGTCAACGACACCAGGCAGGAGATCACCGTGGCGCTCGCGATGGTCACCGCGAACTGCCGGAAGAACTGGCCGGAAATGCCGCTGACCAAGGCGGCGGGAACGAACACCGCGGTCAGGACCAGGGCGATGGCGATCAGTGCCCCGCCAACCTCGTTCATCGTCTCGTGCGCGGCATCCTTGGGCTTCATGCCGCGGCTGATGAAGCGCTCCACATTCTCCACCACGACGATGGCGTCGTCGACCACGATCCCGATCGCCAGCACCAGACCGAACAGCGACAGCGTGTTCAGCGAATAGCCCAGCGCCGCCAGCACGGCGAAGGTGCCGACCAGAGACACCGGAATGGCCAGAATGGGAACGATGGAGGCGCGCCAGGACTGGAGGAACAGGATGACGACGACGACGACGAGAATGACGGCTTCGTAGATCGTCTTGTAGACCTCCTCGACCGACTGGGCGATGAACTCCGTGGGGTTGTAGACGACATCGTAGCGCATGCCGGCGGGGAAGCCCTTGGAGAGGTCCTCCATCGTCGTCAGGATGCGGTTGGCCGTCTCCAAAGCGTTGGAACCGGGCCGTTGAAAGACCACCAGCGGCACCGCGGACTGGCGATCGAGATAGGCGTTCAGGTTGTAGTCCTGGGCGCCAAGCTCGATGCGGGCCACGTCGCGCAGGCGGGTGACGGCGGTGCCGTCGGTCTTCACGATGATGTTGCCGAATTCGCGCGCATCGGTCAGGCGGCCCAATGTTTCGACATTGAGCTGGAACGCGCCGGGGGTCGGAACCGGCGGCTGGTTGATGACACCGCCCGACACCTGGACGTTCTGCGCCTGGATCGCGCGGACGACGTCTCCGGCGGTGAGCCCGCGGGCCGCCACCTTGTCGGGGTCGAGCCAGACGCGCATGGCATAATCGCGGGCACCGAACACCTGCACGTCGCCGACGCCGTCCAGACGTGCCAGCACGTCCTTGATCTGCAGCAGCGCGTAATTCGACATATAGAGCTGGTCGCGCTCCCCACCCGGCGAATTCAGGTGGATCACCATCAGCATGTCGGGGGAATTCTTGCGCACGGTCACGCCGATGCGCCGCACCTCTTCCGGTAACCTTGGCTCGGCGACGGCAAGACGGTTCTGCACGAGCACCTGGGCGGTGTCGAGATCGGTGCCGAGCTTGAAGGTGATGGTCAATTGCAGACGGCCGTCGCTGGTCGCCTGCGAGGTCATGTAGAGCATGTTCTCGACGCCGTTGATCTCCTGCTCCATCGGAGCGGAAACGGTGTCGGCAACGACCTGCGCCGAGGCGCCGGGATATGTCGTGTTCACTACGATGGTCGGCGGTGCGATCTCGGGATACTGCGCGACCGGCAGGGTCAGGTAGGCGAAGACGCCGATCAGCGTGATGACGATGGACAGGACGGCCGCGAAGATCGGCCGGTTGATGAAGAAGTGCGAGATATTCATGACGGTCGCCCCTCAGCCGGCCGGAGGTTTAGGCGGCTCGATCGATCCCTCCTGCGGCGTCACCTTGGCACCGGGCCGGGCGCGGACCAGCCCGTTGATGATCACCCGGTCGGTGTCCGCGAGCCCGGACCGAACGATGCGCAGACCGTTTTCCATCGGGCCGAGCCGCACCGGCTTGGGCACCACCGTGCCGTCGTCGGATACCGTCAGCACGATCTTGCTGGCTTGGTCGCTGACCACCGCCTGGTCCGGGATCAGGGTCGCGGTATAGCGGTCGGACCCCGGCAGGCGCAGCCGCCCGAACTGACCGGGGGTCAGGACGCCGTTGGGGTTGGGGAAGACGGCACGCGCCCGGATGGTGCCGGACCCGGCATTCACTTGGTTGTCGACGAAATCGAGCGTGCCCTTCAGCGTCCAGTCGCGCTCGTCGAACAGGCGGGCTTCGACCTCGATGCCGCCGTCACGCTGCGAGCGCAGGGTCCCTTTCTGAGCGGCACGGACATAGGCCAGGAAGTCGGCCTCGCTCATGTCGAAGGCGAAGTAGATCGGGTCGAGGGAAACGATGGTGGTCAGCGGCGTCGCCGCCCCGGCCTCGCCGCCGGCGATCAGGTTGCCGACGCTGACCTCGCGCCGGCTGATGCGGCCGGCAAGCGGCGCCAGGATGCGGGTGAAGCTGAGGTTCAGTTCGGCGGTGCGGACGGCGGCCTTGGCGACCTCGACCCCGGCGGCATCGACGCGGACCTGCTGCTGCCGCTCGTCGTAGACGCTAGCGGCGACATTGTCGCTGCGCCGCAGTTCGGCCGCACGGGCCAGCTGGCGGTTCGACAGGTCCAGCTTGGCTTCGGCCTGCTGCAACTCGGCCTTTACCGAGGCGAGCGTCGCCTCGAAGGGGCGTGGATCGATGACGAACAGCAGGTCGCCGGCCTTGACCATCTGGCCGTCCCGGAAGTTGACGCTGTCGAGATAGCCACTCACTCGAGCGCGGATTGCCACGGAATCCACGGCCTGGAACTGGCCGGTGAATTCATCCCACTCGACGATGTCCTTGCGCAGCGGTCGGCTGACCGTCACCGGCGGTGCGCCAGCCCCGGCCGCCTGGGCCTGGGCTTGGCTTGGCCCCTCGGCATTTGCGCCGGTCAACCACAGGCAGGCAATCGCAAGGACGGTTGGAAGCAGTTTGCCGATCCTGGCCGCCAGCAGCCTGACCAGGGCGGCATCGGCAGCCATTGCTGCAATCATGGTGCTCCCCCGTCCATCGGGAGGCTGATCCTGAGGTCGTAATGACAGTGATTGGCCGCGAGAGAAAAGAATTGGACGGCCCTTGCCCCAAACACAGTCTGCAATCTTTGTCCCGTCCTTGGTGGTGATGACGTTCATCATCATGAATCCTTTCCAGTTGGACGTGCTCTGTTTGCTGGTGCCGTCCCTCCCTCGAGGAATCAGGCACGCAAGAACTGCAATTTGTTCCATAACGGCACTACTGAAACGAATCTAGACGATCTGTCCGCCTATATGTTGAAAGCGTATTTTGTGTGCGGTGGGAAACACGCCAGACATGCAGAAACGAATACTTGTTCAGGTCATGCCAAACATAGATGAACCGTTTAATGAGTATGTGCGCATGGCGGTTGAAATGATGAACGCTGACATCGCGCATAACTTTAAGATTAAGTATTTGTCATCGTCCATCGGAATTTCGCGATCCCATCTTACGTATTTGTTTAATGCGGCGTTCGGATTACCCCAGTGTTGGTGCATGGAGATACGGCCGAGCCGAGCACGGTGGTGATCGACAGCCGCACCTGCCCTTCGGCCCCCGAGCTGCTTCGCGAGTGGCGTGGACAGCGGCAAGAAGATCCGCGGCGTGAAGGTCCATATTGCCGTCGAGAAGTACGGCATTCCGCTGGCGATCGATGCAGCGCCAGCCAACGTACACGACTCCAAGGGCATCGTCCCGGTCCTGCGGGAGATCGCCGGCCGCGGTTTCCAGGGCCCAGCCATTGGTGACCTTGGTTATCCCGGCCAGCGCCTAGCCAAAGCCGGGGAGGCGCTTGGCATCACCATTCAGCCGATCGCCCGAGGGCGCGATGGCGTGTTTATTCCCACCAAAATCGCCTGGGTCGTAGAGCGCTCGTTTGGATGGCTGAGCCGCTACCGACGATTGAACACCATTGTCGAGCGGACGAAGGAGCACCTCGTCGCTTTCATCGAGATCGCCTTCATCTCGATCCTCTCACGCCGCCTGAAGCGGCTCGTCACCCAGGCAATCCCCGCATGAAATCCACGAACAGACACTCAGCAATGGACTGATTTCATCGATCGAAAAGGACAAGATCAGTCCGTCCGTCTCCTCCCTGGAGAAAATTCTCGACAGCTTTCCAATCGGTCTGGCCGACTTCTTTGCGATGCCGTCCGGCGCCTTCGCGGAGTCTGGCCTTGCCGGCCGCATGGACGAAGGGGCATCGCCCTGAGGGCATGGTCCGGCAATCAGGCAATGGCCGCAACGGCCTTCTGAAGCTTGCCGGCGGCAATCGCCTGGGCCAGCCGTTCGAAGTCCGGTCCTTGCGAGCGGTCGTCATCCAGCGGTGCCACAAGGCTGCGGACGAAGCCGTGCACCGCGCGGGTGCCGGTGCCGAGAACGAGGGGGCCGCGCAAATCCACCGCCTGGGCCGCCGCCGCCAATTCGATAGCGATCAGCCAGCGCAGCCGCTCGACGATCTCGCCGGTCTTGGCGACGACGGCGGGCGCCATCGAGGCATGGTCCTCGATGCCGTCGGCCACCGGCAGGACACCGAGCGAGGCCGGCAGGGCGAGGTGGCGGATTTCCGCCTCCAGCGCCGCAATCGTCTTCTGGACGGTGGCGAAGCCGGTGCGGCTCTGGCCCTGCGGGGTGAGGAAGCGCGGCAGATCGGAAACCGTGGGCGACATCAGTTTCATCGTGCGGTGGGCCGCCATGGTCGCCGCCTGGGCCAGCGCCTGTCCCAGCGCCTCGAAACGCAGGACCAGGGCGGTCATGTCGAAATTGCCGTTGTGCAGCATCCCGCCCCCGGCATCCTCGCCAATTCCTGCTTCGGCCGCCACCAGCGGGTTGTCGGCGGCGGCGTTCAGTTCGATGGCGACCGGTTCGCGCGCGGCCTCCAGCGTCACGCGGACGGCGCCGTGGACCGGGGCCAGACAGCGGAAGCTCAGCGGATCCTGAAGGCGCCTCGCGGCCCCTGGCGTCTCCAGGGCGCTGCCGGCGAGCAGGGCCCGCAGCCGGGCCGCGGCCTCCGCCTGTCCAGGGGCGGGCCGTGCCTGCTGGACGCGCGGGTCGAGCGGCTCCAGCTGTGCCCGGAACCCTTCGCAGCTCAGCACCGCGGCCGCATCCAGCGCGTCCAGCGCCACGCGGGCATCCTCCAGCACCAGACAGCCCCGGCCGACCGACAGGGCGTTGGCGACGACGACGGCGTGGCCGTCCTTGAGGCCGAGGACCGGCGGCGCCAACCCGGCGCGGGCCAGTGCCGCGTCGGCGGGCAGGATGTCTCCGCCGACCTCCGCCTCGGCCTCCGGATCGCCGAGCAGGGCGCGGCCGAGATGGGCGAGCGGGGCAAGGTCGTCGGCGCCGATGGAGCCCTTGGACGGCACCAGCGGATGGAAGCCGGCATTCAGCGCGGCGACCAGCGCGTGCAGCATCGACGGCGATGCCCCGCTGCCGCCCGCGGCATAGCCGGCGGCGCGGACCAGCATCAGCGCGCGCAGGATGTCGGTCGGCAGGCGTGGCCCCACTCCGACGGCGCGGGCCGGAACCGCCCGGTGCTGGAAGGCGACGAGATCGTCGGCGGTCAGCCGGGTGTCCACACCGGCCCCGAGCCCGGTGGTCAGGCCATAGACCGGGACCTCGGCCCCGGCCAGCCGTTCGACCACTGCACGGGCGGCGGCGATGCGCGGCGCCACCAGGGGAGCGAGTGTGACGGTCCGCCGCTGCCGCGCCACCGCGACCACCGCCTCGATCGTCAACGGGCCGGCGCCGAGCGCCAGAGGATCCTGCGGCATTTCCAGTTCACATCTGTAGTTTCCTAATCATTTTCCTATTGATCGCCGCGCTATTTGTCTATCAATTTAATCGGCTAAAATGTGAAAAACACAGGTCGATGGTGAAATATGGCGGTCGCGGAGGAAAGCGGAAAGGGTGGGGCGCTGGCTGCCAATGCGCGGATGTACGCGCCGAACGCTGCGGCCGCCGCCGCATGGCGGATGCTGTTCGACTGGGTGTCCGTGCGGTCCGGCGTGCCGCTCGTGGTGCTCGACCATGGCTTCCCGGCCCGGCTGGAGGATCTGTGGAGCCGTGACGATCTCGGCGCCGCCTTCATGTGCGGCTGGCCCTTCGTGCGCGCCGGGTCCCGGCACCGGATCGTCGCCGCCCCGGTGCCGGCAGCGGTCCGCTATGGCGGGCGGGCGGAATACCGGACCGACTTCGTGGTTCGGGCGGAGTCCGCCATCCACCGGCTGGAGGACAGTTTCGGCGGGCGGCTGGCCTACACGGTCGATCATTCCCATTCCGGCTACAACGCCCCGCGCCACCATCTGCTGCGCTTCCGCAAGGCGGACCGCCCGACCCTCTACGCCGCCACGGTCGGCCCCTGCGTGACGCCGAAACGGGTGCTCGACGCCGTGCTGGACGGCAGTGCGGATGTGGCGCCGCTCGACGGCTACACGCTCGACCTGATGCTGCGGCACGATCCCGAACTCGGGCCGCGCATCCGCATCGTCGCCAGCACCGATCCGGTGCCGATGCCGCCGCTGGTCGCCAGCCCGTCGGTCCGGGACGAGGCGGTGGAGGCCCTGCGCGCCGCCTTCCTGGCCAGCGGCGAGGCGCCCGCCCTGGCGACGGTCCGCGACGCGCTGGTGCTGGCCGGATTCGCCGTCACCGCTCCGGCGGACTACGCCGTGACCGAACGCTGGGCCGCCGAGGCGCTGGCCGCCGGCTATCCCGCGCCGGGCTGACCCCCTCATCCATTCGAAACGCGCGATCACCGCAAAGAACATCATGAAGAGGACATCACCATGGCCGATGTGACGAGACGCCGCCTTCTGGCCGCCGGGGCGGCGTTCGGGGTTGCCGGAACCGGCTTCTCCCTGCCGGTTCTCGCCCAATCGGGCAAAGGGGCGGGCAAAGGGGCGGAGCGCAAGAGCATCACGCTGGCCTTGCCGCGCGACGTGCAGCCGCCCTTCGATCCGCTGAACCGGCTGAGCTATCCGGAGGGCAACATCCTGCGCTCCGTCCTCCAGGGGCTGATCGCCTTCAAGCCCGGCAGCTTCGAGTGGGAGCTGTCGGCGGCCAAGCGCATCGAACAGGTGTCGGACACCGTCATCGAGTTCGAGCTGAAGCCCGGCCTGCAATTCCACGACGGTTTCGGCGAGCTGACCGCCGACGACGTGAAGTTCTCGTTCGAGCGGGCGATCAAGCCCGGACCCGACGGCAAGCTTCCGCTGCACGGCAAGGATCTGGCGGCGCTGGAGGAGGTCGAGGTCACCGGCACATACACCGGCCGGATCAAATTGAAGACCCCGGCCCCGGCGCTGTGGCAGGTGGTGCTGCCCGACAATTCCGGCCTGATCGTCTCGCGCAAGGCGTTCGAGGCCGGGGCCTACCGTGCCGACCAGCCGACGAAGGTGATCGGCACCGGCCCCTACCGGCTGGCCGAATGGCGGCCCAACGAGCGCGTCGTCCTGCGCGCCAACCCGGACTTCCAGGGGCCGAAGCCCGGCTTCGAGGAGATCGTCCTGCGCCCGGTGCGCGATCCCAAGACCGCCGAGCTGGCCTTCCGCGCCGACGAGCTGCAATTCACCGCCATCGAGCCGGCCAACGTCGCCGACGTTGCGAAGATTCCCGGCACGAAGATCCTCAAGCAGGATTCGATCAACTTCGTGTGGATCGGCATCAATGTCGAGAAGGCGCCCTTCACCGACCTGCGCGTCCGTCAGGCGATCCGGCTTGCCATCGATGTCGATCAGGTGATCGAAGGCGCCTACAACGGCGCGGTCGGCCGGGCCTACGCCCCGGTGGCGCCGGGGCTGCTCGGCTACTGGAAGGACGCGCCGCGCCGAGCCCGCGATGTCGCCGCCGCCAGGAAACTCCTGGCCGAGGCCGGCGTCTCCGGCCTGCGCACCCGGCTGACGCTGCTGAACAAGCCGGCCTACCAGAATGCCGGCATCATCATCCAGGCCCAGCTTGCCGAGGCCGGGATCACGCTGGACCTCGACGTGCAGGAGGGCGGCAGCTACTGGTCGGCCGGCAACGGCGAGGCCGGCAAGACCCTGGAGCTGTCGCTCCAGCGCTTCGGCGGCAAGGCCGACCCGTCCTTCCAGCTGCAATGGTTCACCGCCGCGCAGATCGGCAGCTGGAACTGGCAGCGCTGGAACAACCCGGACTATGACGCGCTGTTCGCCAAGGCCGGCGCCATTACCGACGCGGCCGAGCGCGCCCGGCTCTACATCGAGGCGCAGAAGCTGATCGACGAGTCCGCCGCCTTCATCTGGCTGACCCACGAGGTCAACGTCTATGCGCTGAAGGACTGGCTGGTGCCGGGCATCCTGCCCAACGGCGACGACCAGCTGTTCAACCGTTTCGGCGCGGCCTGATCGTGGCGGGAGCCATGCCGGTCCTTTTGCGGCATGCCGGGCAGCGTCTCGCCTCCACCCTGCTGGTGCTGGCGGGGGCGGTCGCCCTGCTGTTCGTGCTGACCCTGTTCATCTCCGGCAACCCTGCGCAGGTGCTGCTCGGCCCCCGCGCCACACCGGAGGCGGTGCAGGCCTTCGCCCAGGCGATGGGGCTCGACCGTCCGGTGCACGAGCGCTTCGCCCTGTTCGTCTGGAACGTCCTGCATGGCGACCTCGGCACCGACGTGGTGTCGGGCCGCCCGGTGGCGTCGCTGGTGGCGGAGGTGCTGCCCTACACCGTCACCCTGACCCTGTCGGCCATCGGCATCGCCGTGCTGTTCGGCGTGCCGCTCGGTTGCTATGCGGCGACCCACCCCGGCAGCGCACTGGACCGCGCGGCGGCGGCGGTCAGCATCGGCTTCATCGCCATCCCGAACTTCGTGGTGGCGATCCTGCTGCTGATGGTCTTCTCCATCTGGCTCGACTGGTTCCCGGTCCTGGGCGTCAGCCGGTCGGGGGACATCGGCGACCAGCTGGCGCGGCTGGCCCTGCCGGCGGTGTCGCTGGCGCTCGGCTGGATCGGCTACATCGCCCGCCTGCTGCGCGCCTCGCTGCTGGAGGTGCTGGGCGAGCCGCACATCCGCACGCTGCGCGCCTATGGCGTGCTGGACCGGGTGATCGTCTACAAATACGCCCTGAAGCCGGCGGCGATCCCGACGGTGGCGATCCTCGGCCTGGGCGTCGGCCGGCTGCTCGGCGGCGCCATCTTCGCCGAGATCGTCTTCGCCCGGCCGGGCATCGGCACGCTGGTCTACGACGCGATCTCCTCGCGCAACTACCCGGTGGTTCAGGCCTGCGTGCTGGTCGTTGTGGCGCTGTTCACCCTGACCAATCTGGCTGTCGATCTCAGCTACGCGTGGCTCGACCCGCGCATCCGCAAGGTGGAGAGCCGCTGATGCGTCTTGTTCTGGACCGCATCTGGCGCGACCCGGGCGGACGCGCCGGGCTACTGTTGGTCGTGGCGGTGCTGCTGCTCGGGCTGGCCGGGCCATCGCTGGTTCCCCATGATCCCAACAGGCTCAACATCCTGGCCCGCTTCGGTGGGCCGTCGGCGGCGCATTGGCTGGGCACCGACCATCTCGGCCGGGATCTGCTGAGCCGGATCGCCGACGGCGGGCGGGTGGCGCTGCTGGTGGCGCTCTCGACCATCGCCGTGGCGCTCGCCGCCGGCACCCTGCTCGGCATCGCCGCCGCCTATGCGCCGCCGCCGGCGGAGCGGGCGATCCTCGCCGTCTTCGACATCGTCAGCGCCTTTCCCAGCCTCGTCTTCGCGCTGGCGGTGGTGGCGCTGATGGGGCCGGGGCTGGACAAGGTGATCCTGATCGTCGCCGTGACGCTCGTCCCGCATTTCGGCCGGGTGGCGCGGGCTCAGACGCTGAGCCTGCGCAACAGCCCCTTCCTGGAGGCCGAGCGCGTGCTGGGCGCCTCGCCTCTGCGCATCACGCTCCATCATCTGGTGCCCAACATCCTGGGGCCGCTGGTGGTGCTGGCCAGCATGGACGTGCCCGTCGTCATCACCATCGAGGCGGGCCTGAGCTTCCTCGGCGTCGGGGTGCCGCCGCCGCGGGCGAGTTGGGGAACGCTGCTGCATGACGGCTACATCACCCTGTCGCAATCGCCCTGGCCGGTGATCGCCGCCGGTGCGGTGCTGACGCTGGCGACGCTGGGCTTCACCCTGTTCGGCGAAGCGCTGCGCGATGCCCTGGATCCTAAATCGAGGACGGAACCGTGACCGCTTCCCCGCAAGAAGCGGAGCCGCTGATCGCCATCCGCAACCTGTCGGTTTCCTTCGCGACCGGCGCCGGCCCGGCCGACGTGCTGCGCAACGTGTCGCTGGACCTCGGGCGCGGGCGGGTGGTCGGGCTGGTCGGGGAATCCGGCTCGGGCAAATCGACCCTGGCCTCGGCTATTCCGCGCCTGCTGCCGCGCAACCTGTCGCGGCTGGAGGGCACGATCCGCTACGACGGGCGCGACCTGCTGGCCTTGCCCGACCGCGAACTGGCGGCATTGCGCGGCACCCGCTTCGGGATGATCTTCCAGGACCCGATGGCGGCGCTGAACCCGGTCTTCCGCATCGGCACCCAGCTGGTCGATCTGCAGCGCGCCAGGCGCCCGAAGGAAAGGCGCCGTGCCCTGCTGACGCGGGCGGCGGCGATGCTGGCCCGTGTCGGCATCCCCGATGCCGAACGGCGGCTGTCCGACTACCCGCACCAGTTCAGCGGCGGCATGCGCCAGCGCATCATGATCGCCGCCGCCCTGCTGGCCGAACCCGACCTGCTGATCGCGGACGAGCCGACGACCGCGCTGGACCCCACCATCGAAGGGCAGATCGTCGCCCTGATCGAGGAGCTTCGGCAGGACTATCGCGGCACGATCCTGTTGATCGCCCACAGCCTGGGGCTGGTGTCGCAGTTGTGCGACGACGTGGCGGTGCTCTATGCCGGGACGCTGGTGGAGAGCGGACCGGCCGCCACCGTGCTGGGCGATCCCCGCCACCCCTACACCCGTGCGCTGCTGGCCTGCGAGATCGGCCCCGGCGTCACCCGGCGCGCCACGCTGGCCTCGATCCCCGGCGAGGTGCCGGACGCGACGCGCCTGCCGCAAGGCTGCGTCTTCGCCCCGCGCTGCCCGCAGGCGGCGGAGGCCTGCCGTGCCGCTGTGCCGCCGTTGCGCGTGCTCGGCGGCGGCCGATCCGTCGCCTGCGCCCTGGTCTGAGGAACTTGCCGTGAGCCATCCCCTGCTGTCGCTCGATGCTCTGTCGTTGAATTACGGCACCGTCCCGGCGGTGCGCGCGGTGTCGTTCGACCTCCATCCCGGAGAAACCCTGAGCGTGGTGGGAGAGAGCGGCTCCGGCAAATCCTCGCTGATCCGCACCGCGCTGGGGCTGGTGCCGACGACGGCGGGAACGGTGCGCTTCGACGGGCGCGAGGTCAAAGGCCTGCGCGGGCGCGAGACCAAGGCGTTCCGCCGCGACGCCCAGATGATCTTCCAGGATCCGGCCGCCGCCTTGTCGCCGCGCATGACCGTCCGCAGCCTGCTGGCCGAACCGCTGCGCATCCATGGCGTGGCGGAGCGGGCGGCCTGGCCGGGCGTGCTCGATCTGCTGCGCCGGGTCGGGCTGCCGGAGACGGTGCTGGACAAGCATCCGCACCAGATCAGCGGCGGGCAGGCGCGCCGGGTCGGCATCGCCCGCGCGCTGGTGCTGCGACCGCGCCTGCTGGTCGCCGACGAGCCGACCGCCGGCCTCGACCTGTCGGTGCAGGGCGACATCGTCAACCTGCTGGTCGGCCTGCAGCGCGATTTCGGCCTGACCATCCTGATGGTGTCGCACAATCTCGACGTGGTTCGTGCCATGTCCGACCGGGTGCTGGTGCTCTATCTCGGCCGTGCGGTGGAGGTCGGGCCGGCGGAGCATGTGCTGAACGCCCCCGCGCACCCCTACACGCGGGCGCTGCTGGCGGCGGTTCCCCGCTTCGATCCCGGCACCCGGCGCCGCGCGCCGCCCCTGCCCGGCGAGGTGCCCAGTCCGCGCAACCCCCCGTCCGGCTGCGCCTTCCATCCGCGCTGCCCGCAGGCCGATGCGCGCTGCCGCGCCGAGGAGCCGGCGGAACGCAGCCTGAGCGACGGGCGCCGCGTCGCCTGCCACCACCCCCTGCATGCCGTCCCGGCGGCAGCATGAACGGAGACCCCGCGATGGCGGACATCAATATTTCCTATCTGAACGGCCCGGATGTCGAACGGCTGGCGCTGACCGAAGACGAGATCCTGGCGGCGGTGGAGCAGGCGCTCCACGCCCAGGGCAGCGGGCAGACGGTGATCGAGCCGCGCGTCCACCTGATCCCCGAAAGCTCCACCAAGGGGCATTTCAACGTGCTGCGCGGCGTGGTCAAGCCGCTCGGCGTCGCCGGGGTCAAGGTGGTCGGCGACTTCGTCGACAATTACAGGCGCGGCCTGCCGTCGGAGATGGCGGTGCTGAACCTGTTCGATCCGGAAACCGGGATGCCGAAGGCCTTCATCGACGCCACCGGCATCACCGAGATGCGCACCGGCGCCGTCACCGCGCTGGGCGCCAAGCATCTGGCGCGCAAGGACAGCCGCATCCTCGGCCATATCGGCGCGCGCGGCACCGCCTATTGGAATGTCCGGCTGCTCGACCGGCTGTTCGATTTCGACGAGATACGCGTCCATTCGCGCCGTCCCGAGAGCCGCAACGGCTTCGCCGAACGGCTGTCGCGCGATCTCGGCAAGCCGGTGGTGGCGACGGAGGACTGGGAGAGCTGCGTGCGCGGCGCCGACATCGTGGTCGAGGCCTCGCGCCTGCCGGAGCCTGCGCCGCTGCTGAAGACCGGCTGGATCGCCAAGGGGGCGCTGGTCGTGCCCTACGGCACCATGAGCGCGGTCGAGCTGTCGCTGACCGACATCATGGACAAGATGGTGGTGGACGATTGGGGCCAGTGCCGCAAGGGGCTGCCCTTCGGCGCGCTCCGCGCCCATGTCGACAGCGGCCGGCTGAGCGAGGAAAACCTGCATGCCGAACTCGGCCAGATCGTCGCGGGTCTGCGGCCGGGCCGCGAGAACGACGGCGAGACCATCCTGTTCTGGCATCGCGGCCTCAGCCTCAGCGACATCGCGCTCGGCCATGCGCTGCTGGAGAAGGCTGCCCGGCTGGGCGTCGGACAGACTCTCCGCTTCGCATGAGGGGCGCTTGGCGCAATCGACCCCTTGTCCGCGTCAGTGGGTGAAGGGGTGGGGCGGCTGGTGGTGTGGGGTGAACAGATAGCGCCGGGCCACCTCGCCGTACCCCCGGTAGACCAGACCGCCGTTGCGGGCGATCAGCGCGCTCCGGTTCGCACGGTAATAGGCGGGGATGGCGTACCAGGGCAGATCCGGCCGCAGATGATGGACGACATGCAGGTTGTTGTGGAGGAACAGCAGCCCGAACAGCGGCGCGCGCTCGACGATGGCGGTGCGGTGGTCGCTGTCCCCGGCGGCGCGGTGCTCAGCGAAGGACCGGACCAGGGCCAGGGCGAAACCGGGATAGACATAGAGCAGCGCATAGGCCCACAGCGGAATTCCGCAGACCAGAATCACCCAGGCGGCGACCGCTCCTGCCGCCGCGCCATGCGTCAGCCAGATGGTCCAGGCTTCGCGGTCGCCGCGCGCCAGCAGGACGGCCTCGCCGCGCAGGAAGCCGGCGATGGCGAGGGCCGGTCCGATCGTCAGACGGCCGGCCAGCGTGTTGTCGACCCGCAGAAGGGCCCGCGTCAGCGGACCGCGCGCCGCCCACTGCGCCGTGGTGACATAGCGGGATTCGGGATCCTCGACCGGATCGGTCAGCCACTCTTCACGGTGATGGGTTGTGTGCGACTGGCGGTAGCGCTCATAGGGAAGCCAGAGGCTGAGCGGGGCGAATCCCAGCGCCGCATTGACCCTCGCCGAGCGGGTCGGGTGGCCGTGGATGACCTCGTGCTGCAACGACATGTGCCAGGCGATCAGCCAGGACCCGAGCGGCAATACCACCCACCAGGGCAGGGCATGATCGAACCATGTCAGCAGCCCCCAACCTCCGTAAATGACCAGCGCCAGAATCCAGGTCGGCGCTTCCGGCAGGCCGCGCAAGCGTGCCCATCGGCTGGAGGAAGGCACGGCCACGTCGATCATAGAATTCACCATATGAATTGGTTGTTCATTTTTAAACTATATCTCACTAATAGGAAATAACGCAATGGAGCGTGAACTGAGCCATGGAGCCGCATCCATCGGCGTTGTGTGGCGATCCGGCGCTCTCGAAACGGCAGGAAAAACACACTAAAAAATTGTTCGATCCATAAATTCACATTTTGCATACGCTTTTATGTTGCGAAACAACAGATCCATCGATAACCCTTTGGGAAAAGGGAGTTGCAGACCATGGATGAAGTTGGAATTCAGCGGCGCAGGGCGCTCGGTGCGATCATGCTGACCGGCGCGGGGGCCGGGGCCTCGCTGGTCGCGGCCACGCCCGCGCCGGCGGCGGCGCAGCAGTCCGCCGATACGCTCCAGCAGGTTCGCAACCGCGGCGAACTGCGGATCGGAACGCCGCCGGGCGAGCCCTGGTTCTTCAAGGATCAGCGGTCAGGCGAGTGGAAGGGGATCGGCTGGGGTGCCGGCGTTGCCCTGGCCGAGGAGCTCGGCGTCAAGCCGGTCGCCGTCGAGACGACCTGGGGAACCGCGGTCGCTGGGCTCCAGGCGGGGCAGTTCGACGTGCTGTTCGCCATGGACGCGACCCCCCAGCGTGCGCTCGCCGTCGATTTCCCGGTCCAGCCGATGTTCTATTACGCGCTCGGCATCCTGGCCCGCGACGGTCTGGCGGCGAAGAGCTGGAGCGACCTCGACAAGCCCGACGTGCGCATCGGCGTCGTGCTCGGCACCTCGCCGGACCGCGAACTGACCGTCCGCCTGACCAATGCCAAGCTGGAGCGTTTCCCCAACATCGACGAGGTCGGGGCCGCTTTCGTCTCCGGCCGCGTCGACGCGGTCTCGCTGTTCCATCCGGCGCTGGTCATGCTGCGCAGCCGCGTGAAGCGCGGCACCGTGCTGCTGCCCGACCCGATCCGTGCCGCCTCCACCAGCGCCGGCGTGCGCCGCGACGTGGACAAATCGTGGCGCGACTGGGTCGGCATCGCCATCCAGTCGCTCTATGAGTCGGGCCGGATCCAGAAGATCTACGAGGAGTTCCTCGCCTTCCGCGGGATCGATCCCAAGGACGCTCCGGCGCTCGTGCGCGAGCAATGGTCCCGGACCTGACCCGGTCATCCGCCCCCGGCCGGTCCGGGGGCGGTCTCGCAGCGCAGGAACGGGAGCGCAGGAACGCCTGATGGGCTATGTCTGGGATTTCTTCGCCGTCGCCCGCAACGCCGACATCCTGCTGGCCGGTCTGGGCCAGACGCTGCTGCTGTCGGTCTGCGGCATCGCGGTGGGGGTGGCGATCGGCGGCGTGCTGGCGGCGATGCGCCTGTCGGGCCGGCGGACGCTGGCCTGGCCGGCGCTGGCCTTCACCGAATTCTACCGCAACACGCCGCCGCTGGTGCATTTCTTCTGGTTCTTCTACGGCCTGCCGATGGCGTTCGGGCTGACGCTGCCGCCTTTCGCCGCCGCCCTGGCGGCGCTGGGCGTGCAGTCCGCCGCCTTCTTCGCCGAAGTGTTCCGCGGCGGCATCCTGTCGGTCGAGACCGGACAGTGGGAGGCCGGGCGGGCGCTCGGCATGGGGCGGGCGCGGCTGATGCGGCGGATCATCCTGCCCCAGGCCGCCCGCCGGATGGCGGCGCCCTTCGTCGAACGCAGCTTCGAACTGGTGAAGACCACAACGCTGGCGGCAGCGCTGGCCTTCCACGAGACGATCTACAGCGCCATGGTGATCGTGACCCAGACCTATCGCCCTCTTGAGGTCTACACGGTAGTCGCCGGACTGTTCTTCGTCGTCCTGTTCTCCGCCAGCCAGCTGGCCGAGTGGCTGGAGGCCCGCGGCCGCCGGGCGGGAGCGCGATGACGATGCCGACGATCACGATGCCGGAGCTTCAGTTCGGCGAGGTCTTCGCCAACATCGACCTGCTTTTCGAAGCCTGCGGCCTGACGCTGGCGCTGTGGGCGGTGGCGCTCGCCGCCGGCCTGTCCGGTGGCCTGCTCGTCGGCCTCGCCCGCATCTCGCCGCGGCGCTGGATCGCCTGGCCGGCGCGCGGCTATGTCGAGCTGTTCCGCAACACCCCGGTGCTGGTGCAGCTGATCTGGTTCTACTATGCGCTGCCGGTGCTGAGCGGCATCCAGCTGCCGGCCTTCGCCGCCGCGGCGCTGGCCCTGAGCCTGAACGCATCGGCCTATTGCGCCGAGATCTACCGCGGCGGCATTCAGTCGGTTGCGGCCGGACAATGGGAGGCGGGGCGGGCGCTCGGCATGGGGCGGCTGCGGCTGCTGCGCCGGATCATCCTGCCCCTGGCGGTGCGGCGCATGGTGCCGGCCTTCACCAACCGCGCGGTCGAACTTGCCAAGAACACCTCGGTCGCCTCGATCATCACCGTGCACGAACTGATGTACACGGCCCGGCTGTTCAGCAGCCAGAACTACATCCCCATGGAAACCTTCACCGTCGTGGCCATGATCTATTTCCTGCTGATCTACCCCTTCACGCTGGCATCCTACGCGCTGGAACGGCGCTTCGCGGCGGGACGGGCATGACCGTGGCCGGCGACGTCGTGTTGCAGGTCGAGGATCTGCACAAGAGCTTCGGCTCCACCGAGGTGCTGAAGGGCATCGACCTTTCGGTGCGCCGGGGCGAGCGCATCGCGATCCTCGGTTCCAGCGGGTCGGGCAAGAGCACGCTTCTGCGCTGCCTGAACGTTCTGGAGATGCCGACCAGGGGCCGCCTGATCCTCGACGGCGAAGCGGTGGGCAGGCCGGCGGCCGACGGCGGCACCCGCTACCGCGAGGCCGAGCTGAACCGCCTGCGGGCGCGGGTCGGCATGGTCTTCCAGCAGTTCAACCTGTTCCCCCACATGACCGCGCTGGAGAATGTGATGGAGGGGCCGCTGTCGGTGCTCGGCCGGCCGAAGGCCGAGGCGCGGCGGACGGCGCAGCGGCATCTGGAGCGGGTCGGCCTCGGCGGGAAGGCGGAGGCCCATCCGGCCCGTCTGTCCGGTGGCCAGCAGCAGCGCGTCGCCATCGCCCGCGCCCTGGCGATGGACCCCGAAGTGCTGCTGTTCGACGAGCCGACCTCGTCGCTCGACCCGGAGCTGGTGGGGGAGGTGCTCGGCGTCATCAACGACCTGTCGGAGGACGGGCGGACCATGCTGCTGGTGACGCATGAGCTTGGCTTCGCCTATCACTTCGCCACCCGCATCCTGCTCCTGCACGAGGGCCGCATCCTGGAGGACGGCCCGCCCGAGCAGGTGCTGAAGTCCCCGCGCGAGGAGCGCACGCGGCGTTTCCTCGACCGTTTCACCGCATTCCGATTCTGACGGTTCGCCCATGCAACCCGTTTCCATGCCGATGCGCGCGCCATGACCTCGCTGACGCGGCGTCTGGCCGATTTCGCGGCGGGGCTGGAATTGGCGGACATCCCCGCCGACGTCCTCGCCAAGATCAACCTGCATCTGCTCGATGCGCTCGGCTGCGGCCTCGCCGGTGCGGACACCGATCTGACCCGACGCGTGCTGGCCGCCGTGCGGGCGGACTGTGCCGACGGTCCCTGTCCGGTGCCGGGCATGGGGGTGTCGCTCGCGCCGGCCGGTGCGGCCTTCGTCAATTCCACGGCGATGAACGCGCTCGACCACGACGACGGCTTCGAGGTCGACGGCAAGGGCATGGGGCATCCGGGGGCGACGCTGGTCGCCGCCGCGCTGAGCGGCGTGGCCGTGTCCGGTGCCGACGGCGCCACGCTGCTGGCGGCGCTCGTCGCCGCCTACGAGATCAACGCCCGCATCATCCTGTCGATCCAGCCGAGCCAGGAGCGGTTCCGGCAGGTCTATGGCGTGTGCCAGCACCAGTCGCTCGCGGCGGCGGCGGTCTACGGCCGCCTTCTCGGGCTTGATGGTGCCGCTCTCGCCAATGCCTTCGGCTTCGCCGGCACGCTGGCGCCGGTGCCGAGCCTGCGGCGCTACAATTGGGATGCCCGCCCGCTGGTGTCCTTCAAGGATTTCAACGCCCCGGCCACGGAGGCTGGCCTGCGTGCCGTCCGCTATGCGATGGCGGGGCTGGTCGGTGCCGCCGATGTGCTCGACGGGCCGACCGGGTTCTGGCGGATGATCGGGTCCGACCGCTTCGATCCCGACATCCTCTGCGACGGGCTGGGAGAGGTCTGGTGGGCGCGCAATGCCAGCTTCAAGCCCTATCCGGCCTGCCGCTGGATGCACACGGCGCTCGAATCCTTCGAGACGCTGCGCGACAGCCACGGGCTGGCGGCCGGCGAGATCGAGCGGATCGAGGTTCTGACCTCCGCCGGTCTGGCGCGCGACTTCATGGATGCGGCCCCCGCCACCATGGTCGATGCCCAGTTCAGCCTGCCTTACTGTCTCGCCTGCCTCGCGCTGGGGCTGCCGCCGGTGGACTGGCATGCCGCCGGAGCCCTCGCCGACGATGAGCGCGCGGCTGTGGCCGCCCCCTTGGCCGCCCGTGTGACCGCGACCGTCGATCCCGGGATCGACGGGGCGATGAGCGGGGAGACGCGCCGGCCCGCCGGACAGGTGCGGGTGCGGGCGCGCGGGCGCTGGTTGGAGGGGCCGCGGCTGTCCCATCCGCGCGGCTGCCGCGAACGTCCGATGGACGATGCGGCCGTGATCGCAAAGTTCCGCGCCAACGCGGCGCGGGTGCTGGCCGAACCGGCGGTCGACCGCCTGCAAGCCACCGTGCTGACCATCGGAACCGCCGGCGACGCCCGCTGCCTCTTCGGGGATATGGCGGCGGCCTGACCGTCGGGACGATCCCCGGTGGCGGCCGCCGCGCCGATCCCGTCCGGTCAACTCAACCCCAGCCATCAACTCCAGGCATGGAGCGGCGGGTTGACGCCGTTCAGGGCATGGTTGCCGAGGATGGCGTATTTCCAGCGCACCGGATCGTGCAGCGTGTGGGTGCGGGCGTTGCGCCAATGCCGGTCGAAATTGTGCTCGGCCAGGACGGAGCGGGTGCCGGCCAGCTCGAACAGGGTGCTGCTTGCCTCCAGCGCGATTTCGGTGCTGAGGATCTTGGCCTCCGCCACCGCGAGCTGGGCCCTGGCGACCGTCTCGGCGCCGGGGGCGGCGACGGCGGCGTCCACCGCGAGGCCGGCCTTCTCCTGCAAGGCTTCGGCGGCGTGCAGCCGCAGGGTCAGGCGGCCGACCGCCTGGATGGTGTAGGGATCGTCCGAGGCGCGGTCCTGCCCGCTGTCCACCCACGGGCGGCTGCGGCTGCGCACGAACTCCAGCGTGTCGCGGATCGCCGCCTCGGCGATGCCGTTGTCGACCGCGACCTGGATGATCTGGAAGATGGCGCCGTCGGCGGTCGGCGTCTCGTAGCCCTTGTAGCCGGGCACCAGATGGGTCTTCGGCACCTTCACCCGGTCGAGGATCACCGTGCCGCTGGCCGTGGTGCGCTGGCCGAAGCCCGACCAGTCGTCGATCACCGTCAGGCCGGGGGCGTTGCGGTTGGCGATGGCGTACCAGGCGCGGCCCTGGTCGTCCACCGCGACGATGGGAACCAGATGGGCCAGCAGGGCGCCGGTCGAATAGAATTTCCGGCCGGTCACCAGCACATGGTCGCCCTCGTCGGTGAAGCGTGTGGCGAAGTCGGCGGCGCGCTTTGTGCCGAACTCCGAAAAGGCGTTGCCGAAGCGGATGCCCTTCAGCACCTCGCCGAACAGCAGGCGCTGCTGCGCCTCGTCCGAGACGGTGCGGATGGCGGCGACCACGCCCAGATGATTCTGCGAGATCTGCGACAGCGACGGATCGGCCGCCGCCACGATCTGCACCACCCTGGCCAGCGTCGCATAGGACACGTCCGGCCCACCGAAGGCCTTCGGCACGTTGATCGACCACAGGCCGCTCTGCGAGAAGGCGTCGAGTTCGGCCACAGGCAGGATGCGCTCGCGGTCGCGTTTCGACGCGCTGCCGGCGACCTCGCGGGCCAGCGCCTCCGCCACGGCGATGGCTTCGGCATCGTCCTTGACGATGTGGGCGGGTTTGGCCGGGCGCGGCAGGCCCGGCACGCCCTGCGGCGCGGGATCGGCGGTTTTGGGGGCTGTGTCGAGAACGGCAGTGCTCATCGTCTCGTATCCTTTATCGGTTTCGGGTTGGTCCGCTCAGGCGGCGGTATGGGTGGTTGCGGCGGCGGCGGGGCTGCCGACGCCGAAGCCCAGATAGAAGGCCTTGATGTCGTCGCGGTCGCGCAGATCGGTGGCGGGGCCGTCCAGCACGGTGCGGCCGGTCTCCAGCACGCTGGCGCGGTCGGCGTGGCGCAGGGCGACGGTGGAGTTCTGTTCGGCCACCAGGATCGACAGCCCCTCCTCGCGGTTCAGGCGCTTCAGCGCGGCGAAGATGCCCTCGACCACCAGCGGGGCGAGGCCCATCGACGGCTCGTCCAGAACCAGCAGGCGGGGCCGCGCCATCAGCGCCCGGCCGATCGCCGTCATCTGCTGTTCCCCGCCGGAGGTCAGGCCGGCGGGGGTCCTGCGCCGGTCGCGCAGCCGGGGGAACAGGGCGTAGATGCGCTCCAGCTCGGAGCGCAGGGCGGTTCGACCCAGGCCGCGCACCTGACCGCCGACGATGAGGTTGTCCTCGACGGTCAGGGAGCGGAAGCAGTGCCGGCCCTCCAGCACCTGCACCAGCCCGGCGCGCACCAGCTCGGCCGGGCTGCGGCGGGTGACGTCCTCGCCGTCATAGACGATGCTGCCGGCGGCGATCTGGCCGCGTTCCGCCGGCAGCAGGCCGGACAGCGCCTTCAGGGCGGTGGTCTTGCCGGCACCGTTGGCGCCGAGCAGGGCGACGATCTCCCCCGTCCGCACGGTCAGGCTGACGCCGGACAGCGCGCGGATGGCGTGGTTGTAGGTCGCCTCGACCCCGTGCAGCGATAGCAGCACCTCGTGAATTGTCATGGCGACGCGACTCCTCCGGGCTCAGTTGCTGGCGTCCTCGGCGGCGGGGTCGCGGACCTGGATGCCGTGCTCGGCGGCATAGGCCAGCGACGACTTCTCGATGATCGGGCGCAGCAGGGCCCAGTCCGGGGCGATCCAGTCGGATACCACCTTCCACCTAGCGCCGTCCCACTGCTGGAAGGTCACGCGCCCCTCGCCCTCGTGGTTGGCGACGCTGACGTTGATGGAATGGAACAGGCCCTTGGCCCCCAGCGCCTCGACCCGTGCGGGATCGAGCCGCAGATGCTCGAAGCCCCAGCGCACCTCGTCGCCGGTCAGGGGCCGTTTGCCGAACTTGTCCTGGGCGATGCGCACCGCCTCGACGTTCAGGATGCCGTTGACGATGCCGAGATTGTGATAGACGCTGCCGATCCGCTTCTTGTCGTCGAGGTTGCCCTTGCCGGCGCCGTAGACCGTCTTCGCGATCTCTTGGAGCACCGGATAGTCGACACCCGACGCCTGGGTGGTGATGGCGGTGTAGCCCCTGGCGGCGTCGCCGGCCGGGATCACATCCTCCTCGGAGTTGGACCAGACATTGCCGATGATGCGGTCGGCCGGGAAGCCGACCTTCTGCGCCGTCTTCAGCGCCACCGGGTTCATCACGCCCCAGCCGCGCAACACCACGTAATCGGGCTTGGTTCGGCGGATAGACAGCCATTGCGACTGCTGTTCGTTGCCGGGATGCGGCACCTCGACCTGTTCGACCGAGAAGCCGTATTTCTCGGCCAGCAGCTGGTAGATCGGGATGGTCTCCTTGCCGTAGGGGGAGCCGTGGTACAGCACCACGATCTTCTTGCCCTTCAGCTTCTCCAGCCCGCCTTCCCGCGTGCCGATGTAGTTCACGATGCCCGAGCTTTCGCTGTAGGGGTTCAGCAGCAGCGGGAAGACGTATTTGAAGACGCGGCCGTCGGTGCTGTCGGTGCGGCCGTGGTTGACGGTGATCAGCGGAACCCTGTCGCGGCCGACATCGTCGATCATGGCATAGGCGATGCCGACCGACAGCGGGTTCCAGGCGGCGACGCCGGGCCGGTTCTTCTGCCGCTTGTAGCATTCGACGCCGCGTTCGACCTCATACTGGGTCTCGCACTCGTCCCAGGTCAGCTTGACGCCGTTGACGCCGCCGTCCCGGTTGTTGACCAGCGTCAGATAGTCGATGAAACCGCCGAAGAAGCCGGTGCCGCCGGCGGCATAGGGGCCGACGCGGTAGCTTTGCAGCGGGAAGTATTGTTCGTCGGCCTGTGCCACGCCGGGCAGCAGGGCGGCGGTGCCCAGCAGCGCGCCGAGCAGGGCGGCCTTCAGGGACAAGCTTCGGGTGTTCGGACGCGACATCTGGTGTGTCTCCGTTGGGATGGCTGGTTTTTGAAAAGGGGCGGGATGCCCCGGATTTTTTGGAAGGGCCGCTCAGCCGGTCCGGCGGCAGCGCCCGGCGGTCCGGTTCCAGGCCCGGCTCCAGGCCCGGTCGAGCAGGGCGGTCAGGCCCGCCGGTTCGGCGATCAGGAAGGTGACGATCAGCAGGCCGAGCACGATGCGCTGGCTCATCTCCAGCACGCCGCTGTCGAACAGCCCGCCCAGCAGCGCCTCGCCCAGCCGGGATAGCAGCAGCGGGAAGACGACGATCAGCGCCGCCCCCAGGAAGGCCCCGCGCAGCGAGGCCAGCCCGCCGATGATGACGATGAACAGGATTTGAAAGGAGCGGTCGAGGTTGAAGCCGGCCGGCTCCACCGTGCGCAGATAGGCGAAGGCCCACAGCACCCCGGCGACCCCGATGATGAAGGAGGAGACGGCGAAGGCCAGCAGCTTGATCCGCAAAACCGGGATGCCGATCACCCGCGCCGCCGTCTCGTGGTCGCGCAGGGCCACCAGGGCGCGGCCGGTCGGGCTTTCCACCAGCCGCCACACCGCCAGCGTCACCGCCGTCACCACGCCGAGCGCGAACAGGTAGCGGCCGGCGGAGCTGTCGAGCGGCAGGCCGGCGACCGACAGCTGCGGCACGCTGACGATGCCGGACGGGCTGTGGTTGGAAAACCAGCCGACCTTGTTGAACACCCACTGCACGAAGAACTGGGCGGCCAGCGTCGAGACGGCGAGGTAGAAGCCGCGCAGCCGCAGGCTGGGCAGGCCGAACAGCAGCCCGACCGCGGCGGCGACCACGCCGGCCAGCAGGACGTCGACTAGGAAGGGCAGCCCCGGCAGGCGGAGCGCCAGATTGTAGGCGGCATAGGCGCCCACCGCCATGAATGCGGAGGATCCCAGCGACACCTGCCCGGCATAGCCGGTCAGGATGTTCAGCCCCAGCCCGGCCAGCGCCAGCGCCAGGAAGGGCGTCAGGATGGCGTCGAACAGATACTCGCTGGCGACCAGCGGCAGGACGCCGTAGGCGACGATCAGCAGGGCACCGATGCCCAGCAGGGGAGGGGAGGCACGGTGCGGGGCTGCTGCTGCGGTCTTCTCAAGCGCGAGATCGGTCATGGCTCAGACCCTTTCCACCGGCTTGGCGCCGAACAGGCCGGACGGGCGGATCAGCAGGAAGCCGAGGGCGGCGACATAGGCGATCCACCCCTCGATGCCACCGCCGACGAAGGGGCCGACATAGACTTCCGCCAGCTTCTCCACCGCGCCGACGATCAGGCCGCCGACGATGGCTCCGGCGATGGAATCGAACCCTCCCAGGACGAGGACCGGCAGCGCCTTCAGCACCACAAGCGACAGCGAGAACTGCACGCCCAGACGTGCGCCCCATAGCAGGCCGGCGACCAGCGCCACCACCCCGGCGGCGGTCCACACCGCGGTCCAGATGCGGTCCAGGCTCAGCCCCACCGCCAGCGCGGCGAGCTGGTCGTCGGCGACGGCGCGGAAGCCGAGACCGATGCGGGTGTAGCGGAAGAACAGGGTCAGCGCCGCCACCATCGCCCCGGCCACCGCCGCGGCAAACAGGTCGAAACTGCTGATCAGCACGCCGACGATCTCCAGCGGCAGGTCGTCGATGCCCAGATCCAGCCCATGGACCTGGGTGCCCCACAGCAGTTGTGCCGCCCCTTCGATGACGTAGGACACGCCGAGCGTCGCCATGAACAGGGTGATCGGCGGCTGGTTGACCAGCGGGCGCAGCACCGTGCGCTCGATCAGCGCGCCGATGGCGGTCATCGCCGCCAGCGTCAGCAGGATCGCCGCCCAGACGGGCAGGCCGCGCTCCGTCAGGCTGACGAAGGTCAGCGCCGCGAACAGCAGCAGCGCGCCCTGGGCGAAGTTCAGCACGCCGCTGGTCTTGTAGATCAGGACGAAGCCGATGGCGACCAGGGAGTACATCACCCCCGACAGCAGGCCGCCGACCAGCACCTCGGTGAAGAATTGCCACTCCATGGCTCAGATGCCCTCTCCGGCTTCAACGTCGTGGGCGACGCCGAGATAGGCGTCGATCACCACCGGGTCGTTGCGGATCTGATCGGGTGTGCCGTCGGCGATCAGCCGGCCGTAATCCAGCACGGCGATGCGGTCGGACAATCCCATCACGACGCCGACGTCATGTTCGATCAGCACGATGGTGGTGCCGAGATCGTCGCGGGCGGCGCGGATGTGACCGCTGAGATCCCGCTTTTCGGTCAAGGTCATGCCGGCCATCGGCTCGTCCAGCAGCAGCAGGCGGGGCCGCGCCACCAGGGCGCGGGCAAGCTCGACCCGTTTCTGGATCCCGTAGGGCAGGCTGCCGGCCGGCCGGTCGCGAAAATCCTCCAGATGCAGGAAGGCCAGCAGCTCCTCCGCCTTGCCGTACGCCTCCGCCCGTTCCCGCCGGGCGGCCGGCAGGCCGATTACCTGGGCCAGCACCCCGGCGCGCAGCCGGTGCGACAGGCCGGCGGCGACGTTGTCCAGCACCGACAACCCCTTGAACAGCGCCAGATTCTGGAAGGTGCGGGACACGCCGAGGGAGGCCAGCCGGTCGGTCGGCACGGCCGCGAAGCTGTGCCCGCCGAGCCAGACCCGGCCGCGGTCCGGCCGGTACAGGCCGCTGACGACGTTGAGCAGCGAGCTTTTGCCGGCGCCGTTCGGACCGATGACCGCCCGGATTTCCCCCGGCACGACGGCGATGGAGATGTCGCTCAGCGCCGTGACGCCGCCGAAGGACAGCGACACCGCCTCGACCGCCAGGGCGGACGGAACGCTCCCCGCCGCGGGCGAGACAAGGGGTTCGGAAAGGACGGCCGGCATGGGCGCGCTCCGCTGAACAGCGTGGTGGTGGGGTGGGGGAGGGGATCTCCCCCGCGGGATGGATCAGGCGGCGACCGCTTCCCGCTCCTTGGCCGCTTCCAGTTCGCGGACCAGCGGGATGACGTGGCGGCCGAAATACTCGACCTCCTCCTGGAAATGCAGGAAGCCGAGCAGGACCAGATCGACGCCGATGGCTTTCAGCTCGACGATGCGCTCCGCCACCTGACGCGGCGTGCCGATCAGGTTGGTCTTGAAGCCGTCATTGTACTGGACGAGATCCTCGAAGGTGGATTTGGCCCAATTGCCCTCGCGCTCCGGCGAGGCGTTGCCGGCATTCTGGACCTCGTGGTGGAAGCCCTTCACCGCGTCGGGATCGGCCTTCTCCAGGATCTCGTTCAGGACGGCGCGGGCCTCCTCCTCGGTCTCGCGGACGATGGCGAAGGCGTTGACGCCGATCTTCGCGCGGTGGCCGGTGCCGGCCTCCTTGGCGCGGATGTCGGCGATCTGCGCCTCGATGCCGTCGGGCGTGTTGCCGTTGGTGAAATACCAGTCGGACACGCGGGCCGCCATGTCGCGGGCGGCGCGCGAGCTGCCGCCCTGGAAGACCTCCGGCAGCGGGGCCAGCGGCTTCGGCTTCAGCGTGTAGTTCTCGAAGCGGTAATGGGCGCCGTTGAAGGAGAAATTGTCCTCCGACCAGACGCCGCGGATGACGCGGATGAACTCCTCCGACCGGCGGTAGCGCTCGTCATGGTCCAGCCACGGTTCGCCGATGGCCTGGAACTCGCCGCGGAACCAGCCGCTGACGATGTTGACGGCGATGCGGCCTCCGGTCAGATGGCTGATGGTGGCGACCTGCTTGGCCAGCACGGCCGGGTGCCAGGGGCCGGGCAGCACCGCGGCGATGACGTTCAGTCTCTCGGTCGCCGCCAGCAGGGCATGGGTGAAGGACACCGATTCATGCTGGTTGTCGGCGCCGTAGCCGGCGGTGAAGCGGATCTGGCTCAGCGCGTATTCGAATCCGGCCCGCTCGGCGATCTGCGCCAGCTTGCGGTTGTAGTCGATGTCCCAGCCGGTGCGTTGTTCGATTTTGCTGATGACGAGGCCGCCGGACACGTTCGGAACCCAATAGGCGAACTTCACGGCGTCGGAATTGGCAGTCGTGGTGGCGGTCATGGTGAAGTCTCCGGGAGCGGAAGAAGGGAGGATCAGGCGGCGGCCAGGGACGCGGTGGCCAGGGAAGCGGTGGAAGTCGCCAGCCGGCCGAGGGCGGCGATGCGCACCGCCTCGTCGGCGGCGCGGGCTGCGCGTGCGGCGATGTCCGGGCTGGTCAGGCGGTAGTCGGTGAAGTCGCTGTCCTGGGCGAAGACGCCGGTCGGCACCGTGTGGGCCAGGAAGAAGCCGAACAGCGGGCGCAGCTGGTGTTCGATCACCAGGGCATGGCGCGGGCTGCCGCCGGTCGCGGTCAGCACCACCGGCACGCCGCCCAGCGCGTTCGGATCGATGAAGTCGATCAGATGCTTGAACAGCCCGGTGTAGGAGCCCTTGTAGACGGGCGTGCCGACGACCAGCAGGTCGGCGCCGACGATGGCGGCCAGCGCGTCGGCCACGCGCGGCGGCGCGGCCTTCGGATCGGTCAGCGCCCCCAGATCAGGCGCCAGTTCGCCGATGACGATGTCGGTGCGATGGATGGAAACCCGTGCCTCCACCTCCTCCACCACGGCATCGATCAGGGCGCGGGTGCGGGACCGGGCGCCCAGATTGCCGGAAACGGTGACGACCTTGATCTTGCCCATTTTACACAAGCTCCAGTGCGGGAATGTCCGGAGCCATAGGGGCAAGCCGTGTGCCAAGACGGTAAGATGCTGAATTTGTTAATGAAGTTCTGTCGCGAGCAACGAGGTCACGCTTCAAAGGCAGCAGCCGTCACGCCACCGGTGCTGCACATGCAGCAGGAATCATGTGAAACGCACCAGTAGGCGGAAAATACAACGAGATTAGTTTGTAATATTGAATCTATTTCCATATTGGTACACTGGGGAATGATCGGGGTGACCCGACGATGCCCGCCTCAGGAAGCAGGTGCCGCCATGACCAGGATCCCGCCCAGTGACCGCTGGCCCGCCGCGACAGCCTTCGATGCCGATCCCCGTTCGGGACCCGGCCTGTCCTCCTGCCGGTTCGACGCCGCCGCCTTGCCGTCCGTTGTCGTGGGGCAGGACGGGAGTTGCGGACCGGGCATCGACGCCGCCGGTTACGAACAGCGCCGCATCGTCGCCTTCGACCCGGCCAGCCGGGCCCGCAAGCCGAAGATCCGCGCCACCGCGATGGTGTTCGAGGATCCGCAGTCGCAACGGCTCCAGGCCGATCTCGACCGGCTGGCGCCCAGCGACGCCACCGTGCTGATCATAGGCGAAACCGGCACCGGCAAGGAACTGGTCTCACGCTATATCCACAGCCGCAGCCGTCGGGCCGACGGCCCGTTCGTCGCCGTGAATTGCGGTGCCTTCAGCGACACGCTGGCCGAGGCCGAACTGTTCGGCTTCGAAAAGGGAGCCTTCACCGGCGCGCTGAAGACCCAGGCCGGCTGGTTCGAGGCCGCCCATGGCGGCACGCTTCTGCTGGACGAGATCGGCGACCTGCCGCCCGCCCTTCAGGTCAAGCTTCTGCGCGTGTTGCAGGAACGCGAGGTGGTGCGCGTCGGCTCGCGCAAGCCCATTCCCATCGACGTCCGCGTCATCGCCGCCACCAACGTCGATCTGGAGGCGGCGGTGGAGGCCAGGCGCTTTCGCGAGGATCTGTATTTCCGTTTGAACGTCGCCTCGGTGCAGCTGGCGCCGCTGCGCGAGCGGCCGGGCGACATCCCGCCGCTGGCCCGGCATTTCCTCGACCTCCACAAGGAGCGGCTCGGCCGGCCGGAGCTGTCGCTGAGCGGGGAGGCGCTGCGTCGGCTGGCCCGGTGCCCCTGGCCGGGCAACATCCGCCAGCTGGAGAATGTGCTGCACAACGCGGTGTTGCTGGCGCCCGGTCCGGAGATCGGCGCGAACGACGTCCGCCTGCGCTGCGAGGGACACGGTCATGGTCAGAGCCAGGGCGAGACCCAGGGCTGGGCGTCCGGTGCTGTGGAGCCGCCGCCCCGCGACCTCGAAGGAGCGGTGAAGGCGCTGGTCGGCCGCGCCATCGCCGACGGCGAAGCCGACCTGTACGAGCGGCTGGTCCGCACCGCGGTGCGCAGCGCCTTCGAACTGGCCGACGGCAACCAGATGCGGGCGGCGGAAAGCCTGGGGATGACCCGCAACGCCTTCCGCACCCAACTGGCCCATCTCGGCGCCATCGCGCCGCGGCGGCGGTCCGGTGCGGCGGAACCGGGGGAGGAGCGGTCTTCGACGCCCTCCGTGCCGGCCGTCTCTCCCCGGCCCGCCCAACTGGTTGACCTGCCGATCGGCTACCAGAAGTTCGGCACCTCCAGCATCCTGAAGATGCGGGGGGCCGTGGAACGGCGGCTGGCCGCCCATGGCTACCGCGTCACCTGGACGGAGTTCGTGTCCGGCCCGCAGATGATGGACGCGCTCGGCAGCATGCAGGTGGAATTCGTCGCGACCGGAGAGGCGCCGCCGGTCTTCGCCCAGGCGGCCGGCGTGCCGCTGGTCTATGTCGGCTACGACCCGCCGGCCCCCAACGCCGAGGCGCTGCTGATCCGCCATGACAGCCCCTTCCGCAGCACCGCCGACCTGCGCGGGCGGACGGTGGCACTGCACACCGGGTCGAACGTCCATTACTTCCTGCTGCGGGCGCTGCAGGCCTATGGGCTGACCCTGGATGACGTGCGCATCGTCCATATGCAGCCGGCGGCGGCGCTGGAGGCGCTGCTCGACGAGATGGTGGATGCCTGGGCGATCTGGGATCCGCTGCTCTCCTCGGCCCAGATCCGCGACGACACGCGGGTGCTGACCGACGGCAGCGGGCTGGTGCCGAACCACCAGTTCTACCTCGCCAATCAGAGCTTCGCCGACCGCAACCCGGAAGCCGTCGCCATCCTGCTGGACGAGGTGGGCAAGGCCGGCGAATACGCCGCTCTCCACGCGGCGGAGGCGGCGCGCAGCATGACGCGCGACCTCGGCATCGACGCCCCGGCGCTGGAACTGGCCTTCAGCCGGCTGACCTACGGCGCCAAGCCGCTGGACGATCGGGCGGTGCGGCGCCAGCAGGCGGTGGCCGACAGCTTCCACGCCTCCGGTCTGCTGAAATCCAGCATATCGGTGCGCGAAGCGGTCTGGTCGGGGGGCTGGGCGTAGCGGGCGATCTGTGAAATCGGCGCTGCCCATGCAGCAATTCCCCGGCGGCGGCTGTTGCAATTGCAGCGCGACCGTCGGGGAAGATTTTCTCCAAGTAACTGGAAACAAAGAAAAAACCGGTTTGGCACCGTTGTTGCGCTTATCCGGCAGACCCTGCAACCGGAGACCGCAACCGTGTCCCGCAAGATCATCGACCTGCGCAGCCGTCCCGCCTTCCTGCATGATTTCTATGGGGCGACCCCCGGCACCCCCGGCTTCGAGACGGCCAGATGGCTGAACCGGCGCGTCGGCACCCGTGGCGACGACAGCCATTTCACCCGTTCCCACACGCTGGACGGCTATCTCGCCGATGTGCACGAGGCCGGCATCACCGCCGCCGCCATCGTCGGACGCGATACCCCCGGCGTCAGCACCTCCAACGACCGCGTTCACGAACTGGTCGCCGGCCGGCCGGAGCTGATCGGCATCGGCTCGGTCGATCCGCAGCGCCAGGGCACCGCCGCCGCGGTGGCGGAGGCCGGGCGCGCCATCGCCGCGCTGGGGCTGAAGGGCATCAACCTGGAGCCGGGCTTCCTCGATCCGGCCATTCCCTTCGACGATCCGTCGCTGCTGCCGGTCTATGACGCCTGCGACCAGCTGAAGGTGCCGGTCTTCCTGATGACCGGGCCGACCACGCCGGATCCGCGCTTCAACGATCCGGCCCCGGTCGGCCGCATCGCCCGCGCGTTCCCGACCCTGAACATCGTCATCCACCACGGCTTCTGGCCGCATGTGGCCGAGATCGTCGGCATCGCCTTCCGCCATCCCAACGTCCACATCGTGCCGGACATGTACCTCTTCCTGCCCGGCAGCCGCCTCTATGTCGAGGCCGCCAACGGCTTCCTGCGCGACCAGCTGCTGTTCGGCAGCTCCTACCCGTTCCGCCCGATGAAGCAGACGGTGGAGGATTTCCTGAAGCTCGGCTTCGACGGGGCGGTGCTCGACGGGCTGCTGTTCGACAACGCCCGGCGCCTGCTGGCGCTCGATCTCTGAGCGGAGACCCGACCCATGGACATCTTCTGGTTCCTGCCGGTGCATGGCGACGGCCCCGATCCTGGGCAGCCAGGTCGACAGCCGGCCCGCCACCCTGGCCTATCTGACGGAGATCGCCCGGGCCGCGGACCGGCGCGGCTATCACGGCGTGCTGGTTCCCTGCGGCAAGGCCTGCGAGGAGCCCTACATCGTTTCGGCCGCACTGATCGCGGCGACGGAGCGGCTGCGCTTCCTGGTCGCGACCCGGCCCTCCTCAATGACGCCGACCTTCGCCGCCCGGCTCGCCGCCGGGCTGGACCGGCTGTCGGGCGGGCGCTTCTACCTGAATGTGGTGGCCGGCGGCGACGCGGCGGAGCTGGCGGGCGATGGCGTCTTCCTCGACCATGATGCCCGCATGCCGAGGCGGCCGAGTTCTTCACGGTGTGGAAGCGGGTTCTGGCCGGCGAGACCGTCGATTTTGCCGGCAGCCACGTGACGGTGAAGGGGGCGACCGTGCCGCTGCGACCGGTGACATTCATCCGCCGCTGTTCTTTGGCGGCTTGTTGCCCGCCGGCCATGCCGCGGTGGCGGCAGGATTTCCAGCACTTGACCTGACCTGGGCCGAGCCGCCCGAGGCGGTGGCCGCCAAGCTCAAGGACGTGCGGGCGCGGGCGCGGCCCATGGCCGCACCCTGTCCTATGGCCTGCGCGTCAACATCATCGTGCGCGAGACCGAGGCGGAGCCGGGCCGCCGCCGAAGATCTCGATCCCAGCAAGATCGACCGCAGCGCCGTCGAGGCCGCGCACGGCGCCTTCCGTCGCTTCGAGTTCGAAGGCCAGCGGCGGATGACCGAGCTTGCCTCCGCGCGGATTTGGTGGTGGCGCCGAATTTGTGGGCCGGCGTCGGGCTGGTGCGTGGCGGCGCCGGAACCGCTTTGGTCGGCAACCCGCGGCAGGTGGCGGACCGGCTGCTGGAATACCGTGATCTCGGCGTCGACAGCTTCATCCTGTCCGGCTACCCGCATCTGGAGGAGGCGCACCGCGTCGCCGACCTGCTGTTCCCGCCGCTGCCGGTGACGGCCCCGCCACCAGTAACCCAGCCGGCGCTGGACGTCGCCTTCGTCAGCCCCTTCGGCGACCTTCAGCCGGCCAGGAGTGCCTCATGAGCATCGTTCCGCTGTCCAGCCCGGCCCTGCGCGGGGCATTGGCCGACCTCAAGGGCCTGCTGGATGAAACCGCCGTCGCCCGCGACCGGGCCGGCGGCACCGCCAAGGCGGAACGCGACGCCATCCGCCGCTCGGGCCTGCTGACCCTGTCGATCCCGGCGGCCTATGGCGGGCAGGGGGAAGGCTGGCCGGCCATCCTGGGGGCGGTGCGGGACCTGGCGCAGGTCAATTCCTCTCTGGCCCATCTGTTCGCCTTCCATCACCTGATGGTCGCCTGATCCTGCTCTATGGCAACCCGACCCAGCGGGCTGGGCTGCTGACCGCCACGGCGCGGCGCGGCCTGTTCTGGGGCAATGCGCTGAACCCGCTCGACCGCCGCACCCATCTGACGCCCACGGGGGAGGGGAGCAAGGACGGGGAGGAGCCGCAAAGCTGGAGTCTGAACGGCGCCAAGAGCTTCTGCTCCGGCGCCAGCGATTCCGACCTGCTGCTGGTGTCGGCGGACGGGCCGGACGGGGTGTTGCGGGTGATGGTGCTGCCGACCGACCGTGCCGGCATCGCCGTGCTGGACGATTGGGATGCCATCGGCCAGCGCCAGACCGACAGCGGCACCGTCACCTTCACCGATGTGGCGGTGTCGGCCGCCGACATCCTGGGACCGCCGGGGCCGTTCGGCGACGTCGCTTCCAGCCTGCGCCCCTGCATCGCCCAGTCGATCCTGGCCAGCCTCTATCTCGGCATCGCCGAAGGGGCGCTGGCGGCGGCGCGCGGCTTCACCCTGACGGAAGGACGGCCGTGGCGGGCGTCGGGCGTAGCCAGCGCCGCCGAGGACCCCTATCTGTTGCATCATTTCGGCGAAGTGCAGCTGGCCATCGCCGCGGCCGACGCGCTGGGCGGGCTGGCGCTCGACCGGCTGCAACGGGCGTGGGAGCGCGGACGGTCGCTGGGAGCGCAGGAGCGTGGGCGAGACCTCGCTCGCCGTCGCCACCTTCAAGGTCGCCGCCGCCCGTGCCGGTCTGGACGCTGCCGGCCGGCTGTTCGATATCACGGGTGCGCGGGGGGCCAGCCGGGCGTTATGGCTTCGACCGCTTCTGGCGCAATGTCCGCACCCATTCCCTGCACGATCCGCTGGATTACAAGCTGAAGGAGCTGGGCGTCCATGCCCTGACCGGCGCGTTGCCGGAGCCGGGCTTCTATTCCTGATCCGGCCGGTTGCGGCGAGCCGGCCTCCATGCCATTTCCGGGGCGTCCTCACCGCCGCAGCCGGCGCTCCAGCCACAGGCTGTAGCGCGACGCGATCACGCAGACCGTCAGGTAGACCAGCGCCGCGAAGCCGAACGCCTCGTCGTAGAAGCCCAGCCATGCCGGGTCCTTGGCGGCGGTGCGCGCGGTGTTCAGCAGGTCGAACAGGCCGATGGCGATGATCAGCGTGGTGTCCTGGAACAGCCCGAAAAGCCACAGCCACATCGTCGTCGATGGTGGGCAACCGTGCGGCCGGCGGAGCGGTCGATATCCGGGTGTTCGGCATTTCTGTGAAACTACGCCGCTGAGATGCATCTGTGTGTTGTTTCTTACAATACCGCGGCGGCACCCCGGCAATCTTGGAATGTTCATGATTCCGTTGAGTTTTTCAAATGAGTCGGATGCCGACGGCCCTGGCGGGACCAATAATAACACATGAAATATGTATAAGAAAAATACAAAACACTATCTTTACAGTAGGAATAAACAGTGATTAAGCTTTGTCCCTACGGTGAATGCGGGGCGCCGCACATGACCCCCAGAGGCCCGAACGAGGCCCGAACCAGGAGACACCAGGCATGCCGTTCCGTCCGTTGCACGACCGCGTCGTCGTCGGCCCGTGTGGCGCAGGAGGAAAAGTCGAAGGGCGGGATCATCATCCCCGACACCGCCAAGGAAAAGCCGCAGGAGGCCGAGGTTATCGCCGTCGGTCCCGGCGTGCGCGACGACCAGGGCCGCATCCATCCGCTCGACGTGAAGGTCGGCGACCGCGTGGTCTTCGGCAAATGGTCGGGCACCGAGATCAAGGTGCAGGGCGAGGATCTGTTGGTCATCAAGGAATCCGACATCGTCGGCGTGGTCGAAGCCGCCTGAGGCCCCGCCCAGGCAGACCTGCCCGTTTCCGCTGGAACCCACCCAAAAAAGACTTCGATAAAAAGGACATCGCCATGGCCGCCAAGGACGTCAAATTCTCCCGCCGATGCCCGCGACCGCATCCTGCGCGGCGTCGATACCCTCTCGCCAATGCCGTGAAGGTCACACTGGGCCCGAAGGGCCGCAACGTCGTGATCGATACTTTGGCGCCCCCCGCATCACCAAGGACGGCGTGTCGGTCGCCAAGGAGATCGAGCTGGCCGACCGCTTCGAAGATCGGCGCCCAGCTGGTGCGCGAGGTGGCGTCCAAGACCGCCGATCTGGCCGGCGACGGCACCACCACCGCCACCGTGCTGGCCCAGGCCATCGTCCGCGAGGGCGCCAAGGCCGTCGCCGCCGGGCTGAACCCGCTGGACCTCAAGCGCGGCATCGACCGCGCTGTCGCCGCGGTGATCGCCGACGTGAAGGCGCGGGCCAAGACCATCTCCACCAACGACGAGGTGGCGCAGGTCGGCACCATCTCCGCCAACGGCGAGCGCGCCATCGGCGCCATCATCGCCGAGGCGGTGTCCAAGGTCGGCAACGACGGCGTCATCACGGTGGAGGAGGCCAAGAGCCTGGAGACCGAGTTGAACGTGGTCGAAGGGTTGCAGTTCGACCGCGGCTATCTCTCGCCCTATTTCGTCACCAACGCCGAGAAGCTGGTCGTCGATTTCGACAATCCGTACATCCTGATCCACGACAAGAAGCTGTCCAGCCTGCAGCCGCTGCTGCCGGTGCTGGAGGCTGTGGTGCAGTCCTCCCGTCCGCTGCTGATCGTCGCCGAGGATGTCGAGGGCGAGGCGCTGGCGACGCTGGTGGTGAACAAGCTGCGCGGCGGCCTGAAGATCGCCGCGGTGAAGGCGCCGGGCTTCGGCGACCCGCGCAAGGCTATCCTGGAGGACATCGCCATCCTCACCAACGGGCAGGTGATCAGCGAGGACATCGGCCTCAAGCTGGAGACCGTCTCGCTGGCCGATCTCGGCACCGCCAAGCGGGTGGTGATCGCCAAGGAGGAGACGACGGTGATCGACGGCGCCGGCGGCCGCGGGCCCATCGACGCCCGCATCGCTCAAATCCGCGCCCAGATCGAGGAAACCACCTCGGACTACGACCGCGAGAAGCTGCAGGAGCGGCTGGCCAAGCTGTCGGGCGGCGTCGCGGTGATCCGCGTCGGCGGTTCGACCGAGGTCGAGGTGAAGGAGCGCAAGGATCGCGTGGACGACGCCGTCCATGCCACCCGTGCCGCCATCGCCGAGGGCATCGTGCCCGGCGGCGGCGTCACCCTGCTGATGCTACCTGCGCCATCGATGCGGTGGTTCCGGTCAACGACGACGAGCGCGTCGGCATCGACATCGTGCCGCGGCGCGCCTTGCAGGCGCCGGTCCGCCAGATCGCCGAGACCGCGGCTGACGGTTCGGTCATCGTCGGCAAGCTGCTGGAGGGGAACGACACCGCCTTCGGCTACGACGCGCAGACCGGCGAGTTCACCGACCTGCTGAAGGCCGGGATCATCGATCCGGCCAAGGTCGTGCGCATCGCCTTGCAGGATGCGGCGTCGGTCGCCGGCCTGCTGATCACCACCGAGGCGCTGATCGTCGAGCGTCCGGAACCGAAGTCCCCGGCGGCACCGGCCGGGGCCGGCGGCGGTTACGATTTCTGATCGCGACCGTCAGGGCGCAGGCGGGCGGTGCGACCCTTGTCCTTCCGGCGCTCCGCTCGCCGGCGTCCCGTCCTCCCGTGCCTGAAGCCGCCGCCCGTCAGCGGGTCCACGCCCCGGTTCCGGGCGGCGGTCTTTTTTCGAATTCGTGCCGAAAGCCTTTTGGAGACGACGCCATGCCCCAGCCTGCGCTTTCCCGACGTTCAGTGCTTTGCCACACCCTGGCCGGGGGTCTGGCGCTCGCCTGCATCGCGATGTCCGGCGGGCCGGCCCACCGCGGCGGAGGCCGCGGGCGAGCCGCTGTGGTTCGGGGTCAGCGGGCCGCTGACCGGTCCCAGCGCGCAGTATGGCGCGCAGTGGAAGAAGGGCTTCGATCTGGCGCTCGACCAGATCAACGCCGCGGGCGGGGTGAAGGGCCGTCCGCTGCGCTACGTGTTCGAGGACAGCCAACGACTCCGGCGCCAATCCATCGCCATCGCCCAGAAGTTCGTCGCCGATCGGAAGATCCCGATCGAGCTGGGTGACTTCTCCAGCCCGGCGTCGATGGCCGCTTCGCCGATCTACCAGCGGGCCGGGCTGGTGCAGTTCGGCTTCACCAACTCCCACCCCGACTTCACCAAGGGCGGCGACTTCGTCTGGAGCAATTCCATCAGCCAGGCGGAGGAGCAGCCGAACGTCGCCGATTTCGCCGTCACCTTGCTGAAGCTCAAGCGGCTGGCGGTGCTGCACCTCAACACCGACTGGGGCCGCACCAGCAAGGACATCTTCGTCAAGGTAGCGAAGGAGCGCGGGGCGGAGGTCGTCGCCACCGAAGGCTACCTGCCCGACGAGAAGGACTTCCGCTCCACCCTGGTGCGGGTGCGCGAGGCCAATCCCGACGGCATCGTCCTGATCTCCTACTATGCCGACGGGGCGGCCATCGCCGGCAACTGGAACTGGTCGGCCTCAACCAGCCGGTGGTCGCGGTGGGCTCCGTCTATTCGCCGAAATTTCTACGAACTGGGCGGGGAGGCGGTCAACGGCGTTTACACCCGCGCCAACTTCTTTCCAGCGGAACCTCGTCCGGAGGTGCAGAGCTTCGTCGCCGCCTACCGTGCGAAGTACCAGGAGGAGCCGGACGCTTTTCCGCTTACGCCTATGACGCGGTGCTGGTGGCGCAGCGGGTGATCGATGCCGGCGGCACCGACCGCACCGCGATCCGCGACGCCTTCCCCCGCGTGAAGGACATCCCCAGCGTCATCTTCGGCAAGGCGACCTTCGATCCGGAGACGCGCCGCGTGTCCGGCGTGCGCAACGTCGAGCTCGCCCTGTGGGACGGCAGCCTCCCCGCCGCCACCAACTGATCCGGATTTCAAGATTTGAAAGCGATTCCGATGCTCGATCTGTTTCTCCGCTCCACCGCGCTGGTCGCCGGCACCCGTCCGCCGCTGGCCGCGCTCGGCGTCGTCCAGCCGGCCTTCTCGCAGCCCGCCGACCCGGCGAAGGAGCCGGCGGCGTCGGCGTCAGCGGGCCGCTGACCGGCCAGTATGCGCAGTATGGCGCGCAGTGGCAGCGCGGCTTCGATCTGGCGCTGGAGCAGGCGAATGCCGGTGGCGGCATCCAGGGCCGCCCGCTGCGCGTCCAGTTCGAAGCAATCGTCGCCATCGCCCGCAAGTTCGTCGCCGACAGCCCGCATCGTCGCCGAACTTGGCGACTTCACCAGTGCGGCGTCCATGGCGGCCTCGCCGATCTACCAGAATGGCGGGCTGGGTGCAGTTCGGCTTCACCAACTCACATCCCGACTTCACCAGGGGCGGCGATTTCGTCTGGAGCAACGCGCTCAATCAGGCGGAGGAGATGCCGGCGCCGGCCGACTACGCGGTGACGGCGCTGGGGCTGAAGCGCGTCGCCCTGCTGTTCATCAACAACGACTGGGGCCGCACCAGCAAGGACCTGTTCGCCAAGGCGGCGAAGGAGCGCGGGGCGGAGGTGGTCGGTGCCGAGGGGGTCATCTGGCCGACGAGAAGGATTTCCGCTCCGCCCTGGTGCGGGTGCGCGACACCTGAAACCGGACGGCATCGTGCTGGTCTCCTACTACGCCGACGGCGCCCAGATCGCCCGCCAGCTGCGCGAGGCCGGATTCACCCAGCCGGTGGTCGCCGCCGGTCTTGGGCCGATTCGCCCAAGTTCCTGGAACTGGGCGGGGCGGCGGTCGAGGGCGTCCACACCACCACCCCCTTCTTCCCCGGCGACCCGCGGCCGGAGGTCCAGACCTTCGTCAAGGCCTACACCGGCAATAAATACGGCGTTGAGCCCGATGCCATTCTCGAGCCGCGCCTACGACGCGCTTCTGCTGCTGGCCACCGTGATCCGGCAGAGCGGCACCGACCGCACCGCCGTCCGCGACGGGCTCGCCACCGTCAAGGATGCGCCGAGCGTCGTTTACGGCACCGTCCGCTTCGATCCGCAGACCCGGCGCGTCGACAAGCCGCTGAGCACGCGGCTCGTCGTGAGGAACGGCGGCTTCGCCCTGGGAGCAGGCGGGGCGGGCACCGGTGGCCGCCAAGGCTGCGAACTGACGCCGGAAAAGGACCGACCATCGTGTTTCCCACCACTCTCGGCCCGTGGCTCGACTACACCATCAACGGGCTGGTCATCGGCAACATCTATGCGCTGCTGGCCGTCGGTCTGGCGTTGATCTTCGGCGTCTCGCACCTGATCAACTTCGCCCATGGCTCGGTCTACATGGTCGGCGCCTACATCGGCTGGCTGTGCGTGACGAAGCTGAACCTGCCTCTGCCGGTGACCTTCGTCACGGTGGCCGCCGGCTGCGGGCTGCTGGGTGGTGATCCAGCGGGTGGGCCTGCGCCCGCTGCGCAACGCCCCGGCGCATCGCCCCGCTGCTCGCCACCATCGGCCTGTCGGTGGTGCTCGACCAGTCGGCGCAACTGCTGTTCAGCCCCGACCCGCGCGCCCTGCCGACCCAGCTGCCGACCTGGCGCATCGCCATCGGCGGCGGCAGCATCGGCGCGCTCGACCTGCTGATCGCCGGGGTCGGCATCGGCAGCGCTGGGCTGCTCTACGGTTTCCTGCGCTTCGCCAAGCTGGGCTGGGCGGTGCGGGCGACGGCGCTCGACCGCGACGCGGCGCAGCAGTGCGGCGTCGACGTCGACAAGGTGAACCGCACGGTGTTCGCCATCGCATCCGCGCTGGGCGGGGTCAGCGGCCTGCTGGTCGGCATGTATTACAACACCATCGACCCCAACATGGGCTTCCAGGCCGGGCTGAAGGGCATCGTCGCCCAGCTGATCGGCGGCGTCGGCAACGTGCCGGGCGCCATCGCGGGCAGCCTGCTGCTCGGCCCTGATCGAGAGCTACGGCATCGCCCTGTTCGGCACCAGCTACCGCAACCTGTTCGCCTTCGTGGCGCTGATCTGATCCGTGCTGCGGCCGAACGGCCTGTTCGCTGGCAGCCGCCGCCTGCCGCCGGAGCCGCGACCGGCACCTTCATCGCCCCCAGCCGGCCGCTGGTCCTGCCGAAATGGGCGGTGTGGGCGTTGGCTGCCGCCGCGCTCGCCCTGCCGCTGGTCGTGCAGCAGCCCTATCTGTTGCAGACGCTGGGCAATGCCTGGCTCTACGCCCTGCTGGCGCTCAGCCTGACGCTGGTCGCCGGCACGGTCGGGCAGGTGTCGCTCGGCCATGCCGGACTGCTCGCCATCGGCGCCTATGCCTCCTCGCTGCTGGCGCCTAATGCCGGGTGCCGGTGCTGCTGGCGGTGCCGCTGGCCGGGCTGGTTGCGGCGGCGCTGGGCACCGCGTTGGTCTATCCCGCCTTCCGGCTGCGCGGCCATTACGTCTCCATCGCCACGCTGGCGGTGGGCGAGATCGTGACGCTGGTCATCCTCAACTGGGAAAGCCTGACCCGCGGCCCGATCGGCGTGGCCGGCATCCCGCCGCTGGTGGTGGCGGGCAAGCCGCTGGTCAGCGGCCAGTGGGTCTATTGGGTGCCGCTGGTCGTCCTGCTGGCCTTCGCCGCCCTGCAATCGCGCCTGCTGAACTCCCATCTCGGCCGCACGCTGCGGGCGATCCGCGAGGACGACGTGGCGGCGCGCTCCTACGGCGTCGACCTCAACCGCTACAAGGGGCTGGCCTTCGCGGTGGCGGGATTCATCGCCGGGGTGGGCGGCGCGCTGATGGCGCATTCCTATTCCTACATCAACCACGAGACCTTCCCGGCGCCGGTGTCGATGCTGGCGCTGACCATGGTCATCCTCGGCGGGCTCGGCAATGTCGCCGGGGCCGTGCTGGGGGCGGCGGTGCTGGTCGGGCTGCCGGAGCTGTTCCGCGCGGCGGCCGAGTACCGCATGCTGATCTACGGCGTCGTCCTGCTGCTGCTGATCCGCTTCCGCCCGCAGGGCCTTCTGGGAACGGTGTGAGGACGCCATGGCGAACGAGCCGAAGAAACCCCTTCTTGAAATTGCCGGCCTGACCCGCCGCTTCGGCGGGCTGACCGCGGTCAACGGCCTGTCGCTGACGGGGCGGGGCGAGCTCGTGCCGAGCATCATCGGCCCGAACGGCGCCGGCGAGACCACCCTGTTCAACCTGATCTCCGGGCTCGACGCGCCGGATGCGGGGTCCGTCACTTTCGAAGGCCGCGACGTCACCGGCCTCTCCGCCGAGCGGCTGGCCGCTCTCGGGCTCGCCCGCAGCTTCCAGCATCGCCGGGTGTTCGGCAATCTCAGCGTGCTCGACAATGTGCTGGTCGGTGCCCATACCCGGCTGCGCGCAGTGAATCCGCGGATTCCGGTGGTGGGGCCGCTGGTGGAACTGGCGCTGGCGTTGATCCGTCCCGCCTCCGTCCGGCGGAGGAGGAGCGGCTGCGCGCCGAGGCGAAGGAGATCGTCCGGATGTTCGGCGAGCGGCTGACCCCGCGCCTCGACAAGCCGGCGCACAGCTTGTCCTACGCCAACCGCCGCCGGGTGGAGATCGCCCGCGCGCTGGCCCTGCACCCCCGCCTGCTGCTGCTGGACGAGCCGACCGCCGGCATGAACCCGACCGAGACGGCGGAGATGCTGGAGATCATCCGCAGCCTGAAGGCGCGCGGACTGACCATCCTGCTGATCGAGCACAAGCTGGATCTGGTGATGCAGCTGTCCGACCGGGTGGTGGTGATGGACCATGGCGCCCGCATCGCCGAGGGGCCGCCCGCCGCGGTCGCCGGCGATCCGGCGGTGATCGAGGCCTATCTCGGCCACAAGGCGGTGGGGGCTGCAAATCAGGATATGGGCCAGGATACGGGCAAGGACGAGGACGCCACTGTCCCTGCCCGGATCGCGCATTGAGGGGGAGCGGCGGAATGACCGACGCCTTGCTGCGGCTCGACCGCGTGAACAGCTTCTACGGGCCGGTGCAGGTTCATTTCGACCTGTCGCTGGAGGTGCCGCGCGGGCAGATCGTCTGCCTGCTGGGCGGCAACGCCAGCGGCAAATCCACCACGATGAAAATCATCCTGGGGCTGCTGAAGCCGCGCTCCGGGCAGGTGGTCTTCGACGGGCAGCCGCTGACCGGCCTGACCACGCCGCAGATCGTCCGGCGCGGCATCGGCTCGGTGCCCAAATCCCGCCGCCTGTTCGGCACCATGACGGTGCGCGAGAATGTGCTGATGGGCGCCTACACCCGCAGCGACGCCAAGTCGGTGGCGGAGGATTACGACGGTGTCCTCGACCTGTTCCCCAGGCTGCGCGAGCGCCATGCCCAGCAGGCCGGCACCCTGTCGGGCGGCGAACAGCAGATGGTGGCGATGGCCCGCGCCCTGATGGGGCGTCCGCGGCTGATCGTGATGGACGAGCCGACGATGGGCCTGTCACCCTTGCATGTCGACCGTGTGCTGGAGATGATCCAGACCATCAACCGGCAGGGCGTGAGCATCTTCATGGTGGAACAGAACGCCAGCCTCGCCCTGCAGATCGCCCATCGCGGCTATGTGCTGCAAACCGGACGCATCGTGCTGTCCGGCCCGGCCGCCGACCTCGCCCGCGACCCGCAAATTCGCGATGCCTATCTGGGCGGTGCCCAGGCCGCCTGACGCCGCCCGCCTGACGCAGCATTTCCGACAGGACCCTCTTCCGATGACCAAGGACAACTCCGCCGTGCCTTCCACCGTTGCAGACCCCGGCCCCCGTTCGCTGGAGGAGCTGGAGGCGCGGCTTGCCCGCGATCTCGACCTGCTCACCCTGCCGCCGGCCGACTGGGTGCCGGCGCAAGAGGGCGGCGTTCTCGACGTCGCCATCGTCGGCGCCGGCATGGCCGGGCTGACCGCCGCCTTCGCCCTGCGCAAGGTCGGCATCTCCAACATCCGGCTGTTCGACCGGGCCCCTGCCGGCCGCGAGGGACCGTGGGGGACCTATGCCCGCATGGAGACCCTGCGGTCGCCCAAGACGCTGACTGGTCCGGCGCTGGGCTTCGCCAACCTGACCTTCCGCGCCTGGTTCGAGGCGCAGTTCGGCCGCACCGCCTGGGATGCGCTGTTCCGCATCCCGCGTCTGCAATGGCTGGAATACCTGACCTGGTACCGCCGCGTCACCGGCGCGCCGGTGGGAACGACACCGCCTTGACGGCGATCTCCGGCGACGCCGACGGCGTGACGCTCGACCTCGACGGTCCGGAGGGGCGGCAGCGGGTGCGGGCGCGACGGGTGATCCTGGCCAACGGGCGCGACGGTCTGGGCGGCCCCTTCGTCCCGGCCTTCTGGAAGGCGGTGGACAAGCGGTTCTGGAGCCATGCCCATGAGCCCATCGACTTCGATGGCCTGAAGGGCAGGACCGTCGCGGTGCTCGGTGCCGGCGCCGGTGCGGTGGACAATGCGGCGGAGGCGCTGGAGCGAGGTGCCGCCAAGGTCTACATGCTGATCCGCCGGGCGGAGCTGCCGCGCATCAACAAGAGCCTGGGCGCCGGCCATCCCGGCATCGTTCTGGGTTTCCACACCCTGTCGGACGAGCGGCGCTGGGCCTACAACCAGTACATCGCCGACACCGGCGTGCCGGCGCCGCACAATTCCATGCTGCGCTGCTCGCGCCATCCCAACTTCTCGCTGCTGACCGGCTGCGCCGTCGAGGCGGCGGAGGCCGAGGGCGGCCGTCTGGTCCTGCGCACCGGACGCGGCACGGTGACGGTCGACCACGTCATCCTCGCCACCGGCTTCGCGCTCAATTGGGAGCAGCGGCCGGAACTGGCGGAAATCGCCCGCCACACCCTGCTGTGGCGCGACCGCTATGTCCTTCCCGGCCATGAGGCCGGCGAGTTCGCCCAGCATCCCTATCTCGGCGCCGATTTCGAGTTCCTTGAGCGCAATCCCGGCGAGGCGCCCTGGCTGAACCGCATCCATGCCTTCAACTACGCCGCGGTGCTGAGCCACGGCAAGGTGACCGGCGACATCCCCGGCATCGACGCCGGGGCGGAGCGTCTGGCCGACAGCATCACGGCGGCGCTGTTCACCGAGGATTACGACTATCACTGGCAGCGGCTGATCGGGTTCGAGACGCCGGAACTGCTGGGCGACGAATGGACCGAAGCGGAGGATTTCCAATGAGCGCCACCGCTGGCGATATCGCCCACATCGCCCCCGACCTGATCGACCGGCTGGCCGGCCTGTCCGACGCCTCCCCGCTGCTGGCCCTGCGCGCCCGCCGGGCGGAGATCCGCACCCGCACCCAGGCGGCGCACGACGCCCTGCTGGCGCCGCGGCGGCCCGGCCTGTTTCCGGCCGCAGAGCGCACCGCGGTGGCGGAACGCATCGCGTCGCTGGCCGGCAACGACACGCTCGCCGCCCATTATCGCGGGCTCGCCGCCGGCACCGAGGCACGCCCGGCCCTGGTCGCCCATGCGGAGCGGGTCACCCGGTCCCCGCGCAACTCCCGGCCGGAGCATCTGGGCGCGCTGGAAGCGGCGGGGCTCGATGCGCACGGCATCGTCGCGCTGTCGCAGCTGATCGCACTGGTGAATTATCAGGTCCGCCTGCTGGCCGGACTGCGGGCGCTGGCGGGCGGTGCGGCGGAACCGCCGTCCGCCCCGCTGCCCGCCGGGGCACCGGTGCCGGTCGATGCGGACATCGGCTTCACCACCGACGTGCTGGACTGGAAGCCCTGGCTGCCCCCCGTGCTGCTGGAGGATGCGACGGAGGAGCAGCGGCTCGCTCTGGCGGTGACGCCGTCCAACATCGCCATCGGCGCCTATTCGCTGGTGCTGGCGCATGAGCCGGAATCGCTTCTGCACCGCACGCCGCTGTTCAATGGCATCATGTACGCCCCGCGCGGCCTGCCCCGGGCCGAGCGCGAGTTCGCGACCGCCGTGGAATCGGTGCTGAACGGCTGTGTCTATTGCGCCTCGGTCCACGCCCGCCGCTTCGTCGAGCTGACCGGGGGCAGGGACGCGGTCGATCTGCTGTTCACGCAGGGAATTTCCGGTCAGGACGACCCGCGCCGCCATGCCATCGCCCAGGCCGCCGCCCGCCTGACCGCCACGCCGGCCGCCCTGACGGCGGAGGATGTCGTAGCGCTTCGCCGGGCCGGAGTGGAGGACGGCGAAATCCTGGATCTCGTCCTGGCGGTCGCGATCTTCGCCTGGGCCAACCGCCTGATGCTGAGCCTGGGCGAGGCCGTGCGCTGAACGGAGCCTTGGCCGGATCGAAAGGCCTGTCCGAAGCAGCGGTCAGGCCCTTCACCGGGCATCCGCGGCAGCCACGACACCCCCCGCCTGGAGACGGCCGACGGGAAAGCCGCGGGCTTCATCCTCGCCCCCGCCTCCGGCGCCGAGCAGCAAGTCGATCCTGTCGCGCAGGGCCAGCAGCGCCGACCGATCCTTTTCCGCCAGATCCGGCGCTGTGTCGATCCGGTCCAGCTGGCGAACACAGCGCCGCACCGCCGACAAAGCGCGCGGGACTGCCGGCAGCGCCTCGCGCCGCATCCGCCGTGCCTGCCGCACGGTGAGCGCTCCGCCCGCCGCCTGCCGCCACATCTCCGCCTGCGCCGACGCGTCGCGCCCCCGCGCGATCTCCACCAGCAGCGAGCGCGACACCACCCGCCGCGCCTGCGGATATTCCATTTTGATCCAGTCCGGCAGCCGGTTCAGGCCCAGCATGTCGCCGATCCAGCTCGTGCTGCGCCCGACCAGCCGGGCCAGAGCTTCGCGTCCCCAGCCCCGCTCCACCAGCCGCTGGAGCGCTTCGGCCAGTTCCAGCGCGTCCAGCCCCTGGCGCTGCATGTTCTCCACCAGCGACAGCACCGCGGCGCCTTCATTGGTTACCGGCACCGCCGGCACGCCGGCCCGGCCGAGCGCCTGCATCGCGCGCAGCCGCCTTGCGCCGGCCAGCAGCTCGTAACGCCCATTCCCCAGCGGACGGACCATGATGGGCTGCAACAGCCCGACCTCTTCGATGGATCGGGCGAGCAAATCCAGCCCGTCGCCGTCGATGCGGCGGCGGGCATGGCTGTCGGGCACGGCGATGGCGGCGACGGCAATGCACGCGGCGTCACCCATGGCGGCAAGGCTCATGGCACACGAACTCCTGGGGCGCGGGGGAATTTGCGGGCGCAGCTGGCCCGCTGGCGACGACGACAGTGCCGAGCTGCAGGTATATTGTCAACATAAAGGAAATAAATCTTAATCAGTAGCAGCCTCATCATGCTTGCCGAGGCCGTACGTTGTAGATTCCTGATTTTGGCACATGACCGATCGCGTGCCTTTTGTGGGAGCTAGGGCCCATGGTCGCGTATAATTTCCATAATACAAATTACGTGTTTTTTACCGACCTTTGGCGCGTCTTCCACCTCCCACCGGCCCCCCAGGCCTATGCGGCGTCGCATAATACGTTTCCTGCATCGGATCCTCTATCGACCGGGCCGCTTCGGCCTATGTCCCTTCCTGGGCCGTCCGCTTGATGCCTGCTGAAGCACCTGACAGGCTCTAAAGCCCCAAGCGGTCCAGAATGCGGCCGTGCTGCACGACGCTCCAAACGCCCAGCGGCCACAGGGCGTGGAAACGGATCGCCTTCGGCTCGACGACCGGCAGGTCGAGCCTGGCGGTACTCCCGTCGATCAGCCGCCGCGCCAGCTGCTCGGCAATCGCCGTTCCCAGGGCCACGCCTCGTCCATTGCAGCCCAGATAGGCAAGCACGCCCGGCGCCGGTTCGTGCAGATGAGGCCAATGGTCCTTCGTGATGGCAAGCCGGCTGTTCCAGCCATGGGTCCAGCGCAGGCCCGCAAGCTGGGGCCACAAAATCTCCGCATAGTCGGTCAGATAGGCCAGCGGGGCCGGCGTGCCGATCGGCCGCATCGGGCCGCGGCCCCCCATCAGCAACCGCCCCCTGGCATCGATCCGGTAATAGACGGTGATCTGGCCGCTTTCGTAGACCGCCGGACGGTCGGGCAGGACGCCCCGCAGGCGGTCATCGCCGAGCGGCTCGCTCGCCGCGATGGCACTGAACACCGGCACCACCGTGCGCCGCAGCCCCTGCCAGAGGTCGTCGGTGAAGCCGTTGGTGGCGATCAGGATCTTCTCGGCCTCGATGGTGCCGGCCGGCGTCTCGATGGACCAGCCGCCGGGGCGCCGGTTCAGCGCCCGTGCCGGCGTGCGGCCATGGACCGCGGCACCGGCGGCGATGGCCGCCGCCGCAAGGCCACGCACATAGGCGAGCGGATTCAGATGGCCGCCGCGCCGGTCGAGCATCGCGCCGTGATAGGCCGTGGTGCCGGTGGCGCCGGCCGTCTCCTTCCGGTCGAGGAAGGACACCGGCATGCCGCGGATCATGCATTGGCGCGCGGTCTCCGCCACGCCGCCTGTCGATCTGGCGCTGCGCGCGACCCGGAGCGTGCCGCCTCGCCGCGCCTCGCAGGCGATGCCCAGCCGGTCGATCAGCGCGAAGGTCCGGTCGGTCGTCTGATAGGCGAATTCGACCATCCTGGGGCCGAGATCGGGACCCCGATCCGCTCGATCCCGTCGGGATCGAACTTCAGTCCGGGATTGAGCTGGCCGCCGTTGTTCCCCGAGGCGCCCCACCCCGGCTCGCCACTGTCGATCACCACGGTGTCCACCCCGGCTTCGGCGAGATGGAGGGCCGTCGTCAGCCCGACGATGCCGGCGCCGACAATCGCCACCGAGGCCCTGCGCGAACCGTCGAGCGGCGGGGTCGGTGGAGCCGGCGGCGCGTCGAGCGAATAGACATTCGGAGGCAGGGCGAGGGGGCCGGTCATGATGGCAGCTTTCCGGAAGGGGGACGGCTTTTCCGTGGTCTCCTCAGGCCGGTTCGGCCGGCAGGAAGATCTTGCCCGGATTCATCAGCCCGTTCGGATCGAGCATCTGCTTGATCCCGCGCATCAGCATGAGTTCGTCGGGGTTCTTGGTCCGCGCCAGCCGCTTGCGGTAGGTGTAGCCGACGCCGTGCTCGGCCGTGATGCTGCCGCCGATATTCATCGCGATGTCGTCGATGATCACGTCGATTTCGTCAGACGCGGCCTCGAACGCCTCGGCCGTCGCGAACCGCTCGTGCGGGAACAGCACCACGACATGGATGTTGCCGTCGCCGATATGGCCGACCATCATGACGTTGGCGTCGGGATAGGCGGCGAGCACCGCAGCCTCGACCCTTTCGACGAAGGCCGGCTGTTCGGCGACCGGAACCGAGGTGTCGTGCGACATCGTCTTGCCGGCAAGCTTGAATTCGCCGGTGACGCCATGGCGCAGCTTCCAGATCGCCTCCTCCTGGGCGAGGCTGGAGCCGATGACGGCGTCGCTGACCAGACCGGCCTCGAAAATCTCGCCAAGGAACGCCTCCATGTCCGCCGCCAGCGGGGCGTCAGGCCGCAAATCCCCCACCTCCAGCAGTAGATACCAGGGGGCCGGCTGGGCGAAGGGCATCACCGTGCCGGTCACGTATTTCAGCACGAAATCCATATAGGACGAGCCGATGATCTCGAAGCTGGATATCCGCTCGCCGAAGGTCTTCCGCGCCTGTGCGAACAGGGTCAGCACATCCGCCACGCTTGATATCTGCATCATCGCGATGGAGCGCGAGCGGATGGCCGGGAACAGCTTCAGCGTCGCGGCGGTGACGATGCCGAGCGTGCCCTCGGCACCGACGAACAGCTGCTTCAGGTCGTAGCCCGAATTGTCCTTGCGCAGCCGGCGCAGCCCGCCCAGCACCGTGCCGTCGGCCAGCACGACCTCCAGCCCGAGCACGAGCTGGCGCATGTTGCCGTAGCGCAGAACGGCGATGCCGCCGGCGTTGGTGGCGATGTTGCCGCCGATCTGGCAGCTGCCCTCGGCGCCGAGGCTCAGCGGGAACAGCAGCCCGTCGCGGGCCGCCGCCGCCTGGATGTCGGCGAGGATGCAGCCCGCCTCCACCGTGATCGTCTCCTCCGCCGCGGAAACCGCGCGGATGCGGTTCATGCGGTCGAGGCGCAGGACGATGCTCGGCCGCGGTCCGACCGGCGTGGCAGCGCCGCACAGGCCGGTGTTGCCGCCCTGCGGCACGATGGCCACCCCGGCCGCGGCGCAGGCCTTCACCACGCCGGACACCTCCGCCGTGCTCGCCGGCTTGACCACGGCCAGCGCCTCGCCGGTGTAGCGGCCGCGATGGTCGGTGAGGAAGGCGGCGGTGTCTGGGGCGGCGGTGACGACATACCGTTCCCCGACGATTGCGGTCAGTTCGGCAAGCAAGGCATCGTGGGTCATGGCATTCGCACCGATGGCAGCGGCAAGAGGCGGGAGAAGAGAGCGAAACGGATGACGGGATCGTCCGGCGGTCAGGTCAGCATCCACTCGGCATAGCGTTTCTGCATCGCCGTGTAGTTCTCGCTCCACCATTGGGAATCGACGATCACGTTCTTGCCGTTGGTGAGGTCGGGCAGATACTGGCTGGCGGGACCGCCCTTCACCTCGTCCAGCGCCGCGACGCTGTTCGGCAGATAGTAGCCGCGCGTCGCCCAGGCGACCTGACGGTCCGGCCGCAGGCAGAAGTCGATGAAGCGCATCGCCGCTTCCTTGTTCTTCGTGCCCTTGGGAACGGCGAAATAGTCGAGCGAATTGATCGTCTGCGCGAAGGAGAAGTCCAGGCTGGCGCCTGCCTTCTGCGCCGACTTGACCCGGTTGAAATAGCTGTAGGAGAAGTCGGCCTCGCCCTGGACGATGGCGTTCACCTGATCGGGGGTGGTGGCCGCCCATTTGCTGACATGCGGCTTGATGCGGTCGAGCATGCGGAACGCCCGCTCGACATCGAGCGGATAGAGATCCTTCGGCGCGACGCCGTCGGCGATCAGCGCGGCCTCCAGCGTTTCCGACGCCAGGGACCGCATCACCCGGCGGCCGGGGAAGCGTGCGACGTCGTAGAATCCGGCGAAATCGACGGGATGCTTGCCGTCGGGAGAGCGCTTGGCATCCCAGACCAGCCCGCCGCTGTAGAGATAGAGCGGCATGTAGTCGGGAGCCGCGGCCTGCACCAGCGGACCCGGCTTGATGATCGAGAGGTCGAGTTCCTCCCACAGCTTGTCGCGGGCGCCGGAGGTGGCGAAGGCGGCGGGGGCGTCGATGACGTCCCACTGCACGGCCTTGCTCTGCACCTGCGCCTTCACCTTGGCCATGTCGCCGTTGTCGACCAGCGCGACCTTGATGCCGGTCTCCTGGGTGAAGGGGTCGGCGAAGATTCCACGCACCATCTTGTTGTAGTCGCCGCCCCAGGAGGTGACGGTGAGGGTGGTGTCGGCGGCATGGGCGCGGCGGGAGAACACCGCCGGAGCCGCCGTCAGGCCCATGATGCCGGCGAGGCCGGCGGCACCGCCCTTCAGCAGCCCGCGCCGCGAAGTCAGGAACGTCGTCTTGGTCATGGGCACTTTCCCCCTCGTCTTTTCGGCAGTGGTCAAAACCGGTCGGCGTCAGCCGGCGGGCAGCGTTGTGTTGGGCGGTGGTGGCAGCAGCCGGGCGTGGTCCATGGTCCAGCCGGCGCGGACCGTCTCGTCGCGGCGGGTGCCGGCCCGGCCCGGCTGGTTGAGTTCCTGGACGATGACCATGCTGCCGTCGGCGCAGCGCACGAAGTGCCGCACCACCCCGCCGAGCAGGATGGAATCCTCGATCCGGCCGGCGACGCTGGTGGGATCGGCGCGGTCGGTCAGCATCATGTTCTCCGGCCGGACCAGCAGGACGCCGCGGTCGCCGGGCCTGACCGGCCGGTCGGGCGCCGGCACCGGGAAGGCGCCGAGCGCGGTCTTCAGCGTGACGGTGCCGCCCTCCCCCGCCGCGATCTCGCCGGGGATCAGGTTGGAGCTGCCGATGAACTCGGCGCGGAACACGGTCTCCGGCTTGAAATAGAGGGTGTCGGGCTGTCCCTGCTGCTCGATCCGGCCGCCGTTCATCAGGACGATGCGGTCGGACGTCGTCAGCACCTCGTCCTGGTCGTGCGTCACGTAGAGCATGGTGATGCCGAGTTCGGCATGGAGCCGCTTGATCTCGAGCTGCATTTGCTCGCGCAGCTTCTTGTCGAGCGCGCCGAGCGGCTCGTCCATCAGGATCAGCGCCGGATTGTAGACGATGCAGCGGGCGAGCGAGACGCGCTGCTGCTGCCCGCCCGACAGTTCGCGCGGCTTGCGGCCGGCGACGTGGCCGAGCTGGATCAGGTCGAGCACCCCGGTGACCTTGCGCCGGATCTCGTCCTTGGGCAGGCCGCGCACCTGCAGGGGGAAGGCGATGTTCTCGAACACCGTCATGTGCGGCATCAGCGCGTAGTTCTGGAACACCATGCCCAGGCCGCGCCGGTTGGTCGGCAGGGTGGTGGCGTCGCGGCCGTCGATGACGATCCGGCCGGAACTCGGCGCGATCATGCCGGCGATCAGGTTGAGCAGGGTCGATTTGCCCGAGCCGCTCGGCCCCAGCAGCGTGACGAACTCGCCCTTGGCAATCGACAGGTCGATGCTGTGCAGGGCCTCGAACTCGCCGTAGCGTTTCGTGACGCCCTGGAGCTGGACCATGGCGGGAGCGGACGGAGCGGTCATGAGTGCGCCTCGGTCTTGCGCTGCAGGGCGATGATGCCCAGAGCGATGAGCAACGACAGGACGGTGAGCAGGGTCGATACGGCAGCCAGGACCGGCGTCAGCTCCCAGCGGATGGAGCTGTACATCTTGACCGGCAGCGTCATGGCGTCGGTGCCGGTCAGGAAGTAGGCGACCACCACCTCGTCCAGCGACATCAGGAAGGCGAAGAGCGCGCCGACGGCGATGGCCGGCCCGAGCTGGGGCAACACCACGCGGAAGAAGACCACCCGCCGCGAGGCCCCCATGATCGACGCCACGGTCTCCAGCGCGATGTCCGAATGCTGCAGTCCCGACATCACCGAGATCATGATGTAGGGCGTGGTCAGCATGACATGGGCGAGGACGACGCCTGCGGTGGTGTCGAGCAGCCCCCAGTTGGAGAATTGCAGATAGAGGCCGAGCCCGAGGACGATGACCGGCACCAGCATCGGCATCATGAAGAGGCCGCGCAGCAAACCCCGGCCGGGCAGCTCCGACCGCGCCAGCGCATAGGCGGCGGGCACCGCCAGCAGCAGGGCGATCACCGTGGTCGCAACGGCGACGACCAGGCTCTGCACCATCGATCCCCACCAGGCCGGATCGGTGAAGAACTGCCGGTAGAGCCCGAGGGAGAATTCCCGCGGCGGGAACTCGATCTGTCCGGAATTGCCGAAGGAGATCGGCACGACGATCAGGCTCGGGACCAGCAGGAAGAGATAGCAGAGCCAGGCGGCGGCGGTGACGAGGCGGCGGGCGGTGTGGCTGGAGCCGAACAGCGGGTTCATGCCGCACCTCCCGACAGGCCGCCGCGCACCCGTCCGAGCATCGCGACCAGCAGGCCCGAGATCGCCAGCAGGGCCACGGCCGTCGCCGAAGCGGCGGTCCAGTCGAGCGTCTGGCGGGTGTAGAAATCGACGAGGTTGGCGACCATCATGTCCTGCCGCCCGCCGAGCAGGGCCGGGGTGATGTACATGCCGATCGACAGCGTCACGTTGATCAGCACCCCGGCGACGACGCCCGGCATGCTGAGCGGCAGGATGATCTTCCAGAAGATGCGCAGCGGGCCGGCGCCCATCGTCTCGGCGGCGAGCACCAGCCGGCGGTCGAGCGCCAGCAGGCTGCCGAGGATCGACAGGATCATGAAGGGCAGCAGGAAATTGATCATGCCCAGCACCACGCCGACGCGGTTGAACATCATCGGCAGGTTGATCTGGCCGCCGCTGAGGAAGCCGAGCAGCTGGTTGACCAGCCCCTGGTTGCCGAACACCGCCACCAGCGCGAAGCTCTTGACCAGGATGCTGGTCCAGAACGGCAGCATCACCATCACCAGGCAGGCCGTCCGCCGCCGAGGCGGCTGGGCCGCCAGATGCATGGCGACCGGATAGCCGAAGATCAGGCTGACCAGCGTGCCGGTGATCGCGATCTCGAAGGTGTTGCGCAGGACCTTGAGGAACAGGGTGCTCGACGCCAGCTCGGCGTAGGCCCGCAGGGACAGCTGGCCAGACAGCTGGCCGTCATAGAGGCTGGTCCACAGCGTGAGGCCGAGCGGATAAAGCAGGATGGCGAACATCAGAACGGTCAGGGGGGCCAGAAGCACTATCGCCGACCAGGGACCGAGACCCGATGCGCCCGATGCGGTGGATGAACTGGTCAACGCAGCACGTCCTTCAGTTCCGGCACGGGATCCGGGGGGCGCCTGCGGCGCGCCCCGGCGGGGTGTGTTGAAACTATGGGCGCCAATTTTCAGTTAGGCAACGGGTATTTTCAATATTCTAAAAACAGCGGATCGGTTGCCGTAGGGGATCCGCATGGGCGCCGCATCAGATGTCGGCGTTCACCCAGAACACCGTGGCCGGCCGCGCGCTGCTGTTGGCGAAGCGGTGCGGCTTGTCGCTGGAAAAGGCGAAACAGTCGCCCTCGTAGAGCATGAAGGTCTCGCCGTCGATCTGCAGTTCCAGCGCGCCGGACAGGACGAAGCCGATCTCCTCGCCCTTGTGCGTGTATGGCTGCGCACCGGAATTGCAGCCCGGCTGGATCGCCATGAAGAAGCCGCGCAGCCGCTTGCTCGCGACCGGGGACGCGACGTCCTTGCGGATGCCGTCGAGGTCGAGCAGCTGCGACCGCTCCCCAGCCCGCACGATATAACGGCTTTCGGTGGTCTTCGACGAAGACGGGTCGATCAGCCAGGCCGGCATCACCCCGAAGGCGGCGGCGACCGTGTAGACCGTCCGCACCGTCGGCGACACCAATCCGCGCTCCAGCTGCGACAGCGTGCCGATGGACACGCCGGTCGCCTTCGCCAGATCGGTCAGCGTCATGCCCGCCTTGAGCCGCACATCCCGGATCCGCTGCCCGAGCTTCTGCGTCTCCTCATCCACATTGGTGCCGGCAGTGGCACCGTTCGCCTGGACGCGCTCGGCGCCATCCTCAGCGGTCTTCGTGTGCGGCATCGACGTGGCGCATCCGTTCCTGTGATCAGGACCGATGCCGGCGAAGCCGGGCGGTCCCATAATGATCGCCAGGATAGCAACCGGTTTCAGTTGTGTCAGTTCATTTTTCAGAAAACCAAAAATTTGCGGTGGAGCGATCCGCCGGGATCACCTATCATCCCGTCACCCGATGATGGCCCAATGGCCTCTCAACCGACCCCCCCTGGCGGAAAGAAACCCCCATGTCAGCGACGATCGATTGGCACGCTCGCGCCGCCGCGCTCAGCGTCACCGGCAGCGCCTTCATCGACGGACGCCATGTCCAGGCCCGCTCGGGCAAGACCTTCGACTGCATCAACCCGGCGACCGGCAAAATCCTGGCACAGATCGCCGCCTGCGACGTCGAGGATGTCGACCATGCGGTCGCGGCTGCGCGCAAGGCCTTCGAGTCCGGGGTCTGGTCGCGCATGGCGCCGCGCGAGCGCAAGAAGCGCCTCGCCGCCTTCGCCGACCTGATCGCCGCCAACACCGAAGAGCTGGCGCTGCTCGAGACGCTGGACATGGGCAAGCCGATCCGCGACAGCCTCGCGGTTGACCTGCCGCTATCGGCGCAATGCATCGACTGGTATGCCGAAGCCATCGACAAGCTCTATGACGAGATCGCGCCGACCGCGCCGACCGCGGTGTCGCTGATCCGCCGCGAGCCGCTCCGCGTCGTCGCTGCGGTGGTGCCGTGGAACTTCCCGCTGCTGATGGCCGCCTGGAAGCTCGGCCCGATCCTCGCCGCCGGCAATTCGGTGATCCTGAAACCGGCGGAGCAGTCGCCGCTCACCGCCATCAGGCTCGGCGAGCTTGCCGCGGCGGCCGGCATTCCCGACGGCGTGTTCAACGTGCTTCCCGGCTTCGGCGAGACCGCCGGGCGCGCGCTCGGCCTGCACATGGACGTCGACGCGGTGGCCTTCACCGGCTCGACCGAGGTCGGGAAATACTTCCTCCAATATTCCGGCCAGTCCAACATGAAGCGGATCGGCCTGGAGTGCGGCGGCAAGAGCCCGAACATCATCCTGGCCGATGCGCCGGATCTCGATGCGGCGGCGACAGCAGCGGCCTGGGGCATCTTCTATAACCAGGGAGAGGTCTGCAACGCCGGCTCGCGCCTGATCGTCGAGCGGAGCGTGAAGGACGAGGTCGTCGAAAAGGTGATCGCGGTCGGCGGCGCCATCAAGGTCGGCGACCCGCTCGACCCGGCGACGGAGATGGGCGCCATGGTCGATGCCCGGCAGGCCGAACGGGTCATGGAATACATCGACAAGGGCAAGGCGGAGGGCGCCACCCTCCGGCTCGGCGGCAAGCGCATCGCGTCGGACGGCTGCTTCATCGAGGCGACGCTGTTCGACGACGTCACCGGCGGCATGACCATCGCGCGCGAGGAGATTTTCGGCCCGGTGCTGGCGACCATCGCCGCCGACGACGTGGACGATGCGATCCGCATCGGCAACGACACGGCCTACGGTCTCGCCGCGGCGGTCTGGACCCGCGACCTCAACACCGCCTTCAAGGCGTCCTCCGCCCTCCGCGCCGGCGTGGTCTGGGTCAACTGCTTCGACCATGGCGACATCTCCTCGCCCTTCGGCGAATTCAAGCAATCCGGCTTCGGCCGGGACAAGTCGCTGCACGCGATGGAGAAATACACCGAGCTGAAGGCGACCTCGATTCACCTCGGCCGCTGACGCCGGCAAGGGGAAGGGCCGGGCCGCCTCCCTGCGACCTGCCCTGCCCTGCCAAAATCCGCATAAGGAGACCCTGCCCTTGCCGCTACCGATGTTCCGCGGGCTGATCCCCGCCTTCCCGACGCCGCTGAACGACGACGGAACGCTCGACGAGAGCGGGCTCGAACGGATCGTCGCCTACCAGATCGAGCGCGGCGCGTCCGGGCTGCTCCCGCTCGGCGGTACCGGCGAAGCGGCCTCCTTCGACCTTGCCACCAGCCGCCGCATCATGGAGGTCACCGTCTCCGCCGCCGGCGGGCGCGTGCCGGTGATCGGCGGCGTGCTCGCCCCCGGCTTCGGCGGCGCGCTCGACATCGGACGGATGTGCCGGCAGGCGGGCGCCGATGGCCTCATGGTCATCCCGCCCTATTATGCGCGCACCGACCAGGAGGGGGTGCTGCGTTATTTCCGTGCGCTCGCCCCGGAACTGGGACTGCCGATCCTCTATTACGACAACCCCTTCCGCAGCCAGATCGTCACCGCGCCGGAAACCATCGCCCGTCTGGCGGCGGAGCGGCTGATCGTCGGCATGAAGGCATCGAACACCGATCTCTACCATCTCGACCGTCTGTCGAAGCTGCTCGACGAGGATTTCAGCCTGCTGAGCGGCCAGGACACCCTGTTCGTCCAGCAGGTGATCCTCGGGGCCAAGGGTGGCATCCTGACATCGGCCGCCCTGCTGCCCGGCCATTGGGCGAAGATTCAGGCGCTCGCCGAGACCGGCAGGGTCGCCGATGCGCTGGCCGCCCAGGGCAGGCTGAACCCCCTGATGGACGCCCTGTTCGCCGAGCAGTTCCCCGAGGCCGTCCGGCGGGCCTTCGCCCTGATCGGCCTGCCGATAGGCCGCTCGCTCCCGCCGGTCGGACGCCTTTCCGACGCCACGGAAGCGGCTCTCGCCGCCGCGGTCGCGGCGTTGGTGGCGGACGGCACGCTGGCTTAGAGGCTGTCTGGTGCTATTGAAGCGCCAGACAAACTCTGAGCTTTTAGTTTTCTTTGTGATTGGGATCACTACACGAAAGTGCCCCTCGACTTTGCGCGTTGTGGGTTATAATTCCTATCAGACGCCGATCCAGAAGGTGGCCTCGTCGGCGATGAAGGCGTGAGCCTCGTTGTGCCACCGGACACTCGGGGATAAGCCACCAGGACAGGTATCGATAGCCGGTGCAGTTGTGGTAGATTAAGTCTTTTGATCAGGAGCCGAGCTATCCGTTTCTATAGGTTAGCAGATGCTTTGGGTTCTCCAGCCAATCATGGCCCGAAGGTGAGGCGCGAGGTCGCCGGTACTAGATTAAATGAATTGGCTTAGAAGCTGGATTTTTTGGGATTGTCATCTTCTCGTGCCGATTGCAAGGGTTAGCAGGGCAGAAAAGCCAGTCGCCGGAAACGGCGGCAGGCAAATCGAGCTTGTTCCGCGGGACAATCAAGGCGGTGTCGACAAAATATGGCTCGTTGACAGTTCTTTTTCGGAACGGTGGTGGATCACATTGAGGTTGCCGCTGATAGGTGGCTCGGCGACGTAGCGAAATAGGTTTCATGGACGACGGCGTGATCGGCCGTTAGGTTCAATGGATTTCTGTGTTCGTACACACCAAACGAAGATATGCAATTTAACCAGATCTGGTCGCAGTCTACGACTGCAACGTACGCTCGGTCTTGAATGGTAGGACCCGCCAACTAGGATTGCCCAAGTAACTCATGTGGAGTTTAAAATCTTGATTGTTGCTTTAGTGGGATCGTCCTCCTTTGATCGATTCTTCAATCTAGCCCATGACGAGTTGCAACGGCGCGGCCATAGCGTGGCGCGGTTCTTAACGCGAAAGGATCTGCTTGCCGCAGTTGATGCGCTGCAGTGTTTGGAAATCCTTGGCGCGTCCTCAAGCTTTACAGCCGACCGGGAGTTGTTTGCCAAGATGCCGCGTTTGCGCGCATTGGTTTCCCCGGTCACAGGGGTCGAAGGGTTCGATGTTTCGGCCGCGACAGCAAACGGCATACTCGTGGCGAATGGCCAAATTACGGAAAACTCCGTCAGCATGGCCGAGGCCGCAGTTCTCTTCACGCTGGCTTCGCTCTATGACCTTCATGGCACTGAGCGCTGCCTTCGCGAAAACCTGCCGCGTCCCTCGCAGGTCCGTGCGCGGATGCTCATGGGAAAGAAAGTTGGCCTGATAGGCTTTGGCAAAATTGGACAGGCTATCGCGGAACGGCTGTCTGCATGGGGTGTGAGGCTCGTCGCCTCGGTGCGCACGACGCGACCGATGCCCGCATATGTCGCCGCGCAGAGCCTCGATGAGGTGCTCGCGACAAGCGATGTCGTTATCATGGCGGCTGCGCTCAATCCTGAATCACGAGGAATGCTGGATCTTGACGCGTTGCGCCGGATGAAACCGGACGTGGTGTTTGTCAACATCACGCGGGGCGGCATCGTCCCCGACGATACACTCGCCGCGCTCGCCGCAGAGCGACCTGCTATGCGCATCGCCCTCGATGTGTTCGACCCAGAGCCGCTGAAAGAGAATAGTCCGCTGCGCGACCTTCCAAACGCCATCCTTACCCCACACATGGTAGGACATACGGTAAAGTCTCAGATGCGTCTGCCGGAGGCATTCTGCGAGAACCTTCTAGCGGTGGCAGAGTGGCGGGTGCCTGAATACGTTGTCAATCCTTCTGTGATCGAAACGTGGCTGAGAAAACAGGACAGCGCACAGCTATAGTTGCGACGTAAGCGGTGTGAGCGCACCCTTCACCGGTTCCCCGGGATCACCGCATGGGGCTGTTGCGGCGGGCCTTGAAGTGTTCGCGAAGTCCGGGGATTGCCTTGGCCAGGGCTGATAGTCGGCCTCGATGATAGGCGTTGTGCCGATCAGAAGAGGGTGCAAGGCCTGGAACGTGGTGTGCTCAGGCTTGTCCGGGTTGGTCATGCTCTTCCAGGCGCGCGGTGCCAGCCAGGTTGCCATGAGGAAGCCGAAGGACCAGAAGATCGGGTCCAAGCCTCCGGCATGGTGGGGCGGCAGTTGCGGCTGGTAGAGATAGGGAAATTGCGCCATCGTTTCCGACAGGTGGTCCCGGACCAGGAGCTTGAACCGATCCTCGAGGCGGACATTATTCCGTGGGCACCGTCAAGTTGGCGGCGGCGGGATTGCCGGGGGCGGTCGGGCTGGGTACGGTAGGGGCATGACGACGCGTTCCTATCCCCGCTTTTCCGGCTACCGCTACCCCGCCGAGGTCATCATGACCGCAGTGTGGCTGTACCATCGCTACCCTCTGAGCCTTCGGATGGTCGAGGAGATGCTGGCGGCGCGCGGCATCACGGTGAGCTAGAGGAGAGCGCGATAGGTGTTAGTTCGACTTCGCGTATTTGGGGACACTTGTCCTGTCCTGCGCGGGCGTCGCAATACCGTCGGCGAAAGGTTGTTGGCTGGTCAACGTCCGACGACACCGCAGGTGCCCCATGCCACGCCCAGCCGTCTCTCTTCCCCAAACCTTCGTAGCTTGGCTGTGGCCCTATTTGGATGCATTTTCGGGGCGCACCCGCTCCACGGTAGCGGCGCTCGCGGTCGGTGCGGTGCTGGCGGTTGGTCCCCGCACCGTCGCCAACCTGCTGCGCACTCTCGGCTTGGCGAACGATCCCGGCTTCGCCGCCTTTCACCGCGTGCTCAACCGGAACCGCTGGTCGGGGCTGAAACTCGCACGCACCCTGCTGAACGCCCTGGTCGACACCTTCGTCCCGGACGGCCCGATCGTCATCGGTGTCGACCATACTCTTGAACGGCGCCGGGGAGCCCATGTTCGCCCAGCAAGCCATTGCTTCAACTCCGTCCGGTCCTCGACGGAGCAGACGGTCACCAGCCGCGGATTGCGCTGGATGACCGCCATGCTGCTGGTCGAGGTTCCCTTCGCCGGCCGCATCTGGGGACTGCCGGTGCTGAGCGCGTTGGTGCCAAGCCGCTCCTGGTGTGAGACGCAGGGCCGGCACTATCGGCCGACCACCACCTGGGCCCGGGCTATCCTGCTGCGCCTGCATCGCTGGCTGCCGGACCGGCTTCTGGTTGCCGTCATGGATGGCGAATTCGCCGCGCTGACCCTGCTCGACGCCGTCAGCTCGCACATGGTCGCGATCACTCGGCTGCGCTTGGATGCGCGCCTGTTCAATTCGCCACCAGACCCGCCCTTGACCTTGCGACAGGTGGTGAAGGGCGCCCGCCAACCCAGCTTGCGGGCCTGTCTGACCGACAAGGCTACCGTCTGGCGCCGGGCCGCCCAACCAGGCCGAACCCGGTGGCGCTCCAGCGGCTGGATCGACTATGCCTCCGGAACGGCGCTGTGGCACCACCAGGGCAAGCCGATCGTGCCCATCCTCTGGGTGATGGTGCGCTATCCCGATGGCCGGCGCGATCCGGAAGCTTTTCTGTGCACCGACCTGTCGGTGTCGCCACGCACCGTCCTGGAATGGTTCAACCGCCGCTGGGCAATGGAGACGACGTATGAGGAGAGCCGTGCTCATCTCGGCATCGAGACCCAGCGACAGTGGGCAGACCCGGCGGTATTCCGCACCGCCCCACTGCTGTTCGGGCTTTACTCGTTGATCACGCTGTACGTCCATCAGAATGCCGGCCGCCTCGCTCTGTCGCCCCGACGCGCCATCTGGTATCCGAAACCAGCGCCGACTTTCGCCGATGCCTTGGCCCGTCTGCGCCAGCACCTGTGGTTCGAACAGGCCGCCACGCCCGCTGAAGGTGACATGCTCAGAACGCCGCCATTGTTCCTTCGACGGCTCGTCGATGTCGCCTGCTACGCGCCGTAACCGCCCATCATCCGCACCATTGCTGGACTTGTGAACCGGCTCCTAAGCGAGACGGCAGTCCTGAAATGCGCAAAGTCGAAGCGCACGTTCGTGTAGTGACCCCTAATTCACGCTTCAAGCGGCGGTATCATCACGCGAAGCCGTTGCCGGTCAGAGGTCGACGTAATCGATCCGCCGCATCACCTGGGCGATGGACCGCGCGACGGCAGCCACCTTGGGATCGTTGACCCCGGTCCGATAGCAGATGAAAAGCCGCCCGTTCTCCACCGGGGGATCGGACGCTACCAACTCGACCTGGTCCAGCGCAAGGAACCGCTGGGCCATCGGGATGGGAAGCAGCCCGGCGCCGACCCCGCCGGCCACCAGTTCGGCGATCACCGCGACGCTGGTGCAGGTGCTGAGACGGCTGGGAAAGAGGCCCGCTGTCGCGAACCAGCCGCTGATCTGCCGGTGCATGGCCGACGGCGGAGGGTTGGAGAAGACCGGCTGCGACCAGAAATCCCGGGGCGTCAGCGGACCGGCCTGTCCCCAGGATTTCGGAACGACCCAGCTCGTCGGCTGGGCGCCGAGCGGCTGGAGGTGGAGCTGCTCGTCGCCGATCGGGTTGAGCAGGACCGCCACGTCCAGCGCATCGCGCAGCAGGGCGCTCTCCAGCGTGGTGCTGGTCGACACCACCCAGTCCGGTTGCAGCGCCGGATGATCCTCCCGAAGCCCGGCCAGCAGCGGCGAGAGGCAGGTGACGGCGAAGCCCTCGGCCAGCCCGACCCGGACGCGGCCGGCGACGGTGCGGATTCGTCCTGTCCGCCGATGGCCCGCAGCTCGGTCATGATCGCTGAGACCCGCGGCAACAGCAGGCGCCCTTCCGGGGTCAGCCGCAAACCGCGCCCCGTCCGTTCGAACACGTCGCTTCCGAGCGCGTCCCGCACATCCTTCAGGCGCAGCGACAGGGTGGGTTGCGCCAGATTGAGATGCTCGGCCGCCCGCTGCGCCGAGCCCAGCTGCGCGGTCCAGAAAAAAGCCTCCAACTGCGCGACGGTGATCCGCATGACCGGTTTCTAATATCAGTTTTCCCAATATCAGATGTTAAGAACATCCTATTTGATTATCAATGTCAATGACCGGACACTCTTGGTCATCCAGGCAAAGCGTGGCGGAGTCCGCGCAATTCGGAGGAAACCAGGATGAAAGAGCGATCTGACGTCATCGCCAAGGTGGGATGGCAAATCCTGCCGATTTTGATGGTCTGCTATTTCGCGGCCTTTCTCGACCGGGTGAACATCGGCTTCGCCTCGTTGACCATGAACCAGGATTTGGGCTTCTCGGCGTCCGCGTTCGGCTTCGGCGCCGGCATCTTTTTCCTCGGCTATGTGCTGTGCGAGGTTCCCAGCAACCTGCTGCTGGTGCGGTACGGCGCGCGGCTGTGGATCGCCCGCATCCTGATCACCTGGGGGCTGCTGTCGGCGGCGACCGCGCTGGTCTGGAGCCCCGGCAGCTTCTATCTGGTGCGCATCCTGCTGGGCGCCGCCGAGGCCGGCTTCTTTCCGGGCATGATCTTCTACATGACGCTGTGGTTCCCGCGGGAATACCGCGCCCGCATGTTCGGAACCTTCAACATCGCCGTTCCGCTGGCGTCGGTCATCGGTGCGCCGGTCTCCGGCCTGATCATCGAGCATCTGAACGGCTGGAACGGTCTGGCCGGCTGGCAGTGGATGTTCATCCTGGAAGCCATGCCCGCCATCGTCATGGGTGTCGTCGTCGCCCTCTTCCTGCCGTCCTCGCCGGAGAAGGCCGGCTTCCTGGCCGAGGACGAGCGCCGGTGGCTGTCCGCCCGGCTGGAGGCCGAGCGCGCGGCCCAGGAGAAGGCGGAACGCTTCACCGTCGGCCGCGCCGTCCGCGATCCCCGCGTCCTGCTGATGTGCCTGATCGCGGTCGGGCTCGTCATGGGCACCACGGGCATCGCCATCTGGATGCCGCAGTTCGTCAAGGCCTTCGGCCTCAGCACCGTGCAGACCGGCTTCGTCGCCGCCATCCCCTCCGCCTTCATGGCGCTGGCCATGCTGCTGGTCGGCCGCCACGCCGACCGCACCGGCGAGCGGGTCTGGCACGCGGCCGGGCCGTTCCTGGTCAGCGCCGCCGGCTTCGTGCTGGCCGCGCTCAGCAGCGATCCGCTGATTGGGCTGGTCGGGCTGACCATCGGGGCGGCCGGCATCGGCGGCGCCTCGCCCAACATCTGGATCTTCCCGACCACCCTCCTGACCGGCACCGCCGCCGCGGCCGGCATCGCGCTGATCAACTCCGTCGGCAGCACCGGCGGCTTCTTCGGTCCCACCATCATCGGCTGGGTGCGGGACGCCACCGGCGGCTTCGGCGGCGCACAGCTGGTCCTCGCCGGCGCCATGGCGCTCACGGCCTGCGCGATCCTGCTGCTCGGTCATCTGATGCGCGACATGATGCGCGGCGCTGTCGTGCCCGCATCGCGTTCCGCCCAGGACAACGCACAGGAAAGCAAGGCATGAGCATCGCCGCAGTCCGCCTTCATCATCTGGTCGCCCCGTTGCCCGAGGTCATCGGCAACGCGCTGGTGTCCTTCGACCGCCGCGAGACCCTGTTCGTCGAGATCGTCGACCGCGACGGCCGTTCCGGCTGGGGCGAGGCCTGGCACACCCCCGCGGCCGACCGCGCCACCATCGTCGCGCGTCTGGCCCCGCGCCTGCTCGGGCAGGATCCCCAGCAGATCGGCCGGCTCTGGCAGGAGATGCGCGAGGCCGCCGGCGGAGCGATGGGCGCCGTCGCCGCCATCGACATGGCGCTGCACGATCTTGCGGCGCGCCAGCGCGGCATTCCGGTCAGCACGCTGCTGGGCGGCGCCCTGCGCGACCGGGTCGCCGCCTATGCCAGCGGCCCCTTCTTCAAGCCCGGCGGCCATCCCTACCGCGAGTTCGAACGCGAGGTGGAGGGCTATCTCCGGGCGGGCTTCAAGGCGATCAAGCTGCGCAGCGGCTTCGCCCCGGCGGACGATGCGGCTATCGTCAATACCGTCCGGCGGATGATGGGGCCGGACGGCACGCTGATGCTGGATTTCAACCAGTCCTACCCGCCGCGGGCGGCACTGGCCGCCGTATCGAACATGCGGGAGGCCGGCCTGCTCTGGGTGGAGGAGCCCACGGTTCCGGGCGACCTGCAAGGATACCGCATGCTCTCCGGCCTGATGACACCCGCGCTGGCCGGCGGAGAGACCTTCACGGACGCCCGTGCCTTCCGCCCCTTCCTGGAGGCCGGCTGCATGGACGTGCTGCAACCGGACATCGCCGTCTGCGGCGGACTGACCGGCGTCGGACGGGTGGCGGCCCTGGCGGAGCTGTACGACCGGCCGGTCGTCCCCCATGTCTGGGGCGGCATCGTCAACTTCCAGGCGGCCCTGCATCTGACCGCGACCCTGCCCACGCTGCGCAGCGGCGGCGCTGCCGGTGGCTACCCGTTCCTCGAATTCGATGCCGGCCCCAACCCGCTGCTAGACCTCTGCGGCCGTCCCGCCGTCAACGGCGACGGGACCGTCACGGTGCCGGACGGGCCGGGCTTCGGCATCGATCTGAACGCCGACAGGCTGTCACCCTTCGTCGTCGCACGGCAGGACGTGACGGCACGGTAGTCCCTGGGGTGCACCTTGGGGTGCGCCCTGGGTGCGGTCGATCGGCGTCGCCGGTCGGGCAGGCCGGTTCCGACAGACCTTCATTCAGAAGAAGGCCGCGGTCGGCAGCGGGGTCCCGTTGACCGCATGATCGCCGATTGCCCGCGCCTTGTAGGCGTTCGGATTGTGTGACGAGAGGGTGCGGATGTTCCGCCAGTGGCGATCCAGCCGGTTGCCGGTTCGGATGGCGGAGGCGCCGCCGACCTCGAACAGGCGGGTCGCCGCGTCGAGTGCGAGTTCGTCCACCATCACCTTCGACTTCGCGGTGCGCAGTGCCGCTTCGACGAAAAGCGCCTGATCGGGAGGCCCCGCGACGGCGGACTGGAAAGCGGCATCCAGCGCGTCAACCGCCCTGAGCACCGCAGCCTCGGCGACATAGGCGGCGCTCGACAGCCGGCCGACGACCTGCTGCAGCAGCGGGTCGTCGGCCGGACGGGCGGCGACGGCGTGGTAATAGTTGCGCTCGCGCCCCGCCACCAGGGCCGCGGCATCCGCCACCACGGCACGCAGGATGCCGGCGACGATGGCGGTCAGGTAGAGCTGCGCAAAGGTTGCCCGGAACGGCAGCCGCACATCCTCGTCGGCGCCGAACAGCACATCGTCCCGAGCCACCGGCACCCCTGACAGGACCGTCGTGCCGCTGGCCGTCAGCCGCTGGCCGATGCCGTCCCAGTCGTCGTCGACGGTAACCCCTTCACTGCGGGTCGACACGAAGGCCGACGCCGTCCTGCCGTCGGGCGTCCGCGCATTCACCAGGATGAAGTCGGAATAGAAGTTGCCGGTGCTGTAGTATTTCCGTCCGTTCAGCACGTAGCCGGTCGCGGACGGCTCCAGGCGGGTGTCACCGTCGTTCAGGCCGATGTTCTGGATGCCGAGTTCGCTGACGCCGAGGCCGATGATGCGGCCGTCGCGCACATGGTCGAGCCAGCGCGCGTATTTCGGATTGTCCGCGGTGCGCAACGCCTTCTCCACAAAGGCGAAATGGTTGCGCAGGATGTGGGGGATGTTGAAATCGGCCTCGGCAAGGTCGAGCACCAGTTCGAACAGCTCGGTCAGCGATGCCCCGCCGCCGCCGTCCTGCCGCGGCAGCCGGAAGGCGCCGAGACGGGCCGCGCGCAGCAGATCGATCGCCTCGCCGGCCCTCGCCTCGCCACGGTCGCGGGCCTCGGCCCCCGCGGCGATGGCCTCGACCAGTTGGCGCAACGCGGGCGAGCCGGGTCCGGGGACCTCGGCCTCACCGATTGCGGGCTCGCCGTGGCGCGGGCCGGTCCTGTCGATAACGGTCATTGTCGTCTCCACTCTGTCGCTTTCACTCTGTCGCTCCAGGGCCGGTCAAATCTTGGTGTTGATCGGAGGCAGCGCACCGGTGAGATAGAAGTTGCCGATTGCCTTGGCCTTGTAGGCCACCGGATCGTGGGTGGTGTGGGTGCGCGCATTGCGCCAGTGGCGGTCGAGGTTGAGCGCCCGCGAGGTGGCGGATGCCCCGCCGATCCGATAGAGCATCTCGCTCACCTTCACCGACGCCTCGCTGGCGGCGAACTTCGCCTCGGCGACGGCGACCGAGGCCTCGCCGAGCGGCCGGTCGGCGGCGCCCTCGCGGTGGAACAGGCGGACCGCCTCGTCCAGAACCGCCGCGGCGCGCCCGACCAGCGCCTCGGCGCCATGGGCCAGGATCGCCATCTCGCCGACGGTGTATTGGACGTAAGGGTCCTCGACCGCGCGCCCGACCCCGGCATCAGGCAGCGGACGGGCATGGGTCCGCCCATAGGCGACGGCATCGTCGAGCGCCGCCAGCGCGATCCCGGTGTCGAGGGCCGAATGCAGAAGCTGGGCGAAGGCGCCTTCGTAGGTGCGGCGGCTGCCGTAATCGGGGATCAGCATGACCTCGCCCTCGTCGAGCCGGACATTCTCGAAGATCATGGTGCCGCTCGCCGTCGTGCGCTGCCCCATCCCGTCCCAATCGTCGATGACGGTGACGCCCGCGCGGTCGACCGGAACCATCGCCGCCGCCCGGCCGCCCTCCAGCAGGGCGGTGACCAGGGTGAATTCGGCGAACAGGCTGCCGGTCGTGTAGTATTTGCGCCCGTCGAGCCGATAGCCGCCACCGTCGGAGACGATCCGCGTCGCCATGTCGCCGATGCGGGTGCCGCCACGCTCCGCCGCCGCGTTGCCGTTCAGCCGGCGGCCGTCCAGCAGCAGGCCGAAATAGCGCCGCTTCTGCGCTTCGCTGCCGTAGATACGGATCTTCTCGACGTTGGGAAAGGTCGCGGCGGCAGACTGCGCGATGTTCGGATCGCCCTTCGACAGGTTGACGACGATCCGGGCGAACTCGCCCATGCTCACCTCCGGCCCGCCATAGGCGGCCGGCACACGGGCCGCCAGCAGGCCGCTGCGCGCAAGCTCGGAAATCTCCTCGAACGGCATCCGGCGTTCGAGGTCGCGGGCAGCGGCGCCCTTGGCGAAGCGCCGGCCGAATTCGGCCGACAGTTCGACGAGCGCGGCGCGGTCGCGTACGGGAGGGCCACTCATCGCTCGATCCACACATTCTTGAGCGACGAGATCGCGCCGTCCGGGGTCGTGTTGATGCCGTGGACCTTCCGGTTGTAGAAGGTGAAGTGCTGCATGTCGAACAGCGGCACCAGCGGCAGGTCGGTCATCGCCTGACGCTGGAGGTCGTGGAACAGGAGCTTCCGCCTGTCCGGATCGCTCTCGACGCGGATCGCCTCGATGATGCCGTCCATCGCCGGGCTGGAATAGCCGGACGCGTTGACGTAAGGGACGCCCGGCGCCTGGGCCTTGGTCCAGTAAAGCCGGAACAGCCCCATCTGCGGATCGATCAGCGGCGAAATCTGCAACAGGTTCAGATCGAAGCTGTAGTCCTTGTAGACCTTGCGCAGATAGGTCGGATCGTCCGTGCTGTTCAGCTTCGCGTCGATGCCGACGGCCTTCAGGTTCTGCCGGATGAACTCGGCTGAATGGGAGGTCACGTCGCCGACCGCGGTGAAGTCGAGGTTGAGCGCGAAGCGGATGCCGTCGGCCTTGCGCGGATAGCCGCCCTCGTCGAGCAGCCGGTTCGCCGCCGCGACGTCGAAGTCATAGCGCTGGACGTCGGGCGTGTAGAATGTCTTGACGCTGGCCGGAATCGGCCCGGTCGACGGCCGGCCCAGCCCGTACCACACGGTTTCCACCAGCTTCGCCCTGTCGACCGCGTGGGCGACCGCCTTGCGGACCTTGTCGTTCGCCAGGATCGGATTCCGCAGGTTGAATTCCAGGATGTAGAACTGGGAATGGTAATCGTAGCCGCGTGTCTCGAACCGCAGGTTCGGGTCCTTGCGCAGCCTGGCGACGTCGCCGAACGGCACCGCGTCGTAGGGTGCGTACTGCACCTCCCCGGTTTCCAGCGCGGCGGCGCGGCTCGCGGTGTCGGGGATGGCCTTGAAGATCACCCGGTCGAGATAGGGTTTGCCCTCGTCCCAATAGTCCGGATTGCGCTCCAACTCGACATACTGGCCCTTCTTCCAGTCCTTGAAGCGGAAGGGGCCGGTGCCGACCGGCCGGGAGGTGGCCGGGTTGGTCTGGATCGGCGCGCCGTCGAAGACATGCTTCGGCAGGATCTGGGATTCCGCTGCGTTTAACGCGCTCAGGATCACCAGCGACGGTGCGGACAGGCGGAAGACGGCGGTGTATCTGTCCGGCGTCTCGACGTCCTGCAGCGAGGCGAAGGTCAGCCGCCCGCGCGGGTGCGTCTTCTTCCACACCTCCAGCGCACTGAACTTCACGTCATCCGAGGTGAACTCGACGTCGTCATGCCATTTGACGCCGTGGCGGAGCCTGAAGGTGATCGACAGCCCGTCGGGCGCGACCTCCCAGCTTTCGGCAAGGCTCGGCCGGACCGAGAGATCCTCGGCATAGCTCAGCAGCCCATCATACACGTTCGTCGACAGGGCGGCGTTCGCATACTGGTTGTTGAAAGCGGTGGTGAGGACGGACGGCTGCGGCTCGATGGTGGCGATCAGCGTACCGCCGCGCACCGGTGCCGCGCTCTGCTGTGCCCCGGCCTGGAGCGGGAGCGCCGCCAGTCCGAAGGCCAGGGCGGCAAGGGCGAGCGGACGGACGAATGGGCGCGCGGCGGGGCGCCCACGGACGAGGACCATGGTCGATTCCTTCTGCATCGGGCAGCGTGAAAAGTCTGGGTGTGAAAGGTCTGGTGTCGCGGGACCGGCGTCAGGCCGTGGCCGCCGCCGGTCGACGATGCCGGACGGACGGCGGCGGCAATCCCAGATGATCGCGCAGCGTTCGTCCGCTGTAGGCCTCGCGGAAGATCCCGCGCCTGCGCAGCAGCGGAACGACCTCCTCCACGAAGATCTCCAGGCCGGAGGCGGTGACGTCCGGCATGATGTTGAAACCGTCGACGGCGCCTGAGTGGAACCATGCCTCGATCCCGTCGGCCACCTGCTCCGGCGTGCCGACGGCCAGGCGGTGCTGGGTCCCGCCGCCGCCCTGGGCCTTGACGAGATCGCGTACCGTCAATCCGTTCCGCTGGGCGAGCGTCACGGTTCCCTTGAAGAAGGTCTGGCTGTGATTCTCCGGGAACGGAATGTCGGCGGGGAGCGGCTCGTCCAGCTTCAGCCGGTCGGGATCGACGTTGAGGGTGCGGGCCAGCCGCGCAAGCCCGTAGTCAATCGGCACGCTCTTCCACAGCTCCCGCTCGCGCCGCTTCGCTTCTGCTTCCGTGCTGCCGAGTATGGTGACCAGACCGGGGCAGATCACCACCTCGGCCGGAGCGCGGCCCGCACGCAGCAACCGGGCCCGCAGGCCGTCGGCGAAGCTCCTGGCCTCATCGAGGCTGTGCGCGACCGAGAAGACGAGATCCGCATGACGCGCCGCCAGTTCCTGGCCGTCGCCCGACCCTCCGGCCTGGACGATGACCGGCCGGCCCTGCGGCGAGGGCGGAACGTTGAGAGCCCCCTGTACGGCGAAGTAGCGTCCCCGATGCTCGATCGGATGGATGCGGGAACCGTCGATGAAGCGTCCGCTTTCCTTGTCGCCGACCAGTGCGCCCGGCTCCCAGCTGTCCCAGAGGGCGGTCACGACATCGGCGAATTCGACGGCGCGGGCATAGCGCTGGTCATGGGGCAGCACCTCGTCGAGACCGAAGTTGCGCGCCGTGCCGGTTTCAGCGGTGGTGACGATGTTCCATCCCGACCGGCCCCCGCTGACATGGTCGAGCGACGCGAAGCGGCGCGCCACGTTGTAGGGCTCGTTGTAGGTGGTCGACAGGGTGGCGATCAGCCCGATGTGCGTCGTCGCCGCCGCCATCGCCGCCAGAACGATGGTCGGCTCCAGGGCTTGGTAGGGCCGCAGGTCCGGCCGGTCCGGCAGGGCCGGATTGTCGGCGAGGAAGACGGCATCGAAGGTGCCCTGCTCGGCAAGCTGGGCCTGGCGCACGAGGAAGGCGGGGTCGATGAAGTCCGCCGCCTCACTCTCCGGCCGTCGCCAGGCAGAGCTGTAGGAACCGGCATTCATGAAGTTCAGATTCAGGTGCAGCTGTCTCGGGGGGCTCATGGCGGCTCTCGCTGGATGGCGCATGGCGCTGGAACGGAAGATGGAAGACGGCGGAAAGGCTGCGGACGGGTTGTCCGGCCCTGCGCGGCCGGGCTGCACGGAGGACCGCCCGGTTCCACGGGAAAGCCTGGAAATCCGGACAGGTTTTTACGCATGTCCATCGTTGTTATACATAAAATCACATACCAGGATATTTTTGTCTATGGATCTTATAGACAAAAATGAGTAAGGGTAGAAACCAGACGGGCGGGACCCCCTGGACACTCTCCAGCCGTCCTCGCCGGGCGTATCCGGACCAAGCGGACAACCGCAGGTCCGGCTGGACGCCAGCCGCAAGAACGCTCTCACGCCATCAGGACAGAGGCCGGCCGATGCCGGCCGAGGGAGGCCGCGTTGCTCAAGAATCCCTCACGACCGCCGCTTCCGGCGGTTTCGCGCCGCCGCTTCTCGCAAGGGGCTCTCGTCGCGCTTGCCGCGCTGGGACTGCCCGGCGCTCCGGCGTCCGCGGCACCGGCTCCTGCCGCCGGACAGCCGGTGCGCGGCGGCACCCTGGTGGCGGTCATCCAGCCGGAACCGACGGCACTCGCCAGCGCGGTCAACAACAACTACGCCAACGCCTTGGTCAGCGCGAACGTCTATGACGGGCTGCTGCGCTACGACGGGGAGATGCTGCCGCAGCCGGCGCTGGCCGAATCCTGGGAGGTGTCGGACGGCGGCCGCACCATCCTCTTCCGGCTGCGCAAGGGGGTGAAATGGCATGATGGCGCGGACTTCACCGCCGCCGACGTGCGGTTCAGCGCGCTGGAGCTGTGGAAGAAGCTGCATGCGCGCGGCCGGGTGACCTTCGGCGCCCTGCTCGACGTCGAGACGCCCGATCCGCACACCGCGATCTTCCGCCTCTCGGCACCGGCCCCGGTGATCCTGAGCGCGCTAAACGCGGCGGAATCGCAGGTGATGCCGAAGCACCTGTACGAGAACACCGACGTCCTGAAGAACCCGAGGAACAACGCGCCGGTCGGCACCGGCCCCTTCATCTTCAAGGAGTGGAGGAAGGGCCAGCACATCGTGCTGGAACGCAACCCCGGCTACTGGGACGAGGGCAAGCCCTATCTCGACCGCATCGTCTTCCGGATCATTCCCGATGCCGCGTCGCGGGCGGTGGCCCTGGAGACCGGAGATCCACTATGCTCCCTTCACCGCGGTCCCGCTCGCCGATGTCGCCCGGCTCCGCAACGACCCGGCGCTGGCGGTCAGCACCAGCGGCTACGCCTTCCAGTCCCACGTCTTCCTGCTCGATTTCAACCTGTCGAACCCGCATCTGGCCGACCTGCGGGTGCGGCGTGCCATCGCCCATGCCATCGACCGCCAGGGACTGATCGACACAGTCTGGTACGGCTTCGGCAAGCCGGCGGTGAGCCCCGTGCCGTCGCAGCTCACCCGGTTCCACAATCCCGACGTTCCCCGCCACGACTACGATCCCGCCCGGACGGAAGCGCTGCTGGACGAGGCCGGCCTGCCCCGGGGTGCCAACGGGATGCGTTTCACCGTCACCCACGACTATCTGCCCTTCGGCGAGACCTATCGGGACGCCGGAGAATACATCCGCAACAACCTGAAGAAGGTCGGCATCGACTTCGTGCTGCGCGGCCAGGACTATCCGAGCTGGACCAGGCGGGTCTACACCGACTACGCCTACGACATCGACAGCAACACCGTGGCCGTGATGATGGATCCCGAGATGGGATTGCCGCGGCTGCTGCTGTCGACCAACCATGTCCGGGGGGTTCCGACCTCCAACAACACCGGCTACGCCAACCCGGAGGCGGACCGCGTCATCAAGGCCCTCCAGGTCGAGCCGGACGCCGGGAAGCGCAAGGCCCTGTTCGGCGAGTTGCAGGCGATCGCCATGACCGATCTGCCGATCCTGCCGCTGTCCGAAATGCGGCACGTCACCATCCACAGCCGGAAACTCCGGGGTCTGGCACCGGCCCCCGATGCGGCGCTGGCCTCGCTCGCCGACGCCTGGCTGTCGGCCTGAGAGGAAAGCATGGCCAAGGAAATCCGCTTCAACGCCTTCGTCGTCAACCGGCCGGTCCACCAGTCGCCGGGACTGTGGCGGCATCCGCGCGACCGCTCCACCTCCTACCAGGATCTCGGCTACTGGGTCGAACTGGCGCGCACGCTGGAGCGCGGCAGGTTCGACACCGTCTTCCTCGCCGACGGCATCGGCGTGAACGACGTCTATGGCGGCGGGATCGAGGCGGCGCTGCGCCACGGGTCGCAGGTGCCGACCAACGACCCGATCCTGCTGATCCCGGCGATGGCGCACGCCACCCGCGACCTCGGCTTCGCCGTCACCGGCAACCTGTCCTTCGAGCAGCCCTATCTGTTCGCCCGCCGGCTGTCCACCCTCGACCAGCTCACCCGCGGACGGCTGGCCTGGAACATCGTCACCGGCAAGTCGGCGGCCGGCGCCAAGGGGCTGGGGCGCGGCATCGTCGCCCACGACCGGCGCTACGACATCGCCGACGAGTTCATGGAGGTGGTCTACAAGCTGTGGGAAGGCAGCTGGGAGGACGACGCGGTCCTCTGGGACCGCGAGGCCGGCATCTTCGCCGATCCCGCCAAGGTGCACCCTGTCCGTCACGACGGGGAGCATTACCGCCTCGACGCCATCCACCTGACCGAGCCGTCGCCACAGCGCACGCCCCTGCTCTTCCAGGCCGGCGGGTCGCAGCGCGGCCGCCAGTTCGCCGCCCGGCACGCCGAAGGCATCTTCCTGGCCGCCCCCAGCAAGACGGTGGCCGGCGCCGTCGTCCGCGACGTGCGCCGCCGAGCCGCCGAGAACGGTCGCGACCCGGCCGAGCTTCTGTTCTTCCCGCTCGTCACCGTCATCACCGGCGAGACCGAACGGGAGGCGAAGGCCAAGCTGGCGGACTACCAGAGCTACATCAGCCACGAAGGCGCCCTCGTGCTCTTCTCCGGCTGGACCGGAATCGATCTCGCCGGGCGCGATCCCGACGAGGTCCTGCGCTTCGAGGACCGCGACAACGGCGTGGTCTCCACCATCGAGGCCTTCACCACCGCCGATCCCAACCGCTCCTGGACCCTGCGCGAGATCGCCCGCCATGCCGGCATCGGCGGGCAGGGGCCGGTGATCGTCGGCTCGCCCACCCAGGTGGCGGACGAGTTGCAGTCGTGGGTCGAGGAGGTCGGCGCCGACGGCTTCAACCTCGCCTACGCGGTGGCGCCGGACAGCTATGTCGACTTCGTCGATCTGGTGGTGCCGGAACTGCAGCGCCGCGGCGCCTACAAGCGCGACTACGCCCCCGGCACGCTGCGCGAGAAGCTCTACGGCCCCGGGCGGGCCCGGCTGAGCGCTCCGCATCCGGCGGCGGCCTTCCGGCACCTGCCGGCGGAGGACGCGGCATGACCGGCCGGACGCGCCATAAGGAAATCCGCCTGAACGCCTTCCACATGAACGCGCCCGGCCATTCCTGGGCCGGCCTGTGGACCCATCCGAAGGACCGCTGCGCCGACTACACCGACCTCGATTTCTGGGTCGAGCTGGCACGCATCGCCGAGCGCGGCAAGCTCGACGGCATCTTCCTGGCCGACGTCTCCGGCGTCTACGACGTCTATGCCGGCACGCCGGACGCGGCGCTGGCGGCTGGCGCCCAGATCCCGAGCAACGACCCGTCGGTCCTGATCTCCGCCATGGCCGCGGCGACCCGCGATCTCGGCTTCGGCGTCACCGCCTCGGTCGGGTACGAGCAGCCCTATTACCTCGCCCGCCGCTTCTCCACGCTCGACCACCTGACCAAGGGGCGGGTCGGCTGGAACATCGTCACCGGCTATCTGGAGAGCGCCGCCCGCGCCATCGGCGACGGCGGGGTGCGGGAGCACGACCAGCGCTACGACCGCGCCGACGAGTTCCTGGAACTGGCCTACCGGCTGTGGGAAGGCAGCTGGGAGGACGATGCCGCGGTTCGCGACAAGGCCGGCCGGGTCTTCGTCCGGCCGGAGAAGGTCCATCGGATCACCCATCGCGGCACCTTCTTCGACCTCGACGCCATCCATCTCAGCGAACCCTCGCCGCAGCGCACCCCCCTCCTCTACCAGGCCGGCACCTCGGGCCGCGGGCGCGAATTCGCGGCCCGCCACGCCGAATGCGTGTTCATGAACCAGAGCAGGGCCGCGGTGGCGGAGGCAGCCGCCGACATCCGCCGCCGCGCCGCCGCCTATGGCCGGCACCCGGAGGATCTGCTGGTCTTCGTCGGCGCCACCGTCATCGTCGCCCCGACCGAGGCGGAGGCGCGCGACAAGTACGAGGAGTACCGCAGCCACATCGACACCCGCGGCGCGCTCGCCCTGCTGTCGGGCTGGACCGGCATCGATTTCTCGCAATACGGCCCCGACGATCCGGTGCGCTACGTCAAGAGCAACGGCATGCAGTCGAAGATCGAGGCGATGACCCTGCGCAGCCCGGACCGCGTCTGGCGGGTGCGCGATCTCGCCGATTTCGGCGAGGTCGGCGGGCGCGGTCCCTTCGTCGTCGGCACGCCGTCGCAGGTGGCCGACGAGCTGCTGACCTGGGTCGAGGCCGGCGTCGACGGCTTCAACCTGACCCGCGTGGTGGAGCCGGCCAACCTGACCGACATCGTCGACCTGCTGGTGCCCGAACTCCAGGACCGCGGGGTGTACAAGACCGACTACAGCCCCGGCACCCTGCGCGAGAAGCTGTTCGGTCCCGGCCGCGCCCGGCTTTCGCCGCGCCATCCCGGCCACGCCTTCCGCCATCCCGGCCCGGCAGTCTGACCCAACAGCCTGACCGCCAGATCAACAGGAGTTTCGCCATGGATCTCGCCCTTGCCGGCAAGGTCGTCCTCGTCACCGGCGGCAGCAAGGGGCTCGGCCTCGCCGCCGCCCGCGCCTTCGCCCGGGAAGGCGCGCGTGTGGTCATCGCGTCGCGCAGCCCCGAAAACCTCGCCGCCGCGCAGGCCGCCCTGGCCGCCGAGGGGCTGGAGGTCGCGACGGTCGCCGCCGATTTCGCCGACGCTGCCGAGGCCGCCCGTGCCGTCGCCGAGGCCGAACGCCCCTTCGGCCCGGTCGAGGTGCTGATCAACAGCGCCGGCGCCGCAAAGCGCACCCCGGCCGAGGAGCTCGACGCCGCCGCCTGGAAGGCCGGGCTGGACGCCAAGTTCTTCCCCTACATCCACGCCCAGGACGCCGTGCTCAAGAGCTTCCGGCGCCGTGCCCAGGCGGAGAGCGGGGCGGATGCCCGGACGGAAACCCGGCTGCCGCCGCCCCGCCAGATCGGCGCCATCGTCAACATCGTCGGTACCGGCGGCCGCATTCCCTCCGGCACCCATCTGCCGGGCGGTTCCGCCAACGCCGCCCTGCTGCTGTCGACGCTGGGGCTCGCCCGCGAATACGCGCCCTACGGCATCCGCATCAACGCCATCAATCCCGGCTTCACCCTGACCGACCGCATCGAGCAGAACCTCGCCCTGGAGGCCAAGCGCCTCGGCATCGGCCGCGACGAGGCGCTGGCCGCCGGTGCCGCCGCCACACCGCTGCGCCGCTACGGCGAGGCCCATGAGATCGCCGAGGTGGCGCTGTTCCTGGCCAGCGAGCGGGCGAGCTACGTGGTCGGCGCGCTGGTCGCGGTGGACGGCGGCCAGAGCCTGGCCCTGTAGCGGCCGCCCGAGCACGGAGAACGCCATGCCGACATCGCTGCGCTACGTCTTCCGCCGGCTGGTCCAGGCCCTGCCGATGGCCTTCGCCATCGTGCTGCTGAACTTCCTGCTGCTGAAGCTGACGCCGGGCGACCTCGCCGACGTCATCGCCGGGGAATCCGGCTCCGCGACGCCGGAGTTCATGGAGAACCTGCGCCGGCTCTATGGGCTCGACATTCCGATCCACCTCCAGTTCCTGAACTACATCCAGGGCATCCTGCATTTCGACCTCGGCTATTCCTTCCGCCAGGGCATGCCGGTGGGCGAACTGATCCTCGAACGCCTGCCGGCGACGATCCTGCTGTCGCTGACCGCGATCCTGGTCGCGCTCATGATCGGCGTGCTCCTCGGCGTGGTGGCGGCGCGGTCGCGCGGAAGCCTGCTGGACGAGGCGATCTCGGTGGTTTCCACCATGGGCTTCGCCACCCCGCTGTTCTGGGTCGGGCTGATGCTGATCGTGCTGTTCTCCATCGAGCTGCGCTGGCTGCCGTCGGCCGGCATGGTGACGGTGGGGGCGGATTACCGCGGCCGTTGGGACGAGTGGCTCGACATCGGCCGGCATCTGGTGCTGCCGGCCGTGACGCTCAGCCTGTTCTTCCTGTCGATCTATGTCCGCATCACCCGCTCGGCGATGCTGGAGGTCTACGGGCTCGATTTCGTGCGCACCGCCAGGGCCAAGGGACTGACCGAGGCCCGCGTGGTGGTCCGCCACGTGCTGCGCAACGCCCTGCTGCCGATCGTGACGGTCACCGGCCTGCAGCTCGGCGCCATCTTCGGCGGCACGGTGGTGGTCGAGACGGTGTTCGGCTGGCCCGGTCTCGGCCGGCTGGCGCAGGAGGCGGTGTTCTCGCGCGACGTCAACCTGCTGCTCGGCATCTTCCTGTGCAGCTCCTTCATCGTCATCGTCGTCAATCTGGCGGTCGACCTGCTCTATGCGGCGCTCGATCCGCGGGTGGAGATCCGTCAATGAGCCTGTCCGCCCCGACCCATGGCGGGATGCCGGGCGGCATCCTCCAGCGCCTGATGCGCATGCCGGGACTGCGCCGGCTGCGCGGCTCGCGGGCGCTGCTGGTCGGCCTGCTGCTGCTGGCCGTCGTCGTCGCCGTCGCCCTGTCCGCCGGCCTGTTCTATCCGGGCGATCCGCGCGACATGGCCGGCCCCGCCGGCACCTGGCCCGGCGTCGACGCCCGCTTCCCGCTCGGCACCGACATGCTGGGCCGTGACATGGCGGCGGCGATGGCCCACTCCGCCGGCACCTCGCTGACCGTCGGCATCGCCGCGGCGGCGCTGGCGCTGTTGGTCGGCATCGCCGCCGGCGTGCTGGCCGGCTATTTCGGCGGAGCCACCGACGACGTGCTGATGCGGATCAGCGAACTGTTCCAGACCATGCCGAGCCTGCTCTTCACCATCATCCTGGTGGTGATCCTCGGCCCGACCACCGCCAGCATCAGCTTCGCCATCGGCATCACCGCCTGGCCGCAGATCGCGCGGCTGGTGCGGGCGGAGGCGGTGCGGGTGCGCCGGCTCGACTATGTCGACGCCGCGGTCACGCTTGGCATGGGACATGGGCGGATCGTCCTGCTGCATGTGCTGCCGAACAGCCTGGCGCCGGTCGTGGTCGCCGCCTCGATCCTGGTGGCCCAGGCGATCCTGTCCGACGCCTCGCTGTCCTTCCTCGGCCTCGGCGACCCCAACGGCATGAGCTGGGGCAGCATGGTCGGCGCCGGCCGGCCGATGCTGCGCACCGCCTGGTACATGACCGCGCTGCCCGGCGGGGCGATCTTCCTCACCGTCATGGGCTTCATGCTGATCGGCAACGGCCTGAACGATCTCCTCAATCCCCGCACCCCCGTGAGGTGAACCCATGAGCCTGCTCGAGGTCGAAGACCTGACCGTCCGTTTCGGCGACGCCGTCGTCGTCGACCGGCTGTCCTTCTCGGTCGAAGCCGGCGAGACGCTGGCCATCGTCGGTGAATCCGGCTGCGGCAAGTCGATGACGGCGCTGGCGCTGACCCGGCTGGTCGGGCCGCCGGGACGGATCGGCGGACGGGTGCGGCTCGACGGGCTGGACCTGACCGGCCTGCCCGAGGCACGGATGCGCGCCGTGCGCGGCGACCGCATCGGCATCGTCTTCCAGGACCCGATGTCGGCGCTCAATCCGGTGCTGACCGTCGGCGAGCAGGTCGCCGAGGCGGTGCGCGCCCACAGCCCGCTCGGTGCCCGGGCGGCGCGGGCGCGGGCGGCGGAGCTGCTGGATCTCGTCCATATTCCCGATGCCCACCGCCGCCTCGACGACCATCCGCACCGCTTCTCGGGTGGCATGCGCCAGCGGGTCGCCATCGCCATCGCCATCGCCGCCAACCCGTCGCTGCTGATCGCCGACGAGCCGACGACGGCGCTCGACGTCACCATCCAGGCGCAGATCCTCTGCCTGCTCGACGAGCTGCGCCGCGACCTCGGCATGGGGCTGATCCTCATCACCCACGACCTCGGCGTCGTTGCCGAAACCGCCGACCGCGTGCTGGTGATGTATGCCGGCCGCAAGGTCGAGGAACAGGACACGCCCGGCCTGTTCGCCGCCCCGCTGCACCCCTACACCCGCCGGCTGATGGGGGCCAAGCCGCGGCTGACGCTGGGCGAGCCGCCGCCGCGGCAGCGGTTGCAGGAAATCCCCGGCCTGGTGCCCCTGCCGGGCGCCATCCCGCCGGGATGCGCCTTCGCTCCGCGCTGCGCCGATGCCGACGCCGGCTGCGCCACCGTTCCGCCGTTGCAGCGGCACGGGCGGGCCGCGGTCGCCTGCCACAAGGTCGAGCTGCCGGCCTGGGCGCCCCGACAGGTCCCGCGATGGACCGACCGCAGCCAATGGAGGGCGGCGGAATGAGCGCGCTTCTGGAGGTCGAGGATCTCCGCGTCCGCTACGCCACCCGGCGTGGATCCCTGATGGCGGTCGACGGCGTGTCCTTCGCCCTGCACGCCGGCAGGACGCTGGGTCTGGTCGGCGAGTCCGGCTGCGGCAAATCCTCGCTCGGCAAGGCGATCATGCGGATCGTCGATCCGCATTCCGGCGCCATCCGGCTCGACGGCGTGGACATCGGCCGGCTGAACGGCCGCCATCTGCGCCCGCACCGCCGCCGCTTCCAGATGGTGTTCCAGGATCCGGCGGCCTCGCTCGACCCGCGGCAGCGCATCCGCCGCGCCCTGGAGGAGCCGCTGGCCGTGCATGGCCGGGGCGACCGGAGCGAGCGGCGCGACAGGGTGCGCGAGGTGATGACCCAGGTCGGGCTGCACCCCGAGATGGCGGACCGGCTGCCGCATGAATTCTCCGGCGGCCAGCGCCAGCGCATCGCCATCGCCCGCGCCCTGATGCTGGAGCCGAGCCTGATCGTCTGCGACGAGCCGGTCTCGGCGCTCGACGTCTCGCTGCAGGCGCAGATCCTCAACCTGCTGGCCGACCTCCAGGCATCGCGCGGGATCGCCTACCTGTTCATCAGCCACGACCTCTCGGTGGTCCAGCATCTCGCCGACCGGATCGCCGTGATGTATCTCGGCCAGATCGTCGAGATCGCCGACCGCGCGGCCTTGTGGCGGTCGCCGGCCCACCCCTACACCCAGGCGCTGATCGCCGCGGTTCCGCGCATGGAACCGGACCGGCGCGGGATGGACCGGACCCGGCTGCTGCCGGGCGACCTGCCGGCGCCGCAGGATCCGCCGCCCGGATGCCGCTTCGCCGGCCGCTGCCCCTTCGCGACCCGCCTGTGCCGCGAGCAGGCGCCGCGGCTGGCCGAGATCGCCCCCGGCCATGCGGTCGCCTGCCATCTCCATTCCGCGACCGATGCCGCGACCGATGGCGCGGCAGCCCCGTCCCTTCCCCATTTCCTGCAAAAGGACACCGTCCAATGAACGCCGTCACCGGCAAGCCCGTCGCCGCGCATGACCCGACTTTCGAGACAGCCGAGCAGCGGCAGGCCCGCGTCGATCTGGCCGCGGCCCAGCGCCTCGCGGTGATCCAGGAGATGAGCGAGGGCATCTACAACCATTTCACCCTGGCGGTTCCCGGATACGACGACCGCTTCTATGTCAGCCCGCTCGGGCTGCACTGGTCGGAGATCAAGGCCGGCGACCTGCTCACCGTCGATTACGACGGCCGCCTGCTCGACGGCAAGGGGCCGCTCCAGCGCTCCGCCTTCTGCATCCACGCCCCCATCCACCGGCGCAAGCCGCAGCACGCCGCGCTGTTCCACACCCACATGCCCTACACCAGCGCGCTGACCCGGTTGCAGGACCAGCGGCTGCTGCCGATCGGGCACACCGAGGCCCAGCTGATCGCCGAGATCGCCTATGACGACGACTATACCGGCCTTGCCCGCGACCCGGCCGAGGGCGAGCGTCTGGCCGACATCCTCGGCGACAAGACCATCCTGATCATGGCGCATCACGGCGTGCTGGTCGCCGGCCGGACCGTCTCGGAAGCCTACGACCGGCTCTACACGCTGGAGCGGGCGGCGCGGGTACAGCTCTTCGCCCAATGGACCGGCAAGCCGCTGCGCGAACTGCCGGGCGAGATGGTCGCGCATGTCCACGCCACCATCACCGGCACCCCGCTGGCCCCCGGCGTGCCGTCGGGCCACGAGCTGCATTTCGGCGCCCTGAAGCGGCTGCTCGACCGCCAGAACCCCGGCTACCGCGAATGACCGCCCCCGCCTTCGACCGAAAGGGCACCGCCGTGAGCACTTGGCCCCTAGCTCCTACTGGGACGACCGGCATCGATCCCCGGACGCTTCTGCACTGGCTGGAGGACGGCGGCGAGATCGCCTTCCTCGATTTGCGCGAGGAAGGCCCCTTCGGCGAGGGACACCCGCTTCTCGCCGTCAACATTCCGTTCAGCCGGCTGGAGTTCGACATCGCCGCGCTCGTCCCGCGCGCCGACACCCGCATCGTCCTGCTGGCCGAAGAGCCGGTCGCCGCGCGGGCGGCCCGCCGGCTCTCCGCGCTCGGCTATACCGGCGTCCATATGCTGTCCGGCGGGGTGGAGTCCTGGTCCGCCGCCGGCCTGCCGCTCTTCCCCAGCGTCAACGTGCCGGGCAAGGCATTCGCCGAATGCGTCGAACATGCCTGCCACACGCCGGACATCGAGGCGGCCGAACTCGACCGGCTCATCCGGGCCGGGGCCGATCTGGTGATCCTCGACAGCCGCACCGTGGAAGAGTTCGAGCGTTTCCATGTGCCGGGTGCCGTCAGCGCGCCGGGCGCGGAGATCGTCCACCGCTTCGCCGACCTCGTTCCCTCGCCGGACAGCCTCGTCGTCGTGTCCTGCGCCGGCCGGACACGCGGCATCATCGGCGCGCAGGCGCTGATCAACGCCGGCGTTCCCAACCGCGTGGTCGCATTGTCGGGCGGAACCCAGGGCTGGCGCCTTGCCGGTTTCGAGCTGGAGCGCGACACGCCGCTTCCGCCCCGGCCGCCGGTGGGGCCGGAAGCCCGCGAAACGGCGCGGCGGCGCGCCGCCGACCTTGCCCGGCGCTTCGCCGTTCCGGTGATCGACCGCGCCGCGCTGGAGCGGCTGCGTGCCGATCCCGCCCGAACCACCTATCTCTTCGACGTCCGCCAGCCGGCCGAGCATGCCGAGGGGCATGCCGACGGGGTTCCGTCCGCCCAGGGCGGGCAGCTGGTCCAGGCACTGGACAAATGGGCAGCCACCCGCGGGGCACGGATCGTGCTGACCGACGACGACGGTGTGCGCGCCACCGTGACGGCGCATTGGCTGCGCCAGCTCGGCTGGGATGCGCTGGTCCTGCCCGGGCTGGTGTCGGGGACCGCCCCGCCTCCCGCCCATGCGGTGCCCGTCGCCCCACCGCGGGCAAGAGTGCTGTCCGCCGACGAGGCCGGCGACCGGGTGCGGCGCGGTGCGGCTTTGCTTTTCTCGGATTCCAGCGGCGACTGCCGCCGCGCCCACCCGGCGGGAGCGCTCTGGGCCAACCGCTCGCGCCTCGGTCCGCCGGATCGGTTCGACCGCGCGGCCGGGGTCGTGGTGACCGGGCGGGATCCGGTGACCGCCCATCTCCTCGCCCTGGATTTGGAAGAGGCCGGCATTCCGGCCGCGGTCCTTCCAGGCGGCGAGGCGGCCTGGACAGCCGCCGGCCTTGCGGTCGTCCCGTCGCCCTCCGACCCTGACGATGCCGACCGCATCGACCATCTGTTCTGGCTCCATGACCGCCACAGCGGCAACCTCGAAGCATCGCGCGCCTATCTCGACTGGGAACTGTCTTTGCCGGAGGCCGTCGGCACACCGGAGGCCGCCGGCTTCCGCATCGGACCGGCGGCGGTGCGATGACCGCCCCGCGGATTTGCATCTTCGGGGCGGGCGCGGTGGGCAGCCATGTGGCGGCGAGGCTGCTGCGCGCCGATATCCCCGGCGTCGCCGTCGTCGCGCGCGGTCCTCACTTGGCCGCGATGCGCGAGCACGGCCTGACCTTCCGGAGCAATCGCGAGGAGTTCCGCGTCGCCGTGCCGGTGGCGACCGACGATCCTTCGACCCTGCCGCCGCAAGACATTGTCGTCGTCACGCTGAAGGCGCCGGCCCTGCCAGCGGTGGCGGGCGCGCTCGCCCGGCTGCTGGCCCCCGACGGGGTCGCGGTCTTCCTGTTGAACGGGATCCCGTGGTGGTGGAATCATGGCCTGCGGGAAGGCGGCGGTCCGCTGCCGTTGCTCGATCCCGACGCTACGCTCTGGCGAAACGTCGGGCCGGCGCGGGCGTTGGGCGGCGTGGTGATGTCGCCCAACGAGATCGTCGAGCCGGGCGTCGTCGTCCATGGCGCGCACAACCGGTTCATCATCGGCGAGCCTGACGGCGGCGACAGCCCGCGGGCCCGCGGGCTGGTCGAACTGTTCACCGGCGCCGGCATGCCCGCCCTGCTGTCGACCGACATCCGGACCGACATCTGGCGCAAGCTGCTGGTCAATGCGCCGGGCAATCCGCTGGCCGCCCTGACCCGATTGTCGGCGAAGGACCGGGCCGCCGACCCCGAGCTGGCGGAACTCGGACGGCGCATCGCCGGCGAGGTGGCCGACACCGCCCGGGCGCTCGGCTACGACCTGCCCCCGCATGGCGATGCGGCCGATCCGATGGCCGACTCAATGGTATGGGCCGCCACGAGGTCGGAAACCCGGCCGTCCATGCTGCAAGATGTCCTGCTCGGCCGCGGCACCGAGGTCGAATGCCTGCTCGGTCAGGTCCAGGCCTCTGCCAGGGAGCGGTCCGTTCCGACACCCATCATCGACATCGTCCTGCCGATCCTGCGCGGCCTGGACCGCTCCCTGCGCCGGTGACGCCGGCGCAGGTCTTTTTTGGCATCGCCATCGGCGGCAGGCGTTCCGTCAGTCCGGCACCGGGCCGGCCGCCGGGATGCGCGGGACGCGGCCCTCGACCGGATAGCCGGGGTCGTTGTAGCCGGGGGTGGACGCATTGCCCTTCGACACCAGACGGTCGACCAGCGCCTCGTCCTCGGCGGTGAAGCGATAGGCGAGCGCCCCCACATAGGCGTCCCACTGCTCCTCGGTGCGGGGACCGGCGATGGCGGCGGTGACCAGCCGGTTGTTCAGCACCCAGGCCAGTGCGAAATCGGCGGCGGAGATGCCGCGGGCGGCGGCATGGCGCTGGATTTCCTGGGCGATGGCCAGCGATTCCGGACGCCATTCGGTTTCGAGGATGCGGCGGTCGGCCCGGCCGGCGCGGCTGTCCGGCGCCGGTGCCGCCCCGGGAACATATTTGCCGGTCAGCACGCCGCGGGCGAGCGGCGAGTAGGAGACGACGCCGATCCCGTAATGGCCCGCGGCCGGAAGCTGCTCCACCTCCGCCTTGCGGTCGACGATGTTGTAGAGCGGCTGGCTCGCCACCGGCCGGTCGATGCCGTGGGCGTCGGCCAGATGGGCGATCTCGGCGATCCGCCAGCCGCTGAAGTTGGACACGCCGAAATAGCGCAGCTTGCCGGCCCGGATCAGGTCGGCAATCGCCCGAACCGCCTCGTCCAGCGGTGCGTCGAGCGGCGCCCGGTGGATATAGGCGATGTCGATGTAATCGGTGCCGAGGCGGCGCAGGCTGTTCTCCACCGCTTCGACGATCCACTTGCGCGAGATGCCCCTGCTGTTCGGCCCCTCCCCCATCGGGTTGGCGAACTTGGTCGCCAGCACCCAGGCGTCGCGGTCGCCGCGGATCGCGCTTCCGACAACCCGCTCCGACGCGCCGCGATGATAGACGTCGGCCGTGTCGATGAAGGTGAAGCCCTGAGCCCGCGCCTTCGCGATGATGCGGTGGGCGGTCGCCTCGTCGGCCTGCCCGCCGAACATCATGGTCCCCAGCGCCAGCGGCGGAACCTTCAGTCCGCTGCGGCCAAGATTGCGGTAATCGACCATGTCCCCAAATCTCCCTTGGCTGGAAGCCTCACCCTGCGAATCCCCGGCCGGCAGCCCCCTGGCCCACAGCCTTGGACGCTCTCGCTGCGACCGATCCCTGCGTCGAGACCAGTGGAACAGTCGTCACGCCATTCAGGCAAGCGGCAGCGTCAGGGCGTCCTCCTCGATCTCGATCCCCAGCGCTTCGTTGAAGCGGTTGAAGAACGCGCAGAGCGCGGTGCGCAGGGTCAGCTCGACCACCTGCTCCTCGCTGAAATGCTCGCGCAGACGGGCGAACAGGGCGTCGCTCACCCGCGCCGGGTCGCGGGTGACCTGCGCCGCATAGTCCCGGACCAGACGGTCCACCGGGTCGAGCCCCGGCACGTCGGGATCGAGGATGCGCTCCACCGTCTCGGCAGGCAGGCCCTGCTCGACCAGACGCGGCGCATGGTGCGCGACGCAGTAGGCACAGGCTGCCGCCTTCGATGCGGTCACCAGGACGATCTCCAGATGCCGTTTGGAGATCACCGCGTCGGATGCGGACTCCAGCAGCAGCCCGAAGACGTGGCGCAAGGCCGGCGGGCGGTGGGCGAAGACGCGCAGCATGTTGCCGAAGGGGCCGTAGTCGCGCTGGATGCGCTCGTAGACGGCACGGGCTTCGCCGCTGACGTCCTCGACCTCGATGTTGCGGACACGGGCCATGGGAACGGTTCCTTCTGTTGGATCAGGCAGGATCGGTTTTGAGCGGGGGCTCGGCGAGGTGACAGGCGACATGGTGGTCCGCGTCGCCGATGGCACGCAGCGATGGGATCTCGTGGCGGCAACGCTCGACCGCCAGGGGGCAGCGGGTGTGGAAACGGCAGCCGGCCGGCGGCGCGAAGGCGCTGGGCAGGTCGCCGGTCAGTGCCGCCCGCGTCCGCCGTTCCGCCGGCCGGTCCAGATCGGGGACCGCATCGAACAGCGCCTGGGTATAGGGGTGCAGCGGACGCCGCCACAGCGCCTCGCGCGGGGCGGTCTCGACGATGCGGCCGAGATACATCACGCCGACCCGGTCGGCGATGTGCTCGACCACCGACAGGTCGTGGCTGATGAACAGGAAGGCGACGCCGAGGTCGCGTTGCAGATCGTCCAGCAGATTGAGGATCTGCGCCTGCACCGAGACGTCGAGCGCCGACACCGGCTCGTCGCACACCACCAGTGCCGGCGACAGGGCGAGCGCGCGGGCGATGCCGATGCGCTGGCGCTGACCACCGGAAAACTCATGCGGATGGCGCGAGGCCGCATCCGCAGGCAAACCGACGCGGGCGAGCAGGTCGATGACGCGGTCGCGTCGCTCCGACCGCCGGCCGATGCCGTGGACGTGCAGCGGTTCGGCGAGCAGCTGCCCGACAGTCCAGCGGGGATCGAGCGAGCCGAACGGGTCCTGGAAAACCATCTGCAACTTGCGCCGGATCGGGCGCAGCGCCGCCCGGCTCTTGCCGGACAAATCCTCGCCGTCCAGACGGATGCGGCCGGACGCCGGCTCGATCAACCGCAGGATCGCCCGGCCGAGCGTCGATTTCCCGCACCCTGACTCGCCCACGAGGCCGAGCGTCTCGCCCCGCCCGACGGTCAGCGACACCCCGTCCACCGCGTGGACGACACCCTGCGGCGTATCGTAACGGACGACGAGGTCCTCGACCGCCAGCAGCGGGTCTCCCTGCCCGCCATCGGGGCGCACGGGGTCAGGCGAGGCGGGCATGGGGAAGGCTGTGGCTTGGGGCAAGGAAGTCTCCGACGCGGAGGCAGGCGACCTGCCCGTCTTCCAACGATGTCAGGGGCGGTTCGGCCGCGGTGCAGTCTTCCGTCGCCGACGCGCAGCGCGGAGCGAAGGCGCAGCCCGGCGGCATCGCCGCCAGCGACGGCACGGTGCCGGGAATCTCGACCAGCCGGGGGCGCCCGCCCCCGTCCGCACGGCGGCGCGGGCGGGCGGCGATCAGGCCGCGGGTGTAGGGGTGCAGCGGCGTTGCGAACAGGTCGGCGGCGGCGCGCTCCTCGACCTTGCGGCCGGCATACATCACCAGCACCCGCTCGGCATGGCCGGCGACGACGCCCAGATCGTGGGTGATGAGGACGACGCCCATGCCGCCCTGCTTCAGCTCGTCGATCAGGTCGAGAATCTGCGCCTGGATGGTGACGTCGAGCGCCGTCGTCGGCTCGTCGGCGACCAGAACCGCCGGGTTGCAGGCCAGCGCCATGGCGATCACCACCCGCTGGCGCATCCCGCCGGACAGCCGGTGCGGGTGCTCGCCGAAGCGGCGGACGGGGTCGGGGATGTGGACGCGCTCCAGCAGCGTCAGCGCGCGGTCGCGGGCCTCGCGGCGGCTCGCCGGTTCATGGTCGCGGATGGTCTCGACGATCTGCTCGCCGATGGTCAGCACCGGGTTGAGCGTGGTCATCGGCTCCTGGAAGACCATGGCGATGCGGCGGCCGCGGACATCGCGCAGAGCCTCGGGGCCGAGCCCCAGCAGGTTGCGTCCCTCCAGCCGGATCGCCTTGCCCTCGGCGCGACCCGGCGGTGGAACGAGGCCGAGAAGGGCCAGCGCGGTGATCGACTTGCCGCAGCCGGACTCGCCGACGACGGCCAGCGTCTCGCCGCGCGCCACCTGGAAGGACAGGTTGCGCACCGCCAGCAGGCTGCGCCCGCGCTCCTGGAAGCGGATGGACAAATCCTCCACCTCCAGAACGGGTTGAGGGGATTGGGTCATCGGCGGTTCTGCCTGGGATCGAGAGCGTCATTCAGCCCGTCGCCGAGCAGGTTCAGGGCCAGCACCGCCGCGACGATGGCGAGACCCGGCACGGTGGCGACATACCAGTCGGTGCGCAGCACCTCGCGGCCGGCGCCGACCATGCTGCCCCAGCTGACGATGTTGGGATCGCCCAGCCCGAGGAAGGCAAGGCTCGATTCCGTCAGGATCGCCGACGCCACCATGATCGAGGCCGACACGACGATCGGCGCCAGCACGTTGGGCAGCACATGGGTCAGGATGATGCGCGCATCCGACAGGCCGAGCACGATGCTGGCCTGGACCATCTCGCCGTCGCGCAGGCGCAGCACCTCCGCCCGCACCAGCCGGGCCAGGCTGGGCCAGGAGGTCAGCCCGATGGCAAGCACCACCGTGGTCATGGTCGGCTGCAGAATGGCGACGATGACGATGGCGAACAGGAAGGGCGGGATGGTCTGGAACAGCTCCGTCACATGCATCAGCACGTGATCGGCGCGGCCCCGGAAGAAGCCGGCGATGGCGCCGACGCCGACGCCGATGACCAGCGACACCAGCGTCGCCACTCCACCGATCAGCAGCGATACCCGCGCGCCGTGGAAGACGCCGGCGGCGATGTCGCGCCCCATCATGTCGGTGCCGAGCGGAAAATCGGGATCGGCGCCCGGCCACAGGAAGGGCGTGCCCACCATGTCGAGCGGATCGACCGGGTAGGCGACGTCGGCCAGCGCCGCCATGGCGAGGATGGCGCCCAGCAGGGTCAGCCCGGCGATTGCCGACGGCTTGCGCAGCAGGCGGGCGAACAGGCTGCGGCGGACGGGCCGCTCCTCCGCAGCGGGAAGGACGGATTGGGCGATGCTCATCTGGCAAGCTCGATGCGCGGATCGAGCACCGTGTAGAGGAGATCGACCGCGAGATTGACGACCACGACCACCGCCGAACTGCACAGGAGGATGCCGAGCAGCAGGTTCAGGTCGCGTTGGAACAGCGCCTCGAAGGCGAGGCGCCCCAGCCCCGGCCAAGCGAAGATGGTCTCCACCAGCACCGCTCCGCCGAGGATCGAGCCGACCTGCACGCCGAGCATGGTCACGACGGGCAGCAGCGCGTTGCGCAGCACGTGACGCAGCGCGATGCGGCGCGGCTTCAACCCCTTGGCGATGGCGGTGCGGACGAAGTCCTGGGTCGTCACCTCCAGCATCGCCGCCCGCATCAGGCGGGTGTAGATGGCGAGGTAGAACAGCCCGAGGGTCGCCGCCGGCAGCACCAGATGACGGGCGACATCCTTCACATGGTCCCAGCCGCCATAGCCGGCCTCGACGCTGGTCATGCCGCCGACCGGCAGCCAGTCCAGACCGACCGAGAAGACCACCACCAGCACCAGTCCGATCCAGAACACCGGCGTGGCATAGAACAGCAGGGCCAGCGTCGAGATCAGCGTATCCGCCAGCCGCCCGGCGTTGCGCGCGGCGACCACGCCGAGCGCCGATCCGGCCAGCACCGCGAAACCGATGCTGGCGGTCATCAGCAGCAGGGTGGCCGGCAGCCGCTGTCCGATCAGCTCCAGCACCGGCAGGCCATGCCGGAAGGAGAAGCCGAGGTTGAAGGTCAGCAGGTTGCCGAGATACTGGACGAACTGCACCGGCAGCGGCTGATCCAGCCCGAACTGGCGGCGCAGGGCCGCCATGTATTCCGGCGTGGCCGATCCCGCCTCCCCCGCCAGCACCTGGGCCGCGTCGCCGGGGGCCAGATGCAGCAGGAAGAAGTTGACGACGGCGATGCCGAGCACGACCAGCGCCATGTGAACCAGCCTCCCCGCCCAGAAGCGGAGCCGCCGGCGGCCAATCCGGACCACAGGCATCGAGGATCCGGCCATGATCAGTTCGATGCCGCCTTGTCGAACCAGGCGTCCTTCAGCGAGCCGTAGATTTGGTCGCCGTGGGTCACCACGTCCTTCAGGTTCGCGGCGTGGACCGAGAAGAACTTCAGTTCGGCCAGCGGAATCGACGGCAGGTCGGTCTGGACGATCTGCTGGATCTTCTTGAAGGTTGCGATGCGGTCCTCCTGGCGCGCCTGCCCCTGGGCCTGGGCGATCAGGGCGTCGACCTCCGGGTTGCGGTATCCTGAGCCGTTGGTCCAGGGCGTGTTCTTGCCCACCCAACCCGACCAGTAGGCGCGCGTCACCCCGACCTGCGGGTCGGAGAAGGCGGCGAACCAGGCGCTGGAGATGTCGAAGTCGCGGTCGCCGTAGACGCGCTTGGTGAAGGCGGCGGTGTCCTGGCTGCGGATCGTCACCTCGATGCCGACGCGCTTCAGCGCCTGCTTCAGATACTCGCCGGTGCGCTTGTAGTCGTCGCCATAGGGGATGAAGTCATGGGTCAACGCGAAGCGCACCCCATCGGGACCGCGCTTGTAGCCGGCCTCGTCGAGCAGCGCCTCGGCCTTTTTGACGTCGAACTCGTATTGCGGAACGGTGGCGTCGTGGAAGGCGGGGAGCGTCGAGGGCACCGGGCTGATCGCCGGCTTGGCGAAGCCGTACCAGACGATGTTGGAGATCGCCTTGCGGTCGATGGCGTGGGCGATGGCGCGGCGGACCCGCACGTCCTTCAGATATTTGTTGTCGACGTTCAGGTCGAAGAACAGCCAGGGCGATATTGACTCGTAGCCGCGCGTCTCGATCTTCAGGTTCGGCAGCTTGCCCAGCCGCTCGGCGTCCTTCAGCGGCACCGGGCTGAAGACCGCATACTGCACGTCCCCCTTCTCCAGCGCCGCGGCGCGGGCGGCGGCGTCGGGGATCACCTTGAAGACGACCCGGTCGAGATGGGGCTTGCCCTTGTCCCAGTAGTTCGGGTTGCGCTCCAGGATCAGGTAATTGCCCTTGCTCCATTCCTTGAAGACGAAGGCGCCGGTGCCGACCGGCTTCAGGTTGTAGGGATTGTTGAGGACGTCGGTCCCCTCGTACAGATGCTTGGGCAGCACCTGCGCGCCGTTGGAGTTGACCGAACTCAGAATGGCCAGCGACGGTTCGCTGAGGCGCAGGATGACGGTGTGGTCGTCCGGCGTGTCGACCTGCGTCACCCGTCCGAAGGTCGCCTGGTTGCGCGGGTGGATCGTCTTCCAGACATTCTCCAGCGTCCATTTCACGTCGGCGGCGGTGAAGGGATGCCCGTCGTGCCAGGTCACGTCCTTGCGCAGGAAGAACGTGATCGACAGGCCGTCGGGCGCCACCTCCCATCGCTCGGCCAGGGCCGGCTTGGGGTTGAGGTCGAGGTCGTAATCGATCAGGCCGTCGAAGACGTTGCCGCTGATGAAACCGGTCGGTGCCGCCGTGTTGATCGCCGAGGTCAGGGTGACCGGCTCGGGCTGAACGATGGCGGTCAGCGTGCCGCCGTCCTGCGGCGTCCCGGCGAATGCCGCGCCACCAAGCAGGGACGCCACACCGGCGGCCAGCACCGTGGCGCGCAGCAGGACGAAACGGGAAACAATGGACATCATGGCATGCCCTTGCTGATCTGTCCCACCGGGTCGAGGGCCGGTGAGAGTTTGCACGATGGCCCGGAACAGGATGGCCCGGAGGATGGGACGCGGAAAAACACCATAATGTCTTGTGTTTAGATCTGATTTCACTAGTATGAAGGTAGGAATTTTTGGCTGTCAAGCTGCATCTTCACGTATGCGGATGCAGCGCCGCCCGCCGTCCCGCACCTGCGCGACGGCGGGCGCGGAGAGGACATCTCAGGGCAGGATTTCGCTGTGCGACAGCACGAGGAACAGCAGGGAATCGCCGTCGCCGACATTCATGCAGGCATAAGGCACATCGGCGTCGAACAGACTGGTGTCGCCGGCAGCCAGCCGATGCAGGACGCCGGCGGCCCGAAGCTCGACCACGCCCTCCGCGACGACGAGATGGGCGCTGGTCCCCGGCGGATGGCTGCCGCCGACTTCGCTGCCGCCGGGATGCAGGCGGATCTCGAAAACATCGGCCCCCCTCCCCTCCCCCGGCGGGGCCAGCAGCCGCGACTGGGCCAGCCCATCCGGGGAAACCAGCATCCTGGTCTGGGATTGGCGCACCACTACCACCCCACCCTGCTCGGTGAATCGGGTCAGCGATGCCAGCGTGACATCCAGCGCACGGGCGATCTTCCACAGCACGGTGATGGTCGGCGCGCTGCGTCCAAGCTCGATCTGCCCAAGCATCGCCCGGCTGACCCCGGACAGCCGCGCCAGCCGTTCCAGCGACAGGCCCTGGCGGGTGCGCAGACGCCGCAGGTGACGCCCGAGTATCGCGGGGATCGCATCCTCGCCGGAGGGAGCATACTCGTCGTTCGCGACGCTCACAGATCGTCCACTCCGCTTGAACGGGCCTGCGGGCACGGGCCGCATTTCCCATTGAATGAGAAGAGAATATCTCCTTTAACCTATTCAGCAAGTAGATTTAACGTCGCAGCCTGTTCCTTCTGGTTCAAATCACAAAGTCGAATCGTTCATTCTGCCTGCGCTCATGCTCGGCGGCCAGCCGGCCGATCAGGGCAGCGGCGGACGGCGCCGGTTCCGGCCGTCCGATGAGATAGCCCTGGATCAGGCTGCACCCGTTCGCCGCCAGCCAGCCATGCTGGGCCGGCGTCTCCACCCCCTCGGCGACCAGGGTCATCGACAGGCTGCGCGCCAGCCCGATGATGGCGCGGGCGACCGCCTGCCCGCCGGCATTGTCCAGGTCCGCCGCCCCCAGATTGCGGGTGAAGGAGCCGTCCATCTTCAGCACGTCGAACGGCAGGCTGTTGAGATAGCTGAGGCTGGAATAGCCGGTGCCGAAATCGTCCAGCGCCAGCCGCACCCCCAGCCGCTTCAGCCCGGTCAGCACATGGCGGCTGTACTCCATATCCTCGATCAGCAACCCCTCGGTCACCTCCAGCACCAGCAGTGCGGGATCGATGCCGGTCGTCTCCAGCACCGTCCGCACATCCTCCAGCAGGGCGGGGTCGCGAAGCTGGCGCGGCGATACGTTGACCGCGACCTCCAAAGGCGGCCCGCCGCCGTCCGCCCAGCTCCGGATCTGCTGGCAGGCGGTTTCCAGCACCCAGCGGCCGATGGGCAGGATCAGCCCGCTCGCCTCGCACAGGGGGATGAACACCGATGGCGGAACGGGCGCCGCGTCGCCCGGCGGCTGCCAGCGCAGCAACGCCTCGACCCCGACGGGACGGCCGCCGGCCGCCTCGACCAGCGGCTGGTAGGCGAGGTGGAACTCGCCGCGCTCCAGCGCGCCGGCCAGCAGCCCGCGCAGCCGGGTCCGCTCCGCCGCTGCGTCCGTCATCGCCGGGTCATACCGGCAAACCGTGCTGCCGCCGCGCTCCTTGGCCCGGTACATGGCCATGTCCGCCTTGCGCAGCAGGTCGTCGGCACCGTCGCTTTGCGCTGGATGGCCGACCACGCCGATGCTGACGGTCAGCCGGTGCCGGCCGCCGGCAAGCGGAAACGGTTCGGCCATCGCCCGGATCAGGGACTGCGAGGCCGCATCGGCCGTCCGGCCGCCGCGCTCCTCGACGATGATCGTGAATTCGTCGCCGCCCAGCCGCGCGACCGTCGCCCCGGCCTCCAGCGCGTCGCGCAGCCGGCGGGCCACCGCGACGAGAAGCTCGTCGCCCACCGCATGGCCGAACTGGTCGTTGATCTCCTTCAAGCCGTCGAAATCCAGCAGCATCACCGCCAGCCGGGTGCCGTCCCGCCGCGCCGCCGCAATCGCCGCCTCCAGGCGCCGGCGGAACTCGACACGGTTGGGAAGGCCGGTCAAAGGATCGAAATGGGCCAGCCAGGCGATCCGGTCCTCCACCGCCTTGACCTGGGTGATGTCGCGGAACACCAGCACACCGCCGACCGGCCGGCCGTCCTGAACCAGCGGGCGGGCGTTCACCCGCAGCCAGGTGCCTGTTCCGCCGGAAACGGCCGCGGCGAGATACAGGCTCTCGCGGTCCATCGTCTCGCCGCGGATCGCCCGGCCCATCGGCCAAAGGGCTTCCGGGCACGGGCTGACCCCGTCCTCCAGCCGCAGCCGGTTTCCGAAATGCGCATCGAAGGCGATGCCGCCCAGCGGACCGAAGACCGCCTCCGCCGCCGGATTGGCGGTTATGATGCGGCCGTTGCAGTCGGCGACGCACACCCCCTCCGCCATATTGTCGAGGACGAGACGGAGGATCGGCGCCACGCCGGCCTCCTCAGGTTGCACAGCCGACGGAACCGCCCGGCGAAGGGACGAGTGCGGCATGGGAGTCACCATTTCCATGTCACATAAGAGAGAATTATTATCCACAGTGTGTATTGTTATAATAGTACATATTTATAATGTTTTACTGCGCGCTCTGCCGTATGGATGGAGATCGCCTCCCAGGTTTTCACCGGTCTTTCGCAGACTTCGCCGCAGAGCACGACCGGCTTCGCAGAATCCACCGATGAATTTCCCGGCGACTGAATAGGTTAAGAGCCGCGGTAATTCCTACGGATAAATAGAGAATAATCCGCTATCAGGGTTTGGCCCAATTGAACGGAGGTCTGTCCGTTATAGCGGATCAATCGACCTGCGCTGTTTTACCGGCGCTTGAGAGGCAGCCGGAAGCTGTGCATGGTCGGCCTTGCCCCGATGCCGGGGACGCCACCGCCACCGGCGGACCGCAGCCCAGGACGAGGGCTTCGCCCTTCCGCCGGTCAGCCCGACCCATTCCCCGCACCGGCGTCTCCACGCCGCCGCCGCGGCGGCTGTCGCCGTCGCGCGCCGCCGGAGCGCCTTCCAATGCCATCGCCCTTCGCAAGGAGCCGATTCCCATGTCCGAAGACACCGAGCTGCGCCGAACATTGAACGAGCAGGCGGCCCGCCAGCTCGCCAACGCCACGAAGACGCGGGCGCAATGGTCGGGCATCACGCCGCGCTGGCTGGTGTCCTTTCTGCCCTGGACGCCGGTCGAGGCCGGCATCTACCGCCTGAACCGCGTCATCGACCCGCAGGGCCAAGTGCGGTCCGAGGTGGAATGCAGCCCGCGCAACGACGCCGACCTGCCGGAAACCTTCGTCCCCTACGATGAAAGCCCGCGCGAATATTCGCTGAACGCGGTGACGACGGTGCTGGACGTTCAGACCCGCGTCTCCGACCTCTACAGCCATCCCATCGACCAGATCCAGGAACAGCTGCGGCTGCTGATCGAAAAGGTCAAGGAACGGCAGGAGGGCGAGCTGATCAACAACGCCGAATACGGCCTGCTGACCAACGCCGCCCCCGGCCAGCGGATCAAGACCCGCAAGGGCCAGCCCACCCCCGACGACCTGGACGAGCTGATCGCCAAGGTGTGGAAGGAGCCCGCCTTCTTCCTGGCCCATCCGCGCGCCATCGCCGCCTTCGGCCGCGAATGCACCCGCCGCGGCGTGCCGCCGCCCACCGTCACCCTTGCACGGCTCGCCCTTCCTGACCTGCCGCGGCCTGCCACTGATCCCCAGCGACAAGCTGCATATCACGCCGGACGGCCGCACCAACATCCTGCTGCTGCGCACCGGCGAGGCGAAGCAGGGCGTCATCGGCCTGTTCCAGCCCGGCGTTCCGGGCGAGGTGGCGCCGAGCCTGTCGGTCCGCTTCATGGGCATCAACCGCAAGGCCATCGCGTCTTACCTGATCTCGCTCTACTGCTCGGCCGCGATCCTGACCGAGGATGCCATCGGCGTGCTGGAGGATGTCAATGTCGGCCATTATTACGACTATGCCTGATTCCGCCGGCCTTCCCGCCGACGCGCTCACCCTGTCGCCGTCGGCGGCGGCAGGGGATGCCGGCTTCGCGGGCTCGCCCGATGCCGGCCTGATCGCCCGGCTCGCCAACCAGTTCTTCCAGGCGCTGCCCAACGGCCAACCGTCGGGCGGGCCGTCATCGAGCGGGTTGCCGACGGCCGTCCGGGCGGCTCCGCCGCCGGCTGCGGTTTCCGCCGTCCATGCGCCGGGACCGGTTCCGGCCGTTCCGGTCGCTCCGGCCACGGCACCCCCGGCCGGCGACGGCGGGCTTGGCTCCATCCTGCATTCGCTGGGCGGCGCGCTGTCGCTGGTACCGCCGCCGGTGTCTTCCCCGGCATCTCCCCTGACATCTCCCCTGCCAGCCGCCAGTCCGGCCACCGGTCCGGCTCTGCCGGCGGGACAGCCATATTTCCTCGGAAGCGGCCCCGCCGGCGCGCCGAGCAGTTCCGCGGCCACGGTTCCGGCCGCTCCCGGCCATCTGGTCGATGTCGGCGCGCTGTCGGTCCAACTGCGCGCCGATCGCATTCCCGACCTGCCCCTGGCGGCAGCTCCCGCCTTCGACCCGCGCGCCGCCCGGCGCGACTTTCCGATCCTGAACCAAACGGTGCATGGCAAGCCGCTGATCTGGCTGGACAACGCCGCCACCACGCAGAAGCCGCAGGCGGTGATCGACCGGCTCGCCCGCTTCTACGCGGAGGAGAACTCCAACATCCACCGCGCCGCCCATGCGCTGGCGGCCCGCGCCACCGACGCCTATGACGATGCGCGCGAGAAGGTCCGCCGCTTCGTCGGCGCCGCCGACACCCGCGAGATCGTCTTCGTCCGCGGCGCCACCGAGGCGATCAATCTGGTCGCCAAGGCCTGGGGCCGCCATTTCGTCCGCGAGGGCGACGAGATCGTCGTCACATGGCTGGAGCATCACGCCAACATCGTGCCCTGGCAGCAGCTCTGCGCCGAAACCGGCGCCCGGCTGCGGGTGGTGCCGGTCGACGACGACGGCCAGATCCGGATGGACGAGTATGTCCGCCTGCTGGGGCCGCGCACGAAGCTGGTGTCGTTGACCCTGGTGTCGAACGCGCTCGGCACCATCACCCCGGCGGCGGAGATGGTGGCGATGGCGCGCGCCGCCGGCATCCGCACCCTGGTCGACGGAGCGCAGGCGGTGTCGCACATGCCGGTGAACGTCCAGGCGCTGGGCTGCGACTTCTTCGTGCTGTCGGGCCACAAGATGTTCGCCCCGACCGGAATTGGCGTGCTCTATGGCCGTCTCGACGTTCTGGAGGGCATGCAGCCCTGGCAGGGCGGCGGCAACATGATCGCCGACGTCACCTTCGAGAGGACCGTCTACCAGCCGGCGCCGATGCGGTTCGAGGCGGGCACCGGCAACATCGCCGACGCGGTGGGGCTGGGGGCGGCCATCGCCTATCTCGACCGGATCGGCATGCCGGCCATCGCCGCCTACGAGCATCACCTGCTCGAATACGCGACCGCCGGCTTGCTGACCGTGCCCGGCCTGCGGCTGATCGGCACCGCGCGGGAGAAGGCCGGCGTGCTGTCCTTCGTGCTGGACGGTTGCCGGACGGAGGATGTCGGCCGCGCGCTCGACCGCGAGGGCATCGCCGTGCGCTCCGGCCATCACTGCGCCCAGCCGATCCTGCGCCGCTTCGGGGTGGAAAGCACGGTGCGCCCCTCGCTCGCCTTCTACAACAGCTGCGAGGACATCGACGCGCCGACCGCCGCCCTCCACCGCATCCGGGCCGAACTGGTCCGGCGCGGACAGCGGTCATGAGGCAGCGGTCGTGAGGAGGACGCCTATGGGCCGCATCGTCGCCCCGGCCTGCTTCGCCGCCGCATCCAGGCCCCCGGACCGGGCGGCGGCGGGCGACCGGGCCGAAGCCGCGCTGTGGACGAGGTTGCGCGCGGATGCCGAGGATGCTGCTGGTCGCGATCCGCTGCTGCGCAGCTTCATCCACATCGCCGTGCTGTCGCATGAAGGCTTCGGATCGGCGCTGGGCGGCCATCTCGCCCGCAAGCTGGGCGACCGGTACATTTCGGCGGAGCGGCTCGCCGATCTCACCGAGACCGCCTATGCGGAGGAACCGGCCATCGTCGCGGCGGCGGTTGCCGACCTCGGCGCCATTGTCGCCCGCGATCCGGCGGCCGACGGCTGCCTGACGCCGTTCCTCTATTTCAAGGGCTTCCACGCCCTGCAATGGCACCGCGTCGCCCATTGGCTGTGGCGGCATGGGCGCACCGAACTCGCGCATTTCCTGCAAAGCCGGGTTTCCGAAGCCTTCGCCGTCGACATCCATCCCGCGGTGCCGTTCGGCTGCGGCGTGCTGATCGACCATGGCACCGGCGTCGTGATCGGCGAGACGGCGGAGGTCGGCGACGACGTGTCGATCCTCCAGGGCGTCACTCTGGGCGGCACCGGCAAGGAGCATGGCGACCGCCATCCCAAGGTGCGCGACGGCGTCCTGCTGGCCGCGGGCGCCAAAGTGCTGGGCAACATCGAGATCGGCCGGCATGCCAAGGTCGGCGCCGGCAGCGTGGTGTTGAAGCCGGTGCCGCCCGGCGCCACCGTGGCCGGGGTGCCGGCCAGGATCGTCGGCTGGACCAACTCGCCGCAGGCCCCGGCGGAGGAAATGGACATGAGCCTGCCGGAGCCGAATTACACAATCTGACCCTTGCCGGTGAGAGCATAGGAGAGGGTCAGTGGAGAGCGGCGTCCAGGCGGCGATCGCCTCCGGCGTCACCCAGAGCGTCAAATCACCTCGGCGACACAGTGCCGCGTCGTAAGTCACCCAATTTCAGTGGCTGTTCGTGGACTTCATGCGGGGATTGCCTGGGTGACGAGCCGCTTCAGGCGGCGTGAGAGGATCGAGATGAAGGCGATCCCGATAAAAGCGACGAGGTGCTCCTTCGTCCGCTCGACAATGGTGTTCAATCGTCGGTAGCAGCTCAGCCATCCAAACGAGCGCTCTACGACCCAGGCGATTTTGGTGGGAATAAACACGCCATCGCGCCCTCGGGCGATCGGCTGAATGGTGATGCCAAGCGCCTCCCCGGCTTTGGCTAGGCGCTGGCCGCGATGACCAAGGTCACCAATGGCTGGGCCCTGGAAACCGCGGCCGGCGATCTCCCGCAGGACCGGGACGATGCCCTTGGAGTCGTGTACGTTGGCTGGCGCTGCATCGATCGCCAGCGGAATGCCGTACTTCTCGACGGCAATATGGACCTTCACGCCGCGGATTTTCTTGCCGCCGTCCACGCCACTCGCGAAGCAGCTCGGGGCCGAAGGGCAGGTGCGGCTGTCGATCACCACCGTGCTCGGCTCGGCCGTATCGCTGCAGGCCAGCCGCCACGTGCGGCGTAGCCGATCGAGCAAACGGCGCCACAGTCCCAGTCGGGTCCAGCGGGCAAACAGAGTGTACAGCGTGCCGAACGGGATGCCGGAGAGCTGGCCGATGGCCCGCCATTGCATGCCGCAGAAGCACACGCACCACACCGCCATGATCGCCTTGCGCAGGGTAGCGCCGGCGAGCGCTGGCTTCGAGCCGGCTCGGGTTGTCCGCGTCCCCTCCGCCGCCATGGTTGTCAACTCCGTCAGCACCTCATCCACGAAGGCATCGACATTCGAGAACGCATCCCAGGAGGCGGGCGTGGTGCTTGCGGGACGAACGGCGCTGCCCATAGACTGCTGACCCGAAGGCTGTCGACGACGCTCACAGCCCTACCAGACCGGCCACCCGACGCAACACTCTTGTTCAGCTTAAAGTAGCATCCCGCGCAGCACCGGTCAGGATGAGCCCGTCACGAACAAGCTCTTATTTGCAAGAAAGTATGTCGTTCGTGCCGTACCGGGAGCGGCGGGCGGAGCCAACAGCGATATTCCGCTTTGCCCGGCAAGGGGGCCTGTGGGACAAAGCCACATGCCAACGAAGCTGGATTTCCGCCGCCTCCGCTATTTCGTCGCCGTCTGCGAACTCGGCAGCTTTTCCAAGGCCAGTGAGTTTCTGAACGTGGCGCAATCGGCGCTCAGCCAGCACGTCGCGACGCTGGAGGCCGATCTGGGCGTCCAGCTTCTGGTCCGTCAGCCGCGCGGCGTCAGCCGGACGGAGACGGGCGACCGGCTGTATGCCCATGCGAGAGGCGTGCTGCACGCGCTGGAACAGGCCGAACTGGACGTGCTGTCGCTGTCACGGGCAGTGGTGGGGCCGGTGATGGTCGGCTTCAATTACACGGCAATGGAGGCCATCGGCCTGCCCTTCATCCGGCGCGTCGCGGCCACCCTGACCGAAGTCAAGCTGCGCGTGATCGAGGCGCACAGCGAGATCATGCATCAATGGATGCTGTCCGGTCAGGCCGATATCGCCCTCACCCTCATGCCGCCCAATGACGACCGGCTGGAGGCCGTCCCGTTGCTGGACGAGGAACTGGTTTGCCTCGGCACCCAGGCGATGATCGGCGACGGCGGCCCCATCGATCTGGCCGAGGTGCTGCGCCTGCCGCTGATCATGCCCGGGCGCGTCGCCGTGCTGCAAGCACTGGCCAGCGATGCCGAGGTGCGCAACGCCATCGCCGCCAAGGTCTATCTGGAGATCGAATCGGCCATTCCACTGAAACGGGCGGTCGACGCCGGGCTTGGCGTGACGGTCCAGTCGGCCGCCCTGGCCGGCGACGAGATCGCCCGCGGCGAACTGGTCGCGCGGCCGGTGGTGAATCCGTCGATAGGCCGCACTCTGTATCTTGTGTCCTCACGGATGAAGACCGCGTCCCGCGCCGTGGCGGAAGCGCGTCGGCTGATGATCGATGTGGTGCGCGAAGCGCAGGCGGCGGGCCGCTGGCCCGGACGGCTGCATGAGACCCATCTCGAAACCAGATAACTCGCTTCGTTTCTTTATATTTTACGACCTTGCTCCCCCATGCTGTTCTGCTTGCCGAACAAACAATCCGAAAGCCCGCAGTCGAATGGGCTCCGGGTCCAGACGCCGCGCGTCGACGGGCTGGACCGCCGCAACGAACCACCATCGGGAGGTGCAGGACATGACGCCCACCAAGACGTCCAGCCACGCAAGATCGACGCTGCTCGCCGCCATTTCGGCCACAGCGTTGACGGCGCTGATGGCGCTGCCGACGGATGCGGAGGCTGCGACGCGGATGCGCTGCAGCCACCAGTTGCCGCCGGCCCATCACATCGCCAAGGTCATCGACCGCTGGGCTGCGGAGGTGAAGACGCTGTCGGACGGCAATCTCGACGTCCAGGTCTTCGGTGCCGACAGCCTGATCAAGGCCAACGACAACATCCTGGCAGTGGCCAAGGGCGACATCGAATGCGCCTTTTCCCTGAACTTCCAATGGGGCAAGACGCTGCCGCTGATGAACGTCACCGTCGGCCCCTACACCTTGTCGTCGATCGAGGCTTGGCGGAAATGGCCGACCTCCGAAGCGGCGGCCTTCCTTGAGGAACGCCTGCTGAAGAAGGGCGTAAAGAACGTGGTCTGGATGTTCCAGACCAACACCACCGTCTTCACCTCGAAGGGCAAGCCGCTGCTGAAGCCGGCGGATTTCCAGGGCCAGAAGATGCGCGGCATCGGTCCGGCCTTCGACCGCGGGCTTAAGGCGATGGGCGCCACGCCGGTCGCGATCCCCGGCAGCGAGGTCTACCAGGCCTTGGCCACCGGCGTCATCGACTCCGCCCTCACCGACGTCGCCGCCGCCTGGTCGCGCAAATATTACGAGGTGCAGGACCACATGACGGTGGTACCGGTGCTGGCTGCCTATCTGCACGGCTACGTCAATCCCCGCTGGTACGACAAGCTGACCGACAAGGACAGGGCAGCCCTGAAGAAGGCCGGCGAGGAGGCTGCCGCCTGGGCGCTGGAAGCGTCTCAAGAGGCGGCCGCCAATGCCCCGGCGGAGTTGGAATCGAAGGGCGTCAAGGTCCACGTCGCGACCGCCGAGGAGAATGCCGCCTTCAAGGCCGCCATGGCTCCCGCCTTCGCCGAGGGCTTTGCCGACGAGACCGGTGCCGACGGCCGCAAGCTGCTGGAACTCGTCCAGAAGCTTCAATAACGGGAGGGTAAGCCGTGAGCAGCATGTCCACCCCGGATGCCGTCGCCCCCGGAGACGGCAAAGCCACCTCCCATGGCGCCCTGCGCCTGCTGACCGCCACCGCGTCGGTCCTGTCGCGCATCGGCGGCGCACTGAGCATCCTGCTGATCGCCATCGTCCTGGCCCTCACCACGGCCGGGGTCGTCGCCCGCTATGTCCTCGGCCACCCGCTGGAAGGCGTCGACGAGGCCTGCGGCTATCTGGTCGTCGCCATGGTGATGGCCGGTTCCGCCGAGGCGCTGCGCACCGGCCACCATATCCGCATCGATTTGATCCTGGGTTTCGTCGGTCCGCGCGGCCGGCGCTGGCTGGATGCCTGGTCGAACCTGGCGGTGCTGGTCTTCGCCGTGCTGCTGGTCCGCACCGGCTGGCATACCGCCGCCTTCTCCTATGACTTCGATGCCTTTTCCTCGGGCCAGCTGGAACTGCCGCTGTGGATTCCGCAGGCGGCACTCCCCATCGGTGCCGCCCTGCTGGGGATCGTCGCCTTCGCCAAGCTGATCAATGCTCTGGCCGGACATGAGTCGGACGAGCGGACGGGAGGCCACTGATGACGTTCCTGATCCTGGGCCTGCTGCTGCTCCTGCTGTTCAGCGGCATGCCGATCTTCGCCGCACTCGCCCTCACCTCGCTCGGCGTGCTGGCCCTGTTCGAGGGCAGCGTCGACAGCATGGCCGACGCGGTGTTCGCCAGCCTTAACAACCCGCTGCTCGCCACCATCCCGATGTTCGCCTTCATGGCCCACATCATGATCAAGGCCAAGGTGGTCGACGACCTCTATGAGATGTCGAACACGCTGGTCGGGCACATCAAGGGTGGACTCAGCTTCGCCACCATCCTGTCCTGCACCATCTTCTCGACCATCTCCGGATCCTCGGTTGCGACCGCGCCGACCATCGGATCGATCTCCATCCCGCAGATGAAGCGCTACGGCTACCGCCAGCGCGATACCTACGGGCTGATCGCCGCCGGCGGCACGCTGGGCATCCTGATCCCGCCGTCCGGGCCGATGATTCTCTACGCCATCGTCACCGATGCCTCGATCGGCGCGCTGTTCCTGGCCGGCATCATTCCCGGCCTGCTGATGGCGGTGATCTTCGCCGGCTACAGCTGGCTCCGGGCCAGGGGACAGGACAGCGTGCAGTCGCAGCCCTGGCCCGGCTTCGGCACCGTCGCCGCCGCCTTCCGCAAGTCGATCTGGGCGGTGATGATGCCGCCGCTGATCCTGGGCGGCATCTATCTCGGCGTCTTCACCGCCGGCGAGGCCGCGGCGATCGGCGCGGTCTATGCGCTGGCGGTGGCGCTGCTGGTCTACCGCAACGTCTCCGTCGCCGACCTGCTGGATTGCGGCGTGCAGACCATGCGGACCAGCGTCATGCTGTTCATGATCATCGCAGCCGCCGGCATGTTCGGCCATGCCATCACCATCATCCGCCTGCCGGCCCAGATCATGGAGACGGTGGCGACGCTGGGCCTGTCGCAGAGCGGCTTCATCCTGGCGGTGATGTTCGCGATCTTCATCCTGGGCATGTTCCTGGAAACCATCGCCATCATCCTGATCACCACGCCGATCATCCTGCCGGTGATGACCGCGCTGGGCATCAATCCGATCTGGTACGGCGTGATGCTGATGATCAACCTGGAACTGGCGCTGATCACCCCGCCGGTCGGCATGAACCTGTTCGTCATCAAGGGCATCACCACCTCTTCCCTGGCCGAGGTGACGCGCGGCGCCCTGCCCTATGTGCTGCTGATGATGGCCGGGCTGTTCATCATCTGGCTGTTCCCGCAACTGTCGCTCTGGCTGCCGCAAGCCGCCGGCTTCGGAACGTAACCGCCCGCTTCAGAACCGCATTCCCTTCAAAGCCTTCCCCCGGATGCACGCCGCCCCGCGCGCATCCGAACGGAGACTCCTTGCCATGACGAAAGCCCCCGTGACCATCGTCGAGGTCGGCCTGCGCGACGGGCTCCAGATCCTCGACCGCGTGATGCCCACCGTCGACAAGCTGCGCTGGCTGGAGGCCGAGTCCCGCGCCGGCGTCCGCCGCTTCGAAGCGGCCTCCTTCGTGCCGCCCAGGCTGCTGCCCCAGATGGCCGACGCCGCCGAGGTGGTGGCCGGCGCCCGTGCGCTGCCCGGCGTCACCGTCCACACGCTGGCCCCGAACCTGAAGGGTGCCACGGCGGCGCTCGCCGCCGGTTCCGACGTCATCGTCCTGCCCCTGTCGGCCAGCGAGGCGCACAGCCGCGCCAACATCCGCAAGACCCGCGAGGAGTCGGTGGAGGAGCTGGCCCGCGTCTGCCGCGCCCGCGACGAGGGTGGTTACGCGACCCGCATCGACGCCGGCATCTCCACCGCCTTCGGCTGCACCATCCAGGGCGAAGTGCCGGAGGACGAGGTGGTCCGCCTGTGCGAATCCTGCCTGGAAGCGGGGGCCGACCGCGTGGCCCTGGCCGATACCGTCGGCTATGCGGATCCCGCCCAGGTCCGCCGCCTGTACAAGCGGGTGAAGGACGTCGCCGGCGACCGGCTGCAAAGCGCCCATTTCCACGACACCCGCGGCCTCGGCCTCGCCAATTGTCTGGCGGTGCTGGACATCGGCATCCGCGAATTCGACGCCTCGCTCGGCGGGCTGGGCGGCTGCCCCCATGCCCCCGGCGCCAGCGGCAATGTCGCCACCGAAGATTTGGCCTTCATGCTGGAGGCGATCGGCTTCGACACCGGCATCGACCTGGACGCCCTGATCGAGGCGCAACGCCTACTCGCCACCCTACTTCCCGGCCAGACGCTGCACGGCAAGATCGCCGCCGCCGGCCTGCCGAAGCATTTTCACCGGAGCACCGTCCATGCCTGACGCCAACAACCTTACCGCCACCCTCCCACTAGCCGGCATCCGGGTCGTCGAATTCTCCCACATGGTGATGGGGCCGACCTGCGGCATGATCCTGGGCGATCTCGGTGCCGACGTCATCAAAGTGGAGCCGGTGACTGGCGACAAGACCCGCGCCCTGCCGGGCGCCGCCGCCGGCTTTTTCCGCACCTTCAACCGCAACAAACAGTCGCTGGCCATCGACCTGAACAGCCCGGACGGGCTGGCCGCCGTCCACAAGCTGGTCGACACCGCCGACGTGGTGCTGGAGAATTTCCGTCCCGGACTGATGGCGAAATACGGCCTCGACTATGCCAGCCTCGAAGCGCGCAACCCGCGCGTCATCAACCTGTCCCTGAAGGGCTTTCTACCCGGCCCTTATGAAAAGCGTACGGCGCTGGACGAGGTGGTGCAGATGATGGCCGGGCTCGCCTACATGACCGGCCCGACCGGCCGGCCGCTGCGCGCCGGCAGCTCGGTGAACGACATCATGGGCGGCATGTTCGGGGTGATCGGCGTCCTGGCGGCGCTCCGCACCCGCGACGCCACCGGCCGCGGCCAGGACATCCAATCCGGCCTGTACGAGACCTGCGTCCTGCTGTCGGCCCAGCACATGCAGCAGTTCGCGGTGACCGGTGAGGCACCGCCCCCCTTCCCCGAGCGCATCGCCGCCTTCAGCATCTACGACACCTTCGAGGTGAAGGACGGCGAGCAAATCTTCCTCGGCGCGGTCAGCGACGTGCAGTGGCGGACCTTCTGCACCGCCTTCGGCTTCGACGACTTGGCTGCCGATCCGCGGCTGGACGGCAACACCAAACGCTGTCAGGCCCGCGACTGGATGCTGCCGGAGATCCGCCGCCGCCTTGCCGCCTACAGCAAGGCCGAAATCGCCGATCTCTTCGAGCGCAACGGCTTGCCCTATGCCCCGATCAACCGGCCGGAGGAGCTGTTCGACGACCCCCACCTGATCGAGAGCGGCGGCCTCGCCGCCATCACCACCGAAACCGGCGGGGAAACCCGCGTACCGCTTCTGCCGCTGACTTTGGGCGGGCGGCGCCTGGGGCCGCGGATGGCCTTGCCGCCGGTGGGTGCGCAGAGCGCGACGCTGCTGGCCGAACTGGGCTACAGTCGGGCCGACATCGACCGCCTGCTCGCCGCCGGGGTGATTACCGATCCGGCAGCGGAGACAGAGGCCGAACGGCTCGCCTCCTGACCGGCGCGAAGACCGGGCAGGCCCTGATTAAGGACAAGAAGCAATGACCACCGAGAGCGCAACCGAGGCCATCTTCGAAACCGGGGAGTTCCTGCTCGCCCGCCATCCCGGCGCCATCATCCGGCCTGTCAAGGGAGTGTGGCCGCGCATCGCTGCCGACGCCTTCGTCGCCCCCGGCGCGGTGGTGGTCGGCGACGTCGCCATCGGGACGGAGGCCAGCGTCTGGTACGGCTGCGTGTTGCGCGGCGACGACCACAGCATCACGGTCGGGCCGCGCACCAACATCCAGGACGGCACCATCATCCACGTCATGCTGAACGAGTATCCCACGATCATCGGTGCCGACGTGGTGATCGGCCACGGCGTGAGGATGCATGGCTGCACGCTGGCGGACGGCTGTCTCGTCGGCATCGGCGCGATCGTACTGGACGGGGCGGTGGTGGAAAGCAACGCCATGCTGGCCGCCGGCGCGGTGCTGACCCCGCGCAAGCGCATCCCCGCCCGCCAGCTCTGGGCCGGCAGCCCGGCCAAGCACCTGCGCGACGTCACCGACGCAGAGGTCGAGTTCATCGCCTTCGACGTCCGTCACTATGCCGGCCTTGCGCGGGCCGCGTCAGGTCGCGGCTAAATCACCGAGGGGGGATCGACGGGCCCAACGGCTACGGGTTCAGCATCGGGATGCGTGGCCGCCCCAATGGCCTCGCCGAAGAATAAATCCGGGAGAAAAGCTTTTTGCACGTGGTGCGGGATCGCGCGACCGCGTGTTGAGAAGAAATCTTCCCTGGCCGGAGGCTGCCGATGTACCACCTCCGAAGCACACGCATGCCGTTTCCCCTGAGAGTTTGTTCGTAGCGGGTACGTCCCAGCCGGTGCTGACCGGCATGCTACTTTAAGCTGAAGAGAGATATTGCGCTGGAGGCGCGGTCTGGTAGGGCTGTGGCCGTCACCAACAGCCATCAGGCCAGCATTCTATGGGGTACCGTCAAGTTCGGGCTAGCAGGGGTGCCTGGGTGACGGTATAGGGCCGGCATGACGACGCGCCCCAACCCGATGTACGCCGGCTACCGCTTCCCTGCCGAGGTGATCAGCTACGCGGTGTACCTGTACGGCACCGTCAACTCGTTGGCACCGACATGGTGGCTGGCCCCGTTCGGCCATGGATAGGCAGATGCCGGTGCCTCAGTCGGCCAGCGGCGCACCGGCGACCTCGGCCCAGTCAGCGAAGGCCTGGACGCGGGCGGCGCGGTATTCGGAGGCGGTAAGGTGATCGCGGCGCGGTTGTTGAGGCCCTTATGCTGGCGGTGCTCGCAGCGCAGCTTCAGGGCCTTCTTGGCGGCTGCGTAGGACTTCAGATTATCGGTGATCAGCACCCGCGGCGCCCGGCCCTGCTTCTTCAACAGCTTGCGCAGCAGACGCTTGGCCGCCTGCGTGTCGCGCCGACTTTGCACGAGCACGTCGAGAACAAAGCCGTCTTGGTCGACCGCCCGCCACAGGTAGTGCCTCCTACCAGCGATGCTGATCACGACTTCATCCAAATGCCACTTGTCGCCGCGCGCAAGGCGCCGTTGCCGGATGCGGGTGGCGATCTCCCGGCCGAACTTCAGGCCCCATTGGCGCACGGTTTCATGGCTGACCGTGACACCACGCAGCCCCAGCATCTCCTCGACCATCCGAAGGCTCAGCGGAAAGCGGAAGTACAGGTACACTGCGTAGCTGATCACCTCGGCAGGGAAGCGGTAGCCGGCGTACATCGGGTCGGGGCGCGTCGTCATGCCGGCCCTATACCGTCACCCAGGCATCCCTGCTAGCCCGAACTTGACGGTACCAGCCCGTCCGCCCAACCGGCCGGATCGGCCTCCAGCACGCCGCGCTCCCGGCACCAGCGATGGAAATCCTCATCCCCGCCCTCCCCGGCCGGCCGTCCGGTCACCGCCGCCATGCGGATGGAGGGAACATTCACCCGGTGGCGCGGGTCGCCGCCCGCGGCGTAGGTCAGCCCGGCCCCGGGCGACGGCCGCGGGTCCACAAGCTCCACCTCGGCGGAGAAGCCGCCCGCGGCACCGGCGCGCACCAGCCCGGCCGCGACGCCGCTGCCCGACACGCCGGCACCGACGATGACGATCCGCAACGGCCGCGGCACGGTCACAGCCCTTCGCGATGGACGATCCGTCCGCCGACCAGCGTCAGGCGGCAGCGCAGGTCGCGCAGCCGGTCCGGGTCGATGGCGGTGGGATCCTCCGACAGCACGGCGAGGTCGGCGGCAAAGCCGGGACGCAGCGGTCCCTTCCACCCCTCGTCGAAGGTAAGGGCGGCGCCGGCCACGGTGAACAGGCGCAGCGCCGTTTCGGCATCCAGCCGCTGATCGGGTCCGATGACCCGGCCGCTGGTCCGTTCCAGCCGGTTGCAGACCGACCACAGGGTGAAGAAGGGATCGTGCGGGATGTTGTCGGTGGCGATGGCGGTCGGAATGCCCAGCCGCAGCAGATGGGCGTGCGGCACCACCAGATCGCCGCCATCCGCCTCATCCAGATAGGCGGCCCCGCCCTTCCATAGAAAGTAGGTCGGAATCGTCGTCACCAGCACGTCCAGCCGCTTCAGCGCCTCCAGATCGGACAGCCGGGCGCGGCCGATATGCTCGATCACCCAGCGGCGGCCGGACAGCGGATGGCGCTGGTTGACCGCTTCCAGCACCGGCACCACCTCGTGCAGCCTGTCGCTGACGATGGTGTGCAGGCGCAGATCGTGCTCGGCGGCCAGGAAGCAGGCCTCGCGGAAGTCGGCCGGGGTCAGTGCCTGCTCGACGAAGCCCGACCAGCCGGTGTCCGGCAGATTGTCGCGGGCGCAGCAGGCCACCGCCGGGTCGCCGCCATAGGCGATGTGGACGCCCGACAGCCGCAGCCAGGGATCGCCCAGCCCGGCGCCGCGCGCGTGGGCCAGCCAGTCACGCATGGCGCGGCGCGCCTCGGCGATGTCGGCCCAGCTCGGGCTCACCACCAGCCCGACCCGCACCGTCAGCTCCCCCAGCTCCCACAGCCGGCGGTAGACCGAGATGGTCTGCGGCGCGGAGCCATGCCCCTCGTAGATGCTGGTGGTGCCCTGGGCGTTGTAGAGCCGCTGGGACAGCCGCACGCCTTCCAGCCGTTCGGCGAAGCCGAAGCGGGGAACCGCCGGCAGCAGGTCGAACTCGACGGTCGGGCGGCTGTTGTGCTCGACGATCACGCCGGTCGGTTCGCCGCGCGCATCCTTCAGGATCTCCACGCCGCCGCAGCTCGGCAGGCTGGCCGCGGTGATGCCGTTCAGCGCCAGCGCCCTGCTGTTCAGCGCGCTGTGTCCCGGCGGCTTGCCCCAGTTGCCGAACAGGCCGGGGATGTAGACCGGATGGTCCGGTGCTGCGCGGTCCAGCTCGTGCCGGTCCGGCGGCCTCCCCTCGGCCAGCGTCGCGGCACCGTCGAAGAAGAAGGGCGGCGTGCCGATCGGCATGGTGACGATCCACTGGCCGGGCGGCGTCTCCGCCGCCACCGCCCGCACCCGCTCAAGAATGTCGCCGACGCTGCGCGCACCGGCCAGCGAGGGGCGCAGGCGCTTCAGCCCCTCGCGCTCCATATGGGCGTGGGCGTCGTTGAAGCCGGGGATCAGCGTCGCGCCATCCAGGTCGATCGCCTCGGTGGCGGCGGTGGCGAGTGCCGCGACCTCCTCCCCGCCGACCGCGAGGATGCGGTCGCCGGCGAGCGCCACGGTGCTGGCGCGCGGACGGGACGGATCGAAGGTGAGGACGTTGGCGTTGCGCAGAATCAGGGTGGGGGAAGAACTCCGTTCGCTCATCCGGCGACCCTCACGAGGCGGTGGTGTACCAGGGGAACAGGCGGCGGATCAGCGCCACGAACAGGCGGTCGGCGATGAAGCCGAAGGTGCCGAGCAGCACCAGCCCGATCAGCATGATGTCGACCCGGAACATCTGGTGGCCGGTGGACATCATGTAGGCGACACCCTCCCGCGCACCGGACAGCTCGGCGGCGACCAGCAGGATCAGCGAGACAGCGATGCCCTGGCGCAGGCCGGCCAGGATCATCGGCAGGGCCGCCGGCAGCACCACCAGAAGCAGGGTCGCCAGCCGCCCGGCGCCGAGACAGGCGGCGGAGCGCAGATAGGCGGCCGGCACGTCGCGCACGCCGATGAAGGTGGTGATCCAGATCGGGAAGAAGCTGCCCCAGGCGACCAGCGCCACCTTCGAGCCTTCGCCGATGCCGAACCACAGGACCGACAGCGGCACCAGCGCGATGGAGGGCACGGAGCGGAAACCGTGCAGGATCGGCTCGCTGACATGGTGCAGCAGGCCGATGCGCGCGGTGAGCAGCCCGGCGGTCACGCCGGTCGCCGTCGCGATGGCGAACCCCAACGCCGCCCGGCGCAGGCTGGCCAGGATGTTGGCCGGGATCTCGCCGGACAGCAGCATCGGGACGAAGCTGTCGAACACCACCGACGGCGGCGGCAGCAGCACCGGATTGACCCAGGTCCCCAGCCGCGGCACCGCCTCCCAGACCGCCAGGAACAGCAGGATGCCGGTCACGTTCAGCAGGGCGCGCAGCCACGCCGCGCGTCGCAGGCCGCGGCGATGGGCGCGGCGGAACTCTTCGGCGAAGGCGTCCCTGTCGGACGCCGCATCCGCCGCCGGGCGCCGGGAGGTGGAGAGGCCGTTGCCGGTCGCGTCATCCGTTGCCGCCGTCACGCCGCCCTCCGTTCGCCGTCGGTCCGCTCGGCACTCCGGCTGCCGCGGGCCAGCGCCGCGGCGATGCGGGCATATTCCCGGCCGAACTCCGCCGACCCGCGGTCGCGCGGATAGGGCAGATCGACCGCCAAATCCTCGCGAATCACGCCCGGCCCGGCCCCCATCACCACGACGCGCTGGGCGAGGAACACCGCCTCGTCGATGTTGTGGGTGACGAACAGCACCGACACCCCGGTCTCCCGCCACAGCCGCAGCAGGTCCTCCTGCAAGGTGGTGCGGGTCATGGCGTCGACGGCGGCGAAGGGCTCGTCCATCAGCACCACCTCCGGCTCGACCACCAGGGCGCGGGCGACGGCGACGCGCTGGCGCATGCCGCCGGACAGCTCGTGCGGGTAGCGGTCGGCGGCATGGCGCAGCCCAACCCGGTCGAGCGCCTCCAGCGCCCGGCGGCGCCGCACGGGGGCGGAGACCCGCTGCATGCGCAGGCCGAACTCGACGTTCTGGCGCGCGGTCATCCAGGCGAACAGCGCATATTCCTGGAACACCACGCCGCGGTCCGGCCCCGGCCCGTCCAGCGGCCGGCCGCGGAAGCGCACGGCGCCGGAGGTCGGCTTGAGGAAACCCGCCAGCAGATGGATCAGCGTGGACTTGCCGCAGCCGGACGGGCCGATCAGGCAGACGAACTCGCCGGCCTCCACCCGCAGCGACACGTCGCTGAGCGCCCAGGCCGGCGACCCGTCGCGCGCCGCATAGATCTGCGACACGCGGTCGAAATCGATCAGCGGCCCGCTCGTGACCCCGCTCATGACAGGGTGACCCGGTCGGGCGCCACCGCCTTCAGCGGGGACTCGACGATCAGGCCGCGGAACAGCGCCCGCAGATCCCCCGCCGGACGCTTGGCGAGGCCGGCGGCGATGGCCCATTCCGCCTCCGCCACCAGATCGTCGACGAAGCGGTCGTCGAAGGCGATCTTGAAGGTGAACTCGGAGGTCGCCTCCAGAATCTCCTTCGGCGGCGTGTGGATGCGGCGCGAGATCAGGTCGGCCCAGCCGCCGTCGGCCAGGATGCGGCGTTCCGCCCCCTGCAACGCCCGGATGGCGCCGGCCACCAGCTCCGGCTTCTCCTTCACCACCTTTTCGGTGGTCAGCAGCAGCTGATGGCTCTGGAAGAATTTCTCCAGCCCGTCCTGCGTCATCACCGCGGTCTTGCCGCCAGACTGGCGCTCGGCCACCGCCGCGGACTGGCTGCTCCAGGCGAAGCCGTCGATGTCGCCGCGCACCAGGGCGGAGGTCATGTTGTTCGGGGTGAGGTCGACCACCTCGACGTCGCCCGGCGCCAGCCCGGCGAATTCCAGATACTTCGCCAGCATGTATTGCCCGGAGGTGCCGACGCGGGTGGCGATCCTGCGCCCCTTCAGGCTGGCCGGCTTCGCCGGATCGATGCCGCCGTCCTTGCGGACGACGATCTTCATGTCGCGCGAATATCGGCTGTAATTCACCAGGATCAGCGGCCGCAGCCCCTGAAGCACCGCGAACACCACCGGCGTGTCGGTCGAGGCGGAGAAGTCGGCCGAGCCGGCGAGCAGCGCCTGCATCGAATCGCGCCCGCTCTCGAATTCCATGGTGCTCAGATCGAAGCCGGCCTCGGCCCAGGTGCCGGCGGCCTCGGCGACGAAGGGAACCGCCCAGGTGTAGCCGGTGCTGCCATAGGCCAGCGTCGCCTTGGCTGCGGCGGCCTGCGCGCGGCCGGCCCACAGCGGCCCGGCGGCGAGCGCGCCGGCGAACACGGCACCGGCGGTGACTGCCGCGCCGGTCAGCAGGCGGCGGCGGTTCAGGCGAATGCCGGAGGGGTCGAACACGGTCATGATCGAAAGGCTCCTGTCGGATGCGGCCGGGCGCTCAATGGGGCGCCAGCAGCCGGAAGGTCTGGTCGGCGGAACGGTTCTCGCGATGGGTGGCAGTCCAGCCGATGGCGCGGCGGTAGCTGCCGAACAGGCCGGCGGCGGCGACCGCGTCCTCGGCGATCCCCGTCACCGTTTCGGCATCGGGGGCGACATAGAGGGCGTCGTCCGGGCAATGGGCTTCGCACAGGAAGCAGGTCTGGCAGTCGGACTGCCGGGCGATGACGGGGGCGGTGCCCTCGGCCCGGCCGCCGCCGGCCGCCTGGAACACGTCCATCGGGCAGACGGAGACGCAGATGTTGCAGCCGGTGCAGCGGGCCGGGCTGATCAGCTCGATCATGCCGCCAACTCCCGGCCGGCCTCGGTCCGATCCGCGCGGACGGGCGCTGGGCGGGTCGAGACATGCACCTCGTCCAGGCCGCCGACCGTCAGCAGATGGCGCTGGGCCGGGTCGAGGGCCGCATGGTCGATGCGGCGGTGCATGCCGCGCGATTCCGTGCGGGCCAACGCCGAACGGTACATCCAGCGGGCGGTCGCCAGCATCGCCGCCGCCTCCCGCACGCGCAGGACGGTGTCGGCGGAGGCCGGCATGGCCCCGGCGGCATCGGCCCACAGCCGGTCCAGCCGGCCGAGGGAGCCGGTCAGCCCCTCCTCCGTGCGGAAGTAATTGAGGTCGTAAGGGAACACCTCGGCCTGGACGGCACGGGTCAGGCCCCCGGCATCGATTGCCGCGCCGCCCCGCGGCCCGTCCTGCAATCCGGCGCCGCCCGCCCGCCGCAGGGTGCGGGTTCCGTTACCCAGGGCGCGGGCATGATCGGCGGCTCCGAGACCCGCCCAATGGCCGCTCGACATCGCCCAGGCGGCGTTGTGGCTGCCGCCGCCGGTGAAACCGCCGCAGATCGGTTCGCGCGTCGCGGCGTCGCCGGCGGCGAACAGTCCGGGGACGGCGGTGGCGCAGGTCCCGTCCACCAGCCGCAGGCCGCCGGTGCCGCGCACGGTGCCTTCCAGCCGCAGGGTCACCGGGAAACGCTGGGTGAAGGGGTCGATGCCGGCGCGGTCGAAGGGCAGGAAGAAGTTCGGCTGGGCCTGACGCATCGCCGCCCACAGTTCCGGTTCTGCCCGGTCGAGGCGGGCATAGACCGGTTCGGTCGCCAGCACCCGCGCGATGACGGACCGGCCGCCCTTGGAAGCCGCACCGGGAATGGGTTCGCCGTCGGCGCGGGTGAAGCTGGCCCACTGGTAGAGTAGCGTCTTGGTCACCGAGCCGAAGGCCGGGGCGATGGCGTAGGCGTTGGAGAATTCCATCCCCGACAGATCGGCCCCGGCCTCCGCCGCCATCAGCAGACCGTCGCCGGTCAGCACGTTGCAGCCCAGCGCCTTGCTGAGGAAGGCGCAGCCGCCGGTGGCGATGACCACCGCCTTCGCCCGCACGGTCCAGCGCCCGCCCTTCTGCCGCTGCAAGCCGACGGCACCGGCCACCGCGCCGTCGTCATCGACCAGCAGTTCCAGCGCCGGGCAATGGTCGAGGATCGTCACGCCCGCCTGTTTCACCCGGCGGCGCATCAGCCGCATATATTCCGGTCCCTGCACCGACACGCGGCGCTCGCGCCCGTCCGCATCGCGTGGAAAGGGATAGCCCCAGTCGGCGAGCTGGCCGACTGCCGCATGGGTGCGGTCGAGCACGCGGTCCATCCAGCCATGGTCGGCCAGATGGCCGCCCAGCCCCTCGCGCGACGCCTTGGCCGCCGCGCGCTTGGCCGGATCGGGATCGACATACCACAGCGTGGTTCCCGACGCCGCGGTGGCGCCGGACGTGCCGCAGAATCCCTTGTCGGCCAGAATGGTGCGGGCACCGCCGGATGCAGCGGCGATGGCGGCCCAGGTGCCGGCGGGACCGCCCCCCAGTATCAGGACGTCGGTCTCAAGGTCGAGGGATGCGGCGGATGAACTGACAGGAGCGCCGGGCACGTTGGCCATCGGAAAAACCCTCCGGGACTGTCGATCATGTGGATTGAGCGAAGCGGCGATTCCGGAGCAGCATTCTATTACTGCTTTGGTTCGCTTTTTCTTCTTAAAATCATACTTACACAGTAGAGATAAGCCGCATACCAAAATATGCACGTCTGTGAAAAATTTCGGCCGGCACCTCCCGCCGAGGGAATGGTGCCGGCCGCGCAGTGAGGCAATGGGCCGAGAGAGACCGGAACAGCTGGAGGATGGACGATGGGCAGCGGGCCTTACGCCTCGGTCAGCGCCTGCTCCAGATCGGCGACGATGTCGTCGGGATGCTCGATGCCGACCGACAGGCGGACATAGCCGGGGGTGACGCCGGTGGCGAGCTGGTCTTCCGGCGACAGCTGGGAATGGGTGGTGGTGGCCGGGTGGATCGCCAGCGACCGGGCGTCGCCGATGTTGGCGACGTGGTAGAACAGCTTCAAGGCTTCAATGAAGCGCCGCCCCGCCTCCGCCCCGCCGGCCAGTTCGAAGCCGACCAGCCCGCCATAGCCGCCCTTCAGGTAGGTGTCGGCGCGCCGCCGCGCCTCGCCCTCCTGCAAACCGGGGAAGATGACCGACGTCACCTTGGCATGAGTTTTCAGATAATTCGCGACGATGCCGGCGTTCGCGTTGTGCTGGCGGATGCGCAGCGGCAGCGTCTCCAGCCCCTGGATCAGTTGGAAGGCCGATTGCGGGCTGAGCGCGGCGCCGATGTCGCGCAGCAGGGTGACGCGGGCGCGCAGTGCATAGGCGATGGGGCCGAGCGGCTTTGCCGCCTCGGTCCAGATCGCACCGTGATAGCTGGGGTCGGGCTGGGTCAGCAGCGGGAAGCGGGCGGCATGCGCCTCCCACGGGAAGGTGCCGCCGTCGATCAGAACGCCGCCGATGGTGGTGCCGTGGCCACCGATGTATTTGGTCGCCGAATAGATCGTCACCGCCGCGCCATGGTCGAAAGGCCGCACGGTCAGTGGTGCCGCGGTGTTGTCGACGATCAGCGGCACGCCCAGCTCCAGGCCGATGTCGGCGACCTCGCGGATCGGGAAGACGTTCAGCTTCGGGTTCGGCAGCGTCTCCGCATAATAGGCGCGGGTGCGCTCGTCGGTGGCGCGGCGGAAATTCTCCGGATCGGCCGGATCGACGAAGCGCGCCTCGATGCCGATCTGCTTCAGCGTGTTGGCGAACAGGTTCCAGGTTTCGCCATAAAGGTCGGTGGAGGTGACGATGTTGTCGCCGGCCTGCGCCAGATTCAGCACCGAATAGAAGGATGCCGCCTGTCCGGACGCGACCGCCACCGCCGCGGCACCGCCTTCCAGCACGGCGAGCCGCTGTTCCAGGACCTCGACCGTCGGGTTGGTGACGCGGGTGTAGATGTGGCCCAGCTCCTGAAGCGCGAAGAGGCGCTCGGCATGGGCGGTGTCCTGGAACTGGTAGGAGGTCGTCTGGTGGATCGGCACGGCGACGGAGCCGGTGACGGGATCGGCGCGGAAGGCGCCGCCATGGACGGCCAGGGTTTCGAAGTGCGGCTTGCGGTCGGTCATCGGCGGGGCTCCTTCTTATTCCTTGAGAATTTTCGTTGAGAGTTCGGCGGTCAGGCGGAGGCGCCGACCAGATCGGCGTAATGGCGGCGGGCCACGTCGGGGTGGGAGCGCAGGCGGCTCTTCAGCGTGTTCTCCCCGACCGAGCTGTAGAGCGGGTTCAGCGGGTCGCGCTCGGGACCTCGCGCTTCGGCGGCGAGATCGTCCGGCAGCGGCAGCACCGGCACCCGGACATCCAGGCCCGCCCCCAGGAAGAAGGCGGTCGACAGCCGGTCCACCCCCGCCGGCGGCGTCACCACCCGGTGCACCGCGGCGTCGAAATAGCCGTCGGTCGCCAGTTCCAGCAATTCGCCGGCATTGACGACGAAGGTGCCGGGGACTGGCGGCACATCGGCCCAGCCCCCGTCGGTTTCGATCTGCAAACCGCTCTGGCGGTGCTGGAGAACCAGCGTCAGCAGGCCGCTGTCCTTGTGCGGCCCGACGCCCTGCCCTCCGGCATCGTCGGCGGGGGCATCACCGCCGGGGGCATCGTCGGCAGGAACCGCGTCATGGCCCGGATAGCGGATCAGCTTGACGAGCTGCGTCGGCTGATCGGTCAGGATCGGATCGAAGGCATCTTCCGGCAGACGCAGGGCCACCGCCACCGTAGCCAGGATGCGCCGCGACACCGTGGTCAACTGGTCCTGGAGGCGCAAAACCGCCGGGCGCAAGTCCGGCAGGGCCTCCGGCCACTGGTTGGGACCCTGCAGGCGGACCCAGGGCGGCGAGTCCGGGCCCTGGGGCAAGGCCGGCCGCTCCGCACCGACGTCCAACTGCTCCCGCCAGTCGGCCAGACCGCGCGTGCGCTCCCAGCCCGCGCGGGTATAACCGCGGAAATGGGGCGAGTTGACCATCTCGATGGACAGCTTGTCCTGCTCCGGCAGGGCAAAGAAGCCGCGCGACAGGTCGAAGACGGAGTCGATGAAAGCCGGATCGACCCCATGCCCGGTCACATAGAAGGCGCCGAAGCGGCGGATCGCCGCCCGCAGCTCCGACAGGAACAGGGCGCGGTCCGCGACGGCGCCGTCCAGGCGGGCAAGATCGAGAAACGGCAGCGGCGGCCGCTCGGCCGAAGAGGGAAGCGCGGTCACAGGACTCTCCTTTGCGGACATGCGTTCGGGAACGCCCGCTTGCGTGCGTCGACGTGTGAAATCGGATTTTGCGGAAGCTGGTACGGCCGCTCAGTCGGTGCGGCTGCGCGCCTTCAGCCAGGTGCCGCGCATCTGTGCCCAGAGCCGGCCGGCCGGTGCCTGCGGCGTCGGCACGTCATTCACGGCACACATCCCCATGGCTTCCGGAAGCGGGATCCAGACCATGGTCTGTCCGGACGCTGCGGAGGCGGTGGCCCGGCGGGCCGTCTGAGGATTGGCCATGATAACGTTCCAGTACAATGACTTGGGAGGTTAGGGCTTGAGGCTGGACACGGCCGCCGGGGTCACGGAACTCCAGGCGGCCTTTCGGTTTCACATCCGATCATTACGCGAAAGACTCTTATTGTCTACCATAATTATGGATTTATGAGCCGGGAAAATTCACAATCAACATTTCATACATGTTGTTTTATTAATTTTCACGAAACCGTTGACAGGGCTTTTTCCCTATCTGCTAATTAGGGAATAAGCGCTGCCCCTTCGCGGCTGCCCTTCCAAGAGCCGGTTCGCAAACGGATCCGGCAGATCGGGCGCCTGTTCGATGCGGCGCTCCGCGTCTTTCACAAAACAACAAACTCATTGCGGGAAACCACCATGCGCACTCCTTCGCAGGCTCCTTCGCGTCCGGCCTCCCGAAGCGGCCTGTCGCCGCGCTTCCTGATCGCCGGTGCCCTCAGCCTCGCCATCGGCCTCGCCCTGACCGGTGCCGCCAAAGCCGGCCCGACGCTGGACGCGATCAAGGCGCGCGGCAGCATCAAGGTCGGCGTCGGCACCCAGCCGGGCTTTTTCTCCCCCGACAGCAACGGCCGCTGGCAGGGCTTCTTCGTCGATTTCGGACGGGCGCTGTCCATCGCCGTGTTCAACGACCCGGACAAGGTGCAGTTCGTCTCCTCCTCGCCGCAGCAGCGCCTGCCGGCCCTGCAATCGGGGGAGTTCGACATCCTGCTCTCCGGCGTGACCCAGACCTTCACCCGCGCCACCAAGCTGGGCTTCCATTTCGGCCCGGTGGTCTTCTATGACGGCCAGGGCCTGCTGGTGCCGAAGAAGCTGGGGGTGAGCAAGGGCAAGGAGCTGAACGGCGCCACCGTCTGCGTCCAGACCGGCACCACCGGCGAGTTGAACATCACCGACTTCTTCCGGCAGAACAGGATCGCCTTCAAGCCGGTGGTGATCGAGGAAACCGCCGAGAACCAGAAGGCCTTCGCCAGCGGCCGCTGCGACGTGCTGACCCAGGATTCCTCCGATCTGGCGATCACCCGCACCCAGCTGCCCAAGCCCGACGACTATGTCCTGCTGCCCGAACGCATCTCGAAGGAGCCGCTGGCGCCGGCCGTCCGCTACGGCGACGACCAGTGGCTGGAGATCGTCAACTGGGCGGTCTACGCCACCATCCAGGCGGAGGAGCTGGGCATCACCCAGGCCAACATCGACAGCTTCCTGACCAGCGCCGATCCGACGGTCCGCCGTTTCCTGGGCGTCGATCCCAGCCTGGGCGAGGCGGCCAAGCTCGACCCGAAATTCGCCTACACCATCGTCAAGACCGTTGGCAATTACGGTGAGATCTTCGAACGCAACGTCGGGCCGGCGACCAAGGTCGGGCTGGACCGCGGCTTCAACAAGCTGTGGACCCAGGGCGGCCTGCTCTACGCCCCGCCCTTCCGGTGAGCAGTCCCGTGCCGCCCGGCGCGGTGCGCTCCGGTCCGGTCGCTGCGGTCGCCTTCTGGTGGGGTGGCCGCAGCGGCCTTCAGGCGGCGATCCTGGCGCTCGTGCTGCTGGGCGGCTTCCTGCTCGGCTCCAACACGCTGGCGAACATGGAGCGCTTCGGCATCACGCCGGGCTTCGCCTTCCTCGGCCGCCCGGCCGGCTTCGAGATCGGCGAGGCGCTGCTCGACTACCGGCCGCAGGACAGCTACGCGCTGGCCCTGCTGGTCGGGCTGCTGAACACCGTCAAGGTCGCGGTGGCCGGCTGCCTGATCGCCACCGTCCTGGGCGTGCTGCTGGGGGTCGCGCGGCTGTCCGGCAACGCGCTGCTGTCGGGGCTGGTGCAGGGCTATGTCGAGCTGGTCCGCAGCACGCCGCTGCTGCTGCAACTCTTCTTCTGGAGCGCCACCTTCCAGGCGCTGCCCTCCCCGCGCCAGGCGTTGAACCCGCTGCCGGGCGTCTTCCTGTGCAACCGCGGCATCCAACTGCCGGCCTTCGCCGACGGCCGGGCGGGCGGATGGCTGCTCGCGGCCATCGCGCTGGCGCTGGCGCTCGCCCTTGCCGGGACCGTTCTGCGCCGACGCCTCGGGCGGCGAGATGCGCTGTCGGGGGTGGTACTCGCCACGGCCGCATGCGGCCTGCCCGTCGCGCTGCTGCTGGCGTCGGGCGCGCCGTTGCAGGTCAAGGTTCCTGAACTGGCCGGCTTCAATTTCAGCGGCGGGATGACGGTGTCGCCGGAATTTTCCGCCCTGCTGGTCGGGCTGGTCGTCAACGCCGCGGCGATGATCGCGGAGATCGTGCGCAGCGGCATCCAGGCGGTGCCGGCTGGACAGTGGGAGGCCGCCCGCGCGCTGGGCCTGCCGCGCCGCCGGATCATGCGGCTGGTGGTCCTGCCCCAGGCCATGCGGGTGATCGTGCCGCTGCTGACCTCCAGCTATCTCAACCTGACCAAGAATTCGAGCCTTGCCGTCGCGATCGGCTTCCCGGATCTGGTCAGCGTCATCAACACCAGCGCCAACCAGACGGGGCAGGTGCTGGAAACCATGGCGATCATGATGGGCGCCTATCTGACGGTGAATCTCGCGGTCTCGGCAGCGATGAACCTGTACAACCGCCGGCTGGCGGCGAGGGGGGCGCGATGACCGACGGCGTTCTGCAAAGCGCCGCCCCACCCCTGACCCCGCCGCAGCCGCGCTGGCAGCGCTTGTGGGCCGGCCTCTTCGGCACGCCGCTGAATGCCGTGGTGACGCTCGGTTGCCTCGCCCTTCTCGGCTGGGCCGTGCCGCCGCTGCTGCGCTGGACCCTGCTGGATGCCGTGTGGGTGGGGCCCGCCGACCGCTGCGCCGACGCCGCCGGCGCCTGCTGGGCCTTCATCGGCGAGAAGCTGCGCTACATCCTGTTCGGCTTCTACGACCAGGACCGGCAGTGGCGGCCGGCGGCGGCCGGCGCCATCCTGCTGGCGCTGGCCGGGCTCAGCGGAATGCCGCTTTTCTGGCGGCGGGCGACGCTGTGGCTCTGGCTTTTCGGGCTGGCCGCCGCACTGGTACTGCTGACCGGCGGCCCCGGCGGGCCGGCGGTGCCGACCGAGCGCTGGAGCGGCCTGCCGGTCAGCCTGCTGCTCGCCGTCGTCGGGCTGGTCGGCGCCTTCCCGCTGGCGGTGCTGCTGGCGCTCGCCCGGCGCAGCTCCATGGGCGGGGTGCGGACGCTGGCCGTCGTGTTCATCGAGGTGACGCGCGGCGTGCCGCTGATCGCGGTGCTCTATGTCGCGACCCTGCTGCTGCCGCTGATGCTGCCGGCCGGCGCCGCCATCGACAAGCTGCTGCGGGCGCAGATCGCCATCGTCCTGTTCGTCTCCGCCTATCTGGCCGAGATCCTCCGCGCCGGCCTCCAGTCCATCCCGGCGGGCCAGTATGAAGCCGCCCAGGCGCTGGGGCTCGGCTACTGGCAATCGATGCGGCTGGTGATCCTGCCGCAGGCGCTCAGGACGGTGATCCCCTCCATCGTGACCCTGGCGATCGGGCTGTTCCAGGACACAACGCTGATCATCGTCATCGGCCTGTTCGACCTGCTGAACACCGCGCGCACCGCCGCCAAGGACCCGGCATGGCTGGGCTTCTACGACGAGGCGTTCGGTTTCGCGGCGCTGGTCTACCTGACGGTCTGCGTCATCGCGTCGCGCTACAGCCTGTGGCTGGAGCGCCGGCTGCGGCGGTGCTGAGCTGCGAAGGGTTCCGGGCGCAGTTGGAGCCGCTCGACCCGCGCACCCCCATCGACCGGATCCCGCCCGGCATCGAACCGGCGGCGGGAGAGCGCGGCATCTTCGGCCGTCAAACACTCAGGTCACGCCAGAACATCCCTTCATGGGCGTGCCCGCGGGGAGTCTTCGGAAGAACCCCTTGAGGGCCACGCGCTAACCTCGGCCGGCACTCCTGCACGATCTGAAAGGATGCAAGATGCTGAGGATGGATCGTTTATCCACGACGCTGGTCCGGCTGACCATGGACAGGCCGCCCGCCAACGCGCTCTCATTCGACCTGATTCAGGCGCTGGCGGACGATCTCGCCCGGTTCGGGGTGGAGGCCGACGCGCCGGCCGTGATCCTGACCGGCGCCGGCGAGCGCTTCTTCAGTGCCGGCGGCGACATTCGCGAAATCACCGTCAACGCGGATGCCGCGGTCCCGCGCATGCGTGCCTTCCACCGGCTGCTCGTCGCGCTCGAAGGCTACCGCTGCCCGCTGCTGTGCGCCGTCAACGGCTATGCGGTGGGTGGGGCGCTGGAACTGGTTCTGTTCGCGGACCATGTCGTGGCGAGCGAGGGAGCCAAGTTCGGCTTTCCCGAAATCAACCATGGGCTGCTTCCCGCCGCGAAGGGCATGCGGCAGGCGATGAACCGGCTCGGGCGCCGGGCTGCCGAGCGTCTCCTCTATTCCGGGGAGCTCGTTTCGGCACAGGAGGCGAAGGCGATGGGCCTCGTCGATGACATCGTCAGTTTCAGCGATCTGCAGGACCGGACCCGTGCCGCCGCCGAGACGCTTCGCCGCAAGGACAGGAATCTGTTCTCGGCGATCAAGCGTACCTTCGCCGATGCGCCGCGGATGACCGACGAGGAGCTGGAAGCGCGCACGCTCGGCGACATGCGGGATTACCTGAACCGCGGCGAGACGGCCGCGGCGCGTGACCGATTCCTCCAGCGCAAAGCGGGGCAGCAGCATGGCTGACGGCGATCATCTCCGGCTTGAGTTCATGACCTCGTCCGAAGTCGCCCTCGCCATTGCGGGCGGCACCCGGACCATCGTCATCCCCTGCGGGGCGGTGGAGCAGCACGGGCCGCACCTGACCCTCAGCGTCGATGCCGACCATGCCGACCATCTCGGCATCCTGGTGGCGAAGGGCGTGGGACGCGCGCTGGTGGCACCGACCATCAGGGTCGGCTGTTCCTCCCACCATCTGGCATTTCCCGGCACGATCTCGTTGCAGGACAGCACCTTCGAAATGATCTGCCGGGACTACTGCACCAGCCTGGCAAGGCACGGGTTCGAGCGCATTCTGATCTTCTCCGCCCATGTCGGCAATTCCCCGCCCTTGGCCAGGATGCTGCCGCGCTTGCGTGCGGCCGTGCCCGCCTCCTGCCGCGTGTCCGCCTTCACCGATGCCAAGGCGTGGCTGGAATGCTGGCGCGATGCGGTGGAAGAGGCGGGCGGCGAGCCGGTCAGGGTCGGCGGCCATGCCGATATCGCCGAAACCTCGCTGATGCTCGACATCCACCCCGGGCGGGTGCGCACGGAGCGCTACGAGGCCGGAAGACTGGGGCTGCTTTCGCAAGGCGATCTGGAACTGATGTGGCGCGACGGGCTGGCGGCGGTCAGCGCCAACGGCATTCTCGGCGACCCCACCGGTTCCTCGGCGGCCATCGGCAGCCATTGCATCGAGCGCATCGCCTCGCTTCTCGTCGAGAGCTTTTCCTAGGACGACCCAGCCGGTCATTCCTATACAAAATAATGTTCCGGACACACAGTCCGCATGACGGATCTTCGGCAGGTTCTGCCGCCGGCTTCATGACAAGCTTCCAATCACCGAAGAGGCATCACAAACAAACCCGAGAGGGCATCCAAATGGCAGTCAAGTTCGGCTTCTGGTCCGAGCAGGAAACTCTGGTCGGCCAAAGCTATTCGCGCCGGCTTCATGAGCTTGTCGAAGAGGCGGTGTTTGCCGAGAAGATGGGTTTCGACATCGTCAGCCTGTCCGAACAGCATGTCGCCTTGGGCGGGATCTCCAGCTCGGCTCCCGAAGTCGTGTATGGCTACCTCGCGGCGGTCACGTCCCGCATCCGGCTGAGGCCGGCGGTTTCGCTGATGCCGAAGAAGATCAACCACGCGCTGCGCACGGCGGAACGGGCCGCCGTCACCGACATCCTGTCCAACGGCCGCATGGAGCTGTATTGCGGCCGCGCCAACACCACCATCGCCATGCGCGCCTTCAATGTGGAGCCGGCGGAAACGCTCGAGCAGATGGAAGAGGGGATCGCGCTGATCCGCGAAGCCTTCAGCAAGGACATCTTCACCTTCGAAGGCAAGCACTATCAGGTTCCGCCGCGCATGCTGGTGCCGAAGCCGGTCCAGAAGCCCTATCCGCTGATGGGCATCGCGGCGACCAGCGAGCGCAGCCATGTCTGGGCGGCCCGCCAGGGGCTCGCCGTCCTCAGCCACACGCTGTACCAGGGCTGGGACGCCCAGGCGAAGATGGTCGAGGCCTACCGGTCGAACTGGCAGCGGGATCCGAACGGCCCGCTCGACCGTCCGCGTCTCGGCATGCCGGTGTTCCTCGGGATCGCCGAAACCGATCAGGCGGCGAAGGACATCTATGCCGAGCCGCTGATGCAGTACGCCCGCATCTCGACCGACGCCTATCCGCGGCTGGCGAAGATCGCCGACGACTACGCCTACATGGGGGAAGGGCTGGAGGCGCTCCAGCGCGCGGCCACCGACTGGGATTATCTCCTGAACGACTCCGCCAGCCTGGTCTGCGGCAGCCCGGATACGGTCATCCGCCAGCTGGAACGCTTCATCGAAACCGGCGCCGAAGAAATCCTGTTCCACATCGACTCTGTTTCGCACGCCGAGATCATGAAGGCCATCGAACTGGTCGGACGCTACGTCATCCCGCATTTCAACGACCGCAACAATGTGGTGCGTCCGACCGACGAGATCCTCGACCAGATCCGCCGGATGCGGACGGTGAACGCCTCGGCCTGATCCCCTCTCGACCGATCTGAAGAGAGTCTCCCATGACCGATAAGACCTATAGGGGCCTGCTCGTCGAGAAGCGCGCGAGCGGCGTGGCCATCGTCACCCTGAACCGGCCGGAAATCCTCAACGCCATCGACTGGCCGATGCATGCCGCGCTGGAAGAGCTGTTCGCGGACCTCGACAACGACCGGGCGGTCAAGGCCGTCGTCCTGACCGGCGCGGGTCGCGGCTTCTGCTCCGGCGGCGATCAGAATGCGCTCGATGACGATCTGGGGCCGATTTCGCCCACCCGTTCCGGGCGCCATCTCATCCGCAACATGCTCGAACTGGAATGCCCGCTGATCGCCGCCGTGAATGGGGTCGCCGTCGGGCTGGGCGCCACGCTCGCCCTGTTCTGCGATGTCGTCTTCGCCGAGCCCGCTGCCCGCTTCGCCGACACCCATGTGACGGCCGGCGTCGTCGCCGGCGATGGCGGCGCGGTGATCTGGCCGCTCCTCCTGGGGCCGGTGCGGGCGAAGCATTATCTGATGACCGGTGATTTCATTTCGGCGGAGGAGGCGGCGGCGGCCGGCATGATCAACAGGGTCGTGGCGGAAGGAACCGTCGTCGAGCATGCGGTCCGCTATGCCGAGATGCTCGCATCCGGTCCCCGCGACGCCATCGTCTGGACCAAATACGCCGTCAACAAGCTGATCAAGGAACAGGTGCACCTGAATCTCGACGCCGCCGGTGCGCTCGAGATGCTCACCTTCCACAGCCCGGAGCGCAAGGAGGCCGTCGCCGCCTTCCGCGAGAAGCGCAAGCGCTTTGCAGAAGGCGGCAATTGAGATGGGCGGGCCGCAGTCCTTGTTCCCGCCCGTCCTGCCCTCAACTGCCTCATCCGCCATCGACACTCCACCGGCCGCGCATGAGGACGCGACGCTGCCGTCGCTGCTGCGCGACCGCCGGGACAACAGGGGCGAGGCTGTGGCGTTCTTCCAGAAGCGTGCCGGAACGTGGCATGCCACGACCTGGGGGGAGTTCGCCAGGGACGCCGCGGCGCTTTCGCGTGCCCTCCTCGATCACGGTCTGGAGAAGGGGGACCACGTCGCCATCATGGGCGACATCTCGCAGGACTGGGTGATCGCCTACATGGCGACGGTCTGTGCCGGCGGCGTGGCGGTCGGGATTGATTTCACCTCTTCGACCGAGGAGGTGGAGTATTTCCTGGAGGACTCGGGAAGCAAATTCGCCTTCGTCGCCGGAGAGAAGGAGCTCGGCATTCTTCTCCGCAGCCGGCAGGCGGAGAGCTTGAAGAAGATCGTGGTCTTCGATCCGGCGGTTCCGTCATCGAAGACCATCGTCTCGCTGCCGCGGTTTTCCGCCTCGTCGTCCTCCGACTGTGCGTCTCTGCTCGACGAGCAGGCCGGCAAGGTGCGGGCGGAAGACAATGCCAGCATCGTCTACACCTCCGGCACGACCGGCAATCCCAAGGGCGCGATCCTCACCCACCGGTCGCTGATCGAGGGGCTGTTGACCATCCGAGGCTTTTGCCCGGCGCTTTTCCGCGAACCCCAGCGGGTGGTCGTCCATCTCCCGCTCTCCCATGTCGTCGGGCTCGGGCAGGGAATCGTTCTTCCCCTCATCGGCGAGGTCACGCCCTATTTCGGCGAGACCGGAGCGGACTTCGCGACGACGATCCGCGAGGTGAGGCCGACCTATTGGATGGCGCCGCCGCGCTTCTATCAGCGCTACGCCGCCGAACTGGTCAGCAGGATCAATGCGTCGGCCACGGTCGGCAAGAAATCCTACCGCTTCGCGATGTCCATCGCCCAGAAGGCGCTGGCGGACCGGCAGGCGGACGGCCCGGACGATCCCTTTCTCCAGGCGCTTTTCACGACCTGCCGCGACCGGGTCTTCCTGCCACTCCTGGCGGAGATCGGGCTCGATCAGCTGAGATACCCCTACACCGCCTCCGCGCCGATGCCGCCGGATGTCGTGAAGCTGTGGCAGACCTGGGGGGTGAACCTCAAGGAGGTCTATGGGCAGACCGAACTGGTCGGAGCGAACACCGGGCAGATACGGGACTGGTCGAAGCCCGGCACCATCGGCGTTCCGATTGCCGATCCGCGCTGGAAGACCAGGATCGCCGGCGACGGCGAAATGCTGGTGACGGGCCCGGGCCTGTTCACGGGTTACCTGAACAAGCCCGACGACACGCTGGAGGCTCTGCGCGACGGATGGCTCCACACCGGCGACATCGTCGAGGTCCGGCCCGATGGCCAGCTGGCGATCATCGACCGGAAAAAGGAGATCATCAACACCTCCGGCGGCAAATCGATCAGTCCGGCGCAGATCGAGAACGAGCTGCGGCGAAGCCCCTACATCTCGGAAGCCGCGGTTTGCGGCGACGGGCGGAAATACCTCGTGGTGCTGATCGAGGTCGACCGCATCGCGATGATGGACTGGGTGAAGGAGCGGAATGAAACGATCAACGACTACGCGGATTTCTGTTCGTCGGAAGCGGTGATTCACCTGATCGAGGGGGAGGTCGCCAAGGCGAACCAGCGGCTGGCGCCCGTCGAGCAGATAAAGTCGTTCCGGATCCTTCCCGAAGAGCTGTCGGCGGAAAACGGCGTCATGACGGCGACCCGGAAAAAGCGGCGCAAGGTGCTGAACGAGCGTTACGCGGCGCTGATCGATTCGCTCTACGACGACTCCGAGGATTCGCTGATCCGTCAGGCGCTGTCCAACCTGTGATGCGGTGACCGGAGGAAGATCATGACGATGCTGCCCTGCCCCCCACGCCATCCATTTTTGTCCCCGACGGCGGAGATCATCGAAGAGGCCCGCAACGGCCGGATGTTCATCCTCGTCGACGACGAGGATCGGGAGAACGAGGGCGATCTCGTGATCCCGGCGCAGATGGCGACTCCCGAGGCGATCAACTTCATGGCGTCGCATGGCAGGGGCCTGATCTGTCTGGCGCTCGGCAAGGAACGGGTCGACCAGCTCGGCCTCAGATTGATGAGCGCGGAGAACGGAACCCGCCATGGGACGGCCTTCACCGTTTCCATCGAGGCGCGAGAGGGGGTTTCCACCGGCATCTCCGCGGCGGACCGCGCGCGGACGGTGGCGGTGGCAATCGACGCGGCCAGGGGACCGGATCATATCGTTTCGCCGGGGCATATCTTTCCCCTGGTCTCGCGACCCGGCGGCGTGCTGGTCCGGGCCGGACATACCGAGGCGGCGGTGGACGTGGCACGCCTTGCCGGCCTCAACCCATCGGGCGTGATCTGCGAGATCATGAAGGAGGACGGGACGATGGCCCGCCTCGACGATCTCGTCGCCTTCGCCCGGCATCACGGGCTCAAGATCGGCACGATCCGCGACCTGATCGCCTTCCGCCGCCGCCACGATCACAACGTCGAGCGTGTCGTCACCACGAAATTCGACAGCCGATGGGGCGGCGAGTGGAGTGCCATCACCTTCCGCATCAAGGCAATCGAGACGGAAGCGATTGCGCTGGTGAAGGGCGTGATCGACGAGAGGCCGACCCTGGTGCGCATGCACGCGCTGGACATCCTGTCGGACGTGCTCGGCCAGACCGGCGACCGCGGCGACATCGTCGCCCGGTCCATGCAGGAGATCGCTGCCGAAGGGAGGGGCGTGATCGTGCTGTTCAACCGCGATGTGCCGCTCTCGCAGCTTCTTCGGGTGAAGGCGGGGGAGCCGCTCGTCGACAAGGCGGAACTGCGCAACTACGGCATCGGCGCCCAGGTCCTCGCGGATCTCGGCATTCACGACATGATCCTCCTGTCCAACTCGCAGCATGTCCCGGTGGCACTCCGGGGCTACGGGCTGAACATCGTGGAGCACCGGATGCTGCCGGTCGCCTCCACCCCGTAGCGCAGCGTCCACACAGTTGCCGGACGGCCAATCCCGCCCGTGCCGGCGGCATGCCCTTCCACCGCCTTGCGTGAGGTTCACCATGTCAGGACAAGATTTTTCCGTTGCGGACTATGTGGAGACGGCAGCCTTCAAAAGTGCATTGCGGGCCGTGGTGGGGTCGGTGTCGATTGTGGCGTCGGGCCAGGGTGCCGACAGGCGTGGCCTGACCGTCACCGCCGCGGTTTCCCTGTGCGTCGATCCGCCGATGGTCCTTGCCTGCATCAACCGCAGTGCCGAGGCCCACGACGTCATTCTCAGGACCGGCGCCTTTTCCTGGAACGTCCTGTCCGCCGATCAGATCCAGCTGGCGGAACGCTTCGCGGCGATGGACGGCAGCAAGGGTGCCTCCCGCTTCTCCCCCGCCGACTGGAGCGAGAGGGTTACCGGGGTTCCGGTCCTTCGCCAATCCGTTTGCAGTTTCGATTGCAGACTGCAGGACAGCGTGGAAGTCGCCACCCATACGATCATGATCGGTGCCGTCGTCGCCCAGAGTCACGATCAGGACAAGGTTCCGCTGATTTACTCGTTGGGCAGATTCGGCCGAATCGAACATTTTGAATCCGTCAAATAGGACGGATTCTCCGCGTTCTTATCACCGCATCTTTTATTTTGTCCGGTGACGAAGCCTGTCTTCCGTAAGGGAAGAGGGTCATTCGAAGCAGAGCCTTGTCGCTCCACTCTCGGATGCGATTGCCCTGGATCAGGGGCAATGCCGAGTTCTTTCAAGGAAAAATGGAAGACCGAACCCTGGCCCGTCCGGAAAGATCGGGGACGGACTTCCTTGTCTCAACTCCAATAAATCTTCGCAGGGAGCAAAGATGGGGGACGTAATTCTGCCGGCACCTCGTGCCGCGTGGTGGACAAGCCTTGGCATCAGCCGGAAAGCGGCGATCCTTGCCGCCTTGTCGATCTCCTGGCCGGCCCATGCCTGGGAATTCAAGGAAGGAAACTGGTCGGGGGGCATCCGGGCCGTGGTCACCGTCGGAACGGCCATCCGCGCCAGCCCCATCGACCCGTCCCTGGTGCCCGCCGGCGACGGCGCACGGCTCCGGCTTGAACATGCGGCGCCGGGAGGCGTCAATTCCGACGACGGGAACCTGAACTATCGCAGGGGAGACCCGGTTTCCACCGTCGCCAAGGGGCTGGTCGATTTCGAGGCCAACAACGCCGACGGCTGGGGCGTCTTCACCCGCGTGAAGGGCTGGTACGACCACACGCTCGCCGAGGGGCATGTTGCGCTGGGCAACCTGCCGAACAATTATGCCGGCGGTCCCTTGTCCGACCGCGGCTTTTCGCAAGGCGCCAAGTTCCGCGGCATCTCCCTTGCCGATGCCTACGTCAAGGGGCAGTTCTCCGCCGGCGGGTTCCCGGTCTCCGTCAAGGCGGGCCAGCAGACCGTCGACTGGGGACCAGCCTTCACAATTCCCGGCGGCCTCCGCGACATCAACCCGCGCGACTTCGCGGCATTGTCCCGGCCCGGCTTGCAGCCGCAGGAGGGAGCGAAGCCGTTCCTGGCGCTGTCGGGCAAAATCGACCTCTCGGCGTCCGCAAGCCTCGAAATCTTCTATCAGCTGCTCTCGGCGACATCGACGCAGCCCGGTTGCGGAACATTCGCCGCCACCGCCGATTACGCCTCGCCGGGGTGCGACAGGGTCATGGTATCCAATGCCTTGTCCTCGGCCGACGGGCTGGCGACCGGGCGATTCCTGAAGCGTGGCAGCGACGGGACGGCGGGAGATGCCGGCCAGTTCGGTATCGGCGGCTCCTATCTGGTGCCGGATATCGGCACCAAATTTTCGCTCCACTTCACCAACATCCACGCGCGGACCGGCTATGTCGAGGCCGACCGGACCGGCCGGAGCGGCGCCATCTTCCTGCCGGGAGATCCGGACGGTTTGAATCCGGCCTATCGGTTCCAGTACCCCAAAAACATCAGAATGCTGTCCGGCAGCTTCGCCACCAGCGTTCCGTCGATGAAACTGCGGGTCGCGGGCGAACTCGACCATAAATTCAACCAGCCGCTCGCCTTCAATGCTCCCGATCTTTTGCAGGCGGCCGTGAGCGAAACCGGCGTACTGGCGCGAGATTTCGCCCTGGTGCCCCGGGGCGGGCCGTTCGCCGGTTACGAGCGCTTCCACGTCACCCAGGGGCAGCTCGCCGCATCGGGCGATATCGGCAGCGTGATCGGTGGCACCCTGACCCTCGGCGGCGAGGTCGGCGCCAAATATGTCCACGATCTGCCGGACCCCAACGTCCGCCGCTATGGCCGGTCCGACATCTTCGGAACCGGCCCCAACAACGGCGTCTGCGCGGCCGGCGCCGATCCCAAGGCCTGCACCACCAAGGGCTTCGTGACGCCGTTCTCGTGGGGCTATCGCCTTCAGGCGAGCCTGAGCTACCAGGATTTTCTGCCGGGGGTGAACCTCAAGCCGTCCGTCGCCTTCGCCCACGACGTCAACGGGACGTCCTATGACGGCGCGTTCAATCAGGGGCGCCAGATCCTCCGGCTCGCCCTCGATGGCACGGTCAAGGACAGCTATCTCTTCAACCTGACCTACCAGACGACCCTCGCCGGCCCCTACGACCCGCGCGCCGACCGTGACGTGTTTCTCATCAGCACGGGCGTCAAACTCTGACCGCATGCCGAGCCGCAGGCCGGCCGCATCCATTCCCAACACCTCCCGACACCGCGTTCCGACCGAAACCGACCCGGCCCCCCTGTGCCCGGTCTTTTTGGAGACTGCCGTATGACCGACGACGCAACGACCACGGTGTCGGTGCCGCAGCCGAAACCGCAGCCAAAGCCGATGGGCCTGACGATCCACCATCGGCGCTATGCCCTGACCATGCTGTTCCTCATCTACATGCTGAACTTCGTCGACCGTCAGATCGTCAACATCCTGGCGGAACCGATCAAGCGTGAACTCGGTCTCATGGACTGGCAGCTGGGATCCTTGACCGGACTGTCCTTCGCCATCTTCTACGCGACGCTGGCGCTTCCGATCGCGCGGTGGGCGGAGCGTGCGAACCGGGTCAGGATCGTCGCGCTGTCGGCGATCACCTGGAGCCTGTTCACGGCGGTCTGCGGCGTGGCCCAGAACTTCACCCAGCTGTTCCTCGCCAGGGTCGGCGTCGGTGTCGGAGAGGCAGGCTGCACGCCGGCATCCCAGTCGCTGATCAGCGATTACACGACACGGGAGAAGCGGGCCTCGGCGCTGGCCTTCTTCTCCATGGGCATTCCGGCCGGTTCGCTGGTCGGGATGGTGGTCGGCGGCCTGATCGCGGACAGCCTCGGATGGCGCGCCTCCTTCGCGCTGGTTGGGGTGCCCGGCATCGCCCTTGGGCTGCTGGCCTATTTCACGCTGCCCGAGCCGCGGAATTCCTCCGTCGCGGCCAGCGGGGCGCAAAGCACGCCCAGCCTGAGGGAGGCGCTGGGCGAACTCGGCGGGAAGCGGACCTACATCTGGCTTACGGTCGCGATGGTGGCCATGAGCTTCGGGATTTACAGCAATCTTGCCTTTCAAAGCTCCCACTTCCTGCGCAATCACGCCGAAGGGTTGGGCATCCTGGCGGCCAGGCTGCACGATCTCACCGGGATTCAATTGGGCCCCACCGGTTTCCTCGGTACGGTGCTGGGCCTGATCGTCGGCATCTGCGGCGCGGCCGGCACCTGGCTGGGCGGCCGGGCGACGGATCGCGCGGTGGCGCGCGGCAGCCTGAACGCCTACGCGACCATTCCGGCCGCGGCTGCCCTGTGCATGCCCTTCGCGCTTTTCGCGGCTTATCTCACCTCGAACACCGTGGCGGCGCTTTGCCTGATGGGTTTGCCGATGATGCTGCAGTCCATTTATTACGGCCCCATCTTCGCGGCGGTCCAGAGCCTGGTGCGTCCGCGCACCCGGGCGACGGCCACCGCCATCTTCCTGTTCTTCGCCAATCTGATCGGGCTTGGCCTTGGACCGCTGTCGGTCGGCCTGATCAGCGATCTGCTCGCGCGGTCGATGGGGTCCGGCGACGGCATCCGCTGGGCTCTGATCAGCACGTCGCTCGTCTATGTCCTGGCGGCGATGGCCTTCATGGCGGCGCGAAAGAGCATCAGGCAGGACATCGTAAGCTGACAGGGTAAACCGCGGCAGCCATCCGCCTGGGAACCGCAATCCCGTTCCCGACCGCACCGGCGGCCCTCGATCCCGACAGTCGGATCGAGGGCTGTCGGCATGAGAAGGGCGACGCGCCGTCAGGTCGTCCCGCCTTCGGCCCGATCCTGCAAATACCGGCGCGGAGGCTGCCCCATCTGTTTCCTGAACATGGCGGTGAACGCGCTTGGAGAATCGTATCCCAGCTCCTGGGAGATCGCCTGCACGGTGGCGCCCATCGACATCCGTTGGACGGCGATCACGATGTGGAGTTGCTGGCGCCACCGGCCGAACGACATTCCCGTCTGTTTCTGGATGAGCCGGGCCAGCGTGCGCTCGCTCATGGCGACTGTTGCCGCCCAGTCCCGGATGGTCCTGCGGTCGTCCGGCGCCTCCAGCAACTGGGCGGCGATGCGCTGGATCCTGGGATGGTTGGAAACCGGGAAGTGGAGCGGCTCCGCCTTCATCTGCGCAAGCTCGTCCAGGATGACCTGGACCAGACGGCTCGTCGGCCCCTCCAGGGGATAGAGCGGCGGCAGGTTGGCCAGGTGAAAAATCATCTCGCGCAGCATCGGGCTGATCGAAAAGGTCGCGCAGGAATTCGGCAGAGGCGAAATCCCCGGATTGATGAAGACGCAGTATGACCGGCCCTTGTCCGACATGGAAATGCTGTGGGGAATCTCTCCCGGAATCCACACCGCTCCATTGGATGGGACGATCCGAAGCCCGTCGAGCGTCCGGCACATGACCGAGCCTTCCGCCGCGACCACCAGTTGGCCTTTCCGGTGCCGGTGGATCGGCAGCTCGTCGTCATCCACATTGCGCCGGACAAGGAAGGAGACCAGCGGCCGGGCAAACTCGTCGGGATCCTCAGGGGTGAAGCTGATGCGCAGGCCGGTGGGATCCCACGCCATCGGAAGATCATCGCCGGCCACCGGGGCTTCTGGCCACTTCGCACCAATCCGCGCACTCTTCGGCAATGTTGCGGCCTCCGTGCTGTTCGAAGCGGACCTCGGTCCGAGTTTGACAGTTTCGCGACATAAAATGGCAATCCTGTAGATTCTGCCATTGGTTGGGCTCGGATACACTCTGCCGTATGCACAGTCGAATGGCTGAAGGGAATGCGCGCCGCACTCAAATAGGTTTGTTCCGCGGAATTTCCTGCCGTTCTTCGCATCGGTTCCAGGACAGGCCGTCAAGACTACAACAGGGAGTCATCATGATGAACACGTTGACGCTCGACCGAACGGACATCAAGATCCTCAACGAGCTGCAAAAAGACGCAAACCTGACGAACGTCGAGCTTGCCGGCAGAATCAACCTCTCCCCCTCGCCCTGCCTCACACGGGTGAAGAAGCTGGAGCAGACCGGCATCATCGACCGGCGGGTCACCCTTCTGAATCCGAAGGTGATGGGGCTGGAAATCAATGCCTATATCCAGGTCAAGCTCGACAAGCAGCCGCAATCGGCTCTGGAAAATTTCCGCGATGCCGTCGAGCGGATTCCCGAGGTGATGGAATGCAACTGGATGACGGGCGACTGCGATTTCCTTCTGCGCGTGATCGTCCGGGATGTCGAGGAGCTGGAACATCTGATCGCCAGCAAGCTGTCGAAAATAGAGTTCGTCTCCACCATCAGGTCCAATCTGGTGCTGAAGCAGATCACCTATAAAACCGAGCTGCCGATCAGCACATCGCATGCCATAGTCATTCGCTTCTGACATAATCCGCCTTGAGAGTGTTGCGGCGAGGCGGTGGCTTATGCCGGTCGCCGGCGGGGCCGATGCGTCGGCATCCTGCCGGCTTCCCTCAGATCCGAGAGAGTTGCTGTGGAGAAGGCGAAACGAAAGACGCTGCCGAAGGATTTCGAGAGCCTGTTGAGGACGGGCGACGTCGAGGCGCTGAAGGCGGTTTTCGACGGCTGCGACGTGAATGCCCGCGGCGGCGTGTTCAAGCAGACCGCCCTCGCCTTCAACGAATGCCCCGACGCGCTCGCCCGCTGGCTCGTCGAGCAGGGCGCGGATGTCTCCGCACCCGACAGTTACGGCGACACCCCGCTTCATGCGCGCTCCGGCCACTGGCAAGGCCGGATCAAAATTCTGCTGGATCTCGGCGCCGACGTGCACAGCGGCGAGGCTGCGCGCGGCACGCCGCTCCACAAGGCGGCCGCGGTCGGCAATCTGCGGGCAGTCGAGCTGCTGCTGGCCCATGGCGCGCGTGTCGACGCGCTCGACGGCAGCGGCCAGACGCCGTTGGCCTATGCGTTGCGGCGCTGTGCCAACAGCGACATCAGGCGGGTGGAAGCCGCCGCCCAGCTGCTGGTGGCCGCCGAGGGCCGGACGGCCGCGGCCAGGCCGAAATCCCTGCTCGGCCGTCTCCTCGGCAAGGGCTGTGACGACAGGACCGTGGCGCCGCCGGAGATCGCGGCCCTGGTGGAGCGCATCGGCACGCAGTTCGAATTCCATCGCACCGGATACAACCCCGACGATGTAGAGGCGACAAGTGCCGCGCTGGACCGGCTCTATGCGCTGTTCGGCGTGACGCCCGTTCCGCGCCGCGTGATGCATGATGGCAGATCGCCTGTCGTCGCCAGGGCGGCCGGCTGGGAAGAGCAATACCGGGAGCTTTGGGATCTGCTGGTGCCCTCGACCGGCCCTGCGGACACCGTGCAGGGCGAGGTCATCCGCATCGCAGGCAGGATCAACGACGAACTCGAACGCAACGGCGGCGTCAACTGGGATGCGGAGTATCACAAGATGGCCGATGCCTTCCTGCACCACATCCGCTCCGCCACGCCTTTGCCCAGGTCCGCGCTGTCGGAGGCCGACCGGACGATCGGCGAGGCGAAGGCCAGGATCGGTGACGACAGCGTCCGGCTTCGTGCGCTCGCCCTCGATTGGGTGACGCTGAACCCGGCGCCCCTGCCGCTGCCAGCGCCGACCTACCGGCGCTGAGAGTGCGGCTCAGCCGTCGAGGTCGGTTCGGTCGCCCCGTGTCGTCGGGGACGACACGACGAGAAAATGCACGTCCGCGCCGCTGTCGTTCCGGGCCTGATGGCGGCTTCCCGGAGGAATCTCGATCCCGGACATCGCAGTGATCAGGTGGCGGGTTCCTTCCAGCTCCATCGTCAGTTCGCCGGAGAGCACGTAGAAGAACTGGCGCGCCCTACCATGGACATGCCTGCGCTCCACCGTTCCGGCCGGCATGCGCTCCTGAATGACCGTCATGTCCGGAGAGGGGGAAAGCACCCATCCGTCGCAGCGGTCCCCCCAGTGGTAATGCTCCGCGTTCTCAACGCTGCGCTTCACGGTCGCCTCCGGCCAACATCGGTTTCCTTCACTCTTCGGCTCGTGCCTGAGCATCGGGCAGACCGGATCGGCGCCCGCCGCGACGCCCCGTCCAGGGCTTTGGATCACAATGCCTCCATCCTGGGAAGTCCATTTCTGGATCCGGACCATGAGGTTCTATCAGCGAGGGAGAGGGGCGGACCTGCACCGGATGCTGCGGGACGATCACCGCCGCTCACTCCTCCTCCAGCAACGCGCGGACCGGCGTCGGGCGGACGGGGGCTTGCGCACGCAGGCGCCCCACCTCTCCGGCATGCGCAAGCCCGCCGGAGGCGGCGATCAGGTCGGCCGCGGCCAGCTGGCAATAGCGGCCCTGGCAGCGCCCCATCCCGGCACGGCCCAGAGACTTCACCCGGTTGGCCTCCGCCCCGCCATAGGCCGCCGTCTCACGCACCGAACCGGCGGTAATCCCCTCGCAGCGGCAGAGAACGGTGTCGTCGGGGACCGCCCGCACCCGATCCACCGGCCAGGGGAAGGCACGGGCGATGCCGCGGGCGAAGCGTTCCAGCCGGTCGAGACGCTTCAGATCGGCCGCGATGTCCGGAACCGGCAACCCCAGATCGGACAGCCCCAGATCGGACAGGCAGGCCGCCGCGGCGAGGCGTCCGGCGACCTCCGCCCCGTCGGCCCCCAGCAGGCGAAGGCCATCGCCGGCCAGATAGACGCCCTCCCCGGCCCGGCCCATGCGGTCGGTGCTGGGCAGCCACTGCGCCCAGGTCGCATCATAGGCGAACCGGCAGCCGGCAAGATCGGCAAGCTGGGTTTCCGCCTTCAAATGCCAGCCCAGCCCGGCGGCATCGCAGGCCGTCCGACGCGACCGTCCGCCGGCATCCGTCCAGCGGACCGCCGTCACCCCGCCTTCCGTCGCCTCGATCCCCTCCAGAACGACGCCGGCATGGTAGAGCCGCCCAAGCCGCGCCCGCATCGCCAGCCCTTGCAGGGCGAAGGACGGGCGGGCGGCGAGGTCGGGGACGGCGGCGATCTGGCCGCGCAGGCCGGCGGTGTCGAGGACCGCGGCGACCTCCGCCCCCGCCTTCAGCAGTTGGGTCGCCAGCAGGGTCAGCAACGGCCCCGACCCGGCCAGCACGATCCGCCGCCCCATCGCCACGCCCTGGGCCTTCAACGCGATCTGCATCGCGCCCAGGCTGTAGACGCCGGGAGCCTGCCAGCCCGGTACCGGCGCCAGACGGTCGGTCGCCCCAGTCGCCAGGATCAGCCGGTCGTAGCCGATCCGGCGGCTTCCGCCGTCACTGACCGCATGGAGCACACCGCCGGCAAGCGCAACGACGGAATGGCGCGGCAGATGGACGACGCGGCCCGCCGCCGCCAGCCCGTCGAAGACGGCGTGCAGCGCCACCGCCTTGCCGGCCTGCGAGCCATAGAGCGCCTTGGGCGGGCGGGTGAAACCGTCGGGCGGGCGGCGGTAGATCTGCCCGCCGGCCCGCGCGCCCTCGTCGATCACCGTCGGGCGCAGACCGGCCGCCGCCAGCGTTTCCGCCGCCCGAATCCCGGCCGGACCGGCCCCGACGATCACGACGCGCGGCTGATTTGGTTCCGTCATGGCCAATCCTCCCGCGTCCGGGTCAGCAGCCGCATACCCTCGGCCAGCGGCGTGGAGCAGGCGCGGATGCGTGCACCCTGCTCCTGCCATATCCAGCAATCCTGGCAGGCCCCCATCAGGCAGAAGCCGGCGCGCCGCTCCGGGCCGAACTCCGCCTGCCGCAGCGCCGGGGCGTTGGTGAGGATCGCCGTCAGCACCGTATCGCCGGCAAGCGCCACACGCTCCACGCCATCCAGCAGGAAGCGGACCGGGTCGCGCCCCGTCTCGGCCAGCCTGACCAGCCTGCCCGCCGCCGTTCCGCTCATTCCGCCGCCTCGCGGACCAGGGCCTTCGAGGGAGGCATTTCGGGGAAGCGGGCATAGACCTCGGCCAGCGCCGCTTCAACCCCGCCGGCGCCATCGCGGCCGGCCATACGGCCGAAAATCTCCGTCTTGGCGAAGAAGCGCCAGTGGATCGGCAGGCCGGCGAGGGTGCGCGTCAGGAACTCGTAGGCGTCCGGCGTCCATTGCCGCTCGTAGCCCTCGCGCTCCGGTCCGAAATGGAAATGCCCGGTGGGGGCCGTCCGGTTCGCACGCAGCCGGTCGGTGGCTTGCGTGTCGAGCACGCCGTCGCGGATGACGACGCCATACTCCCGCTCCGCCGCCTCCACCGAGACATAGCCGCGCGCCACGTCCTGGGCCACCCGCCAGGACTTGCGCGTGAACGGATCGCCCCGGCCGCCGCCGCCGGCCGAACGGATGTCCAGCACGTCGCCCGGTTGCAGCACCGCCGTGTCGATGTTGCCCAGCCGCCTTTCGCCCGGCGTGCCGGGATTGACCACCATGTCCGACAGCCCCGCCGCCCGGCCGCCCAGCACGCCCCAGGGGCGGAAGAATCCGCGGTCGCGGTTGCGTGCGGTGATCCGGGTGTCGGGGGAGAAGACGCGGAAGGCCATGTGGGTGGCCAGCCCGCCGCGCCAGCGCCCGGCCCCGCCGCTGTCGGCCGCCAGCCCGTAGCGGACGAACTCCACCGGGGTTTCCATCTCGGTGATCTCGATGGGCGTGTTCTTCAGATAGGCGGCGTCGGCGCCCGACCCGTTGGTGCCGTCGCGGTGCGGCATGCCGCCGCCGCCGCCGACCACCGGGTTCACCGCGGCGATGATGCGGCTGCCGGTCCGCTCGTCGGTGGTCATCACGTTGACGATGCAGTTGTTGCCGGCCGGGGCCGCCGGAAGCCGCTCCGGCACCGCCTGGGAGAAGGCGCCGAAGATCACCGAGCGCAGCCGCGCGCAGGTCAGCGACCGCATCCCCACCGCCGCCGGGAAGGTCGGGTTCAGGACCGTCCCTTCCGGGGTGATGCAGGTGAAGGGCCGGGTCAGCCCGGTGTTCAGCAGGATTTTCGGATCGAGGGTGTAGAGGACGTAATAGACGCCGACCAGCAGGATTGTGTGGCGGGGATCGCCACCCGACGGCACGTTGAGCGAGGATGCCAGCTGCGGGTCCGAGCCGGTGAAGTCCAGCACCGCCTCGTCGCCCCTGATCGTCAGGGTCAGCTTCAGCCGGCAGGGGTTGGCGGTGACGGAATCCTCGTCGGCATAGTCGGCGAACTCCCACCGCCCGTCGGGCATCGCGCGCAGGATGTCGCGCGCCTGCGCCTCGGCATGGTCGAGCAGGGCGTCGACGCCGTCGAGGAAGGCGGTCTTGCCGAACTTCTCCACCATGGCGAGGATCTTGCGCTCCCCGGTGTTGAGCGCGCCGACCAGAGCCTTGATGTCGCCGATGTTCAGGTCGGGCTTGCGGACGTTGGTGGTCATGATCCGCAGGATTTGCTCGTCGAACACCCCTTCGCGGACCAGCTTCATCGGCGGAAAGCGGATGCCTTCCTGATGGATTTCGGTCAGCGCCCGCGACAGCGAGGCCGGGACGGCGCCGCCCATGTCGGTGTTGTGGATGTGCCCGCCGGTCCAGGCAATGATCTCATCCTCATAGAAGACCGGCTTCCACAAATGGGTGTCGGGGGCGTGGGTCGCCACGAAACCGGAGTAGGGATCGTTGGTGAAGGCGACGTCGCCGGGCCGGTAGTCCTCGATCATGTCGATGGCGCGGCCATAGGTCAGGCCGGGATACCAGGTCGCCCCCAGCTCCATCGGCACGCCGAAGGTCTCGCCCCGGCGGTTCAGCAGCATGACGGTGAAATCCTCCGTCTCCTTGACGAAGGCGGAGTGGGCGGTGCGCTGGAGCGTGTGGGCCATGTTCTCGGCCGCCGACCGCGCGTGGTTCGCCAGCACCTGAAGCTTCATCCGATCGAACACAGGCGTCACTCCGCAAAGGTCAGGTGGAGGTTGAGATGCGCATCGACACGGGCCGAGGTCCCGGCCGGGATGGCGAAGGTGGTGTCCTCCTGGGCGACGATGGCCGGTCCCTCGAAGCGTGCGCCGGCCTGCAAGTCCGCACGGCGGTACAGCCCGACCGGGGTCACGGCGCCGCCGGTGAAGACCGGCACGCTGCGCTCCGCCGAGGCGGCATGCGGTTCCTCCGGTGCCGTCGGGAAATGCAAGGCCGGGCCGTTGCCGATGGCGGACAGGCGCAGGTTGACGATCTCGATCCGCCCGTCGGGGTCATGGAAATCGTAAAGCCGGGTATGCGCCGCATGGAAGGCCTCGGCGATGGCGCCAGGATCGCCGCTAGTATCGCCGCCATCCAGCCATTCGGGATTTAGCGCCGTCTCGATCTCGTAGCTCTGGCCGGCATAGCGCATGTCGGCGACGACCCTCAGCTCGGCGGCACCGGTATGGCCTTGCGCCGCCAGCCAGTCGCGCCCTTCCCTGCCCATCGCGGCGAAGGCCTCGCGCAGCGCCGGCATCAGGCCGGGGGAAAGGTCGGCGAACAGGGTGCGGACAAAATCGCCGCGCAGGTCGGCGACCAGACCGCCCAGCGCCGACACCACGCCCGGCCAGCGCGGAGCGACGACGCGCGGCATCCCCAGCTCGCGCGCCAGGAACACGCCCAGCATCGGACCGCCGCCGCCAAAGGGCATCAGCGCGAAGTCCCGCACATCGACGCCGGCCCGCGCGGCCATCTTCTCGACCTCCGCGAACATTTCCGACACTGCGACGTCGAGGATCGCCTGGGCGGTCGCCTCCACCGAGCGGTACAGTTCGTCGGCCAGCCGCTTGACGGCGGCACGGGCGAGGTCGGCATCCATCCGCAGCTGCCCGTAGGCCATCTGGCTGTGGCCGAGCCAGCCGCACACCACCATCGCGTCGGTCACCGTCGCCCAGTCGCCGCCGCGGCCATAGCAGGCCGGACCCGGCGTCGAACCGGCGGACTCCGGCCCCACACGCAGCACGCCCTGCCCGTCGACGCTGGCAATCGACCCGCCGCCGATGCCGATGGAGCTGACCGAGACCGACGGGATGTGCAGCGGGAACTCGCCGATCATCTCGCCGACGCCGAACTGGGCCTGCCCGTCGACGATCAGGGCGAAATCGGCCGAGGTGCCGCCGATGTCGAGCGTCAGGATGCGCGGCTCCCCCGCCTGCCGGGCCAGCCACGCCGCGCCGTTCACCCCGGAGGCGGCACCGGACAGCAGCATGTGGACGCAGGCCCGCTTGCCCTCCGCCGCGTTCATCACGCCGCCGTTGGACTTGGTCAGCAGCGGGCGGGCGGGCACCCCGCGCCCGGCCAGCCTCCCTTCCAGCGCCGAGAGGTAGCCGGAAATCCGGGGATGGACATAGGCGTTCAGGACCGCGGTCGTCGTCCGCTCATACTCGCGGATCACCGGCCAGACCTCGGCGGAGGTGAAGACGAACAGCTCCGGGGCCAGCCGGGCGACCTCCTCCTTCACCGCGGTTTCGTGGGCGTCGTCGCGCCAGGAATGGAGGAAGGAGACGACGACGCCCATCGCCCCCTTGGCCTTGACGGCGGCGACGGCATCGGCGACGGCCGCCATGTCGGGGGCCTGCCGTTCCGTCCCGTCGGAGCGCCGCCGGGCGGGAATGCCGAAGACCATGTCGCGGGCGATGAGCTGGTCGGGGCGCGAGCAGAACAGCGAATAGGTGTCCGGCATGCGCAGCCGGGCAAGTTCGATCACATCCTCGAACCCCGCATTGGTCAGCAGCGCCAGCGGCGCGCCCTTGCGCTGGATCACCGTGTTCATGCCCACCGTCGTGCCGTGCACGAAACGGGTGACGGCGCGCGGGTCCAGCCCCTCGCGCTCCGCCAGCAGGGTCAGGCCGGTCATCAGCTCCGCGCCGGGGTCGTCCGGCGTCGTCAGCACCTTCAGCGACGCCACCCGTCCCGACCGCGTGTCCAGCGCGCAGAAATCGATGAATGTCCCGCCGATGTCGACGCCGACCTTCCAATCGGCCTCACCCAAGCCTCCGTCCATCTCCGCTCCTCTCGGCAAGTCAGTCTGTGTCTGATCCGGACGGAAAGCTGACATGGCGGGCCGGGGACGGTCTAAGAGCCATTGAGCGCAAACACATAAGGCGGGCTTATGCATTGCGCCGCATAAGGCGGCGCTCCCATAGCCCGGCCTTATGGGATCCTGCCGAACCCGTCTTTGACCAGCCCGCCGGTCGTGGGCAGCCTGACCGATGGGGCGGAGCCATGTCCGCCCGCATGTGGGAGAGGTCGATGAGGGTTATCGTGCTGGGCGGCGGGTTGATCGGATCGGCCGCCGCCTTTTTCCTGGCCCGGCGCGGCCTGTCCGTCACGCTGCTGGAGCGCAACCGCGTCGGCACCGGCGCCACGGTGGCGTCCTTCGGCAACATCCGCCGCACCGGGCGTTATCTGCCGCAACTGCCGCTCGCCCACCGCTCGCGGGCGCTGTGGGGGGAGGCGGAGCGGCTGCTGGGGCGGGATGTCGAGTTCCGCGCCACCGGCCATCTGCGGCTGGTGTTCGACGAGGATGGTCTGGCCGACGTGCGCCGCTACATCGCCGACGCGCGGCCCTGGGGGCTGGAACTGGATGAACTGTCGCCGCCGGAGATCCGCCGCCGCTTCCCCGGCCTGGGGCCGGGCGCCATCGCCGCCTCCTTCTCGCCGCAGGACGGCAGCGGCAACCCCCGCCTGATCGCCCCCGCCTTCGCCGACGCCGCCCGCCGTCTGGGCGCGGAGATCGTCGAGGAGTGCGGGCCGGTGGAGGTGTCGGCCACCGCGTCGGGCTTCGAAGCGACGACGCACCGGGGCCGCTTCACCGCGGATCGCCTGCTGAACGCCGCCGGGGCCTGGGGAGCGACCATCGCCGCCCGCTTCGGCGAAAGCGTGCCGATGGCGGCCTATGGGCCGCAGATGGGCGTGACCGAACCCCTGCCGCACCGGATCCTGCCGGTGGTCGGCATGTGGTCGCGCGCCGGCGGGGACGGTTATCTTCGTCAGGTGGAACGCGGCAACATCGTCTTCGGCGGTGGGGCGGAGCGGGTGCCGGTGGCGCTCGATCCCGGCCATGCCAGGGCCGACCCGGGGCGGCTGCCCGGCCAGTTGCGGGCCCTGGTCCGGCTGCTGCCGGCGCTGGCCGATGTCACGGTGATCCGCACCTGGTCGGGCTGCGAGGGCTATGTCGCCGACAAGCTGCCGGTCATGGGGGCATCGGCGACGACGCCCGGACTGTTCCACGCCTTCGGCTTCAGCGGCCACGGCTTCCAGCTCGGCCCCGGCGTCGGCGACGTGATGGCGGAGATCATCGCCACCGGGCACAGCGAAACGCCGCTGCACGACTTCCGCATCGGCCGTTTCCAGACCGCCGCCGTGCAGGCGGCGCAAGCCTGACGGTGCCAGACCCGCCTGCTTCTCAGCGGGCGGGCCGCAGTGCTTCGGACCGGGCCGTGAACCGGCCGGACAGCGGGACCACCAGGGCGGAGGCGGCGATGACGAAGGCGCCGGCAAGGCTGACCGGAGAGGGCAGCAGGCCGAAGATAGCCGCGTCGAGGATCAGCGCCCACAGCATGGCGGTGTAGTCGAAGGGCGCCTGGGTCGACACCGGCGCCCGGGCCATCGCCTCGGTCATGGTGATGTGTGCCAGACCGCCGGAGATGCCCGCCCCGATCAGGCAGGCCAGGGACGGCCCGGTCGGGACGATCCAGCCGAAGGGCCAGCTCGCCAGACCGCCGAGTGCGCAAAGAAGGGCGAAGTAGAAGGCGATGGTCCCCGGCGCTTCGGTCGCGGTCAGAGTCTTGATCTCGACCCGGCCCGCCGCGGTCGCGAACGCCATCGCCAGCCCGGCCGCAACCCCGATGAGGGTGCCGCGGTCCAGCGTCGGCCCTTCGAAGGCCGGCACCAGCATCAGCACCACGCCGGCGAAGCCGACCAGCGCCGCGCCGATGGCCACCGCGCCTGGCCGTTCGCGCAGGAACAGCATGGCGGCCGGCACCGCCAGCAGCGGAGCCAGGAAGCCCAGCGCGGTCGCCAGCGCCAGCGGCAGATAGGCCAGCGAGACGAAGGAGAGCACCATCGCCAGGCCGCCATAGAGATTGCGCTTCAGATGCCCGACCGGCTGCCGCGTCCAGAGGGCCGACGGAAACTGCCGGCGCCACATCAGGTAGGCGATGATCGGCGGCAGCGCGAAGGCGCTACGGAAGAAGACGATCTGCCCGATCGGGGCCTCGAGGGAGGCCAGCCGGACGAACAGCGACATGACGACGAACAGCCCGGCCGACACCAGCCGAAGCATGATCCCGCCGCGGCTGGCGGAGTAGGATGGAACGGGAGAAGGGTCGGGCACGGAGTCAGCTTGAGAGCCGGCGGAGGGTTCCGGCGTCTGTCCCGGCATGATCGGCGCATCCTTATTATGGGAGCTGGCGGCTTTTAGAAGTTGGCGGCTCAGCCCAGGGCCTGGGTGGCGAGTGCGTAGGTGACGGGACGGTCCGGCGCCCGCGTCGATGGATCGGTCAGCGGCGCACCCAGCGACATGGTCAGCACCGTGTCATGAATCCTCAAGCCCGACCGGGCGACGAACAGCGGGAAGGGCCCTTCGTCCAGATGGGTGTCCAGGCGCAGGAAACGTCCGTCATGCTCGTCCACAAGGGGCTGGACCACGGCAATCGCATCCTCGTCCGTCCCGGCGACCGCCGGACCGACGACATGCCCGCGGCCGAAGGGACGGCAAAGCGCGAAGGCCACCAGAGCCCCGTCACGTTCCAGGCCATAGCCGACCGACTGCCCGAACAGCCGCGCCATCAGCCCGGCCCGCGAAATTCCGAAGGCACGTTCGTCCAGCGCCGTCACCGCCGCGAGATCCGCCGCCTCCAACCGCCGCACCGCCGGTACGGGCGCTGGCATGGGTGCTGGCATCGGCGCGGCACGGTCGCTCCGTCGCGCCTCGCCCTGGCACTGGAACACGGTCCGGTGGCCGATGAAGCCGAGCGAACGGTACAGCGCCAGCGCCGCACGGGTGGCGTTGAGCCGGTAGGTCCGCCCCGCCGACGCCGACAGCACCCGTTTCATCAGCCAGTCGCCGACCCCCAGCGCTTGCAGCCGGGGCGAGGTCATGACCATGCCGATGGTGGCGAAATCGTCGCCGTGGGGAAACCACATCGCCGATGCCAGAACGCGGTCGATCTCGTCCAGCGCGACGAAGCCATGGCCGACCTCGCGCACGAACTGCCAGTCCTCCGCGCGATGCGGCCAGCCGACCGAGATCGACAGAGCCTGCAGGCGCTCAAGGTCGATGTCGGCGATGTCGGCCACCCGCACGTCGAAGGCGTCGACGGTCCGGGAGCCCGGTAACGCACCGTCCCCCACCCCATCGCCAACGCTGTCCTCTATGCCGCTCTCGCTCAACGCTTTCCCCTCCCCGGATTTTCCATAACGTGAGGCAGTGCTCCATTGGGTCAACCGGCACGCCTGAACCATCCAGCGCTCCCCGAGATTACCTGAGCAGCCGCCGCACAATTCACCGCAAAGCACCGGGTCGGCACAACAATCAACCAAATCGCCCATGCATTCGGCACGGAATGGAGCGGCGGCCGGATAAGATCGTACCTGCCACAACCGCCAGGGCCCGCACCCCTCTCCGCACACAGCAGCGAACCCGCAACGCCCCCCGCGCCTCGAAGCGCGCAGCATGAGGACAAGGTGAGGCCGTCATGACCGTGACCGACATCCTGAAGGATCTGATCGCCTTTCCCTCCGTCGTCGGAACCCCCAACGGCGCCATCGTCGACGGCATCCGCGGCATTCTGGAGGCTGCGGGGGTCCGCGTCCGGGTTCTGCCGGGACCAGAAGGCGACCGCTTCAACCTGTTCGCCACCATCGGCCCGGCGATGGTTCCAGGCTATGTCCTGTCCGGTCACATGGATGTGGTGCCGGCCACCGAACCCGAATGGACCGGCGACCCGTTCCGGCTGCGCACCGACGGCAACCGGCTTTACGGGCGCGGCACCTCGGACATGAAGGGCTTCATCGCGGCGGCGCTGGCGGCCCTGCCGGCCCTGACCGCCGCCCCGCTCGCCCGGCCGATCCATCTGGCCTTCACCTACGACGAGGAGGCCGGCTGCCAGGGCGCGCCGCATCTTCTACCGCATCTGCCCGACCTGTGCGCACCGCCGCTGGGCGTCATCGTCGGCGAACCGAGCGGCCTGCGCGCCGTCCGCGCCCACAAGGGCAAGGCGTCGGCGCGGCTGACCGTCCGCGGGCGGTCCGGCCATTCCTCCCGCCCCGACCAGGGGCTGAACGCCATCCATGCCATGACCGACGCGCTGACCGCCGCCGTCGCCCAGGCCGGCCGCCTGAGCGAAGGCCCGCTGGATTCGGTCTTCGAACCGCCCTATTCCTCGCTTCAGGCCGGCACCATCCAGGGCGGGCTGGCGGTGAACGTCATCCCCGACACCTGCACCGCTGAGTTCGAAGCCCGCGCCATCGCCGGGGTCGATCCCGTCTCCCTGCTGGAGCCGGTGCGCGAGGCGGCGCTGCGGCTGGAGGAGCGCGGCTTCGCCGTCGACTGGACGCAGACCAGCGCCTATCCCGCCCTGTTCCTGGCCGCCCGTTCGCCGCTGGCCCGCCTGCTGGAGGAGCTGACCGGCCGCGAACCGCAGGCCGCCGTCAGCTATGGCACGGAGGCCGGCCTGTACCAGACCGCCGGGATCGACGCGATCATCTGCGGTCCTGGCGACATCGCACGGGCCCACCGACCCGACGAGCACATCCTCGTCGAGGAGCTGCACGCCTGCCAGTCGATGATCGAGGCGCTGGGCCAGCGCTGCCGCCTCTGACCATCCCAAAGGGGTTTCAATGACCTTCCTGTTCAATTCCGATGCCGTGCGCGGCGCGATCTTCGCGGACGCCTTCGCCCGCGCGCTGCCGGAACTGCCCTTTTCGATGGACCCGGCCAGCGTCGATCCCGACGCGGTGCGCTACCTGATCACCTGGACCATTCCGGCAAACCTCGCCCGCTACCGCAATCTGGAGATCGTCTTCTCCATCGGCGCCGGGGTCGACCAGTTCACCATGACCGCCCTGCCCGACCATGTGAAGGTCGTCCGCATGGTGGATGACGGCATCGTCCGCATGATGCAGGAATACGCCACGCTGGCCGTGCTGACCCTGCATCGCCAGATGCCGGCCTACCGCGCGCAGCAGAGGGACTGCCTCTGGCGCCCCCTGCCCCAGCCGCAGGCGGCACAGCGCCGGATCGGCGTGCTCGGGCTGGGGGTGCTGGCGCAGGCGGTGCTGGAGCGGCTGAAGCCCTTCGGCTTCCCGCTGTCGGGATGGAGCCGCTCGCCACGCCAACTGGACGGCGTGACCTGCCGCCATGGCGCGGACGGCCTCGACGCGATGCTGGGCGAAACCGACATCCTGATCGTTCTGCTGCCGTTGACGCCCGACACCCGCGGCTTCCTTGACGCGCCCCTGCTGGCGAAGCTGCCCCGCGGTGCCGCGCTGATCCACACCGGGCGCGGTCCGCAGCTGGACCACGCCGCCCTGCTGGACGCGCTCGACACCGGCCAGCTGTCCGCCGCGATGGTCGATGTGACCGAGCCCGAGCCGCTGCCGGCCGACCATCCCTTCTGGACCCATCCCAACATCGTGCTCACCCCGCACATTGCCAGCATCACCCAGCCGGAAAGCGCCGCCCAGGCGGTCATCGCCAACCTGAACCGGCATTTCGCCGGGCAGGACCCGGTCGGTCTGGTCGACCGGCGGCGCGGCTACTGACGCAGTTGTCCGACACCCCTTCCGCGGCACGGCCGCTCATCGACCAAGGACGCTTCCATGTCGCTGCTGAAGACCATCGACACCGCCCCGCCCTTCGCCCCGCGTGAATCGACCCCGATGCCGGACCGGCTGATCGCCGGGGCGCCCGCTTTCAAGACCTGGGCACAGGACGCCGACGCCGCCAAGGGCGACACCGTCAGGACCGGCGTCTGGGAAGCCACGCCGGGCGAAACCCGGTCGATCAAGGGCGAGACCTTCGAGTTCTGCCACATCCTGTCCGGAATCGTCGAAATCACCCCGGACGCCGGTGAGCCGGTGGTCTACCGGGCCGGCGACAGCTTCGTCCTGAAGCCGGGCTTCACCGGCGTGTGGAAGACCATCGAGACGGTCCGCAAGATCTACGTCATCATCGACTGAGGGCGCATCATGAGCCTGTCCTTCGATCCGGACCGCCTGCCGCTGCCGAACGGTCATTTCATCGGTGACCGCCTGATCCCGGCAGAGGACGGACTGCCCCGGCTGCCGATGCGCCGCCCCTCGGACGGCCGGGCCTATGCCGACTGCCCAGTCGCCTCGGCCGACCTCGTCGACCAAGCGGTCGCCACCGCGCAGGCGGCGCTGAAATCCAGCAACTGGGGCGGCCTGCGCCCGCGGGACCGCACCGCCGTGCTCCAGCGCTGGGCCACCCTGATCGAGGAGGAGGCGGAAACCCTGGCGAAGGTGGAGGCGCTGTCCTCCACTCGCCCGGTCGGCCAGCTGGTGGCCGGCGACGTGGCGGTCACCGCCGAGCAGATCCGCTTCTTCGCCGAATTCGCCGACAAGGAGGGCGGCGACCTCGTTCCCACCGACGACGGCAGCCTCGGCATGGTGATGACGGAGCCCTACGGCGTCGTCGGCGCCATCACGCCCTGGAACTTCCCGCTGTCGATGGCGGGATGGAAGCTCGCCCCGGCGCTGGCCGCCGGCAACGCGGTGGTGCTGAAGCCGTCGGAGATGACGCCCTTCTCCACCGTCCTGCTGGCGCAGCTGGCGGTGAAGGCGGGGCTTCCCGCCGGGCTGATCAACATCGTCCAGGGTGACGGCCCGACCACGGGTGCCGCCATCACCAGCCATCCCGGCATCGCCAAGGTCAGCTTCACCGGATCGACGGCGGCGGGCTCGGCGATCATGGCCGACATCGCCCGCAGCGGCGTCAAGCCGATGACGCTGGAGCTGGGCGGCAAGAGCCCGCAGATCGTCTTCGCCGACGCCGACCTCGACAAGGCGGCGGCGGCCATCGCCACCAGCGTCCTGTCCAACGCCGGACAGGCCTGCGTCGCCGGGTCGCGCCTGCTGGTCGAAGCCGGCGTAGCCGGGCCGCTGGTCGAGCGGATTCTGGGCCACATGCGCGCCGTCCGTCCCGGCCCGACCTGGGACGCGGAGACGCGCTATTCCCCCATCATCTCCGAACGGCAGCGCGCCCGCATCCACGCCATCGTATCGGCGTCGCTAACCGGATCGGTGGAGTGCCTGACCGGCGGCGGCCCGATGGACGCCGAGGGGTATTTCTACGCGCCGACCCTGCTGGCCGGGGTCGATCAGACCTCCCCCGCCGTGGTGGAGGAGATTTTCGGCCCGGTGCTGACCGTGCAGAGCTTCGACAGCGAGGAGGAGGCGATGGCGCTGGCCGACCATCCCACCTACGGGCTGGCCGCCGGCCTCTACACCCGCGACCTGTCGCGCGCCATCCGCCTGACCCGGCGGCTCCAGGCCGGAACGGTGTGGGTCAACCGCTATGGCCGCTCCCGCGACCACATCCTGCCGACCGGCGGCTACAAGCGCTCCGGCATCGGCAAGGATCTGGGACGCGAGGCCTATCTCGCCAACCGCCGCAGCAAAAGCGTGCTGATCGGCCTGTAATCCAATGAAAAAGACAGGGGACGTTCGATGAAGACCCACAACATTGCGATCATCAAGGGCGACGGCATCGGGCATCCCGTGGTCGACGCGGCCTGGGAGGTGTTGCAGGCCGTGGCGACGCAGTCGGGCTTCGCGCTGACCGGCACCGAACTGCCCTGGTCCTGCGCCCATTACAAGGAAACCGGCGTGATGATGCCGACCGACGGCATCGACAGCTTGCGCAAGTACGACGCTATCCTGCTGGGGGCCGTCGGCTGGCCGGCGGAGGTGCCGGACGCGGTGTCGCTGCACGGGCTGCTGCTGCCGATCCGCAAGGCCTTCGACCAGTATGCCAATGTCCGCCCGCACCGGCTGCTGCCGGGAGTCGAGGGGCCGCTGCGCCGCGGCGGCTTCGACATCCTGTGCATCCGCGAGAACACCGAAGGCGAATATGCCGGCGCCGGCGGGCGCATCCATCAGGGGACGCCGCAGGAGGTGGCGGTGGAGACCGGCATCTTCACCCGCATGGGGGTGGAGCGGATCCTGCGCTTCGCCTTCGCCCAGGCCCGCGCCCGGCGCGGCAAGCTGGCCTCCGTCACCAAATCGAACGCGCAGAAATACTCGATGGTGTTCTGGGACGAGATCACCCGCCAGCTGGCCGCCGAGCATCCGGACGTCGAGGTCACCAGCTATCACGTCGACGCCATGGCGGCGCGCATGGTGACGGCGCCGGAAAGCCTGGACGTGGTCGTCGCCTCCAACCTGTTCGGCGACATCCTCACCGATCTGGGGGCGGCGATCCAGGGCGGGCTGGGCTTCGCCGCCTCGGCCAACCTGAACCCCGACCGCAAGGCGCCGTCGATGTTCGAGCCGGTGCACGGATCGGCCCCCGACATCGCCCATCTCGGCATCGCCAATCCCATCGCCGCCATCTGGTCGGGTGCCATGATGCTGGAGCATCTGGGGGAAAAGGCCGCTGCCGACCGCGTCATGGCGGCACTGGGCGACACCACGGGCCGCGGCATCGGCACGGTGCCCGGCAAGGACAGCACGGACGCGATCACCGCCGCCGTGCTGTCGGCGCTGTCTTGATCCCCATCGCCTTGAACCCAACCGCAGCGAAAAAGACACGACCATGAGCCATCATCTGACGGACCCCTCCCTATTCCGCGAACAGGGGCTGATCGGCGGTCGCTGGTGCGACGGGGTGGCCGGCCGGACCATCGGCGTCCAGAACCCGGCGACCGGCAGCACCCTGGGCAGTGTTCCCGACATGGACGGCACCGACGCCCGCGACGCCATCGCCGCCGCGGCCGAAGCCTATCCCGCCTGGAGGCGGCGCACCCATGCCGACCGTGCCGCGCAGCTGGAGCGCTGGCACGCGCTGATGATCGAGAATCTGGAGGATCTGGCGCGCATCCTGACGCTGGAGCAGGGCAAGCCGCTGGACGAGGCGCGCGGCGAGATCCGCTATGGCGCCTCCTTCGTCAAATGGTTCGCCGAAGAGGCGCGCCGGATCGGCGGGACCACCATCCCTTCCCCCACCCCCGACCGCCGCATCGTCGTGCTGAAGGAGCCGGTCGGGGTCTGCGGCATCATCACGCCGTGGAACTTCCCCAACGCCATGATCACCCGCAAGGTCGCCCCGGCGCTGGCCGCCGGCTGCACCGTGGTCATCAAGCCGTCGGACTTCACCCCCTATTCGGCGCTGGCTCTCGGCGTGCTGGCCGAGCGGGCGGGCATCCCGGCCGGCGTGGTCAACATCCTGACCGGCCGTCCCGAAGCCATCGGTGAGGAACTCCTGGCGAACGAGACCGTCCGCAAGATCTCCTTCACCGGCTCCACCCGCGTCGGCTCGCTGCTGATGCGCGGTGCCGCCGACGGCATCAAGCGGCTGAGCCTGGAACTGGGCGGCAACGCGCCCTTCATCGTGTTCGACGACGCCGATCTGGATCAGGCGGTGGAGGGTGTCCTCCTCTCCAAGTTCCGCAACGGCGGACAGACATGCGTCTGCGCCAACCGTATCCTGGTGCAGTCGGGCGTCTACGAGGCGTTCCGCGACCGGCTGGTCGCCCGCGTCAATGCCATGCGGGTGGGGTCCGGGCTGGAACCGGGGGTCGCCATCGGCCCGATGATCAACGCCGCCGCCGTCGCCAAGATCGAGCGCCACGTCGCCGACGCGGTGTCCAAGGGGGCCACCATCGCCTCTTCCGCCGTCGCGGCGGCGGGTGCGCAGTATGTCGCCCCGGTGGTGCTGACCGACGCCACCACCGACATGCTGCTTGCGCATGAGGAGACCTTCGGCCCGGTGGCCCCGCTGTTCCGCTTCGAGACGGAGGAGGAGGCCATCGCCCTCGCCAACGCGACGCCTTTCGGGCTGGCCGCCTATTTCTACACGCAGAACCTCGCGCGGTCCTGGCGGGTGGGCGAAGCGCTGGAGGCCGGCATGATCGGGCTGAACACCGGCGCGATTTCCACCGAAGTCGCCCCCTTCGGCGGCGTCAAGCAGTCCGGCCTGGGCCGAGAAGGCGCACAGGTGGGCATCGAGGAGTATCTGGAGCTGAAGACCTTCCACATCGGCGGGCTGGGCTGACACTCGATAAACAGCAAAAGCCCGGCGGGAGCAGTTCGCACCCGCCGGGCTTTTTTTGACGCTTCCCGCCGATCACTGAATGCGGTCGAGCGCCTTGTAATACAGCCCGACCAGCGGCAGGAACCAGGGCTTGCCGAAATGGCCGGGGACGGCGGGCCAGGACATATCCTTCAGCGGGTTCCGGTCCTCGCGTCCCAGGATCGCGTCGGCCATGGTCATGCCGAGATGGGTCGACAGCTGCGCCCCGTGGCCGGAATAGCCCATGGCGTACCACAGCCCGTCCTGGTAACCGGCGCGCGGATAGCGGTCGCTGGTCATGTCCACCAGCCCGCCCCAGCAGTAATCGATGTCGATGCTGGCGATCTGCGGGAAAATCCTTGCGAGGCTCGCGCGCAGGATCGCCCCGCTCTTGGCGTCGGACTGCTGGTCGGACGTCGCCGAGAAGCGGGCCCGGCCGCCGAAGATCAGCCGCCGGTCGGGCGACAGGCGGAAGTAGTTGCCGATGTTCATCGAGGTGACGTAGGTGCGGTTGCCCGGCACCACCGATGCGATCTCACCGTCGCTGAGCGGGCGGGTGGCGATGATGAAGCTGCCGACCGAGATGATCCGGCGGCGGAAATGGCTGAAGTTCGGTGTGGTGTAGGCGCCGGTGGCGACCAGCACCTCCTTGGCGGTGACCGTGCCGCGCGGCGTGGTCAGCGTGTGGCGGTCGCCCGTGCGGGCGATGGCGCCGACCGGCGCGTTTTCGACCAGAACCGCGCCATGGCGCCTGGCGGCGGCGGCCAGCCCGACCACGAAGCGGCCCATATGCATCATGGCGCTCTTGCGCGACAGCATCGCACCGAAGAACGGCGAGCCGACCTCTTCCTTCAGCTCTTCGGCGGTCAGCAGCGCCGTGTCGGGATCGACCTCGCGGTGCACCACCTCGAAGTTGCGGGCGATGGCGTCGAAATGCGCCGGCTTGGAGGCCAGCTTCAGCTTGCCGGCGCGGCGGAAGCTGCAATCGATGCCCTCTTCGGCGATCAGCGCCTCCAGCGTGTCGATGGACTGGTCGAAGGCCCGGTAGAGCGCGACGGCGCGCTCCGTCCCCAGCGCGGTCTTGGCGGCGATGAAGCTGTGGGCCAGACCGTTGTTGAGGTGCCCGCCGTTGCGTCCCGAAGCCCCGCCGCCGACATGACCGGCTTCCAGCACGATCACCCGCGCTCCGGCCTTGGCGAGCTGGCGGGCGGCACCCAGGCCGGTGAATCCTCCCCCGACGACGGCAACGTCGTAATGGCCATCGACCGGCCCCTCGGCCCCGCCGGTGAAAGCGGAAGCGGTGTCATGCCAGTAGGAGACGAATTTCATGACCTGGGTCCTTCCCGTTGCAGCCTGAACCGTGAAACGCGTCCCTTAAAGCCCGACCACGCCGGGCAGGTCGGCGATGCTGCGGATCTCGGTATAGCCGTAATAGGGGTTGGCCGGTTCGTGGCCGCGGTTGACCCACACCTTGTTGCGGATCCCCAGATCGTGCGCCGACATCAGGTCGTAGCGGAAGGAGGAGGAGCAGTGCAGGATGTCCTCCGGCCCGCAGCCGAGCATGTCGAACATGTATTCGAACGCCTGGAAGCGCGGCTTGTAGGCCTGCGCCTGTTCGGCGGTGTAGACGGCGTGGAAGGGCGCGCCGAGCTTCGCCACGTTCGACGGGATCTGGTCATTCATCGCGTTCGACAGGATGACCAGCGGGATTTCCTTGGCGACCTTGGCCAGACCGGCCGGCACGTCCGGGTGCGGCCCCCAGGTGGGAACCCGCTCGTAGACCATGCGCGCATCCTCGTCGCGGAAGACGACGTTGTTGCGCTTGCAGCTGCGCTCCAGCGCATTGTGCACGACCTCGGCATAGGGCTTCCAGTCGCCCATGATCTCGTCGAGACGGTAGGCGGCGAAGTTCTTGATGAACTCCGTCATCCGCGCTTCGTCGAGGATCGACCCGTACAGGTCGCGCGCCGCTTCGGCCATCTGAAAGTTGATCAGCGTGCCGTGGCAATCGAAGGTGACGTATTTCGGCCGGAACTGGCTCATGGCTGCTTCCTTGAGATGGAACGACGTGGGAGGGGCGAATTGGGAATGGGGCGCTGCCGGCCCTGCCCCACGATCCTAACGTCGCCGCGAAGCCGGGCCTGACCGAATTACCGGGCGCGAAAGCACAAAGTTCCGTTTCCGTCTCGGCACTCAGCATTTGGTTGGGAGGGAAACGGCGCCAGGGCGCCCGGAACAGGGGATGGACGCCCCGCCCGCGGGTTCGCCCGTCATCGTCGCGGCATAAGATGCGGCGGGCTGCCGGAGCAAAGGTGAAAGATGTCGCGGCGGGTGTCGCCTTCAGACAAACGTCCGGGGCCGCTGCGCACACTCTTGGAGGCAGAGGGTGAAAGGACTGCCCATGAACAAGAATACGGTTCCCAAGAGAGCGATCGACTGTGCGGCTTTCGAGCCGAAGCATCTGGACGATGCGCTTGCCCTGTCGCGGCAGGCGCAATGGCCGCACCGGCTGGAAGACTGGTCGCTGCTCCTGTCGCTGAGCCGGGGGCTGGTCGCCGTGGACGCCGGATCGGGCCGGCTGGTCGGCACCGTGCTGACGACGCCCTATGGCGAGGATGCCGCCACCATCAACATGGTCATCGTCGACGAGGACTGGCGCGGGCAGGGCCTCGGCCGCCGTCTGATGGACGAGGCGATGGCGCTGGCGGACGACCGCCCCCTGCGCCTCGTCGCCACCAGCGAGGGGTTGCCGCTCTACGAAAAGCTGGGCTTCCGCGAGGTCGGCACCGTCCTCCAGCACCAGGGCGAAGCCGGTCCGGTTCCGCCGGTGGCGGCGGAGGAGGTCGCCCCGGCCGGCGCGGAGGATCTTGCGGCCATCGCCGCGCTGGACCGCCAAGCCTTCGGCGCCGACCGCCGCCTGCTGCTGGAGCGCATCGCCGGGGTCGGGTCCTTCACGCTGCTGCGCCGGAACGGTGTCCCCGCCGGCTTCGCCGCTCTGCGCGACTTCGGCCGCGGTCAGGTCGTCGGCCCGGTGGTCGCCCCCGACGCGGACGGCGCCAAGGCGCTGATCGGCCCGCTCGTCGCCGCGCATCCGGGAAAATTCCTGCGGGTGGACACCACCGCCGACACCGGCCTCGCCCTATGGCTGGCCGATTGCGGTCTGCGTCCTGTCGGCGGCGGCATCGCCATGCGCCGCCCGGCGCCAGCGGCAGCTCCCGCGTCGCCCGCCCCCGTTTCGACTTTCGCGCTCGCCAGCCAGGCACTCGGCTGATCCGGAGAGGACCATGCTCAGCAATTCCCTGATCGAACTCGACCGTGCCCATCTGGTCCATCCCGTCGCGTCATATCGCGGCCATGAGAAGGCCGGGGTGCGGATCATCGCCTCCGGCGCCGGGGCGACGGTCACCGACGCCGCCGGCCGCCAACTGGTCGACGGTTTCGCCGGCCTGTGGTGCGTCAACGCCGGCTACGGCCAGCAGAGCCTCATCGACGCCGCCACCCGCCAGATGCAGGAACTGCCCTACGCCACGGGCTATTTCGGACTTGGCAGCGAACCGGCGATCCGGCTGGCCGCGGCACTCGCCGAACGGGCGCCCGGCGACCTGAACCATGTCTATTTCACGCTGGGCGGGTCGGATGCGGTGGACAGCACCATCCGCTTCATCCGTTATTACTGGCTGGCCAAGGGGCAGCCGCAGCGCGACCAGTTCATCTCCATCGAGCAGGGCTATCACGGCTCCTCCACCGTCGGGTCGGGGCTGACCGCGCTGCCCGCCTTCCATGCCGGCTTCGGTGTGCCCTTCGACTGGCAGCACAAGATTCCGTCACACTACGCCTACCGCAACCCGGTGGGCGACGATGCCGATGCGATCATCGCCGCCTCGCTCGCCGCCCTCGACGCGAAGATCGCCCAAATCGGCGGACCGGAGCGGGTCGCCGCCTTCTATGCCGAACCGATCCAGGGATCGGGCGGCGTTCTGGTGCCACCCGACGGCTGGATGAAGGCGATGTGCGACCGCTGCCGCAGCCTGGGCATCCTGTTCGTCGCCGACGAGGTCATCACCGGCTTCGGCCGCACCGGACCGCTGTTCGCCTGCACCGACGATGGCGTGGTCCCCGACATGATGACCACGGCGAAGGGCCTGACCTCCGGCTATGTGCCGATGGGCGCGGTTTTCCTGTCGGACGCGGTGTACGATACCATCGCGGACGCCGCCGGCAGCAGCGCGGTCGGCCATGGCTACACCTACTCCGCCCACCCCGTCAGCGCCGCGGTGGGGCTGGCGGCCTTGCGCCTGTACGAGGACAGCCTGCTCGCCAACGGCGCCAGGGCCGGGGCGCGGCTGATGGCCGGGCTGCACGCTCTGCGCGACCACCCGCTGGTCGGCGACGTGCGCGGGCGCGGCATGCTGGCCGCCATCGAACTGGTGGTGGACAAGGAGCGCAAGACCCCCCTGCCCGCCGCCGCCGAACCGTCGCGCCGGATTTTCGACCGGGCTTGGTCCAACGGTCTGGTGATCCGCGCCTTCGCCAACGGCGTGCTGGGCTATGCCCCGCCGCTCTGCTGCACCGACGACGACATCGACGCGATCCTGGAGCGGACGGCCCAAACACTCGACCAGACCCTGGACGATCCCGACGTCCGCCGGGCGATGCGCTAGGCGAAAAAGGGGGTGTCCGTGGAAAAAACCGCGGATACCTCCGTATCCAGCATTTTCTGCTGTCCAGCACCGAAGATTCGGAGACCCTCACCCAACCCTTGGACCACACTGGAGGGGAAGAAGACCGAATCTCCAGGCCAGCTCAAGAGGGACCACCTCCAAAAGACATCCCGGCGGAGGTTGCCGCCGGACCTGAAACGCCCCGCCGGACCGGAACGGTTCCCCTGCGGTCCTTGATGAGGAGATGGTGCGTTGACCAAGAGTCTGCTGAGCTTCAAGTATCTGACCTTCGACGTCGTCGGCACCCTGATCGACTTCGAATCCGGCATCAAGGACTGCCTCGCCGCAATCGCGGCGGAGGCCGGTACCGACGTGGACGGCGAGGCGGCGCTGACCCTCTACCGCGAGGCGCGCTATGCCGACAATGCCGACCTGTTCCCCGACGATCTGGCGCGCGTCTATTCGGTGATCGCGCCCAGGCTGGGGCTGCCCGCCGGTACGCAGTACGGCGAACGCCTGCGGGATTCCGCGGCGGCCTGGGCCGGCTTCCCCGACAGCCGGGAGGCCATGGCGCGTCTGGCCAAGCGCTACAAGCTGATCGCGATGACCAACGCGCGGCGCTGGGCCTTCACCCATTTCTCCCGCGAGCTGGGCGATCCGTTCTTTGCCGGCTTCACCGCCGACGACACCGGCGTCGAAAAGCCCAACCCCGCCTTTTTCCAGCAGGTGTTCGAGTTCGTCGAGCGCGACGGCGGCAGCAAGGACGACATCCTGCACGTCGCGCAGAGCCAGTATCACGACATCGGCGTGTCCCGCCGCCTCGGCATGACCAACTGCTGGATCCAGCGGCGGCATGCCCAGAAGGGCTATGGCGGCACCATCGAGCCCGCCGAGTTCACCGAACCGGATTTCCATTTCCGCTCGATGGCGGAACTGGCCGATGCCGTCGAAGCAGCGGCCGCAGAGCCGAAGACGGCTTCCGCGTAACCGGGCCAAACCGGAGCGCGCTGAATAAAGAAACGAACGAACAATCCTGAACAGAGTGAGGCAGACATGACCAAGACGCCTGAAACCCGGACTCCCAAAAGCTGGACCCGGACTGACGACAGCATGGTCGAAAGCGCCATCCGGCGCGGGGCCACGCGCCGCGACCTGATGAAGATGCTGCTGGCCGGCGGGGTGTCGCTGGCTGCCGCCGACCTCGTTCTGGGCCGCGCCGGCATGGCGCTGGCCGCCACGCCGGTGAAGGGCGGCGCGCTGAAGGCTGCCGGCTGGTCGTCCTCGACCGCCGACACGCTGGATCCGGCCAAGGCGTCGCTGTCCACCGATTATGTCCGCTGCTGCGCCTTCTACAACCGCCTGACCACGCTGGACCAGAACGGCATCCCGCAGATGGAGCTGGCGGAGAGCGTGGAATCGGGCGACGCCAAGACCTGGACGGTCAAGCTGCGCAAGGGCGTCACCTTCCACGACGGCAAGTCGCTGACCGCCGACGACGTGGTGTATTCGCTGAAGCGCCACCTCGATCCGGCCGTCGGTTCCAAGGTCGCGAAGATCGCCGCGCAGATGACGGAGTTCAAGGCGGTCGACAAGACCACCGTCGAGATCACGCTGGCCAGCCCCAACGCCGATCTGCCGACCATCCTGGCCACCCACCATTTCATGATCGTGGCCGACGGCACCACCGACTTCTCCAAGGGCAACGGCACCGGCGCCTTCACCTGCAAGAGCTTCGAGCCGGGCGTGCGCTCCATCGGCCTGCGCAACCAGAATTACTGGAAGGGCGGACCGAACGTCGACTCCTTCGAGTTCTTCGCGATCAGCGACGACAATGCCCGCGTCAACGCGCTGCTGTCCGGCGACATCCATCTCGCCGCGTCGATCAACCCGCGCTCCACCCGTCTGGTGGACGGGCAGAAGGGCTTCGCCCTGTCGAAGACGACGTCCGGCAACTACACCGACCTGAACATCCGCCTGGATATGGAGCCCGGCAGCCGCAAGGACTTCGTCGATGGGATGAAGTACATCGTCAATCGCGAGCAGATCGTCAAATCGGCCCTGCGCGGCTTCGGCGAGGTGGGCAACGACCAGCCGGTCTCGCCCGTGAACCCGTACCACAACGCCGCCCTGAAGCCGAAGGCGTTCGACCCGGAAAAGGCGAAGGCGCTGTTCAAGAAGGCCGGCGTCCTGGGTCAGTCGATCCCGGTGATCACGTCGGATGCCGCATCGTCGGCCATCGACATGGCGATGGTGATCCAGGCCTCCGCCGCCGAGATCGGCATGAAGCTCGACGTCCAGCGCGTGCCGTCCGACGGCTATTGGAGCAACTACTGGCTGAAGTCGCCGATCCATTTCGGCAACATCAACCCGCGGCCGACGCCGGACATCCTGTTCTCCCTGCTCTACGCCTCCGAAGCGCCGTGGAACGAGAGCAAGTACAAGTCCGAGAAGTTCGACAAGATGATGATCGAAGCGCGCGGCATGCTCGACCAGGCCAAGCGCAAGGAGATCTACAACGACATGCAGGTGATGATCGCCGAAGAGGCCGGCACCATCATCCCCGCCTACATCTCCAACGTCGACGCCATCAACGACAAGCTGAAGGGCCTCGCCCCCAGCCCGCTGGGCGGCATGATGGGCTACGCTTTCGCCGAGTATGTCTGGCTGGCCGCCTGATACAGTGGGCGGGCGGAACGGGACGGCCGCAGGGCCGGCCGTTCCGGCCCGTCGCGGCCCATTCGGGCAACCCCTCCGGGGGCGCCTCGCCTTGCGGAGGCCAAGCATGACATCACGCGTTCCGTCCCTCATCCTTGGTCGGCTGCTCATCGCACTGGTCACGCTGACGATCGTGTCCTTCGCCGTGTTCTTCGCCACCACCCTGCTGCCCGGCGACACGGCGACCATCCTGCTGGGGCAGGCGGCGACGCCGGAAGCCATCGCCGGCCTGCGCACGGCCATGCATCTGGACGATCCGGCCCTGCTGCGCTTCGTCTACTGGATCGGCGGCCTGTTCCAGGGCGATCTCGGCACCTCCTATGCCAACCATATGCCGGTGGCCACGCTGATCTCCGGCCGGCTCGCCAACACCCTGAAGCTGGCCGGGCTGACCACCCTGGTGTCGGTGCCGCTGGCGCTGACGCTTGGCATCACCGCCGCCATGTGGCGGCGCACGCTCTATGACCGCATCGTCACCATCGCCACCATCGGCGTCATCTCGGTGCCGGAATTCGTGCTGGCGACCCTGGCCGTGCTGGTGTTCGCCGTCTACCTGAAATGGCTGCCGGCCCTGTCCTTCACCTACAATGTCGACAGTTTCTCCGGCCTGCTGCGGGCCTACGCCATGCCGGTCATCACCCTGACCTTCGGGGTGTCGGCGCAGATGATCCGCATGACCAGAGCCGCCGTGATCGAAACGCTGAACACGCCCTATGTCGAGATGGCGCTGCTGAAAGGGGCGTCGCGGCCCCGCATGGTCCTGCGCCACGCCCTGCCCAACGCGCTCGGGCCCATCTCCAACGCGGTGGCGCTGTCGCTCTCCTACCTGCTGGGCGGCGTGATCATCGTCGAGACGATCTTCAACTATCCGGGGATCGCCAAGCTGATGGTCGATGCGGTGTCCACCCGCGACCTGCCGCTGATCCAGTCCTGCGCGATGATCTTCTGCTTCGGGTATCTGATCCTGATCACCACCGCCGACATCGTCGCCATCCTGTCGAACCCGAGGCTCCGATGAAGACACACTCTTCCACTGAACCGAGGGCCTCCACCGGCTCCAGGGCTTCCATCGGCTCGCTGGCGGCATGGTCGGGCTACCGCATCAACCTGGTCGGCCTCGCCGCCTTCTCAGTCGTCCTGTTCTGGGCGCTGGTCGCCCTCTTCGCCCCCTACATCACGCCCCATTCGGTGGGCGAGATGATCGACCTCGACTATTTCGGCCCGATGCGGCCCGGCCTGTGGCTGGGGTCGGACTATCTCGGCCGCGACATGCTGTCCCGCATCATCTACGGCGCCCGCTACACCGTCGGCATCTCGTTGGCCGCGGTGTCCATCGCCTGCTTCACCGGCGTGGTGCTGGGCATGACCTCGGCGGTGCTGCGCGGGCCGGTGGACATGGTGGTCAGCCGCATCCTCGACGCCATGAACTCCATCCCCAGCAAGCTGTTCGGCCTGATGGTGGTCGCGGCGGTGGGCTCGTCCATCCCCGTGCTGATCCTGACCCTGTCGGTCATCTATGTCCCCGGCGCCTACCGCTTCAGCCGGGCGCTGGCGATCAACATCGACACGATGGATTTCATCATGGTCGCCCGCATCCGGGGCGAAAGGCTGCCCTATCTGATCGCATCGGAGATTCTGCCCAATATCATCGGCCCGGTGCTGGCCGACCTTGGCCTGCGCTTCGTCTTCATCGTCCTGCTGCTGTCGGGCCTGTCCTTCCTGGGGCTGGGCGTCCAGCCGCCCTATGCCGACTGGGGGGCGCTGGTGCGCGAGAACATCGGCGGCCTGCCCTTCGCCGCTCCGGCGGTGATCGTGCCGTCGCTGGCCATCGCCACCCTGACCATCAGCGTCAATCTGCTGATCGACAATCTTCCGCAGAAGATCCGGGACCGGAGTGCTTCCTGATGACGAATCTTGTCGAAATCCGCGGCCTGACGGTCGAGGCCACCACCGATTCCGGCCGCTGGATCCAGATCCTGAAGGGCATCGACCTGGACATCGCCGCCGGCGAGACCGTCGCCTTCATCGGCGAAAGCGGCTCCGGCAAGACCACCGCCGCCATGACGCTGCTCGGCTACGCCCGTCCGGGCTGCCGAATTTCCGGCGGAACGGTGAAGGTCGACGGCCATGACATGGTGACGCTGTCGGAAAAGGACCGGGCCGCACTGCGCGGCACCACCGTGGCCTATGTGCCGCAGAGTGCCGCCGCCGCCTTCAACCCGGCCTCGACCGTCATGGAGCAGGTCATCGAGGTGACGCGGATCCATCGCCTGATGCCGCCGGACGAGGCCCGCCGCCGGGCGGTCGCCCTGTTCCGCGCCCTGTCCCTGCCCGATCCCGACAGCATCGGCGACCGGTACCCGCATCAGGTGTCGGGCGGCCAGCTGCAACGGCTGGCGGCGGCGATGGCGCTGATCGGCGATCCCAAGGTGGTGATCTTCGACGAGCCGACGACGGCGCTGGACGTCACCACCCAGGTCGAGGTCCTGCGCGCCTTCAAGGCGGTGACCGCCCAGCACCGGATCGCCTGCGTCTATGTCTCCCACGATCTGGCCGTGGTCGCGCAGATCGCCGACCGCATCATGGTGCTGCGCAACGGCGCGGTGCAGGAAACCGGCAGCGTCCACGACATCCTGACGCGCCCGGCCCACCCCTACACCCAGGAATTGCTGCACGCCTTCCACCCCGACACCGGCGGGCGCGAGGCGCTGCCAGTCGCCGACAGCGGCGCTCCCCTGCTGGAGATCAACACGCTGAGCGCCGGCTACGGTCCGCCGCAGTCGAACGGGCAGCCGCTGGTGCTCGCCGTCAAGGGGGTGAGCCTGCAGGTGAAGCGGGGCACCAACCTCGGCATCATCGGGGAGTCCGGCTGCGGGAAATCGACCTTGGCGCGCGCCATCGCCGGGATCCTGCCGGCCTGCAAGGGCGACATCCAGTTCAACGGCAAGGAGCTGTGGCACAGCGCCCGCCAGCGCAGCCACGACCAGTTGCGCGACCTGCAGATCGTCTTCCAGCACGCCGACACCGCGCTCAACCCGGCCAAGTCCATCGAGGACATCCTCGGCCGTCCGCTGACCTTCTATCACGGCCTGCGCGGCAAGGCCCGCGATGCGCGGGTCGATGCGCTGCTGGACATGGTCCGCCTGCCCCGCGCCCTGCGCCACCGCCGCCCGGCCGAATTGTCGGGCGGCCAGAAGCAGCGGGTGAACTTCGCCCGTGCGCTCGCCGCCGAGCCGAAGCTGATCCTGTGCGACGAGATCACCTCGGCCCTCGACACCGTGGTTGCGGCGGCGGTCATCGACCTGCTGAAGGAACTGCAACGCGAACTTGGCCTGTCCTATGTCTTCATCAGCCACGACCTGTCGGTGATCGAGGCGATCTGCGACGAGATCGTCGTGATGTATCGCGGACAGACGGTGGAGACCATCATCCCCGCCGACCGGCAGCAGCCGCAGCACCCCTATTCGAAACTGCTGTTCTCGTCGGTTCCGAAGCTGGACCCGACCTGGCTCGACACGCTGGACATCGACGCCGACCGGATGCGGGTGGCCTGATCCACCGGTTGAGTGATGATTCCGCGAGCCAACGAACCGGGCTATTTGTGGGTAGGCGGTTCACATACTGCCATATGTTCATGCCTCGTTAAGCGCGGCGGTCCACCCTGCGGCATGATGTCGAGGAGGGCGTCCAAATGACCTGTTCCCAGCAGAGTGTCGCGGTCGGCGGCTTCACGGCGACCATCACCGACCTTGGGGATCGCCGGGAAATCACCGTTGCGCGTGCGGGGCTCGGTCCCTGGGTCTACCAGGAGACCACCCTGGCGAGCCTCTCGGCCTGCGTCGAGCGGTTCACCGGGCAGTCGGTCTCGCGTCAGCACGCCGATCAGCCCTGCTAGGCCGTCTCGACGGCGATGATGCCATGACCGTCCGCCCCTGACGATGGCCGGCCATATCGCGCCAGTCGCCAGGACTGGCGCGAGGGCTGACGGAACCCCGCTCAGAGCTCGGCGTTCAGAGTTCGGCCGCGACCGCCTTCACCGCCTTCGCCGTCGCCGCCACCACAATGTCGGCCTCCTCCCGCGTCAGGCAGAGCGGCGGTGCGAAGCCGAGGATGTCGCCCTGGGGCATGGCGCGGGCGATCACTCCCCGCTCCAGAAGCGCCGCGGACAGGCGCGGCCCGACCTTCGCCTCGGCGGGGAAGAAGCGGCGCTCGTCCCGGTCGGCGACGAACTCCACCGCCGCCAGCATGCCCTCGCCGCGCACCTCACCGACCATCGGATGCCCGCCCAGCGCGTCGGTCAGCGCCGCACGGAAATAGCCTCCGGTCTCGCGCGCGTTGGTCACCAGATCGAGCGTGTCGATCAGCTCCAGATTCGCCACCCCGGCGGCGGCGCAGAGCGGATGCGCCGAATAGGTCCAGCCGTGGCCGATGGGGCCGAGCTGGTCGGAGCCCTGCTCCAGCACCTTCCACACCCGGTCGCCGACGATCACCCCCGACAGCGGCGCATAGGCGGAGGTCAGCCCCTTGGCGATGGTGATGAGGTCCGGCTTGATGCCGTAATGGTCGGACCCGAACATGCTGCCGAGCCGGCCGAACCCGGTCACCACCTCGTCGGCGATCAGCAGGATGTCGTGCTTGTCCAGGACGGCCTGGATCTTCTCCCAATAGCCGGCGGGCGGCGGAACGATGCCGCCGGTGCCCAGCACCGGTTCGCCGATGAAGGCGGCGATGGTCTCCGGCCCTTCCGCCTGGATCAACGCCTCCAGCCGGTCGGCGCAGTGCTGGGAGAACTGCTCCTCGCTCATGCTGCGGTCGGCCCGGCGGAAGTAATAGGGGGCTTCGGTGTGCAGCACCGGCGGGCGCGGCAGGTCGAAGGCCTTGTGGAACAGTTCCAGCCCGGTCAGGCTGCCGGTCATCACCCCCGACCCGTGATAGCCGCGCCAGCGCGAGATGATCTTCTTCTTCTCGGGCCGGCCGAGGATGTTGTTGTAATACCAGACCAGCTTGATGTTGGTTTCGTTCGCGTCCGATCCCGACAGGCCGAAATAGACGCGCGACATCCCGGCGGGCGCCCGGTCGACGATCATCTTGGCCAGCGTGATCGACGGTTCGCTGCCATGCCCGACATAGGCGTGATAATAGGCGAGCTTGCTGGCCTGCTCGGCGATGGCGTCGGCGATCTCGCGGCGGCCATAGCCGACATTGACGCAATAGAGGCCGGCGAAGGCATCCAGGCTGCGCCGGCCGTCACGGTCGGTGATGTAGACGCCGTCGCCGCCGGTGACGACGCGGGTCGGCGTGTCGCCGCGGGCATGCGCCGCCATGTGGGTCGACGGGTGGAAGAAATGGTCGCGGTCCCAGGCGGTCAGCTCGTTGGTCAGGTCGGTCATGGCGTGTTTTCCCAAACAGGAATTTCGGTTCAGGCGGCGGGTTCAGGCGGCATCGAGGCAGACGTATTTCAGTTCGGTGAAGGCCTCCATCCCATGGCGCGAGCCTTCGCGGCCGAGGCCGGATTGCTTGACCCCGCCGAAGGGAACCGGCGCGCCGGTGATCTTCACCCGGTTGACCGCCACCATGCCGTAGTGCAGCGCCCGCGACAGGCGGAGGATCCGGCCGGAGTCACGGGTCACCAGATAGGCGACGAGGCCGTAGTCGGTGTCGTTGGCACGGGCCACCGCTTCCGCCTCGTCATCGAAGGGCAGGATCGCGGCGACCGGGCCGAAGGTCTCCTCGCGCAAGATCAGCGAGTCCGGCGCCACGTCGGCCAGCACAGTCGGACGGTAGAACAGCGGACCGGCGGGATGGACCTCGCCGCCGGTCAGGCAGCGGGCGCCGCGGTCCAGCGCATCGCGGACATGGCGGGCGCATTTGTCGACCGCCCGCCCGTTCATCAGCGGGCCGATCTGCACCTCCGGCTCCAGCCCCGGCCCGACGCGCAACGCGGCACTCCGGGCGGTGAAGGCGGCGCAGAAGCTGTCGTAGAGCGGGCGCTGCACATAGATGCGGTTGGCGGCGAGGCAGTCCTGGCCGGAGGTGGCGAACTTCGCGTCGATGGCGATGTCCACCGCCCGTTGCAGATCGGCGTCGGCGAAGACCAGCAGCGGCGCATGGCCGCCCAGCTCCATCGCCAGCCGCTTCATGGTCGGGGCGCAGCGCGCGGCGATGCGGCTGCCGATTTCGGTGGAGCCGGTGAAGCTCATGGCGCGGACGCGAGCGTCGTCGCACAGCGCGCCGACCAGCGGCTCCGGATCGCCGGTCAGGACGTTGAACACGCCGGCGGGGATGCCCGCCCGCTCCGCCAGTTCGGCCAGTGCCAGCGCCGACAGCGGCGTCTCGGACGACGCATGTGCCACCACGGTGCAGCCGGCGGCCAAAGCCGCCGCCGCCTTGCGCGTCAGCATCGCCGACGGGAAGTTCCACGGCGTCGCCATGCCGACCACACCCAGCGCCTCCCGCCGCAGCAGCATTTCGGCGCCGGGCAAATGGCTGGCGATGCTCTCGACGCTAACCCGCTTGGCTTCCTCCGCGTACCATTCGACGAAGGAGGCGGCGTAGTCGATCTCACCCCGCGCTTCGGCGAGCGGCTTGCCCTGCTCCAAGGTCATCAGGAGGGCCAGATCCTCCCTGGCCGCGGCGATGCGGTCGAACCAGTCGCGCAGGCGGGCGGCGCGGTCCTGCGGCAGCCGGGCGCTCCAGGCCGGGAAGGCGACGGAAGCGGCGGTGACGGCGGCGGTCGCCTGGGCGGCGTCCAGCGCCGCGACCTGGGCGAGGGTCCGCCCGCTGGCCGGGTCGGTCACCGCGAAGGTGGCGCCGTCGGGCGCCGCGGTCCAGCGTCCGCCGACATAGGCGAGTTCACGCAGCAGCCGGCGGTCGCTCAGGCGGCCGACGGCGTCGTGACGGTCCAGGCGGGACAGCTGCGCGGTCATGGACACCTCCGGAATAAAGGGGCGGCGCCGAAGCGCCGGTGTTCCGGAGTCTAGCGGGGGTGCGGTGGAGACTGTGTCCGAACTGGGCCTGTGTGGCGGAGAGTGTCTCTTTCCCGCGGTGGGCAGGAAGAGAAAGTCTCTATCAGGGTGGGACGGAGCCGCCCGGCTCCTCCATCAGCGCCTCCAGCGGCATCGCCGCATCGTCCTTCACCGTCCGCGTGACGATGTAGGTGAAATAGCGGTCGATCCCGGCGTCGCCGTCCAGCAGCCGGTCGATGATCCGCTGATAGGCATCGACGTCGCGCGCCACCACCCGCAGGACATAATCGACCCCGCCGCCGACCGACCAGCAGGAGACGATGCCGGGCTCGGCCTTGACCGCCCGTTCGAAGCGGTCGAAATCCACCTGCCGGTGGCTGCCCAGCGTCACCTCGACCAGCGCCATCGCGAAGGGCGTCACCTGCCGCAGCGCCAGCCGCGCGTGATAGCCGGTGACGATGCCGCCCTCCTCCAGCCGGCGCAGCCGCACCCAGCACGGCGTCGGCGACAGCCCCACCCTGTCGGCCAGAGCCAGCTTGGTGATGCGGCCGTCCCGCTGGATTTCCGAAAGGATGCGCAGGTCGATGGAATCGAGCTTCAGGTCGGGCATGGGGCGGCGTGCCTCTGGAAAATGACGACCCGACGATGTCCGCGCTTTCCGCCATTGTCAAATGTGGTGATTTCCAGCAGAAATGTTGCATGACAAAGTGGCACCCCGATGCATCGGCTTTGAGCAGGCCCGTCTATCTCTCGCTGGCCGATCAGGTGCAGCGGGCGATCACGCAAGGCCAACTGGCGGTCGGCGACCAGCTGCCCACCCACCGGCAGCTTGCCGACGAATTGGGCATTTCCGTCCAGACCGTCAGCCGCGCCTATGAGGAGCTGATCCGGCGCGGTCTGATCAGCGGGGAGACCGGGCGCGGCACCTTCATCCGCGCCGCCCAGACCGAGGTCGACCCGCCCTACATCCCGCAACGCACCGACGAGGTGATCGACCTGTCGATCCTGAAGCCGGTGTGCGAGCCTCTGCATGTGGAGGCGATGCGGGGGGCGCTGGTGGAGCTTGCCGCCAGCCTGCCGCCGGCCGTGGTGCTGTCCTTCCGCCCCAACACCCTGTTCGCCCGCCACCGGGCGACGGCGGTGTCCTGGCTGCGCCGGTGCGGGGTGGAGACGACGGCGGCGAACGTCACCCTGACCAACGGCGCCACCGCCGGCATGACCATCGCCCTGATGGCCGCCGCCCCTCCCGGATCGACCGTGGTGACGGAGGAGGTCGGGCACCATACCCTGCTGCCGCTCGCCTCCTATCTCGGCATCAAGCTGCGCGGCGTCGCCATCGACGAGGACGGGATCCGGCCCGACGCCCTCGATGCCGCCTGCCGCGACGGCACGGCCAAGGCCCTGTTCGTCATGCCGAACCCGATCAACGCCACCGCGACCCACATGGGCGAGGACCGGCGGCGGGAGATCGCGCGCCTGGCCCAACGGCACAATCTCTCCATCGTCGAGAACGATCCGCTCGGGCCCCTGCTGAGCGACCGGCGTCCGCCGCTGGCGGCCCTGGCACCGGAACGGACCCTCTACGTCACCAGCTTCACCAAGACGGTGATGCCGGGCCTGCGCACCGGCTATCTGGTGGTTCCGGACCGGCTGCTCGCCGCCGTCACCAATCGCCATCTGGTGACCAACTGGATCGCGACGCCCATCGTCGCCGAGATCGCCACCCGCTGGGTCGAGAGCGGCTTCGCGATGGAGATGGTGGAGTGGCAACGCAAGGCCCTGCACCGCCGCCACGCGCTGGCCGCCGAGATCCTGAAGGGCATTCCCCATCGCAGCCATGCCGAAGGGCTGCATCTGTGGCTGCCGCTGGGGGAAGGACGGCCGGAGGCGACCTTCGTGTCGCATGCCCGCCATCAGGGGGTGGCGCTGGCGCCGGGCTCGGCCTTTGCCATCGGTCCCGGAACGCGCCCCGACGCGTTGCGCGTCTCCATCGGCTCCACCACCGAGGCGGAGTTGCACGCCGGCCTGCGCGTGATCGTCAATCTGCTGAACAGCGACCCGGAGCCGGTTCTGCTCGCCATGTGACCGTCCCGAGGCTACCTCCTCCGGAATTGTCATGATTTTATTTTCCGGATTGACATGATTTAAGCGGTCCCGCATCGTTTGCGCACATCCACGGTCGCCAACCATTGCAAGGGAAGACCGGTGTGACCGACGCAATCATCGACATCGACCGGGTCACGAAGCGCTACGGCTCGCACACCGTGCTGCAGGACCTGTGTTTTTCAGTCCGGCCGGGTGAGAAGCTGGCGCTGATCGGGCCGTCCGGCTCCGGCAAGACGACGATCCTGCGGACGCTGATGACCCTGGAAACCATCGAAAGCGGCACCATCCGCATCGATGGCGAGCATCTGTTCCAGATGGAGCGCAACGGCAGTCTGGTCCCCGCCGACGAGGCGCACCTGCACCGGATGCGGACCAAGATCGGCATGGTGTTCCAGCTGTTCAACCTGTTCCCGCACAAATGCGTGCTGGACAACGTCACGCTGGCGCCGATGCTGACCAAGGGTGTCAGGAAGGCGGATGCCGAACGCCGGGCGATGGAACTGCTGGACCTCGTCGGCCTCGCCGACAAGGCCCGCGCCATGCCGGCCCAACTGTCCGGCGGCCAGAAGCAGCGGGTGGCCATCGCCCGCGCCCTGGCCTTGCAGCCCAGGATCATGCTGTTCGACGAGGTGACCTCGGCCCTCGACCCCGAACTGGTGGAAGAGGTGCTGAGCGTCATGCGGATGCTGGGGTCGTCCACCGACATGACCATGTTGCTGGTGACCCACGAGATGAGCTTCGCCCATGATTTCGCCGACCGCGTGCTGTTCTTCGACCGCGGCCGCATCGTGGAGGAAGGGCCGCCCGACGTGCTCTTCACCAATCCGACGCACGAGCGGACCCAGGCCTTCTTGAAAAAGATCATCGCTGCCGGACAGCGGATCTAAAAGTTCAGCGCATCTGACAGTTCAGCGCATTCGACGGCTCGGCGCATTCGACTGCGTCCGTTTCCGCTTTTTCCCCGAACGCAGGAGGTCTCGGCTTCATGGCTGATTGGGCCGGCTATCTGGGCTTGATGCTGGACGGCGCGCTGGTGACGGCGAAACTGACCGTGCTCGGCTGCGCGCTGGCCCTGCCGGCCGCCTTCCTCGCCGGGCTGGGCCGGCTGTCGCGCTATTCCACGGTGCGCGCCGTGTCGGTCGCCTATATCGAGTTCTTTCGCGGCACGTCGATCTTCGTCCAGCTGTTCTGGGCCTATTTCGTCCTGCCGCTGATCGGGGTGACGCTGACGCCGTTGCAGGCCGGCGTGCTGGCGCTCGGGCTGAATGTCGGCGCCTATGGCGCCGAGGTGGTGCGGGCGGCGGTGCAGTCCATCGGCCGCGAACAGCACGAGGCCTGCGTCGCCCTGAACCTGACGCGCTGGCAAAGCCTGCGTCACGTGCTGCTGCCGCAGGCGGCGGTGGTGATGGTGCCGACCTTCTGCAACAACGCCATCGAACTGCTGAAGGCGACCTCGGTCGTCTCGCTGATCTCGCTCAGCGACCTCACCTTCCAGGCACAGGTCGTCCGCTCGCAGACCGGCAGCACCGCGCTGCCCTTCCTGACCGTGCTGGTCATCTACTTCGCCTACGCCAGCCTGATCTCGTTCGGCATGAAAGCCCTGGAGCGCCGCATGACCCGCGGCCTCGACGGGCTGCGCACTTAAGGAAACCGGCCATGGAATGGGATTGGGAGTTCGTCCGCGCGATCATGCCGATGCTGCTGGACGGCCTGCGCATCACGCTGCTGGCCACGCTGCTCGGCTCCATCCTGGCCGCCGCCGCCGGGCTGGGCTTCGCCCTGCTGCGCCGCTCGAAAAGCCGGCCGGTGGCGCGCATCACCGGCTTCGTGGTGGAGTTCATCCGCGGCACGCCGCTGCTGGTGCAGCTGTATTTCCTGTTCTACGTGCTGCCGGAGCTGGGCCTGCTGCTGTCGCCGCTGACCGCCGGCGTGGTGGGCCTGGGCCTCCATTACGCCACCTACACGTCGGAGGTCTTCCGCGCCGGCATCGACAACACGCCGCGCGGCCAGTGGGAGGCGGCGAAAGCCTGCAACCTCACGCCCTACCAGACATGGCGCCACATCATCCTGCCGCAGGCGATCCCGCCGATGATCCCGGCGCTGGCGAATTATTTCGTCGCGATGTTCAAGGAAACCCCGCTGCTCTCGGCCATCACCGTGATCGAGCTGATGAGCGAGGCCCGCGGCGTCGCCAACAGCAATTACCGCTATCTGGAGCCGATGACGATGGTCGGCGTCCTGTTCCTGTGCATCAGCCTGATCGCCGTGCCCGCCCTGCACCTGCTGGAACGCCGGTTCCGGCCACCCCGCTGATTGCAGCAAGCCGATCTCTGGAGTTTTCCAGCCATGTCCTCCCTCCCCATCCTGCGCTCGGACACCATGCTGGCCTTCGACGACCGTCCGGTCGAAAAGCGCGTCGGTCTGGTCGTGCTGGCGACCGACCACACGACCGAACCGGACTTCCGCCGCATGGTTGCCAGCGACCGCATCGGCGTCTACACCGCACGCATCGCCTACGCCAACCCGACGACGCCGGACAATCTGCGCCGCATGCAGCCGCGCCTTGCCGAAGGGGCGGCGCTGATCCTGCCCGACGAGCCGCTCGACGCCATTTGCTATTCCTGCACCTCAGCCAGCGTCGTGATGGGCGACGACGCCATCGAGCAGGCCATCGCCTCGGCCAAGCCGGGTGTTCCCGTCATCACCCCGCCCGCCGCCGCCCGCCACGGCCTGCATGCTTTCGGCGCCCGCCGCATCGCCGTGCTGACCCCGTACACCGAACAGACCAGCCGGCCGATGGCCGCCTATTTTGCGGAACACGGGTTCGACATCGCACGCTTCACCTGCTTCGGGCTGGACGACGACCGCGAGATGGCCCGCATCGCACCGGCCAGTCTGGTCCGTGCCGCCGTCGAGGTGATGGCGCCGGACGCCGAGGCGCTGTTCATCTCCTGCACCGCCCTGCGCTCGGCCGTCGTCGCCGCCGAGATCGAAGCCGCAATCGGCCGCCCCGTCGTCACCAGCAACCAAGCCACCGCCTGGGCCACGCTGCGCCTGTGCGGCGACGACCGGCCCCGTCCCGAAGGCGGGCGGCTGATGACCTTGCCGCTGCCGCAGGATGCATGGTCATGAGCGGGCAGGACATCGGCCTGGAGGACGTCTTCCGCGCCCGCGCGCGGCTGGCCGGGCGGATTGTCGCGACGCCGACCGTCGCCTCGCCCAGCCTGACCGCCCGCTGCGGCGCTCCGGTCTTCCTGAAGCTGGAGACCCGCCAGACCACCGGCAGCTTCAAGCTGCGCGGCGCCACCAACGCGCTGTCGGCCTTGCCGCGCGAGGCACTGGCGACGGGGGTCGCTGCGGCCTCCACCGGCAATCATGGCCGGGCGCTCGCCCATGCCGCCGCACAGGCGGGCATCCGCTGCGTCGTCTGCATGTCGGCGCTGGTCCCATCCAACAAAATCGAGGGCATCCGCGCGCTGGGGGCGGAGATCCGCATCGTCGGCCGCTCCCAGGACGACGCGCAGGTCGAGGTCGACCGGCTGGTCCGCGAGGAGCGCTTCGCCACCGTCCCGCCCTTCGACCATGCCGAGGTCATTGCCGGACAGGGCACGCTGGGGCTGGAGATCATCGAGGCGGTGCCCGACGCCGAGCTGCTGCTGGTGCCGCTGTCGGGCGGCGGCCTGATCGGCGGCGTGGCGCTGGCGGCCAAGGCCCTGCGGCCACGCCTGCGGGTGATCGGCGTGTCGATGGAACGCGGCGCCGCGATGCATGCCAGCCTGAAGGCCGGACGCCCGGTCCAGGTCGAGGAACTGGAGACGCTGGCGGATTCGCTCGGCGGCGGCATCGGGCTCGACAACCGCCACACCCACCGCCTTGCCGCCAGTCTGCTCGACGACGTGATCCTGCTGACCGAGACGGAGATCGCCGCCGGCATCGAACATGCCTATTCCGCCGAGCAGGAAATCGTCGAAGGCGCCGGCGCCGTCGGCATCGCAGCATTGCTCGCCGGCAAGGCGACGCCGCGCGGCCCGGCAATCGCGCTGCTGTCCGGACGCAACATCGCCATGGACCTGCACCGCCGCATCATCACCGGAGGCCTGCCATGCCCCGCATGACCATCCTGACCGAGGCGGAGCTGCGGCGGATCGTTCCGCTCGACCGCGATGCCGTCGCCTGCGTCGAGGACGCCTTCCTGGCGCTGGCCACCCGCCCGGTGGCGATGCCGCCGATCCTGCGGCTCGACATCCCGGAATTCGCCGGCGGCAGCGGGGGCGAGGTCGACGTCAAGACCGCCTATGTCCCCGGCCTCGACGGCTTCGCCATCAAGATCAGCCCCGGCTTCTTCGGCAACCCGGCGCTCGGCCTGCCCAGCGTCAACGGGCTGATGGTGCTGCTGAGCAGCCGGACCGGTCTGGTCGAAGCCCTGCTTCTCGACAACGGCTATCTGACCGACGTGCGGACTGCGGCGGCGGGGGCGGTCGCCGCCAGGCATCTGTCGCGTCCCGACAGCGCCGTCGCCGCCGTCTTCGGCGCCGGGGTGCAGGCGGCGTTGCAGCTGGAGGCTCTGACCCTGGTCCGCCCGATCCGCGAGGCTCGCATCTGGGCGCGCCAGCCCGAGCGCGCCGCCGCCATCGCCGCTCGCCTGTCGGAACGGCTGGGCTTCCCCGTGCATGCCACGACGGAGAGCAGGGCGGCGGTCGTCGGCGCCGACATCGTCGTCACCACCACCCCGACCGACCGGCCGATCCTGATGGCGGACTGGCTCGAACCCGGCCAGCACGTCACCGCCATGGGGTCGGACGCCGAGCACAAGAACGAACTCGATCCCGCCATCCTGTCCCTTGCCGACCTCTATGTCGCCGACCGCCTGACGCAGACCCGCCGGCTGGGCGAACTGCACCACGCGATTGCCGCCGGCGCGGTCGCCGCCGACCGGGAGTTTCCCGAACTGGGCGCCGTCATCGCCGGGCAGGCTGCAGGCCGCCCGTCCACCGATGCCATCACCGTCTGCGACCTCACCGGAACCGGGGTGCAGGACACCGCCATCGCCACGCTGGCGCGCGGCCGGGCCCTGGCGGCCGGTGCCGGCACCGTCTTCGACGCCTGAACATCCCTCCTCTTACGAGAGAGACCCCGACATGCTGGAACCGACGCTGAACTTCAGCCGGGCCGAATATGCCGCCCGGCTCGACAAGACCCGTGCCGCCATGGACAAGGCCGGCATCGAGCTGCTGATCGTCACCGATCCGTCGAACATGGCCTGGCTGACCGGCTATGACGGCTGGTCCTTCTACGTCCACCAATGCGTGATCGTGCCGCCGCACGGCGAGCCGATCTGGTACGGACGCGGACAGGACGCAAACGGCGCCAAGCGCACCGCCTATCTGGCCCATGACAGCATCGTCGGCTATCCCGACCATTACGTGCAGTCGACCGAGCGCCATCCGATGGATCTGCTGTCGACGATCCTGGCGGATCGCGGCTGGGGCAATCTCGCCATCGGCGTCGAGATGGACAATTACTGGTTCACCGCCGCCGCCTTCCAGTCGCTGACCACCCACCTGCCCAACGCCCGCTTCAAGAACGCGACGGCGCTGGTCAACTGGCAGCGCGCGGTGAAGAGCCCGCAGGAACTCGACTACATGCGCAAGGCCGCCCGCATCGTCGAGGCGATGCACGCCCGCATCGTCGAGCGCGTCGAGCCGGGCATGCGCAAATGCGACCTCGTGGCCGAGATCTACGACGCCGGCATCCGGGGCATCGGGGGGGCGGACGGCTTCGGCGGCGACTATCCGGCCATCGTCCCGCTTCTGCCGTCGGGCGCCGACGCCTCGGCCCCGCACCTGACCTGGGACGACCGGCCGATGAAGCTGGGCGAGGGCACCTTCTTCGAGATCGCCGGCTGCTACAAACGCTATCACTGCCCGCTGTCGCGCACCGTCTTCCTCGGCACGCCGACCCAGGCCTTCCTCGATGCCGAGAAGGCGACGCTGGAGGGAATGGAGGCCGGGCTTGCCGCCGCCAGGCCGGGCAACAGTTGCGAGGACATCGCCAACGCCTTCTTCGCCGTGCTGAAGCGCTACGGCATCACCAAGGACAACCGCACCGGCTACCCCATCGGCCTCAGTTATCCGCCGGACTGGGGCGAGCGCACCATGAGCCTGCGCCCCGGCGACCGCACCGAACTGAAGCCCGGAATGACCTTCCACTTCATGACCGGCCTTTGGCTGGAGGATATGGGGCTGGAGATCACCGAGAGCATCGCCATCACCGACACCGGCGTCGAATGCCTGGCCAATGTGCCGCGCAAGCTGTTCGTGAAGTCCTGACCATGGCGCCCGTTGCACTTGCCCCCTCACCCATAACCCCGACGGTCGATTTCGACCGCGACGGCGTGCAGCACGGCTTCCTGCGCCTGCCCTACAGCCGCGACGATTCCGCCTGGGGGTCTGTGATGATCCCGGTCACCGTGGTGCGTAACGGCAGCGGGCCGACCGCCCTGCTGACCGGCGCCAACCATGGCGACGAGTATGAGGGCGCCGTCGCCCTGTTCGACCTCGCCCAGACCCTCACCGCCGACCGGGTCGCCGGCCGCGTCATCATCGTCCCGGCGATGAACTACCCGGCCTTCCAGGCGGGAACCCGAACCTCGCCCATCGACAAGGGCAACCTGAACCGCAGCTTTCCCGGCCGCCCCGATGGCACGGTGACGCAGAAGATCGCCGATTACTTCGCCCGCGAACTCCTGCCGCTGGCCGATCTGGTGATGGACATCCATTCCGGCGGCCGGACGCTGGACTTCGTGCCCTTCGCCGCCGCCCACATCCTGCCCGACAAGGACCAGGAGGCGCGCTGCTTCGCTGCCGTGGCCGCCTTCGCCGCGCCCTACTCCATGCGCATGCTGGAGATCGACGCGGTCGGCATGTACGACACGGCGGCGGAGGAGCTGGGCAAGACCTTCGTCACCACCGAACTCGGCGGCGGCGGCACCGGGCGGGCGGAGACCATCGCCATCGCCAAGCGCGGCGTCCGCAACGTCCTGCGCCACGCCGGGATCCTCAAGGATGGTCAGGCGGCGGATGGCCAACCGGTGGAAGCGAGCCGCTGGCTCGACATGCCGTCTGCCGACTGTTTCCGCTTCGCCGAGGACAGTGGGCTGATCGAGGCCTGCGTCGATCTCGGCCAACCGGTGCGGGCGGGCGACCTGCTCGCCCGCATCCACCCCATCGGCCGCACGGGGCTGGCGCCGGCCGAATACCGGGCGGCGCTGGACGGCATCCTGGCGGCCCGGCATTTCCCCGGCCTGGTGAAGGCCGGCGACTGCATCGCGGTGGTCGGAACGGTCGAGAGCTGACCGCCGCCTGTTGAAACCCGCCTCGGCAGAAGGCGGGCGTGTGAAGAACGGTATCGACACCGACCGGACAGGGGCCGGCGCGCCGACAGGAGCGCCGGCCGGGCAATCACCGAATCACGAAAAAGGGACGGCCGATATGAAACAGGACAAGATCGCCAAAGGCTTCGGCATCGCCGCTACGCTCCTCACGCTTGCCGCGCCGGCCTTCGCCGCCGACACGCTGGAGACGTTGCGCGAACAGGGCTTCGCCCGCATCGGCATCGCCAACGAACCGCCCTACACCGCCGTCAAGCCGGACGGCACCGTGTCGGGTGCCGCCCCCGACGTCGCCCGCGCGGTGATGAAGAAGCTGGGGGTCAACGACGTCGTCGCCTCGATCTCCGAATATGGCGCGATGATCCCCGGCTTGCAGGCCCGCCGCTTCGACGCCGTCACCGCCGGCCTGTTCATGAAGCCGGAGCGCTGTAAGGCCGTCGCCTATTCCGAACCGATCCTCTGCGATGCCGAATCCTTCGCTTTGAAGAAGGGCAACCCGCTGAAGCTGACCTCCTACGAGGACATCGCCAAGAACCCGAACGCCAAAATCGGCGCTCCCGGCGGCGGCACCGAGGAGAAGCTGGCGTTGCAGGCCGGCGTGCCGCGCGACCGCGTGATCGTGGTGCCGGACCCGCAGAGCGGCATGAAGATGCTGCAGGACGGCCGCATCGACGTCTATTCGCTGCCGGTCCTGTCGATCCACGATCTGGTCGGCAAGGCCAACGACCCGAACATCGAGGTGGTCGCCCCGGTCAAGGGGGCCCCGGTCTATTGCGACGGCGCCGCCTTCCGCAAGCAGGACACCGCGCTGCGCGACGCCTTCGACAAGGTGCTGGCCGAGATGAAGGCGTCCGGCGAGTTCGCCAAGATCATCGAGCCCTACGGCTTTTCCGCCGAGGCTGCGAAGCAGACCTCCCGCGAGAAGCTCTGCGCCGCGTCCAACTGATCGGGCCGGGCAAGCAGCGGCGCATGGATTAAAGTCTGACGTTGGCTTGAGCTGGGGCAGGGCAGGAAATCTGCCTCGCCCCAGCTGCATTTCCATCTGCCGATAGTTCCTGTCCGCCAGCGACGGCGCCGCCGCGGCAGGACCCGTTCCTTGGAATCGATGGGACAAAATGTCGCACATTCCTCTGTAGAGGAGGAAGATGGCGGTCTCCGCCCGGCGTAGCCTCGTCTTCGTTATGGAAGGGAGGCAGACGTGACATTCTCTTCGAATGAACCATCGCCCATCAATCAAAGAGACCTTCGAAACGCCTTCGGCATGTTCCCGACCGGGGTTACGGTCGTCACCGTGCTCGACGAAGACGGAAATCCCCGCGGGATAACGGCGAATTCCTTTACGTCCGTATCGCTCGATCCGCCGCTGGTCCTTGTCTGCATCGGAAACCGATCCTTCAGCTTTCCGATCTTTTGCAGCACACCGTCCTTCGCCGTGAATCTGCTGCACGCGGGACAGGCCGATGTCTCCAGCCTTTTCGCCTCCCGTTCGCCCGAGAAATTCCAGTCGACCGCCTTCGGCCCGAAACACACCGGCGCGCCGGTCCTGACCGATTGCCTCACTTGGTTCGATTGCACGGTGCACGACCGCGTGATGGCCGGCGACCATCTGGTTCTCATCGGCCGCGTGCAGGCCTTCGGCCCAAGCGAGACTTCCGGCGGGACTGCAGGCCGGGCAGCTCCGCTCGGCTTCTGCCGGGGCAGGTACGCGACGGTGCGCGAAGCGCAGGACGCCGGTGCCGAGGCGCCGCACGGCATGCAGGTCGGCTATCTCGTCGAAGCGGACGACGGCATCCTGCTGCAATCCGACGGAGCGGGCGGCTGGCGCCTGCCGGGCGGCCGCAGCCGCAAGGCCGAACGGGCGCTGCCGCTGGCGGACGGGAGCACGCTGCCGCTGCGGCCGGACGACAGCTTCCTCTATTCGGTCTTCGACGTGGCCGGGCAGGACGCCGGCTGTCTGGTCTATCGCACCCGCCTCGCCGCCGATGCGGCCACCATGACCCTGCCGCCGGGCCTCCGCTTCTTCGCGCTCGACGCCCTGCCCTTCGAGGCCATGCCGACACGCGAGACCCGGGCGATGCTGCGCCGCTACGTCCGGGAACGGCAAGCAGACCGCTTCGGCATCTACATCGACTCAAGCGACGGCGGACGGCTGGTGATGGTCGACGGCCGCCCCTCCCCCTGGCCCGGTGCTTTCGCCGAAAACGGCTGATCTCCCCCGCCGCCCCTTCACAAGAAATACGAGACCGCGATGCACACCACCTGCAGGTCGCTCGAAGGCACCCGCCGCGCCCTCTATATCGGCGGACGGTTCGTCGAACCGAAAAGCGGCCGCTACATCCCGAGCTACGACCCCACCACCGCCGAGCCCTGGTACGAGCTGGCCGACGCCGGTGCCGAGGATGTCGATGCCGCCGTCGCCGCGGCGCGGGCTGCCTTCGCCGATCCGGCTTGGCGGCGGATGACCCAGAGCGACCGCGGCAAGCTGGTGCGCCGCCTGGCCGAGCTGATCCTCGCCAACGCCGAGGAGCTGGCGTTGATGGAGACCCGCGACAACGGCAAGCTGATCAAGGAGATGCGCGCCCAGATGCGCGCCATCCCCGACAGCTATGTCTATTTCGCCGGAATGGCCGACAAGCTCCAGGGCGACACCATCCCGGTGAACAAGCTGGACATGCTGAACTTCAACCTGCGCGAACCGCTGGGCGTCGTCGGCATGATCACGCCGTGGAACTCGCCGCTGATGCTGCTGACCGGCACGCTGGCGCCCTGCCTTGCCATCGGCAATACGGTGGTGATCAAGCCGTCGGAACACGCCACCGCCTCCACCCTGGCGCTGGCCGAGCTGGTCACCGAGGCCGGTTTCCCGGACGGCGTCGTCAATGTGGTGACCGGCGGCGGCGCCACCGCCGGAGAGGCACTGACCCGCCACCCCGGCATCGCCAAGATCGTCTTCACCGGCAGCACCCAGACCGGCAGCCGCATCGCCGCCACCGCCGCCGCCAACCTCGTGCCCTGCCAGATGGAGCTGGGCGGCAAGTCGCCCCACGTGGTGTTCGGCGACGTCGACATCGAGCGGGCGGTGAACGGCGTGGTCGCCGGGGTCTTCGCCGCAGCCGGGCAGACCTGCGTCGCCGGGTCGCGCTGCTTCGTCGAGGCCGCCATTTACGACCGCTTCGTCGAGGCGCTGGTCGCCCGCACCGGGCGCATCACCGTCAACCACCCGATGGAGGAGACCACCGACATCGGCCCGCTCGCCCTGTCGGCACAGCTCGCCAAGGTGGAGGACTATGTCGCCTCGGGCCAGCGCGACGGCGCCCGGCTGGCCGCCGGCGGACGGCGGCCCCAGGCGGCGGGGCTGGAGAAGGGCTGGTACTTCGAGCCGACGGTGCTGGCCGACGCGCGCAACGACATGGGCTTCATGCAGGACGAGATCTTCGGCCCGGTCGTCGGCGTGGTGCCCTTCGCCTCGGAGGACGAGATGATCGCCATGGCGAACGACACCCGCTACGGCCTCGCGTCGGGCATCTGGACCAGCGACATCGACCGCGCCATGCGCTTCGCCACCCGGATCGACGCCGGCACCGTCTGGATCAACACCTACCGCGCCGCCGCCTACATGTCGTCGAACGGCGGCTTCAAGCAGAGCGGCTACGGCCGGCGCGGCGGCTTCGACGTGATGCGCGAGTTCTCGCGGTCGAAGAACGTCGTCATCGATTATTCCGGCGCCATGCAGGACCCCTTCGTCATCCGGCTGCGCTGATCCGCCCCGACCGGGCTTCTCCTCCCCCGAGAAAAGGACAAGGACATGAAGTTCGCCGTCGCGCTTTCCATGGAGCGCTTCTCACCCGACACGCCGATGAGCGACGTGACCGGCACCATGCTGGAACTGGTGAAGATGGCCGACCAGGGCGGTTTCGAGACCCTGTGGACCGCCGAGCACCACACCATCGAGTGCACGATCTCCCCCAACCCCTTCACCATCCTGACCTGGCTCGGCCAGCACACCGAGCGCATCCGGCTCGGCACCGCCACCATCGTCGCCCCCTACTGGAGCCCGATCCGGCTGGCCGGCGAGGCGGCGCTGTGCGACCACCTGACCGGCGGCCGGCTGGAGTTCGGCATCGCCCGCGGCGCCTACCAGTACGAGTTCGACCGCATGGCCGGCGGCATGCCCCAGCAGGAGGGCGTCGCCTACATGAAGGAGCTGGTGCCGGCGGTGCAGAAGCTGTGGGCCGGCGACTACGCCCATGACGGCCATTACTGGAAGTTCCCGCTGGCGACCTCGGTGCCCAAGCCGTTGCAGGCGCCGCACCCGCGCATCTGGGTGGCGGCCCGCGACCCCGGCACCTTCGACTGGGCCGTCGGCATCGGCGCCAGCATCCTGTCGACGCCGCTGGCCGCCCCGGCGGCCGAGATCGCCGTGCTGGGCGAAAAGTTCCGCAAGGCGGTGGCCGACCATCCGGAGGTGCCGCGCCCGCGCTTCATGATGCAGCGCCGCACATGCTGCTACGAGCGGCCGGAGGAGGCCGAGCTGGCGGTGCGGCACAGCATCGACTACGGCCGCAGTTTCGAGAATCTGTTCCAGAACATCGGGACGGTGACCAACGGCTTCCCGACCGCGGTGTCGTACGAAAGCGTCGCCGGCCGCGACAACTACAAGCCGGAGAACGTCCTGAAGAACCTGATGTTCGGCACGCCGGACGAGGTGATCGAAAAGCTGCTGGACTACGAGGCCGCGGGCGTCGACCAGTTCTCGCTCGGCCTGTCCTTCAACCTGCCGGTCGAACTCCAGCGCAAGACGCTCGACCTTTTCACCCGCGAGGTGCTGCCGGTCTTCGCCGAACGCGAACGCGACCGCCGGTTCGAGGAGGAGCGCCGCCTTGCCGCGGCAGAGCCGCGCCTGGCCACGGCGGGGCGCTGACCATGGCCGATTCCCGTCACTTCACGGTCGGGCCGGTGACGCTGAACTACCGGCTCGACGGCCGGGGGCCGGAGCCGCTGGTCTGCATCCATGGCGTCGGCTCCTATCTGGAGGCCTGGAGCGGTGTGGTGGAGCGGCTCGCCGACCGCTTCACCATCCTGACCTTCGACCTGCGCGGCCATGGCGGCTCCACCAGGATCAAGGGCCGCTACGAGATCGACGATTTCGTCGGCGAGACGCTGGCGCTGGCCGATCATGTCGGGTTCGGCCGCTTCAACCTGGCGGGATTCTCGCTGGGCGGGCTGATCGCCCAGCGCCTGACCCTGACCCATCCGGAGCGCGTCAAGCGGCTGGTGCTGCTGTCCACCGTCGCCGGCCGCAATCCGGAGGAGCGCCGGCGGGTGCTGGACCGTCTGGCGGCCTTGCAGGCCGGACAGCCGGGCTCGCACTACGACGCCTCGCTGTCGCGCTGGCTGACCGAGGACTTCCAGGAGCGGAACCCGGAGCTGATCCGGGGCCTGCGCGAACGCAACGCCGGGAACGATCCCGACTGCTACGCCGCCGCCTACCGCGTCCTGGCGGAAACCGATTTCGGCGGCTTCCTCGACCAGATCCGCTGCCCGACCCTGATCGCCACCGGGGAGGAGGACATCGGCTCCAACCCGCGCATGGCGCAGACCATGCACGACAGCATCCCCGGTTCGGCTCTGCACATCCTGCCGGGCCTGCGCCATTCGATCCTGATCGAGGCGCCGGACGCGGTGGCGGGGCTGATGGGGCGTTTCCTGACGTCCACCGAGCAGCCGAAGGAGGGCGCAAGCCATGGATGAACCCCTGCAACGGGCGGGCGAACGCGTCCGGCGCGACGTGCTCGGCGACGCCTATGTCGACCGCGCGATGGCGGCGGCCGACGATTTCTCCCGGCCCTTCCAGCAGATGGTCAACGAATATTGCTGGGGGCAGTGCTGGGCCGACGACGCGCTCGACCGCCGCCAGCGCAGCCTGCTCAACCTCGGCATGATCGCGGCGCTGGGCCGCATGCACGAGTTCGAGCTGCACCTGCGCGGCGCCATCCGCAACGGCCTGTCCGATGCCGAGTTGCAGGCGGCGCTGATCCAGATCGCGGTCTATTGCGGCATTCCCGCCGGGGTCGAGTGCTTCCGCATCGCCCGCAAAATCCGCCAGGAGATCGCCGGGGACGGCACGGGAGGCACGCCATGATCGTCGAGGAACGCATCTACCGCATCCGTTCTGGCAAGCTGCGCGAGTATCTGGCGCTGGTGCAGACCGAAGGGCTGGCGATCCAGCAACCGATCCTCGGCAATCTGATCGGTTACTTCGTCAGCGAGATCGGCCCGCTCAACCATGTCGTCCACATGTGGGGCTATGCCGATTTCGAGGACCGCACCGCCCGCCGCCAGCAGCTTTCCGAGGATCCGCGCTGGCAGGCCTTCATCCCGAAGCTGGCGGCGCTGATCGAGACGGCGGAAAACCGCATCCTGCTGCCGACCGCCTTCTCACCCCTGAAGTGACGAACCGGCAGCGTCACGCTCCGTTTCGCAGGAACGATAGGGCTACTTTTCCTCTGTTTCGCAGGAAGACAGGAAGACGCGCAAGTCTTCCTAATGGGCACAAGTAAAAATCTTAAAGACAGGGAAAGCCCACCGAACACAACGATGGGAGACGGTTGTGACAGAACGACTGAGGGTAGAGAATCTCTATAAAGTTTTCTCCAAATCTCCCGATCCGGCCCTGCGGATGTTGGCCGCAGGTGCAAAAAAAGCCGATGTTCTGGCTAAAACCGGAACGGTTGTAGGGTTGAACGACGTTTCATTGTCGGTTCCGAGCGGTGCCATCTATATGGTGATGGGGCTGTCGGGATCGGGAAAGTCCACCCTGGCCCGCTGCATCAACCGGCTGAACGAGCCGAGCGCCGGCCGCATCCTGCTGGACGGCCGCGACATCGTCGCCGCCGGCGAGGCGGAACTCCGCGACATCCGTCGCAAGCGCATCTCCATGGTGTTCCAGCATTTCGCCCTGCTGCCCAACCGCACCGTCGCCGAGAACACCGAATTCGGCCTGAAGCTCCAGGGGGTCTCCCCCCAGGCCCGGCGGCGCCGGGCGGAGGAGGTGCTGTCGATCGTCGGGCTGGCGCGCTGGGGCAACCATTACCCCCACGAGCTGAGCGGCGGCATGCGCCAGCGGGTCGGGCTCGCCCGCGCGCTCGCCACCGATGCCGACGTGCTGATCATGGACGAGGCGTTCAGCGCGCTCGACCCGCTGATCCGCACCGAGATGCAGGACGAGCTGCTGCGCCTCCAGCGCACGCTGAAGAAGACCATCCTGTTCATCACCCACGATTTCCAGGAGGCGCTGAAGCTCGGCACGCGGATCGCCATCATGGCCGACGGCGAGCTGGTCCGCGAAGGCACCCCCCAGTCGATTGTACTGGAGCCGGGCAGCGACTATGTCGCCGCCTTCACCCGCGAGGTCGACCGCTCGCGCCTGTTCGACGCCCGCTGGGCGATGACCCCGGTGCAGCCCGTCCCGCTTGCCGCCGGCCTGTGCCTCGCCGAGACGGGCGACGGCGGCGGGCTGGTGCTCGACGACGGCGGCCATGTCGTCGGCGCGCTCGACGCCGACACGCTGCGGGGCCTGCGCGAAACAGCCGGCTTCAGGACTGGCAGCCTCGGAAATAACAGCATCGGCGCCCTGCGCAAGGACTTCGTCACGGTGCGCGAGTGCGACAGCCTTCTCGACGCCGCCCGCGCCCACCGGGCCGGACGGCCGATGGCGGTGGTCGACGAGGACGGCCGGCTGACCGGCACGCTCGCCGCCGACCGCATCCTGGCGGGCATCGCCTCCGCCCCTCCTCACCCAGCGGGAGGCCTGCATGCTTGACGCAAACGACCTCAACGTCTTCCCGGTCGACGCCTGGATCCAGGACGGCGTCGCGTGGATCGCGCTGAACCTTCGCCCGCTCTTCCTCGCCATCAAATGGCCGGTCGAGTATGTGCTGAACCTCAACATCTTCCTGCTCCAGGAGATCCCCTTCCTCGCCATCGTGGCGGTGGCGGTGCTGCTGGCCTGGCGGCTGGCCAGCCTGGGGGTCGCCTGCTTCAGCGCCGTCGCCCTGGTCGCCATCGCCGCGCTGGGCGTCTGGTCGGAGGCGATGACCACCCTGTCGCTGATCACCACCGCCATCGTCATCTGCGCGGCCGTCGGCATCCCCATCGGCATCGGCTGCGCCCGCAGCGACCGGATGTGGGGCGTCGTCCGCCCGATCCTCGACATCATGCAGACCACCCCGACCTTCGTGTATCTGGTGCCGGTGGTGATGCTGTTCGGCGTCGGCACGGTGCCGGGCGAGGTGGCGGTGGTGACGGCGGCGGCCCCGCCGCTGATCCGCTTCACCAACCTCGGCATCCGCATGGTCGAGACCGAGATGGTCGAGGCCGGCCTTGCCTTCGGCGCCACCAGGCGGCAGCTGCTGTGGGAGGTCCAGCTTCCGCTGGCCGTGCCGACCATCCTCGGCGGCCTGAACCAGACGGTGCTGACCGCGATGGTGATGTCGGTCGTCGTCGCCATGATCGGGGCGGAAGGTCTCGGGCTGGTGGTGCTCCAGGGCCTCGGGCGGCTCGACGTCGGCCGCGCCGCGGTGGGCGGCATCGCCATCGTCCTGCTGGCGATGATGCTCGACCGCATCACCCAGAAGATGGCCCAGCCCGGCGGCCCCGGCGGGCGCCCGCTGCTCCGCAGCCTGCGTGCCCTCGTCCGTTCCGGCCGTCCGGCCGACGGCAAGACGGCCGCCGGCCCGGCCACCTCCAAGCCGGCGATCTCCAGTCCGGACCAGTGATCCAGATCCCAGACCGCAAGCCCCATTCCACCCGAATCCCGTCCCGACCCCGTTCGAGGAAACCGCCATGCCCTTCTTCACAAAGTCGGTCGCCAAGTCCCTCTCCGTCGCCGCCTTCCTCGCCGCGGCCTGCGTCCAGCCGTCCCTGGCCGCCGACCAGCCCGGCAAGGGCAAGACCATCCGCTACGCCCAGTCGGACAGCCTCGGCGCCAACTACGTCACCGCCCAGATCGTCACCGCCGCCTTCAAGGAACTCGGCTATTCGGTCAAGCTCAGCACGCTGAGCACGACCCTGTTCTTCCAGGCGGCGGCACAGGGCGACCTCGACATCGCCACCGACATCAACTTCCCGCAGCGCGAGCCCGCCTTCCGCAAGGTGGAGCAGCAGGCGACCATCGTCGGCGGCGGCCTGATCAAGGAGGGCGGGGTCAACGGCTACCTGATCGACAAGAAGACGGCCGACGCCCACCACATCACCTCGCTGGAGCAGATGAAGGACCCGAAGATCGCCGCGCTGTTCGGCAAGGGCGGCAAGGCGGATCTGGTCAACTGCGATCCCGGCTGGAGCTGCGGCGACGTGGTCGACTTCCAGCTCGACAAGTTCGGCCTGAAGGACACGGTGACCTCGGTGCGCGGCAAGTACGAGCCGCTGATGGTGGAGGCGGTCGCCCGCGTCCGCCGCGGCGAGCCCGCCTTCTTCTACGCCTGGAGCCCGTCCTGGGTCACCAACACGCTGGTCCCCGGCAAGGACGTGGTCTGGCTGCCCACCCCGTTCGATGCCCTGCCCCCGTCGGTGCCCAACAAGGGCACGGCACTGGTCAGCGGCGTGTCGGGCTGCGCCGGCGGCGCCGATCCCTGCCGGATGGCCATGGCCTCCTGGAACTGGAACACCGTCGCCAACCGGGACTTCATCGCCGCCAACCCGGCGGTAAAGGCGCTGGTCGAGAACATCGGCTTCCCGTTGCAGATGTGGGCCGCCTGGGAGCGCAGCATCAGCGAGAAGGGCGCCAGCGAAAGCCATATCCGCGCGCTCGCCCAGGAGTGGCTCGCCGCCAACAAGCCGACCTTCGAGCAGTGGGTCGCCAGCGCCAGGGCGGCGAGCTGACTCGACATCCAACGCTCCCCAGTTTCCACTCCCCGAAGCCGCCGGCCGCCCCCGGTCCGGCCGGCTCCGGGACCGGACATCAGAGAATCGGACAGGACATGATGGACATCGGACTGCGCAAGATCTCCACCTTCATCGAGGAGACCATCGTCGAGGGCGGCAAGCCGGCCGAACGGCCGATCACGTCGGTCGTCGTCGCCGCCGTGCTGCGCAACCCCTGGGCCGGCCAGGGCTTCGTCGAGAATTTGCGGCCGGAAATCCTGCGGGTGGCCCCGGTGCTGGGGGCCGAGATGACGCGGCGCCTGGTCGCCCTGATGCCGGCCGCGCGCATCGAGGCCTATGGCAAGGCCGCGTCGGTCGGCGTCAACGGCGAGATCGAGCACGCCTCCGCCCTGATCCACACGCTGCGCTTCGGCAACATGTTCCGCGAAGCGGCGCAGGGAACCACCTTCCTCAGCTTCACCAACACCCGCAACGCCCCCGGCGCCCTGCTCGCCCTGCCGATGATCCACAAGACGGAGACCGGCAAGCGGGCGCATTTCCTGACCGCCAATTTCCAGGTTCCCGACTCCCCCGGTCCCGACGAGCTGCTGGTCGCCATCGGCGCATCGGACGGCAGCCGCGCCCATCCGCGCATCGGCGACCGCTTCCTCGACATGGAGGAGATGGACGCGGAAAAGGCCGGCACCCGTTGAGGCTCCAGCGCGCCCGCTCCCGCCCACGCCCGGCTTTTCGAATGGATCGAGGCTATACCGACATGCCGCTGCAACGCCGCCCGATGACGCTGCTGTTCTGTTCGGGCATCGACAATGCCGGCCTGTGGCGGGAGGCCCTGCGCCGCCGCCTTCCCGACGTGACGCTGCGGGTCTGGCCGGAGGTCGGCGACCCGGACGACATCAACATGGCGCTGGTGTGGCAGCCTCCGCCCGGCATCTTCGCCGGACTGGCCAAGCTGCGGCTGGTGATGTCGCTCGGCGCCGGGGTCGAGACGCTGCTGGCCGACCCATCGCTTCCCGACGTGCCGCTCGTCCGCATGGTGGCGGACAGCCTGAGCGACGACATGGCCGGCTTCGTCGCCCTCCAGGTGCTGCGCTGGCATCGCCATTCCGACGAATTCGACGCCGCGCAGGCGGCGGGGGTCTGGCGGTGGCTGCCCTACCGGCCGGCCCGCGAGGTCACAATCGGGCTGCTCGGGCTGGGGGAGCTGGGACGGGCCGCCGCCGTCGTCCTGGGGGCGCTGGGATACCGCGTCCTCGGCTGGAGCCGGTCGCCGAAGCGGCTGGACGGCGTGGAGTGCTTCGCCGGCCCCGACGGGCTGGAGGCGATGCTGCCGCGGTGCGACCAGCTGGTCTGCCTGTTGCCGCTGACCGCCGACACCCGCGGCATCCTGGACCGGCGCCTGTTCGCCCGCCTGCCGGCCGGGGCCGTGCTGGTCAATGCCGGGCGCGGCGACCATCTGGTCGAGGCGGACCTGCTCGACGCCCTCGATAGCGGCCGGCTGGGCGGCGCCAGCCTGGACGTGTTCAGCGAGGAGCCGCTGCCGGCCGGCCATCCCTTCTGGCGGCATCCGTGCATCCGCGTCTCCCCCCACAGCGCCGCCGCCACCCACCCGGCGCAGGCGGTGGAACAGGTGGCGGCGACCCTGGCGGCCTTCCGCGACGGACGGCCGCTGGCCAACCGGGTCGAGCGGGGGCGCGGCTATTGATGCCGCCCTTGCTGCCGGTGATGGCGGCCGCCGTCCTGATGCAGGCCGGCAACGGGCTGCTCCAGGCCCTGCTGCCGCTGCGCATGCAGGCGCAGGGGCTGTCGGCGGCCGACATCGGCATGGTGGCGTCCGCCTACGGCGTCGGCTTCGCCGCCGGCTGTCTGGCGGCGCCGAGGGTCGTCCGCAAGCTCGGCTTCGTCCGCGCCTATGCCGGGCTGGCGGCGCTGATGGCGATCCTCGCGCTCGCCCTGCCGCTGGCCGGCGGCAGCGTCGGCTGGGTCCTGCTGCGCGCGCTGACCGGCGTCGGCTTCGCCGGGCTGTTCACGGTGATCGAGGGGTGGATCGGCGCCGGAGCGCAGGACGGCAATCGCGGGCGGATCCTGGCGGTCTACATGGTCACCACCAAGCTGGCGCTGATGGCCGGCCCCCTCCTGCTCGACCCCGGCGGCGACCAGCCCTTCCGGCTGCTGATTTTGCTGATCCTGCTGTCGGTCCTGCCGGTCGCCGTCACCCGGCCGGTCCGCCCGGCCCTGCCGACCGCCGTCTCGCTCGACCTCAGCGGGCTGTTCAAGCTGGCGCCGTCGGCCCTGGTCGGCTGCTTCGCGGTCGGCGTGGTGACCGGCACGATGATCGCGTTCGCCCCGCTGTATGGCTTGCGCATCGGCCTGTCGGAACCGGCCGCCGCCGCCCTGCTCGTCGCCCTCCAGGGCGGCAGCCTTCTCGCCCAATGGCCGCTCGGCGCGCTGTCGGACCGGCGGGACCGCCGCGTCGTGATCGCCGCCGTGGCCGCGACCGGCGCCGTGCTGTCCGCCGGGCTGGCGCTGCTGCCGGCCGGCAGCCCGGCCTGGCTGGTGTGGACGGGGTTCGCGCTGTGGGGCAGCCAGGTCCTGTGCATCTACGCCCTGTGCGTCGCCCACGCCTGCGACGTGGTGCCGCCGGGCCGCATCGTCCCCACGGTCAGCGGCCTGCTGGTGGTTTGGGCCGCCGGAGCGATGGTCGGTCCGGTGCCGGGCGCCCTGCTGATGGACAGGCTCGGCCCGTCGGGACTGTTCGTCTACGCCGCCGCCGGCTGCACCGCGCTGGCCGCCTTCGTCCTGATCCGCCGCGCCGTGCGGGAGCGGGAGCGGGCACCCGGCCCGCCTGCCTTCCGCCCGCTGCCGCCCGACAGCCTGACGGGAGCGGCGATTTCCGGCCCCCGGAGGGCTATTGACCCCTCAGGCAGCGGGCCGCCGGAAGGGCGCTGACGTTCCGCTTTTTCCGAGTGCCGTCATCGGGTTAGAGTCGGTCGAAACCGGGCCTGGGCCCATCCTTTCGCCGGAGGAACATGGTCGAGACGTCGCGCATCCAGTCGCTGCGCGTGGTGGCGAGCCTGATCAATTCGGGCGGGGATCTGGCGACGGTGCTCCAGCGCCTGGTCCTGGCCGCCTGCCGCCATGCCAACTGGTCGATGGGGTCGATCATGGCGGTCGACGTCGAGCATGGCTACGCCCTGGTCGTCGTCCGCCACGACCCGACGCTGATCCAGCGCCCGCTGCCCGACCGCTGGGAGCTGGCGACCAGCCCGTCCCTGGTCGCCCTGCGGCGGAACGAGCCGATCTTCATCCCCGACGCCCGCGTATCGGAGGAGTTCCCCGGCTATCGCCGGGAGGCCTTCGAGCGCGACTATCACAGCGTGCTGGTCGTGCCGATGAACTGCACCGACGACAGCGGCCGGCCGCTGGTGCTGAGCGTCGTGTCCCGCGGCATCATCGAGGTGAGCGAGGAGGATCTGGCCTTCATCGGCATGATCGTCCAGCTCGGCGAGATCGCAGTGGAGCGCCAGCACCGGCTGCGTGCCGAGACCCTGGCCGCCGAACGCCTGCAACGGGCGCTGGAAGTGAACACCTCGCTGCTGCGCCAGGCGCTGGAGGACGGGGCGATGGCGACCCTGCTGCCCCGCATCCGCGACCTGCTGCCCTACTCCATCGTCATCGTCGACTTCACCGCCAACCTCGTCACCGCCGACCGGGCGCCCTGCGGCAGCGACATCGGCGACGCCGACTGGCAGGCGGCGGTCGCGGCCGACCTCGGCCCCTCGATCATGAAGGCGGCGCGCGATGCCATCGACCATCCCGTTGCCACCGGGCCCGCCGCCACCGGGGCGACCCTGTTCTGGGAGGTCAACGGCAAGCGCATCCGCACGGCGCCGCGCATCGACCCGCTGACCGCCGACGGCGAGGTGGTCGGCGTGCTGATGATCTTTCCGGGACCGCAGCCTTACGGTCAGGCCGATCAGCTCCTGCTCGACGGCATCAAGCACGCCCTCGGCATCCAGATGCTGCGCAACGTCATCCGCTTCCGCTACGAGAACCGGACATTGACCGAGCTGTTCCTGGAGCTGGTGGAGCGGCGATGGCGGGATCCGCTGGACATCGGACAGCGCGCGCTGCGGCTCGGCCTCAACCTCGATCTGCCGACCCAGATGATCCTGGTCGGATTGCCCGGCCGCAGTCCGCGGGCAGTGAGTGCCGCGGCCGACCTCCACCTCCCGGTCCAGCGGCTGCTGTCGCTGCACGGGATCGCCGGCACGCTCGTCACCGTTCCGGCCGGACTGGTCTGCCTCATTCCCGCCGTCGACGAGCGGAGCCACGGACCGGTCAAGCGGCTGATGGCGCAGATCGCACGGTCCGTCGCCGACATCCTGCATGCCGAGCCGTTCGTCGTGCTGACGAGTCGCTGCATGGCCCCGCCGGACTATGCGGAGGCGTGGGACCGGTCCTGGCGGATGATCCGTATCGCCGAGGAGTTCGGCCGCCCCGGCGTCCTCGATGCCCGGCAGTTCGGCCCACTGCCCATGCTGCTGGCTGCCGCGAACACCCACGAGGTGCGCGGCTATGTCGCCGACAGCATCGGCGCCCTCATCGAGTACGACCGTCAGCATGGGACGCCCTATCTGGAGACGCTGTCCGCCTATCTGAAGACGGGGTGCCGCACCAAGGCCTGCTCCGACCAGCTCGGCGTGCACGTCACCACCCTGCGCTATCGGCTGACACGCATCGAGGAGCTGTTCGGCATCGATGTCGAAAGCCCGGATCGTCGCTTCTCGGTCGAACTCGCCATTCACCTGAGCGGAGTCATCGACCGGTCGCCCTGATCCCGGAAGGGTTTTGTCAGGTCCCGCACCGGTCCTGCGGCGCTATGGCGGCGTCACCTCGATCCGGATGGCGCTGAAATAGGATGCGAGATCGTCGATGTCCGCCTCGCTCAGCGACGGGGCGACCACCGACATCATCTCGTTCCTGCGGGCCCCCGTCTTGTAATCGGTGAGCGCTTTGCGGAGGTAGATTTCCGGTTGCCCGGCCAGATTGGGCGCTTCCGGAATCCTGGAGAGCCCGTCCAGCCCGTGGCAGGTCTGGCACTGGATGGCCTTCTTTCTTCCCGCCCCGGGATCTCCGGCATGGGCACTGGCCGCATAGCCGGCCAGTCCCAGCAGGATCGGCACGCTCCACCGGTATCGCATCCTCATCCTCCCGGCCGACCGCCCCGCCCCTCATTGCCCATAGGAGATCCGGTAGACGGCTCCTGCAAAATCGTCCGACACCAGCAGCGAGCCGTCGGCCATCACCGCCACATCGACCGGCCGCCCCAGATATTCGCCGTCCGAGGTGAGCCAGCCTTCGGCGAAGACCTCGGTCTTGTCCGCGGTGCCGTCCGGCTTGAGCGAGGTGAACATGATCCGCGCCCCGATGGGCTTGGTGCGGTTCCACGACCCGTGTTCGGCGGCGAAGATGCCGCCGCGGTACTTCGCCGGGAACTGGGTGCCGCTGTAGAAGGTCATGCCGAGATCGGCCGCATGCGCGTCGTATTCGACCTGCGGCGACACCGCGTCTGCCGGTGCCTGCTGATCCTTGTATTCGACTGTGCGGATCTTGCCGCCCCCATAATAAGGGAAGCCGAAGTTCAGGCCCGGCTTTTCCGCCCGGTTCAACTCGCCCGGCGGGACATCGTCGCCCATGCCGTCCACTTGGTTGTCCGTGAACCAGAGCGCCTTGTCCTTGGGGTTGAAATCCATGCCGACGGAATTGCGCACCCCCCAGGCATAGACTTCGCGGTTCTTTCCGTCGCGGTCCATGCGGACGATGCCGCCGATCCCCCATTTCCTGTAGAGGTCGAGCTTGTCGGATGCCGGCACGTTGAAGGGCTGCCCGAGCGCAATGTAGAGCTTGTCGTCCGGACCCACCCGGCACACGCGGGCGGTGTGGTTGTAGCTTTCCTCCTCCTTGGGAATGAGTTCGCCGCCCTTCGCCACCTGGAAGGCGGCGACGTCGGCGCCCTCATAGAAGAACTCGGCGGCGGGAAAGGTCAGCACCCGGTTCTGCTCCACGACAAACAGGAATCCGTCCTTCGAAAAGCAGACCCCGTTCGGCACCGAGAAATTGATCGTCGGCGCAAAGACCTTCACTTCGTCGGCGACGCGGTCCTTGTCCCGATCGGTGACCGCGTAGACCTTGGTCTTGCGCGTTCCGACAAAGACAGCCACGCCCTGCGGCCCGACGGCCATGTGACGGGCGTCGGGCACGATGGCATAAAGCGCGATCTTGAAGCCCTGCGGCAGCTTGATCCGCGACAGGGACTTGTTGATCGCCGCCGCCTTCGGACCGGATTGCGGAACGACCGGGATTTCGGTCACGTCGCCGGTGGTCTTGAATTGCTGCAACTTCTCGAGGTTGCCGGGCGGCTGCGGGTAGTCCTGGGCTCCGGCGGGCATCGTCAGGCATGCAACCGCCAGAAAAAGCGCGGTGTTCAGACCGGTCTTCATGATTCCTCCCATTGAATCGTTCTTTTGGTCGTCGCACGGGTTCTGGGCCCGTGTTCTCAGGGCGTCGACTGGAACAAGGCGCCATCGGCCGGATGGACAAGGAGCAGGCACGGATCCGGGGCAAACCGGCCGCAGGTGGGCGCCGGCATCGCTGCTTCTCCAGCGTAGTTGCGGGCGTGCCGGACAAACCACACCCTCGTGGAGGTAGGCCCGAGAAATTCGGGGTATCGCGAACCCCGCGTCGCCCGTGGGAGCCTTGCGCCCTTGCCTCAATCGATCTTGCCCGGGCCGTCGTGGCTGAGATGGAGCGTGAATCCGGCAGCGCCCGGAGCGTCGAGGCCCGGCCGGAGCTGCATGGACGGGATCAGATAATCGCCGCCGTTCTGACGCCGGAAGGGGAGTGGCGGCGTCGTCGCAAGCGTCCGCATCCGCCGGCGCAGCCGCTCCGCGACCTGCTCGAAGCCGGCCTCGTCCAGGCGGTCGGCACGGTAGACCACGAACGGCGGAAGGACCTCGTAGCCCGGATAGTGGAGGATCCCGTGGTTGATCGGAAAGAGCAGATCGTCCATCGGCCCGTTGATCCCACGCGGCGAATAATGGTCCTCCCAACCGCCTGCGGTTACGATCAGCATGGCGCGCTTGCCGGCCAGGGCGCCTTCGCCGTAACGGTCGCCCCAGCGCCGGTCGCTGTGCTCGCCGACACCATAGGCGAAGCCGTTGGCATAGACCCGGTCGACCCAGCCCTTGAGGATCGCCGGCATGGAGAACCACCAGAGCGGAAACTGAAGGATCAGCGTGTCCGCCCAGCGCAGCTTCCCGATCTCGGCCCTGACATCCGCGGTCAGCGCCGCGGCATCGAAGGCGCCGCGGGACGAGCCGGGCACCTTCAGCCGTTCTTCGGCCGGAAGCGTCGGGAAGTCGTCCCGATCGACCTCCGATTTCCAACCCATGTCGTACAGGTTGGACAGCTGCACCTCATGGCCCTGGGCTTCCAGTTCCTGGATGGCGACGTCGCGCAACGACGCACTGAGCGAACGCGGTTCGGGGTGGGCGAAGACAATGAGGATTTTCATGGCCGGCTCCGGCTGGGTGATGCAACCGGTGAGCAGGTATCATGGAGAGTAGCGATCCGGTATATGATGGGAATGGATATGATTATGCTGGAATGCGGATAAATTGGACGTCACGCTCGAACGTATGCGCACCTTCGTCCGCGTGGCCGAACGGGGAAGCCTGTCGGCGGTCGCCCGCGAACTGGGCATCGGCCAGTCGACGGTGACGCGCCATCTGCGGGAACTGGAGACGGCCGTGGGCGTGCCGCTGCTGAGCCGGACGACGCGGCGGGTGACGGTGACGGACGAGGGCAGCCGGTTCCACGCACAGTGCGTGCAGATCCTGCGGCTGGTGGATCTCGCGAGCGAGGAGGCGCGCAGCACCCGCGGCGCGCCGGCCGGCACGATCCGCATCTCCTGTACGGCCGCACTCGGTGTCCTGCATGTCAGCCGTCTGATCTTCGCGTTCCAGGATCTGTACCCGGACATCGCAGTCGATCTCAGCCTCAGCGACGAGCGCATCGATCTCGTCCGCGACGGCGTCGACATTGCGCTTCGTCTCGGACCGCTCACCGACAGTTCATTGAAGCTGAAGCCGTTGGGCCAATCGAGGCGCCTGCTGGTGGCGGCGCCGCAGTATCTCGCGGGGAGCGGGGTACCGATGCATCCGCGGGATCTGAGCACGCACGAAGGCATCCGGATGTCGAACATCGCCGGGAGCGACCTTCTCGTTCTCGAAGGGCGGGGGGAGCGCCACTCACTGCCCTTCGGCGGACGGCTTCAGACGGATCATGGGCTCGCCGTGCGCGAGGCGCTCGCGGCCGGCCGCGGCATCGCTCCCGCCCATCTCTGGCTTGTCGAGGATTTTCTCGCGGCCGGACGGCTTGCGCGGGTGCTGCCGGATTATGAGCCGCCTCCCGTGCCGCTCAGCATGCTGATCGTGCCGGAACGTGCGGGCATCGCGCGCGTCCGGCTGCTGGTCGATTTTCTTGCCGAGCGGATCACGCAGATCCCTGGGATCGAAACGGGCGCCGCCCGCGGCGGGAACCGCCTGGAACCGCAATAGAGCGCCTTGTTCCGTCCAAAGCGGAAATGGCGTCGCAGCATGGGCCAGCCGCGCAAGGTTCCATCGCAGAATTTCCGCCCGTTCCGGACAGCGCCTGCCCGGCGCGGATAGAGCAGGACGCCAGCCCCGCCTACCCTTGGCGAACACCGTCGCGAACACCGCCGGCGGACAGAAAAGCCAAGTCAACGGGAGGTCTGGGGATGAGCAGTCTGCGCACGCTCACGTCGGCAATCGTATTTGCAACAGGACTGATGGCGTCGGCCGGCACCCATGCGGCCGAAACCGTGACGCTGAAAATCGCGCATTTCCTGCCCGGCGTGGCGCAGGTGCAAAGGCAGGTTCTGGAGCCGTGGTGCGACGATCTCGGCCGGGAGTCCGGCGGCCGCATCCGCTGCCAGTTCTATCCCGCGCTGCAACTGGGCGGCACCGCGGCCCAGCTGGTCGATCTGGCGCGCAACGGCGTCGCCGACATCGTGTGGACGGCCCCCGGCTATTCCACCGGCCGCTTCCCCAAGACCGAGGTGCTGGAGCTTCCGGACATGCTGCCGGTCGGCGTCGTCGCGGGCGGGCGGGCGATCTGGACCTTCTATCAGGCGCATCTTCAGGACGAATACGCCGCCTACAAGCTGCTCGCCCTGCATGGCGACGGCGGCATGACCGTCCACACCGCGAACAGGCAGGTCGCCAAGGCGGCCGATTTCGCCGGGTTGAAGCTGCGCGCGCCGAACCGCACCATCGCCCGCACCCTGACGGAGCTTGGCGCCACCCCCGTCGCGATGCCGCCCGCCCAGATGACCGAGGCGATCTCCAAGGGCGTGGTCGACGGTGCGTCCGCGGTCTGGGAGGTCATCGGCCCGACCGAGCTGGACGAGGTCACCCGCTTCCATCTGGAAACCTCACACGACGAGCCCGTCCTGGGCGCCACCGTCCTGGCCCTGCTGATGAACAGGAAGAGCTCCGACGCCATGCCCGCGGACCTCAAGGCGATCCTTGAGAAGAACAGCGGCATGGTCCTCGTCGAGCGCTTCGGGCGGGCCTGGGACGCCACCATCACCGCGACGCGCGACAGGGTGAAGGCACAGGGGCAGGCGGTCACCGTGCTGTCGGGCAGCGCCTACGACGAGGTGCTGAAGAAGCTGGAGCCGGTCACCGCCGAATGGATCGCCCAGGCGTCGGCCAAGGGCATCGACGCCGCCCCCCTCGCCGCCGCGGCCCGTCAACTGGCCCCGCGGCCAAACTGACGGCCCCACCGACGGCCCTGCCGATTTCAGCGTAACAACCAGGAACAGCGAGACCGGACATGAGCACAGCGCCCCGCTATTTCGAACAGCCCGCCCGTTTCAGCCCGGCCGAATGGCAGGCCCGCGTCAAGCTGGCCGCAGCCTACCGCATCTTCGACCATCTCGGCTGGTCGGAGCTGATCTACAACCACATCTCGCTCCGGGTTCCCGATGAACCCGGCCACTTCCTCATCAACCCGTTCGGCCTGCATTATTCGGAGGTCCGCGCCTCCAATCTCGTGAAGGTCGATGTGGAGGGAAACATCGTCGGCCATTCGGACTGGCCGATCAATCCGGCCGGCTTCACCTTCCACGGCGCCATCCACGCGACCCTGCCGGACGCCCATTGCGTTATGCATGTCCACACCACCCAGACGCAGGCGGTCTGCTGCCTGGAGGACGGGCTGGCCTTCACCAACTTCTACGCCGCCCAGCTCTACGGCAAGATCGCCTACCATGATTTCGAAGGGATCACCGTCCATCTCGACGAAAGGCGGCGCATCCTGGCCAGCGCCGGCGACAAGCCGGTCCTGCTGCTGCGCAACCATGGTCCGGTGGTGGTGGGATCCACGCTGGCCCAGGCCTTCTCGCTGATGTGGCTGGTCAACCGCGCCTGCGAGATCCAGCTGGCCACCCATTCGATGGGCCGGGCGCGGCAGATCCCGGTGGCGGTGCTGGAGAAATGCGTTACCGACAGCCTGAATTTCAATCCGAAATACGGGGCCGGCGAGGATGCCTTCGCAGCGCTCACCCGCATCATCGACCGCATCGACCCGACCTACCGGTCTTGACAGAGCGAAGCCCAAGGCCCTTGACTAATTAACATGTTAACCGCTTTATTGTTCGCATACTCCACAAAGGGGCTCGCGAACAATGATCGGAAGCTGTGGGGACGGATGCGATCAGGACGAAACGAGCCGGTCGGCCACCGAAGCCCGGCTGCTGGGGCTGGAGGCGGAACGGGCCCTGGCCTCCCAAGCGGGCGACCAGCCCGGCGACCGGACGGGGGACTGGGTCACCAGCGACCCCGACTGCGCCTCGGAGCGTCTGTTCCGCAACTACACCCCGCACCGGATGCGGGTGATCGGGCCGCCGCGTGATTTCCGCATGCGGCTGCGGGTCGGCTGGTCGGGAGGCATGGCCCTGCTGCGCTTCAACACCGGGGTGGAACTGTCGCAGGTGCCGACCGGCCGCTTCATCCTGGTGACGACGCAGGTCAGCGGCTGGTCCGAAATCGACACGCAGGGGCAGAGCTTCAGCGGCGGGCCGGGATTGATGGTCGTCGATTCCGCGAGATCGCCGGTGAGGAAGCGCTTCAGCGCCGACAGCGAGCGGCTGCATCTCCGCCTCGGCACCGCGGCGCTGGACGGCCTGTACGAGCGGCTGACCGGCAAGGCCCCCGTCCGGCCGCTGGAATTCGCACCCTGCATCCGGCCGGAAACCGCCATGCATGCGCGCTGGCAGTCGGTGGTGCGGATGGTGCTGTCCTGCACCGCACCTTCTGCCGGACCCGAGCCGGCCCCGACCCCGGCCCTGCCCGACCTTCTGCGGAGACAGCTGGAAGAGACCGCGATGCTGATGCTGCTGACCGGGCATGAGCATAGCGGGGCGGAGCAGATGGCGGGCACGCCCGCCGCCCCTGCCCCGCGCCATGTCCGGGCGGCCGAGGAGTTCATGCGCGCCAACGCCGGGGAGCCGCTGACCCTGGCGGAGATCGCGGAGGCGGCCGGCGTCAGCATCCGGACCCTGACCGCCGGCTTCCGCAATTTCCGCGACCAGTCCCCCATGCAGCAGTTGCGGGACATCCGCATGGCCGCCGCGCGGGACGATCTGCTGCAAGGAACAGGAACCGGAGGCCGGGGAACCGGAAGCGTGGCGGACATCGCCCTGCGCTGGGGTTTCGGCAATTTCGGACGCTTCGCCGGCGACTACCGCCGCCGCTATGGCGAGACGCCGTCGGAAACGCTGCGGCGGCGCTGATCATCCCTATAGACCGCGGAGACAGGACGTCGATGAAGACCTGCATCATCGGGGCCGGCGCCATCGGCGGCCTCATCGGCATCCGTCTGGCCCAGGCCGGCTGCGACGTGTCGGTCCTGGCGCGCGGCGCCACCGCCGATGCGCTCCGCGCCGGTCCCTGGAGGCTCGCCACCGCGGACGGGGAGGTCGCGGCGTCCGTCCGGGTGGCCGACGATCTGACGGCGCTGGGGCCGCAGGATCTCGTCGTCATCGCCGTGAAGGGGCAGTCGCTGCCCGGCCTCGCCCCGTCGCTGACGCCCCTGATCGGGCCGCAGACCATCGTTCTGCCGGCGATGAACGGCGTGCCCTGGTGGTTCTTCCACCGCTTCGGCGGGCCGCTCGCCGGGATGCCGCTCGACAGCGTCGATCCCGGCCGACGGATCGCCGCCGCCATCCCGGATGAGGCGGTCGTCGGCTGCGTCGTCCATGCCACCTGCTCGGTTGCCGAACCCGGTCTGGTGCGCCACGGCTTCGGCAACCGGCTGATCGTCGGCGAGCTGGACGGCAGCCCGTCGCCCCGCCTCGGCAGGCTGGCGGATCTCCTGACCGCGGCGGGGTTCGAGGTCCAGTCCTCCCCACGGATCCAGACCGACATCTGGTACAAGCTGTGGGGCAACATGACGATGAATCCGGTGTCGGCACTGACCGGCGCCACCTGCGACCGGATTCTCGACGATCCGCTGGTCAGCGGCTTCTGCCTGTCGGTGATGGCGGAGGCCGCCGAACTGGGCCGCCTGATCGGCTGCCCGGTCGAGCAGAGCGGCGAGGACCGCAACGCGGTGACCCGCCGGCTCGGCGCCTTCAAGACGTCGATGCTCCAGGATGCCGAAGCCGGCAAGCCGCTGGAGATCGACGCGCTGCTGGGGGCGGTGAAGGAGATCGCCGGGCGGCTGGGACAGGCGACCCCCAGCCTCGATGCCCTTCTCGGCCTGACGCGGCTGATGGCGGGCACCCGCGGTCTCTACCCGGCAATGGACTAAGCGTCCGATACCGGCAAGCCAATGACCTGACTTGCCGTATTGCGTTCAGACGCCACGCAGGCTTTTCCGCGCCCATGGGGGCGCGCCGCCGCAGTCGCGGCGGCCAGGGCACGCTTGAAGAGGTCAGTTCAAGCGTGCCCTGGTATGAGGCAACCAGTGCGCCCAAGCCACGCACAACGCGCTTGACTGTTTAACATGTTAATGTTTAACTCGTTAACAGCATCACACACCATCAATGAACAACGCGCCGACAAGAGGACGGGCAGACCCTTCGGTCCGCCCAGTCCCCCCGCGCATCGGTGGAGGAAACCCCATGCTGAAAACGATCCGGCCGGCGGCGCTCGCCCTGGCCACGCTGCTGCCGCTTGCCGTCGCCAACCCCGCCACAGCCGCCGACGGCGTCTCGCTGAAGATCACGCATTTCCTGCCGCCGGGCGCGCCGGCGCAGAAGCAGGTGATGGAGCCCTGGTGCAAGGCCCTGGGCGAGCAGTCGGGCGGACGCATCACCTGCCAGTTCTATCCGGCGATGCAGCTCGGCGGCACGCCGGCACAGCTGGTCGATCTGGCGAAGAACGGCGTCGCCGACATCGTCTGGACCGCCCCCGGCTATTCGGCCGGCCGCTTCCCGGTCATCGAGACGATGGAGCTGCCCTTCGTCGTGCGCGACGGCCTGTCGGGCAGCCGGGCGGCCTGGGACTTCTACCAGCGCCACGCGGTGGAGGAGTTCGCCGCCTACAAGGTTCTGGCGGTCCATGTCGATGGCGGCGTCGCCTTCCACACCGCCGGAAAGCCCATCGCCGCGGTGGACAGCCTGAAGGGGCAGAAGCTGCGCGCCTCCACCCGCATGGTCTCCAAGCTGCTGACCGCGCTGGGCGCCACCCCCGTCAACATGCCGCCCGCCCAGGTGACCGAAGCGATCTCCAAGGGGATCGTCGACGGCGCCATGGGCGCCTGGGAGGTGGTGACGCCGACCAAGCTCCAGGAAGTGACCAAGCTCCACACCCAGCCGCCGGCCGGCCAGCCCTACTACTCCACCACGGTCCTGACGCTGCTGATGAACAAGGAGCGCTACCAGTCGCTGCCGGCCGACCTGAAGGCGGTGATCGACCGCAACAGCGGCCCGGCGCTGGTCGAGAGCTTCGGTCAGGTCTGGGACCGCGTGACCGCCGACACCCGCGCCCTGGTCGCCAGGGAAGGCGGCACCATCCAGAACCAGGATCCCGCGGATTACGAGGCGATGCGCGCCGCCGCGGCGCCGGTCGAAGCCGAATGGCGCCAGGACATCGCCAAGCGCGGCATCGACGGCGCCGCCCTGGCGACCGACGCCCGCGCGCTCGCCGCCCGCTGATCCCCTTCGCGGAGACCCTTCATCATGCATGAACCCATCGGAAGCCCGGACTTCCGGCCAAGGAGCGCGGGCGAGCGCGCCCTGCTGCTTGCGGCGAAAGGCTTCGCCCTGGCCGGCGGCGGCATCTTCATGGCGCTGATCGGCATGTCGCTGCTGTCCATCTTCGGGCGCAAGCTGGCCAACCTTCCGGTCACCGGCGACGTGGAGCTGATGCAGGTCGGCACCGCCGTGGCCGCCTGCGCCTTCCTGCCGCTCTGCACCATCCTGGGCGAGAATCTGCGCGTCGACTTCTTCACCGAAACCGCCCCGGCCTGGATGCGCCGGCTGCTCGACGCGGTGGCCGACCTGCTGCTCGGCGCGCTGGCCCTGCTGCTGGTCTGGCGCACCGGCCTCCAGGTGATCGACATCCGCGAGGCGGGCGAGGTGACGCCGCTTCTGGGGCTGCCGGTCTGGATGCCGATGCTCGCCATGCTGCCCAGCCTCGCCCTGACGGCGCTGTGCGCGCTGACCCGCGGCTGGCGCGACCTGACATCCAACGAACGACAGACGGCCGGCACGGCGGAGGTTGCACGATGAGCGGGACCGCAATCGGACTTGCCGGCTTCGCCGGGCTGATGGGCATGCTGGCGCTGCGCGTCCATATCGGCGTGGCGATGTTCATCGCCGGCGGCGCCATCTATCTGACCATCAACGACGGCCAGACCGCCGCCCTGCTGTTCACCCTCAACAACCTCGCCTTCGCCCGGCTGTCGAACTACGATCTGTCGGTCATCCCGCTGTTCCTGCTGATGGGCCAGTTCGCCACCCATGGCGGGCTGTCGAAGGCGCTGTTCCGCGCCGCTGGCGCCCTGATCGGCCATTGGCGCGGCGGTCTGGCGATGGCCTCCACCACCGCCTGCGCCGCCTTCGGCGCCATCTGCGGATCGTCGCTGGCGACTGCGGCCACCATGGGTCAGGTGGCGCTGCCGGAATTGCAGGCCCGCGGCTATTCCGGGCGGCTGGCGACCGGAACGCTGGCGGCCAGCGGGACGCTGGGCATCCTGATCCCACCCTCGGTGCCGCTGGTCGTCTATGCGGTGCTGACGCAGGAATCCATCGGCAAGCTGTTCGTCGCCGCGGTGGTCCCCGGTGTCATCGCCGCGCTGGGCTATGTCGCGGTGATCGCGCTGATCGTGCGGCGCAACCCGGCCGCCGGCCCGGCCAGCGCCCCGCTGCCCTGGTCGGAGCGGCTGCGTGCCCAGCTCGGCGTGCTGCCGGTGCTGCTGGTCTTCCTGGTGGTAATCCTCGGCATCTATGACGGCTGGGCCAACCCGACGGAGGCCGCCTCCATCGGCGCCGCCGCCTGCGGCCTGATCGCCTTCGCCTCCGGCGGCATGCGCTGGCCGCAGCTGGTCGCCAGCATCTACGGAACCGCCCAGGCGACCGCCATGATCTTCGTCGTGCTGATCGGCGCCGACCTGCTGAACTCGGCGCTGGCGGTGTCGCAGATGCCGGTGGAGCTGGCCGCCTGGGTGCGCGACAGCGGCATGCCGCCGTTGCTGGTCCTGTTCAGCATCATCGGCATCTACATCCTGCTGGGATGCGTGATGGATTCGCTGGCGATGATCCTGCTGACCATCCCGATCTTCTACCCGGTGGTGATTGGCCTCGATTTCTTCGGCATGGACGCCACCGACAAGTCGGTCTGGTTCGGCATCCTGGCCCTGATGGTGGTGGAGATCGGCCTCGTCCATCCGCCGGTCGGCATGAACCTCTACGTCATCAACCGGCTGGCGCGCGGCGTGCCGATGCGCGAAACCGCCTGGGGCGTCATGCCCTTCCTGGCATCCGACCTGCTGCGCATCCTGCTGATCGTCTTCGTGCCGGGCATCTGCCTGTGGCTCGTCCATGCCTTCGGAGGCTGACACCATGCAAACCACGTCCCCTCAGGGAATGGCCCAGGGAATGGTCTACGGGGTGATCCTCAACGACCGCCCCACCCTGGACCGCCTCGGCCCGGCCCTGTCGCAGCCGCCCTACGGTGCACCGCCGAAGGCGCCGATCCTCTACATCAAACCCTACAACACCCATGCCGGCACCGGCGCCGCGGTGCGGCTGCCGCGCGGAGCGGAGCGGGTGGAGGTGGCGGCGACGCTGGGCCTCGTCATCGGCCGCGACGCCACTGCCCTGGACGAGGCCACGGCGATGGACGCGGTCGCCGGGCTGCGCCCGATCCTCGACGCCAGCCTGCCCAACCCGTCGGTCTACCGGCCGCCGGTGCGCGAACGCTGCTTCGACGGCTCCTGCCCGATGGGCGAAACGCTGCCCTATGCGGCGGTGGCGGGGCTGGAGACGCTGACCCTGCGCACGCTGGTCAACGGCACCGTGGTGGCGGAGCGCAGCCTGTCCGATCTGGTCCGCCCGCCGGCCCGGCTGCTGGCCGAGGTGACCGGCTTCATGAGCTTGCGGGCCGGCGACATCCTGCATCTCGGCATCGCGCTCGGCGGGCCGCAGGCCGGGGCCGGCGACCGCGTCCGGCTGGAGATCGACGGCTTCGCACCCCTGGACATCGTCATCGAAGACGCCGCGGCGGAAGGAGAAACGCCATGAAGCGCGCCCGCATCCTGCTGGACGGCACAATCCATGCGGCGGTCGAGGAACAGGGACGGCTGCGGCTGTCCGACGGCCGGCTTGTTGCTCCCGAAACGGTCACTTGGCTGCCGCCGGTGGAGCCGCGCACGATCTTCGCGCTCGGCCTCAACTATGCCGACCACGCGAAGGAGCTGGCCTTCAAGGCGCCGGAAACGCCGCTGGTCTTCCTGAAGGGGCCGAACACCATCGCCGGCCATCAGGCCAGCACCCGGCGCCCGGCCGACGCCACCTTCATGCATTACGAATGCGAACTGGCGGTGGTGATCGGCCGCACCGCCCGCGACGTGCCGCGCGACCGCGCCTACGAGGTGGTGGCCGGCTACAGCGTCGCCAACGACTACGCCATCCGCGACTATCTGGAAAACTACTACCGCCCGAACCTGCGGGTGAAGAACCGCGACGGCTGCACGCCGCTCGGTCCCTGGCTGGTGGACGCGGCGGACGTGCCCGATCCGATGAACCTCTCCTTGCGCACGCTGGTCAACGGCCAAGTGACGCAGGAGGGCAGCACGCGCGACATGATCTTCGACGTGCCGCACCTGATCGCGTACCTGTCGTCGATCATGACCCTGTCGCCGGGCGATGTCATCCTGACCGGAACCCCGGAAGGGCTGGCGGACGTCAAGCCGGGCGACACCGTCACCACCGAGATCGCGGGCATCGGCAGCCTCGTCAACCACATCGTCGCCGGTTGACGGTCTTTCAGACTTCCATCACCAAGCCGGGCCGAACCGGCCGCATTCCGGAGGAAAGCATGGGCAAACTCGCACTCGCCGCCAAGATCACCCACGTCCCGTCCATGTACCTGTCGGAGCTGGACGGCCCGCACAAGGGGTGCCGCGACGCCGCCATCGCCGGACACCGGGAGATCGGCCGGCGTTGCCGCGACCTCGGCGTCGACACCATCGTGGTGTTCGACACCCACTGGCTGGTCAATTCCGGCTACCACGTCAATTGCGCCGCCCATTTCGAGGGCGTCTACACCAGCAACGAGCTGCCGCACTTCATCAAGAACCTGCCCTACGCCTATGACGGCAACCCGGCGCTCGGCCATCTGCTCGCCAGCAAGGCGACGGCGGCCGGGGTGAACACCCGGGCGCATTCGGAAACCTCGCTGACGCTGGAATACGGCACGCTGGTGCCGATGCGCTACATGAACGAGGACCGCCGCTTCAAGGTGGTGTCGGTCTCCTCGCTCTGCACCGTCCACGACCTGAAGGACAGCGCCACGCTGGGCCGCGCCGTCCGCCGTGCCATCGAGGAGGAGTATGACGGCACCGTCGCCATCCTCGCCAGCGGCTCGCTGTCCCACCGCTTCGCCCAGAACGGCGTGTCGGAGCAGTACCTGCACAAGATGTGGGACCCCTTCCTGGAGCAGGTCGACCTGCGCGTGGTCGAACTGTGGCAGCGCGGCGAGTGGGCGACCTTCACCGCCATGCTGCCGATGTATGCCGAGAAATGCTGGGGCGAGGGCTATATGCACGACACCGCCATGCTGTTCGGCGCGCTGGGCTGGGACCGCTACGAGGGCAGCGTGGACATCGTCACGCCCTATTTCGCCTCCTCCGGCACCGGCCAGATCAACGCCGTCTTCTCGGTCTGAGGCGGGAGGACGGACG